>CACYWL010000008.1 GCA_902778055.1 uncultured Eubacteriales bacterium | reverse complement strand
ACCTGTTACACCCGGCGATGTCACAGTACCCACGGAAGACCCGAACGGACATCTGACGGTGACCAAGGCTGTGACCAGCACGACGCCTGAAGCGGGCTACGCGCTGGGCGATGTGATCACCTACAGGATCACGGCGACCAACGACGGCAACCTGACGATCACGAACATCACGGTCACGGATGAACTGACCGGCGATAACTGGACCGTGGCGAGCCTGGCGCCCGGAGCGAGCAGAGAATTCGAAGCGAGCTACGCGGTGACCGAGGCGGATGTGCTGGCGGGCAGCGTGAAGAACGAGGCGACGGCGAAGGGGACGAGCCCGGATCCGGATGTGCCTGATGTTCCTGTTACGCCCGGCGATGTCACAGTACCCACGGAAGAGCCGAATGGACATCTGACGGTGACCAAGGTTGTGACCGGCACGACGCCTGAAGCGGGCTATGCGCTGAGTGATGAGATTATCTATAAGGTCACGGTAACCAACGACGGTAACCTGACGATCACGGACATCACGGTGACGGATGAGCTGACCGGCGATGAATGGACCGTAGCCAGCCTAGCGCCTGATGCGAGCAGAGAATTCACGGCGACCTACACGGTGACCGAGGACGATGTGCTGGCGGGCGAAGTGAAGAACGAGGCGACGGCGAAGGGCACGAGCCCGGATCCGGATGTGCCTGATGTTCCTGTAACGCCCGGCGACGTCACAGTACCCACGGAAGAGCCGAATGGACACCTGACGGTGACCAAGGCTGTGACCAGCACGACGCCTGAAGCGGGCTATGCGCTGGGAGATTTGATCACTTATAAGGTTACGGTGCTTAATGACGGCAACCTGACGATCACGGATATCACGGTCACGGATGAGCTGACCGGCGATAACTGGACCGTGGCGAGCCTGGCGCCCGGAGCGAGCAGAGAATTCGAAGCGAGCTACACGGTGACCGAGGCGGATGTGCTGGCGGGTAGCGTGAAGAACGCGGCGACGGCGAAGGGCACGAGCCCGGATCCGGATGTGCCTGACGTTCCGGTCGTACCCGGCGAGGTAACCGTACCCACGGAGGACCCGAACGGACACCTGACGGTGACCAAGGCTGTGACCAGCCAGACGCCTGCTACGGGCTACGCGCTGGGCGACGTAATCAGCTATCGGATCACGGCAACCAACGACGGCAACCTGACGATCACGAACATCACGGTCACGGACGAGCTGACCGGCGATAACTGGATCGTGGCGAGCCTGGCGCCCGGAGCGAGCAGAGAATTCGAAGCGAGCTACACGGTGACCGAGGCGGATGTGCTGGCGGGCAGCGTAGTGAACACTGCGACGGCGAAGGGCACGACCCAGGATCCGGATGAACCCGATGTACCTGTTACACCCGGCGATGTCACAGTACCCACGGAAGACCCGAACGGACATCTGACGGTGACCAAGGCTGTGACCAGCCAGACGCCTGCTACGGGCTACGCGCTGGGCGATGTGATCACCTACAGGATCACGGCAACCAACGACGGCAACCTGACGATCACGAACATCACGGTCACGGACGAGCTGACCGGCGATAACTGGACCGTGGCGAGCCTGGCGCCCGGAGCGAGCAGAGAATTCAACGCGAGCTACACGGTGACCGAGGCGGATGTGCTGGCGGGCAGCGTCGTGAACGCGGCGACGGCGAGGGGCACGAGCCCGGATCCGGATCAGCCTGACGTTCCGGTCGTACCCGGCGATGTCACAGTACCCACGGAAGAACCTGACGGACACCTGACGGTGACCAAGGTTACGACCAGTACGGCACCTGAAAGGGGCTATGCGCTGGGCGATACGATCACCTACAGGATCACGGCGACCAACGACGGCAACCTGACGATCACGAACATCACGGTCACGGATGAGCTGACCGGAGATGAATGGACCGTGGCGAGCCTGGCGCCCGGAGCGAGCGAGGAGTTCACGGCGAGCTACACGGTGACCGCGGCGGATGCGACCGCGGGCAGAGTCGTGAACGTGGCGACGGCGAAGGGCACGAGCCCGGATCCGGATCTGCCCGACGTTCCGGTCACCCCCGGCGAGGATACGGAAACCATTGGAACGAACCCGACGCCGATCACGGTCACGATCACCGGACACCAGGAGACCCTCGAATACGACGGACAGATCCATACGGTGACCGGATATGACGTGAGCATCAGCAGCCCGCTGTACACGGAGGCTGACTTCAGCTTCAGCGGCAGCGCGACGGCGACCGGCAGAACCGCGGGCAACTACGCCATGAACTTGGCGGCCGGCAACTTCGCGAATACGAATCCCAGCTTCACCAACGTGACCTTCGTGGTCGTGGACGGCGGACTGGTGATTACGCCCAAGCCGATCACCATCACGGGCGGCGACAACGGAACCTACACCGTGACGGGACTGAATGAAGGCGACACCATCGTATCCATCGTTGTGACGCCTGTGCAGAGAGAGGACGGCTCGATCGTCAACGTTCCGAGCGGCGTTGTGATCCGGAACGCGGATGGCGAGACCGTGACCACCTCCTATACTGTCAACTATGTCAACGGAACCCAGACCCAGTATCGGCTGACGGTCAACTACTGGATCAACGAGGTCGGCGGTCAGCAGGCGGCGGGCAGCTTCTCTGCCCTGTATGCCAGCGGCGCAGCCTACAACGTAACCTCGCCCGCGCTGGCCGGATATGTCGCGGATATTCCGCGGGTCAGCGGGACGATCACCGGCGACACCGTCGTGGACGTCGTGTATACGGAGGAACAGTACAGGCTGACGATCTACTACCTGTTCAACAACGGCTCTCAGGCGGCGGAGACCTATACGGCGATGCTGGCCTACGGCGAGGGCTATGATGTGGTGAGCCCGGAGATTGAAGGCTACAATGTGAACTTTGCGGAGGTGGCCGGAGAGATGCCGGCCAGGAACATGATCTACACGGTGCGGTACTGGACGGACGATGAGATGATCATCAACGACTACGAAACGCCGTTGGGTGTCCCGAACATGAGCATGAGCACGGGCGAAACCTACGAATAACTGGATGATTGTCTAAACGCCCTCCGCACAGGCTTCGGTCTGTGCGGAGGTGCAGTTTTAAGGAACCTGGACGCGATGAGAGGGAACATATGAAAAAAGTATTGGCGCTTGGATTGATGCTGATGATGCTGGGCTCCCTGGCTTTCGCGGAGGCGCCCACGGCGGCGGGGACTGCGCAGACCACGGTCACGGCCACGGCCGCGTACGACTATGACGAGCTGACCGTCGGCTCCGTGATGCCCATGTATGGGGCGTTCTCCCTGGACAACTGGGGGAACTCCAGCAGCGACGTGGATGTGCGGAAGCTGATCAGCGGATACAATCTGGTGGAATGGAATACCGAGCAGGGCGGATTTCGGCTGGATCCCTCCGTGGTGACGGACGGCAGCGTGGTGACCCAGGACGGAGAGGGAAACCACGTATACAACATCACCCTGTACGAGGATCTGTACTATTCCGACGGAACCCCGATCACCGCGTGGGACTACGCCTTCAGCTGGCTGCTGAGGACCTCTCCGCTGATCGACGAAATCGGCGGAAACAGCGCGGACGCGGATTTCATGGTCGGCTGGAAGGACTATGTGGAAGGAAATCAGCCCTATGTGACGGGGCTGCGGGTGATCGGAAAGTATCAGCTGCAGATCCGGATCCGGGCGGAATACCTGCCGTATTTCTACGAGGTCGGCCTGCTGGACTGCTACCCGCTTCCGATTCATATCATCGCGCCCGGATGCGAGGTCCGGGACGACGGATACGGCGTCTACGTGCGGAATAAGCAGGAACCCAGGGATGTGCCGCTGTTCACGGCGGAGCTGCTGAAGAAGACGCTGCTGGATGAAAACAGCGGATATCTGACCCACCCGCAGGCGGTGAGCGGCCCGTACCGCATCCTGTCCTTTGACGGGACGGAAGCCCATTTTGAGCTGAATCCCCTCTACAAGGGGAACTCCGAGGGGCTGAAGCCCGTGATTCTGCGGATCACTTTCAGGGTGGCCAACGCGGACACCATGATCGACGAAATGCTGCGGGGCGAATACGGCCTGCTGAACAAGGTCTCCCGGGCGGACCTGATCCGGGACGGCATGGACCGGGCGGTCATCAACGGGGCCTATGCCCAGAAGACCTATCCCCGGCAGGGCCTGAGCTTCATCACCTTCAACGGCACCCGGCCCGCGACGGCGGAGGCCGAGGTGCGGAAGGCCATTGCCCTCTGCCTGGACAAGGAATCGCTGACGCGGGACTATGTCGGAGAGTACGGCCTGAAGATGGACGGATATTACGGACTGGGACAGTGGATGTACCAGATGGTCAACGGCACGGTGTCCCAGGAACCGCCGGAGGACATGTCCGAGGCGGAGAAGGAGCAGCTGCAGGCAGACTGGGAGAGCCTCACGCTGGAGGGCATTGAGAACTACGCGTTTGACACGGCCCGGGCGGCGCAGCTGCTGGAGGACGCCGGATGGACGATGAACCTGGACGGACAGACCTATGACAGCAGCACGGACGAGGTGCGCTGCAAGGTCATTGACGGAAAGCTGATTCCTCTGGAGCTGAAGCTGGTTTATCCGGAGCCCACGCAGATCGCGGAAGGGTTCAAAACCTGCTTCGCGGATCACCTGAAGGAAGTCGGAATCGTGCTGACGCTGGAGCCCAGCGACTCGGTGCTGCCCATGTATTACGGGCAGGAGGCGCCGGATTACGACTTGCTGTTCCTGGGGAGCAACTTTGATATCGCCTATGATCCGAGCACGCTGTTCATGGACGGCGGCCTCGTGAACGTGAACGGCATCAAGGACGAAGCTGTGGCGGAAGCGGCGATCGAGATGAGAAAGACGCAGGCCGGCGACCTGCTGACCTACTGCCGGAAGTGGATCGGATTCCTGGAGAAGTTCGCGGAGACGGAGCCCATGATTCCGGTTTACTCCAATGTGTACTATGACTTCCATCCGAGCGTGCTGCGGAATTACGAGATTACGCAGTCCAGCACCTGGAGCCAGGCCGTTGTCGGAAGCTACTTCAGCGATGTGCCGGAGGAGACGGAAGAGACGGAAGAAGCTGCTGAGACGGCAGGGGCAGAAACCTTCTGAGATTTGGAACGGAGAACGTGAATTATGGCGATTTTCCAGGCTGAGTACTATTCCTACGCGACGAAAACCCACCGGTCGTTTACCGCGGTGATTCCGCTGGAGCCGGAAAACGGGAATAAGACCGAGGACTACAACCGGGGACCGTTTCCGACGGTTTATCTGCTGCACGGCTATACCGGCAGCAGGACGGATTATCTGACCCAGAGCGGCATCGCCCAGTGGGCGCAAAAGCACCGCTGCGCGGTGATCATGCCGGACGGCGGCAACTTCTTCTATCTGGACTGTGAAGCGATGGGGGAGGATTACGGCCGGCTGATCGGCGAGGAGCTGGTGGAGGCCACCCGGCAGATGTTCAACCTGTCTTGCCGGAGGGAGGATACGGTCATCGCCGGCCTCAGCATGGGCGGCTTCGGCGCCATTATCAACGGGCTGCGGTATCCGGAGGTCTTTGGCAGCGTGATCGCCATGTCCTCGGCCCTGATCGTGGAGGATATCATCTCGGGACGGATCGAAAAGGAGCATCTGCCGAGCGTTCCTCTGAGCTATTACCGGACGGTTTTCGGGCCGGCGGATCAGGTGGCGAACTCCGTGAAGGATCCGGTTTTCCTGGCGAAGAAGGATCTGGAGAAGGGATGCTTCCCGCGGCTCTTCCTGTCCTGCGGGACGGAGGATTTCCTCTGGCGGAACAATCTGTCCTTCCATGAGGAGCTGGAGAAGATGGGATATCCCCATACCTTCTGGACAGCGCCGGGCGTGCACAATTTTGACTTCTGGAACCAGGCCCTGCCCGCCGGGCTGGACTGGTGCTTCGGATGAGAGTTTAAGGTTTGATGATTGAAAAGGACGGCCTCTGGGGAACTGTGCGGGTTCTTCGAAGGCCGTCCTTCCTTGTTTTTGGATGATTTTTTTGAACCCGGCCGGCCAAACCGGCGGGGGAAGGAACGGAACGCGGATCAGGTTGAACCGGGGCTCTTCCACCGGCCGTCCGGCACGTCACTCCAGTCGTGCGCCTTCATTCGGTCATATTCCTCTTCCGTGATTTCCAGAATGGTGCCGTGCTTGAAACCATAGGGGAAGGAGAAGGAGGCATCACTGCGGACAAAATCTCCGCCGGCCAGGCAGGGAGCCAGGAAGGGAACATAGCCCTGCCCGGCACCCGGCACGCCGTAATAATCCAGAAACAGGCACCACCGGCCATCCTCCAGACGGACGGCTGTCGGCGCTTCAAAATTGCCCTCTTCGATCTCCTCCATCCGCCGGTCAAAGGCCTCGACGCGGCGGAAGGGGCCATATACCGTGCCTCCCTCCAGCAGCATCAGCCGGTTCGGGTTTCCGTGACTTTTGACAAACAGGTAGTACTTCCCGTTTTCCTCATACATCGCGGAATCAATGACCGTGGAATCCTCCTTCAGATACAGCGGCCGGGGCTGGGAAAAATGCCGGAAATCCCGGGTGGAGGCGCAGTAGATGCCCATGTATTTCTCCCCGGGGCGGGCGGAGGACCAGTGCAGCACGTATTCAGAGCTTGCAGGATCACGGATCACGTCCGGCGCCCACAGGCATCCGAAGCTTTCATCCCCCAGCCGGACCATTTCCTCCTCTGTCCAGTGGATCAGATCCTCCGATTCCCAGTGGGCCAGATCCTTGCTGCCGAATCGGGTGATGTTGTCCCAGCTGTGGGCATACCGGCCGCGCATGCCGTAGGACAGGGAGAGATCCGTCGCGAAAATATGGAAGCGGCCGGTGACACTGTCCCGGACAACGGTCATGTCCCGGACTCCGTGATCCCCGTAATAGGCCCAGAGTATGGGCCTTCCTCCGTTCAGCGCCTCCCAGTGAAAGCCGTCCCGGCTCAGGGCAAAATGCACCTGCTCTCCATCCGGAGAGGTGGATTCCCGAAAATGCACAAACAGATAGTTTTTCATAAATTTCCCTCCCTGAAAAGACGGCTTCCGCGGTAACGGATGATCAGCAGCGTGGAGCAGAGAATCCAGCCCATGGGATAGGCCAGGGCCACGGAGACAAACCCGACGTTCAGCATTTTGGTGATGAAGAGATAAATCTGGCGGAAGACCACGAAGGAGCAGAGCATGATCACCGTCGGCGCGGTGGCGTCCCCGATGCCGCGCAGGGCTCCGGAATAGATCTGGTTGAAGGAGATCGTCAGATAGAACGGGGTCACAATCTGGATGAAACGCACCCCGTAGGAAACCACCTCGGGATCCGGGGAGAAGAGGCCGATCAGATCTTTGGCCGCGAGGAAGGCGACGATTCCCAGCAGCGCCGTGGAGATCAGACTCAGCCAGATCGCCGTGGAGACGCTCTTTCGGGCCCTGGCCGTCTGCTTTGCGCCCCAGTTCTGCCCGACCATGGTCGTCGAGGACATGGCAAGCGCCTGGACGGGGATCAGGACGAAGGCGTCCAGCTTGTTATAGATGGAATAGCCCGCCATGCAGGCTGAGCCGAAGGCGTTGATATAGGACTGGACAAACACGTTGGAGAAGGCGGTGATCGCGGACTGGATGCTGGAGGGCAGGCCGATTTTCAGGATGCCGGAAAGGGAGTCCCGATCCACGCGCAGCTCCTTCCAGCGGATGCCGTAGGCCGCCTTTTCCCGGGTCAGCACGAAGAGGATCGCGCCGGCGGAAATCACCTGGGCCAGCACCGTGGCCAGGGCCACGCCGTCCACCTTCATGCCGAGCACCAGCACGAAGAAAAGATCCAGCACCGTGTTCAGCAGGGCCGAGAGCATCAGGAAGAGCAGCGGACGCCTGGAATCTCCGACCGCGCGAAGGATGCCGCTGCCCATATTGTAAAAGAGAATGCCGCTGACGCCCCAGAAATAGATGGTCAGATACAGCCGGGCATCCTCCCATACGTCCGCAGGCGTCTGCATGAAGCGAAGCATCGGATCCACGATCAGAAGGCCGCCGGCCGTGGCCAGGGCGCTCAGCAGAAAGGTGACGGCGATGGTGGTGTGGACCGCCTTGCGCAGCGCCGCGTCATCATGGGCGCCGTACCGCTGGGAAATAATCACGGAGGCGCCGGTGGCCAGGCCCGTGCAGAAGCCCACCACGGTGTTGATGATCGAGCCGGTGGAACCGACGGCGGCCTGTGCCTCCTTGGAGACGAAATTACCGACCACCAGGGTATCCACGGTATTGTAAAGCTGCTGAAAAAGAAGCCCGAGGGCCATGGGAATTGCAAACTCGACCAGATGGCGCCAGATGCTCCCCTGTGTCATATCGGAATCCGTTTTCCTTATACCTGCCATCGAAGATTCTCCTGATTCTGTTTTGGGCCGGAGCTTTTCAGGACTGGCGGCCTGATTCCCTGATGCCTTGATCCGACCCCGGAAGAGTGTTTCGGTCGATTCCCGAGTGCTGAAAGCGTTCCGGCCTTTCCTTCGGCATATGCGTCCGTTCCGAACCGAACGGACATTCCTCCAGCATAAAGGGTAAGTTTATTCTATCATAAAAAGGAAGGGGAGCGGGAGGGCTTTCTGAAAATGAGACGAGGAACCGTCCCCGAGTCTCACGTCCTCGAGGCTTAGAGACTGCCGCGGCGGATCATGGCATCGGCTAGCTCGGCCATTTTTTCCGCCGGCTCCTGACATTTGCCGTTCAGCCAGGCCCGGAAGACCCCGACGCAGCCATAGACGACAAAGCTGTAATGATACTCAAAGGAGGAGTCCTTTTCCTCTTCCTTATTGGGCCACAGCTGCAGGCACTTTTCCCGGACGACCTGATTGAGCCTGTGGAGAAAATTCATATCCCCGTGAGGGCTCAGCAGCACACTGCAGATTTCCTGATTCTCTTCAATGAAGCGGAACAGATCCAGCAGGATCGGCTTCGCCTGCCGGGACACATCATCATTCTGATGGAGGGAAACAATGTCGTCCAGAGCCTCGAACATACTGTCTTCGATTTTTTCCAGCATATCGAAGATATCCCTGTAATACAGATAAAAGGTGCCCCGGTTCATATCGGCCAGATCGGTCAGCTCCCGGACCGTGATTTCGCTGATCTGTTTCTCCTGCAGCAGCCGGGTCAGCGCCTGGGTCAGCAGCTTTTTCGTCCGCCGGACACGGCGGTCTTCTTTTTTGGGAAGCATCCCGTTGGACTGATCCATGGATTCAAGGCCTTCTTTCTCAACAATTTCAGGATTTCTGTCGGATAAACATCCCGATCGAATCCTGATGTTTATTAACAGACAATTGATGAAGCAATTGATTATTGAAATCAATCACGGGGGTGATTATAATCCACATCGTTGATAAAGTCAACATGATGTTCAATAACATCATGAATGTTGGGAGGCAGTAAGCGTGAAAGGATTCACCAAATGGATGGTCCGGCACAGAATCGCGGTCATCATCCTGTGTGTGGTGCTGATGGTGCCGTCGGTTCTTGGCATGGCGGCCACCAAGACCAAATACGATCTTCTGTATTACCTGCCCCAGGATCTGGAAACGGTGAAGGGGCAGGAGATCCTGCTTCAGGATTTCGGCAAGGGGGCGTTTTCCCTGCTGGTGACGGAGGGGATGAGCCTCCGGGAGCAGGCCGACATGGAGAACGCGCTGAAGGAAATCCCCCATGTGGACAGCGTGATCGGCTATGCCTCGATCACGAAGGGTCTGCTTCCGCTGGAAATCATCCCGGAGCATATCCGCGAGATGTTCCAGCGGGGCGACTGCATGCTGTCGGCCGTGTTCTTCGATGAAGGCTCCTCCTCCGAGGAAACCATGGAAGCCATCAGCAAAGTGCGGCAGACGGCCGGGGAAAAGTGTTTCGTGTCCGGCCTGAGCGCCGTGGTTACGGACACCCGGCAGCTGGTCGAGGATCAGGAAGCGATTTATGTGGGCATTGCGGTGGCGCTTTGCGCGATCGTGCTGATGATCACCATGGACAGCTTCCTGCTGCCGCTGATCTTTTTGAGCTGCATCGGCGTATCCATCCTGTGGAACATGGGCAGCAACTTCTTCTTGGGGGAGATCAGCTATATCACCAAGGCCGTGGCCGCTGTGCTGCAGCTGGGCGTGACGCTGGACTATTCCATCTTCCTTTGGCACAGCTACCGGGAGCAGAAAACGCGGACGGAGGATAAGGACGAGGCCATGGCCGAGGCGATTCACCTGACCTTTACCTCGATTCTCGGTTCCAGCCTGACCACCGTGGCAGGCTTCGTATCCATCTGCTTCATGAGCTTCACCCTGGGGAAGGACCTGGGCATCGTGATGAGCAAGGGTGTCGTTATGGGCGTGCTGGGCACGGTGGTTCTGCTGCCCTGCGTGATCCGCCTGCTGGACGGCGCCATCGAGAAGACATCCCATAAGCCGCTGCTCCCCGATGTGGGCGGCATCGGCCGGTTTGTCGGGAAGCATTACAAGGTGCTGTGCGTCATTCTGGCGCTGATGATCTTCCCGGCCTTTTACGGCTATCAGAACGTCCATGTGTATTACGACATGAGCAAGGTCATGCCCCAGGATCTGCTTTCCGTCATCGCCAACAGGAAGCTGGAAGATACCTTTGACATGGCCACCACCCATCTGCTGCTGGTGGACAGCGACGTCCCGCAGAAGGATGTTCGGGACATGACCGAAGAGATGCGCCGGGTGGACGGCGTGAAGGACGTTTTCGGCATCGACAGTCTGCTGGGCGCGGGCATCCCGGAAACCATTGTGCCGGAGGACATGCTGTCCCTGGTCAAGGGTGACCGGTATCAGCTGATGCTGATCAACTCCGCTTATGTGATTTCGTCCGATGAAGTTAATGCCCAGATCGACACCCTGAACGGGATCCTGAAGAAATACGATCAGGGCGGCATGCTGATCGGGGAGGCGCCCTGCACGAAGGATCTGATCGCCTGTACGGATCACGACTTTACGGTCGTCAGCCTGATCTCCATCCTCGCGATCTTTGTGATCATCCTGCTGGTCGAGAAATCCCTTTCCCTGCCGGTGCTGCTGGTCGCGGTGATTGAGCTGGCCATTGCGGCCAACCTGTGCATTCCGTATTATACCGGCACCGAGCTGCCCTTCGTGGGACCGATCCTGATTTCCACCATCCAGCTGGGCGCGACGGTGGACTACGCCATCCTGATGACCACCCGGTACAAGCAGAACCGCCTGTCCGGTATGGACAAGACGGAGGCGGTGGAAAAGGCCGCGGCTTCCTCCGCGCAGAGCATCCTGGTCAGCGGGTTCGGTTTCTTTGCCGCGACCTACGGCGTGGGGCTGTACTCCAATGTGGACATGATCTCCTCCATGTGCCGGCTGATCGCCCGGGGCGCGCTGCTGAGCGTGGCGGTGGTGCTGTTCCTGCTGCCGGCCGTGCTGCTGCTCCTGGATAAGTTGATTGTACACACAACCTTTGATATGAAATCTGTCCGATAAGGAAAGAGAGGGAATCATCATGAAGAAAATCATCGCTTTACTGCTGAGCGCAGCGATGGTCCTGGGCTGTCTGCCGGCCCTGGCCGAAAACACCAAGCATGAACGGGTTTACGTCGCCGCCGCTGCGGACGGAACCGTAAAAAGCATTACGGACAGCGTGCGACTGGAGAACACGGACGGTCTGGATGAGATCCTGGACCGGACTCTGCTGACGGGCATCCGGAACGCGGGAGGAGACGAAAGCTTCACCCTGACCGGAGAGGACCTGACCTGGCAGGCCAACGGAAAGGACATCATCTACCAGGGCACGTCGGACAAGATGCCGGCGATTCTGCCCGCGGTGAAGCTGACGCTGGACGGCTCAGAGGTTTCCTTTACGGACCTGAAGGACCGGACCGGGGACGCGGTGCTGACCGTAACCTATCCGCAGACGGAGAAGCTGCCGGCCCTGGCCGTGACGGTGCTGCCCCTGCCGGAGAAGGGCGTGACGGATCTGAAGCTGGAAAACGCCGCGGTGCTGTCCGAGATGGGACAGCAGGTGCTGGTGGGCTGGGCCGTGCCCGGCGCGGATGAGAAGCTGAATCTGCCCGCGTCCTTCACCGCTTCCTTCCATGCGGAGCACGCGGATTTGAAGTGGATGATGACCTTCAGCACCTCGGATCCGGTGGATGCTGTCTGCAGGGAGCTGGACCAGCGCATGGATCTGGATCTGCATACGGAAACGGAGGAGCTCAGGCTCCTGCTGACTGCGATGCAGAACGGGGAGGAGCTGCCGGAAACCACCGGGAAAACCCGGGAGATTGCGCCGAAGATCAATGAACTGAACAACGGGCTGACGCAGCTGAGCGACGGCGCCGCCTCTCTGGCGGACGGGGCGTCCCAGCTGCATAGCGGCACGACGGAGCTGAAGGACGGCGCGGCGAAACTGTCCGGAGGGGCCGCTTCCCTGACGGCCGGCGCGGTGATCTCCGAGGCCGGCGCGAAGGCGCTGGATGAAGGCCTCGCAGCGCTGACGGCCAACAGCGAGACGCTGAACAGCGGGGCGGAGGCTCTGTTTGCCGCCGTGCTGGATTCGGCCAATCAGCAGCTGGCGGCCGCGGGACTGGAAGCCGCCGGCATCAAGCTTCCGGAGCTGACGGCGGAAAACTATGCGGACGTACTCGACGGCGTGCTGGCTCAGCTGAATCCCGCCCCGAAGGAAGGAGATTCCGGCAAGGACAAGGCCATGCCCGCGGCGGTGCAGGCCGCGTACGAAAGTCTGTCCGCATTGAAAGGCCAGCTGGATCAGGTGCATACCTTCGTCACGGGCCTGAAGGCCTATACGGACGGCGCAGCCCAGGCCTCCGCCGGCGCGGCCACGCTCCATACGGGCCTGACGCAGCTGAGGGAAGGGGCCGCGGCCCTGTCCGAAGGCGCGGCGAAACTGTCCGACGGCGCTGCTGCCGCGGATGACGGCGCGTCCCAGGTTTCCTCCGGCGCCGACTCCCTGAAGAACGGAACGAAGACCCTGAAGGAGACCATCACGATTGCGGAGAAAGCGGCGGCCGGAAAGCTGCTGCCCTATGCGGAGAACGAGCTGGCGGATGCCCTGCGGATTTACGAGGAGACCCGGGACAGCGTCCGGGACTGCGGATACGACCTCAGACCCGAAGGCATGAAGGCCGATACCGTCTATGTCATTCGTACAGACCTGTATTGAGAAACGAACGAAACAGATCCAACAGCATTACAAAGGGCGGCCCCGCCGGTTGAGGCGGGGCCGCCCTTTACTGTTTCAGGCGCCCTGTTCCGGGTTCCCCTGCGCCTGGACCAAGACAGAAGAACCGTCCCCCTGTCTCCATGTTGAAGAATGTGCGGGCATCAGATATAATGATGCCAACAGGACACACGGAAAAGACGGGAAGGGAAACGCATATCCGAACGGCGCCGCGCAAAGGGAGGCGGCCCCTGACCGGTCAGAAACCGCGGGAAGAGAGGAAAAAGCATGACGGAAAAAGAGCTTCAGAAGCTGATGGACAGCATGACGCTGGAGGAAAAGGTGGGACAGCTGGTTCAGTGCCTGGCGGGGCAGTTTATTTCCAATGAGATGGAAATGACCGGCCCGGAAGGGGAGCTTCTGCCGAAGGAGGAGCTGAACCGCGTGATGGGCAGCGTGCTGACCTTTGAGGACGCGAGGCAGGCAAAGGCCCTGCAGGATCAGCACCTGGCCGCGGATCCGAAGAAAATCCCCCTGCTGCTGATGCTGGACGTGATCCATGGGCTTCGGACGACCTATCCGATTCCCCTGGCCATGGGCTGCTCCTTTGACGAGAAGCTGATGACGGAATGCGCGGATATGGCGAGGAAGGAATCCGCCGCCTGCGGGGTGCACGTCACCTTCAACCCCATGGTGGATACCGCGCGGGACGCGCGGTGGGGTCGGATTCTGGAGACCTGCTCGGAGGATCCCCTCATCAACGGAAGGATGGGCGCGGCCCTGGTGCGCGCGACCCAGAGGGAGGATCTGAGCAACCCGGAAAACATCGCCTGCTGCGTGAAGCATTACGCCGCCTACGGCGCGGGGGAGGGCGGAAGGGATTACAACACCGTCGAGCTGAGCGAAAGGATCCTGCGGGAAACCTACCTGCCGGCCTACAAGGCGTGCCTGGACGCCGGGGCCAGGCTTGTCATGCCCTCCTTCAACTCGCTGAACGGCATTCCCTCCGTGGCTAACCAATGGCTGATGAACGACGTGCTGCGCAGGGAATGGGGCTTTGAGGGCGTCGTGATCAGCGACTACAACGCGGTGGGCGAGCTGGTTGCCCACGGCGTGGCGGAAAACCTGCGGGACGCGGCGCGGATGGCCATGGAGGCCGGATGCGACATCGACATGGTGATGAACGCCTACTATCTGCATCTGGCGAACCTGGTCCGGGACGGGGAAGTCCGGGAAGAGGCCATTGACCGGGCCGTGATGCGGGTGCTGCGGCTGAAAAACGAGCTGGGGCTGTTTGAGAATCCCTATCACGGCGCGGATGAGGAGAAGGAAAAGGAACTCTACCTGTGCCCGGCACACCGGGAGATCGCCCGGCGGGCGGCGGAGGAAAGCGCCGTGCTGCTGAAGAACGACGGGATTCTGCCCCTGACGGACGGAACCCGGAAGCTGGCGCTGATCGGCCCCTTTGCGGAGGAGCGGCATCTGGTCGGATTCTGGAGCCGGCCCGGGGCCTGGAAGGACGCGGTGACCCTGCCGGAGGGTATCCGGCAGCTGAAGCCGGAAATCGAGATTACGACGGCGCGGGGATGCGGTGCGGACATTGGGGATACGGACGAGAGCGGAATCGCGGCGGCCGCGGATGCGGCCCGGAAGGCGGATACCGTGATCCTGGCGCTGGGTGAGCCGGAATATGACAGCGGCGAGGGAAGAAGCCGGGCGGAGCTGACGCTGCCCGGTCCGCAGATGAAGCTGGCCAGGGCGGTTCTCAAGGCGAACCCCAGGACGGCGGTGGTTTTGTTCAACGGGCGGCCGCTGGTGCTGACGGAGTTGGCGGAAATTGCCCCGGCGATCCTCGAAATGTGGTATCCCGGGACGGAAGCGGGCAGCGCGGCGGCCCGGCTGCTGTTCGGCGAGGCGAATCCCTGCGGAAAGCTTTCCGTGAGCCTGGCCAGGGGCGCCGGACAGTATCCCATGGCCTACAACCATCCGAATACCGGCCGGCCGAAGCCGGAGCCCGATTCCCAGGCTTTCCCCTTCACGAGCTGCTATCTGGACATGACGAACCGGCCGCTCTATTCCTTCGGATACGGGCTGAGCTATACGGAATTCGAGTACCAGGCGCTGGAGACGGATCGGGACCGGATGACGCCGGAGGAGACGATCCGGGTCCGGATCACCGTGAAGAACACCGGAAGCCGGGCCGGAAAGGAAACCGTGCAGCTTTACATGCGGGACCGGGTGGCCTCCGTCGTGCAGCCGGTTCAGCAGCTGATCGACTACAAAAAGATCCGCCTGGAGCCGGGAGAGACGCGGACGGTGGAATTCGAAATCCGCGAGGAGCAGCTGCGGTTCTGGAGCTTTGACTGCAGGCACATTTCCGAGGCGGGCGAATTCGAGATTTCCACGGGATACGCGGATCATCTGAAGCTGACAAAAACCTTCCGGCTGGAAAAATAAACCACGGAAAGCGCGGCCGAACCGGACCGCCGCGGGAAAACCGGAAGCTTCAGGACAGGAAAGGAAGAACGAAAAATGCGTTACGGCATAGTCAAAGGGGTGGACCGGCCGGTATCCCGGATCTTTCAGGGAACGGCTTCGGCGCCCTTCAGCACCGGCGGGGACGGCAGCGAGCTGCTGGAGGCGGCCCTGGAGCAGGGAATCAACGCCATCGACACCGCCCGGGTCTATGGGCTGTCCGAGAACAGCCTGGGACGCTGGCTTGAGCAGCATGGGAACCGGGAGAAGGTGGTGCTGCTGAGCAAATGCGGCCACCCGGCGGAGGACGGAACCCGGCGGGTCCGCGCCGGAGAGATGAAAAAGGATCTGGAAACCAGCCTGGAAGCGCTGCGGACGGACTACGTGGATATCTGGCTGCTGCACCGGGACGATCCGGAGATCCCGGTCGGGGAGATTATGGATACCTTTCAGGAAATGAAGGAAAAAGGCAGGATCAGAGCCTTCGGCGGATCCAACTGGACCAGAAGGCGGATTCAGGAGGCGAATGAATACGCCGCGGCCCACGGGCTGCAGCCCATGACTGCCTCCAGCCCCCAGTTCGGGCTGGCCAACCAGGTGACGGATCCCTGGGGAGGAAACTGCGTGACGATTTCCGGGCCCGCGGGGGAGGAGGACCGGAAATGGTACCGGGAAAGCGGGATGCCGGTCATCGCCTACTCCAGCCTCGGCCGGGGAATGATGAGCGGCCGCGTTCGGAGCGATGATCCGGAGGGGGCCAGGAAGATCCTGGATTCCTTCGCCCAGAAGGGCTTCCTGTATCCGGAAAATCTGGAGCGGCTGCGCCGCTGCGAAAAGCTGGCGGCGGAGAAGGGGACCACGGTCCCGCAGACAGCGATGCGGTGGATCTTCAGCCAGGGGCTGAACGCCTTCGCAGTGGTCAGCTGCTCGGGACCGGAGCGCATCCGCAAAAACGCGGAGGCGCTGGAAATCAGCATGACGCCGGAGGAGGCCGCCTGGCTGGATCTGCGGGAGAAATGACGGGAAGACATTACGACAATCAGAATGGAAAGAAACGATTGATCAAAAACACAGGCAGACTGCTTCATTTTTGTTTTTTCTTGTTCTTTTTGCGCAAGGATATTGACAAAATGGTCGGCAGAGCATAAAATTTGCACATCAATGCAGCGGAGACAACCCCGCGGCAAATAAAACAAAGGAGAGAACCCATTATGAAGAAAATCGTATCTCTGTTCCTGTGCCTCGTCATGGCGCTGGCGTGCGTGAGTGCGCTGGCCGACGGCCAGAAGGTCGGCGTGTCCATGCCCACCAAGGATCTGCAGCGCTGGAATCAGGACGGCGAGAACATGCAGAAGCTGCTCGAGGAAGCCGGCTATGAAGTCGACCTGCAGTTCGCCTCCAATGACGTTCAGCAGCAGCTGAACCAGGTGACCAACATGATCAACAACGGCGTCAACGTCGTCGTGATCGCGGCCATCGAAGGCTCCTCCCTGGGCTCCGCCCTGGATCTGGCCAAGGAAAAGGGAATCCCGGTCATCGCCTATGACCGCCTGCTGATGGAATCTGACGCCGTGTCCTACTACGCCACCTTCGACAACTACAAGGTCGGCACCGTGCAGGGCACCTACGTGAAGGACGCCCTGAAGCTGGACGAAGCGGAAGGCCCCTTCAACCTCGAAATCACCGCGGGCGACCCCGGCGACAACAACGCGAACTACTTCTACAGCGGCGCCATGGACGTGCTGAAGCCCTACATCGAGAGCGGCAAGCTGGTCGTCAAGTCCGGCCAGATCGAGTTCTCCGACGTGGCTACCCCCACCTGGAAGACCGATGTGGCCCAGACCCGTGCGGACGGCATCCTGGCCTCCTTCTATGCGGACGGATCCAACATCGATGCCTGGCTGTGCTCCAACGACTCCACCGCCCTGGGCGTGGAGAACGCTCTGGAAGCCAACTATGACGGCGACTGGCCCATCATCACCGGTCAGGACTGCGATATCTCCAATGTCAAGAACATGATCGCCGGCAAGCAGAGCATGTCCGTGTTCAAGGATACCCGGACCCTGGCTGCGCAGGTCGTGAAGATGGTCGGTCAGATCCTGGCGGGCGAGACCGTCGATGTGAACGACACCGAGACCTACAACAACGGCAAGATCACTGTTCCTTCCTATCTGTGCGAGCCCGTGTTCGCGGATGTGAACAACTATGCCGAGCTGCTGCTCGAATCCGGATACTACACTGAGGATCAGCTGAAGTAATCTGAATTCAACCCGAAAGAGGTGCAGGCGGGTCTGACCCGCCTGCACCGTTTCAGGTTGAAGGGAAAGTCTCATTTCATCTGACGGAAACTGGAGGGGTACCATGGCCAAGATTCTGCTGGAAATGAAGAATATCACAAAGACTTTCCCGGGCGTAAAGGCGCTTGACAATGTGAACCTTCAGGTGGAGGAAGGCGAGATTCATGCCCTGGTCGGGGAAAACGGCGCCGGCAAATCCACGCTGATGAACGTGCTGAGCGGAATCTATCCCTATGGGACCTACGAGGGGGATATCATTTACGACGGGCAGGTCTGCAGGTTTTCAAACATCAAGGATTCGGAAAAGCTGGGAATCGTCATTATCCATCAGGAGCTGGCTCTGGTGCCTGAAATGACGATCGGCGAAAACATGTACCTGGGCAACGAGTGCGGGCATAAATTTGCCATCAACTGGAACAAAACCTATTCGGAAGCGGACAAATACCTGAAGATGGTGGGGCTTGAGGAAAGCTCCAAGGTTCAGGTCAAAACCATCGGGACGGGCAAGCAGCAGCTGGTGGAAATCGCCAAGGCCCTGGCCAAGAAGGCCAAACTGCTGATTCTGGATGAGCCGACCTCATCCCTGAACGAGGAAGATTCCCGCGCACTGCTGGACCTGATGCTCAGCTTCAAGAAGCAGGGGATGACGATGATCATCATCACCCACAAGCTGAACGAGGTATCCTACGTGGCGGATAAAATTACCGTCATCCGCGACGGCACCACCATCGAGACCATCGACAACCACGGTTCGGAGCCCGTCAGCGAGGAGCGGATCATCAAGGGCATGGTGGGCCGGGAAATGACCAACCGGTTCCCGAAGCGCGAGGGTGTGCAGATCGGGGAAAAGGAGATGGAGATCAGCCACTGGACGGTGCACCATCCCCTGTATCCGGAACGCAAGGTCGTGGATGATGTGTCCATGTACGTCCGGAAGGGCGAGGTCGTCGGAATTTACGGCCTGATGGGCGCCGGACGGACGGAGCTGGCCATGAGCATCTTCGGCCAGAGCTACGGCGTCAACTTCTCCGGGGAGCTGAAGCTGAACGGCAAGCCGGTGAAAATGAAAAAGAGCGAGGCCGACGCGATCCGGCATAAAATCGCCTATGTGACGGAGGATCGGAAGGGCAACGGGCTCGTGCTTTCCCAGAGCATCAAGGTCAATACCTCCCTGGCGAACCTGGGCGCTGTTTCCTCCCGCACGGTAATCGACGCGGACAGGGAATACGCGGTGGCGGAGGAATACCGGGGCAAGCTGAAGATCAAGACCCCCTCCGTCGAGCAGCTGGTGGGCAACCTCTCCGGCGGAAACCAGCAGAAGGTGCTGCTGGCCAAATGGATGTTCGCGGAGCCGGACGTGCTGCTGCTGGATGAACCGACCCGCGGCATCGACGTGGGCGCCAAGTATGAAATCTACTGCATCATCAATGATCTGGCGGCGGCGGGAAAATGCGTGGTGCTGATTTCCTCCGAGCTGCCGGAGGTGCTGGGCATGAGCGACCGCATCTACATCATGAACGAGGCGAAGATGGTCGGCGAGATGAAGGCCGACGAAGCAACGCAGGAGAACATCATGGCGCTGATTCTCAGATCCGGAAGGGGGGCTTAAGGATGAGCGAACAGGTTAATTCCTCCGGGAAAATGAGCTTCTCCGAGCTGATGGAAAAATACAAGGTCGGGGCCTTCTTTCAGAAATACACCATGATCATCGCCCTGATCGCGGTGACGATTGTTTTTGCCACATGGAAGGGGAAGGAAGGGCTGATCCTGCTGCCCTCCAACCTGACGGGCCTGATCGCGGAAAACGGATACGTGTTCGTGCTGGCGACCGGTATGCTGCTGTGCATCCTGACGGGCGGCAACATTGACCTTTCCGTCGGATCCGTGGTGTGCTTCACGGCGGCCATCGGCTGCACGATGATGGCGGGCGGCGCCAACATGTGGCTGACGACGGCGGTAATGCTGCTGATCGGTCTGGCCATCGGCGTCTTCCAGGGCTTCTGGATCGCCAAGGTCCGGGTGCCGGCCTTCATCGCCACTCTGGCGGGTATGTACGCCTTCCGCGGATTTACCAACGTCGTGCTGAACGGCCTGCGGGTGGATATCACCAACGAGGGCTTCCTTCAGGTATTCGGCAACGGAAAAACAAGCTTCATTCCTGACTTTATCCGGAACGCGGCGCCCGGCTTGGATAACGTGTTCACCAAGGACAACGCCTTCCTGACCGGGCTGATCGGGGAGAACTTCATCGCCAAGTTCAACGTGACCTGCATGTGCATCGGCATCCTGGGGACGCTGATCTTCATCGCGGTGCGGGTGCATAAGATGGTTTCCCAGAAAAAGCTGGGAATCGCCCAGTCCATCCCCGGACAGATCGTTTCCACTGTGATCATCAGCGCGCTGATCCTGTGGATGTGCTTCAAGTTCAGCTGCTACCGGGGCTTCCCGATGGTGATGATCTGGATCGGTCTGGTGCTGGGAATCTACGCCTACATCACCAACAAGACCGCCATCGGCCGCCATCTGTACGCGGTGGGCGGCAACGAGAAGGCGACGGCGCTTTCCGGCGTCAAAACCCGGAATGTCTACTGGTTCGCCTACGCCAATATCGGCCTGCTGGCCGGCCTTGCCGGAATCCTGACCGCGGCCCGCGCCAAGGGCATCGATCCGGTGTACGGCGAAGGATATGAGATGGACGCCATCGCCTCCTGCTTCATCGGCGGCGCTTCCGCTTACGGAGGCACGGGACGGGTCTCCGGCATGATTATCGGCGCCATCCTGATGGGCGTCATCAACAAGGGCATGATCATCGTGGGCGTGGATGCCAACTACCAGAAGGTGGTCAAGGGGATCGTGCTGCTGGTCGCCGTGATGTTCGATGTGCTGAGCAAGCGGCAGAAGCGGTAAGGAAAGGAGGATGGAACGATGAAAAACAAATCTGTATCCGCGGCGCTGAAGAAGAACGCGATGCTGATCGTCCTGGTCCTCGTGTATCTGTTCTTCCTGATCCTGACGAAGGGCGGCATTTTCAGCCCCTCCAGCTTTACGGAGCTGATCAACCAGAACGCGTATGTTTACATCCTCGGAGCCGGCATGCTTATGTGCATGCTGACCGGCGGCAACATCGACCTGAGCTGCGGCGCCTTCGTCTGCCTGCTGGGCGCGCTGGGCGGCGTGTTCATGATCGTGCAGGGAATGAGCACCGGGCTGTCCATTCTCCTGCTGCTGCTGATCGGCATCGGCTACGGCGTGGGCCTGGGCTTCCTGATCGCCTACGTACACATTCCCCCGTGGATCGCGACGCTGGCGGGCTATCTGGCCTTCCGCGGCCTGGGCACCTCCATCCTTTCGGCCAACTCCGTCACCGGATCTCTGGCGCCTTTCCCGACGGATTTCCAGAGCATCTTCTACGGACGGATCTTCCCGACGGAGAAGGGCGTTTTCAACTGGCCCTGCTTCCTCCTGGGCCTGCTGGCCGCGGCTGCGGTCGTGGGGCTGACCTTCAGGAACAGACAGGTCCGGCTGAAAAAGGGTTATGAAGCGGACAGCGTGGCCTCGGCCGCCGGGAAAAGCGGTCTGGGCGCCGCCGCGATTCTTCTGGTGACAGCACGGCTGGCGATGGACGGCGGCATCCCGACCACGCTGCTGTGGGTCGCGGGGATCATCCTGATCTACAGCTTCATCACCAGCAAGACCACCATCGGCCGCCACTTCTACATCGTGGGCGGCAACATGGAGGCGGCGAGGCTTTCCGGCGTGAACACGAGAAGAGTCATGTTCGTGGCCTACCTGAACATGGCCGTGCTGACCGCCATCGCGACGATGACCGTCGTGGCGCGCAGCCAGTCCGCCTACGCCGATGTGGGCAAGAACTTTGAAATGGACGCGATTTCCGCCTGCGTGGTGGGCGGCGTTTCCGCAAGCGGCGGCGCGGGCACCGTGCTGGGCATGGTGATCGGCGCTACGCTGATCGGCGTCATCAACCTGGGCATGAGCCTGATCAGCCTGGATGCGAACTACCAGCGGGTTATCAAGGGCCTCGTACTGCTGGCCGCGGTGGTGTTCGACATTCTGAGCAAGAAGCGCGGAAAATAAGCGGTATCCCTGATCCCCCGCGGCTGAAGCCGCGGGGGATTTTCAGAGAGGGCCGGATTTCCGGCAGGAAGGGAATGGAACAGATGAACAACGGGAAGACAAGATCGAGCCTGATCGCGATTGTGGCGGCCTATCTGCTTTACACGGCCTGGCAGCTTTTCCAGGGATGGAACGATCCGAACACGACGATGCCCCAGGCGGTGATGGCGCTGTTTATCGTGCTGTTTGCCGTGATCGCCTGCGTCCTGCTGGTCTACGCCTGGCGGGTCTGGAAAAACGCGGCGAAGGAGGAGGAAGAGGAGAAGAAAAAACAGCAGGACGAAAGCAGCTTCAAATAGGATCCCGGGGCGGTGCGTACGGCGGACAGCATTCCCCTACCTGAAAAAAGTGAAATCCGAACCGTAGAAATTTGCTATGGACAAAAGATGATGAATGTGATAAAGTTTCATTTGTCCAAACTGGCACAGTAAAGATACAAAACAGCTAAATCTTCAGCAAGATCCCTGGGAGCTCTCCGAAACGGGAAGGAAGAAGCCTTTCCGTCCCGAACGTCTTTTAAATGGCAAAGGCCATTTTGAAGAGTCCCGGAAAACCGGGAAAGAAAAAAGGAGGTAGGAACCATGAAGAAACTTGTTTCCCTGCTGCTGGCCCTGTGCATGGTGCTGGGCTGCGCGGCCGCCCTGGCGGAAGCCAAGAGCGAGTACAACGTGACCGTCCTCGTCTGGAAGTTTGACGACACCTACGGATCCTCTGTCCGTCAGGCGATGATCAAATGGGCTGACGCCGTCGGCGAAGAGCTGGGCGTGAAGATCAATCTGGACCTGCAGGATGCCGGCGACGACATGGCCAAGCAGGTTGAGCAGTGCGACCAGGCCATCGGCAAGAACCCCGACTTCGTCATCATCAACCTGGCGGAGCCCGCGGGCGGCCAGACCCTGGTGGACAAGCTGACCGAAGCCAAGATCCCCTTCCTGTTCTACAACATTCCGCCGTCTGAAGAGACCTATGAGTCCGTCGTGAAGAACTCCAACAGCTTCTTCATCGGCACGCTGCCGCGCGAAGCCGGCGACATGCAGGGCGAGATCCTGGCCGACCTGTGGGCGGCCGACCCCGCCAAGATCGACCTGAACGGCGACGGCAAGGTGCAGTTCGTCGAGTTCAAGGGCGTGGCCAACAACCCCGAAGCGATCGCCCGGACCCAGTACTCCGAGGAGACTGCGAAGGAACTGGGCGTGCCGCTGGAAATGGTGACCGACATCATCGTCGCGGACTGGGATACCACCAAGGCCAACGACGCGATGCTGTCCACCTGGCAGGCGCATCCGGAAATCGAGCTGGTGTTCGCCAACAACGATGACATGGCCATCGGCGTCATCGCGGCTCTGAACCAGTCCGGCTACAACACCGGCAACGAAGGCGATCCGGCCATCACCGTCATCGGCGTGGATGCCACCGACGCTGCTTTCGAAGCCATCAAGAACGGCCGCATGACCGCTACCGTGAAGCAGGACGGCGACGCCATGGGCGAAGCCAACATCCGGTTCATGATGAACTATCTGCTGAACGGCACGTTCTTCGACGACACCATGGCCGAGAAGTACAAGCTGAATGAGGACGGCGTCTCCGTGTACATCCCGTACGCGAAGATCACCGCGGACAGCGTGGAGTAATCCTTCGCTTCAGAAACATCTGAAAGAGACAAACCGGTTCCGGCGACTTCGGTCGCCGGAACCCTTTTGAGCAGAATGAAGACGGCTTTTTCTGAAAGAAAAGGCCGGCGAAAAACGAAGCCCGGGCGGACGGCGAAGCCGAAGAAGCGGAAGACGGTCCGCAGGGGCTTTCGAAAAGGATGCCTCCCCGGTCTGAAGGGAGACATGTTTTTCGGAAGCCCTGCCGGGGGCAGGAATTCAGACAAGTAATCAAAGGAAAAGTGGTGATTGTGTAACATGTCCGAACAACAGGAAACGCGGGCGAGAGAACCGTATCTGCTGGAAATGCTGGACATTGAAAAGCAGTTTCCGGGCGTCAAGGCGCTGGATCATGCCCGTCTGCAGCTGCGGGCGGGAACGGTGCATGCCCTGATGGGGGAGAACGGCGCCGGCAAATCAACCCTGATGAAATGCCTTTTCGGGATTTACACCCGGGACGGCGGAACCATCACCATGAACGGGGAGCCGGTCACCTTCACCAGCCCCCGGGACGCGCTGGACAACGGCGTGGCCATGGTGCACCAGGAGCTGAACCAGGTGCTGAGAAGGAACGTGATGGAGAACGTCTGGCTGGGACGGTTCCCGACGACGAAGCTCGGTACGGTGGATACCCGGAAGATGTACGCCGACACGAAGGCGGTCTTTGAGCGGCTGGAGATAGACGTGGATCCGAAACAGATCATCGGAGAGCTCTCCGTCTCCAAACGGCAGATGGTGGAGATTGCCAAGGCGGTCTCCTACAACGCAAAGATCCTCGTGCTGGACGAACCCACCAGCTCCCTGACGGAGGATGAGGTCGAGCATCTTTTCCGCATCATGCACCGGCTGACCTCCGAGGGCGTGGGCATCATCTACATCAGCCACAAGATGGACGAGATCCTGCGGATTTCCAACGATGTCACCATCATGCGCGACGGCCAGTGGATCGCCACCAAGAGCGCCGAAACGCTGACCAAGGAGGAGATTATCCGCCTGATGGTGGGCCGGGAGATGACCAACCAGTTCCCGCCGAAGAACAACCAGATCGGTGATGTGCTGCTGGATGTCAGGAATTTCTCAGGCATGTATGAGCCCACCTGCCATGATGTGTCCTTCCAGCTGCACAAGGGAGAGGTGCTGGGTGTGGCCGGACTGGTGGGAAGCCGCCGGACAGAGCTGCTGAACAGCCTTTTCGGATACTTTACCAGCGGCGGCGGCGAGGTGACCATGAACGGGAAGCCCATCCGCAACGTGACCACGGACGAAGCGCGGAAAAACGGCTTTGCCCTGATCACCGAGGAGCGCCGGGCGACGGGTATTTTCGGAGAAAACACCATCCTGTTCAACACCATCATCGCCAATGTGGATGCTTACGGAAAGCCTCTTCTGAATGCCCGGAAGATGGACCGGGATACGGATGAGCAGATCGCGGCCATGAAGGTGAAGACCCCCTCGAAGAAAACGCTGATCAAGAGCCTTTCCGGAGGAAACCAGCAGAAGGTCATTATCGGCCGGTGGCTGCTGACCAACCCGGATGTCCTGCTGATGGACGAGCCGACCCGCGGCATCGACGTGGGCGCGAAATACGAAATCTATCAGCTGATCCTGAACCTGGCGTCGCAGGGCAAGGGCGTCATGATGGTCTCCAGCGAAATGCCGGAGCTGCTGGGCATCTGCGACCGGATTCTCGTCATGAGCAACGGACATCTTGCAGGCATCGTCGAGCGGGGAAAGGATTTCGGCAATATTCCGGGCGAGCAGGAAAAGATCATGGAGCTGGCCGCCAAGTATGTGTGATGAGGTGAAAAAGGATGAGTAAGAAAAGAATCATCAGCATTGTGATGCTGGTCGTGCTGGCCGTGGGAATCGCGATGGCGGCCTACGGCGTCACGGGAAGAAACATCTACGTCAACGCGGCGGCCATGATGGGCAGCGACCAGAAGTCCGCCATGACCTTTATTCAGGAGCCCGCGAAGCTGACCGAGATCGGCGCGGTGGCCAAGATCGGCGCGGACAACATGAAGAGCTTCCTGAAGGGCCTCGGCGCGGACGCGGCGGCGGTGGACGCAGCCGTGGATGCCCGGGAAAAGTATGAAACCGCGATCGCGCACACGAAGGACCGGGATCTGTTCCTGGCCTACGCCCAGAGCGTCGACGAAAGCGTGACCGCGGACAACCTGAACGATCTGATCAAGGATCATGCGAAGAGCGATCCGATGAAGGTCGAGATGGCGATGAAGGAGCTGGGCCTCTCCGATGAAGCGGAATACAAAAAGCTGGAGAGCAATGAGGCGCTGATCGGCCTGTATCAGCAGAATCTGCCGAAGCTGCTGGAAAACAGCCATATGACCAACGCCGTGATCTTCCAGTTCATCGGCATCGTGCTGATCGTCATCGCGCTGGCCTACTTCCTGATTCAGGCGATGGACATCAAGCCCCGGGCGAGAACCCGCGCCGTGAACCCGAAGGCCGCGAAGGTGACCGGATTCCTGCTGAACTACGCGCTGTTCATCATCCTGGGGCTGATCCTGGTGATCGTTTCCATCATCCGGATTGACTTCCTGAGCATGAACAACGTTCTGAACATCCTGCAGAACGCCTCCACGAAGGGCATCCTGGCCCTTGGCTGCGCCGGCCTGATCGTGCTGGCCGGAACCGACCTGAGCATCGGGCGCGTGCTGGGCATCTCCGCGGCGGTGACCGCCTCCCTGGTGCAGAGCACAACCTATGCCAGCCGCATGTTCCCGACGATGGTCTCCCCCCTGGGAGGATTCGGACTGCTGGTTCCGCTCCTGGCCTCCATCGCCGTGGCGGTGGCCTTCTGCATGATCAACGGCTTCGGCGTCGCCAAGCTGCACCTGCACGCCTTCATCGTCACCCTGGGCACGCAGCTGATCGCCTACGGCGCCAACTGCCTCTACATTGAATCCCAGCCCTCCGGAACGGCGCAGGCGCTGTCCACCTTCGATCCGGAATTCCTGAACATCGCCGCCGGCGCCTTCTACATCGGAGAAATCCGGGTGCCCCTGGTGGTGATCTACTTCCTGGTGCTGGCGCTGATCGTCTGGGTCATCTGGAACAAGACCAAGCTGGGCAAGAACATGTTTGCCGTGGGCGGCAACACCGAGGCCGCGGCGGTCTCCGGCGTGAATGTGGCCAAGACCATCATGCTGGTTTACCTGATGGCCGGCGTCCTGTACGGCATCGCCTCCTTCCTCGAGGCGGCCCGCATCACCTCCGTCGGCGCGAACACCGGTCTGAACTATGAAACCGACGCCATCAGCGCGGTGGTGGTCGGCGGCGTCAGCTTCTCCGGCGGCGTCGGTACGATCCAGGGCGTGGTCATCGGCGCGGTCATCATGCAGGCCATCGTGTACGCGCTGCAGTTCCTGGGCGTGAACCCCTACATCCAGTACATTATCCGCGGCCTGATCATCATCCTGGCCGTCTCCATCGACGTACGGAAGTACATCGTCAAGAAGTAAGGCCATGGCGAACAGAGACGAAACGGATATCCGGCAGGCCCGGGCGGAAATGGAGCAGGCGAAGGCCGCTTCCGAGCGGTCCTTCGGGGAGCAGAAGCTTCCCCGGCGCTTCCGGCTGTATGACAAGATCAAGGAAAATGTATCCCTGCGGACGGTGGATACCGTGATCGCCGTGACAGCGCTGCTGATCATCGCGCTGCTGATCTACGGCATCGCGACCGGTACGCCGCAGCAATAAGACCGGGCATATCCCGGGAGAAGAATCCGGAGAGGACACGCTTTCCGGAGCGGAAGGGGACGGACGCAAAGAAAAGATGTCCGGCAATGTCCGGCGATGTCCGGTACATGTCGTCTGGACATGTCCGGGTGCATCTGATAAAATGGCTATGCTGAGAAAAGCAGGCGGAGATGAGCCGCGGCTTCCGGAGAAGGAGGCCGCGGCTTTTCCGTGTCCGAAAAAGGAGGAGTCTGAGCATGGCACAGCGGGAAGAGGAGACCGTGATGCTGGACCGGAATGTCGGCCTGGCGCAGGAGCTGAATCTGTCCGGCCCGGAGCGGGAGCTGGAGGAACGGGCGGAATCGGGGAGAATGGGGCCGGCGGAGAGAAAGCGGGAAAGAATCCCGGAACCGGAGGAGGCGCTGGCGGCCGCGGTGGTTGAGCAGGCCGCGGAGGACTGGCGGGCGGCTGCGGCGGTCCTGCGGAAGAAACCGGACCACCCGGGGGCGGCAGCCCTCCGGCGGGAAACGGAGCGCTTTTTCCGTTCCCGATGGTTCGCGCAGCTGACGGATCTGGACGGACGGCTGCTGCTGGAAAGGCTGCGGGAGGGAGCCGGACTGTCCGCGGCGCCCGGGCCGGAAAGGGAGCGGGAGGCCTGGATCCGGGAGGAGCGGGAGGAGCACATCCGCGCGCGAAAGCAGATCAGGCGGAATGCGGCCCGGAGAATCAGAAGGGAAGGAAGAAACTGAAGATTTCCGGGCCTGCGGAAAACCGAACCGGAAGGAAACCAACCGGGTCAGCAGGAAATTGCAAGCTTTTTTGTTGACAAAAATGTAAGGAAATTGTAAAATATCGGTTGTTGTTCCGAAAACCGGAAAGCGCAAACGAAAAATGTGGAGGAAGCGTAGATGAAGAAAATTCTGAGCATGCTGCTGTGCCTCATGCTGCTGGCCTCAGCGGCGATGGCCGAGACGGTTCTGGACGGCGGAGAAAGCCGCAATATCCAGATCGACAAGGCGGATGTGAACGATGAGATCGAGGGAATCTCCCCTGTCACCGGCCGGGTCCTGGCTGATGTCGCCGCGTCCGCTCCGGATGCAGGTTTCGCGGGCCAGGCGATTACGGGCCGCTACATGCCCATCCTGGTGCAGATTGACAATGCCGACGGCGGCATCGGATATGACGGCAACAAGGCGACGTACAACCGGGCGCCCTGGGGTGTGCAGTATACGGACGTCATCTATGAAACTCCCCTGTACAAGCAGGGCAACACCCGCCTGACCTTCCTGTACTCCGACCTGATGCCGGACGAAGTCGGCCCCTGCCGTTCTGCCCGTCTGTTCCACGCCTGGCTGCGCGAGGAGTGGGACTGCGGCTTCTCTTTCTACGGCAAGCAGGAGTATACCGAGACCAACGTGCCTGAGGTGTTCAAGACCACCGGCGCGGACAAGAAGGCCGACGGCATGCTGCTCTTCGGCGGCACGGACGGATCCAGCCGCCCCTGGAAGCAGTACTACGGCGTGTACGAAAAGATGCAGATGAAGGCCCCCCACAACCGGACAGTCAACGTGGCGGCCCTGTCCACCCTGATTCCCTACAGCTTTGAAGCGGCGAACCATACCTGGCTGTTCACCGACGAGCTGCCCGAGGAGGGTGACGACGCGGAGGTCATCTATGTGAACTGGGCCAAGGGCGGCGACCTGAAGATGTACAACAGCATTCTCGAGTGGGACGAGGACGACGAGTGCTACTACCGCTACATGATGGGCCCGGACGACAAGGAGCATGTCTACAAGAGCCTGCGGACCAGCGGCGACGAGGAAATCCCCTTCAACAACATCATCGTGCAGTTCACCGAGATGGATTGGGTGCTGACCGACGCTCCCAAGCCCACCGTGCTGGGCACCGGCAATGCCGACTACTTCATGGGCGGCAAGCACATGGCCGGCGTCTGGAACCGCGACGAGCTGTCCGACCGCACCGTGTTCTACGATGAGAACGGCGAGGAAATCCGCCTGCAGCCCGGCCGCACCCTGATCATCGTCATGGACTATCAGACCGAGAACCGTTCCGTCAGCTACGAATAATCAATTCTGAACGCGGACGAAGCCCCCTCCGGAAGACCGGAGGGGGCTTTTTGACCGGGACGGATCCGGGCCGGAGACGGCGCGTGCTTCAAAAAAACCGGCCGCGGCGGAATCCGCCGGGAAACCGGAAGAAGACAGGAACGGGAATGGGCGAAAGGGAAGCCCGGGCGCTATTCCGCCAGGAAGGCCAGGATTTCCCGCCACCAGGGGAAGAGCACCTCATCCGGGGAACGGTAGATCTCATGTTTGGCGCCGGAGACGACCTTCCGCTCCCCCTTCGGCAGGCGGGAGGCCATTTTTTCTTGGGCCTCCGGCTCCACCTGATTATCGTCCTCCGCGGTATAAATGCGGACGGGAACGGAGACGCTCTCCGGTTTTCCGGGAGCCAGCAGCCGCCGGGTCACCCGGAAGGCCTCCAGCGTCCAGGAGAAGGTGGGGCCGTTATTGTGATAGCGCTCCGTGCGCACCCGAAGATCGTCAAACCAGTCGAAACGCTCCCGCCCCGTGGCACAGGAGGTTTCAAATTCCTCCGGCCCGGCCCAGGGACGGCTCATTGGGAGCCGCTCCCGCCCCCGGCCCAGCAGCTTCGCGCCGACGCAGAGAGCCATTCCGGCCGCAAGCGGCATGCCCGCGTGCAGCGGGGCAATCATCGGCGCGCAGAGGGCAGCCTTTTCGAACACACCGGGGTGATCCTCCAGGAAGGCGGAGGCGACCGCGCCGCCCATGGAGTGAGCAAAGATGAACCAGGGCTTCGGCATGGAGGAGAGCACCTGATCGCAGAGCGCGCTCAGATCCGTGACATAGTCCTCAAACCGGTCCACGTGGGTCAGGGAAATATCCTTAATCCGTTCGTCCCGCCAGGAGGCGCCGTGGCCCCGCTGGTCACATGTCAGCACGCTGAAACGGTTCTGCAGCAGGCTGTAGATCAGCTCGCTGAACTTTTCGGCGCATTCGGTAAACCCGTGGAGGACGACCACCGTGCCGGCCGGGGCCTCCGCGTCATACCGGAAGGCGGCGATCGGCTTATCCTTCGCGCCGCGGACGGTCAGGAAGACACAGCGCTCCCTCAGACGGGGCAGCACCAGCCCGTTCATGGTTTCCGCATAGCCTTCGGAATATACCAGACCTTCGGGGGTAATGCCAGCAGCCATATTCATAGTCCTCCGTCGGATTGATCTGAAAGACAGGGGGAATGACCCTGCCGGACCATTATAAAAGAAGCGCGGGGCAAAGACAAGCCTTTTCGGAGGGAGGAAAACAACCCCGCGACAGAGAAAGGAAAGAAAAAAGAAACCTAATTTTTATATTTGACAGCTTGCCATGATGCGCGGACTGGTATAGAATGAAAAAACCGGAGGAGAAGGGGAGGTTTCTCTTTCTCATAATAAGGAGGGGGACTCGATGATGAAGAAGCTGTTTTCGCTGCTGCTTGCAGTGATACTGGTTCTGGGAGCGGGGTCCGCGCTGGCGGACATGCCGAAGGATGCGGTGCCGGGTTATGATGATGAGGGCAACCTGCTCGGTTATTACAAAAGTGAAACGGACAAGAAAACCGGCGTCGTGACGACATATTGGTACGACGAAAACGGAAAGCTGACCCAGAAGCAGAAGGACACTTCGACGCAAAGCGACTGGGAGGCTTATGACGAGGCGGGAAACAGCGCCGGCCACGGCACGTACCAGTACGACGACAGCTCGAAAGCCTGGCAGTCCGTGACCTATACCGGAAGCGGCCTCAAGGACACGGAGTCCAGAGGCTCCTGGGCCGACAACTCCTGGGAAACCGTCCAGTACAACTGGGACGGGTCGGTCAAATATGTTCACCTGTCCAAGGAAAACGAGGACGGCGGCATGGAATACGATGTCTATCTGACCGAGAAGGGTGATCTGTACCGGACCGAGGACAGCTACATCGGCGGCCTGTTCTACGATTCGGACTACGGCTGCTGGCGGGATGACAGCGGCAATGTGATCGATGATCCGAATCTGGGCCGCTTCAAGGGCGACCTGAAGGCTTTCCTCGAGAGCCTGAAAAAGAAGAAGGTTGTGATTCCCGAGCCCATCTGGTACGGCAACAACACCGCGGGCGTGATCGGCATTTCCCTGCGGGATACCTATCCGACGCTGACGAAGAAATGGTACCATGTGGTGCCGGTGGATCTGAGCCAGGACGGCACCCAGACGCTGCCGATCGTCGCTTCCAATATGTACTACATGGGCAACGTGACCGTGACCGTCGCGGGGGACAGCGTCACCACGACCTATGCCTACCCGAAGAATCCGACCTTTGAGATTTATCCCAAGGACGAGTGCCTCGCCTGGTTCACCGGCGTCGAGGAGATCACCAGCCAGTTCCTTGAGAACCCGGCCAGCGACATGAAGTTCGGCACGGCGATCTCCAAGGAGAAGGACCTGAACGGACAGAACAGCGCGCTGCTGTTCGTGTGCAACCATCTGACCTACCGCGTGCCCTTCAACTCCAAGGGCGCTTCCCCGACCCGGTTCTGGCCCAACCATCCTAAGATGGCCAGCTACTTCGCGACGGCGAAAACCATGATGGAGGTCGTCGAGAACGAATACGCGGAGAAGAAGGCGGCCGCCGAAAGCACCGGCGCGGAGACCGCGCAGGAAACCGCCGAAACCGTGACGACCGAAGCGGAGACTGCGCTGACGGAAGCGGCCGAGACCGTGAAGACTGAAGCGGAGACCGCCCTGACGGAAGCGGCGGAGACCGTGAAGGAAACGCTGGATACCGTGAAGACCGACGCGGAGGAGGCCCTGACGGAGGCGGCGGAGACTGCGAAGGAAGCGCTGGAGACCGTGAAGACCGACGCGGAGACCGCGCTGACGGAAGCGGCGGAGACCGTGAAGACGGAAGCGGAGGAAGCCCTGACGGAGACGGCGGATACCGCGAAGGAAACGCTGGAGACCGTGAAGACCGACGCGGAGGAGACCGTCCGGGAGGCGGAGGAAACCCTGAAGACCGAGACGGAAACCCAGAAGAACGCCCTGGAGTCCACGGCGGATAATCTCAAGGATATGCTGAAGAATATCACGCAGAAGAAGGCCCAGTGAAACCGGGCAGAAGACTGATCCGGGAAGGAGGCCCCGCCGGGGCCTCCTTTTTTTACGCGGAACCGGCCGGGCCGCATGGCGGACGGAGCGGCCGTCAGGAGCCCGGCGGGGAGGGGATTATTCCGCGGGGGAAGCCCGCATCCATTCAGCATAAAAATCAATTGATCAAATATGACAAAAAGCTTGCAATTTTAGGAAAAATGTAATAAAATTCCATAAGAAATGGTTACGAAAGGGTGTTTGGCGTGGCAAAAAGGATTCTGCTGGTGGATGACGAGCCTTTGATTCTGAAAGGCCTGAAATATACGCTGGAGCAGGAAGGGTACGAAACCGACAGTGCGACCGACGGGGAGGAAGCGCTGAGAAAGTTCGAGAACAGCGCGTACGACCTGATTCTGCTCGACGTCATGCTGCCCAAAAAGGACGGGATTGAGGTATGTCAGCGGATCCGGGAAACCAGCGAGGTTCCGATTATCATGCTGACGGCCAAGGGAGAGGACATGGACAAGATCCTCGGGCTGGAATACGGCGCCGATGATTACATGACCAAGCCCTTCAACATCCTCGAGGTGAAGGCCCGGATCAAGACCATTTTCCGCCGGGTGTCCACCGGCCTGCAGCAGCAGGAGCAGCGCGTGATCCGGGTACACGATATGGATGTGAACCTGGTGAAAAGGAGCGTTGTTCTGGGCGGAAAGGATGTCAAGCTGACCGCCAAGGAGTTCGACCTGCTCCAGCTGTTCGTGACGAACAGGGGGACGGTCTTCAGCCGGGAGCAAATGCTGGAAACCGTCTGGAAATATGACTACGCCGGAGATGCCCGAACCGTGGATGTCCATATCCGACGCCTGAGGGAGAAGATTGAACGCGATACGACGAAACCGGAGTTCATCTTCACCAAGTGGGGGGTTGGTTACTATTTCACGGATCAGGACTGAGAAAGTTCCCTTCTGGGCCAGCATCAGGGTCAAAATCCTGCTGGCCTTTTTTGTCGTGGTAGGAACATCGTTTCTCGTGGCGGCGACCAACCTGACGGGCGTGGTCAACAATTATCTGACGGAACAGCGGACGAGGGAGGATACCCAGGCCGTGGAAAGCCTGGCGGCCGTTTTCGGCCCGCTGATGCAGACCGCGGAGAGCCCGAGCCTGAACATCCGGCTCAGGGAATCCGCGGACAGCCTGGACGGGCGCCTGATGCTGCTGGACCAGGACGGCAAGGTGCAGTATGACAGCTTCAACACCTTCTGCGGACAGCGGCTGCAGCTGCCGGAGGTGCTCCGGGTGCTGAGCCTGGGGGAAATGAGCGCCTACGGCATGCACCGCCCGGGACGGGAGACGGTGAACCGCATGAGCGGGGAAGCCGAGGCCGACTACGTGGCCTACGGGGTGCATGAGCTGCTGGACTCCCGGGGCAGGAGCGGCGCGATCGTCTATGTCAGCCGGATCCAGGGCATGATGGACTCCCTGCGGTCCGTCCGGATTCAGCTGATCACGGTGTTCATCCTCATCGCGCTCGCCGCGCTGATGCTGGCGCTTTTCCTGAGCCGGGTGCTGACGACGCCGATCGTGAACCTGAGCAGGACCATGCGGAAGATGGGGAAGGGTGACCTGAGCGTCCGCGTGCCGGAGAAGGGCAGCGGCGAGCTGCGCCAGCTGGCGGAGAACTACAACATCATGGCCGCCCAGCTGGAGAACCTGGACAAGTCGAGAAACCAGTTTGTGTCCAACGCCAGCCATGAGCTGAAAACCCCCCTGGCGTCGATGAAGATCATGCTGGAAACGATGATTTATCAGCCGGAGATGCCTGCCGAAATGCGGCAGGAATTCATGGGGGACATGAACCATGAGATTGACCGGCTGACCGGAATCATTACGGATCTGCTGACGCTGACGCGGATGGACAACCGGAGCGATGCGCTGAACCTGGAGGATCTGGATCTGAGCGCCATGACGGCGGAAACGGTGCGCCTGCTGACGCCGGCGGCGGAGAAGAGAAGCCAGCGGCTGGAGGTGAACGCTCCGGCGGGACTGGGGATGCGGGGAGACCGGACCAAGCTGAACCAGGTGCTTTACAATCTGATCGACAATGCGATGAAATATACCCAGGACGGCGGCACGATCCGCGTCAGCCTGGAGAGGGACGGCGGGAACCTGATCTGGCGGGTCAGGGACAACGGCGTCGGAATCCCGAAGGAGGATCAGGAGCATATTTTCGACCGTTTCTACCGGGTGGACAAGGCGCGGAGCCGCGAGACGGGAGGAACCGGCCTCGGGCTGAGCATCGTGCGCCAGATGGTCACTCTTCACGGCGGACAGATTTCCGTGGAGAGCGAACCCGGCCGGGGAAGCTGCTTTACGGTGACCCTGCCGGCCAACGGAAAGGGGGAGGGAGCATGAACCTGAAAAAAGCCGTCTGTCTGCTGGCCGCGCTGGCGGTGACGAGCCTGGCGCTGAGCGGATGCTCCCCGCGGCCTGCGGAAGAGCAGGCGGAGCGGCTTCCCACCCTTCCGCCCGCCTCCGTGAGCTGGGAGGCCCCGGACGGGGACCGGATTTCCGGCGGGGAAGGCCTGTGGACGCTGTACCTTCCCGCCAAGAACGGGATGAACCTGGTGGCCCGGCATGTGGCCGCCATCCCGGGAATCCTGAGAACGGAAATGCTGGAGGCGGTGACCCGGGAGCTGCTGAGCTATCCGGCCAACAACGAGGTGGACTCGCTGGGCGGGGAAACGGAGCTGACCCTGTACGGGGAGAACCCGGTGGAATTCAGCGGGGGCATTGTGACGGTCAACTTGGGATCCTCGGCCTTGGGGCTGAGCTACCGGGCCTTCTACACCCTGAGCCTGGCGCTGGCGGCCACCCTGTGCGAGGCGGAGGGGGTCCGGTGCGTGAACGTGCTGGTGGCCGGGCGCAGCGTCGGACTGGATACGACGGGCAGCCTGGCCATGGGCAGCCTGATCGCCCATCCCGGGGAAAACCTGCCGGTGCTCTGGGAGCAGATGGAGGCGAAGCGCACCCCCGTGGGCCAGGATGCCGCGGACGCGCCGCTGACCTCCTACATGACGCTGTATTATCCCCTGGAGAACGGGCAGGGGATTTCCTGCGAGAACAGGACGCTGACCTTCAGCGGGCAGACGCCCCGCCAGATGGCTTCCGCCATCCTGGAGGCCATGAGCCACGGGGCGATGTACCTGACCGGGGTGCCGGATATTCCGAACCTTCCGGATCTGCTGGCGTATGAGCCCCTGCCCAGCGAGCTGGCGGACGGCGGGCGGATGATCACCCTCACCTTCCGGGAGGAGGCCGAAAAGGCCTGGGCGGAGGCCGGCGTGGACGAGGGCTGCCTGGCGGCGGCGATCTGCTGCAGCCTGACGACCTTCATTCCCGGGCTGGCCGGGGTGGTTCTCCGGGTCGGGGACCATCCGCTGACCGCGGTCAGCAGCGATCACTTCGGGGAGGTTCCCGTGCTGGGAGGCCTGCTGCGGAGAGAATCCTTCACCCCGTTTCTGATGGGAAGAACCACGGTGTATTATGCCCGGGAAGGCCTGCTGGTCCCGGTGGAGAAAAGCGTCAACCGCGAGCTGGCGGACAGCCCGAGAACACAGCTGGCGGCGCTCATGGACGGTCCGGGCGCCCGGGAGCGGGCGGAGGGACTGGAGCCGACGCTGCCGGAGCTGGTCGGGGAGGAGGACATCCTCGGGGTGGCGCTGGAGGGGGACCTGCTGCTGATCAACCTGAGCGAAAGCTTCCGCTCCGAAATCCAGGCCTGGGGCCGGGAAAGGGAAACCCTGCTCTGTTACAGCATGGTGAACACCCTGTGCGAAAACACGGGCGCGCGGAAGGTCTGCTTTTTCTTTGAGGGAGAGCAGGTGGAGTCCATCGCCGGACTGATTTACTGGGCTGGCGTATTCGATGTGAACAATGGGCTGTGCGAGGCCAGCTACGGATAAGAATCAAACAGAAAACAGGAATCGGGGCCGCGGCGCAGGAAAACGCGGCCAGCCAAAAGGGGGACGGAAGCATCCGTCCCCCCGATGTCATTGCGGGCGTCTCCGTTTCAGTCTTCCAGGGAGCTGGTCTGACGGACCAGCACCTTTTTCTCATAGCAGGAGAAGGCGTTCTCCACGATCGCCCGATCCGGCTTCGGCGTAATCAGAGAGATCAGCGGAACCAGGACCAGGCCGAGCAGCATGCAGAAGGCGCCGGCGTTGATCGGGCTCTGCAGCAGACCGAGGCTGAGCTTCAGCACGCCCAGGTTGCTGAGCATGTCGACGGTCATGAAAACGCAGGAGAACAGAATATTGATCCAGCAGGCGATGCGGCTGGTGCCCCTGAAATACAGCCCGTAAAGGAAGGGCGCAAGGAACGCGCCGGCCATGGCGCCCCAGCTGACGCCCATGGCCTGGGCGATGAAGGCGACGGGAGAATTTACCTGGATGATGGCGATGACCGCGGAGATCGCGATGAAGACCACGATCAGGGAGCGCATGATCAGCAGCTGCTTTTTCTCCTCCATATTCCGGATGACATGCCCCTTCAGCAGATCCAGGGTGACGGTGGAGGAGGAGGTCAGCACCAGGGAGCTCAGGGTGCTCATGGAGGCGGACAGGACCAGGATGATGACCACGGCGATCAGCAGATCCGGCAGACCGGAGAGCATCGCGGGGATGACCGCGTCAAAGCCGCCCACGGGGTTTCCGTTTTCCGCCACGCCGATGATGTCGGAGAACAGCCGGCCGAAACCGCCGAGGAAGTAGCATCCGCCCGCGACGACCACGGCGAAGGCCGTGGAAATGATCGTGCCCTTATGGATGTCCCCCTCGCTCTTGATGGCGTAGAACTTGCCCACCATCTGGGGAAGACCCCAGGTGCCCAGGGAGGTCAGGATCACGACGCCCAGCAGGCTCAGCGGATCCGGGCCGAAGAAGGAATTGAAGATGCCGGGCACGGAAGAAACCCGTTCATCGGAAATGGCGGCCAGCCCGTTCAGGGAGCCGAGGAAGCCGCCGTTCTTTCCCAGCACGGCCGCAATCACCGCGACGATGCCGACGATCATGATCAGCCCCTGAATGAAGTCGTTGATCGCGGTGGCCATGTAGCCGCCGGCGATGACGTAGACGGCCGTCAGCACGGACATGACCAGCACGCACCAGAAGTACGGAATGCCGAAGGCCATTTCAAAGAGACGGCTGAGCCCGTTGTACAGGGAGGCCGTGTAGGGAATCAGGAAGATAAAGATCACGATGGAGGAAACGATTTTCAGGCTCTCCGAGCCGAAGCGCCGGGCGAAGAAATCCGGCATGGTCGCGCTGTGAAGATGCTGCGTCATGATGCGGGTCCGCCGCCCCAGCACAACCCAGGCCAGCAGGGAGCCCAGCAGGGCGTTGCCGATGCCGACCCAGGTGGAGGAAATGCCGAACTTCCAGCCGAACTGGCCCGCATAGCCGACGAAGATGACGGCTGAAAAATAGCTGGTTCCGTAGGCGAAGGCCGTCAGCCAGGGGCCGACGCTGCGCCCGCCGAGGACGAAGCCGTTCACGTCCGTCGCCTTTTTCCGGGTCAGAAACCCGATGGCGAGCATGATGCCGAAGAAAACAACCAGCAGAAGGATCTTGATGGCCATAAAAACACCCTCCCATTCCTGCCGCGGCACCTCCGGAGACGGGTTTCCGCCCCGGCCGGCCGGGCATTTCGGACACTTTAGCGCTTTTAAGCTTTTATATCTAAAAGCGTTAAAGTGACTCCGGAGGGTATTCTACCCCACTTTGCCGGGATGGACAAGGAGATTCCTGTACTCTTTTGGTTTTTTATCTCCGCCCCGGTTTTGCAACTTTTTTTCAATATGGGTATAATGGAGAGGGAACCGATCCCGGCGGCTGCCGGGCGGAGGTTTCCGGAAAGAATCCGGCGCGTGCCGCGCCGGAAAACGGGGAGACTGGACAGGAAACCGGTTCCGGCGGACGCCGGGCGGAAGGGTTCCGGATAGAATCCGGCGCGTGCCGCGCCGGAAAAAGGGAAGACTGGACAGGGAACCGGTTCCGGCGGCTGCCGGGCGGAAGGGTTCCGGATAGAATCCGGCGCGTACCGCGCCGGAAAACGGGGAGACAGATGAGAAACAGATTGATGGACGGCCGGGTTCTGCGGGGAGCGCTGCTGGCGCTGGCCCTGCTGCTTGTTTCCGGCATTTCCGCGCAGGGAGAATCCATCGCCCCCTGCCATCAGGTGAAGAACACCCATACGGACACGAAGAACGCCAACAAGTCGGTGGTGCGGCTGTGGCAGGTGGAAACGGCCCGGGAGGACGTGACGGAGGAGATCAACAGCCTGGCCAGGGCCTGGGCAGAGGAAAAGGGCCCGGAGCTTCCTCCGCAGGGAAATGCCACCGGCCGGAACAGCCGGCTGGACGTGGAGATCCGATACAGCCGGACGGGGCACAGCTGGCTGAGCTTTCTCGTGCAGGCCCGGACCCAGTATCATCGGGAGCTGACGGATCAGGTCATTGAGAGCCGGACCTACAATATGGAAACCGGGGAAAGAATCCGGATGACGGATATTTTTGACGGAGAGGACGCGACCTGGGCGTTCCTCGGCGACCGGGTCCGGGAGCAGCTGACCGCCTACTGGCCGGAAACCGAGCCGGATCAGGAGAAGCTGGAGGCCGTGTGCGGGCGGGCGGCCCTGGAGGAGGCTGATTTCACCCTCCACGGGATGAGCCTGGTGCTGCATTATCCGGCAGACCTGCTGTACGGGGACAAAAAGACCCTGATGTCCGTCACCTTCTTCTATCCGGAGATCAGGGACATGATGACCGAGGAAGCCTACCGGGAAACGGACAACCTGAGCTACTACAAAACCTGCGCCCTGACCTTTGACGACGGGCCCAGCGGCACGAACACGCCCAAGGTGCTCAACAGCCTGATGGAGACCGGGGCAACCGCCACCTTCTTCGTCATCGGGAACCGCATCGAAGGGTTTGAATACCTGGTTCAGCGGGAGCACGACGGGGGCCATGCCGTCGCCAGCCACAACTGGCACCACGGCAACGTGCTGAAGTCCTCCGTATCGGCGCTCCGGGCCATGCCGAAGAAGGTGAACGACGCGATGATCAAAGCCATCGGCATTCCCGTCCGGTATGACCGGGTGCCCGGAGGCCGATATCCCCGGATGATTTCGGCCGGGGTCGGCTGGGCCTATATCCAGTGGAGCCTGGATACCTATGACTGGCGGGGCCGGAGCACCTCGCAGGTGATGAACAAGGTTCAGAAGGCGATTCAGGACGGGGACATCATCCTCTGCCACGACATCAAGGACAACACGCCGGAAAGCACGCGCCAGATGGTCCGGTATCTGGAGGAACAGGGGTATATGCTGCTGACCGTCGACGAGCTTTTCGCCAAGGACGGCGTCACGCTGGAGCCCGATACCGTCTACTTCCGGTGCGTGAACGGGGAAACCGGGATCCGGGAGGACTGAGCGCTTTTTATTCCAAAGGAATCGGAAGGGAGGAGGAAAGGAATGTTTCCCTGGGTGCAGAACGACACGGGGCCGACGGCTTCCTCCGTCATCGTATCCATGGCGGTCATGCTGCTGGCGGGATTTCTGATGACCCGGGTGACCAAGCGGCTCCGGCTTCCCAATGTGACGGGATATATCGTGGCCGGGATTCTGATCGGACCCTTCTGCCTGAACATGATCCCGCCCTCCTTTATCCGGAACACGGACTTTCTGTCGGATGTGGCGCTGTCCTTCATTGCCTTCAGCACCGGAGAATTCTTCCGAATCTCCGCCATCCGGAAAAACGGCGGCAAGGTGATCGTCATCACGCTGCTGGAGGCGCTGACAGCCTCGCTGCTGGTCTTTCTCACCTCCTTTTTCCTGCTGGGGCTGGATCTGGCCTTTTCGACGGTGCTGGCCGCCCTGGCCTCCGCAACGGCGCCGGCCTCCACAATGATGACCATCCGGCAGACGGGGGCGAAGGGGGACTTTGTGGAGACCCTGCTGCAGGTGGTGGCCTTCGACGATATCGTCGGCCTGGTGGCCTTTTCCGCGGCGGTTGCAGTGGCCCTTTCCAGCTACTCGGGGGGAGGCTTCTCCTTCTCCGAGATGATCGTTCCGATCCTTTCCAGCCTGGGGACGATGGCGCTGGGCGGCGTTTTCGGCGTGCTGCTGAAGGGCGCGCTGCACAGCCGCTCGACGGATAACCGGCTGATCGTGACGATTGCGCTCATGTTCGCCTTCTGCGGGATCTGCGCGGTGCTGGGGATTTCTCCGCTGCTGGGATGCATGGCCATGAGCACGGTATACATCAATCTGACGGAGGACGAGCGGCTCTTCCGCCAGCTGGGCTATTTCTCTCCGCCGATTCTGCTGCTCTTCTTTGTCCGGTCCGGCATGAGCTTTGACCTGCGGGCCGTGCTGGGAAGCGGGGGCAGCCTGGGCAGCTCGCCGCTGCTGCTGGTGGGGGTGTCCTACTTCATCACCCGGATAGCGGGCAAGTATGCCGGGGCCTTTGCCGGCTGCGCCCTGGTCCGGAAGGAGAAAAAGGTCCGGAACTATCTGGGTCTGGCCCTGGTGCCCCAGGCGGGGGTGGCCATCGGGCTGGCGGCCCTGGGCGCCCGTACCCTCGGAGGGGAGGCGGGGCGCGCGCTGGAAACGATCATTCTGGCCTCCAGCATTCTCTATGAGCTGGCCGGGCCGGGGCTGGCGAAGCTGAGCCTGTACCTGTCCGGATCCTACAGCAACCGGCTGGAGGAGATGGTTCCCGTTCCGGAGACGGACGGGGAGGGCCGGCAGAAGACCGAGGCGGAGAAGCTGATCGAAAGGGTCAACGCTATCCAGAAGGAGCTGGCGACCCGCCAGGAATCCTCCCGCGAGGAGGAACAGGTGTTCACGGAGGAGGCTGTCCGGCAGTATGACGAAATGTGGAGCGCGGACAGGCGCGGGTTCCGGGGCGGACGAAGGTACAAAGGAGGGCATTATTTCAGATGAACGCTGTGAATGATCCGATTGTAAGGCTGCTTCTGGGGAACGGCTCCGGGGAGATCGGCTTCTGGTCCGTCCTGGTGCGGATCCTCTGCTCCGCGCTGCTGGCGGCGGTGATCGGCACGGAGCGCTCCAGCAAGCGGCATTCCGCCGGGCTGCGCACCTTCATGCTGGTTTCCCTGGCCGGGACCATCGCCATGATGGCGGACCTCTGGCTGTTTGAAATGACGAAGAGCGGCCTGTTCCTGCTGAGCGTGGCGGCGGTGATCTCCACGACGATGATCGCCACCAACTCCCTTTTCATTTCCTCCCGGAATCAGATCAAGGGGCTGACCACCTCGGCGGGCCTGCTGGTCAGCTGCCTGCTGGGCCTCAGCCTGGGCGCGGGGTTCTATACGCTGACCGCCGCCGCCGCGGCCGCCATGCTTTTCTGCCTGAGCGCCCTGCCGAAGCTGGAGGTGGCGCTGAAGGACCACTCCAACCATTTTGAGGTGCATCTGGAGCTGACCAGCAGCCAGAGACTGAAGGAATTCGTCGCCACCATCCGGGAGCTGGGGCTGAAGATCGACGATATCGAAACCAACCCGGCCTATATCAACTCGGGGCTGAGCGTGTATTCCGTCGCGATCTCCGTCACGCGGAAGGAACTGAAAAAGTTCAAGACCCACCGGGAAATCATCGACGCCCTGGCGACGCTGGAGTATGTATCCCATATCGAGGAGATCTGAGAGACGGACCGGAGCGGACCGAAAAGACGGCCGGAATTCCGATCAGGGAGATTGCCTTTTTTCCCAAAATGTGCTAAACTATGATTTAATAGGCCGGAAAGCACATTGATTTCCGGCGAAAAATACAAAAGGAGGAACCCTGTATGAAGAAACTTGTTTCATTGGTTCTGTCGCTGGCGCTGGTCCTCAGCCTGTGCGCTTTTGCTTCCGCGGAGGATTATTCCGGCTACACGATCCGCATTTATTCCAACTCCAACTCTCCGGAGCGGACGACCTGGCTGATCAATGCCGCGAAGGAAGCCGGCTTCACCATCTCCATCGATGACAACACCATCATCTCCGGCGACACGGCTGCCGTGCAGGCCGCGGACGAGAACAAGGACGGAGACCTGATCTTCGGCCTGAACGAGACCCGCTGGAGCCAGCTGATCAAGGGCAATTACGCCAATCTGAAGATTGCGGACTGGACCCCCACCTGGGCGGACAAGGTCGGCGATTTCAAGTATGACGGCAAGGCCTACGGCATCGTGATCCAGAACGTGCTGATGCTGTACCGGACCGATGATCTGGGAACCAAGGGCGAGAAGCTGCACTTCGCGCACTGGGCGGACATCGTGAATTCCGGCTACAAGTGGTACCGCCAGGGCAAGGTGGGCGGCACGACCAACGCCAACATCAACAGCGCTATGCTGTATCCCTTTGTGGATCCCGAGTCTCCGGCCGGCGGCATCTCCGTGGAGGGCTGGAAGACCCTGTGGAACTACTGCGCGAACGGCAACTTCACCGGCGATAAATACGGCCTGGAACCCCTGATCCGCGGCGATGTCCAGGTGTCGACCTTCTATTCCTCCTCCCTGTACGGCAACATCGAGGCCGCGGAGGAATCCGGAATCGAGACTGCGCTTCACGGCACGCTGGAGCCCGAGAACTGGGCGCTGGTCGAGATTGACGACGGAACCTACTACATCGCCGAGTACCTGGGCATCCTGGACCGGGAAGGCCGGACCGAGGAGCAGACCAAGGCTGTAGAAGCCTTTGCGGAATGGTTCGGCTCCGCCGAAACGCAGGCGGCCTGGTCCGAGGAATTTGACAGCTATCCCTGCAACCAGGAGGCTGCCGCGGCGGTGTTCGAGGAGACTCCCGCGATCTACACCATCCCGAACTTCGCGCTGAGCAAGATCGAAGGCACGGACCTGAGCTACGCCGAGTACGTGGCGGCCCACAGCGCCGAGTGGACGAACATCATGACCAACTTGGGCTTCTACTGGGCGGACAACGACGCCGCGCCCGCGGAGCCGAGCTGGGACGAACTCGACTGGGCGACCCTGACCCAGAAGGCTGAATAACAGAAACCTGCGGAGGCGGGCCCTGCGGGGCCCGTCCCTTTTTTCAGGCGGATTTCCCGCGGAAGGAGGTCCGTCTGAAAAAGGGCGGCCAAATCAACGGCCGGCTGCATACCGCTTTTCCGCGGCAGGAAAAAAGCCGCCCAATGAAAGAAAAAGGAGTGAATCCCCTTGATTCAGCTGAAGGATATCGTTGTGAAATTCGGAGACTTTGAGGCGCTCCACAAGATCAACGTCCACGTGAAGGAAGGGGAGTTCTTCACCTTCCTGGGGCCCAGCGGATGCGGCAAAACCACGACGCTCAGGACCATCACCGGCTTCATCGAGCCGGTTTCCGGCACGGTGCATATGAAGGGGGAGGATATCACCCACGTGCCGATTGAAAAGCGGAACATCGGAATCGTCTTCCAGAGCTATGCCCTGTTCCCGACGATGACCGTGCACGACAACATCGCCTTCGGCCTGAAGATCAAGAAGCTGAAGAAGCCGGAAATTGAGGAAAAGATCCGGACCATCGCGCGGAAGGTGGATCTGAGCGACGAACAGCTGGCCAAGGCGGTGAGCCAGCTCTCCGGCGGCCAGCAGCAGCGGGTCGCCATCGCCCGGGCCCTGGTCACCGAGCCGGCGATCATCTGCATGGACGAGCCCCTGAGCAACCTGGACGCCAAGCTCCGGGTTCAGCTGCGCAACGAGCTGAAGAAGATGCAGAAGGATTTCGGGATCACGACGATCTACGTCACCCACGATCAGGAGGAAGCCCTGACCCTGAGCGACCGGATCGCGGTGTTCAACAAGGGATATATCGAGCAGATCGGGACGCCCAACGAGGTATATAACTTCTCCCAGACCGAATTTGTGGCCAACTTCATCGGCGACATCAACCGGCTGGAGAAGGGCTTCACGGAGGGCCTGGGGCTGGATCCCGGAAAGCATCATTTCATCCGCCTGGAGCGGGTGCGGGTGAACCGGGAGAAGGACGGGGAGGAGTTCCAGACCCGGGGCGTCATCGAAAGCAGGGAATACTACGGGCTGTACATCAAATACTACATCACGGCCGCCGGACAGACCGTCAAGGTCATCGAGAAAAACGACGGCATCAACATCTATGAGCCCGGAGAGACGGTGACCGTCGGAATTCATCCCGCGGACATCATGAGCTATCCGGGCGGAGAGTGAGGTGAGCGCATGCAGGCTTCCGTGAAACGCGGGGGAAGGCTCGATGCCTCCCTGCTGTACAAGGTCTTTGGCGGCGTGCTGTTTCTGTACCTCTTTCTGGGGTTCATGGTGGCGCCCTGCCTGAATACGCTGACCTCCATCTTTACCACGAAGGACGCGGCGGGGAACACGGATTATCTGGCCGTGATCCGGTTCTTCTTCGCCGGGAAGATGCCCAGCTTCGTGCTGAATTCCCTGAAGCTGGCCGTGTGCCTGGTGGTGACGGTGAACGTGGTGGGTGTCAGCATCGTGCTGCTGACCGAGTATTTCGATATCCGGGGCGCGAAGATTCTGCGGCTGGGATACATGACGACGCTGATCTACTCCGGCGTCGCGCTGGTCACGGGATACCAGTTCCTGTATGACAAGGACGGAATTCTGACCACCTGGCTGCTGCAGCTGTTTCCGGGCATGGACAGGCAGTGGTTCTCCGGCTTCAGCGCCGTGCTGTTCACCATGACCTTCGCCTGCACCTCCAATCACGCGCTTTTCCTGCGCAACGCGATCCGGAGCATTGACTACAACACGGTGGAGGCGGCCCGGAACATGGGCGCCCGGCCCTTCAAGGTGCTTTTCAAAGTGGTGATGCCCACGCTGCTGCCGACGCTGTTTTCCCTGACGGTCATGACCTTCATCACCGGACTGTGCGCCATGTCCGCGCCGACGCTGCTGGGCTACAACTCCATCAATCCGGAGATTGTCCGGCTGGCCGGATCCACCACGGCGGACGAGGCCTTTCCGCAGGCAAGGGCCGCGCTGCTGTCCATCATTCTGGCCATGTTCACGATCGTGCTGCTGACGACGCTGAACCATTATGAGCGGAAGGGACACTATCTCTCCGTCAGCAAGACCAAGGCCAAGCTGGTCAAGCAGAAGATTCAGAACCCGGCGGCCAACGTACTGGCGCATGTGTACGCCTATGTGCTCTTCCTGATCTACATGACGCCGGTGGCGATGATCGTCGTCTTCTCCCTGCAGAACTGGCAGTCCATCAAGGCGAAGACCCTGAATTTCTCCGGGTGGACGCTGATCAACTACTTCGGGTCGCAGGACTACTCCTACACCACCTCCCGGGGCAAGACCAAGCTGCGCCCGGATGCCATCTCCGGCGTGTTTGCCAACGAAAAGACCCTCGGGGGCATCCGGCTCAGCTTTATCCTGTCCGCCCTGGCGGCCGCGCTGGCCTGCGTCATCGTGGTGGTGGCGGTGAACTACATCTTCAAGCACCGGAACAAAAAGAGAGCGGTGCTGGTCGAGGGATGCCTGCTGTTCCCCTGGCTGCTGCCGACCATTCTGATCTGCTACAGCTACCGCATCTTCTTCAACCGGGACGTCTGGTACGTTTTCGGGAACAACATGTATTACGCGGAGAACGTGCGGTTCCTGATCGTGATGGCCTACACGGTGGTCAAGCTGCCGTTTGCCCTGCGAATGGTGAAGGCGGCGTTCTATGCCATCGACGACGAGCTGGAGGACGCGGCCCGGAACCTGGGGGCCAGCCCGCTGGTGACCTTCCTGCGGGTGAAGCTGCCGATTGTGCTGCCCAGCGTGCTGGCGGTGTTCGCGCTGAATTTCAACTCCCTGTTCACCGAGTATGACATGAGCGCGACCTTCCACTCCAGCTACGGCACCTCCTACGCCATGGTGATCCAGAGCATGTGCTACGAGGAAGGCCGGGACGGCATGAACATGAACGCGTCGGGACGGCGCTGCGCCTCCACGGTCTTCATCATGCTGGTTTCCGGGCTGATCCTGTACCTGGTGTACGGCGTCGGGTCCAGGGATCTGGGCGAACGGCTGGCCCGGAAGGAAAAGCGGAGAAAATTCTGGGCCAGGGTGACCGGGCGCGCGGGAAAGGCCGCGTAGGACCGGCTTCCCCGGAGAAAACGAACCGCCTCGGGAAAAGCCCGCGAGGTCCTCAGACAGAAACATCCCCCGGAGCCATGCGCTCCGGGGGATTGCTTTTGCCTCAGGCAGGCCGCCTCAGTAGGAAACGATCTTCAACCGGCGCTCCAGCTCCGCGGCGGACAGCCGGGCGAGCTCGCTCTCCTTCGGGAGCGTGACGGTGACGGGTTCCCCGCCGTGCAGATCAAACCAGTTGTCGCTGAAAACGCCGTCCCCCTCCGTCAGGGAGAGGCAGACGGATTTGGCGAAGCCCCGGGCCCGGAGGGTCAGGACGAAATCCGATTCCGTCTCTTTCACGCCGCAGGCGATGTCCGAGGGAGGGAAATCAAAGCTCTTGGGCCGGACGAAGAGGGTGGTGCCCCGGCTGAGGACCTTGCCGTCCTTCTCCAGGGCATATTCCAGATACCGGGTGCGCTTTTCCGCGCGGGTTTCCGCCAGGCCCCGCAGATCCAGCTCCAGGCACTTCCGGGAGCAGAGCGCCGGGATCCGGACCTCCTCCTCCCAGGTTTTCAGAATTTCGGCCTGCCGGTTCCGCAGGCGGCAGACGATCCGCAGGCTTTCCTCCTGGGGCGTGTCATTGGTCACATGCAGGGAGGGGCGCAGGGGATCCGTATCGTCGCAGGAAAGCAGCAGGGGCGCGTAGAACCTCCGGGCGGCATAGTGCAGCCCCTTCCAGCGGCCGAAATAGTCGATGCTGCTCCAGGAGATGACGGGGTTGGAATCGTTGACCTGCCAGTAGGCGGAGCCCATGCAGCGGCCGCGGGCGCGGCGCATGTGCTCCACATTGGAGCGGATGCAGTCCGCCTGCACCAGCTGGGAGCAGTAGACCAGCCGCTCGAAGGTATAGGGATAATTGACCATCTGGGCCAGATAGTACATGACCTTCTCATTGCCCTGGGTGCACTTCTGATGCGCCTCCATCACCGGCCCGCAGAGATCCAGATCCTCCTCCCGGGCAAAGGAACGGACGGTTTTCATGTCCGGAAGGCTTTCGAAGCCGTATTCCGAGCAGAAGCGGTAATAGAACTCCCGGAAGGCTTCGATGGGCTTGAAATTATGCCAGACCGCCCAGTAGTGCATATCCCCGGCCAGGTTCGAGGAGGAGTTCCGGAAGCCGCCGCCCGAGGAGGGGGAGGAGGGCCAGTAGAAGGTTTCCGGATCGTATTTCCGCAGCAGGGAAGGGATCAGATCCTCGAACAGCTTCAGATAATCCGCCTTCGCCTGAGGATCCTCCGGCAGCCCCCAGCCCTCCCAGGCCGATTCGATTTCGTTGTTGCCGCACCAGAGCCCCAGGGAGGCATGATTCCGGAGCCGGAGGACATTGTCCCGGATTTCCTCCCGGACGGTGGCCTCGAATTCCGGCGTCAGCAGGTAGGCGGAGCAGGCAAACATGAAGTCCTGCCAGACGATCAGCCCATGGGTGTCGCAGAAATCATAGAAGCAGTCCTCCGGATAGGAGCCGCCGCCCCAGACCCGGATGAAATTGTAATTGGCGTCCACGCAGTCCCGGAGCAGCCTTTCCGTCCGCTCCCGGGTGCGCCGGGGATAGATCTGATCCTCGGGGATGTAGTTGGCGCCCATGGCGAAGACCTTCACCCCGTTGTTGACAAAACAGAATTCCTCGCCCCATTCGTCCTTCTCCCGGGAAACGGTCAGGGTCCGCAGGCCGATCCGGCGGGTCTGCGCATCCAGCACCCGGCAGGCTTTCCGGAGCTCCACCCGGCACTCGTAGAGCGGCTGCTCTCCCAGCCCCCGGACCCACCAGAGGCGGGGATGCTCAATCTCCATCCGGGCCTCCCCGTCCGTCAGGGGACAGGTCCGGACCTCGCCGTCGGGAGAGGTCACCGTCCAGACCGCCTCGGTCTCCCCGGCCCAGAGATCCAGGGAGGCCCGGCAGGTGAGGAGAACCCGGCCGTCCCGGTGCTGCTGGGTATAGTAAACATCCTCAATCCGGCCGGAGGAATATCCCCGGAGGGACACGTCCCTCCACAGGCCCATGTCCGGCAGCACGGGACCCCAGTCCCAGCCGAACATGCAGTGGGCCTTCCGGAGATAGGGATAGCCCTGCATGGTGGAATCCACCCCCCAGAGCGGGCGGGCGGCATATTTCTCCCGGACAAAGCGGGAGGGGGAATGGAAGAGCACGCGCAGCACGTTTTCCCCGGAGCGCAGCAGCGGGCGGACGGAAAAGGTCCAGACCCGGTGCATGTTGTCGCAGGCGCCGAGGCGCTCCCCGTTCAGAAAAATCTCCGCCAGGGTATCCACCCCGTCGAAGCGGAGCAGCACCCGGTCCGCGGCCGCCAGGGCCGGATCCGGGGTGAAGCGCTTCTCGAAGAGGTAATCCCGATCCGAAACCGGGGTGGAAATCCACTCGTTTTCCCGGTCGTAGGGATCGGGGATTTCACCGGCCTTCACCAGGGTATCATAGACGGAGAAGGGAACCTGACAGGGGAGATTCGCATTCTCCCGCACCAGGGTCCAGCGGTCATTCAGCTGCATGATCAAGAGAGGAGCCCTCCTTGCCTTCGCGGATTTGGCCCATGATACCACAGGGCCCTTTCCGCTGTCGAGAGGTTTCTTCAGAGAAAACCCGCCCGGCATTTTCATTCGGAGAAAACGGTTGACAGGGGTTCAGAGAAAGGTTACAATGAAGCTAACAAAGTTAACACGTTAACCTGCGGGGTTAAGCGCGTGAAGGAGGCACATCATGCTGCAGCAGGAGCTGAAGGCGCATCTGACGGGAAAAATCCTGCCCTTCTGGGAGGGGCTGAAGGACGGGGCTCACGGCGGCTTTTACGGATATGTGGACAAGGAGCTGCGGGTTCGGAAGGAGGCAGACAAGGGCTGCATTCTGCACAGCCGGATTCTGTGGACCTTTGCCACCGCGGCGAGGCTGCTGAACAGCCCGGAATACCGGGCCTATGCGGACTGGGCCTACGAGGCGCTCGGCCTGTTTGAGGACCGGGAGCACGGCGGGGTTTACTGGAGCGTCACCTTCGACGGAAAACCCGCGGACACGACGAAGCATACCTACTGCCAGGCCTTCGCCATCTACGGGCTGGCGGCCTATTACCGGCTGACGGGAAAGCGGGAGGCGCTGGAGAAGGCCCGGAAGCTGTTCCGGCTGATCGAGGAAAAATGCACGGTATACAACGGATACGGGGAAGCCTACCGGGCGGACTTCTCTCCCGAAAGCAACGAGAAGCTCAGCGAGAACGGCGTGATGGCCACCCGGACCATGAACACGCTGCTCCACGTGCTGGAGGCCTATACCGAGCTGCACCGGGCGGAGCCGGAGGAGCATGTCCGGCAGGCCTCCGTGAAGGCGCTCGAAAGATTTCTGCACACCATGTACAATCCGGAAAAGCACCGGCTGGAGGTCTTCTATGACGATGACTACCGGCCGCTTCTGGACATGCAGAGCTACGGGCACGACATCGAAAGCGGCTGGCTGCTTTGGGATTCGGTGCAGGAATTCCTGCCGGAGAAGGAGCGGGCGCCTTACCGGGCCATGTGCCTGGATCTGCTGGAAAGCGTCCGCCGCCGGGCCTTTACCGACCACGGGCTGAAAAACGAGTGGGTGGCCGGCGAAACCAACGAGCTGCGCATCTGGTGGGTGCAGGCGGAAACCATGCTGGGCCTGGACTGCGGATGGCATCTGACGGGGGATCCCTCCTGGAAGGAGGATCTGGAGACCCAGTGGAAGACCATTCAGCGGATGATCGTGGATCCCCGGCCGGGCGGAGAGTGGTACTGGTCGGTGTATGAGGACGGCAGCCTGACGGAGCGGCCGATGGTGGAGGAATGGAAATGCCCCTATCACAACGGGCGGATGTGCCTGCGGCTGATGGAGCGGAAAGAGGTCTGAAGATGAAGAAGCCCACGATGAGGGAGATCGGGAAGGCGGTCGGCGTCAGCGCCGTGACGGTCTCCAAGGCCATGGCCGGAAAGTCCGGCATGAGCGAGGCCGTGCGGGAAAAAATCCTTCAGACGGCGCAGGAGATGGGATACACCTATCCCGGGTCGGAAAAGACGGTTCTGACGCAGAAGCCGGACATCGGCATCCTCGTGCCGGAGGCGTTCTTCGGCGCGAACACCTTCTATGCCAACATGTACAAGCGGCTGGTGCAGAAGCTGACGGAGAACGGCCTCTTCGCCCTGCTGGAGCTGGTGGAGCGGGAGGCGGAGGAAAGGCTTTCTCTTCCGAAGATTCTGGACAGCCACCGGGTCGGCGGGCTGATCATGCTGGGCCAGCCGAAGAAGGAGTACTGCCGGTTCATCGCCGGGCAGGGAATCCCGACGGTGTTCCTGGATTTCTACGACGAGCAGGCCAGCGCCGACGCGGTGGTGGGGGACAATACCTACGGCTGCTACCGGCTGACCTCCCATCTGATCAAGAACGGGCACAGGCGGATCGGATTCGTCGGCAATTTCCGGGCCACCAGCTCCATCATGGATCGGTACCTGGGGTTCTGCCGGGCGATGCTGATGCACGAGCTGCCGATCCGGGAGGACTGGATCGTGATGGACCGGGACGCGGAGAACCGCCTGGCGGACCGTCTGCCCCTGCCGGAGGAGCTGCCGACCGCCTTCGTGTGCAACTGCGACGTGGTGGCGCGGCAGCTGATCCGCCAGCTGACGGAGAGCGGCCTCCGGGTGCCGGAGGATATCAGCATCACCGGATACGACGATTTTGAGATGGAAACCGCGGCGGGCCCGGGCATCAGCACCTTCCGGGTGGACATGTACGCCATGGTGGATGTGGCGGTCCGGACGATGCTCGACCGGTGCGCGGGGCTGTCGAAGCCCTTCGGGCGCACGGTGATCGGCGGCCAGCCGGTCTACCGGGACTCGGAGGGGCCGATCAAAGGTTAACATGTAAGCTAAATTCCTTCAGACTGCGGAAACGGAAGGACCGATCAAAAGCAGCCGATGAGATGAAGGGAAGAAATTTTGCCAAATTTGACAAGCGAATCCTCTTGACACCGCAAAGAATGAGATTTATAATACGCTTAACAAGGTTAACAGATTAACAAAACTGTTAACTTAATTGAAAAGGAGGATAACCTGCTATGAAGAAACTGTTTGCTCTGGTTCTGGCCCTGTGCCTGGCGCTGGGCATGGCTTCCTTCGCTTCCGCGGATGAGCTGCCCACCCTGGATCAGATCGTGCTGGGCGAGAATACCGATCTGGCCGCAAAGATTCACTTTGTGTATCACCGGACCGACCTGGCCGGAGATGACGGCAAGCTGGCCGGCTACGTGAAGGAATTCAAGGAGCTGTATCCGAACATCGAAGTGGAATACGAACTGATCACCGACTTCGCGGAGAACGCGCTGCTCCGGATCGGCAACAATGACTGGACGATCATGGGCATCCCCACGGTGGACAAGGATGAGCTGAGCAAGTACTTCATCCCGCTGGGTGATTTCGACAAGCTGGATGCGCTGTACAACTTTATGAGCCAGTGGACCTATGAAGGCAAGAGCTACGGCATTCCTTCCACCGGCAATGCCAACGGCATCCTGTACAACAAGCGGATCTTCGCGGAAGCCGGCGTCACCGAGCTGCCCAAGACCCCCGAAGAATTCATCGCGGCCCTGAAGGCCGTCAAGGAAAAGACCGACGCCATCCCACTGTACACCAACTACGCCGCGGGTTGGACCATGGGTGCCTGGGACGCCTACATCGGCGTGGCCGCGACCGGAGATCCCACCTACATGCAGCAGATTCTGCCCCATGCGAAGGATCCCTTCGCCGCTCAGGAAGATCCGCTGACCGGCCCCTATGCCGTCTACAAGATCCTGTATGACGCGGCGGCCGAAGGCCTGATCGAGGAAGACTACACCACCACCGACTGGGAAGGCTGCAAGCCGATGCTGAACAACGGCCAGATTGCCACCATGGTGCTGGGCTCCTGGGCCTTCACCCAGATGCGGGACGCCGAGGGCGGCGAGCATCCGGAAGATGTGGGCTACATGGCGTTCCCGATCACCGTGAACGGCAAGCAGTACGCTCCCGCCGGCCCCGACTACTGCTTCGGCGTCAACGTGCAGGCCTCCGATGAGGAGAAGCTGGCTTCCCTGTACTACCTGAAGTGGCTGACCGAGAAGAGCGGCTTCGCCTACAGCGAGGGCGGCGTTCCGATCGACAAGAACGGCGAGTATCCGGATCTGTATGCGGCTTTCGACGGCATCGACATGCTGGCGGACGCGGACGCGCTGGAAGGCGAAGCGACCCTGCTGAGCGATCTGAACAGCGAATCCGAGCTGAACATCAATGCCGGCGGTAACACCAAGGTGCAGGAGATCGTTGAGCATGCGTTCAACCATGACATGGAATACGACGAGATCATGGCGAACTGGAACGAAGCCTGGACCTCCGCGCAGGAGACCCTGAAGGTCGAAGTCAAGTAATTCAAGGGACTCTGTCCTGAAAACCCCCATGCGGCGGGGCCATGGAATATGCTCCTGGCTCCGCCGCTTTTTTCAAAAGTCATCAGGGAAGGAAGGCGATGAGCATGACCAGTACGGTGCAACCCGATCTGCGCAGGAAGCGGATCAACTGGCAGAAGGTGGCGGTGATTGTGGCGTTCGCCGTGGTTCCGCTGTTCCTGCTGATACTGTTTACCTATGTGCCCTTTGTGAAGATGATTCAGTTCAGCTTCTACAACATGAGCTACACCAAGAACAAGGGCTTCGTCGGGCTGGACAACTATCTGCGCGTCTTCTCCAAATCCGAGTATGTGGGCGCGATGCTGCTGAGCCTTTACTACATGGCCGGCGCGGTGGTGCAGCTGGCGCTGGCGCTGTTCTTTGCCTCCATCCTGAGCCTGGAAAGAATCCGGGGCGGCGGCGTGTACAAGGCGATCCTGTTCTTCCCCTTCCTGGTGAACGGCATTGCCATCGGATACATCTTCAAGTATTTCTACACCCGCGGGTTTGTGTTGGACAGCGTTCTGCAGGCCATCGGGTTCAGCCTGGACAGCCTGCCCTACTGGCTGCGGGACCAGAGCGTCAATAACTGGAGCCTGGTGTTCACCAGCGTGTGGAAGTATTGCGGGCAGAACATGGTGCTGTTCATCGGCGCCATCGCCTCCATCGATCCCACCCTGTACGAGGCGGCCACCATCGACGGGGCGAACCGCTGGCAGCAGTTCAAGGCCATCATTCTGCCGGGCATCAAGACCGTGTTCATGCTGAATCTGATCCTTTCGATCACCGGATCCCTTTCCGCCTTTGAACCGGCCTACGTGGTCGGCAGCATGGGCGCCAACGGTACGGCGACCTTCTTCATCAAGATTCACCAGATGGCCCATGTGTCCCAGAAGGTCGGGCAGGCCTGCGCCATGGCCATGGTGCTGATGGCGCTGATCCTGATCTTTACGGTGCTGCAGCGGCTGTTCTTCCGCTATGTGATGAAGGACTCGGAGAATACCTTCAACGCCAAGGCCAACAAGGCCAAGGCGCTGTGGTGAGAAAGGGGGAGCGGAATATGTCCAATACGACCATGGCTGTGCGCACGACCAACACCGCCGCCCGGGTGCAGCGGACGGTCATCAAAACCCTGGAGTATCTGGCGCTGCTGCTGGCGTGCTTCATTGCGCTGCTGCCCATTGTCTCCTCCTTCACCACCTCCTTCAAGACCGCGGAGGAATATGCTACCTCCAACGCCATGGACCTTCCCCGGAACTGGCTGAACTTTGAAAACTACCGTCAGGTCTGGGTGGACGGAGAGATGCTGCGGGCCTTCCTGACCTCGGCCTCGGTGGTCGTGGTGGTCGTGGTGGTTTCCGTCATGATGGGCTCCATGCTGGCCTATGTGCTGAACCGCTTCCGCTTTCCGGGAAACGGCCTGATCCGGAACCTGTTCATGATCGCCACGCTGATTCCCGGCATCGCGATGCAGGTCACGACCTACGACATCATGCGGCAGCTGGGATTCCTGAACTCCATCGTCGGCTACATGATCCTCATGAGCGGCACGGATGTCATTTCGATCTATATTTTCCTGCAGTATTTCGAGAACCTGGACGGCGCGCTGGATGAGAGTGCCGTGCTGGAAGGATGCACCTATTTCGGCGTGTTCTTCAAGATTCTGCTGCCGCTGACCAAGCCGGCCATCATCACCGTGGCCGTGCTGAAGGGCGTCGGAGTGTACAATGAGTATTACAACGCCAACCTGTATCTGCAGTCCAACACCTGGCGGACGATTTCCACGGCGCTGTATTCCTTCTCCGGACCCTTCAAGAGCTCCTACAACATTATCTGCGCCGGCGTGCTGCTGACCCTGATCCCCTCGCTGATCGTGTTCCTGATCTTCCAGAAGCAGGTCTACGCGGGACTGGCCAGCGGCTCCGTCAAGGGATAAAAGGCTCCCCGCCTCCGGCGGAGGATCAGAACGGATGGACAAGGAGGAAGCTGTCATGGCTGAAATCAAAATCATCAACGCGGGCAATCTGCCCAACATTCCCTGGCAGGAGAAGCCTGCCGATCTGAAGACGGCGGCGCCGGTCTGGCGCTACTCGGAAAACCCGATCCTGGGCCGGAACCCCACCCCGGAGATCGCCCGGATCTTCAACAGCGCCGTGGCGCCCTGGGAGGACGGCTTCATCGCCGTGCTCCGGGGGGAGCAGGTCAATGGCATTCCCCATGTGTACCTGGGCCACTCGAAGGACGGCATCCACTGGGAGGTGGAGCGGGAGAAGGTGCCCTTCACGGATGAGAAGGGCGAGCCCATGCTTCCCCATTATGCCTACGATCCCCGGCTGGTGAAGGTGGAGGATACCTACTATATTATCTGGTGCACGGATTTCTTCGGCGCCGCCATCGGCATGGCCAAGACGAAGGATTTCAAGACCTTTGTCCGGGTGGAGAATCCCTTCATCCCCTTCAACCGGAACGCGGTGCTGTTCCCCCGCCGGGTGGGCGGCATGTACAAGCTGCTGTCCCGCCCCTCCGACAGCGGGCATACGCCCTTCGGAGACATCTTCCTGTCCGAGAGCCCGGACATGGTCTACTGGGGCAAGCACCGGCACGTCATGGGCCGGGGGCATGAATGGTGGGAGAGCGTCAAGATCGGCGGCGGCGCGGCCCCGATTGAGACCACCGAGGGCTGGCTGATGTTCTACCACGGCGTTTCCAGCACCTGCAACGGCTTTGTGTACTCCATGGGCGGCGCGATCCTGGACATCGATGAGCCCAGCCGCGTGCTTTACCGCTGCGAGAACTATCTGCTGACGCCCGAGGAGCCCTACGAGGTGACGGGCTTCGTGCCCAACGTGGTCTTCCCCTGCGCGACGCTGCAGGATGAGACGACGGGACGGATCGCCATCTATTACGGATGCGCGGACACCCATGTGGGCCTGGCTTTCACGAAGGCGGACGAGGTGGTTCGCTACATCAAGGAGCACAGCGTCCTGAATCCCGGCGACGGGGAAGCCGTCCATCACTACTGAGCCCTGAGGACGGCCGCCGTTCCAGATCACCGAACCGCTCCGGAGGGCTCCGGGACGGTCTGCAGAAAAGAGGAAGATGAACATGCGCACACGCAGCTTTGATTCCCTGATGGAGGCCTACGAGCGCCTGCTCTCCCGGCCCAATCCGGTGGATGAGCATTTCTACAACGGGCTCTATGTCCGATACCGCAATCCGGTGCTGACCCGGGAGCACATCCCGCCCTTCTGGATGTACGACGCGAATCCGGAAACCAATCCCTTCATGATGCAGCGGCTGGGAGTCAACGCGACCCTGAACAGCGGCGCGATCAAAATGGGAGACCGGTACTGCCTGGTGGTCCGGGTCGAGGGCATGGACCGGAAGAGCTTCTTCGCCGTGGCGGAAAGCGACCGGCCCACCGAGGGCTTCCGCTTCCGGGACCGGCCGATCCTGCTGCCGGACACGGAGAAGGAGGAAACCAACGTCTATGACATGCGGCTGACCAGGCATGAGGACGGGTGGATCTACGGCGTGTTCTGCTCCGAGAGCAAGGACCCGAAGAACCCGGATCTGTCCGCGGCGGTGGCCGCGGCGGGCATCGCCCGGACGAAGGATCTGGAGACCTGGGAGCGGCTGCCGAACCTGAAGACCCTGCGTTCCCCGCAGCAGCGGAACGTGGCCCTGCATCCGGAATTCGTGGACGGCAAGTACGCGTTCTACACACGGCCGATGGACGACTTCATCGAGACCGGCAGCGGCGGGGGCATCGGTTTCGGGCTGTGTGAGGATATCACGCACCCCGTCATCGACGAGGAGAAGATCATCAGCCGCCGCCGGTACCATACCGTGACCGAGAGCAAGAACGGGGCGGGGGCCGTGCCGATCAAAACCGAAAAGGGATGGATTCATCTGGCCCACGGCGTCCGGAACACGGCGGCCGGCCTGCGGTACGTGCTGTATGCCTTTGCGACGGACCTGAAGGATCCCTCCAGAGTGATCGCGGAGCCCGGCGGCATGCTGCTCGGACCCCTGGGAAGGGAACGGGTCGGCGATGTGAGCAACGTGGTCTTTACCAATGGCGCCATCGAGGAGAACGGAAAGGTGTACCTCTACTATGCCTCCTCCGACACGAGAATGCATGTGGCGGAGATGGACACGGAGCGTCTCATCGACTATGTGTTCCATACGCCGGAGGATGCCCTGCGCTCCGTGGACTGCGTAAAGCAGCGTCTGGAGCTGATTGAGCGCAACCTGGCCTTTCTGGGAAAGCGCTGAACACCTCCGCTGAATGAAAGCGAACGGGGCCCTTCGAACCGGAAGGGCCCTTTTTTCCTGCATGGACGGGAGCGGGCGCTCTGTGATATGATATCCGGCGGAAAAGAAACCGGCCGGGAAAAGGGAACAAAAAACGAGAAACGGAACGGAGAGAAAAGGAAATGCTGAAATTATCCCCCCTGTTTGCAGACGGCGCGGTGCTGTGCCGCCGGAAGGAGCTGCGGATTTTCGGAGAGGCGGAGGACGGCGCCCGGGTGCGCTGCGAGCTGCGGGACGGCGGAGGTACGCTGCTGACCGAGGGAGAAGGGAAGGCCGCCGGCGGGAAATTCCTGATTCTTCTGCCGCCGCAGGAGGCCGGAACGGGATGCGCTCTGCGCGTAACCGACGGACGGGAAAGCCTGGAGGCGGCGGATCTGTGCATCGGCGAGGTCTTTCTCGCCGGGGGACAGAGCAACATGGAGCTGGAGCTGCAGAACGCGGACGAGGGAATCGGCCTGATCAAAGAGCACAGCCATCCCCTGGTGCGGTACTTCAATGTGCCGAAGTGCGCCTGCTTCGGCGAAAAGAGGGACGCGGCCTGGGCGAAGGCCCGCTGGGAGGAGATCCGTCCGGGCACGGGAAAGGACATGAGCGCCGCGGCCTATTTCTTTGCCGTGAAGCTGCAGGAGGAGCTGGACGTGCCGGTGGGAATCATCGACAGCTACTGGGGCGGCACCTCCATTTCCTGCTGGATGACGGAGGAATGGCTGCGGGAGACGGCCGAGGGCACGCGTTATTTGGAGCAGTACCGGCAGAGGACGGAAGGGATCTCCGCGGAGCGGTACAGGGAGCAGGTCCGGGACTTTGAGGAAAGGCAGCGCAGCTGGAACCTGGCCGCGGACAGAATGCGGGCGGAGCGGCCGGACTGTCTCTGGAGCGAGCTGGAGGCCGCCCTGGGGCCCTTTCCCTGGGAGCCCCCGCTGGGACCGGAATCCCCCTTCCGGCCGGCCGGACTCGTCGGGACGATGATTGCCCCCCTGGCGCCGGTGAGCCTGAGCGGCATCCTGTACTATCAGGGGGAGACGGACGCCACGGGCACGGAATCCGAATACGATAAGCTGATGTCCGGCCTGATCATCCGCTGGCGCGGGCTCTTTGAAGACGAAAGCCTCCCCTTCCTCTTTGTCCAGCTGCCCATGTGGACCGAGGACGGGCGGGGAGACACGGGAACCTGGCCGGCGCTGCGCCTGGCCCAGAGCCGGACCCGGGACCGGATCCGCGGCACGGGCATGATCTGCCTGCTGGATCAGGGAGAATACAACAATATTCACCCGACGAACAAGCGGGTGGTGGGGGAGCGGCTCTGTGAGCTGGCGAAACGCGTCGTTTACGGAGAGCAGGGGCGGGAAGCGCCCCGGGTGATCTCCCGCCGGATTCAGGGAAAACAGATGATCCTGCGGGCGGATCAGAAGCTCGGGACCCCGGACGGGAGCGCGCCGGCGCTTCTGGAGCTGGCCGGGGCGGAGGGCGCCTTTTCCCCCGCGGCGGCTTCCCTGGAGGGAAACGAGCTGACGCTGACGGCGGAGGGGGTGGACTATCCCATGCACGCGCGCTATGCCTGGACGGATTACGGCGCCGTGAACCTTTTCGGGGAGAACGGCCTTCCCCTGGAGCCCTTCGCATTCTGAACTGCCGGCGCGCCGCGGACAGGGGGATGCCGCGCCCCGGCACAAAGCGCATGAAATGCGAAGGGAATCCGGCTTGTTGCTGTTGACTAACAAAATGCGGGCGTGATATCATTCAGGCAGGTTTCAGGAAAACTCATATAGATCATGAAAACCCTGAAAATTGAAGGAGGAGATTGACATGCAGAATATCCCTGAGGTAAAGCTGGGCATCATTGCCGTTTCCCGCGACTGTTTCATCATCAGCCTGTCCGAGAAGCGCCGGGCTGCCATCGTGAAGGCCTGCGAGGGCGGGATTTATGAGTGCCCCGTCACGGTGGAAAACGAGAAGGACATGCTGAAGGCTGTGGAGGATGTGAAGGCCGCCGGCTGCAACGCGCTGGTCGTCTTCCTGGGCAACTTCGGTCCCGAAACGCCTGAAACCCTGATCGCGAAGAACTTCGACGGCCCCTGCATGTTCGTGGCGGCGGCCGAAGGAGACGGCGATCTGATCAACGGCCGGGGCGATGCGTACTGCGGAATGCTGAACTGCTCCTACAACCTGGGCATGCGCCATCTGAAGGGCTATATTCCGGAGTATCCGGTGGGCACCGCCGAGGACATCGCGAAGATGATCTGCGATTTCGTGCCGATCTCCCGCGCCATCATCGGCGTGCAGAACCTGAAGATCATTACCTTCGGACCCCGTCCCCAGGATTTCTTCGCCTGCAACGCGCCCATCAAGGGCCTGTACGAGATCGGCGTGGAGATCGAGGAGAACTCCGAGCTGGATCTGCTGGTCAGCTACAAGGCGCATGCCGGAGACAAGCGGATTCCCGAGGTCTGCGAGGACATGGCGAAGGAAATGGGCGAAGGCCGTTACTTCCCCGATATGCTGGAGCGGATGGCGCAGTTCGAACTGACGCTGCTGGACTGGGCGGAAGCCCATAAGGGCGCCCGGAAGTATGTGGCCTTTGCCGACAAGTGCTGGCCCGCCTTCCCGGAGCAGTTCGGCTTTGAGCCCTGCTATGTGAACTCCCGCCTGGCCTCCCGGGGCATTCCGGTCAGCTGCGAGGTGGATATCTACGGCGCGCTGTCCGAATACATCGGCAGCTGCATCACCGGCGATTCCGTGACGATCCTGGATATCAACAACTCGGTGCCCGCCAAGATGTGGGAAGAGCAGATCAAGGGCAAGTTCGACTATACGCTGACGGATACCTTCATGGGCTTCCACTGCGGCAACACCCCCGCCTGCAAGATGTGCGACGCCCGGGCGATCAAGTATCAGCTGATTCAGCACCGGCTGCTGGAGCCCGCCGGATCCGATCCGGACTTCACCCGCGGAACGCTGGAAGGCGACATCGCGCCCGGTGAAATCACCTTCTACCGTCTGCAGTGCGACTCCGAGGGCTGCCTGCGCTCCTACATCGCCGAGGGCGAGGTGCTCCCCGTGGCGACCCAGAGCTTCGGCGGCATCGGCGTGTTCGCCATCCATGAGATGGGCCGCTTCTACCGCCACGTGCTGATCCAGAAGCGCTTCCCGCACCACGGCGCGGTGGCCTTCGGACATCACGGCAAGACGCTGTTCGAGGTGTTCAAGTTCCTGGGCGTGAAGGACATCGGGTACAATCAGCCCAAGTCCCTGCCCTATCCCACCGAGAATCCCTGGGCCTGAGAAACAGCCTGATTCCGGGGAAGGATGGAACACTTTTTCCGGTCTTTCCGCTCTCCCGCATTGCGGGAGAGCTTTTTTTGCGCAGCAAAAAGCCCGTCTCCCGAAGAGAGACGGGCTGATTCATAAACAGGATCAGGGCAGGGAAGCCGCGGGCTGCCCCTGAGGCTTCGCAGCCCGGGGAGCCCGGCCGATTTCTCAGAAGCCCAGGCGCTTGCGCATCTCCTGATAGGCTTCCTCGACGCCGCCCAGGTCGCGGCGGAAGCGGTCCTTGTCCAGCTTCTCATGGGTTTCGCTGTCCCAGAAGCGGCAGGTGTCCGGGCTGATTTCATCCGCCAGAACCAGGGTTCCGTCGGAGGTTTTGCCGAACTCCAGCTTGAAGTCGATCAGATCCACGTGGACGCCCTTGAAGTAGGCAATCAGCAGATCGTTGATCCGCAGGGCGTAGTAGGCGATCTTCTCCATGGTTTCGTCATCCGCCCAGCCCATGGCGGCGATATGGTACTCATTCACCATCGGATCGCCCAGCGCGTCATCCTTGTAGCAGTACTCCAGCACCGGCTCCCGCAGGGGCGTTCCCTCCGGAACCCCCAGCCGCTTGGAAAGGCTGCCGGCGGCCACGTTGCGCACGATGACCTCCAGGGGCACGATGGTGACCTTCTTCACCAGCGTCTCCCGGTCGTTCAGCTCCTCGATGTAATGGGTGGGGATGCCGTCCTTCTCCAGCAGCTTCATCAGGAAGTTGCTCATCCGGTTGTTGATGACGCCTTTGCCCTCGATGGTCCCCTTCTTCAGACCGTTGAAGGCGGTCGCGTCATCCTTGTAGGAAACCAGCACCACGTCGGGATCGTCCGTCGCGAACACTTTCTTGGCTTTTCCTTCGTACAGCTGCTCCAGCTTTTCCATGGAAACGAACCTCCTGCGAATTGAAATCATCATCCGTCCGGAATCCAATTTCCGAACAATGCGATATTCTATGCTCCGAAGGCGCCTTTGTCAAGGAAAACTGAAAGGAGAGGTAAAAAACAGGAAAAGAAAGAAAAATGGGCCGACATGCAGGATACAAAAAACACGAATAATCCGGCAAAACCGCGCACTATTATTCGGAAAGAAAAAATCGGCGGGCAGTTGCCTGCGGAGAGCATCCGGGATATAATAGCTTCACTGAGTATACTCCGGAGGCGGCCGTCGGAATCCGTTTTTCCGGATACAGAAGAAAAGGGTTCATCATGAGGCAGATTGCTTTATTTACGACGGACTGGAACTATGAGCTGGTGGGGGAGACGCTGCGCGGCGTTTCCGCCTATCTTCGCCTGCACCCGGAGGTGAACGTGCGGGTGTTCGACTGCTTCAGCATTGATGAAGAGGATCTGGAGGATCTCAGCCTGTACGAAATCTACCAGCTGGCGGACCTGGATCAGTATGACGGCGCCATCGTTCAGACGCACCAGATCGTGGTCAAGGACGTGGCCAGAAGGCTGGAGCGCCGCCTGAAGGCAAAGGGCATTCCCTCCGTGACCGTGGGGGTCCCGCTGGGGGAGATGCCCCAGGTCCGGTCCAACGATCACGAATCCTTCTACCGGATTACCGAGCATCTTATCCGGACCCACGGCGTGAAAAGCCTCTGGTTCCTGAAGGGGCCGGAGCAGTATGACGAGGGAGAGCAGAGCGAGCCCAGGCAGCGCCGCCTCGGCTTTCAGGATGCCTGCCGGGATTTCGGCATTCCGGAGGAAAACATCCGCTTCCTGGAGGGAAACTGGAAAACCTATGCGGGAGAGGAGGCCGGCCGGCAGATCGCCGCGGCGGAGAAGCGCCCGGAGGCGCTGGTCTGCGTCAATGACGATATGGCCCTGGGAGCGATCAGCGCGCTGAGAGAGGCGGGGCTGAACGTGCCGGAGGATATTCTGGTGACCGGGTACGACGGGATTTTCAGCGCCTCCCTCTGCACACCCCGGCTGGCGACCGTCGACAGGAGCTTCCGGGACGTGGGCTTCCAGGCGATGGAAACGGTCATGGCCATGGTGGAGGGAAAGAAGACCGATCCGGTGATCTATCACCGGGTGCAGCCCGTGCTGACAGGCACCTGCGGCTGCCGGGCGGATACGGAGGCGGAGGTTTACCGGATCAAGGATCAGTTCTACCGGCAGACCCGCTTTCTGCGCCAGTTCTATTTGACGCAGGACAAGATTGCCGGCGCGTTTTTCTCCGCGGAGACGCTGCAGGACGTCATGGAGGCGATGGAAAAATACTGCGGCATTTTCGGCGCGGACGATCTGCGCATCTACCTGGACGAAAGATATTACCGGAGCCTGCACGGAAGAACGACGGAGGAGGAAGAGGACAGGATCTCCCGCGGGGAATACTCCGGCTGCTTCGTGCTGACGGCGGACAGCAGGGAGCACGTTTCCCGGAATGAGGAATACCGGGTGGTGACCACGGGAATGTCCCAGCACAAGCCCAGAGAGATTCTGCCCGCCCGGGCGCGCCTGTCCGAGTATTATCCGCTGAGCCTCGGGCGGACCATGGTGGGCGTGCTGATGCTTCGCGGGGAATGCGCCGCGGCGGAGATGAACCTCCATGAGAGCATCGTCAACGAGCTGGTGCTCTCGCTGGAGACCATCCGCCAGCGCCAGCGGCAGAACCGGCTGACCGAGAAGCTGAACGATCTGTACGTGACGGATCAGCTGACGGGGCTGAACAACCGCTTCGGGATCGCGCGGTTCGGCCGCCCGCTGTTTGACCGGCTGACGGAAAGCGGCCGGGCGGTCCGGTTCCTTTTCCTGGACATCGACGACATGAAAGGGATCAACGACCGGCACGGGCACGACGGCGGGGACGCGGCCATCCGCGCGGCGGCGGAGGTGCTGCGGCGGATCAGCCGCCCGGGGGATTACCTGATGCGCTACGGCGGGGATGAGTTTATTGCCATCGGCCCCGTGAGGGAGGAGATCCCGGCCGGGCGGGTGCGCGAAGAGCTGGAACGGATCTGCGGGGAAAGAAAGCTGCCCTTCCGGCTGGGGCTGTCCATGGGCATGTACATCCGGGAGCCGGACAGCGGCATGGATCTGGATGCCTGCCTTCAGGCGGCGGATCTGAAGATGTATGAGGCCAAAAAGAAAAAGAAAACCGGAGAGAATTCTCTCCGGGGGTGAACAGCTTCTCCGCGGGCCTGCAGGATCCGCGGGAGAGGGAAGCGCCGGGGCCCGGGCCCCGGCCTAACAAACAAGAGGACCGGCGGCCGAAAGGCCGCCGGTCTCTGTGCATAATCCGGGGAGCGGAAACGGAATCAGAATCAGTAGGTGCCCTCCGTGCCCGCGAAAACCGCCTTTGCGGGGGCTTTCCGCCGGGAGGAAGCCACTCTCTTCATCAGCTCCTCATAATACAGATGCTCATCAAAGGGAATTTCCACCAGCCGCCCAAGGAAGGCGGACAGGTGCATGGCGTTGGACAGGGTCAGCCCCCGCAGCCCTTCCTCGCCGCCCGCGATCAGGGGCTCTCCGCGCAGAATGGCCGCGGCAAAGGCTTCGAACACACCCTGATGCTGGGGATTCAGACCGTCGGTTTCCACCACAATCTCCTTCCCGGGCACGCTGCCGAAGGGCTGGGTATTGGTTTTCGTCCAGTCCTGCTCCAGCTGTTCCAGCTCGGTCAGGTACAGCTTATCATTCTCCACCACCAGCTGCGCGCCGTCCATCTGCACCTCGAAGCGGTTGGTGCCGTGAGGATCTCCGGTGGAGGTGATGAACACGCCGGTATGCCCGTCCTCATATTCCATATAGGTGGTCACATCGTCCTCCACCTCAATGTCATGCCACTGCCCGTAATGCATGAAGGACTGCACCTTTTTCGGGAGCCCCAGGATCCACTGCCAGAGATCCAGCTGATGAGGGCACTGGTTCAGCAGCACGCCGCCGCCCTCGCCGCTCCAGGTGGCCCGCCAGTCCCCGCTGTCGTAATAGTACTGGCTGCGGTACCAGTTGGTGATGAGCCAGTTGGCCCGGCGGACCCGCCCGTACCGGCCGCTCTGGATCAGCTCCCGCATCTTCCGGTACACGCAGTTGGTCCGCTGATTGAACATCATCGCGAACACGGTTTCGGGATGCTTCTCCGCCTCCGCGTTCATTTCCCGAACCTGCTCCGTATAGACTCCGGCAGGCTTTTCGCACAGCACATGAATCCCCCGCCGGAGGCACTCGATGACATATTTCGGATGGTCGTAGTGGGGAACCGAGACCACGCAGGCGTCCAGCAGCCCGCTGTCCAGCATGGCCAGGGCGTCGTCAAAATAAGCGATGTCCGCCGACACGTTTTCCCTGGCCCAGGCGATCCGGTCCGGATTGATATCCGCGATGGCAACAAGCTGAATGTCCGGAACCCAGTTTTCCCTGGCCAGACGGCGGGCATAGGTGGAGCCCTGATTGCCGATGCCGATAATACCCAGTTTTACTTTTTCAGACATGGGGTGGAACCTCCTTTTTCCGTGAAGCTGATTTCTGGCCCCATTATACAGGATTCCCCTCAAAATACAAGCGTCTGTTTCCTCCCGCGGGGAAAGGAAAAAGCACAGACAATTCAGACTTCTCAGGATTTGCTCCGGGGCAAAAAAAGCGGCACAGGAATTGCGTTTTTGTCTGTTGACATGTCGAAAATGATATGCTATAACGTTTAAAACGACATGTAATGTCGTAAGTGAATTAGAGGAGGAACTCTGGAATGAAGAAATTTGTTGCGCTGCTTCTGTCCCTGTGTCTGCTGCTGGGCGTTACTTCCGCCCTGGCCGCGGACCTGAAGGTCGGAAACTTCGATGTGGCCGGCGCGGGCAATGTGGAAATCGGCTTCGGCTGGTGGGGAAACCAGGTCCGCGACGCCGCGACCCATGAAGCTCTGGCCTATTTCACCGAGAATTTCCCGAACGTGACCTTCAACGAGCTGGCTGAAAACTGGTCCAACTACTGGTCCAAGATGAGCACCTACGCGGCCGACAGCTCCCTGCCGGATCTGATGCAGCAGGACTACGCGCTGATCGAGCAGTGGGTTGAAGCCGGCGATCTGCTGGATCTGACCCCCTATGTGGAAAGCGGCGCGCTGGATCTGAGCGGCATTTCCCAGAGCATCATCGACACCGGTAAGGTCGGCGACGGCATCTACGCCGTGTGCGCCGGCGTGAACGCGCCTGCGCTGCTGTACAACAAGACCCTGACGGACGAGCTGGGCATCGAGGTTCCGGACAACCTGACCTGGGACAAGTTCGTGGAGATCTCCAAGGAGATCTACGAAAAGAAGGGCATCGGCGTGATCTACGGACAGGGCAACTCCGAGAACTATCCCACCTATTACGCCCGCAGCCTGGGCCATGTTGACTTCTATCAGAAGGATGGCCTGAGCCTGACGGCGGAAGAAGCGGCCGGATACTATCAGAACATTCTCACCGGCGTGGCGGAAGGCTGGATGTTCAACACCGACCAGATTGCCAACGTGAACGTGAACGACATCGCCCAGAGCCCCATGGTCTTCGGCGCCACCCCCGACGTGCGCACCTGGTGCTCCATCGCTTTCTCCAACCAGATTCACGCGTTCCAGGACGCGGCGACCGCCGACGGCATTGAGCTGGGCATCTGCTCCTGGCCGAGCGCCGACCCGGTGAAGTCCAACTACATGAAGCCCGGTCAGTTCTTCTCCGTGACCACCGACGCCAAGAACCCCGATGTGGCCGTGGCCGTGCTGAACTACCTGATCAACGATCCGCAGGCCAATATCCTGCTGAAGGCCGAGCGCGGTGTGCCCGCCAACAGCGAAGTGGCTGCCGCCATCGCGGAGGAGGTCAACAAGATCGATCCCACCTACGGCGTGGCCGTGGATTACCTGGCGATCGTGGAAAAGAACAGCTCTCCCATCTTCCCCCCGCTGCCCAGCTATTCCGGCACCGTGAATGATGACGTGCTGAAGAGGCTGTCGGACGACGCGCTGCTGAAGAATCCGACGAGGACCGCCGAGGAAATGGGCGCCGACCTGGTGGATTCCGCCAAGGACATCGCTGAGAACTATTGATCCATACCTTTCATACAGAATCTGAAGAGGGGGGCGGTGTTCCACCGCTCCCCTTTCCTGAATGGGAACGTAGGAGGAAAAACGACATGAGTACGCGGTCGCCGGACAGAAGCGAATCGGGTTTCTCCCGCTGGATTAACCGGGAATCCACCGCAGGGCTGGTCTTCAGCATGCCCTTTATTATCGGGTTTCTGCTGTTTATGCTGATTCCCATGGGGCTGAGCCTGTATTATTCCTTCTGTAAGTATGACATCGTGAATCCGCCGGAGTTTATCGGACTGAACAACTATATCCGGATTTTCACGAAAGACGCCACGTTCACCAAGGCGCTGGGCGTGACGGCTTATTACGCGCTGATCGGAACGCCGCTGAAGGTGATCTTCGCGCTGGTGATCGCACTGATCATGAATCATGAGAGCCGGGCGGTGGGCTTCTACCGCGCCACCTATTACCTGCCCTCCATCATCGGCGGATCCGTGGCCATCGCCATTCTGTGGCGCAGGATGTTTGAATCCACCGGCACCATCAACGCCATTCTCGGCAGCGTGTTCCCGGGAATGCAGAATTTCAACTGGTTCGGCGAGGGGCCGGCGATCTGGGTGCTGATCATTCTGACGGTCTGGCAGTTCGGATCCTCCATGCTGATTTTCCTTTCCAGCCTGAAGCAGATTCCGATGGAGCTGTATGAAGCTGCCAGCATTGACGGGGCCAACGGTTTCCGCCGGTTCTGGACGGTGACGCTGCCGCTGCTGACGCCGACCATCTTCTTCAACCTGGTGCAGCAGACGATCAATTCCTTCCTGGCCTTTACGCAGTCCAAGCTGATAACCAACGGGGAACCCCGGAATTCCACGCTGTTCTATACGGTTTATCAGTACAACAAGGCATTTCCGGCCCAGGGCAAGAGCCAGATGGGCTACGCGTCCGCGCTGGCCTGGATCATGCTGATCATCGTCTCCGTCGTGACGCTGCTGCTGTTCAAGACCCGCAAGAAGTGGGTCTATGACGCGTAAGGAGGGGGAGAGAGATGAAAACCGAACGCAAACTGTGGAAAGAAATTCTCTATCACCTCTTCGTGCTGGCCGGGGCGTTCATCATGATTTACCCCCTGCTGTGGATGGTGCTCAGCTCCTTCAAGCCGACGGACCTGGTGCTGCCGACCTCCAAGCAGCTGATCCCGACGGAGTGGACGCTGAGGAACTACATTCAGGGCTGGCAGGGCTTCCAGGGATACACCTTTGGCACCTTCTTCCTGAATTCCTTCATCATCGCCATCACCTCCACCTTCGGCACGCTGTTTTCCTCCTCGCTGGTGGCCTTCGCGCTGCAGCGGCTGGAATTCAGGGGAAGGAAGATCCTGTTCGGCCTGGTGCTGTCCACCATGATGCTGCCCGCCCAGATCCTGATGATTCCGCAGTTCATGTGGTACCGTCATCTGAACTGGGTCGGCACCTACTATCCGATGATCCTGCCCTTCTTCTTCGCGATTCAGGGCTTCTTCGTCTACCTGATCATGAACTTCATCGGCGGCATTCCGAAGGATCTGGACGAAGCGGCGAAGATTGACGGCTGCTCCTACTATGTCACCTTCTTCCGGATTATCCTGCCGCTGATTGTTCCGGCCCTGGTGACTTCGGCCATCTTCTCCTTCATCTGGAGATGGGACGACTACCTGTCCGCCCTGCTGTACGTGAACCGGGCGTACATGCGGCCGGTTTCCCTGGCGCTGCAGCTGTTCAACGATCCGTCCTCCGGCTCGGACATCGGTTCCACGCTGGCCATGTCCACGCTGTCCATTGTGCCCGCGACCATCCTCTTCCTGATTTTCCAGAAGAGCCTGGTGGAAGGCATCGCCTCTTCGGGCATCAAGGGATAAGGAGGTTTCTCATGGCCTTTTTACAGGTGGACTACAAGTCTTCGAAAATGAACCGGAAGGTGCATTTCAACGTCTTCCTTCCGGCGGATACGGATCCCGCCGGAAAGGATGGCGCGCCCTGGCGCACCCTGTATCTGCTGCACGGCATCTTCGGAAACAGCTCCAGCTGGGTGACCAGCTCCTGCATTCAGCGCTACGCGGAGGAACGGAATCTCTGCGTCGTCATGCCGGACGGGGAAAACGGCTTCTATCTGGATCATCCGGATTATATGAACAATTATTCCTCCTGGATCGGAGAAGAACTCGTGGAAGCCACCCGGACCATGTTCCCCCTGTCCCGCAGACGGGAGGATACCTGGATCGGCGGCTTTTCCATGGGCGGATACGGCGCGCTGCGCACGGGCCTGAAATACGCGGATACCTTCGGAGGCATTCTGGCCTTTTCCTCCGCGCTGCTGCTGGAATCCATCCAGAACGGGGAGGGGGGCGCCGGCCCGGCGGGCGACGAGTCCTATCTCCGGGCGATGTTCGGCGACCTGAAGCATCTTCTGGGAACCGACCTGGATCCGCTGCATCTGGCCAAAGCCCGGCAGGCGGCGGGGAAGCCCCTGCCCCGGATCTACCTGTCCTGCGGGGAGCAGGACTTCCTGCTGGCGGCCAATGCGCGCTTTTCGGCCCAGCTGACGGAGGCGGGCATCCCCCACACCTGGAGGACGGCTCCCGGCGGACATACCTGGGACTTCTGGGAGCAGGAGATCCGGTATACCGTGCTGGAATGGATGTCCGGAAAGCGGAAAAGCGGGGGGCCGGAGGAGAAAAAGGAAAGGCTGGATTTCTGAGGAAGGCCTTCCGGAACCCGGGAAACGGAGCTCCCCCGGAAAATCCATGCAGAAGAAGAAAGCAACAACGGCATGCGCCGAATGGAGATGAATGAAAATGGCTGACCTTCGTATTTTTGCCTTCGCGGATGAAGCGAGTCCGCAGATCGACCGGCAGATTGCCGCCATGAAGAGAAACGGGCTGCAGGGGCTGGAGATCCGCAACGTGGACGGAGAAAGCGTGTCGGCGATCTCCCTGGAAAAGGCCCGGGAGGTTCGGAAAAAGCTGGACGACGCCGGGCTGATCACCTGGTCCGTGGGTTCTCCGATCGGAAAGATCGACATCGAAAAGGACGACTTTGAAAAGCATCTGGACGTGCTGAAGCACACCCTGGAGGTGGCGCGCGTTCTGGGCGCGGGGAATATCCGGATGTTCTCCTTCTTCCTGCCCCAGGGGAAGGATCCGGCGCTGTACCGCGGCGAGGTCATGGACCGGCTGCACAGGATGGCGGAAACCGCCGCGGGCTCCGGCGTGGCCCTGTGCCATGAAAACGAGAAGGGCATTTACGGGGACATGGCTTCCCGCTGCCTGGATCTGCTGACGGAGGTGCCCGAGCTGCACGGCGTCTTTGACCCGGCCAATTTTGTCCAGTGCGGACAGGATACGCTTGAGGCCTGGAAAATGCTGAACCGCAGGATCGATTACATGCATATCAAGGATGCCCTGTTCGCCGACAGCAGCGTGGTGCCCGCCGGCAAGGGCGACGGACATGTGAAGGAGATCCTCGATGCCTTCCTGGCCCAGGGCGGGGCGGAGGTCACCGTGGAGCCCCATCTCGCGGTTTTCGACGGCCTGAAGGGACTCGAACGCAAGGGGGACCGCAGCATCGTCGGCGGGACCTACGTGTACGCCTCCAATGACGAGGCCTTTGACGCGGCCTGCGGCGCGCTGAGAGCGCTGCTGGGCTGAAAACAGCGGAAGCGGCGCCCCTCCGGCGCCGCTTCCTTTCCATACGGAATATTTTGCCGCGGCCCTTCCGCGGGAAACCGGTTGAACGTATTCTTTCCCCCGCCCCGGGATTTGCCCGGGGGTTGAAATTTGCGGGTGGATAGGGTAGAATAAACTGATTTCCTGTGCGAAGGGCTGTTTGCTGTGCCCTCGCGGGGCGGAAGGAGAGAGAACACCATGAAGGTTGTACTGCTGAAGGATGTCAAAAATATCGGGAAGCGGGACGAAATCCTGAACGTCAGCGACGGATATGCCCGGAACTTCCTTTTTCCCCAGAAGCTGGCGGTGGAGGCCAAGGCCGGGACGCTGAAGGAGATCGAGAAGAAGCGGGCGGCCCAGGAGGCCCGGGACGCGGAGGCGCTGGCCGAAGCGCGGGCGAAGGCGGACGCGCTGAAGGGAAAGGTTGTCGAGCTGAAAATCAAATGCGGCTCCCAGGGCCGGCTGTACGGAAGCGTCACGGCCGCGGAGGTGGCCGAGGCGCTGGAAAAGCAGCACGGGTATGCGGCGGACAAGCGGAAGATTGATCTGGGAGATCCGATCCGCGAGGTCGGGGACCGGGAGATTACCGTCCGGCTGTATCCCGGCGTGACCACGGAGATGAAGCTGCGGGTGCTTCCGCTGGAGAAATAAAATCCCGGACGGGAGGCCCGTCTCCGGGAAGACCGGAATGAACAGAAGGACAGGAGAGAGCGCAGATGCCGGAACAGGCGGAGCCGGAGCTGCGGGGGGCGGTTCCCCCGAACAGCCTGGAAGCGGAGATCAGCGTCCTGGGCGCAATGCTTCAGGATTCTTCCGTCGTGCTCCGGGCGATGGAGAGCCTCCAGCCGGAGGACTTTTATCTGCCGGAGCATCAGGAGATCTTCCGGGCCATGGCGGATCTGGCCCGCGCGCACAGACCCATTGACCTGACCACGGCGGTGTCGGAAATGAGCCGGCGCGGCTCCCTGGAGGGCGTGGGCGGCGTGCCGTATCTGATGCGGCTGATGAGCTCCGTGCCCACGGTGGTCAACGCGGGAGCCTATGTGGAGCTGGTGCAGGAAAAGAGCACGCTCCGCAAGCTGATTTCCGCCAGCCAGGGGATTGCCCGGGAGGCCTACGCGCAGCAGAGCCCTCTGCCGGAGATCCTGGCCGGGGCGGAAAAGGCGATCTTTGACATCGCCATGAACCGGACGGACGGCGGCACGCTGAAGCATGTCCGGGAGGTGCTGGACAACACCTTCCGGGAGATTGAGGAGCTGTCCCGCCTGCACGGCGAGGTTTCGGGCGTGCCCACGGGGTTCATCGACGTGGACAGCACGCTGACCGGGCTGCATCCGGGCGAGCTGATCATCCTCGGCGCGCGGCCGGCCATGGGAAAGACCTCCTTTGCCATGAACATCGCCTCCTATGCCAGCATCGAGAAGGGAAAGACGGTGGCGGTTTTCAGCCTGGAAATGCCCCGGGAGCAGATCGTGATGCGCGTGCTGTGCGGGCAGGCCCGGGTGAATATGCAGAAGGTTCGGAAGGGGACGCTGGAGGACGCGGAGTGGACGGCGCTGGCGAAGGCGCTCGGGCCGATCTCCAACGCGCCGCTTTATCTGGACGATACCGCGGCGCTGACCCCGAGCCAGCTGCGCAGCCGGTGCCGCCGGCTGATGATGGAGCACGGGCTCGATCTCGTGCTGGTGGACTATCTGGGCCTGATGCACGCGGACGGCCGCTCCGAAAGCCGCCAGCTGGAGGTGGCGGAAATCAGCCGGCAGCTGAAGGCCATCGCGCTGGAGCTGAAAATTCCGATCATCGCCTGCGCCCAGCTGAGCCGGGCGAACAAGGACCGGATCGACAAACGGCCGGTGCTGAGCGACCTGCGGGATTCCGGATCGATTGAGCAGGACGCGGACGTGGTCATGTTCCTGCACCGGGAGGAGTATTACAACAAGGACACGGAGGACAAGAACATCGCGGAGGTCAACATCGCCAAACAGCGCAGCGGCCCGCTGCGGACGGTGAAGCTGGCCTGGCTCGGCGAGCTCACGACCTTTGCCAACCTGGCCCGGGAGGACGGGCCGGGCGGCGGGGACGCTCCGTTCTGATGGCGACCGGAGCGGGACCCGGGGCGCCCCGGAGGGCGCGCGGAGAACAACGGGTTCCGTGTCCGGAGGGAGAAGAGATGGAAGAAAACAGTGTATGCAAGCTGAAGGCGGACGACCGCTTTGAAGGAATCCTGATGGTCCGCGGCGCGGAGAAGAAGATGGACCGGAAGGGCCACGACTATGTGGATCTGAGCCTGGGGGACCGGACCGGGGAAATGAACGCCAAGATCTGGTACTGGAACGCCCGCCAGGAGGTGCCGGAAACCGGAGCGCCCCTCTGGATCAAAGGCCAGGTGCAGGAATTCAACGGCCGGCTGCAGATGCGGATTGAGGAATGGCATCCCCCGAAGGAAGGGGAGAAGGTGGATCTGAGCGGGCTGGTGCCCTCGGCTCCGAGAACCTCCGAGGACATGATGCGGGAAATCCGCGAAACGGTGAACGGGTTTTCCGGAGAGAATCTGAAGAAGCTGACCCTGGAGATGCTGGACATGGCCGGAGAGCGGCTGAGCTGGTTCCCCGCGGCCCAGCGGATGCACCACGCGGAGCGCGGAGGGCTGCTTCATCACACGACGGACATGCTCCGCCTGGCCAGGGCGGCGGCGGAGATCTATCCCTGGCTGAACCGGGATCTGCTTTTTTCCGGCGTGATCCTTCACGATCTGGGCAAGCTTGAGGAGCTGAAGAGCGACGAGAGCGGCAATGTTCAGGATTACACCCGGGACGGGCAGCTGCTGGGGCATCTGGTACGGGGCATCACGCTGCTGAACCGGGCGGCGGAAAGGACGGGCGTCACCGGAGAGTGCGTCGTGCTGCTGGAGCACATGCTGCTGAGCCATCACGGGGAGCCGGAGTACGGCAGCCCGCGGCCGCCCATGTTTCCGGAGGCGGAGGCGCTGCGCTGGATTGACATGATGGACGCGCGGATGAATACCATGAAGACCGCCTGGGAAAAGACGCCGGAGGGCGCCTTCAGCGAGAAGATTTTCAGCCTGGACCGGCGGATCTATCATCCCAGGTATACGGAGGATGCGGAATAAAAGGAAACTTCCGCGCCAAAGGGAACGTCTGACGGAAGGAAAGGCCGGCTCCGAAGGGAGCGCGGCCGGATAAACGGACCGGGCGGAACGGAAACGCGAAACCCGGGGATAGGGGAGGAAAGAGCCATGAACAAAAGGAAAGTGCTGTGTCTGATCCTGGCGCTGTGCGCGCTGACGCTGACCGCCTGTCAGCAGAAGGAAGTGTTTGACACCAACCTGCCTCCGGCCAGCCAGCCGACGGCGGAGGTGACGGAGGAACCGGCGCAGGATCTGTTCGGATCGGCCGTGGTCGGCCCGACGGATTACGACGACGGCTCCTATGATCCGGCCTCCGAGGAGGGCGGAGACTGGGAAGAGGTGCCGGAGAATCCGGACAGCGCTCCCACGTCGGCCCCGGTCATTCAGAGCGAATACGCGGGAGCCACGCCTGTGCTGATCGACCCGGTCGACAAGCCCACCCCCACTCCGCTGCCCACGCTGTCCCTCAGCTACGTGACGTATGAAGCGTCCTCGCTGCATATGACCTTTGACGGCCCCAGCGGCTGGACCGTGGATGACAGCGTCTCGGATACCTACCGGCTGACCAATCCGGATCCGTCGATGGACTACGCGGCGACGCTGACGGTGCGCGCGGTGCCTGTCAACAAGGCTTACACCAAATCCGAGCTGACGAAGGAAGTCAAGGGCATGCTGGATACCCTGGGCGGAAGCGGCGAGCTGAGCGGCTTCTCTCCGTCGAACACCGCGGAGCGGGCTTTCCTCGGAGCCACCGGAATCTATGCGAATTATACCGCCACGGAGAAGGCCACGGGGGCCGAGGTCGCCGGACGGATGATCGTGACCTGCGTGAACCGGACGCTTTACAGCCTGCATGTGGCGTATCCCCGGGGCTACCGGGATTTCTACGTGACCAATGTGTATGACAAGTTCCGGCATACGGTGAAGCTGAATTGAGGAGGCCTTTTCGGAAAATGAAGGGATGGACCCGTTGGGCGGCGCTCCTGCTGGGAGTGCTGCTTGGAGTAAGCCTGGCCGTATCCGCCGGGGCGGAAGTAACCACGATCGGCGTCTGGTTCCGGGGCGTGACGGAACGGGAGGACGGTACAGCGGAGCAGATTCCGCTGGCCGGATCCTTCCGCGTGCTTCAGGGGGGCCTGGACTGCGGCGTGATTCAGGCGGGAGAGACGACGGTCACCGTCGCCGGAAGCGAGCCCGTGACCCTGGTGCCCATGCCGGAGACCGTCGCTCCCGGATGGGATCTGAGCGGCGCAAGGACCACGGTGGCGCCGGGAGAAGGCGGGAATCTGACCGTGCCGATTCTCGTGCCGAAGCTGGCGGAGGGCGCGGCGGCCGTGATTCCGCAGCCGGAGGAACCGGCCGCGGAAACGGAGACGCCGGCGCAGGAGCCCGCGGAGACGGAAGCTCCTCAGCCCGGGGACCCCGGCGAAACGGCTGAAACCGCCGAACCCGCAGAGACCGCGGCGCCCACGCCCGTCCCGACGGCCGCGGCGCTGCCGGCGCAGACGGCGGTGCCCACGGAGGAACCGACCCGCGAGCCGCAGGTCGGCTTGCTGGAGGCGGACGCGGGAAAGGGCGCCATCCGCCTGAAGGTATTCTATGACAGCAACAATAACGGAGTCTGCGGCCCCTATGAGGTCGGCGTCGAGGGAATTCCGGTCTATCTGGTTTCCGCGGAGGACCGGGTGGTCACCGGCGGTGTCACCGACGGGGAGGGCGAGATCCTGATGCCCGGCCTGGAGCCCGGCGCGTACCGCGTGAGGGCGTCCCTGCCCGAAAAATGGGGCTTCAACCGGAAATCCAGGGATATCGGCCTGGAGTATTCCATCATGGATTTTTCCGAGCTTGGCGAGCAGGATTCGGAACCGATCACCGTGGCTGCCGGGGAAACGGCGGAGCGGGGAATCGGCCTGCTGAAGGGCGTCACGGTGGACGGGGTCTGCTGGCTGGATGAGAACGCGAACGGCATCATGGAAAGCGGCGAGCCGAAGATCGCCGGAGCCCGGGTGACCTTCTCCGGCCAGAAGAACGGCCTCGAGTTTGAGGCCTGGTCGGATGAAAACGGATACTGGCGGGTGTTCCGGATGCGGCCCGGATTCTATGACTTCAGCGGCTATGCCCCGGAAGGCATGATGTTTACCCGCTACAGCAAGACCGGCGGAGCGAACCGCTCCGTCTTCACGGCGGAGGGCCGGACCAAGGCCACCCGCACCCTGGACCTGAACGACGGCAAGGACGAGACGAATCAGAATATCGGCTTTGCCTGGGCGGCCGGCGTCAGCGGCACGGCCTTCCTGGACGCGAACTACAACGGCCTGTACGACGAGGGCGAAAAGCCGCTGGCCGGGGTGAAGGTGACGGCCATCAAGCAGATCAAGGATGAGGAGATCGCGGTGGCCTATTCCGGGGAAGACGGAAAGTATACGCTGTCCGGGCTGCGGGGGAATACCTACCGCATCCGCGCGGTGCTGCCGGAGGACGGCAGCAACTTTACCGCCGTGACCGACGATCCGGAAGGAAACCACTTTGCGGCGCGGGAAAACCGGCGGGAGAATTTCTGGAAGGATTTTGTGCTGCAGGACGGCGAGCACCGCACGGTGAACGTCGGGGCGATCTATTACGGCGCCGCGTCGGGCACGGTCTACATGGACGACAACTTCTCCGCGACCCGGGACGGAAGCGAGAAAACTGCCCAGGGCATCAGCGTCACGTTGCTGGACGCCCGGGGCACTGCGGTGGATACGGCGAAGACCAACGCAAAGGGCGAGTATACCTTCGAGGGCCTGACCCCGGGAAGCTACAGCCTGCGCATGACCGCAAAGGAAGGGTATGCCTTTACCCGGCGGGGAGAGGGCAACATCATCCTGAACCTGAACGGCGGGGAGGGCTATTCGGAGCCCTTCGAGGTGCCTCTGGGCGAAACGGTGTCCGGCTTGGACGCCGGGATGATCATGCCCGGCACGGTGAAGGGCACGGTTTTCGCGGACGCGAATGACAACGGCCGACGGGACGCGGAGGAAACAGGACTGGAGGGAACGACGGTCCGGCTGATGAGCGAGGAGGGCGAGGCCTTCTCCGCGCAGATCACGGAGAACGGGGCCTTCCTGTTCGACGCGGTCATGCCGGGCAGGTATTACCTGGAATATCAGCTGCCAGAAGGCGCGATCTTCGCCCGGACGGGCGGGGACAGCGCGATCTCCGGAGAGAACGGCACCGGACGGGGCGAATGGTTCGACTTCCGGACGGCGGATCAGAAGGAGGCTCCGCTCTGCGGCGGACTGACCCTCGGAGAGGTGACAGGTACCTTCTTCCGCGATCATGACGGCTCCGGCACCATGGAGGCCGGGGATGTGCTCCTGGAAGGCCTGCGCGTGACGCTGATTCCGTCCCGCGGCGACCTGGAAACGGCGGAGGCCGTATCCGACGCGGAAGGCGCCTTCGCACTGAGGAATCTGCATCCGGATACCTATACCCTTCGCCTGACGCTGCCGGAGGGCATGGTGATCACCCGGACGGCCGGGCTGAGCCTGCCGGTGATTGCCGGAAAGAGCGAAATGGAAACCTCCCTGACGGTGGCGATGGGCCAGCGCTGGGAGGATCAGAGGATCGGCGGCGCCGTTCCCGCGAAGCTGGCCGGCCGGGTCTGGATGGATGAGAACAATGACGGCCGGCTGGACGCGGAGGAGGAGACACCCGCAAAGCTGGCGCTGGAAATCACGGATGAGAAGACGGGCGAGGTCTTCGATACCCTGACCACGGACCGCAGCGGACAGTTCCTGTGCGACTGGCTGATCCCCGGCACCTATTCGGTCTCCTACCGGATGGACGAGAATACGGATCTGCCGCCGGAGGGCGACAATACCTTCCGGAAGGAAGGAAACCGGCTGACCGTGACCGGCATCACGCTGAACGAGGCGGAATCCCGGGAGGATCTGGTGATGGGCCTGGTGAAGTATACGGCGATGGGCGGCCGGGTCTGGATGGACCGCGGGGAAGAGATCGAAAACCTGCCCGGCGCCGTGATCCGCCTGACCGATTCGGAAGGAACCGAGCTGCAAAGCCAGACCACGGACGAGAGCGGAAGCTGGCGGTTCAGCGGGCTGATGCCGGGCGAATACCGGATCGAGGCGGAGCTGCCGGAAGGAACCGTCGCGGTGGAGCCGGACGACGAGCGGCTGGAAAGCGGACTGATTTCGGTGATCCGGGAGACGGACGGCCGCAGGGGCCGGACGGACCTGATCTCCCTGAAGATGGGACAGGATCAGCTGGATCTGAACATGGGCGGCGTCCTGCCGGGAACCATCGGCGACTACTGCTGGCTCGACGAGAACGGCAACGGCTGGCAGGACGGCGGCGAGCTGGGCATCCCCCACGTGAAGGTGGAGCTGATCCGAAACGGGGAAACGGCCGCGGAGACGGAGACGGACCAGTACGGCCTGTATTTCTTCCGGGAGGTGTACCCGGCGGTATATACGCTGCGGGTCACCGCGCCCGCGGAGGTCAAACCCACCCAGAAGCGGACGGACATCTATCTGATCGTCTCCTCCCTGGTTGAAACCGAGGAGCAGACGGCGGTGACGGAGGAGTTCTCCGTCGCGAGCAACAGCACGGACTTTAACATCGATCTGGGCTATGTGCTGCGGAATCCCGGCGCCTATCCGGCAGGATACGGCGAACAGGAGACGATGGACTGGTCCAAGGCGTACGAAGGCGTGGTTCTCAAGTAAAACAGGAAAGCTTTTCACGGCCCCGGAGGCAAAAGGCCTCCGGGGCTTTTCATGCGGAAGCTTCCGCAGGGCCGGAAAAGACGGAAAATGTTTTCAGTTTTTTCCAAAATCTTGCAAAAAAGTTACACGAGTGTTACAATATGCACAAATACCTGTGAGGTGAGCCGATGAGACGGTTTTTGTGTTTATTGCTTGGCTGTGTACTGATGACCGGGGCGGTGCTGCCGGGACTGGCGGAGACCGTGCCGGCGGCGGAAACGGAGGAAGCGGCTGAGGCCGCGGAGGATCCGGAAGAAGCGGACGAGGAAGGCGAAGGGCCGGACGAAGCCGTTCCGATCGAGGATGAAGAGGACGGGGACGGTCAGGAGCCGGAGGATCGGAATCCGGAGGAGCTTCCCGATGAGGAAGACCTGGAGGAGGAGATCGTTGACAGCCGTGTGCTGCAGTACGGCGATGAGGGAGAGGACGTGCTGGAGCTTCAGACCCGCCTCCAGGAGCTGAAGTACTATACGGGCAATCTTTCCGGAAGATACCGGGAGGGGACGCGGGAGGCGGTGCGCACCTTCCAGGGGGACTACGGTCTGGAGAAGACCGGCATTGCCGACCCGGCGACCCAGAGCAGAATCTACTCCGCCCGGTACCGCAGCCTGCGGTACGGAGCCGAGGGGGAAGAGGTCCGGAATCTGCAGACCCGGCTGATGGAGCTGGGCTACTACAAGGGAAAGATCAGCGGAAACTATCTGGGCGGAACCCAGAAAAGCGTCCGGGAATTTCAGGAGAAGAACGGAATCGCCGTGACCGGGGCCGCGGATCCGCTGACCCAGGAGGCGCTTTTTTCTCCGCGGGCGGTGGGAAAGAACGATACGCCGGACGCGACGAGAACCCCGGTGCCCGATCTGAACGGCTTCCTCGTGGACGACGGGGATACGGCGGCGAACAACGGCGTGGTGATGCCGGACGGATTCATCGCCTTTTCGAAAACGCTGAAAAGCGGTTCCAGCGGAGCCCTGGTCAAGCAGCTGCAGCAGCGGCTGACAGACCTGGGTTACTACGAGGGCCCGATCAGCGGGAACTTTGCCCGCCAGACCCTGCGGGCCGTCAAGGCGGTTCAGACGCAGAACGGCCTGAAGGCGGACGGCATCGTGAATGAGGAGACCTGGAACGTCGTCTTCAACGATGACCGGATCGTGCTTCCGAACGCCACCCCGAAGCCGACGCCGACACCGACACCGGTTCCCTTCGCGATGACGGTCGACGTCAGGAACCAGGTGACCACCGTATACGGCCGGGACGAAAACGGCGAGTATACCATTCCCGTCCGGAGAATGATCTGCTCCACGGGAACGAAGGCCAATCCCAGCGACGTAGGGGACTGGGTGCTGAACGGCCGGCACGCGAAATGGTGCGTCTTCCCGAAATGGGGCAACAGCTACGCGCGCTACTGGACGCGGATCAACGCATCCATTGCGTTCCACTCCGTCATCTATACTGCCGTGAGCCTGGACGCCATGAAAACCTCCAGCTACAAGAAGCTGGGACAGCGGGCCAGCCACGGATGCATCCGGCTGACGGTCGAGGACGCGAAGTGGGTGTACGACAATATCGGCGAGGGCACGGTGGTCTCCATCCGGGAGGATCTGCCGGATGATCCGGAGCTGAAGGACGCGGTGAAGGTGCCGAACCTGAAGAAGGGAACCTCCATCCCGGAGGAAACGCCCCTGCCGACGCCGGAACCGGAGTACAGCGCCTCGAAGGCGCCCGATCTGGGCGGAAGACGGCTGCGCAGCCGGAGCGAGGGCCCGGAGGTCTTCTGGGTTCAGACCCGGCTGGCCGAGCTCGGCTATTACACCGGATACGCGGGCGGAAAAATGCTGGACGGAACGGTCAAGGCGGTCAAGGCCTACCAGCGGGATCAGAAAATCTACGCCTCCGGGGAGGTGGACCAGAAGCTGATTGACCTGATGGCGGCTCCCCCCGAGGTGGAGGAAACCGTGAACCTGGACGAATCCCCGGCGCCGGAGACGGCGGGAGCGGGGACGGAAACCCCGGCACAGACCGCGCCCTCGCCGACACCGGGGCCCGGAAAGGTATAAGTTTTCTCAGATATTCATTCGCTTTTCACAGAACGAACACAAAGAGAGGATAGAATCAGGGTGTCGGGAGAAGCGGCACCACCATCCCTTTTCCGGACACCCTTTTCCCTGACACGCGCGTCGTGTCAGACCTCCCTATCCTCCATATGATGCAGCCCGCCGCAAGGCGGGCTGTATTGTTTCTGGCGGGGAGGGGGAGAAGCGGGAGAAGCAGGCGTACGGATTTGTGCAGAATGCACAAAAAGGAATATACAGAATTGTCAAAAATACCCCTTTTCATTCCCGGAAAAATCGGGTATAATTCATTCCATCAAGGGCAAAGCCCGATTGAATGAGGAGGATGTACAAATGGCAAGTGTATCCCTGCAGCACATCTACAAGATCTACTCCGGCAACGTGACCGCCGTCAGCGATTTCACGCTGGACATCGAGGATAAGGAGTTCATCGTTCTGGTCGGTCCTTCCGGCTGCGGAAAGTCCACCACCCTGCGCATGGTCGCCGGTCTGGAAGAGATTTCCGACGGTGAGCTGTACATCGGCGACAAGCTGGTGAACGACGTCGCCCCCAAGGATCGCGACATCGCCATGGTGTTCCAGAACTACGCCCTGTATCCCCATATGACCGTGTATGACAACATGGCCTTCGGCCTGAAGCTGCGCAAGACCCCCAAGGATGAGATCAAGCGCCGCGTGGAAGAAGCCGCCAAGATCCTGGACATCGCCCACCTGCTGAACCGGAAGCCCAAGGCCCTGTCCGGCGGCCAGCGTCAGCGTGTTGCTCTGGGACGTGCCATCGTCCGTGAGCCCAAGGTCTTCCTGTTCGACGAGCCTCTGTCCAACCTGGACGCCAAGCTGCGTGTTGCGATGCGTACCGAGATCACCAAGCTGCATCAGCGCCTGCAGACCACCTTCATCTACGTTACCCATGACCAGACCGAAGCCATGACCATGGCGAGCCGCATCGTGGTTATGAAGGACGGCGTTGTGCAGCAGGTGGATACCCCCCAGAACCTGTACGACTATCCGACCAATGAGTTCGTCGCCGGCTTCATCGGCAGCCCCCAGATGAACTTCTTCGATGTGAAGCTGGAACGGGAAGGCCAGGACGTGGTCGCGAAGTTCGGCAACAACAAGATCGTGGTGCCCAGCTCCAAGATCGGCAAGTTCACGGATGAGAGCTACATCGGCAAGGAAGTTGTCATGGGCATCCGTCCCGAGAACATTCACGACAGCGAGGAGAAGCTGGCTGAGTTCGCCACCGCCACCGTCGATGTGGACGTGGAAGTGACCGAGCTGATGGGCTCCGAGACCTATCTGTATCTGTCCACCACCGGCAAGGAAGGCAACATCGTTGCCCGCGTCGATCCCCGCTCCACCAGCCGCGCCGGCAGCAAGATCAAGATCGCGCTGGATACCAACCGGCTGCACTTCTTCGACAAGGAAACGGAGAAGACCATCCTGAACAAGTAATCCTCAGCAATCTGACGGATTTCCGCCTCCCGGGCTCTGCCCGGGAGGTTTTTTCTGTTGTGGGAAGGCGGAGGACTGTGGTATAATGCCCTGAAATCAAGGACAAAAGGGGGCGGCGCGCATGGCGGAAGTTCGGGGACTGCCGGAAAGCAGCTGTGTTGTGCTGCTGCGGCCGGAGGAAAAGCCGGAGCGCCCGCTGACGGAGATCCTGCGGGAGCTGGCTCCCCTGGAGGAAAACGATCTTCTGGCGGAGGACGGCGCCGGAAGGGCCCTGATGATCAAGGCCGGGGCCGATCCGGAGGAGATTGCGGAATTTGCACTGGCGCTGATTGATACGGTGGAGGGAGAAACGGGCGTCCGGCTCAAGGCCGGGGTCAGCGGCGTGCACGGCGCGCCGGAGGAGTGGCCGGCCGGGTACCGGGAGGCCCTGGAGGCGCTGGAAACCGGGGACCGGTTTCATCCGAAGGCGCCCGTCCTTGTCTATTCGCATCAGATGCTGGAGCGTATGGCGGAGCAGATTCCGGCCGCGACCAGGAAGGCTCTCCGGAGACAGGTTTTCGGCGAGCATCCGGAGCGGATTCTGACGGAGGAGACGGTGGAGACGGCGGAGCATTTCTTTGAGGCGGACCTGAACCTGTCGGTGGCCGCCCGGCGGATGTTTGTGCACCGGAACACCCTGACCTACCGGCTGGACCGGATCCGAAAGGAAACGGGGCTGGACCTGCGGGTTTTCCGGGACGCGGTCATCTTCCGGCTGGTGATGATGATGCCGGAGGACGAATGACGGGAAGAAGCGGACGGCCCGGCGAATGAGAGGAAACGGACGGCGGAACCGGAAACGGGGAGATGAAAACGCGGAAGCTGCCTGCACAGGCGGACAGGAGGAACAGAAGATCATGAAAAAGAAGTGGATGCTGACGGCAGTTCTGGTGCTGGCGGCGGTGCTGCTGGCCGGATGCACGATCTCCCCGGACGGCCTGAGCCGGCTGAACCGGCTGGCCCAGGGGCAAAGCCTGACCGATTCGGATTCGGATACGGTGACCATCTCCCGGGATCTGTACGAGCGGTACCGGCAGTTTGACGAGCTGCTGGAGCTGATGGACGTGGTGGACTATTACTACTATCAGGAGCCGAACGTCACCGACATGCTTCAGGGGGCCAGCGCCGGTCTGCTGGCCGGGCTGCAGGATCCCTACACCTTCTACTATACGCCGGAAGCCTGGAAGAAGATGAAGGAGGACGATGAGGGCGAATACGCCGGCGTCGGGATCCTGATTTCCTCCAACTACAAGACGGGGGTCTGCACAATCAGCCGGGTCTTCAAGGGAAGCCCCGCGGAGGCGGCCGGCGTGCAGCGCGGAGACATCCTGTACCGGATCGGGGAAGACCTGTTCGTCGTGCCCGAAACCCTGCAGGACGCCGTGGACATCATGCGGGGCACGCCGGGGACCAGCGTGGACGTGACCTTCCTGCGGGACGGGGAGGAGATCACCTTCAATCTGACTCGGGCCAACATCACCGTCAACCAGGTGGAGAGCACCATGCTGACGGAGGAGATCGGCCTGATTGCCGTCTATGAATTTGCGGGAAAGGTCGATGAGGAATTCGAGGAGGCGCTGAACGACCTGATCTCCCGCGGGGCGAAGGGCCTGATCATCGACCTGCGGGACAATCCCGGAGGATGGGTGGACTCCGCCCAGCAGGTGGGCGATCTGTTCATGGACGCGGGGGACCTGTGCTATCTGGTCTACCGGGACGGAACGGAGGATCACTGCTATCCGACGCGGGACGGGAAGATTGAGATCCCTCTGGTGACCCTGGTGAACGAGAACAGCGCCAGCGCCTCCGAAATCCTGACGGGCGCGCTGCGGGAGAGGGCCGGCGCAACGGTGGTCGGCGTCAACACCTACGGCAAGGGCATCGTGCAGGCGGTGCTGCCCATCGGGAGCGAGGGCGCGGGGTATCAGATCACGATCGCGGAATACCGGACGCCGGATGGCGGCGCGGTGCACAAGGTGGGCCTGGCGCCGGACGTCGAAATTCCGCTGGAGGAAGGCGACAACGGCGGATACGATTTCGCGGACAGCCAGCGTGATCCCCAGCTGAAGAAGGCGCTGGAGGTCATGGAGGAAAAGTTGAAATAAGCATCGGACTGTGGTATGCTCATATCAGCCGCGGAACGGGCCGAAGCCGGAAGTGAGAACGGAGGGCGGAGGGAAGTCTGCGGGCCGGACGATTGAGCGCGGAGGGAGACCAAAGCGCAAGATGAGAAGGGAGGCAGAACGGATGAGTTGTTTTTGCGCGGCTTCAGGGGGATGACCCGGGGAGCCGCGCTTTTTTGGACTCCCGGGGAAAGGGATCCCGGAGGACCCGGCTCGGGGAAGACGGGCAGGGGGAAGGAAGGGAAGGCAGCATGACTTCATCGGAAAAAAGGCTCGGCTTCGTGGGGGTCGTGGTGAACGCGCGGGACGAGATCGGCCGGGTGAACCAGACGCTCAGCGAATACGGCCGGGTGATCCGGGGACGCATCGGCGTACCGAATCCGGAGGACGGTACGGCGGTGATCGGCCTGATTGTGGAAGGCAGCAACGAGGAAATCGGCGCCCTGACCGGAAGGCTGGGAAACATTCCCGGCATCACGGTGAAGAGCGCACTGACAGGAAAGAAATAAAGGAGAGAAACAAAATGAAGAAACTGATATCTGTGATTCTGGCACTGGTTCTGATGCTGGGCTGCGCGGCGGCCGAGAGCGGAGCGATGAAGCTGACGGCCCCCGCGGGCGCGCCGGCGCTGGCCGTGGCGACCCTGGCGGCGGAAAACCCGGAGAACTATACCTTCGTGGCCGCGGATACCATCGGCGCGGAATTCGCGAAGAACGAGACGGACTTCATCATCGCGCCCATCAACGCCGGCGCGAAGCTGTTCAAGGCCGGCAAATCCACCTACCGGCTGGCGGCCGTCGTCACCTGGGGCAACCTGTATATTGCGTCCCAGAAGGCTGATTTCACGCTGGAAAGCCTGAACGGCGCGGAGGTGACCCTTTTCGGAGAGAATACCATCAACGCCTCCGTGGTGCTGGCGGTGCTGGAGGCGAAGGGCATTCAGCCCGCGGCCGTCAGCTACCTGTCCGGAGCGGCGGAGACCCAGGCGGAGCTGCTGAGCAATCCGGAGGCGATCGTCGTCACGGCGGATCCGGCGGTTACGGCGGCGAAAATCAAGAATGAAAATGTGAAGACGATCTCCGTGCAGGAGCTGCTGAAGGAAGCCTTCGGTACCGACGGATACGCCCAGGCGGGTCTGTTCGTCCGGGCGGATACGCTGGCTGCCGACGAAGCGGGTGTGAAGGCCTTCCTCGACGCGGTGAAGGACGCGGCGGACAAGGCGGAGACCGATGTCAAGGCGATGGCGGAAGCCGCGGTGAAGCTGGAGATTCTTCCCAACGCGAAGGTGGCGGAGGCGGCGATCCCCGGATGCAGCATCCGCTTCACGGCGGCCGCGGAGGCGAGGGAAGCCATTGAAAAGACGGCGGCCTTCGATCTGAGCCAGTACGGCGGAGAGGTTCCCGCGGACGAATTCTACTACACTGGGGAATGAACCGCGCAGGCCGCCGGGACGGACGGAATCTGACGGAACAAGGGGCCGCTTTCGGGAAAGAGGATTTCCCGGAGCGGCGGAAGGAAGCATGAACAGGAAAGCAAAGCAGAAAACAGAACAGTACGCGGCGACCGTGCTGGGCATCCTCCTGCTGGGAGCGGTGATCCAGTGCGCGAGCCTGCTGAAGGGGGACACCCTGGTCTTTCCGGGTGTCCCCCGGATTTTAGGCGCCTTTTTCCGACTGCTGGGAGAGGAAAGAACCTGGCAGCAGATCGGCGTCACGATGGGGCACCTGGCGCTCACGATGGCCATCGCGACTGCCGGCGGCATCGTGCTGGGGCTGATTCAGGGGCTGAGCGATTTCGCCTATCGCCTTCTCCGGCCCCTGATGGTTTTTCTCCGGGCGATTCCCATGATTGTCCTGACGGTGATCATCATGGTGCTGACCGTCTACGAGAGGGTGCCGGTCGCGGCGGGAAGCCTGATCCTGATTCCCCTGATCTCGGAGGCGGCCTGCGAGGGCTGCCGGAGGATCGAGCCGGAGCTGATCGACGTCTACCGGATGAACAGCGGACTGAATGCGCGGGTGCTCCTGCAGGTCTATCTGCCGATGATGGGCGGGTATCTGCGGCAGGCCTGGTTCAACGCTGCGGGAATGGGGATCCGCATGGTGGTGTCGACGGAATACCTGGTGCAGACGAAAAACTCCCTCGGGAAGGCGGTCTATACCAGCGCGTACTTTTTCGAGTATGAGGAAATCTATGCCTACGCGCTGATGATGATCGGGCTGGTGCTGCTGCTCAGCGGAGCTCCCCGCCTTGCCGGGGCTGTACAAAAATGGAAAAAAAGGATATAATGCGCCTGAACGGAAAGGAGAGGAATTCCGCTGCCTGCGGCCCGTCCGCAGGGGATTGAAACTACGTTGGAGGCGCGAATCTAAGGTGAAGGATATGGCTTTCTGGAGGAGAATGCTTTCGGGGCTGCTGGCTCTTGTGATCGGGCTGGCCGTGATTCCCGCGGCCGCGCGGGCGGAGGAGGATGAGGATGCCTTCGCCGGCGAGGAGATCGAGGGCCAGGAGGACGCGGAGGGAGAGGATACGGAGAACATTGCCGTGGCGGATCCCAACGCCGTCTATCATGAGAAGACCCTGGCGGATTTTGACGTGAACTCTCCGGCACTGTACAAAGCCAAGATCAGCGACGTGATCGGAACCTACAGCATCTACTCGGAGAAGGATACGAAGTCCAAGGCCGTTGTCCGGAATCTCAAGAACACCCCGGTGGACGTGATCTATGTCGGCCTGGTGTGGGTCATCGTCCGGTACGAGGGCCAGCTGGGATATGTCAAGCGGGAGTATCTGACCAAGAACTTCGTGGCCTACGATCCGGTGAATACGCCGCCCTTCAATGTCCAGAAGCACCAGTACATCGCCACGGTGGCCCGGGAATGCTATGTCCGGAAGACGATGACCAAGGAGCCGCTGGAGGAGAAGAATTACAAGTCCTACTGGGTGAAGCTGAACCCCGGGACGCGGATTTCCATCTGGCAGTTCCAGGACGGATGGGCCATCGTCAACTATATGCGCTCCTACGGCTATATCGATCCCAACGATCTGAAGGATCTGATTCCGGTCAGCCCGACGGATCAGCCCATCAGCAAGGAGAGCCCCATCGCGGCCTATACCAGCTATTATACCATGAAGCATCTGCTGCCCGGAGCGGACAAGAATACGAAGACGAACAACCTGAACCGGATCTGGAACATCGGCCACGGCGCGGAGAAGATCACCGCGAAGGGGCTGATGCAGCCCGGGGATATCTTCAACGGAAACAAGGGGAATATCGGCCCCTACCGGGAATACAAGCTGGCCATCGGCCTGGTCAACGGCAAGGCCGTGCTTTCCAGCGGCGGCGGCACCTGCCAGGTCAGCAGCACGCTGTACAATATTATCTGTCAGATGCCCGGCCTGACGATTCTCCAGAGACGGCCCCACGGATACGGGGGCGCCAGCTATCTTCCGATCCACTGCGACGCGGCGGTGGGAAATGACGCACTGAACTTCGTCTTCCGGAACGACTATGATTTCCCGATCCAGCTGGTCGGGGAGAGCACCGGGGACGGAGCCCTGCTGATGATGGCCTACCGGGCAGACTGAACGGAGGCAGCGCCTTACCGGAATGCAGAAAAAAAGCAGGGAAACGGATTGCAATGCCCTGCGGGAACAGGTATAATCCGGTTGGAAGAGGCCCGGAGCCGGGTGAGTATTTGCAGGAGGATCTTGTATGTACAAGCTGTTGCTGGTTTCGGATCAGGAGGATGTGCTGGATGCCTTTGACCGGGTGGACAGCTGGGAGTACAATGGATTTCATCGCCCTCATATCCGCCACGATGTCGAGGGCGCGAAGGAAAGTCTCCGCCGGCATCACGCCGACGGGATCGGCATTGCGCTGGAGCCGGAGGCGGAGCGGGAGCTGATGGAGTATCTGCAGGCGGAATACCCGGTGCTGCCCATCTTTGAAGCCGGGAGAACGCCGACGGAGGTCATGGAATATCTGAGCGAGCTGCGGACGATTCTGAACCGGGTGCGGGCAGATTTTTCCAGCGACGCCTTTGATGAGCAGCAGCTGCTGCTCCGGGCCCGGCGGTACCTTTTCCGCAGGCTGGTCGGCGGGGAAAAGGTGACCCGGAAGGAACTGGGCAGGAATATGCGCCTGCTGCGGAGCCGGATGGATCCCGACAAGCCGTGTATCCTGATGGATCTGCAGAAGAGCTCGACGGAGGAGGACCGGCTGGTCGGACGCTGGCAGGACAGCGATCACCTGCTGGAGCGGGAGCTGTTCCAGTCCTTCGGCGGGGATGTGAAGGGCTTCCATGTGCTTCCCCTGGTGACGGACGACGGCCGGGTCTTTGTGCTGGCCGGGGCGCTTCGGGGCCAGGAGCAGCAGGACGACATGGTGGCCGCGCTGGATCAGTGCGTGCAGGCGGGCATCGCCCACGCGGAGGAATACCGGGGAATTCATCTCCGGGTGACGGGGGTGCAGGTGCTTCCCACGCTGTACGCCTTCTGCAGCGATTACGGATCGGAAGGATGACTTCCCCGCCGGGGGGAGCATAACAATAAAGATAAAGATGAACAGGAGGTCTGCGAAATGGGTATTCTGAGCGGAATCGGAAATGTGATCAAGGGTCAGCTGATTGATGTCATCGAATGGTCGGACAGCTCCAGCAAAACCATGGTGCACAAGTATGACATGAACGGCAAGGAAATCATGATGGGGGCTCAGCTGACGGTTCGGGAGAGCCAGGCGGCCGTCTTCGTCAACGAAGGACAGCTGGCGGACATCTTCGGGCCCGGACGGTACGAGCTTTCCACGAGCAACATGCCGATCATGACCGCGCTGAAGAGCTGGAAGTACGGCTTCAACAGCCCCTTCAAATCCGACGTGTACTTTGTGAACACGAAGCAGTTCCTGGACATGAAGTGGGGCACCAGCAATCCGGTCATGATGCGGGACGCGGAATTCGGCATGATCCGGCTGCGCGCCTTCGGTATCTACAGCTTCAAGGTCAGCAATGTGGAAACCTTCCTGAAGGAAGTGTTCGGGACCACCTCCCTCTTCACGGTCGAGGGCGTGGAGGGACAGATCAAGCGCACGATCGTCTCCGGGCTGAGCGACGCCATTGCCGAGAGCAAGATTCCGGCGCTGGATCTGGCCGCCAATTACGACGAGCTGGCGAACTACGCGCTGAACTCCGTCAACCCCAAGCTGGCCCAGCTGGGACTGACGCTGTGCAGCTTCGTGATTGAGAATATCTCGCTGCCCGAAGAAGTCGAGAAGTCCATGGACAAGCGGACCAGCATGGGTGTGCTGGGCAACCTGGACCAGTATGCGAAGTATCAGGCGGCCGAGGCCATGCGCGAGGCGGCGAACAACCCCGCCGGCGGCGGAATGGCGGGTATGGGTGTCGGCATGGGCGCCGGCGCGGCCATGGGACAGATGTTTGCCCAGAGCATGGGTCAGCAGACGGCGCCCGCGGCGGCTCCCGCTCCGGCGGCGGCCGCGGCGACGGTGACCTGCTCCGCCTGCGGCGCGGCGATTGCTGCCGGCGCGAAGTTCTGCCCCGAGTGCGGCGCGAAACAGGCGGCCGGCGGCTTCTGTACGGCCTGCGGCGCGGCGATTACCCCCGGCGCGAAATTCTGCCCCGAGTGCGGCGCGAAGCAGTAAGAGATTCTGAACGGTCTTCCCCCCGGCCCTTCGGCCGGGGGGATTTTATGAGAGGAGGAAAGGCATGCATCCGGCAACGGAAGCGCTGCTGCGCTGGTGGGATGAAAACGCCCGGGAGATGCCCTGGCGGGGAATCCGGAATCCCTACGGAACCTGGGTCAGCGAGATTATGCTGCAGCAGACCCGGGTGGACACCGTGCGGGATTATTATACGCGCTTCATGGCCCGCTTTCCGACGGTCCGGGCGCTGGCGGAGGCCCGGGAAGAGGATGTGCTGAAGATGTGGGAAGGGCTGGGGTACTATTCCCGGGCCCGGAACCTTCACCGGGGAGCGCAGCAGGTCTGCGAGGAATTCGGCGGGGAAATCCCCCGGGATCCGGAGACCCTGCGAAGGATCCGGGGCATCGGCCCCTATACCTCCTGCTCCATTGCTTCCATTGCCTATGATGTGCCCGTGGCCGCGGTGGACGGCAACGTCATCCGGGTAATTTGCCGGCTGTACGGGCTGGGGGACGATCCGACGGAAACGAAGGCGCGGGCCCGCATCGGGGAACTGGCGGAGGAACTGGTGCCGGAGAAGCGCGCCGGGGACCATAACCAGGCGATGATGGATCTGGGGGCGACGGTCTGCGTTCCCGGTACCCCGGACTGCGAACGGTGCCCGCTGTCGAAGCTTTGCCGTGCCAGGGCCGAGGGGACGGCGGAGGAGCTTCCCCGGCTTCCGAAGGCCAGGCCGCCCAGGGAGAAGGAATGGGACGTGCTCCTGATTTTTTCCGGGGAGAGGGTGCTGATGTACCGCCGGGAGGAAAAGCTGCTGCAGGGGCTGTGGTGTTTCCCGATGACCGAGGGCCACCGGACGCCGGAGGAGCTGCGGGACGCGGTCCGGCGGAGATACGGCCTGGAGACGGAGAAGCCGGAGCCCGCGGGAGAGGCAAGGCATGTGTTCACCCATCAGGTCTGGCGAATGAAGCTGTATCTTCTCCGGACTTCCGGAGACGCGCCGGAACCGGCGGGCATGAGGTGGATCCCCCGCGGGGAAATCCGCGCGCTGCCCATGCCGACGGCGGTGCAGGCTGCCCGAAGGATCGCGGAAACACAAGGGGAACGGGACTGAAAATCGAAATATCGAGAAAAACGGAGAAAACCGGAGAATAAAAGAGGAATACATACAAAATTGACAGTTTTTATGCTTTCCGCAGGTTGCGCAACAGGCTGAAAAGCATTATAGTTATCCACGGTTGTTAGCACTCAAATCGTTTGAGTGCTAATCGCCCGGAAGATGATATTGACAGGAGGCATGATTCCATGACTGTGAAGCCCTTGGGTGACCGTGTGGTCATCAAGAATTGTGAAGCGGAAGAAACCACCAAATCCGGCCTGATCCTGACCAGCGCCGCGAAGGAGAAGCCCCAGATGGCGATGGTTCTCGCCGTGGGCCCCGGCGGAAATGTGGACGGCAAGGAAATCACCATGCAGGTGAAGGAAGGCCAGAAGGTGATCTACTCCAAGTATGCCGGCACGGAAGTGAAGGTGGACGGAGAAGAGCTGATCATCGTCCGCCAGAGCGACATTCTGGCGATTGTTGAATAAGCGTCCGGGAAAGAGACCGGAACGGCGGGCAGGGATGCCCCGCCGGGATGAATGAACATAAAGGAGATGCAGAAAATGGCAAAGCAGATTAAGTACGGCGAGGACGCCCGCCGCGCGATTGAGAAGGGCGTCAATGCGCTGGCGGATACCGTGAAGATCACCCTGGGCCCGAAGGGCCGCAATGTCGTGCTGGACAAGAAGTACGGCGCTCCCCTGATCACCAACGACGGTGTGACGATTGCCAAGGAGATCGAGCTGGAGGACCCCTTTGAGAATATGGGCGCCCAGCTGGTGAAGGAAGTTTCCACCAAGACCAACGACGTGGCCGGCGACGGAACCACCACCGCGACCCTGCTGGCCCAGGCCATCATCCGTGAGGGCCTGAAGAACCTGGCTGCCGGAGCCAACCCGATGATCCTGAAGAAGGGCATCGAGGCCGCGACCGAAGCCGCCGTGGAAGGCCTGCGGGAGCTGTCCAAGCCCATCAACGGCAAGCAGGCCATCGCGCAGGTGGCCTCCAACTCCGCCGCGGATGAGACCATCGGCAAGCTGATTTCCGACGCCATGGAAACCGTCGGCGCCGACGGCGTCATCACCGTTGAGGAAAGCAAGACCATGACCACCGGCATGGAGACCACCGAAGGCATGCAGTTTGACCGCGGCTATGCCTCCGCCTACATGGTCACCGACACCGAGAAGATGGAAGCTGTGCTGGACGATCCGCTGGTGCTGATCACCGACAAGAAGATCAGCAACATCCAGGAGATCCTGCCCCTGCTGGAGCAGGTTGTGCAGAGCGGCAAGAAGATGCTGATCATCGCTGAGGATGTTGAGGGCGAAGCCCTGAGCACCCTGGTGGTCAACAAGCTGCGCGGCACCTTCACCTGTGTCGCCGTCAAGGCGCCCGGATTCGGAGACCGCCGCAAGGAAATGCTGCAGGATATCGCCATTCTGACCGGTGGCACCGTCATCTCCTCCGAGACCGGCATGGAGCTGAAGGAAGCCACCGTGGATATGCTGGGTACCGCCCGCCAGGTGAAGGTGAACAAGGAGAACACCACCATCGTCGGCGGCGCCGGGGACAAGAAGGCCATCGACGCCCGGGTCGGCCAGATCCGTGCTCAGATCGCCGAGACGACCAGCGACTACGACCGTGAGAAGCTGCAGGAGCGGCTGGCCAAGCTGGCCGGCGGCGTTGCCGTGATCAAGGTTGGCGCGGCCACCGAGATCGAGATGAAGGAGCGCAAGCTGCGGATCGAGGATGCCCTGAACGCCACCCGTGCGGCGGCCGAGGAAGGCATTGTGCCCGGCGGCGGAATTGCCATGCTGAATGTGACCTCCAATGTGGCCGCGCTGCTGGACAAGTATGCCGGCGACGCGAAGACCGGCGTGGAAATTGTCCTGCGCGCTCTGGAGGAGCCCATCCGTCAGATCGCCGCGAACGCCGGTGTGGACGGCTCCGTGGTGGTGGATCATATCAAGAATGCCCAGAAGCCCGGCTACGGCTATGACGCCCTGAAGGGTGAGTATGTCGACATGGTGGATCGCGGCATCATCGATCCTACCAAGGTGACCCGCAGCGCGCTGCAGAACGCGGCCTCCGTGGCGGCCATGGTGCTGACCACCGAGAGCCTGGTGGCGGATATTCCGGAGCCGGAACCCGCTGCCCCCGCCGGCGGCGCCGGCATGGGCGGAATGTATTGATTCCGCGATTCAGACAGGAACCCCGAGGCACCCGCAGAGGCGGGTGCCTCTTTTTCGGCTTCAGGCAGGGAAAAAGAGGCAATTTTCCTTAAAAATATTACAAAATAGTATTGACGAAACGGAGAATGCATGCTAATATGTTAAAAAAATATTACTAAAGTGTTAACTGCCGGAGAAAGGAGAGAGACAGAGCATGAAGAAAATCCTGAAGATGACCCTGATCCTGGGACTGGCGGTTTCCCTGCTGCTGCCCTCCTGTTCCCTGGCTGCGAATGCGAAAAGGTACGTGCAGACAGAGAACGGGAAGAGCCTGAACGTAAGAGATTTGCCGGGAAAGAATGGATCCGTGATTTTCCGGCTGAAAAACGGGAGCAGGGTGACGGTACTGGAGGAGCTGGAGGACTGGGTGCAGATTGAGGCGGATGAAGGCACGGGATATGTGCAGGCAGCCTTCCTCATGGAGAAAAAGCCGGTCAGTCCGGGAATGAACTGGGTGGAGACCTCCGGCGTCAGGCGTGTCCGGACAGGCAACAAGGGCCGGCTGCATCTGCGCAGAGACGCCAGCAGCAAGTCGGAATCCCTGGGACTGTTTGCCAACGGCACCGAGGTGAAGCTTGCGGCGGTTTCCGGAGCATGGGCCAAGGTGAACGTGGAAGGCCAGAGCGGCTACATGCTGCTTTCCTGCCTGACCGCGGAGGAGAAAGCGGAAGAAAAAGAGGAGGAGGAATCTCCCGTCCGGTATATCCGGGGCAGCGGCACGGTTCCGATGTACGGCGGAGCCGGGACGGAGACCGGGGTGCTGATGAGGCTGCCTGCGAGGACGGAGGTTCGCTTCTACGCGGCGGAAAGCGGCTGGGCGAGGATTACGGTGCACGGCCAGGCCGGCTATGTCCGGGAAAATGTCCTGACGGCAAGCAAACCTGCGGCTGGGAAAAAGACGGCGATTGTGATCAACCCGAACGGGGCAAGCTATGTCAACCTGCGCTCCAGCGCCTCCCTGACCGGGACGGACAATGTGCTGGCGCATGTGAAGGTGGACACGGAGGTTGAAGTCGTCAACCGGAAAAAAAGCTGGGTGCTGATCAATGTGAACGGGACCGTCGGATATGTCCACCGGAGCTTCCTGATCTACGAATAAAACAATAAATGGCTGCGCTGATCACTGATGAAATGCGCGCAGAAAAGCCTCCGGCGCGGGAGGCTTTTCGCATATGAAGGAGGTTCTTGTGAAATTTAGGGAGTTTTCTTTACATTATTGGAAAAAGTGATACAATATATAGGTCTTCAGGACAGGATGGTCGCAGATGCCTGATCATAAGCGTGCCCGATCGGGCTTTCCTGTTTTGGAAGAATCCTGAGGCGTGTTTTTTCGAAGGAAGAACGGGAGGAATGTTGATGTTCCTTAACATAATCAAGAAAATAGCGGCCCTGACGGCGGTCATGCTGCTTTCCGCGCTGATCCTGCCGGGCCCGGCTGCGGCCCTGGAGTCGGGGGAAGAGCATTTCTCCGCCTATGTCGCGATCCGGCCGATCCCCGAGGAAGTGGAGGAAGGCACGGAGGTGGATCTGCGGCTGGAGGGCCACGAGACCGCGAACATGAATTACAGAATCCGGTGGGAACGCGGAGACGAAGAAGGAGACTGGGAGCCGCTGGAGGGCCGGGCAGATCATCTGAAATTCACCGCAAACGAGGAGAGCGCGGGCTGGATGTACCGCGCCGCGCTGGAAGCGGTGAACGGTGAAACGGAGTATTCCAACGTGGTTTCCTTCACCGTCCGCGAGGCGGAAGAAAAGCCGGAGACGGCGAACGGCCGGACAGAGGCCGGCGGGACGCCGCTCAGGGAAAAGACGGCGGCCGGCGGGAACCGCCTGCAGATCAAGGAAACATCAGGAAACGGAGCATCCGGTGATCCTTCGGAGCTGCCGCAGAAACCCGGCAGGACGGAAGCCGCCGCGCAGAATGAGATCAAGGACCAGTTCGGGAAGAATGACCTGCCGGAGAGCGGCATGATGCCGCAAAACAGGGGTGCGGATGACACAGCGGAGCGGCCGGAGAACGCCGGACAGACGGTCCTCAGGGAAACCGGTGAAAATCCTGGCCCTCGGGAAACGGGTGGAGCGGGAGAACCGGAAGCGGCGAAGGATGATTCTGCCGTGACGGCCGTCCGGCCGGAGACCGCTGAACCGCAGGAGAAAGCGGAAGAGCCTGCTGAAACGGCAGAACGGCCGGCCATTACAGAACAACAGGAGAAGACGGAAGAAACTGCAGCGGCACCCGGATGGACGGAGACGCCGGTTCAGCAGGAGAACACAGAAATCACCGCCGAAACAGACGAACCGGTGCAGACGGATCCGGAATCCGGGAGCGTGGCTCCCGATACCGTTCCGGGAATGCTGAATCAGCCGGAGAGCGAAACGGTTTCGGAAACGGATTTGCTGTCCGGCGGGGAAGAGGCTCAGCAGACCGGGGATACCGGCGCGCAAACAGTGCCGGCTGAAATCATCCGGAACGCAAAAGAAGGCCGGGAATAAAAAACTATTTTCCGCCCACGCAGAACCGATCAGGAGAAAGGCCTCGAACAGATGCCCTGACTTCATGAAAAGGCTTTAGATGCAACGGGGGAGAAGGAGGCAACAGGATGAAGAGAATACTGAGCATGCTGCTGACCGTCATGGTGCTGCTGGGCCCGGCTTTTTCCGCCCGGGCCGAGGAGGACGGAGCGGGAGCGGAAACCTCCACTTTCCCGGAATTCAGCTATGAGGAGCTGACGGTCGGAAATCCCACGCGGGTCGAGGGCTTTTTCTTTACCGATTTATGGGGAAACAATACCAGCGATCTGGATGTCCGCGAGCTGCTGCATGGCTATAATCTGGTCAGCTGGGATGAAGAGAACGGGATGTACGTCATGAATCCCACCGTTGTGGCAGACGGCGGCGTTGTCGTGCTGGACAGCGAGGAGGGGGACCGGACATATCTCCTGACGCTTTACAGCGATCTGAAATACTCCGACGGCACCCCCATCACGGCCCGGGACTATGCTTTTTCGCTGCTGCTGCAGATGAGCCCGGTGATCGCGGAACTGGGCGGCGCGCCGCTGAGAATGGATTATCTGGACGGCGCCGCTGAATACGCCGAAGGAGAACCTGTCTTCCGGGGCGTCCGGGTCATGAGCGACACCCAGATGATGCTGACGGTCCGGAAGGAATACCTGCCCTTCTTCTATGAACTGGGCCTGCTGGACTGCCAGCCCTATCCGATCCATGTGATTGCTCCGGGCTGCGAGGTGAAGGATGAAGGGAACGGCGCCTATATCAGCGGCCCTTTCACGGCGGAGCTGCTGCGGAAGACCATTCTGGATCCCGAGACCGGATATATGAGCCATCCGTCCGTGGTCAGCGGACCCTATACCCTGACCTCCTTTGACGGGACGGTCTGCACATTTGAGAAGAATCCCTTCTTCAAGGGGAACGCGGACGGCGTGACCCCGATGATCCAACGCCTGCGGCTCGTGCCCGTTGAGAACGACACCATGATGAGCCAGTTGGCCCGCGGCGAGGTCGGCCTTCTGAATAAGGTCACCCGGGCGGATGTCATTGCCTCAGGGGCGGAGCTGGCTGCCAGCGGCTATTTCCGGTACGCCAACTATCCCCGCATGGGGCTGACCTTCATCAGCTTCAACTGCGAGAAGCCGACGGTCAGCAGTGCCGCGGTGCGTCAGGCCATTGCCTCCTGCATCGACCGGGATCAGCTGACCGCGGAATACACGGGAAACTACGGCCTGCGGGTGGACGGATACTACGGGCTCGGCCAGTGGATGTACCAGCTGGTCAACGGAACGATGATGTACCCGGTTCAGGAACCGGAAGAAAATACCGCGGAGGCTCAGGCGAAATACGAATCCGAGCTGGCCGCGTGGCAGGAGCTGAGTCTGGACATCATCCCGAAGTACACGCTCAGCACGGAGGAGGCCATCCGCCTTCTGGAGGCGGACGGATGGAAGCCCGGGGCAGACGGCATCCGGGAAAAGGACGGCGTGCGGCTGGAGCTGACCCTGGGATACCCTGCCGGCAACACGGCGGGCGAAATGATGGAGACAACCTTTGTGCCCTATCTTCAGGAGGCCGGCATCGGACTGAGGCTGACGCCCCTGGAGATAAACGACCTGCTGGATCAGTTCTACCACCGGACGGAACGCACGGCGGACATGCTCTACCTGGGGACAAACTTTGATCTGATGTTCGATCCGGCAGCCCATTTCTCGGCCGGTCAGAAAGGCAGCATCACCTGGGACTTTTCCGAGGCGGAGGACGAAACGCTCTACCAGCTGGCGCTGGAGATGCGCCGGACGGAGCCGGGGGATCTGCTGGGATACTGCCGGAAATGGCTGGCCTTCCAGCAGCGCTTTGCCGAGGTCGTGCCCATGATTCCGCTCTATTCCAATGTATATTTTGATTATTTCCCCCGGATTCTTCAGAATTATTCTCCCTCCGGCAGCGCATCCTGGAGCGATGCGGTGCTGAATGCCTATCTGAGCGACGCGCAGGAGGAGCCGGAAGAGGAAAACCTCGAAGAGGGAGAGGAGATCTTCGAGTAAAAACCACAGGGGGCTGATCCCCGGCCGACCGGACGGCGGAGAGCTGAACAGAACACCGCCGGAAAGGAAATCCCGTTACCCGGGTAACTGAAAAAACGCTTTTTCCCTGCAGAAGCATCGAGAGAAAGCAGCGGTATAAGATCTTTCAGAAAACTGTATACAGCATACGAACCTCCGGTAATTCATATGCCTGAATCGTGCTGATTTGATAAGCGGGGCATTCAGGCAGAAATTGACAGAATCATCACAAAAAAACAGTCAAAACGTGATATAAAAAAAAGAATTATATCCTTTACAATTCAAGGCGTATCGGATATAATTCAATTGTATCTCTTAAATGATGGTAGTTTCTGCTTGACCATATGACCCCGCTCATGGACGGAAACGCAGCAGGCTGCGTAAAGTTTGGATGTCATGAGGACGGGTTGATTACAACGGAGGTAAACTGAGTATGAAAAGCAAGAAGAACGGTATCAAAAGGATCCTGGTTCTGGCTCTGGCCATGATGATGCTTCTGATATCCGGAGTTTCCCTCACCGAGGACTCGGAGACGGCTGCCGAAGCGGAGCGCATCGCTGCCGAGGAGGAAGCAGCCCGGATTGCCGCCGAAGAAGAGGCAGCACGAATCGCCGAGGAAGAGGCGGCGCAGAAGGCGGCCGAGGAGGAAGCTGCCCGGATCGCGGCAGAGGAAGAAGCTGCGCAGAAAGCTGCCGAAGAAGAAGCAGCCCGGATCGCGGCGGAAGAAGAGGCGGCTGAAGAAGAAGCGGCCCGGATCGCGGCGGAGGAAGAGGCTGCACGGAAGGCGACCGAAGAAGAAGCGGCTCGGATCGCGGCGGAGGAAGAGGCTGCGAAGAAGGCCGCTGAAGAAGAAGACCGGAGAGCTGCTGAGGAGGAGGCCCGCCTCGCGGCGGAGGAAGCGGCCGCACAGAAGGCGGCTGAGGAAGAAGCGGCACGGATTGCCGCGGAGGAAGCGGCCCGCATTGCCTCTGAGGAAGAAGCGGCCCGCAGGGCGGAAGCCGAGGCTGCCGCCGCGGAGGATGAGGTTGTGACGGAAATGGAGCACATGGCGCTGACCTTTTCCGCTGAAGCCCGGGTTTATCAGAAATCCAAGGGCATGCTGTGCTACGGTGACTACATCAAGCTCGAGGCTCAGGTGATTTCCGCGACCCAGCCCTACACCGTGATCTGGGAATCCCTGGATCCCTTCGCGCCGCTGGATCAGCAGGTATGGCGTGAAATCGGCAGGGGAGATCTGCTGGAGATCTACATTACGGAAGAATCCGCTGCCCTGGAGTACCGCATTACCGTCATGGCCGAGGACAAGCAGTGCGTCAGCTCCAGCCCCTACACCATGCCGGAGATCGACGACTTCTGGATCGAGGAATCCGACAACGAGGGCGCGGAGATCGTCGACGAGGAAGAGGACTACGACGAGGAAGAAGTCATCGAAGAGGAAGCGGACGATGTTGAGGAGCCCGCGGAAGACGAAGTGACCGAAACTCCTGCGACGGAGGAAAGCACGGAGGAACAGACCGAAGTTCCCGCAACCGGAGAAAATACGGAAGAGCCTGCTGAAGCTTCCGCCGCCGGAGAGACTGCGGAGGAGACGACGGAAGCTCCCGCCGCCACGGAGAACACGGAAGAGTCTGCAGAAGCTCCCGCTGCCGCAGAGAATACAGAGGAACAGACCGAAGTCGAAACTGAAACCGAGCCCGCCCCCGCGGCTGAACCCACCGGGGAAGTGACGGAAGAGGAAGCTCCCGCGGAAGAAGTGATTCCTGAGGAGACGGAAGTCACCGAGGAGCCTGAGGAGGAGCCCGCGCCTGAACAGCCTGCTGAGGAAGTGACGGAGGAAACTGTTGAGGAAGAATCCGCCGAACCTGAAGAGGAAGCAGCTCCCGTTGAGCGGAAGGTGATTGTGCACTCCACCCTGGACGGCGTCGAGGACGTGTATGAGGGAACCAAGGTGACCCTGACCGGTGAGCTGATCGGCTACGAAGGTCTGGATTACAGACTGCAGTGGTACTTCCGGAAGGATGGCATCGGCGACTACATCCTGATCGAGGGCGCGGATCAGCTGACCTTCACCTATCGGATTGATCAGGACAATTACCGTAACTCCTATCACCTGGGCGTATTCCTGATGGACTTTACAATGAGCGGCAATTAACCGGCTAAGGCAGCCTGCATCTGATGAATGTTTTCTGCCTGACGTGGAAGAGAGGAACGGCTTCATGAATATGAAGAAAAGATTGCATAGACTGACTGCCCTGCTGCTGGCCATGCTGATGATTTTCAACATGGCGCCCATCAGCGTATTCGCGGAGGGAGACAATCTGGACAGTATGGGTGACAGCCAGTACGGCGGAGAAGTGTCGACGCCGGGAGATGAAACGAGCGAAGAGTCCGAAGAAGATGGCGCGGGGCAGACGGCCCCGGCCGTGGATGAAAACGGTTCCTATGCCACGATTGAGGCCGGAACCATCGGTACGGAAAGTGCGCCCCAAGAGAATCTGACCTTTAAGGTTCAGTATGTCGTGGACGGCGAGTATACCTATACCGGACAGACGCTCCTTCTGAAAACCGAAAAAGTGACCAGCGCAACACAGGTGAGCGCCTATCAGGATGGCCTGCCGGCAGGGTGCGAATTGGACAAACGGCGGGAGAGAGCCTGGAGCGAAGCCGACAGCCTGCTGACGCTGTATTGCAAGCCGCTTTCCTGCACCGTCGATATCCACTATTACATGATCGTCGACGACACGTACGCCAGCGTCTTCCAGTCCCTGCAGAACGGAGAGGTTGGGCTGGCCCAGGGAGACCTGCTGGAGGCCAAGAACTTCCTGATGGAAAAAACTGGATCTCAGACAGATCATATTCTGCTGCAAGAGTATAAGGGAAAAACGCTGAACCAGTTGCTTCCGATTACCGTGCCTGCCGATCTTCTGAAGTTTGACACTGTCGTTAACTCGACAAAGGGTGTACCCTATGACCTGAGCTTCTATGGCTACAACTACGGTAAAGAAGTCGGCAGTGATCTCGGGAACATCACGACGGGTGTGACCAGTGTACCGTGGAATTACAGCGATGGAGGTAAGATCAATCTGTACTTCAGCGTCGGAGCGGTGGACGCATCCAGAGCGGATTACTGCACGATCACCTGGAAAAACTGGGATAACACTGAACTTGCGAAGACCGTGGTGAAGAAAAGAAGCACTCCTTCCTATAGCGGAGCCCCCACCAGGGCAGCGGACGATCAGCACATCTATACCTTCTCCGGTTGGACTCCGGAAGTGGTTCCGGCTAAGGCGGACGCGACCTATACCGCGACGTATACAGCCGAGGAAAAACCAGAAGGCGGTGTGGAGCCCACACCTCCGCCTGTGTTCGATACTCAGTATCTCATTAAACTGGTTCTGCACAAAGCGGATGAAAGTACTGAGACAGAATACATAAAGAAGGATTATGAGAACTGGGGTAACGACCTGCATATCAATTATACCGCGCCCCAGGATGGAAAATATGACGCGGGCAAGTATACGCTTTCACAATCAGCCTTAGTTCAGAGAGCGAAGGGGACAGATACCCCGGAGGTCATTACCTTCGATTATTATCCGAAGCAGTTCAATTATACTGTCCAGTATCATTTGCGCAATAATCCGGAAAAGAACAATTATGAATCCTTTCAGTACAGCGATAAGTGTCTTTATGGCCAAACGATAACGATCAGGACTGATGACTCGCAATTGAACGGCTATGAGTTCGTCAGGGTAGATCAGGGTGACCATTCACTTAAGCAGACAGTTACAAGTGACAATGCATACTTCAATGTTGAATATACCTGGGTCGGTCTGAAGAATGAGAGTGCCTATACGATCCATCACCTGCTGTACGGCACGACCAATATGAAGGTCGCGGACGATGTGACCGGCACGGCCGAAGTCGGCAAGGAGATTGAAATCGTGCCGGCGACGACGTATCAGGAGACGGAATTGACGGTTATTCCCGTCGATCCGGCCGAAACCCTGAAGATTAGCGAGAAGGCTGAACAGAACGAGATTACGGTGTACTACAAGCTTCCGCTGACGATCAAGGCGGATGATGTGACCATCAAATTTGGGGAACAGGTTCCTTCGGATCTGACGGCGACGGTAACCGGTCTGCGTCCCGAGGACAAGATACTGACAATTACCTACAGCGTGGCGCTTCTGGAAGACGGGGAGACTCTGGAAGTCAGCAATAATGTGGTTGGCGCTCCAACTTACTATGAAGTCATTCCAATGCCCGGCGCTGTCAAGGTGGAAACGGAAGAGGACAAATATGGTCTGGGTGGGAATTCCTATGTCATTTCCTACAATGACAAGGGTGTTATTCTTCCAATTGCGAAGGACGGCTCCCACCTGCTGATGGACAAGTATGCGAAGCTGGTGGATGGAAAGATCTGGTACGAGGTCTTCGATGATCCGCTTTGGAAATTCGAGTGTGTTTCCGGAGATATGTACTATATATCTACTCCTGACAACTACTATATGAATATTACCGAAAGCGGAGTCACGCTGTCGGACGAGCCCTGCCTCATTCAGGCTGTGCCGAGCGGAGATGCCTATGCGCTGAAGGTGGGCGCGCTTTCCGCGAATGTGGAGTGGGGAGATCCCGGCAGAGGGCTGACGGTCGATAACGGGAATCCTCAGTATTTCAAGCTTTATACGGCGGATCAGATCTCAACGGCCAGCACACTGCCGATGGATGGAGGATCTTATTTCATCGGCAACAGCAATCCCTCCGGAACCTATGGCATCGACAAGAACGGAAAGACAAAGAATCTGATGCTGGCGGCCGAAGAGACTGTAATGAACAGGCCTCAGGGTCTCTCGATGCCCAATTCCAACTGGCTGACCGCGGTCGCGTATTATGAGATCGACGGGAACACCGTCGAACCGCTTGGACACGCGGACAAGTGGAGCTTCCGTTCTGTGAAGAGAAACTGGTACACCATTGAGGCAAACGATCAGTATCTGAATCTCTCCTCCGGCGGCGCAACGCTGAGCGGAACACCGCAGTATATCCTGCTCAGGGAAAACAACGGGAGGTATTTCTTCTGGACCGAAACGGATCTTCAGACGGCCAGCCCGCTGGGACTTTCCGATATCTATGAAACGGCTCAGAGCGGATTTGGCTCTGTCACGGGCCGCAATGCCTTCAGTGTATATGCCAATGAGAGCAGCAGCTGGCATACCGATCTGACCGGAACCTGGGCGATTGTGAACACCAACTGGAGCAGCGAAGGCAACTTCGCGCTGCAGGCTGAACCGGGTGAGTCCGGCACCCTGCTTTCCAAGTCTGTGGTCATGTCGAATGGCAAAGTGGCGGATGCCGAAGGCGTGACCGAATGGACCTTCGCGAAGACCGGAAATCCGAACTGGTACACGATTCAGAGCGATGCGGGGTATCTCGCCGTGACCCACGATGGGATCGGCTTATCCTCCAGTCCGACGGCTGTTTATGTGGAAGCGTCCGGCAGCCAGATCCGGCTGTCCTGCGGGGATGCCTTCGGTGTGAATCTGGACCGCGTGAATGCAGGTTATAAGAATTCGCGCTTCATTTCCTACGGAGACCGTTCCGGATCCGAGTGGTTCACACTGGTTAAGACGCAGCCCGACAAATATGCCTATACGATTCATCATTATCTGAAGGGCACCGAGGTGAAGGTGGCTGAGGACGACACCGGAGAGGTGGAGCCCGACGATAACACGATCGTCGTCGAAGAGGCGGCGGCCTTCCTGAAGGGATTCGAAAAGGCCAGGATTGCCGATACAGAGAAACTCGGCGAAACGGTCATTGACGAAGCTCAGAAAACGATCACCATTGAGTATCTGATTCCGCTGACCGCTGCGGTTCAGAATCTGGATATCTGGAAGATCGACTGGGATGGCGAAAGCGAGCCTGCCTATACCGCCGAGTTTACCGGCCTGTATCAGGAAACAGATAAGGACAAGATTCGCTTTATCGCTGAGGACACGGAGGACGAGTCTGTAAAGACAATCCGGATTGATCCTGAATCTTTGCCCCCGTACTACATTCTGGATGAAGAGAACAGCACGGACGGGAAGCTGACCATCTATCCGGATTACAGCGGCTCTTACGTGATTTCCAGAGACATGAAAAAGCGGAGGGCTGTTGTCGGCGAGATTGCCGGTACAGGCTTCCTGGTTACCGTGGACTACAAGGAACTGAAGGACGATACGGTGTGGTTCACAACCTACGATATTCCGTACTGGGATATTGAAAGGGCCGAGACCCCCGGAAGATACACAGTTTCCTACAGAGGAAAGTATCTCCAGATCAACAGCGGAGCAGCCAGGAACGACTGGGGCGTGAACGGAAGCTTGTCCTTCTCTGACAGTCCGGCGGAGATCCTGATCGAGAGAAACGCCGAGGGCCGGTACAAGTTCAGCAATGAGGAAGGATTCAACCTCAATATCAAAAGCAAAGATATGGAAAAGGGCGTTGGCTCCTATAAGGGGGATACGCCGAACGCAGATAATGATTTCCTGGAACTGCATCAGGGCGATACGGTCTTCGATTCCGGCCTGACAGCGGGACGCTATATTATTGCATACGAGGCGGACCGCATTCAGAACCTGATGAACGCGGCGGCAGACGGAAACAAACTGAAGGCCACGCCTTACGAAAAGACAGACGGTACGACCGTTCATCCGGAAGGATATTACACATTCTGGAATATCACGCAGGTGGGCGGCGACTGGTTTACGATTTCCACGGATGAAGGACTGTATCTGAATCTGTCCGATTCCGGCATTTCCCTGTCCGGAAATCCCCAGAACCTGCGCGCAATCAGGAACGGGAACGCGTATATGTTCTCCTCCGCCTATGACAAGAAAACGGGATATGTTCTGGACAATGCAAACGGCTATGCCGCCAACGGATTCAGAGCCCAGAAAGACGGCGGCCAGTATATGACGCTGTATCAGAATGTGGACACGGCTGGACGGGTAAGCCTGCCGGAGAAAGAAGAGTATATGCTGGTTGGCAAGTTCGACAGTCAGCTTGGCTATGGCGTGCAGGCAAGGGAAAAGAGCCCGACGCATCTGCTCTCCCAGAAGATTATCAAGCTGCCGGCGAACAATAACTATCAACGCACTTCGACGGAAGCGGATGAGATGTACTGGACCTTTGAAAGAGTATCAGGGATGGATGGAGACTGGTACTATGTCAAGGCAGCCAACGGCCGGTACCTGAATATTGCGCATCAGTCAGCAACGCTCAGAAATGAACCTCAGCCGCTCTTTGTGTTAGCCAGGAAATCAAACTATGGTATAACCTGCTATCGCTTCTCCGATGGTTATGCTGTTGCGTTTAACAACTCTGGCAATACTGAAGAAGGAGGATTCCACGGCTGGGCCAATCAGAGAGTGACGCTGGAGAAAAACTACGGCGACTGGTTCACCCTGCGAAAGGACGAGGTGCAGGTTTCCTTTGACTGGAACGCGGCGGATGTTTCCGCGGAGCTGCCGGAACCTGCGCTCTACCGTCACGGCACAGCAATCTTCGTGCCGGCTGCGCCGGAAAGAGCGGGCTACTCATTTGCGGGATGGGCTACGGCCAGAACCGGAACAAACAACGTGACAGATGACGGCTATCAGCGGTACGTTGTTCCTTCCAGGGACGTCACGCTTTACGCGATCTGGCTTAAGCAGGTGAATGTCAGCTTCAATACCAACGGCGGCACCGGCTCCGTGCCTTCGCAGACTGTACTGGCTTTGAGTGAAATCACGCTTCCGGAATATGAAGGCACGAGGGAAGGGTACGAATTCGCCGGCTGGGCCCTGGGAAGCAATCTGCGGAACGGTACTTATTACGACATTCTGCAGCCCGGGGATCCGTACAAGGTTCCCAACAATGATGTGAAATTCTATGCGGTGTGGTATAGAGTAGACTATACTGCGCAGCTGAGATTCTTTATCAGACTGGATGGCGTCATTCCGACTGAACCGGCCAACTATGATACAAAACAGTATTCGGATGTCATTCTGATTGACAGCAGAATCAAGGAACAGAGATGGGTGATTGACGATAAGACCTCCAACAGGATTGAGGGCAATCATATCGTCAATAATGTAACAGATAACCTGACCGCGCTGCCGACGGATGATGATATCCTGCAGGTGTCGAACGGGAAATTTGAATACGATCCCGATACACAGTATATCCGCTGGTATGTCCTGAAGGGCCTCAATGACGGATGGCATGTGGACGGCGTGATTCTAAGCCGGAATCAGTATACGCTGAGCTATGACTCCAACCTGCCGGCCGGAGTCAACAGCGTAAGAGACATGCCGCACGGATTTGAGTTCAGAACCGACACGACACAAATCACCGCCGGAATCAGCGTGGATCAGAAAATGTATGTTCCCAAGGCCAGCGGCTATACCTTCTCCGGCTGGTACTATGAGAAGGACGGGAAGATCTATCAGACCGGAGAGAACATACAGGTTACCGGCAATGTGGCTCTGAAGGCGATCTGGAGCGGCGGGAACTTCGCAGTTGTTACACCCGGAGAAGAGAGAGAGTACAATGGTCTTCCTCTCGTCGGCAAGAAGCAGATTACGATCACCGGTTTCCCGGACGGATACAGGGCAGAGATTACGACTGCCGATGCGGAGCTTCCTTCCCTTACAAATGTCGGTTCGATCCAGAACAGGCTGGACTTCGTGATCTACGATGAGAATAACCGTATCGTTTACAGATCCAGGCCGGCGGAGGGCGAGACGAATGAAATCGCCGACGCTCAGATCGGAAAGACCTGGGGTACCGTCAAAGTAACCCCGGTGACCGTGACGGTGACGCCAAATGACGCCGAGAAATTCTTTGGAGAAAACGATCCGGCACTGACGGCCGAAGTGAATGGGACGCTTGGCGAAGATACCGTGGCGTACGAAGTGACCCGTGACGCAGGCGAAGATGTGGGAGACTATGTCATTCGCACCAGCGGAGCTGCGGAGCAGGGGAACTACAGGGTGACATACCGGACGGGTACCTTCACCATCAAGCAGGCGGAAGGAATCGAACTGACCGCAAACGGCTATGAAGGCCCCTATGACGGACAGCCGCATGCGGCTGCGGCCAGTGTGGCCGACGTCGAGGATGCGACGATCGAATACAGCACCGACGGAGGCACCACATGGAGTGCTGAGGCTCCGAGCATCACCAATGTGGGCGAGATGCAGGTGCAGGTTCGGGCAACGAAGACCGGCTATGCTTCACAGATCGCGGAAGTGACGCTGAAGGTGACCCCGAAGACAGTCACAATTGAGACTGCCGACGCGGGCAAGACCTACGGCGAAGCTGATCCGGCTTTCACCGGCAAGGTGACGGGCCTGGTGAACGAAGGTGATCTGGGAACGATCACGTACAGCAGGACGAACACAGAGGAAGCTGCTGGAACCTATGAAG
>CACYWL010000007.1 GCA_902778055.1 uncultured Eubacteriales bacterium | reverse complement strand
GTGATTCTGGGCAACTATGAGATGATTGAGAAGCTGAAAAAATGAGCTGAAAAAATGAGGCAATTTTTGTCTTGACAAAAATCTATTTTTCACTATACTAATGCGAGTGAGCACTTCAGCTCTTGAGGAGAGTTGGCTGAGTGGTCTAAGGCGCACGACTGGAAATCGTGTGTGGGGTGATACCTCACCTAGGGTTCGAATCCCTAACTCTCCGCTGAGGATGCAGATTGCTGCATCCTCATTTTTTTTCAGAAAGGAAACGTGATGCGTAAATCCTTTGTTTTGATGCTGCTCGCGGTCTGCTTTCTTGCTTTCTGCGCCGCGCGGAGCGAATCCGCGGCCGGGACGGAATGGACGATCAGCGCGCCTTCGGAGGGTATTTCCGGCTTCCAGAGCAATCCGCTTACGGTCTTCGCGCCGGAAGCGGGCTCATGCCGCCTGGAAATCCGGGATGAAACCACGCTCTACCGGGTTCTGGAGAAGGAAATCCCGGAAGGAAAAAGCCAGATCATCTGGGACGGGCTCGGATGGAATGAAGAGCGCATGGCCCTGAAGGAATATACGATTTACGGAACGCTGACCGGAACCAGCGGCAGGGAATATGCCACGCAGACTCGGGTCAGCCTCAATCCCGCCCTGCAGGCGATTCTGTTTGCCCTGCCCAGCGACCCGACGGTATATACCGAAGAAGCGGGGGAATGGTTCCTCGAGTTCAAACTGCTTTATACGGATCAGCTGACTGCCGAGTTTTATGATGAAACGGATGCCCTCGTCCTGAAGACCAGCCGCCAGGTCAAGGGGGGAAGGGTGAATCAGGTTTTCTACAGCGGCCTGACCGCAAAGCATGCGCTTCCGGAAGGAAGGTATCGGGTGATGGTCTACGGACAGATGCACCCTGCCTGTTCGAAGGAATTCTCTCTTCAGATCAGAAACGGAAAAAGACCGGTGCAGGAGCTGCAGATCACCGGGGATATCATGCCGGGACGGGATGACAGCGACGCGGAAATCTGGCGGAAAATGACGGCGCCGGCCACGGTCGTCGATATCAGCAATACAGCCCATCAGCGGGTTTACGCTGAGCCGGATTCGGACAGCCGGGTCCTGGGCACGCTGCACGGCCAGAGTCAGGCGCTCTCGGTGATGGAAATCCGGGACAGATGGGTTCGGATCCGCGCCTGGAACCATGAGGAGGGGGCGCCGGTGGAGGGCTGGGTTCCCAGAAAGGTGCTGAAGGTGGTTTCTCCGCAGACGGAATACGGGCTGTTGGTGGATAAGGTGGAGCAGACGCTGACCCTGTATCAGCGGGGAGAGAAGATCGATACGCTGCTTGTTTCCACGGGGAGAATCGTCAAGGGCGAACTGTATCAGGAAACAGCGGCAGGCAGCTTTCTGACAAACCTGCATATGAGCGATTATTCGACAAACGGCCTGAAATACGATTTTGTGATCCGCTATGACGGGGGAAATCTGCTCCATCAGATTCCCTATGCCTGGAATGAAGCCGGAAAGAAAGACATGAACCCAGGGGAGCTTTATCTGGGCACCAAGGCCTCCCACGCCTGCATCCGCGTGCAGGAAAAACCGAGCGAAAAAGGAATCAACGCCTACTGGTTCTGGACGCATCTTCCTTATCATACGCGGATCATTGTCCTGGATGACCCGGAAGAAAGGGAAAAGCAGAAATCGATTCTGACGGGGAATACGCCGGATCTCCTTCAGGGGCTTCAGCAGGCTTGGGAAGTCGCGCCGGAAAACGGGGATGAACCCTTTGTTTCGCTGACGTTCGGCGGAGATGCGGTGCTGGGAGCAAGGGAGAGCTATTACGGCCAGACCGGCTCCCTCCCGGCCTATCTGGAGCAATGGGGCATGGAATGGCCTTTTCAGGGGCTGAAGGAGGTTTTCGAGCAGGATGACCTGACGGTTGTGAACCTCGAATGCGTGTTGAAGGATGACCCGGGCGGAGAGGATACCACCAAGAAATGGCGCTTCCGCGGGAAAACCGATTATGCGGCGGCCTTAACCGCGGGGGGAATTGATCTGGTCAATATCGCCAATAATCATACGATCGATTACGGAGAGGAAGGCTACCGCGCTACGCTGTCCGTTCTGGAGAAGACGGTTCCTTATTGCGGAAACGGAAAAAATCCCGTGTTTGAAATCAGGGGGGTCCGGATCGGGTTCGGAGGATGCCGGGAAACAACCTACAAGGCGGATCCGGATATCATCGCAAGGGATATCGCGGAAATGAAGGAGCAGGGCGCGGAGTTTATCATCTATCAGTGTCACTGGGGCACGGAATACGACGGGCATCACAATGTCCTGCAGGAGGCGATGGCCCGGGCCTGCAGGAGGGCGGGCGCGAGCCTGGTGATCGGACATCATCCCCATGTGGTTCAGGGGATGGACTGGATCGGAGACATGCCGGTGATCTACAGCCTCGGAAATCTGATGTTCGGCGGAACCTATCCGCTGACGACCTATGACGCGCTGCTGGCGCAGGTCCGAATCTATCCCCTTCGGGAGGAAAACAGGCTGGAAATCAGCCTGATCCCTGTTCTGACCAGCTCTTCGGCCCCGGCGGGCAAAAACGATTATCAGCCGGTGATTGCCATGGACGAGGACGCCCTCCGAATTCTCCGGAAGGTGCAGAAGGATACCGGTTTTCTGCTGACGGAAAGGGTCAGGCTGAATTACTGAACCGCCGCGGAATAGGTATAAAACTGACACTCAAGACGGCCGTTATAGAGCCTTCTTCTCTTATCCGCCCTGCGGCCGAAGGCTTTTTCAAAACCGGGATCGGAAGAAATGGCACAGAGAGCCCAGGTGGGGTGCCGGTCCTGAAGCCGTTTCAGCTCCTGATAAAGCTTTCGGCAATGCTCCGTATCGCTCAGCCTTTCCCCGTAGGGAGGATTGCAAAGGAATACGCCGTGCTCCTCCGTCAAGGAAACCTCCTGCAGCGGCTTCACGGAAAAATCAATCAGGGAATCCCGAAAGGCCTGATTCTGGTGACGAAGGGCGAGGGTGACCGCCTCAGGGTCTATATCAGACCCGGCGATCGAATGAATCCGCCCGAATTGACAGTCCGCTCTGAGCTTTTCGCGAATCCTTTCCCCGTCTGCCTTCGGGAAAAAAACAAACTGCTCCATGGAAAAGGAACGATTCAGCCCGGGCGCGATATGGCCCTGCCTCAGGGCCGCCTCGATCAGGATGGTTCCCGTTCCGCAGCAGGGGTCATAGAGCGGCATCCCGGGCCGCCAGGGGCTGAATTCAACCAGCGCGGCGGCCAGCGTCTCCCTCAGGGGCGCTTCTCCGTTCCAGGTGCGGTATCCTCTCCGGGACAGGGAAGGGCCGGAAAGGTTCAGGAGAATTCTGACCTGATCCGAATGAACGCTGACATGAACCGGGAAGGGCGCCCCGTTTTCCGGAAATACACGGCATCCCTTTCTGGCTTTCATCCTTTCCAGAATGGCTTTCTTGGTGATGGACTGGCAGTCCCGGGGACTCATGAGACGGCTGCGCGCGCACTGGGCGGAAATATTGAAGGCTTCCTTCCCGCCGGCATAGTCTTCCCACGGAATGGAGGAAACAAGCTGAAACAGCGCTTCGAAGGAATCGCATTTCCTTTCCGCAAGCAGAAGGTAGATTCTGTCGCTGAAGCGGAGAGAGAGATTGCAGAGAAAAGCATCCTGAACGTTTCCGCTGAAAAGAACGACACCGTTTTCAGCATGAACGTTTTTCATTCCCAGGCGTTTCAGTTCTCCTGCGACGGCGCCTTCCAGGCCGAAGGCGGAAGCGGCCGCCAGTGTAAAAACGGACTGTGTCAAGATCTTCGATCCTCCATTTCCGGTTTCTGCTGCAAGTTTACCTTTTTTTGCGTCCCCTGTAAATGGGCTTCCGGAATCTGTGCTGTCGGCAGGTGTCCGGAGGCCAAAGGCAAATGGCTTGATTTTCGGAAAGGCGTTGTTTATAATATACCGAGTGTACGAATGCTTGAGAGGAGGAAAGACGATGAAACTGATTATTGCGATTGTGCAGGATGAAGATTCTTCCCGCCTGTTGAACGGGCTGATGAATAAAGGTTTTGGTGTAACCAAGCTGGCAACGACCGGCGGCTTTCTGAGGGCGGGGAATACCACGCTGCTCATCGGTGTCGAGGATGAGAAGGTTCAGGATGCGATCGGGGCCATTGAGTCCGTATGCAAGAGCAGAAAGCAGCTGACTACGGCGAACACCAGCGCCACAGGGGTCTCCGGCGGCGGGTATGTTCCTTTCCCGGTCGAGGTGACCATCGGCGGAGCCACGCTGTTCGTGCTTAATGTTGAACAGTTTTTGAAGGTCTGAGATGCTTTTCCCAAAGGATTTTCTGTCTCAGGGAGAGGCCCTGAATTCCCTTCTTCGCAAGATTCATGAGGGAAGAATGACTCATGCTCTTCTGATTTCCGGCGAGGAAGGGCTTGGAAAATGGAGCCTGGCGCAGGCGCTTGCCGCTGCGCTGCTTTGTGAGGACGATTCGCCCCTCGCCAGGCCCTGCGGAAAATGCCGCGCATGCATCCAGATGGAGAGCCTTTTGCATCCTGATCTCATTGTGATCCGGAAAGGAGCTCCGCTGGTTCCCTCTGACGTCAAAACGAGTATCCCGGTCTCGGATATTCAGGAAATGATCCGCCGCGTCGGCCTGAAGGGCTATGAAGGCACCAGACGGGTGGTTCTTGTGCGGCATGCGGAGGATATGAATGATTCCGCGCAGAACAAAATGCTCAAAACCCTGGAGGAACCGCCCGAAGAAACTTATTTTCTCATGACCTGCGTCAACGCGGACAAACTGCTTCCTACGATCGTCAGCCGGTGCCAGCTGTTCAAAATGCATGCCTGGAAGACGGATGAGATCGTCAGCCAGCTGGAGCGGAAAGGTTATGAGCATGCGAAAGCGGAGGATGCGGCTCTGGAGAGCGGAGGCTCTCCCGGCCGGGCCCTGCAGATCGCCGGGGATGAAGCCTACTGGGCTTTTCGGGACGAAATCCTGAGGGACTTTTTCGGCTGCACCGAAAGAAGCAGGATTTCCGAAATCTCCTCGCGCTGGAAGGACCGGAAGGACCAGGCGGATGCGCTTTTCTCCGCGCTGAACCTGTATATCAGCCGGATGATGCACGCGTCGCTGCTTGAATCGGGAGAAGCGATGCCGCTGGAAAAGCTCCCGGATCCGTGGAAATCCTGGCTCAGCCGCTCCGCTCCGGGGGATTATGTCCGCCTGCTGGATGCGGTCAGCCTGGCCAGAAAAAGACTGATGGCCAACGTGAATTTCCAGATTGTGGTTGAACAGCTTATTTTTGCACTCTTGGAGGCTTTAGATTCATGATTAGTGTTGTCGGCGTCCGTTTTCAGGAAGACGGAAAAATGCAATATTACGAAATCGATCCTTCTCTCTCTCCGCGGGTCGGGGATTATGTGATCACAGAATCCGTCCACGGCGTGGATCTGGGGGAAATCATCATGGGGATCAATGAGATTGCCGAAGAGCAGGTCAGGGATGCCCTTCCTCATGTCCTCCGGATCGCGACGCCCCAGGATATTCAGCAGGCTACGGATAACCGGGCCAGGGAGAGGGAAGCCTACAGGGTCTGTCAGCGGAAAATCGCCGAGCATAGGCTGGAGATGAAGCTGGTCTCCGTGGAGTGCACGTTTGACCGCAGCAAAATGATGTTTTATTTCACGGCGAACGGACGGGTGGATTTCCGCGCGCTGGTCAAGGATCTTGCTTCCACGTTCAAGACGCGGATTGAGCTGCGTCAGATCGGCGTGAGGGATGAGGCCCGCATGCTGGGCGGTCTCGGCCCCTGCGGCCGTCCGATCTGCTGCGGAGCATTCCTGAACGATTTCCAGCCCGTATCCATCAAGATGGCCAAGGAGCAGAATCTGTCCCTGAACCCCACCAAAATCAGCGGCGTATGCGGAAGGCTGATGTGCTGCCTGAAGTATGAGCAGGATCAGTATGAGCAGACCCGGAAAAAAATGCCCAGGGTGGGCAGGGAAGTGACGACTCCGGACGGCAGCGGCATCGTATGTGACCTGAATATTGTCAAGGAAACGGTTTCCGTCAGAATCCCCAACGGGGATACCACGGAAATCCGTACCTATCCGCTGGACCAGATCAGCCGTCCTGAACATGCGATGCAGGAAAGCAGGCCGGAAACCGCGCCTGAAGAAGCAGAATCGGGAGAGATTCCGCAGGAGCTTGCGGAGCTGGAAACCGACCGGGAGATGACCCTTCTGGCGGAAGAAGCCTCTCCGGAAGAAAAGGATTCTCCTTCGCCTTCTCCGGCGAAAAAAAGCCCCAGGCCGAGGCCAGAGCGAAATAATGCGAACAGGGGTACTTCTGCGGCCAGAAACGCGGAGATGAAGAGCGACAGGGAAAAGCCGGCCCAGAAGCCGGGAAATCCGCCCAGAGGCCGGGGACAGAGCCGGGACCGAAAGGAGAATAAGCCGGGAGAGCAGGTCTTCGGCCAGCCGGTGCGCCGGGAAAATCCGGAAAGGGAGAAGAAAAACGAGGGCAGCCGCATTCCCGAGAAAAAGAACCGTCCTCCCAGGAAGCCCAGGGAGAACCAGGAACCCAGAACGGACGAAGGGATAAAAACCGGGATTCCGAAGGCGGAAGCCGCTCCCAAAGCCAAAGGATGGGCGGATGCGCTGGAAAAAGCCATGAAAGCGGCGGATCATGAATGATGTGCCCCGATGCTGTGCAGGCCGTGGCCGCAGGTTCCCGCGGACCGCGGCGGATCCGACTGCCGGGTATTGACTTTTTCTTGGAAAACTCTTGATTTTTTGATGGGATCGTTATAAGATATCTAATAACCCGTAAGGGAACTGAAGAATGGAGGGTCTGAATTATGGCTTACCAGATTTCTGATGAGTGCATTGCCTGCGGTGCCTGCGCTGCAGAGTGCCCTGTGAGTGCGATTTCTGAGGGTGACGGCAAGTACGTGATCGATGCGGATACCTGCATCGAGTGCGGTGCCTGCGCCGAAACCTGCCCGGTTGGTGCTCCTGCTCAGGCGTAACCATCCGATGAAACAGCCCTCCGGTCTTTGATGGCCGGAGGGCCGTTTTTTTAAAAATTTTTTTCAAAATGTGCTTGACAAGGACGGAAATTTGTGTAAAATAGTGTTCGTTCGCTTGAGCGAGCCGGATGAGCACCATTAGCTCAGTTGGTAGAGCACCTGACTCTTAATCAGGGTGTCTAGGGTTCGAGTCCCTAATGGTGTACGAAGAGGAAGTCGAATGGCTTCCTCATTTTTTTACCCTCTCGCGGCCCTGTCCGGTTCGGCAAACTATCCCATTTGTCAAGGGCGGTTTCACAGGCGATCTGACTCCAGAAACTCCTTCAGACGGATATGCCGTACCGTGCTTGTGGAATAATCCACATCGTCATTTGTAATCAGAATCTTCTGCCGGGAATTGTCAAGACCGTTGAAAGCGTTGAATTCCCGTTGATATGCTTTTTCATCAATAACGCTGTGAGCCACCTGGATCAGGTATTCTTTTCCCGATTTGGATGCAATAAAATCGATCTCTTTTCCGGCGTTATCATACACCTTCGTATTGTATCCGCGGTAAAGCAGCTCAAGATACACAATATTTTCCAGATTGTGGTCGATATCATATCGATTATTCGGACAGCGAATCGAATTCAGAGCCACATCCCCGTCATAACACTTTTTATGGAATTGCAGTTCCTGTTTTGATTTGACGGAGTATTGTTTGACCAGTTCTGTCGCATAAGCCTTCTCCAGGTATTCCACATATTTCATAATGGTATGCTCTGAGCATTTTTCTTTTTGCTTCACGGCTTTATAGATGGAATTATATGATACAATTCTCCCATTTGAACGAAGAACAAAATCCGCAACAGCACGAAACAGGGATTCTTTTCTGATTTTGAACCTGCGAATGATATCTTTGTAGATGATCGTCTCGTCAATATCTTCCAGATAACGGATCATTGCATCACCTTCGAATTCCAGACGTTTCGGGAAGCCTCCCCAGATCAGATAATCCATAATGGAAACTGGACGATTTAACTCGGCTGCGTATTCCTTCAGTTCCTTCCAGACAAACGGATGAATCTGGAAAGAGACATATCTTCCGCTAAGTGCGTCTGTAAATTCTGAAGAAAGCAGTTTGGAATTGGAGCCGGATATAAAGACGGAACAGTTTTCCAAGCGGAGAGTCTGGCATATATCCGGCCAATTATCAATTTCCTGAACCTCATCAAGGAAAACATAGCATTTTCCTTTTGTTCGATGCTCATCCACATATCTGATTACCCGGTCCGCGTCAGGCAGTTCGGTCCTTGTACGCTTATTCTCAAATTCCAGGAGAATAACATTGTCTGATCTGTCCAGGATGCTCTGCGCCAATTGCTTCAGAATAACGGATTTTCCGCAACGACGAATACCGGTGATCACTTTAATAAGGTCGCTGTCAACAAACGGTTCGATCTGAGACAGATAATGCTCTCTGCTGATCATATCGCATTCCACCTCCCTCAACGGGATTGTACTGCAAACTTTTTTCGAAATCAAGAAAAGTTTGCAGTATATTGCAAACATTATGTTTTGTTGAGAATAGTTTGCAATACCAAACAGCGACAAATGGGAAACCTGCGCCAATGTATTGGATAAACTGCTCCCAGATTCTCCAAGAAGCACTGAAGAAAGAGATATACGATGGACATCTATTTTAACAGGCTGTGGACCGGAAGCATCACTTTCGTTGTGAATAAATAACTCCGCAATATTTGTTTGCTTTATGTGTTCTTGACGTTAGTGGTCATAATGGATTATAATTTGACTACCAAGGAAAGGAGCGAAATCATGATGACACAACGGCTCACCATCAGACCGTCCAAAGATCTTCGGACTCATTATGCGCAGATTTCTGCAGAGGCAAAAAACAATCCTGTTGCAATCACAGTAAACGGAAAAGAGGATACCGTAATCCTGGGACACAGTCAGTTCATGGAGCAGCAGCAGCTTATTGAAGACCTGAAGAGCCGTCTGGCTGTTTACACACACCTTGCTCAGGCAGCGGATGATGTCAGACTGGGAAGAGTGCAGCCTGCTCATGAAGCGTTCGCAGATATAATAAGTGAACTGCGAGGCGCAGCCGAATGAAAAAATGGCAAGTCATCATGACGGACACAGCCAAGGGGGATCTGCGGGAGATCGCGCTCGGTATTTATGAGGTGTCCAAAGATACGGATACTGCTGTGAATTTTGTTATGGAGCTTGAAGCACATTGCAGTATTCTGAACTCGCAGCCTGAATCCGGAGCCATTCCGAAAGACTACGTCCTCAAGGCGCTTGGCTACCGCTTCCTGGTATATAAGCATTATTTGGTTTTTTATTTCACAAATCCTGATGAACAGACTGTGTATATTCATGCTGTTTTTAATGAGAAACTGGATTACTTCAGGTACATGCGAAAACGTATCTGATTTTGCGGAGCAGGAACACAGAGGATTACGAATTCGCGCAGGGTTTCAGCCATGGAAAAGTCACCTCCGAGGTATTGCGGTAAAAGAAAAAATCGGCTATTATGGTCGAAATCAGACGCGCGCAAAAAATGAAAGGAGTTGACCCCTAATGAAAAAGACCATCGCACTGGCACTTTCCATTGTCCTCGTCCTCGCTTCACTTTCATGCATCGCGCAGGCCGAAGAAGGGCCTAAATTCGTTACTATTCAGGAATGGCTTGATGCAAAGGGAGAATGCGGCGACTGCATGCTCGTTGTGAAGATCATGCAGGAACTTAATCCCACCGTTGTCCTTGTGGCGGATGAGACCGGTACAGCAAACCTGTTCTCCGGAATTAACGAGGAAAGCTCGTTTATTGAATTCATGAAGGAAGACAGTAAAGCCAAGGTGGGATATATCCTTGTCATTGCAAATCCCAAATACAATGAATTCGAAGGGAATATTGAGATGGCCAATTGGACGCTACTGCGCATACTCCCGGTTATTGAGTAAACTAAGGCTTCAGCCCCGGCTGCCGGGGCTTTTTCTTTTCCTGATTTCTCTTCTTACCGATTCCCGCAGTCCACGATCCGCAGTTCCGTCCTCCCAATCATCTCATGCACCTGTTCTTCCGCCATATCCTCCGGCAAATAATAATGATCCTCCACCTGATCCCTGTCCCTGACGGCAGCTACAGCGCCGCGAAGGGAAGCTTGATCCTGACGCTGAAATCAGCCTATCTGGATACACTGCGGAAAGGAGAGCATAAGGTGACCATTTCCTTCCGGGACGGATCCGCGGAGGCGGCACTTACGATCAGACGAACCGGGGAGCCCGCCGTGACGGCGCTGCCGAAGACCGGAGACGGAGCGAAGCCGGTGCTCTGGCTGGGTATGATTGCGGCCGGACTGGCCATGGCCATTGCGGCGAGGTCTGTGAAAAAACGTCGGGATAGATAAGATGCATCTTGGGAATGATGGGGACTGGGGGAACGATTGAGACTGAGGGAACGAAAAGGACCGTCCCCATCGTTCCCCTTTAGAATGTATTGCAAGCGCGCTTTCTTTGTGATAAGGTGCATACAGGTTTTTGTAAGTATTTATACATCAGAAGGAGCAATCGCATGAGCAACGAGCTTCAGAATCAGGAGCAGATTACAGAGCAAACCTGTCTTGCGATTCGCTCCAGTGTGATCACCGCACAGATCAAGGTCTACAGGGAGGCTTAAAAACCATGAAGGGGAAGAAGATACTGGCTTTGCCGCTTGCGGTGCTTCTTTTGACAGCGCTTTTGCCGACGGCGGCTTTTGCAGCCGCATCACCGGGGCTTGCGCAGGGAACGTCCGTGCTGTCCGAAGGCGCGAACACTTCCGGCGCTGCAACGATTTACTTCGGCGGAAAGCCATGGCGCGTGATCGCTTACGGCAGCGGCAGCATCACACTGCTGGCAGCGGAGAATTTTGGCCATACTGCATATGATTCCAGCGGTAATAACAGCAACGCTTACGGCACCAGTACGCTGAAGACCGTCATAGAGGCCAACGCGGCCGGATTCTCCTCGGGAGAACAATCCGCTGTGATTCCACGCACTTTGAATGGAGGCAGCGGGAATTTCGGCACGGGGGAAGGTGGCTTATATCATGGCGATCATATCAGCGGTGATCCGGTAGAAAACGCATTGCTCTGGCCGCTTTCCGTCGTGGAAGCGAACAGCCTGGACAAAGAGCTGCTGAAAACAGATTCTGCAAATCCAGACTTGCTCTCCAGTTTCTGGTGGCTGCGCTCTCCCGGCTACGGTGGTAACTATGCCGCCCTTGTCTCTGGGAACGGTGATGTACTCGTCAGTGGGTACAGTGTCACCAGCAATGATGTTGGAGTTCGCCCCGCTTTTTATGTAAATCCTGAATCTGTACTCTTCACATCTGCCGCCGCAGGCGGCAAATCTACCGGCGGCGTAGGCGCCGGCGCGCTGAAGGCAGTCAACGCGGTCGACACAACGGCCTGGACGCTGACACTTCTGGATCCAGGTCACAGCGGTTTCGGTATTGACCCCTTCGCAGTGACATACAACAGCGAAACAAATGCAGTAACTGTGCCGTATTCAGGCGCAATGACAGGGTTCAATGAATACATTTCCGCCATCATAAAAGACAGTTCCGGGAAAATAACATATTACGGCCGGGTTGCATGGCTGGGAACAGCAGCCGCCGCGAGTGGCTCCATCACGGTGAATCTGGCAGGAAAGCTGAATGCCGGTGATACGCTCTTTATTTTCAATGAACAGGTGAACAGTCCGGAAACCGCTCCACCGGATACACTATTACCTGTAGGCGCACCTGATACGCAGACAGATTATGCTTCTGCACTGATCGAGATCAAAATCCCCCCTAAGGGACAATACGATGACGGAGAAGCCGTACTTTCCCTGACGGCCAATGCCGCGCCGGAAGAGCCTGATATACCCAAAACCGAGCTTGATATACCCAAAACCGGTGATGACGAACCTGTCTTCCTTTGGCTGGTGCTCATATCCATCGGCGCGATCGGTATGGCTGCCGTTGTGTTCTTCGGCAGGAAACGCAACATACAGAAACGAGACCAATAACGATCTGAATTCATAGGGGGCGGGAGCAATCCCGCCCCTGTTCATTTTCGGAGTATCAGGGGACTCTCTGACAAGCTGTCCGTACAGGGACGTTGCTTGTCAGAGAGTATGGTATTCATAAAACGAAAAATGATGTCGGCCAGAACCGACACCACAGTGTTGAGGGTATGTGGCTGCCCGATTTTTTGTTGGAACAATTGTCAAGCATAACAATATATGGTAGACTATCCACGATATTCATGAAGATAGGTTTGTTATACCCGTTTTCAGAAAAACGCAGGGAGTACGTTTATGCGGGACAGTCTTGATCTGCAGGCTGAGTTTCCGGCCGGACTGGCCATGGCCATTGCGGCGGGGTCTGTGAAAAAACGTCGGGATAGATAAGATGCATCTTGGGAATGATGGGGACTGGGGAAACGATTGAGACTGAGGGAACGAAAAGGACCGTCCCCATCGTTCCCCTAAATGGTTGAAATGTCAGGAGGAGAGGGAACATGCGGAAACGGGGAAGCTGGAAAAGATTTGCGTCGCTGCTGACGATGGCAGTGCTGATGGCTCTGTGTGTTGGCGCGATTCTTGTGGTCCCGGCCAGGGCAGAAGGTGACAAGACCATCTCCGGGCTGGGAACGTCAGGGATTGGAGACGGCGGATGGAGCAAGGTATATTTTGGATCGAACAGTACGCCCATTCTGTTCAATGTGCTGAAGAATGGAGAGGCCAGCTTTGGCGGATACACGCTGTTGCTTGACTGCGCCACAATTCTTGAAGCAAGAGCGTTTGATGGGGAATCGCCATACTCAAATGTCTGGGGCAGCAGTCCAATAAAGACCTATCTGAACGGAGAATTCAAGACGAATCGGTTTACATCGCGGGAGATTGCTGCGATTCATGAAAGCCGCAAGTCAGCCACGGGCACCGGTGATGGAAATGGAGGGAGCTCGCTTGGCTGGGCTTCTCTGAACGGCGAAAAGATTTTCCTGCTGGACGCGAAGGAAGCGACGAATACGTCCTATGGCTTTGAGAACACAGAGGATCCCAGCAGCACAAGGGAAAAGACAGGAACGACTGGATGGTGGTGGCTGCGGTCTCCCTACTCCAGCGAAGGTTACTACGCCGGCTGCGTGGACGAGGGTGGCTATGTGGTCTTCGACAAGGTGAACCATCATTACATCGGTGTGAGTCCCGCTTTGAATGTCGATCTGAAATCTGTTATGTTCTCATCTTTAATCTCAGGTACTGCAGGACAGCCGGGAGCGGAGTATAAGCTGACACTGATAGATGAGAATCTTAAAATCAGCCCCGGAGCAGTTACAAGAGACGGGACGACAATAACTGTACCGTATACGATAACAGGAAATGATGCAAATACCGCGACACAGGTATCGGTGCTTATAATGGACGGCCCGGGAGGATATACTTATACGAAGCTGACAGTGGATTCGTGGGGGACATCGGGAACAGGCACATTTACGCTCCCGAATGAATATGCCGATAAAACATGGGGGAGTGATTACCATGTTTATATCCTTGCGGAGGATGTGAACGGTGAGAAGGAAACGGATTATGCCAGTATGACGGTGGAAATCAAAGAACTGACAGTAAATGCCTCAGCGACCGGCTATGAAGGCACCTATGATGGACAGGCACATGGTATCACGGTTTCTGTTACCGATCCCGCAAATGAGGTGACAATTAAATACGGGGAGACTGCTGAAAGTTGTACGGCAGCTTCAAGCCCGACCATTATGAATGTATCAGATAGCCCAAAGACCGTATATTATCAGGTTGAGGCAGAGGGGTATCTGACTGCCAGTGGCTCTGCCACTGTAACGATCAGCAAGGCTGAACTGACAATTACTGCAAATGACCAGACTTATGAATATAACGGTCAGAACCAGGGACCGGGAGACGTGGCTTATGCAGATCCCGCGGAGATTGCTAAGATGGTGACAGCAGTCGGGTTGCAGGGGAATGATGCAATCACCAGTGTAGTTGTTGACGGGCAAGGGAAAGACGTCGGAACACATGAAATTATTCCTTCCAATGCAACGGTCAACGGGGTAAGCGCGTCAGAAAACTATGATGTTAAATACATTAACGGCACATTAAAGATTCAACTTCCGATTTCATACACTGTCACATTCAAGGTTGTGAACGGCTCCTGGAATGACGGGACGAGCACGGATAAGACCGTGACCCTGACGGGCTATAAGGGCGATATGCTGAAGCTGACATCAGACCAGATTCCAGCGGTCGGCAGCAAGCCGAACGATACCTTTAAGGCGGGGAGCTGGGATGTGACACCCAGCACGGAGACGGCGATCACAGGGGCAACGACCTACACTTACACTTACTCACAGAAGGATACGGCAGTCGTAAAGACGGCTCCAACAGCGAAGGCACTTACTTACACCGGTTCTGCGCAGGAACTCATAACAGCGGGGGCAGCTTCCGGCGGTACGATGCAGTACGCCCTGGGCACCGTGACCGAAGCTACACAATCTTATACCGCATCCATCCCCACCGGAACCAACGTGGGAACCTATTATGTCTGGTACAAGGTCATCGGGGATGCAAATCACCTTGATTATATTGAGCTGCAGCCGATTGCGGTTACAATCGCGGCGGGCGGAGAGACGCAGGCCAGAATGGAGCAGCGGCCGCTGGACAGTGTGCCGGCGGAGCTGGCTCACCTGTACGGGAGCGTGGAAGAAATCCGCCGGGACATGATGCTGAAAGTCAGCATCAACGGGGAGCCGGTCAAGGCGGAGAATACATTCCTTTACGATGTGGCTCTGCTGGTGAGCTTTGACGGGGGAAGAACCTGGCTGCCCGCGACGGAGGAGAATTTCCCGGCGGAGGGGATACAGGTCACGCTGCTCTATCCGGCGGGAACCAACGGGAACGATTTTGATTTTGCGGTGAGCCATATGTTCACGGTCACATCGAGACGGCTGGGAACGACCGCCGGAGGGATTGAAGTGCCCGCGGTCACGAAGACGGCGGAAGGGCTGCGCGTGCTTTTCCGCGGGCTGTCTCCGGTACTGGTTTCCTGGGCGCGGAAAGGGGAGAAGCCAGAACCTTCGCCGACGGTTACCATTGAGCCGACGGCCACGCCTGCACCGACGGTCACGCCCGGGCCGCTGCCGAAGACGGGGGACAGTGCGAACCCTGTGCTCTGGCTGGGTATGATTGCGGCAGGGCTGGCCATGGCCATTGCGGCGAGGTCTGTGAAAAAACGTCGGGATAGATAAGATGCAGCTTGGGAATGATGGGGACTGGGGGAACGATTGAGACTGAGGGAACGAAAAGGACCGTCCCTATCGTTCCCTCCGCCCATGCTGGTTGGTTGCACCCGCCCGGCGGTGTCCCCCTTACTCCGCTGACTCTCGGCCCAAAACCGTCTTGCCGATTTGGGCCGGGCCGGTGCGGGGCCCGCTCGCCGGGCTGCTTGTGTGCCCGCCCCTGTGCGCCGTCCAGCTTCAGCAGCGTATGCAACAGCAGCATGTCCTGATTATGATTTACACCCATTTTTGCGGTTCATGCAGCCAATGGCCAGGACAGTCTTCCGCGCCGGTGATAAAGTCAATCATGGGTGTCAGAAAAGATTGAATGATTTGGATCGTTTCTTCAAGAGAAACGGAGATCATTGCATGCTTTTTCTTTGTGAATGCTTTCCATCTGGATTGCCGCAGGGGATCAGAGGCAAATCCGTTTTCAAAGGCGGCTATGTCTGTCAGTGCGGTTTTACGATGATCAAATGTCTCCCTGACTGCTTCGGCAAGTGTTTTTCCATCAAAGTCATTCCGGGTTGCCAGTATATATAGATCATAGTAGTCCTTGAACCGGGAATTGTCATACCCCAGTGAAACGATGGCTTCGAACTTTTCTGATACACTGGAATAGAGTGAATAAGCGAATATCCGGGGGACGCTGTTGTCTTCCAGGGTAATTGGGAACTCCATTTCCACCTTATCCGGATAGATCAGATCATTGAAGCCGATATCAATCGAAACGGGTATTTTTGTTCGGTCAAGGCAGGCTGTAACCGAAACATTCACGCCATGATACTCTTTAAACTCGGTGATCGGAATGACCTTCAGAGTTTTAAGATCATAGCAAAGCGGATCATCCACTTCCTGGAAAAGAATATCTGTAAAGACTGCTTTCATATCCGCTTCGGCGTTACTGATTCTTTGTGCCAGCAGATCAATATCTGTGGTGCTGCGGGGATAATCTCCCTGATAAAGCGCATAAAGGAAAATGCCGCCTTTCAAAACAAAGTTTTCTTTGTAAGGTGAAACTGATAGCCTGTAGATTGTGCGCTCAAGTCCGTACAGAGTAAACATCTCCTGCAGAGTCCGCCCTGTTTCGCGGCTTTTGTTTTTCAGTCTGTCTTTGATTGATGCAACACTGTTCACAGAAGCACCTCCAGATATGTTCCAAGGATTTTACCGCAGCCTGTTCTTTCAGCATATCTGTGAAGAACGGGCAGGTTTCTGTCATCCTTTGAAAGATAGTTCTTCAGGATTTCCCCGGTCTCTTCAATTCCAATTTTGTTGCGATAATAAAGGATGTCCGCAACAGTCTTTTCGATATCGTATATTCTGAATTCTCCGCCATCATCCTGTCCCGTAACGATTCCGGTTTCATAACGTTCCTGCGGGAAATACCAGAAATGAAGCCGCGGCCATTCTGGAACAGTTGACACCTTCATGTTCCTTTCTATTGCGATATCTACAGCATCCGGAAGGTAGTTTGTAAGGCCATAATACCGCGCCGCTGACATCATACAGATCACGCCTTTCGGAGCATAGGCCATTGCCAGAGCGTAATCTGATTCATCGCCGGAATAGGCAGCATTCTCATACATCTTATTGTTCATTTTAGAAAGAAGGTGCTGCTCTACCATTTTATTGATTCTGTAGTAAGAAAGTCCGAGGTTTTGAAGATCGGTAATTGAATAAAAGCGCTGGTCTGAAGACAGCGGATGATTTGTATCCATGCTCCTGTCCTTCCTTTCTTCCTTGCTGCAGGAAAAGGGTATCATAAACAGAAACAGATTTCAATGGTTTTCCGCAATAATTCAAAATAGCGGAAATTCATTTAATGATGATACTATATTCCGCAGTGCTTCACTGCGGACATACATACTACATAGCGAGCATAAACTGACTGCCTTCCTGGGGGCTGATGACCTGCTTTCCGCTCATCTCCGCATATGCGGGATGTGCTTGCCAGGATGGGTATGAAAGGATTGCGGATAGAGCGTGTTGAATAAGCTGCGCGCTTCCATGGAAAGGGCTGTATCCACTTTGCGCTGGTGGCGGAAGTGCTGAACCAGGAGGGCATCGAAACAGAAGAGATGGATCGGTTTTATCATCGTGAGCCGGGATGACCTGGCTTATCTGTGAAAAAAAGAATCAAAGCCGGTCTGTTCCAGTATTTCTCCTACGACATCGTTTTCCCCGTAAAGTGAAAGCCCGCCCGTGCAGGTCTTGTGCATGATCAGCAGCAACGCGCAGGCCGGAAGAGGAGATGTATCCCTGCATTGATACCCGCCTGTATTCACATGGCGCAGAATTGTTCAGGCTTCCGTTGCTCAGGAATGATATTCTGTTCGATTCCTGCCTTTGTTTTTTGCCAGCAGCATAGCTTCATCCGCTGCTTTAACAAGGGCACTCAGTTCTCCTTCTCCTCTCATGACTCCGATGCTGACGGTCACGTGTATAAATTTTTCACTGTTGGGGATGTTAATCTCCATTTTCTCGATCTGAGCACGAACTCTCTCCGGGTCACACATATTCTTCTCTTCCGGGAACCATACTACGAATTCTTCACCGCCCCAGCGGCATACTTTGGTGTTGGCTTCCTTCTCGATTCTCTGAGCGACGCTTGCCAGGACCAAATCGCCGATATCATGGCCGTAGGAATCATTGACCTGCTTGAAATGATCAATATCAATCATCATCACAGCCTGGTCGCCAAGGTTCGTAAAGGCGGAGTTCCATTCCTCCAGCCCCTGACGATTGAGCAGTTTCGTCAGATAATCATGTTCTGCATAATATCTGTATTTTTCCCGCATCTTGTCCAGTTCATCCTGTGTAACGAACCTGATGGTTTCCAGCAGCGTGGAAAGCAGGAAGAACGCCAGATAGAGAATTGGGAATCTCATGATGAATGTTTGATTGTATTCGTACTGGAGAAGCGATCTTCCCGCAGGGATCCAGAAGAAAAACACAAGAATGGCAAACATAATTGCGCAGAGAATCGATGCGCGTTTTCGTCCGAAAAGCAGCATGCCGCAAGCCGGCAGCATCATAATCCAGAGAGCGGAAAACCCGTCCGGATTCCCGGAAATCAGGAAAAATAGGAAGAGCAGAAATATTTCTATGCTGAAAAGAATGGAAGCGATGGTTCTTCCTGTTTCGCGGCCTTTTTTCACAAGCAGATAATTGACAAAACATAAAACCGCAAACACCGCTGTGGAAATCGTCAGAATGCCTTTGTGTGTAATAACATTCAGGACGGTCATAAACGCTGAAACAAGACCGAGCAGAATGAAAATGCCGACGTATTGCAGCTCTTTTCGCTTCTCATCATCGGTTAAGACTTCTTGCCACTTTCCGCGCATAGCAAACTCTTCCTTTCAGTCTGGGCCTTTCTTTTCATGGGAGGGCCGCTTTCTTTCACCTTTTTCATCGGATCGTCAGGCCCCCGATTCAAAACTGCATCGCATAATTTTCTCGGTCAGACGCGATTCCTGCAGCCTCCCTCATCGAAAAAAGCAACAATACCGTATGAATTATAATAATAGCATTTTGCAGCAGGCAATCCAAGAACAATTTCGGAATTATCTCGCAAACTCCTTAACGTCCAGAAAGACAGTGTTTCCGCAGCCTTTCCGCGTTTTGAATTGATTTTTAAAGGCGGCTGGGGTATACTTCTTTTAATGTCCTGTATGTCGGATACAGTTTTTCTGGGCTGCGTTTTGTAAAATATCCCAAGTGGATCATGATTTATCGGGCAGGATGCTTTCAATCTTCAGAATAATGTGAGGACATTGCAAATGGCAAACGAAAGATTCTCCGCCGTAGGTATAAACATTCAGGAAAAGGCCACCATGATCTGGAACGTGGCGGATCTGCTGCGCGGCCCCTTCAAGCCGCATGAGTATGGCCTTGTCATCCTCCCGATGACGGTGGTGAAGCGCTTCCATGATTGTCTGCTCCCGACCCATCAGGCGGTGCTGGACACCTGGGAGAAGGTGCAGAAGCTGGCGGTTACCGATGGCTTTCTCCGTACAGCCTCCGGCTATCAGTTTTACAATACCAGCCGCTTCACCTTCGAGAGGCTCCTGGCCGATCCGGAGAATATCGAGAGCAATTTCCGGGATTATCTGAACGGCTTCTCCTCCAATGTGCAGGATGTGCTGTCCAAGTTTGATTTCGATAATATCATCAAGCGCATGGTGGACAGCAATACCCTGTATCTGGTGATCAAGGAGTTCGCAACCCCGAAGGGCTATCTCGGTCCGGACAGGATCAGCGCCGTGGACTGCGGCTATATCTTCGAGGATCTTGTCCGCCGCTTCTCCGAATCCTTCGGCGAGGAAGCCGGAGCCCATTTCACCAGCCGGGATATCATTTATCTGATGACGGATCTGCTCCTCTCCGGGGAGGACCTGAGCCGTCAGGAGAATATCACCGTCTATGATATGACCATGGGCACCAGCCAGATGCTCTCCTGTATGGAGGAGCGGATTCATGATGTGAATCCGGAAATGGAGGTCACCTGCTTCGGCCAGGAATTCAATCCCTCCACCTTTGCCATTGCCAAGGCGGATATGATGATCCGGGGCGGCAATCCGGACAACATGCGTTTTGGGGATACCCTCAGCGAGGATCAGTTCACCGATTATACCTTCCGCTATATCATTTCGAATCCGCCTTTTGGCGTCGACTGGAAGCGGGAGCAGAAGGCCGTGGAGGCAGAGGCAGCCAAGGGGGAAGCCGGTCGCTTCGCTCCCGGCCTGCCGAAGATCAGCGACGGCCAGCAGCTCTTTGTGCTCAATGGCCTGCGGAAGCTGAACCACCGCGGCCGCATGGCCATCATTCAGAATGGTTCGCCCCTGTTCTCCGGGGATGCCGGAAGCGGCCCTAGCGAGATCCGGCGCTATATTCTGGAAAACGACTGGCTCAGCGCCATCGTTCAGCTGTCCACCGATATGTTCATGAACACGGGGATCAGCACTTATATCTGGGTGCTGGATAAGGAAAAGCCAGTCGAGCGTGCCGGCAAGGTCCAGCTGATCGACGCCAGCCATTGTTTCACGCCCCGCCGCAAGTCCATCGGTACCAAGCGCAATGATATCTCCGATGAGAACCGCAGCCTGATCGTGGAGGCCTTCAGCTCCTTCACAGAGGGCGTCTTTGGAGATAAGGCCGGGGTTTACTGCGAGAGCCGGATCTTCGATACGGATGAATTCGGGTATAACAAGATCGTGGTTGAGCGCCCGCAGCGGGATGAGCAGGGCGAGATCGTGAAGAAGAAGGGCAAACCTGTTGCGGATTCGAATCTGCGGGATACGGAGAACGTCCCCCTGACGGAGGACATAGACGCCTATTTCGCCCGGGAGGTGCTGCCCTATGCCCCGGATGCCTGGATCGATCGCAGCAAGACGAAGATCGGTTATGAAATCCCCATGACCCGTTATTTCTATGAGTATCAGAAGCCGGAGCCCAGCGCGGATATCCTCAAGAGGATTATCGGCCTGGAGGATGAGATCGCGGCCAGCCTGAAGAACCTGTTCGGGGAGGGCTGAGCATGAGCAGAGTGATGAAAGACAGCGAAGTAGAATGGATTGGAGATATTCCACAAAAATGGCCGCTTCGAAGAATGAAGTCATGTATAGCGTCTAGAGAATCAGGCGCATGGGGTGAAGAACCATGCGGAGATGAATATGATACAATATGTTTAAGAATAGCTGATTTTAATTATGAGGCTTTTAGATTTAAGGATACAGAAGAAAGTGACTTGACGTTTAGACATTATTCGCCTGAGATTATAGAAAAACTAAAGCTGCAAGAGGGCGATGTTTTAATTGAAAAATCTGGAGGCGGAGAAAAAACGCCAGTTGGCAGAAGTGTGGTATTCGATAAGCCATATAAAGCATTGTATGCAAATTTTATGGAAAGACTGAGGTGTACATCCAGTATCCTGCCATACTTCCTGCAATATGTTTTTGTAACATTTTATAAAAATGAATATACACGAAATTACATTAAGCAAACGACAGGCATTCAGAATCTTGATCTGACATCAATGCTTGCTAAAGAATTCTTACCTCTGCCTGATAAAAGGGAACAGTTTAACATTATTGCCTACCTTGACCACCGCTGTGCCGAAATCGACCGCGTGATCGCCGCTACCCAGCGCACCATAGAGGAATACAAGAAGCTGAAGCAGTCCATCATAACCGAGGCTGTGACCCGTGGCGTGCGCGGCCCGAGAAAAATGAAGGACAGCGGTGTAGAATGGATAGGGGAGATTCCGGAGGAGTGGGATATCGTTAGATTGAAGTTTATATTAAGTAGTGATAAAGTAAATCTCCGTGTTGGTCCGTTTGGTTCATCGCTATCAGGCAATGATTTTCAACCCGAGGGTTACTGGGTTTACAATCAAAGAATTGTATTGGATAATAATTTTGAAGATAACAATACATTCATCAGTAAGTCAAAATACGAAGAATTGAAAAGCTTTGAAGTTTTGCCTGGTGATATACTCATTACGACAAGAGGCAGTATTGGAAAAGTTGCCATTGTTCCTACTTGCGCTCCGAAAGGCGTGCTGCATCCTTGCGTAATCAAATTTCGAATAAGTAGTAATATCTATTCTGAGGCAATTTTACGACATATTTTCAATGAAACCGAAATAGCAATACATCAGATACTTGATATGAGCAATTCCACCACAATAGAAGTGTTATATTCCAATGCGCTAAAAAACATCTGGTTGCCAAGGATACCAAAGGAAGAATGGCAAGAAATTGAACAATGCATTGAAAGAGTTGCAGTCCAAATAGATAGTGTGATTAATAAGAAGCAGCAACTTCTTACCCAGCTGGAATCTTACAAAAAATCCGTAATCTATGAATACGTCACCGGAAAGCGGGAGGTGCCGGAATGTCAGTAACAGACACCACAGAGAAACGCTTTGAGAGCGATATAGAGGCCTTCTTCCTGTCTCCGGCGGGCGGCTATACCCATTGCGAGGACGCCTATGATCCGAAGCTCGGTCTGTATCCGGATGTCCTCCTGCGCTTCATTCAGGACAGCCAGCCGAAGGCCTGGCAGCGTTTTGTGAACATGAACGCGGTGAATCCGGAGCGGAAGTTCTGCGCGGCCTTCAATAATGCCTGTGATATGGATGGCATCCTCTATGTGCTGCGCCATGGCTTCAAGCATCGCGGAATTCATTTTCACGTCTGCTATTTCATGCCGGAATCCACCCTGAACCAGCTGGACCTGAAGAACTATGAGAAAAACATTTTCCATTGCATCCGCCAGTGGCATTACAGCGCGGAGAACAACAACAGCGTGGATATGATCCTGGCCGTGAACGGTATCCCGCTCTTTGCCTTTGAGCTGAAGAACCAGTTTACCGGACAGAGCGTGGAGAACGCGAAGCGCCAGTGGAAGACGGATCGTGATCCGCGGGAGCTCTGCTTCCAGTTTAACAAACGGATCCTGGCTTTTTTCTGTGTGGATCTGTCCGAGGCGTGGATGACCACAAAGCTCGCCGGAGACAAAACCTATTTCCTGCCTTTCAATCAGGGCAGCAACGGCGCCGGCAAAGACGGCGGGAAGGGGAATCCTCCGAATCTGACGGGCTATCCTACGGAGTATCTCTGGAAAAACGTATTCCGTGCTTCCAGCATGATGGACATCGTGCAGAAGTTCATCAGCCAGCAGGGGAATATCCTGATCTTCCCCCGCTTCCATCAGCTGGATGTGGTGCGCAAGCTGGTATCCCATGTGAGGGACAACGGAGCCGGACATAATTATCTGATCCAGCACAGCGCCGGTTCAGGCAAATCCAATTCCATCGCCTGGACGGCTTACCGGATGGCGTCGCTTCATGATGCGGAGAACAAGGCCGTGTTCTCGAGCGTGATTGTGGTCACGGATCGCCGGGTGCTGGATGCCCAGCTGCAGGCGACGATCTCCGGCTTTGATCATACCCTTGGCAGCGTGGAGGTTATCGGCGAGGATAAAAACTCCCAGGATCTCAGGGACGCCATCAACAACGGAGCCCGCATTATCGTGACCACCCTGCAGAAGTTCCCCGTGATCTATGATCAGGTGGACGCGGCAAACGGTCGGAATTATGCCATCATCTGCGATGAGGCTCATTCCTCCCAGACCGGATCCAGCGCGCTGAAGCTGAAGACGGCGCTGGCGGATCTGAGGGAAGCCCTCCGGGAGTATGCTGAGATTGAGGGCATCGAGGAGGAAAAGGCGGATCCGCAGAACAAGCTTGTCCGTGAGCTGATCGCCCACGGCCGGCATAAAAACCTGTCCTTCTTTGCTTTCACGGCCACGCCCAAGAGTACAACCCTGGAGCTGTTCGGGGAGCAGGACGAATACGGAGAGTTCCATCCGTTCCATATCTACAGCATGCATCAGGCCATTGAGGAAGGCTTTATTCTGGATGTGCTGCAGAATTACATGACGTACAAGACCTGCTTCAGGATCGCCAATTCCACCCCGGAGAATCCGGAGGTTCCGTCATCCAGGGCCAGCAAGGTCATCAAGAAGTATCAGCAGCTCCATCCGGAGAACATCAGGCAGAAGTCCGAGATCATCGTGGAAACCTTCATGAACACCACCCGGGGCAAGATCAACGGCCGGGCCAAGATGATGGTGGTTACGGCTTCCCGTGCGGCGGCGGTTCTGTATCTGCAGGAGGTCAGGCGCTACGCGGAGGAGCAGGGCTATTCAGAGGTGAAGCCCATGGTGGCTTTCTCCGGTACGGTGACCATCGGGGAAGAAGAGTATTCCGAGTCGGGCCTGAACGTACGTCCGGACGGCAGCCATATCTCCGAAGCGCAGACCAAACAGGAATTCCATGATAGTTTCAATATCCTGATCGTGGCCGAGAAGTATCAGACCGGCTTCGATGAACCCCTGCTGCATACCATGATCGTGGATAAGAAGCTGCATGGCGTCAAGACCGTTCAGACGCTGTCCCGCCTGAACCGCACCTGCCCCGGAAAGAACGATACCTTCATTCTGGATTTTGCCAACACGGAGAAGGACGTCCAGGAAGATTTCCAGATGTTCTATCACGAAACCTATCTGGAGGAAGAGGTCAATACGGATCTGCTCTATCAGGTCCAGAGGCAGCTCCGCAATTATCAGATCTATGGGGATATGGACATTATCCGGTTCTGCGAGGTCTATTATTCCAGAGGAGCCCAGGGCAGCGCCGCGCAGGGGATGCTGGCCAGCAAGCTGCTTCCCGCGGTGGAGCGGTATAATCAGAAGAAAAACGACGAGCGCTATCAGATCCGGCGCGTCATGCGCAAGTTCTGTAAATGGTATCGTTATGTTTCGCAGGTTGTCCGTATGTTCGACAAGGATCTGCATCAGGAATATGTCTATTGCTCCTTCCTGGTCGGTATGCTCCCGACGGAAGTCGTGCAGATGGAGGATATCGAGAAGATGCTCCGACTGGAGATGTACAGGCTGGAGAAAACCTTCGAGGGAGATATCAGCCTCAGGGAAGGCGATGGCGTCTATATCCCGGCCAACCCCAAGGTAGCGCCTAAGCCGGAGAGCAAGGATCCTCTGGACGTGATCATCGAGCGGATCAATGAAAAATACAGAGGCAATTTCTCCGAGGGGGACAGGGTGATGATCGGCGCCCTGGCGGATAAGCTTCGCGCCAATGCGAAGCTGGCCAATATGGCGGCCTCCTCAGATCCTCAGATTTTCGTGGAGAGCATCTTCCCCCAGGCCTTCAGCGAGGCCGCGCAGACCAGCTATATGGAATCCCAGGAGACCTATAGCTCCCTCTTCGAGGACAGCAGCAAATACAACGCCATCATGAGAACCCTGGCGGATATCTTGTATCGCGAGCTCCGCGGCTCCGGCAACAAAGGTAAAAAGATAAAGTGATAAGGTCATTATCTCATTATTTTGAATAGTTATGCATAGCATAATTAGGGAGGAGAAGAGATGAGTATGGCACCAATCTTCTCCAGAATCTGGCGGAGAGAATCGCCATCAAGGGACTGGATCGCCAGATGCTGAACACCTGCCGGCTTTTCTATCAGCGTTATCCGCAGATTCGCGATTCAGTGGTGCGCAGATTGAGAAGCATCTTTAGTGCCTCTTTCCCGCAGGGGCGATCATCCATTTGGAATCCTCATGCAATTTCATTGAAAGAAGGCTCTCGATTTCGTATGAATTTCGCGAAATGCTTGCTTGCTTTCGCAAAATGGCACATAATGATTTCGCGAAATCCTGTGTGAGGTGACCACAATACTTGCTGGAAACCATCAGGACAGCTGCAGCTGATACAGCTTTTTGTAGATGCCGTCCATGGCCAGCAGCTCCTGATGGGTGCCGGTTTCCCGGATCCTCCCGTGATGCATGACGATGATCCGGTCGCAGTGCTGAATGGTCGAAAGCCGGTGCGCCACCATGATGCTGGTGCGGCCGCGCATCAGCCGGGTGACGGCTTCCTGGATCCACATCTCCGTCTCCGTATCGATGTTTGCGGTCGCTTCATCCAGAATCAGAATCCGGGGATCATAGGCCAGCGTCCGCGCAAAGGATAGCAGCTGCCGCTCCCCGGCGGAGAAGGTGGCGCCCCGCTCCGTGACGCGGGAGGCATACCCGTCCGGCAGGCGGTCGATAAACCGCGCGGCGTTGACCTCCCGGGCGGCCTCGCGGACGGCGTCATCCGAAATGGATTTGTCCCGCAGGCGGATGTTGGAGGCGATATCCCCGGTGAACAGGAATACATCCTGCTGCACCTGGCCGACGGCGCGGCGGATCTGCTCCCGGCTCATGTCCCGGATGTCCGTATCGTCGATCCGGATGGAGCCCTTCTGAATATCATAGTAGCGGCCGATCAGGTTCAGGATGGAGCTCTTTCCGGCGCCGGTGGCGCCGACGAAGGCGACGGACTGGCCGGGTGCGATTTCGAAGCTGACATCCCTCAGCACCCAGTCATCCTCCTTCCCGGAATAGGAGAACCAGACGTGGTCAAAGGTGATCTTTCCGCGGATTTCGGGAAGGACGACCGGATCCTTTTCCTCCGGAATGGCCGGCTGCGTGTCGAGCAGGGTGAAGATCTTCTCCGAGGCGGAGATGGCGCTCTGCAGCGTGGTGAACTGCTCCGCCAGCTCCTGAATCGGCTCGAAGAAGGAATTGATATACTGCAGGAAGATGTACAGCGTGCCGATGGTGATGGCCCCGCCGAGCACCTCCCGGCCGCCGGTGAGCATGATGATCATCAGGGCGGCGATGCTCAGCAGATAGATACCGGGGCGGAAGATGGCAAAGACCATCATCTCCCGGAAACTGGCGTTGTAGAGGGAGCTGTTCTTCTGCTCAAATTCCTCAAACTTCTTCTGCTCCTGGCCGAAGATCCGGATGACCTTCATGCCGGACAGATGCTCGGAGAGAAACGTGTTCAGCGCCGTCAGCCGCGTGCGGACCAGCCGGTAGGTTTTGCGGCTGATCATCCGGAAAAGCAGGGTCAGGGCCGCGATGACCGGCAGCAGGATAAAGCTGTAGAGCGCCATGCGCGGATTCAGGGAAATCATGATGGCGGCCAGGCCGATCATCTTGACCACATTCCGGAAGAGCTTGACCAGGTTATTGGAGAAGACCTCGTTGATGGCCTCCACGTCATTGGTCAGCCGCGTGACGATCTTTCCGACGGGGGTCGTGTCAAAAAAACGCATCGTCAGGCTTTCCACGTGGGTGAACAGCTGGTTCCGGATTTCATAGATGATATCCTGCCCCATCCGCTGGAGCATCATGGTCTGGGTCCGGTTCAGAATCATCACCAGGAGCAGCACGGCCAGATACATGCCGGCGGCGATGAGCACCCCTTCAAACCGCTGATCGGCCAGCTCGCCCGGATCCCATTCGGTGCGCCCTTCCGCCTGCAGCGTTTCGCTGGTCTCGCCGGTGATGTACCGGTCGATCGCGTTTCCGATGATCATCGGGCGGACGAGCTCCAGCACGGTCAGCGCCAGCACCATGCACAGGCAGAGGACGAAGACCTTCCGGTGCGGCTTCAGATAGCCCACCAGGCGGCGCATGGGCCGGCCGTTGTAGTGGATATCCTCCCGCTCCTCATCCTGGGGGCGGAACAGGGACATGAACCGGTCCTTCAGGGAAGGCTTTCCGTTTTGCTTCATGCGTCTGCACCCCCTTCCGGATCCGGCTGCTCCTCTGCGAGCTGGGCCTCCAGCTGCTGCTTTTCCCACAGGGAGCGGTACAGGCCGCCCAGCGCCATGAGCTCTTCATGGCTGCCGTATTCCGCGGCCTTCCCGTCCTCCAGCACGAGGATATGATCCGCGTGCTGAATGGTGGAGATCCGGTGGGCGATGATCAGGGTCGTTTTATCCTTCCTGAGGGCCTTCAGCCGGGTCAGGATCCGCTCCTCCGTGTCCGTGTCCACGGCGCTGAGCGCATCGTCCAGAATCAGCACGGGCGCGTTCTTCATCAGGGCGCGGGCGATGGAAATCCGCTGCTTCTGGCCGCCGGAGACGGTGACGCCGCGCTCGCCGAGCATCGTCTGATACTGATCGGGAAATTCCATGATATTGTCGTGCACATCCGCGGCGCGGGCGGCCTCCGCGATGTCGGCGGCGGAGGCGGACTGAACGCCGAAGGCGATGTTGTTTTCAATGGTATCGCTGAAAAGGAAGGAGTCCTGGGGCACGCAGGCCAGATCCCGGTGCAGCACGGCGAGGGGAATCGTCCGCAGCGGATGGCCGTCGATCCGGATCATATCCGGCTTTTCCGTTTCCCACAGGCGCTCGAGCAGGCTGATCAGCGTCGTCTTTCCGCATCCGGTCCGCCCGATGACGGCCAGGGTTTCCCCCGGGGAAACGTGAACCGAGATATCGGACAGGGCAGGGCGATCCGGGGAGGTGCCGGGATAATGGAAGGTCAGGTGGTCCAGGTCGATCTCGCCCTTCAGGCTCCGGATCGCGGGATCCCCTTCGTCCCGGATCTCCGGCTCCTCGTCCAGGATGACGCGGATGCGCCGGAGGGAAGCCATGCCCTGGCTGAGGTTGGAGATGCTTTCCCCAACGGCGATCATGGGCCAGACCAGCATGGTGACATAGCTGTTGAAGGCGACGAACTGGCCGACGGTAATCTCCCCGTAGATGGCCATTCTTCCGCCGAAGATCAGCGTCAGCAGAAGGCTCATGCCGATCACCAGATCCAGCAGCGGCATCACGGTCGCCATCAGGCGGACGACGGACAGGTTTTTCTCCCGGCTGTTGGCGTTGACGCGGGCAAAGGCGGCCAGCTCCCTGCGCTCCTGCACGAAGGCCTTGATGACCCGGATGCCGGAGATGGCTTCCTGGGTCTGATCCGTCAGGGCCGAAAAAGCTTCCTGACGGGCGAGAAAGCGGCGGTGCATGACCTTCCCGAACCAGATGTCGCCGAACATGATGAGCAGCAGCGGGAAGACGGCGATGACCGTGAGCCGGAAGGAGACGAAGCGGATCATGCTGATCAGCACCAGCACCAGCATCACCGTGGCATCAAAGGTGGAGATGACCGTCATGCCCATCATCTGACGAACCCAGCCCAGGTCGTTGGTGAAATGGGCCATGAGGTCGCCGGTTTTATGCTCGTTGTACCAGGACATGGACAGGGTTTCCAGATGTGCGAACAGATCGCTGCGCAGATCCCGCTCGATCAGACGGGCGGATCCGAACAGGAAGATCCGCCAGCAGAAACGGCCGACCATGATGATCGCCCCCATGCCCAGCAGGCGCAGGGCGATATTCCATACGCCGCCCATGTCCAGCACGCCCTGCGTCAGCCCGTCCGTCAGTTCACCGGACAGCAGGGGAACATTGGCGTTGACCTGATCCACCATAAAAAGCGCGGCCAGACCGAGAATATACCGCCACCAGTATCTCCGGATACAGCGGCCCGCCAGCTTCAGTTCCTTTCCCATGTTCTCTCCTCAGTTTCATAGGGTTCAGACGGAGAGAAAGTCTATCGGGAAAACCCTGAAAAGTCAATAGACCGGAGGCGTTCTTACCATAAACCGGTGTTCTGACCCCACTTTGTCTTCGATCTGAGGGGCAGTCAGATGGCTTCCTCTTTTTTGTTTCAGCGCGGAACATCGAGCTTGTTTCCATGCGGTCATTTCTGGTATAATGTCCCGGAGTAACGAGGAGGTTTTGGTTCTTGATGGAGGACAGGACGGCCGGACTTTTGAATCCGCTTCAGCTTGCCTATATGGGAGACGCGGTCTGGGAAATCGTGGTTCGCAGCAGGCTGATTCATCAGCAGAAAAGCGTACGTCATATGCACACCGAATGCGTCCAGAGCGTGAATGCCACTGCCCAGGCCCGCAACCTGGAAAAGATTCTTCCCCTGCTGACGGAGGAAGAGAAAGCGATTGTATTACGGGGAAGAAACGCGCATTCCAGGCATCCCGCCCCCCGCCATCAGAATCCGGCTGATTATTCCGAAGCCACCGGGTTTGAGGCGCTGCTCGGCTATCTGTACTTAACGGAACGATATGACAGAATCCATGAGATTCAGGAAACAATATTCTATGAGGAGGCGGCGGACGGTGCCTGAACAAAAAGAGCTGAAAGTCATTCTGATCCGGCATACCCTGAGTCCGGAGGAGACGATTGCGCTGGGCGCAAAACTCTGCTATTCAAAGTCCACGATTGACGATCTGAACAGCAAAGTGCAGGAAAAAGATCAGAACCAGTTCATCGAACGGCTTCTGGGCATGGGACATGAGTCCGTTTTTGAACATGCGGTATTTACCTTCGGGATTGAAGGGGTCAGCAGGGTGCTGCTGGCCCAGCTTACGCGTCATCGGATGGCGAGCTTCTCTGTGCAGAGCCAGAGATATGTAAGCTATGAACAGGGATTCGGCTATATTCTTCCTCCCAGAATCGCTGCTCTCGGCGAGGAAGCGGTGGAGGAATACCGGCGGGAAATGGAACAGATGCAGACCTGGTACCGGCAATGGCAGAAGAGACTTGAAAAGGGCGAAGGAGGAAACGAGGACGCCCGCTTTGTCCTGCCCAATGCCTGCGAGACGAGACTGATGCTCACCATGAATGCCCGTGAGCTTCGGCACTTCTTCAGCCTTCGGATGTGCAACCGTGCACAGTGGGAAATCCGGGAGCTGGCGTCCCGGATGCATGAACTCTGCATGGAGACGGCTCCTGCCCTGTTTGCGGACGCGGGTCCCGCATGCCTGCGCGGAAAATGCGCGGAAGGGGCGAAAACCTGCGGACGGATGGCGGAGGTCCGGGAAACCAGGAGAAAACTCCTGGAAAAGCTGGGTTTGAAGCAGGAAGACTTCTCCTGAAGACTGCTTTGTTTTCCGGCCGTCGCCGAAACAGTGAATTCCGGCCCGCCCCGGTATCATTCCGGGGCATGGGCTTTATCCATGAAGGGAGGATCGGGGAAAGATGGCATATTATGACAAGGCCCCCCAGAAGCGGAAAAAGATCAATTACGGTGAAATGGGATCCTGGGACGAGGAAGGAACGCATTACAAAAAGCCGGGAGGCACGAGAAAACAGCAGGAAGGGCAAAGGTCTGCCGGCCGCAGAGAGGAAAGCCGTTATGACCGTCCGCAGAAGCAGCGTTCTTCCGTGAAAAACGCAGAGCCGCGGGAGAAGCGCGCTCCCTCCGGCGTCAGAAAGTATACCCGGCAGGAGGATAACGGCTTTGAAAGAAAGCCGCGTGATTACCGGCAATATGAATTCCAGCCGGCGCCGGAACAGACCGCGGCGGCCGAGGAGGAAAGCAGGATTCTCTGCGGAAGAAACCCGATCCGGGAGGCTCTCCGGAGCGGACGCGGCATTGAGAAGCTCCTCGTTCAGAAAGGGGAACTGGGCGGATCCGCACAGGAAATTGTGATGGAGGCCCGCAGCAGAAAAATCGTGATCCAGGAGCTTGAAAAGCGGAAACTGGATGAGATTGCTCCGCATCATCAGGGGCTGATCGCCTATGCGTCCGCCTATCAGTATGCCGAGGTGGAGGATATTCTTCAGACGGCGCGGGATAAGCAGGAAGACCCCTTTATCATTATTCTGGACGGCATTACGGATCCCCACAACCTCGGCGCGATTATCCGAACGGCGGAATGCACGGGGGCTCACGGTGTGATTCTTCCGATTCACAGGAGCGTCGGCCTGACGCCGGCCGCCGTGAAAGCATCCGCCGGAGCGATCGAGCATATCAAGGTCGCGAGAGTGGTCAACCTGAACCGGACCATTGACGATCTGAAGCAGGCCGGAATCTGGACCTACGCAGTGACCATGGACGGGAAGGATTACGAAAAGGTGGATTTCAGAGGAGGAACGGCGCTGATCATCGGTTCCGAAGGCTCCGGAATCAGCCGGCTTACGGAGGAAAAATGCGACCTGAGCGTTTCTCTGCCCATGAACGGAGTCCTGGACAGCCTGAACGCTTCCGTTGCGGCCGGCGTTGTGATGTATCGGGTTCTGAGCTGCCGGAGGAAAAAAGGGTAGGCCTGTTCCTGCGTAATCGGTTTCACGGAACGGGCACGATGATTCAATCATTCAATTGCCTGGATGCTATCCGGACGGCGGGGGAAAGGATATGGATCGTGAAATGATGGAGATGGAAGATCCCGGAGAGAATGAACGGTTCATTCAGCGTATGATCAAAGAGCTTCCTGAGATGCCGGCGGCGGAGGACACGGAGGATCAGGTTCGTGCCGGACAGAGTCCGGCAGAGACGGAGGAGGACCATCCGCTGGACCTGGTGGCGCGTTACAGCGGGATGTCGGATGAAGATGTGGTTTCTCTCTGCCGGGATGGGGATACGCTGGCTGAAGAATACCTGCTGGACAAATACAAGAACTTCGTGAGATCCAGAGCCAGAAGCTATTTTCTCGTCGGCGCGGATCATGAGGATATTGTCCAGGAAGGAATGATCGGTCTGTACAAGGCGGTTCGGGATTATAAGCCGGAAAAAATGTGTTCTTTCCGGGCTTTTGCGGAGCTGTGCATCACCAGGCAGATCATTACGGCCATCAAAACGGCGACCCGACAGAAGCATATTCCCCTGAACAGCTATATCAGCCTGAACAAACCCCTGTATGATGAAGAAAGCGACCGTACCTTGATGGATGTCATTATGGAGGGCCGGGTCTCCAATCCGGAGGAGATCATCATCAACAGGGAGGATCTTGTAGCCATCAATGACCGGATCCGGGAAGTGCTGTCAGGACTGGAGCAGGATGTGCTGAGCGCCTATCTGGACGGGAAAAGCTATCAGGAAATAGCGGAAGAGCTTGGAAGACACGTCAAATCCATTGACAACGCCCTGCAGCGAGTCAAGCGCAAGCTGGAAAAATATCTGGAAGAGAGCAGCCAGTAAAATACGATGAGCCTCTGATCAGGACGGCATGGCCGCCTGAAAGAACGGATCACACTGCGGCAGGGCCGCCCTGCGCCAGGGAAGCTGAATGGATTTCACCGGCCGGGACATATTTTGTCAGCATATAATCCACCGAATCGATCAGGGCTTTCAGGGAAGCCAGGATGATGTTGCTGTGGACGCCTACCGTTTTCCACAGATGGATGCCGTCCGTGCTTTCAATGCTCACCCGGACGCGGGAGGCCGTTCCCTGGGAATTCAGGACACGGACCTTGAAATCCTTCAGCCGCATCGTGGCGATGCTGGGATAGAAGAGCGCCAGTGTTTTGCGCAGCGCAAGGTCCAGCGCATTGACGGGACCGTCTCCCTCCGCTGCGTTGATCTCTTCGCGCCCGTTTACTTCGATTTTCAAATAGGCCCGGGCATCCTTGCCGGAGTGCCCTTCCTGACTGAGAACATGATAATCCAGAACCCTGAAGAAGCTGGGACGGCGCCCGAGCGTATCCAGAGCCAGAAGCTCGAAGGAACCGTCCGCATTTTCATAGGTGTATCCGTCGGCTTCCATTTCCTTCAGCTTTTTGACCACAGCCTCTGTTTCCTTGCTGTCCCGATTCAGGTCGGGGAGAATTTTTCCGAGCCTGGCGTAAATCCCCGCGCGGCCGGACTGATCGGAGAGCAGGAAGCGTCGCTGGTTTCCTACGGATTCAGGGTCGATCTGCTCATAGGTCGAATGATTCTTCAGAATCGCATCAATATGCATGCCGCCCTTGTGCGCAAAAGCGGAATAACCGACAAAGGGCGCGTTCTCATTGGGGACGATATTCATGATTTCGGCGGCGACCCGCGAGACATGCGTCAATCGGGAAAGATGGCCCTCGGGAAGACAGGTCCTGTGCAGCTTCAACGAAATCAGCGGAAGAAGCGTGCAGAGATCCGCGTTTCCGCAGCGTTCACCGATTCCGCAAAGGGTTCCCTGAACCAGATCACAGCCGTTTTCCAGGGCCGCCAGGGAATTCGCGACCGCCAGACCGCAGTCATTGTGGCAATGAATGCCGAGAGGAATGCAGATCCGCTCACGGACATAGGATACCGCGGCGGAAACATCGGAGGGCAGGGCGCCGCCGTTTGTATCACAGAGAATGATCCGCTGAGCGCCTGCGGCCTCCGCGGCGGAGAGCGTCTGAAGCGCATAGTCCGGATCCTCCGCGAAAGCGTCAAAGAAATGCTCCGCGTCATACCAGACAGACGTGCAGCGGCCTTTCAGAAAGCGGACCGTATCCTCAATCATCCGCAGGTTTTCTTCGGGAGAGCAGCGCAGAACGAGGGAAACCTGGGAGCGGGAGCTTTTTCCGAAGACGGTTTTCAGATCGGCCTGCGTTCCGGCCAGAATCTCCAGCGCTTCATCTTCCCCGGCGGCTGTATGCGGACGGCAGGTGGATCCAAAGGCCGCGATTTTCGCGTGCCGAAGTCTGGGCAGCGAAGCGACGGCCTCGAAAAAAGCGCGGTCGAGGGGATTGGAAGCGGGATTGCCTCCTTCGATCCATGAAACACCAAGATCATCAAGCTCCTTCAGAATCTGGAGCTTATCGTCCAGCGAAAAGGAAATCCCTTCTGCCTGGGCGCCGTCCCGAAGAGTGGTATCAGAAATCTGGATCATGGCCGCGTGAGTCCCTCCTTCTGAAGCGATGCATACAATTAATGATTATACAACAGGAAAATGCGGTGAACAACGAAGAGAATGAAAAAAACTTCAAAAATAGCAATTAACTCTTGACGAGCATATCCAAAAACATATAGAATATGACCAGATGGTCGGGTTTTCAATCAAGCGTTGAAATACCTGCACCCATATTCAGAACCAATACTATTACGAGGAGCGTGTATGCCGTGTTAAGGAAGAAAACTTGTGTTGCCATGCTTTTAGCCGGCGGACAGGGAAGCCGTCTCGGAATTCTGACCAAGGATGTTGCCAAGCCTGCTGTGCCGTACGGCGGAAAGTACCGCATCATCGATTTCCCGCTCAGCAACTGCACAAACAGCGGAATCGACACAGTGGGCGTGCTGACGCAGTACCAGCCTCTTGAACTGAATTCGTATATCGGCAGCGGCGCTCCGTGGGATCTCGATATCTCCAATGGCGGCGTTTTCGTGCTGCCGCCGTATCAGACGGTCCGGGGGAGTGAATGGTACCGGGGAACCGCGAACGCCATTTATCAGAACATGTCCTTTATAGAGCAGTACAATCCGGACTATGTGCTGATTCTGAGCGGCGATCACATCTACAAGATGGATTACAATGCGATGCTGAATGATCACATTCGCAACGGGGCCGATGCAACCATCGCCGTGCGTCCGGTTCCGTGGGAAGAGGCTTCCCGGTTCGGCATCATGAATACCGATGCGGACAACAGAATCATCGAATTCGAGGAGAAGCCCAAGAAGCCGAAGAGCAACAAGGCCTCCATGGGCGTGTACATCTTTACCTGGGAAAAGCTTCGTCAGTACCTGATCGATGATGAAGCGGACAAGAAGAGCTCCAATGACTTCGGGAAGAACATTATTCCCCAAATGCTCGGGGACGACCAGAGGCTGTTCGCCTATCATTTCGAAGGCTACTGGAAGGATGTCGGCACCATTGAGAGCCTCTGGGAAGCCAACATGGATCTGCTGATGAAGCCGATGCCGATCGATATGCATGACAAGAGCTGGCGCATTTATGCCCGGACGCCCGGCTTCCCGCCGCACTATATCGCGAAGGGCGCCCAGGTGACCAACAGCCTGGTGACGGAGGGCAGCAGCATCTACGGCAATGTCTCCCACAGCGTCATCTTTGCCGGCGTCACCATTGAAGAAGGGGCCAGTGTGATCGACAGCGTGGTGATGCCCGGAAGCATCATCAAGCGGGGTGCCGTTGTCCGCCGGGCCATCATTGCCGAGAACGCGGTCATCGGCGCCGGCGCCTTCGTCGGGGAAGAAACCGGGAATATTGCCGTTGTGGGCCATTCCGTCAGCGTCCCCGCCGGAGCAAGCGTTGCCGCAGGCGTTCAGGTAAGCCAGGATACCACCTTCTGAGCCCGAATGAGAATAACTGAAAGGAAATCGTACGAACATGAAAGATGTTATGGGAATTATTTACACAGGTGAGAACGATACGCGCCTGCGTGAACTTACGATGCTTCGGGCGATTGCCGCCCTGCCTGTTGCCGGGCGTTTCCGTGTCATTGATTTTCAGGTTTCGAGCATGGTGAATGCCGGGATCAAGAATATCGGCGTCATTATGCAGAAGAATTATCACAGCCTGATGGATCACCTGGGAAGCGGAAAAGAGTGGGATCTGCACGGCAAAAACGAAGGTCTTCATATTCTGCCCCCCTTCCTCACAAGGGAGAACGTCGGCGTGTATACCGGACTGCTGGATGCCATCAGAAGCAATACCAATTATCTCGAACGCAGCAAGCAGAGCACCCTGGTGCTCAGCGGAAGCGATATTATCTACAATGCGCGGCTTGATGAAATCCTGCGTTTCCATCACGATACGGACGCCGGCGTAACGCTGATGTACACGAAAGATCCCTCCATGAAGAGGGATGAGCTGGGAACCTACCTGAACCTGGATGAGGCCGGCAATGTCATCGATATGGAGATTCAGCCGACGCATCCCAGCTATGACAACTGCTATATGAAGGTCCTGATTATCAAGCGGGAGCTGATGCTGAACCTGGTCGACAAAGCGGTGGCTCACGGGCTGCATGATCTGGATCGCGACCTTCTGATGAAGATGGTTCATGAAAAGCAGTACAAGGTGAACGCCTATGAATACAAGGGTGAATGCTGGCGGATTGATTCGGTGCAGAGCTTCTTCAAGTTCAACATGGATATTCTTGCGCCGGAGAAAATGAAAGGGATCTTCCGCGACGATCTGCCGGTCTATACCAAGGTGCGCGACGAGATGCCGACCTATTACGGAGAGCAGGCCAGCGCCGTGAACAGCCTGCTGGCCGATGGATGCCAGATTGAGGGCACGGTTGAAAACAGCGTTCTCTTCCGCGGCGTCAAGATTGCCCCGGATGCGCACGTGAAGAACTGCATTATCATGCAGGACGGACAGGTCCATTCCGGCGCATATATTGAAAACTGCATTCTGGATAAGCAATCCGTGATTAAGCGGAATGCAAGGCTGATCGGTCCGGATGCTTATCCCATTGTCATCGGAAAGAAAGTTGTCATCTGATTCGGGATTATACGGCTGCCGGTCACCGGTAGCCGTTACTTTCATACCTTGAGGAGGCCTTCATTATGAAAATTCTGTTTGCCGCCAGCGAAGCTGTTCCCTTTGTCAAGACGGGAGGTTTGGCGGATGTGGTCGGTGCGCTGGCCCCTGTTCTGGCCGGGGAGGGAAATGACGTCCGGGTCGTGCTTCCCCTGTTCAGCGCCATCTCCAGGGAGTGGACGAACCAGATGACCCACGTCTGTGACTTCGAGGTTCAGCTTGGATGGCGCCGTCAGTACTGCGGAGTGGAAGCTCTGAAGAAGGACGGGGTCACCTGGTACTTTATCGACAACAAGTATTATTTCGGCCGTCCCTATATTTACGGGATGGGCGGGGATGAGTACGAAAGATTCGGGTTCTTCTGCCGCAGCATTCTGAATATGCTTCCGCTGATTGACTTCCAGCCGGAAGTGATTCATGCGCATGACTGGCAGAGCGGGATGGTTCCGGCCCTGCTCAAAATCCAGTATGCTCATCTTCCTTTCTATTCCGGGATCAGGACGATTTTTACGATTCACAATCTGCAGTACCAGGGGATCTTTGGCATCCGCGAGGTGCAGGATGTGCTCGGACTGGGGGACAGCCTGTGGACAGATGACAAGCTGGAATGCTACGGATGCGCCAATTTTATGAAAGCGGCGCTGGTTTACAGCGACCTGATCACGACGGTGAGCCCCAGCTATTCCGAAGAGATCCAGACCGCCTACTACGGCGAGCGGCTGGACGGCCTTCTCCGGGCCAGAAAGAAAGAGCTGTTCGGCGTGCTGAACGGCATCGATATAGAAGATTATAATCCTGAAAAAGACCCGCATATCGCGGCCAACTATTCCGTGGATCACATGGAAGGGAAGGCGGCCTGCAAAAAGGCACTTCAGGAAAAGCTCGGCCTGGTTCAGGACAGCAGCGTTCCGATCATCGGCATGGTCGGCCGTCTGAGCAATCAGAAGGGCCTCGATCTTGTGGATTATGTCATCGCTGATATCATGCGGCAGGGCGTTCAGTTTGTCATTCTGGGCATGGGCGAGGGCCGCTATTTCAACCTGTTCAGTTGGGCTGAAGGGGAGTATAAGGGACGGGTGGCTGCCCGCTTTACCATGGACCATGCTCTGGCTCACCAGATTTACGCAGGGACGGACATTTTCCTGATGCCCAGCCAGTTTGAACCCTGCGGACTGAGCCAGATGATTGCCATGAGATACGGGACGGTTCCGCTGGTCCGGGAGACGGGCGGACTGCGGGATACCGTGCTCAGCTTCAATGAAGCGACCAGAGAAGGAAACGGTTTCTCCTTCTTTAACTACAATGCGCATGATATGCTCCATACGATTGAGAGAGCAGTCGATTTCTACAGGAACAAACCTGAAACCTGGAAGCTCCTGCAGCAGAGAGGCATGAGCGGAGACTACAGCTGGACGCATTCGGCCGGAGAGTATATGCGCCTTTATGCAAAGCTTTTTGAACCAGCTGAAAGCGAGCCTGAAACTGTGCAGGAGGAGCCCAATCCGGTCGTTGTGGATATCTGATTTTGTCTCCAAGATATAGAATACTGATGAATCAGGAGAAGGATGTGCAGGGGGCAGCCCTGCACATCCATTTTACAGCGATGAAGGAAGAAGTGGGATGGTTTGAAGAGGAGGAGACCCTCGAGGAGCTTCATCTTGGGGGGCTTCGGCTGATTCAGAAGAAAGAGGGGTTCCGCTTTGGCATGGACTCCGTTCTGCTCGCGGATTTTGCGCAGGCCAGGACGGATGATCTGGTGGTTGATTTTGGAAGCGGAACGGGCATTCTTCCTCTGCTCATGATTGGACGGGGAAAAGGCGGGCACTATATCGGCCTTGAAATTCAGAAAGAGATGGCGGAGATGTCCTGCCGGACCATGAAGCTGAATCACCTTGATCACATGGTTGAGATCCGGTGCATGGATATCAGCGAGGCCCCCGGTTTTCTTCCGCCATGCAGTGTAGATGTCATCGTGTGCAATCCGCCCTACGGAATGCCCGGCAGGGTGATGACCAACCGTACGGAGGCTTTATCCACGGCAAGGCATCAGAAGGAGAATACACTGAGTCAGTTTTTTTCAACAGCTTTCCAGATCCTGAAAGGAAAAGGAAAGATTTTTCTGGTTTATCCCGCTGCGCAGATGTTCAGCCTGATGATGGAACTGAAGAAGCAGCATCTGGAGCCGAAGAAGTTCAGACTCGTGTATCCGGACACAAATCATCCGGCCAATCTTGTTCTGCTGGAGGCGGTGAAAGATGCCCGCCCGAGGCTGCATCCGATGCCGCCGCTGCTCATTTATGAGAACGAGGGAATCTTGACAAAAGAACTGAAGTCTATATATCATATGGAAGAATAAACCGGATTTTGTTTTGCGGCATTCCCTGGAGGCGGTATAGATTTGGAACGGGCTGATGTGGTTGTAGTCGGAGGGGGAACTTCGGGTCTCGTCTCTGCCATCTGTTCCGCGAGGGCGGGTGATCGGGTGATTCTGCTTGAGAAAATGAATGAACCCGGGAAGAAAATACTCGCCAGCGGAAACGGCCGCTGCAACCTCCTCAATGCCGGTTCCCTGCGGTATTACGGGGACCCGGGTTTTGTCGAAAAGGTGATGGGCCGGGACTGTCTGGAGGAGCTTCTCACGTTCTGGCGGGAGCTGGGTCTGGTTATTCGCTTTGATTCCGAAGGAAGAGGATATCCATGCACTTATATGTCGTCCACGGTTTTGGAGGTTCTCAAAGGGGAGCTGAAACGAACCGGCGTTGAGATCCGTGCTCAGGAGCGGGTCACATCGATTGACAGAAGCGGTCAGGGATTTGCCGTTCGTACCGAAGCCGGGGATGAATTCCTTTCCGGGCGGCTGATTCTTGCTGCGGGAGGCGCCGCGCAGCCCAAGCTCGGCGGGGGTACGGATTTCTGGGCTTTTCTGAGAAACTCCGGTCATCGCCTGATTGGGCCAAAACCTTCCCTGACCCCGCTGATCGCCGAGCCCAGATCCGTTTCCGGCTTATCCGGCATTCGGGTAAAATGCGCTGTCCGCATTTTGACAGACGGAATTGAAAAGCATGCGGAACAGGGCGAAGTCCTGTTTACGGACCGGGGAATCAGCGGGATCTGTACCATGCAGTGCTCCCGGTTCGCGGAGCCCGGACGCAGCGAGTGCCTGCTGAATCTGGTTTTTGACCTGTTTGATTCAGCTGATTCTCTGCGGAAGGAGCTTTTCAGAAGACGGGAAAGGTTTGCGTCTGAACCGCCGCCGACGCTTCTTCGCGGGATTTGCGCGCCGCGGCTGGCCTATGCTGTCTGCAAGCAGGCCGGGCTGGCCCTTCGGGGGGAGAAGGCTTCCGAGCTCACGGAGGACCAGATTTCCGGTATTGCGAACTGCCTGTTGGAATATCGGATCCCGGTTACGGGCCTGGAAGGGTTCGACAGGGCTCAGGTGATGGCCGGCGGGGTGGACTGTGCGGATATCCATGCTTCCAACCTTGAATCCAGACTGCTTCCCGGTCTGCATATTACCGGAGAATTGCTGAATGTGGACGGCGACTGCGGCGGGTTCAATCTGATGTTTGCCTCGGTTTGCGGGCTCCGCGCAGGCTTGAATGGGAGGAAACGGATAAAATGATCAAGGGAGAAATCAGGAAGCGTCAGATTCTCGAGACAGCGGAATCCCTGTTTGCGGAACGCGGCTATGAGGCGACCAGTGTCCAGGATATTCTGGACGTGCTTCATCTGAGCAAGGGAAGCTTTTATCACCATTTCGAGAGCAAGGAAATCGTGCTTCAGAAAATCTGCGAGAACCGGGCATTGCTTGCTGCGATGAAAATCTGCGGCGAGAGCTCTCCCGACGGCCTGGAGGAAATGAAAAAGCTGCTGAAAGCCATGATTCCTTTTCAGGGGGAGGGACTCGCTTTTTTGAAGATGATTCTTCCCGTGTTCATTCTCCCCGAAGGGAAAAGCATCCGTGCCGCCTATCAGGATGCGCTGAAAACGAACTGGAAAGGGCCGACAGTGAATGCTCTGGAAAAAATGATTCAGCAGAATCAGGCTTTTACGCCCTATCCCGAAAAAACGGCCGAAATTGCGCTAGACCTGGTGAACGATTTCTGGGCCGAGATCAGTGAAGAGATGATCCGATCGGAAAAAGAGGGCAAAATGGCCTCGCCGTCACAGCTGCTGTCCATTGCCGAACCCTATCGGGCGGCCATCGAAAACCTTTTTTCCGCTCCCTACGGCAGCATTGATCTCATTCAGCTGGAAGACCTGAGCTCCATGGTTGAAGCGATCCATCTCTGGTGGATGGTCGAGCCGGCCTCGGATGCCTCTGAATCATAAAAGCTCCCTGTTCGGTTTTCCAAATGACCCGTTTCCGTTAACCTGAATACATGATTAGCATGAAGGAGGAAAACAACCATGAATCCCAATATCCCAACTCCTCACATCAACGCTCCGGAAGACGCTTTTGCTGAAACTGTGCTGATGCCGGGAGATCCGCTTCGGGCTCAGTTCATTGCGCAGACTTATCTGAAGGATGCCGAACTGGTGAACAATGTGCGCGGCGTCCAGGGATACACCGGCACTTACGGCGGGAAACGCGTCTCCGTCATGGCCAGCGGAATGGGAATGCCCTCCATCGGGATCTATTCCTATGAGCTGTATAACTTTTACAATGTGAAGAACATCATCCGGATTGGTTCCGCAGGCGCACTCAGCAAAGATCTTCATCTGATGGACATTGTGGCTGCCATGAGCGCCTATACGGACTCTCATTTCGGCGATCAGTTCGGGATCCGGGGCAACCTCGCTCCCTGCTGCAGCTATGAGCTGTTAAGCAAAGCCGTTGAGACCGGCAAAAAAATGGGAAAAAGGATTGTCTGCGGGCCCATTTATTCCAGCGACGTGTTCTATGATGAAGGGAAGAACTCTCTTGCCCTTCAAAAGCTCGGCGTGCTCGCCGTGGAAATGGAATCCGCCGCGCTTTATCTGAATGCGGCCAGAGCCGGGAAAAATGCCCTGTGCCTCTGCACGATTTCGGACAGCGTTGTTACCGGAGAAAGCATGCCGGCTGAACAGCGGCAGATTGGATTCCATGAAATGATGCAGATTGCACTGGAAATCGCCTGATATGATTGCAGCAGCAAGCCTGGTACAGGTTATAAGGGAACGCCGTCCGGAGAATGGACGGCGTTCCTTGCGTAATCAGACAGATTTATATCCTTTCATTCGGCCAGAAATCATAGCTTTCTTTTTCGAAGAGGGTTTCCATCGTTCGATTTGATGCGTTATCCAGCTCCTGAAGGATGGTTTCCCTCTCTGATGATCTTGTCAGCAGGGTAAACGAGACCGCTGTGCCGAACTCGACATCGCGCACCTGAACAGGCATTTTATCCAGACGATAATGCACCGCGTCCCAAACGCTGTAGGGAACTTCACACAGATCCTGACTGGTCAGTTCCATCCGGACAATTCCCGCGGCCCTGACCGCGATTCGGCACGCCTCCGTATATGCGCGCACAAGGCCTCCCGTGCCGAGCAGGATGCCCCCGAAATAACGCGTGACACAGGCACAGCAATCAACCAGCTTTTCAGATCTCATCAGCGACAGCATGGGCATTCCTGCCGTTCCGCCGGGCTCTCCGTCATCCGAATACCGGAGGATTCCTTCATTTTTCCCGATAATGTAGGCATAACAGTGATGCCTGGCATCCCGGGAGCCCTCACGGATTTCGCGGAGAAACGCGAGCGCCTCTTCTTCGGAACTGCAGGGCCTGGCCTCGCCGATGAAACGGCTTTTCTGAATGACAACTTCATCCCTTCCATAGCCTGCAAGGGTGACATAACTCTCCTTTGTCATTTCAGAACGATACGGCAGATGCCCTTTTTACCCTTCTTCAGAACGGCTCCGTCCCGAAGCTGATCCGCCTGAATGCCGGACGCGGGATCCGTGATCTTTTCTCCGTTCAGGGAAACCGCGTTCTGAGCGATCTGAGCCCGGGCATCACTCTGGCTTTTGCAGAGACCGGACCGTACGAGCAGTGTCGTGATCCGGGAGTCGGCCAGAAGGTCCTGCTCTGTGATTTCAAGGCAGGGAATGTTCTCCGAGCTTGCTGCTCCTCCAAAGGCGGATGCGGCAGCATCTGCCGCTTTCCTGGCTTCTTCTTCTCCGTGCACCAGCTTGGTTACCTCATAGGCCAGGACCTTTTTCGCTTCGTTGATTTCAGCGCCCTCAAGTTTTCCCAGACGGCGGACTTCGTCCATCGGGAGGAAGGTGAGCAGGGCCAGACATTTTTCAACATCCTGATCCGCTACATTCCGCCAGTACTGATAGAAGGCATAGGGGGAGGTTTTTGCCGCATCCAGCCAGAGGGCGCCTGCCTCCGTTTTTCCCATCTTGCGCCCGTCATGCGTGAGAAGCAGCTGGAAGGTGCAGGCGAAAGCCTTTTCGCCCAGCTTGCGGCGTACAAGATCCGCGCCGCCGAGCATATTGCTCCACTGATCATTGCCGCCCATTTCAAGCCTGCAGCCGTAGCGCTGGAACAGCTCCAGGAAATCATAGCTCTGCATCAGCATGTAGGTGAATTCGAGGAAGGACAGGCCGTTATCCGTAGCCATTCTCGCCTTGTAGCAGTCAGCGGTCAGCATCCGGTTTACATTGAACATGGAACCGATATCCCGCATAAATTCAATAAAGTTCAAGTGCCTGAGCCAGTCGCCGTTGTTGACGATCATGGCATTGCCGTCGCTGAAATCAAGGAACCGCGACATCTGTTTCTTGATGCATTCCACATTGTGATCGATGGTCTCCACGGTCATCATCTTTCTCATGTCGGTTTTCCCGGAGGGGTCGCCGATCATCGCGGTTCCTCCGCCCATCAGTGCGATGGGCCGGTGACCGGCTTTCTGCATATGAGCCATGGCCATAATCGGGATGTAGTGGCCGATATGGAGACTGTCCGCCGTGGGATCAAAGCCAACGTAGAAGGTGGTTGGATTCTTCAGCTGTTCATACAGCTCGTCTTCAAAAGTAACCTGTGCGATAAAACCCCGTTCCTTTAAAATATCCAGAATGTGTTCCATGGTTCTATCCTCCTGTTCTCATTCATGTTATGAGTGCTGCCTGCGATGCAATCTTTACGCTTGCACAACAAGCTCCCTCAGAATATCCATTCCCTGATCAATCTGTTCCAGCGTACTTCCCGAAAAATTCAGCCGCAGGGTATTCAGATGACCGCCGTCCGTATAAAAATGCGTTCCGGGCACGAAGGCGACTTTCCTCTCGATGGCTTTCTGCAGAAGGTCGAGCGCAGAGACATGCCCGGGAAGCTCGGCCCAGATGAACAGCCCGCCCTCCGGCCGGGTATACTTTACCCCCTCTGGGAAGGAGGCCAGCTGCTTCAGCATTCTGTCGCACTGTTTGGCATAATCGGAGGAGATCGTCCGGATATGATCCGGAAGCAGGTTTCTCCGAAGATACTGGTCGACGATGGCCTGGTTCAGATTGGCAGTATGCACGTCCGAGGACTGCTTTCCGACGGTGCATTTTCTCAGAATACCGGAATCGCCGGCCATAAAGCCGACCCGGAGCCCGGGAGAAATGGTTTTGCTGAAGCTGCCCATAAACACGACCCATCCGTTTTCATCGAAAGACTTGATGGGGGGAAGGCTTTCGCCGCGGTATCGGAGGTCACGGTAGGGATCGTCCTCCGCGACCACAACCCCATATTGATTGGCCAGCTGTGCCACGCGTTTTCTGCGCTCAAGGGACAGCGTACGGCCTGTCGGATTCTGGAAAGTCGGAATGGTATAGATCATTTTGGGCCTGACTTCACGAATCAGCGCCTCCAGATGGTCTGGATCCAGCCCTTCATCATCGCTGTTCACGGGAACAAGCTCAGCTTCATACAGCTTCATGCATTGCAGGTTTCCGAGGAAGGAAGGGTTTTCCACGATGATCCGGTCGCCGGGGTTGATCAGCGCCTTGCAGAGCAGATCCATGGCCTGGGTGGAACCGGTGACGGGAAGAACCGTGGGCACATCCAGTCCCAGGTGATCGCGGACATAGGCCCTGAGGCTTTCGACGAAGGGCGGATAGCCTTCGGTAGCGCCATACTGCAGGATCGCCTTGCCGTTTTCAGCAAGAACGGCCTGGGCGAGTTCGGACACCTTCTGATCCGGCAGGGCAGCGGGGGACGGATTGCCTCCTGCAAAAGAGATCATTCCCGGCTGAGCAATGACCTTGAAGATCTCACGAATCGCGCTTCCGGAAACATGGTCAAATCTTCTGGCGTAGGAAAGATTCTGCAGATCCATACTGAAAAAACCTCCTTCAATATAAAAACCCCCTCCACCCGGAAGGCGGAGAGGGCCGCGGTACCACTTCCATTCAGCCGGCAAAATACTTCACCGACTCTCATCAAACGCTGTAACCGGCGAACCGGGCCGCCCCTACACAGCAGAATCATACGCCTTCAGGACGGATGCTCCGGGGCGTATATCCGAAGCCGGCCGAATCCCTTCCAGCAAACGGGATCTCTCTGTACGGCGCGGTCAGCGGCTTCTTCCCATCATCGCAAGCAAATAGATCATATGGGAGATCGAAGCCTTTGTCAAGGCCATTTTCAAAAAAGCTTGCCTAACAGGCAAAGTTCCTGTATAATTCTTTAGTCCTTTGTGAACAGATCATTCGGATGTGCTTCGGATGACAGGAACGGGAGGGATAGATTGTTATGGAATGCAAGGTGAAGAACAGCGAGGGAACGATCTACATTTCCGATGACGTGATGATGAAGGTCGTTGGATATGCCGCCCTGGAGTGCTACGGCATTGTCGCGATGTGCGGAAAGCGCGCGACGGACGGCCTGGTCGAATGGCTTGGACGGGAAAACCTGAGCAAGGGCGTCCAGATTCGGAACGTTGGGGACATGCTCGATGTAGATCTGTTCATCATTGTTGAATACGGTGTTTCGATTGCCGAGGTCTGCAAAACAATCGTGGATACAGTGCGCTACAAGCTGGAAGCCATGACCGGCGTAAAAGTCAGAAAGGTCAGCATTACGGTTGAAGGGATTCGCATCTGACGGATGAACGGATCCGACATTTTCGCAGACTGAATGAACGGGGGGACAACCTTTTGATACAGTTTAAGACGATTGACGGTCTTTTGCTGAGGGATATGGTCATGGCCGGCGCCGCCTTGCTGGAAAAAAACAGGGAGCTGGTGGATGCGCTCAATGTTTTTCCGGTGCCGGACGGGGATACGGGGACAAATATGTCCCTGACCATGCAGAGCGCGATCCGGGAGATCAACAGCAAGGAATTTCTTCGCGCGGATGAAGCTGCCGGAGCTCTGAGCAAGGGCGCGCTGAAAGGCGCCAGAGGAAACAGCGGCGTCATCACGAGCCAGCTTTTCCGCGGCTTTGCCAAGGCGCTGAAGGGTGTTGAAAAAATCACGCCGGTTCAGTTTGCGGAGGCTCTGTGCAAGGGCGCCGAAGTGGCATACAAGGCGGTCATGAAGCCCAAGGAAGGGACCATCCTGACCGTGGCGCGCGTTGTTGCCGAAGACGCCATGAAGCAGGCGCAGAAGGATCCGGATGACTATGATGCGCTGATCAGCGTCATGCTGAAGAGCGGCGAAGCAATTCTGAAAAAGACCCCTGATATGCTTCCTGCCCTGAAGCAGGCCGGCGTGGTGGATTCCGGAGGCCGCGGGCTTCTGTTCATCTATCAGGGATATGCGGCCGTACTCCGCGGAGAAGACATCAGTCTGATCGGCTCCGGCGAGGAACAGGACGCGGAGAACCAGACGGATGACTGGCATGATCTTTCAAGGGAGCTGACTTACACCTACTGTGTGCAGTTTGAGCTTACGCGCTTCCGGGATGACTGCGATGAGCATGACCTGGATTCCTTCCGCCGCAGACTGAACCGGATCGGAGACTGCGTTCAGGTCCAGGGCGATCTGAGCGGCGCGACCGTTCATGTTCACACGGACAATCCCGGTTCAGCCTTGGAATACGGCGTGGAAATGGGCGAGATTATTCATGTTCAGATTGACAATCTGGCCGAAATGAAGCGCGCTCTCGAGGCCGAAAATGCCCCTGCGCCTGAAGCGGAGGAGGAAGTCCCGGCCGGGCCCGAAAAGGAATTCGGCATGGTCGCGATTTCCATGGGAAGCGGTTTTACAAGCTTCTTCCAGGATTTGAACGTCGATCAGATTGTAGAGGGAGGACAAACCATGAATCCCTCTGTGGACGACATTCTTCACGCCATGAACCGGGTGAATGCCGAGCATATTTTCATCCTGCCGAATAACGGCAACATCATTTTTGCGGCCAACCAGGCGGCAAAAATGAGCAGCCGCGATGTCAAGGTTGTTCCGACGAAGAATGTGGCCATGGGTATTGCGGCGGCGATCGCCTTCCAGGGAGATCAGTCCGCGGAGGATAACTTTGCGCGCATGTGTGAGGCGGCAGAGCATGTGAAAACCGCCACGGTGACCTATGCCATCCGCGACAGTGAATTCAACGGAATAGAGATTAAGGAAGGGGATATCATCGGCCTTCATAACGGGCAGATTGAATTCTCCGGAAGCGATATCGACCATGTCGCGCTTGAGACCATGCGCAATGTGGTCACCGATGAAGATGAGCTGATCACGGTTTACTACGGTGCCGATGTCACCGAGGAAGCGGCCGCCTCCCTGGCTGAACAGCTGGGGGAGGAATATCCCGAGTGCGATGTTGAATATCACTGCGGGGGTCAGCCGCTGTATTATTATCTGATTTCTGTGGAATAAGGCCGGCAAAATGGAATTATCTGACCTGAAGGGACTGGGTCCCGCCAGATTGAACCATCTCCGCGCAATGGGAATTACCTCATTGCGCGATTTATTGTTTTTCTTTCCTGTGCGTTATGAGGATCATATCCATTCGATTCCGCTGGATCGGGCCTGGGAAGGGGACGTTCTTGTCGAGGGAACGATCTCGGAGGAACCCAGGATTTCCTATTTCAGAGGGATCAGCAGGGTCAGCGCGGTGCTGAAGGATCAGAATCAGTCTCTTCCTGTCTGCTGGTTTAATGAGCCCTGGATGACCCATCAGATTTCCGGCGGACAGGCTGTTGCCCTCTACGGACGGATTCAGGTCAAGAACGGCCGGAGAACACTTCTGAATCCAAAGCTTGTATCTGAACGGAGATGGAATCCGGTTTACCGGACTGTCCGCGGCATACCTGCACGGTTCATTCAGCAGTTGATGCGGGAGGCGCTCGGCCAGCTGGAAACCTGCTGTCCGGAGACGCTTCCTCAAAGCTTCCGTCAGAGATACAACCTGATTTCCAGAAAGGATGCGATTGATGCTGTTCACTTTCCGGAAAGCCGGGAGCAGATTCTTCAGGCAAAACGCCGCCTCGATTTTGAGAACGCGCTGATGTATCTGATGAGCGTTGCCGAGTTTCGGAATCAGAGGCCGCGCGGTTGGCCAATGAATATACCGGCTGAGGATCCGGACCTTTTCTGGTCGAAAATGCCCTTTATGCCAACGGAAGCACAGAAACGGGTGCTGCAGGAAATCGCTTCTGATCTCCGCGGAGACTGTGCCATGAGCAGGCTGGTTCAGGGGGATGTCGGATGCGGAAAAACTGCCATTGCCTTCGGCGCGATCTGGCTCGTCTGCCGGCAGGGCTTTCAGGCCGCGATGATGGCTCCCACCGAAATCCTGGCCAGACAGCATTATGAAAACGCCAGGCCGTGGATGGAGAAGGAAGGGATCACCTGCGAACTGCTGACGGGAAGCGTCAGGGCGGCCCAGCGAAGGAAAATTCTGAAAGAACTTGCCGACGGCAGCTGTCAGGTCGTATTCGGGACGCATGCATTGATCAGCGAGGGCGTGAACTATTCTCATCTCGGTCTGGTCATTACGGACGAGCAGCACCGTTTCGGGGTGCGGCAGCGAAGCGCCCTTCAGGAGAAAAGCTCCGGAGAACAGGCGCAAAGTGCGCATGTTCTGGTCATGTCCGCTACACCCATTCCCAGAACGCTGGCGCTGATTCTTTACGGGGATCTGGATCTCAGCGTGGTCGATGAGCTTCCGGCCGGACGAATCCCCGTAAAAACAAGACTGGTACCCGCAGAGAAGCGCAGCGGCATGTATGCCTTTCTTCGAAAGCAGATTGCGGAGGGGCGGCAGGCCTATGTGGTCTGTCCTCTTGTGGAAGACAGCGAGTCGCTGCAGGATGTGAAAAGCGCCCAGACCCTTTTTGAAGAACTGATTTCCGGTGAACTCAGGGGGCTTCGGGTGGGGAAGGTCTATGGGACCCAGAAAGCGGATGAAAAAAATGAAACGCTGCATCAGTTCGCGGCGGGAGAACTGGATGTTCTTGTGGCGACAACGGTCATTGAAGTTGGCGTCAATGTTCCGAACGCCACAGTGATTGTGATCGAAAACGCGGAGAGATACGGCCTGAGCCAGCTCCATCAGCTGCGCGGCCGGGTGGGAAGAGGCTCGGACGAGAGCTGGTGTTTTCTGCTGTCGGGCGCCGGACAGAAGCTGAAAATCCTCTGCGAAACGAACGACGGATTTCTCGTCGCCCAGAAGGATCTTGAGATGAGGGGTCCCGGGGATCTGATGGGGACGAGGCAGAGCGGAGATGCCATGCTGCAGCTGACAGGCGGAGGAGATGTCCGCCTGCTGGATGAAGTTCAGGCCTGCGTGAGGGATCTTCTCTCGGATCCGTCCAGGGCCGGGGAGTGCCGTCAGATTGCGGAGCTTGCACATCGCTATATTCAGGACAGGAATCTTCAGGTTGCGCTGAACTGAAGGCTTTCCTTCCTTGACAATCCAGAGTTCTTTGGGGATAATTAAAACCCGAGATCAGGCAGGGGAGGCTGTTTCGTGGCGATAACGATTCTGAAGGTTATCAAGGGCTCCATGGCGGACAGAGCGGGGATCAGAGCGGGAGATGTCCTTCTGAAAATCAACAATGAAGAGGTGCTGGATGAGATTGATTACCAGGCCCTGGTCATTGACAGCCGCCTGAAGATAGAACTTCGGGATGCCTCTGGAGAAGAACGCACCATCCGGCTTCACAAATCGGCAAACACGCCCCTGGGACTGAAGCTGGACGAAAGAGTGATCCTTGAGCCGCGGGCCTGCAGAAATCACTGCATCTTCTGCTTCGTGGACCAGATGCCTCCGGGAATGAGAAGGACGCTGTATGTCAAGGACGATGACTGGCGGCTGAGCCTGATGATGGGGAATTTTGTAACCCTGACCAACGTGGATGACGCTGAGTTTCAGCGTATTCTGAAAAGGAAGGCTTCTCCCCTGTACATTTCCGTGCATGCGACAGATCCTGATGTCCGCAGGAAAATGCTTCGGAATCCTTCCGCGGGAAACCTGCTGGATCGGCTACGGCTCATGGCTGAGGCCGGACTGAAGTTTCACTGTCAGGTTGTTCTCTGCCCCGGTGTGAACGACGGCGATGTTCTTCATCAGACAATCGTCGATCTGGCCGGCCTTTATCCCGCGGCTCAAAGCCTGGCGATTGTTCCGATCGGACTGACCGACCATCGGGAAGGGCTCTTTCCCCTGCGGCTGTACCGCCCGGAGGAAGCCAGAAGGATGATTACGGATTTTGAGCTGATCCAGGCCTATTACCTACGCGAGCTGGGCACCCGCTTTATTTTCCCGGCGGACGAGTTTTACAGCATCGCGGGAATGCAGGTGCCCCGGGAGGAGGCCTATGAAGGGTATCCGCAGATCGAGAACGGGATCGGGATGCTTCGCCTGCTGGAGCAGGAATGCAGGGACAGCTGGCCTGCGCTTCAGCAGCAGTATGGGCTCAGCGAGCCGCGGGCCGGCAGGCATATCCTCATTCCGACCGGCGTCTCGGCGCTGCAGTATATCCGGCAGCTTGCCGAAGAATATGCATCCGGCTGTGATACGGTCGATGTTTTCGCGGTTCCCAACCATTTCTTCGGCCCCTCCGTGACGGTGACGGGGCTCATCACGGGGAACGATCTGCTGAATGCGCTGAAGGGCAGAGAAGCGGACAGGATTCTCATCTCCTGCAGTATGCTCCGGGAAGGGACAGACTGCTTTCTGGATGACCTGACGGTTCAGGATGTGGAGCAGAAGACGGGCATTTCCGTCAGGGTTGTCCAAAACCACGGGGAAGATTTTCTCAGGGCGCTGCACGGGGTATGAATCAAATGAGCACCATTATCCCGCAGCCGCCGCGGATAAGAACAGGAGGAAGCAGAAATGGCGAAGCCGCTGGTCGCGATCATCGGAAGACCCAATGTCGGAAAATCCACCTTTTTCAATAAAATGGCCGGGCGAAGGATCAGCATCGTGGATGACCTTCCCGGCGTTACGCGCGATCGGGTCTATGCGGACGTGGAGTGGCTTGGAAGGGGATTTACCCTGATAGACACCGGCGGAATTGACCCCCGGAGTGAAGATGTTCTCTTTTCCCAGATGCGGGAGCAGGCTGAAATCGCCATGGAAACCGCCGATGCCATCTGCTTCTTTACGGACGCAAGGGACGGCCTGACGGACGATGACCGGGAAGTGGCCAATCTTCTCCGCAAAACGAAGAAGCCGGTTATCCTTGTCGTCAATAAAATCGATTACCCGGGTCTGGGGGACCGCCTGTATGAATTCTATGAGCTTGGCTTAGGGGATCCTGTCGGAATCAGCGGCGTCAATATGCTCGGCTTCGGCGATCTGCTGGACGAGATTTTCCGGCAGCTGCCCGAGGTGCCTCCCGAAGAGGAAGATACGGAGCATGTTCTGCAGATGGCGATTGTCGGAAGGCCCAATGTGGGCAAGAGCTCTCTGGCCAACATGCTGCTGGGACAGAAAAGGACCATGGTGTCCGATATTGCGGGCACAACCCGGGATGCCATAGATACGCTTCATTTCCTCCCGGACGGTACGCCGATCAACATCATTGATACCGCCGGAATCCGCAGGAAGAGAGCCGTGGAAGACGAGACGCTGGAAAGATACAGCGTGCTCCGCTCCATCGCAGCGATCCGGAGATGCGATGTTGCCGTATTGATGCTGGATGCAAACGACGGAGTCACCGAGCAGGATACCAAGATCGCCGGCCTCATCCACGACGAGGGAAAGGCTGCGCTGATCCTGGTCAATAAATGGGATACGATTGAAAAAGAAACAGGCACGCTGGAGAAAACCAGAAAGCAGATTCTGAGCCAGCTTAAATTCATGGATTACTGCCCGGTTCAGTTTATTTCAGCCATGACGGGGCAGCGGGTCAATACCGTTCTGAGCCAGGTCTGCGAGGTTTATGCGGAAGCGTGCAAACGGATCAAGACGGGCGTGCTGAACGATATTCTCAACGAAGCCACGAACGCCCTGCAGCCTCCGCTGCAGGGGGGAAGACGCCTGAAGATTTACTACGCCACACAGCAGGGGACCTGTCCCCCTACCTTTATTCTTTTTGTCAACGATGAAAAACTGATGTTTTTTGCCTACGAAAGATATCTGGAAAACTATTTCAGAAAGACGTTCGGGTTCAGCGGAACCCCGATACGTTTTATCCTTCGCCCAAGGAAAAAGGAGGATGCCTGAGATGAACAGATGGCTGATCTATTTGCTGGCGGGAATCATTGCGTACTGTCTGGGTTCGGTTTCGACGGGAATCCTTGTTTCCAGATGGATGCACGGGCCGGATCTTCGCACGGTCGGAAGCAAAAACACCGGAGCCACCAACGTCCAGCGAACGATGGGATGGGTGCCCGGTCTGATTACATTTCTGGGCGACGCGTTCAAAGCGATTCTGGCCTGCTGGATCGGCCGGCTGCTGACCGGGTCTGCCTATGGAGCCATGTTCTGCGGATTCTGCACCGTCATTGGCCATAACTGGCCGATCTTCTTCCAGTTCAAGGGAGGAAAGGGTGTGGCCAGCAGCTGCGGGGTGCTGCTTTTCTGCTTCCCGATTCCTGCACTCATCTGTTTTGCCATCGGTCTTGCCGCGATCCTCCTCACCAGATACGTATCCCTTGGCAGCCTCTGTGTATTGACCAGCTATGCCATCCTCGTTTCCGTCTTTTACAGCCGCGGGAACTGGGCTGTGATTCTCTGGGCGTGCGGCCTGGCTCTGATGTGCATTTTCCGGCACCATGCAAATATCGGACGGCTGCTGCATGGAACGGAAAACAGGATCGGGTCCGGAGGAAAGGGGCAGGAGGGGAGGAAAACGCATTGACAGACGCCAACAATATCCGTAATTTCTGCATTATCGCCCATATTGATCACGGGAAGAGTACCCTTGCCGACCGAATTCTTGAACAGACCGGAGTCTTTGAGCATCGGGAGATGGTTGACCAGATTCTGGACAGCATGGAACTGGAGCGGGAGCGGGGCATTACCATCAAGAGCAAAGCCGTGCATCTGCATTACCGGGCAAAAAATGGCAGGGAATATATTCTGAATCTGATCGATACACCCGGACACGTGGACTTCACCTACGAGGTCAGCCGGGCCCTGGCTGCGTGCGAAGGCGCTCTCCTTGTTGTGGATGCTACGCAGGGGATTGAGGCTCAGACACTGGCCAATGTCTATCTTGCAATGGAGCATGATCTTGAGATCATCCCCGTGATCAACAAAATAGACCTGCCCTCCGCCAGGCCGGAGGAAGTCAGACGCGATATTGAGGATGTGATCGGCATCGATGCCAGCTACGCACCCTGCGTTTCTGCGAAGACCGGACTGAACGTGGATCAGGTGCTTGAAGCGATCGTGGAACACATTCCGGCCCCGGCCGGAGATCCTTCAAAACCGCTCCAGGCTCTGGTTTTCGATGCCTTTTATGATAATTATCGGGGTGCGATCTGCTTTATCCGGGTCAAGGAAGGGACCCTCCGGGCCGGCATGAGAATGAAAATGATGGCTACGGGAGGAGAGTATGATGTCGTTGAAGTGGGTATCTTCTCGCCGGACTATACCCCCTGCGCTGAGCTGAGAGCAGGCGATGTCGGCTATGTTTCCGCTTCCATCAAGGACGTCAGTGAAACCAGGGTCGGCGATACGATTACGGATGCCATGCGGCCGGCGAGTCAGCCGCTTCCCGGATACCGGCATGTGACGCCGATGGTCTACTGCGGCATTTATCCCGCGGACGGGGCGGACTATCCGGCGCTGAAGGATGCGCTGGAAAAGCTGAGAATGAATGATGCCTCCCTTTCTTTTGAACCTGAAACCTCCGTAGCCCTCGGCTATGGATTCCGGTGCGGATTCCTTGGCCTGCTCCATATGGATATTCTTACGACCAGGCTTGAAAGAGAATTTGATCTGAACCTGGTTACCACCGCGCCCAGTGTCATTTACAGGGTCATCAAAACCAGCGGCGATGTCCTGATGATCGACAATCCGACCAATCTTCCGCCGGTCACCGAAATTGCGGAAATGGAAGAGCCGTTCGTACACGCCACCATCTATACCCCCCAGGAATCCGTCGGAACGCTGATGGATCTCTGTCAGGACAAGCGCGGCATTTTCCTGGATATGCAGTACGAGGGCAGCCGCGTCAAGCTGAATTATGAGCTTCCCCTGAATGAAATCATCTTTGATTTCTTTGATCAGATCAAGAGCCGGAGCAGAGGCTATGCCTCCTTTGACTATGAAATGAAGGATTACAGGCAAAGCGATCTCGTGAAGCTGGATATTCTGCTTAACGGGGAGCTCTGCGATGCCTTCTCCATCATCGTGCACCGTGACAAGGCGTATGCGCGCGGACGGAGCATCGCCGAAAAGCTGAAGGATGTGATCCCGCGCCAGCAATTTGAGATTCCCATTCAGGCAGCCATCGGAGGAAAAGTGATTGCCAGGGAGACCGTGAAAGCCATGAGAAAGGATGTCTTGGCCAAATGCTACGGCGGCGATATCACGAGAAAGAAAAAGTTGCTGGAAAAACAGAAGGAAGGCAAGAAACGTATGCGTCAATTCGGCACCGTGCAGGTTCCGAGCGAGGCCTTTATCGCTGTGCTGAAGATGGACAGCTGAGCTATACGGCTTCTCCTGATCCGGGTTTCCCTTATTCGCCCGGGCAATGCCTGTGTTTTACCGGCCATCGCCGCCTGAACCGGCAGGAGCAGAGGCTGATCCTGGAGCAGCTGCCTGTTCAGCTCCGGATAAGCTATGATCAGGAAATCCGCGTTTTCCTGGCCGGAGGCGCGCTGGGTTTTGATACGCTGGCGTCGGAATGTGTGCTGGATTTTCGCAAAACCCACCCCGACTGCAGGCTGATCATGGCGCTTCCCTGCATCAGTCAGAGCGAACGATGGCTTCCGGCTGACATCCGGCGGTATGATCATCTGAAGGCCGAGGCGGACGAGGTCATTCTTGTATCAGAAGCTTATTTTCCCGGATGCATGCAGAAAAGAAACCGGTTTCTGGTGGATCATGCCCAGACCTGTATCTGCTATATGACCCATTGCAGAGGAGGAACCTGGAACACCGTATCCTACGCGTATGACATGAAACGGACCATTATTAACCTGGCGGCCTGGAGATAACGGGAGCGGCATGGAACTCTACATTCATTTTCCATTTTGTGTCCGGAAATGCAGGTATTGCGACTTTGTTTCCTACCCGGGGGCTGAGGGCAGCATTCCTGCCTATATTGATGCACTGCTCGCGGAAGCGGCGCTGCGAAAAGAAGAAGTAACGGAACCGATCGATACCGTTTACTTTGGGGGCGGAACGCCCTCCCTTGTTCCTGCGCATGAGCTGGCGCGGCTTGTCCGGATGCTCCGGCGGATTTACCCGCTTCAGCATGTAACGGAATGGACCGTTGAGGCGAATCCGGGAACCCTGACGCCTGAATGGCTCAAGTCAGCCAGAGACCAGGGAATGAACAGGATTTCCCTGGGCATGCAGGCCTCGCAGGACCGTCTTCTGAAGCTGCTGGGACGGATTCACAGCCACGGGGACGTCGAGCAGTCTGTTCTTGCTGCCAAATCAGCCGGATTCGATCATCTGAATCTGGATCTTATTTTCGGCCTTCCCGAACAGAACGGGACGGACTGGAAGGAAACGCTTCTGGCAGCGATGGATCTGGAACCGGATCATCTGAGTGCCTATGGCCTGATTCCGGAGGAAAACACGCCTCTCTGGACGGATCTTCAATCCGGAGCCCTTCAGCTTCCGGAACCGGAGGATGAACGGGAAATGTATGAAGAGGCGCTGCAGATCACTTCCGGTCACGGCTTTCAACAGTATGAAATCTCCAATTTTGCCAGACCCGGTTCTGCCTGCAGGCATAATATAGGGTACTGGAGCCAGGTGCCGTATATTGGACTCGGCGTTTCGGCCGCGTCCATGGTTTTTGTCCGGCAGGGTTCGGAAGGGATGAAATACCTGCGAAAAACCAATGTGAACAGTCTGTCCCATTATTTCCGGGGAATCAGCTCCGGTCACCCGGCCCTGGATGAAGAAGCCTGGGTGCAGGGACGGGAGGCTCAGTTTGAAACCATGATGCTGGGTCTCCGCAAAACGGAAGGCGTTTCCGAGGCGGATTTTTTCAGGATGCACGGGGTATCCCTTGAAGCGGGATACGGGCCGAAGCTGGAAAAGCTGGCCGAAGAGGGACTGCTTTATCATGACGGCGGCTTCTGGAAGCTGACCAGGCTGGGAATGGATCTCCAGAATACCGTCCTGGTCGATCTCCTCGACAGCTGAGAGATTTTTTCCCGGGATACGGAATCGGCCCCGAAGACGGGCCGAATACTTGAACTGACGGGGAAATCATGTTAGGATTGCCATGCGGCCCTGAATTCAGGACGGGCTGCAAGGCATGGAAGGGAAAGATAGGATTTATGGCTCAGATCAACGATATTGCGATCGAACTGGGAACGTCCAACGTAGTCATCTATATGAAAGGGCAGGGGATCGTGCTTCGCGAGCCCGCGACCGTTTCGGTCGACCAGGAAACCCGCCGCATTCTCGCTTTCGGAACGGAGGCCTGGAGAATGACAGGACGGACACCGGCCAATATTCAGGTCATCCGGCCTCTGGCGCAGGGAGAGATGATTGACTTCGATCTTGCGGGAAACATGCTTCGCTACTTTGTTTCCCAGGTGACGGGGAACCACCGTCTGTCCCGGCCCCGTGCCATTTTGACCACGCCGACCGGCGTGAAGGATATTGAGCAGAAAGCGCTTGTAACCACGCTATTTGACGCGGGAGTCCGCCGGACACAGCTGATGGATCATAATATCGCCTGCGCCCTTGGCGCCCAGCTGAACTTCGAGGGAGAATACGGCTGCATGATTGTTGATATCAGCGCCGGGGGCACCGATATCGCCGTCCTTTATAACGGAACGCCCACCGTGGTCAGCAGCCTGCACATCGGCGGAGATCAGTTTGATGATGCGGTCATCCGCTTTCTGCGGAGAAAATACAATATGCTGATCGGCGAGCGGACGGCGGAACAGGTGAAAATCACGCTCGGCAGCGCAATCCGCAGAGAGAGAACCGTCACCATGGATATTACCGGCCGCAACCTGATCACGGGGCTTCCCAAGACCATGTCGATCGATTCGGATGAGATTTATGAAGCGCTGATTGACTGCGTCAATGATCTGATTGAGGGGATTCAGCTGCTTGTCGAAAAAACGCCTGCTCAGCTTGCTTCCGATATTTTCGAAAGCGGAATCACTTTTACCGGGGGCGGTGCTTTGCTCTACGGCCTGGCGGAGGCTGTTTCCTCCGTGATGAAAGTGCCCTGCACGGTCGCAGACGAGGCCAGAGACTGCGCTGTGCTCGGATGCGGAAGAGTGCTTGAAGATCCTGCCGCCTATCGCTATCTGCTGAATGTTTAGAAAGTCCAGAAACCGAAAGAAAGCCCTCCGGTCTGTCCGGAGGGCTTCAGTGCTTCTTCAGGGCTTTGTTTTTGCGGTATCAATCCCGGCTGCGTTCTGAAGATTCAGCTTCTCTACGGCCATCTCCCGCATTTTGTACTTCAGGACCTTGCCGGCGGCGTTCATGGGGAAGGAGTCGGTAAACTCGATGTACTGCGGCACCTTATGCCTCGCCATATGGCTCTGGATATACTCCTGCATTTCGTCCCTGGAAACCGACTTGCCTTCCTTGAGAATAATACAGGCCATGACGGCTTCCCCGTATTTTTTGTCCGGAACCCCGATGACCTGCACATCCTCAACGGCGGGGTGCGTATAAATGAACTCTTCGATTTCCTTCGGATAAATGTTTTCCCCGCCGCGGATAATCATATCCTTCAGGCGTCCCGTAATGACAAAGGTTCCGTCGGGATTCCGGCGGGCCAGATCCCCGGAGTGAAGCCATCCCTCTTCATCGATGGCTGCGGCGGTGGCTTCGGGCATTTTATAATACCCCTTCATGGTATTGTAGCCCCGGCTGCAGAATTCGCCGTCCATGCCGTCGGGGAGGATGGAACCCGTCTCCGGGTCTATGACCTTGCACTCCACATAGGGGAATGCGTAACCAACGGTATTGGTACGGAGATCAAGGCTGTCCTCCCAGGCCGACATCGTGCTTCCGGGAGCGGACTCCGTCTGTCCGTATACGCTGACAATTCCCCGCATATTCATTTCATCCGGCTGAGCGGCACGGCGCATTAACTCCGGAGGGCATCCGGCTCCGGCCATGATCCCTGTTCTCATATGGGAGAAGTCTGTCCTGCGATAGTCCTCGTGATTGAACATGGCGATAAACATGGTGGGAACGCCGTTAAAACAGGTGATCCTTTCCTGATGGATACAGGACAGACTGTTTTTGGCGCTGAAGTACGGCATGGGGCACATGGTCGCGCCGTGGGTCACGGAAGCGGTCATACTCAGAACCATTCCGAAACAGTGGAACATGGGAACCTGAATCATCATCCGGTCCGCGGTGGAAAGCCCCATCCTGTCGCCGATACACTTTCCGTTGTTGACGACATTGTAGTGCGTCAGCATGACTCCCTTCGGGAAGCCGGTGGTGCCGGAGGTGTACTGCATATTGCATACATCATCCGCTCTGACATGTTCAGCGTACTCCCGGATTTTTTCTTCCGGAACGCTTTCGCACCGTTCCATGGCTTCCTCAAAGGTCAGGCAGCCCGGCTGGCTAAATCCGACGGTAATGACATTCCGAAGGAAGGGAAGCCTTTTACAGTGAAGCGGTTCTCCGGGCTTGGCTTCCGCGATTTCGGGACAGAGCTCATTGATAATGGACCGGTAATCGCTGTCCAGACAGCTCTCGATCATCACCAGCGTATGCGTATCGCTCTGGCGCAGAAGATATTCGGCCTCATGAATCTTATAGGCCGTATTCATGGTCACCAGCACGGCGCCGATCTTGGTTGTGGCCCAGAAAGTAATATACCAGGCGGGAACATTTGTAGCCCAGATCGTGACTTTGCTGCCGGGCTGGACACCCATGGAAACCAGCGATCTGGCAAACTGATTGACATCGTCCCTGAACTCGGCATAGGTTCTGGTGTAATCCAGCGTGGTATACCTGAAGGCGTACTGATCCGGGAACAGGGATGCAACATGATCCAGAACCTGGGGGAAGGTCAGGTCTATCAGTTCGTCCTTCTTCCAGATATAGCGGCCGGTTCCGTCATGATTGGGGTAAAGCACCTTGCGCTTTCCGCGCGGGTTGTCAAAGCGGCGCATGTAATTGATAAAGTAGGGGAGGATCACTTCCCGGATCTGCAGATCGGGCATCCATTCAGGCTTCCATTCCATGGAAAGAAAACCGTCATAATCAATGGAATTGAGCGCGCGCATCATATCCCTGATGGGAAGCGTTCCTTCTCCGATCAGGTTGTACTCCCCCTGATCGTCGGAATCTCTCAGATGAACATGCTTTACATAGGCGCCCAGATTGCGTATGGTGACATCGGGCGTTTCGCCGTAATCACGGAAGGGATGATGCATATCCCACAGCGCTCCGAGTTCATCCTGCGCGAAGGAATCCAGAAGAGCACGGAGCCTTCCGGTGTCCGCATAGATCCCGGTCGTTTTGATAAGAAGACATTGATCCGTGTTCTGAATCTGCGCAAGGATGATTTCGAGGTTCTGACGAACCTGATCCTCGCGGTCCTCCTGTGCGCATACGGCAACGTAGCGCGTCTGGAGGACCCCGGCAGCATGGAACAGCCCCCGGAACTCGTCCGGGCTGATCTGCTCCGCACTCAGGTCAATCGGAGTATCCAGGCAGGAAACGGAAAGATGCTTTTCCTTCAGATCCCGGAGCGTCTCATTGAGATGATACTGATGAAAGGGACTGCTTCTCTCAGTCCACTGGGGAGTCCGGGTCAGATTATAGATTTCAATTCCCTGAAAATGATACTCTTCCGCATCTCTGACCTGGTCCTCCCAGGGAAGATGATTCCATCCCCGGGTCGAAAACGAGAGATTCATTCCGCTTCCTCCTCATAGACGATTTTGTTCAGCGCATTCACATAGGCCATGATGCTGGCGCCCACGATATCCGTGGATATTCCGCGGCCGGAATACAGCTTGCCCATGGAGCGAAGCTTGACGATCGCTTCTCCCGCAGCTTCCCTTCCTTCGGTAATGGCCTGAATTTGAAACTCGTCCAGCTCGAAATGCCTGCCTGTAGCTTTTTCCAGGGCCAGAAAAGCGGCGTCAATGATCCCGTCTCCCGAGGATATGCCGTCCAGAACGCGGCCGTGGAAAGCGAGCTTCATATGCGCCATGGCGCCGATGTCATTTCCGGAGTTTACCACAAAGCTGCTGACCTGGTAGGCGGGCGGTACCTGCATGGCCTCCGCGGCGATCAGGGCATCCAGCTCCTTCAGGGAAATTCTTTCCTTTTTTTCGGCGATTCCAAGGAAAGCCTGATATACCTTCTCCTGGTCCTCCGCACTGAGAATATATCCAAGCTGTTCCATGGCGCGAAGAATGCTTTCGCGGCTGTCATGGACGCTGAGAAGCATCTCGCTGGAAGGATGATTGCTGCCCTCTTCATTGAACAGACCGGGCTGGGCGGGAAGGCACATCCGGCAGAGATTCTCAATCTGTGAAGTCACTCTGCGGATCTCTTCACGGCGCACCGAGGAGAATACGCCCATTTTTTCTCCTTTCAGGGCGAGAATATGCACGATTCTGGAGAGGCTGGCACAGTTCAGGGGAAAAGCTGCCGCTTTGATCTCGCGGATCCCGCAGAGGATGGTTTCAATCTCAGCCGCATCGGCCAGTCCCAGCTCATTGGAACAGTCAATTCCAAAAATCACGGAGCTGTTCGTTTCGGAAAGCCCCTCCATCAGCTGCTCCAGACTGGACCGGATTTCATCAGGCATAAAGGTTCCCGCGGCTTCATGAAAGGTAATGTGACTGACACCGAGCGAGGCCGCCTGACGGACCAGAGACTGTATGAAAGCCGGATCGCCCCGGAATGTATCCTCCATGATCAGCTCGATCCGGTCGGTGTATTTCCTGCATTCCTGAACGGTCTCCAGAACCAGGGAAAGCAGGGCGGGCGGCTTCAGATGGAACAGGTACTCCATCTGAACGGAGCTGACGGGAATACTGATCTGCAGCCGTGCGGAGCGGGCTTCCTTCAATGCGTTCCAGGTCATGCTCACGCTTTCCGCATTCAGCCGGACCGGCGCCGCGACTTCCGCGTGACGAACCGCGGAAGAAACAGATTTGATCAGAAGGGAATCCACCTTTTTGTTTTCAATTCCAGGCAATTCGATGGCATCTGCTTCGAGACGGTCGATCATGCGGGCCAGTTCGATTTTCTCCCGGAAGCTGAGAGGCATTTTCTTTCCGGCCTGTTTCAACGTTTTGTCTGAAATCCATACCTTTTCCATACTCATTTCTCCTTCTGAAAATAATAAAGCCCTGAGGACTTATGCCCTCAGGGACGAAACTGTCATTCCGCGGTACCACCCTGTTTGTTTTTCTTTTTACGGAAAACCACTCTTGAGCTCCAACAAGCTCTCAGCCGATTACGGGGCGCCCGTGTCCTATTACAAGCCTGAATGGCCTTCACCGGACAAACTCCGGAAGCAGTCACTCTTTCTTTCAGCACCGGTTCCCAGCAATCCCGGCTCTCTGTAGCTCCCCGGAAAGAGATTCCTTCCATCATCGTTTCCTGCAGTATGAAATTGAACGAATAATAGCACAGAATAATCTTTCAGTCAATGGTCTTTGTTGACAAAAATCCGAATTTGATTATGATAGGTACAGACCTTCCTGGTATGAATTCAGAATGAACGGAAAGGACGAAATCGCCATTGAATCGCACGCTTGATTTATCCTCGCAGACCATGGATGCTTACATGGCGCTGTTCGGGATGAATGATCAGCATATTTCCCTGATAGAACAGGAATGCAATGTTGTGATCAGTCTGCATGAAAACGTGCTGTCTTTTTCAGGAGAAGAAACGGATACGGAACAGGCCGTTCAGTCCGTTCGCATATTACTGGAGATGATTTCCCGCCACGAACCGGTTGACCGTCTGAGAATCAGGTATGTCCTCTCCGCCGTCAAGGACGGCGATCCCGGAATCGCGGATACGGAGCTGAACGCTCTGATCGCCGTGACGCATCGCGGAAAACAGATTCGCTGCAAGACGCTGGGCCAGATGCAATACGTGAATACCGTTCGGAGCCACGACCTGACCTTTGCCGTCGGCCCTGCCGGTACCGGGAAGACCTATCTGGCCATGGCGCTTGCCGTGGTTGCGTTAAAAAACAAGGAAGTGGAACGGGTCATCCTGACAAGGCCAGCGGTCGAGGCGGGGGAGAAGCTTGGCTTTCTTCCCGGGGATCTGACGCAGAAGGTGGACCCTTATCTGCGGCCTCTTTTTGACGCGCTTTACGATTTTATGGGACCTGACGCAGTGCCGAGGCTTGTCGAGCGCGGAATTGTAGAAGTGGCCCCGCTTGCCTATATGAGGGGAAGAACGCTTTCCGATGCCTTCATCATCCTCGATGAAGCGCAGAATACGACGTCAGAGCAGATGAAAATGTTTCTGACCAGAATGGGATTCCGTTCACGTATGGTTGTTACAGGCGATCTTACGCAGACCGATCTTCCGGACGGGACGCAGTGCGGTTTGTCTGAAGCCGTACAGCTGCTTCAGGAGATTGAAGGCATCGGCATCGTCGAGCTCACTGCGAAAGATATTGTCCGGCATGAGCTTGTTCAGAGAATTGTCCAGGCCTATGAAAGCAAGCGCTCCGTTCAGTCCGGAACCAGACAGATCAAACCTGCGTTTCATCCCAAAGGCACCCTGTCCTGATGGATACTTCAGTATATCCGGGATCGGAGAGAGGAGGAAGAGGTATGACCGTTCAGGGGAATAAAAAGGAGCAGAAGCTGTTTGCCCGGATCAGAGAATGGTTCAATTCTTTTCACTTCATCAATACACTGATTGTTCTGGGCTCTTCCCTGATCATGTTCGGCCTGTATTGTCTCGTCTGCGCTCCCAAGCAGTATGACCTGACCGTGGGCTCCATCTCCCGGGAGACCATTAACGCGACAAAGGATGTCGTGGATGAAGTCACGACGGAAGAACGCAGACAGGCCGCGGCCAACGCGGTTGAGCCGACCTATCGCTTTCAGGAGGGCGTCAAGGAAGAGGTCCTTTCCTCGCTTGGGCAGATTTTCGGTGAGCTTCGGACCGTGCAGCAATATGCGCAGACCCTTCAGGATGATCTGGGCAAGCAGAAAAAGAATTTCCAGGATGCTGAAATTGAATACGCCCAGAGCCTTGTCACTTCCATTACGCTGAGCCGATATCAGGTGACCACGCTTCTCAGGACACGAACCGAAGCCTTTGAGGACATGGTGACAACCGTTACGACAGCTGTTGAAAACTCCCTGAACACGACGATCAGGGAAGGACAGCTGAACCAGTCCATACAGACCATTCTTCAGATCGTAGGTTTCAAACTGGATGTTTCCCTGACACAGAACATCGTTCCGGCGGTGCTCCGGGCCTGCCTGAAGCCCAACATGGTGATCGAACAGGAAACGACCGAGATCGCCCGCAAAGCCGCCATGGACGCGGTGGAACCCATCGTTTACCTTCAGGGGCAGAATATTATCCGCGCAGGGGACCGGGTTACCCGGAGTCAGCTGGAAATGCTCCGCGCCCTTGGCCTGCTGAAGGATAATCACTATGATTTTTCCAGCTATCAGGGAGCCGCCATCCTGGTTTTTCTGGCCATGCTGACCTATGTGATGTCCCTGAGGCTTGTCTGCAAGAACGTACTGTACGATTCGAGAAAGCTTCTGGTCGCCATGATGGTTTCCATCATCGGGCTTGGAATCTCCATTATTTTCCATCTGTATCTGAATCCCTATTTTGTGCCCATGGTTTTTTCTCCGATTCTCCTGTGCGTTCTTCTGGGCTCCAAGGCCGGCCTTGCCGGCGTGATTCCGAACGCCATGCTGATTTCCGGGCTTGCCGCGGGCAACAACTCCAGCTATCTTTATGAGATGATCCTTTTGTTCCTGATGAGTCTGACCGGAGGCGTCCAGAGCGTCAGGTTTATGAAAGGCCATCCTCAGAGAGTTCGTGCACTGCTTTCGGGACTGATCGCTTCGCTGATCAATGCCGTTTCCATGCTGGCTATCCGCTGGATGACCTCCACCGAAACAAACGCCATCTTATCCAATACGCTCTGGGCCATGGGCGGCGGTGTGCTCAGCGGAATCCTTTCCATCAGCCTGCAGCCGGTTTTTGAAAACATTTTTCATCTGCCAACGCCAAGCAGACTGCTGGAGCTGTGCAACCCCAATCAGCCGCTGCTCCGCAGACTGCAAATTGAAGCACCCGGAACCTATCATCATTCTCTGATCGTTGCGAACCTGGCCGAAGCCGCGGCGGAACAGATCGGAGCCAATCAGTATCTGGCCAGGGCCGCGGCCTATTACCACGACGTGGGAAAACTGAAGAGGCCTCAGTATTTTAAGGAGAACCAGGTAGGGGATAATCTGCATAATAACCTGGATCCCTACGTATCGGCCGCAATTCTGACAAGCCACGCCAAAGACGGATATCAGATGGCGCTCAATGCGCGTATGCCGCAGGAGGTTGCCGACATCATTCTGCAGCATCACGGAGATACGCCGGTTATGTTCTTTTATCACAAGGCGCTGCAGATGTCCGACGGAACCGCGGTGGACATGAGCGAATTCCGTTACGCGGGACCAAGGCCCAATACGCGCGAAGCCGCGATTGTCATGCTTGCGGATACGATTGAGGCAGCTGTCCGGTCCATGCCGGATCCCACGCCCAAATCCATTCGCCAGTTCATCGAGAGACTGGTCCGCGGAAAGCTGGAGGACGGTCAGCTGAGTGATTCGCCGATCACGCTGCGCGATATCGATGATATCTGCAACGCTTTTTCCGGTGTCCTCCGGGGGGTTTATCACGAACGGATCGAGTATCCCGAAGTCAGGCATCATGTGCCCGTACAGAGTGTAAGCAGGCAGGATGAGCCGGAAAAGAAGAATGCGGCCGAGAGTGGACTGAAGGAGCCGGCCAGGGAGAAGGCTCCTGTCCAGACGGAAGAAGCAGGCGGCGACCATTCCGAGACGCATGCTCAAAGCGCTGCCGGCCAGGCCGCCGAGACAAATGAGATGAAGGAGAATCAGGAATGATAATCGAATGGAACCTTGATTTTCCGCTCGAGTCCTCCGTTCTGTCCCTGATGCAGATTGCCGCGGATCAGACCCTTCATGCCGAGGGAATCCGCTTTCCCTGCTGTGCCACTGTCCGAATCTGCAAGGACGACGCCATCCGTGCTTTGAACAATACCTATCGCGGGCTGGACAGGGCGACAGATGTTCTTTCTTTTCCGAGCGTTCCCTGGAAAGCAGGCACCACCGCGCGGCACCATCCCGAGAGGCTCCGCAGGGAATATGATGAAGTGCTCGGAGCCTGTTTTCTGGGGGATGTCGTCATTTCCTGGGATCATGTTCTGTCGCAGGCGAAGGAATACGGACATTCTCCCAGGAGGGAAGCGGCGTATCTGCTCGTTCATTCGCTGTGCCATCTGATGGGATATGACCATATCAGGGAGGAGGAAAAGCAAATCATGAGAAATATGGAAGAAGAGGTTCTCCGGAAGGCGGGCGTGTCCAGGGATGAGAGCGCTCCGGCCATCCCGGACGAAGAGCTGCTGAATCTGGCCCGGGAGGCGATGACCAGATCGTACTCTCCGTATTCCCACTATCCGGTAGGCGCTGCCCTGCTCGCAAAGGACGGAAGAATCTTTCTCGGATGCAATATTGAAAATGCTTCTTTCGGCGCAACCATCTGTGCGGAACGTACTGCGATGGTCAAGGCTGTCAGCGAGGGGGCGAGAGAATTTGAAGCAATTGCCATTGCCACAAAGGATACGCCCGGCTGGCCCTGCGGTATCTGCCGCCAGTTTATGAGCGAATTTGCTCCGGATCTCCGTGTGATTGTTACCTGGGGTGATGGGGCGCATACCGAAGAATCAACACTCGGTGTCATTCTGCCTCACCAGTTTGAACTGGAAACCTGACAGGAATCATCCTGCGCGGGAAAAAGAAAAGGGAAGTATTTCAAGGAGGAAACGGAAGATGATTCGCACAATAGGCCTGATCGGCGCGGGAAATATGGGGTCCGCCATTTTTCGCGGAATTGTGGATGCCGGCTATGTAAAGCCCGAGCAGCTGACCGTTTATGATGTGAGCAAAAGGAAGCTGAGGGAATTATCGGAAGATATACCGGGACTGTATGCTTCCGCGGACTGTCTTGAGACGGCCGAACGTTCGGATCTGATTATTATTGCGGTGAAGCCCCTTTATGTACAGGAAGTGATTGACGGGCTCCGGCCTGCGCTCAGGGGCAAGGCGGTTCTCAGCATTGCGGCCGGATGGACAGTGGACATGCTGGAGAAAGCCCTGGAAGGAACGGGCGCGACATGGCTTCGCGTAATGCCCAATACGCCCGCGCTGGTGGGAGAGGGAATGACGGCTTTATGCGATGATACGACATTCAGCCAGGAGGATTTTGACTTTTGCAAGGGGATCTTTGACGCGATCGGAAAGACAAAGATTCTGCCTGAAAGACTGTTTGACGGGGTCACCGCCATCAGCGGCAGCAGCCCGGCTTATGTCTATATGATGATTGAAGCCATGGCAGATGCCGGTGTTCGGGAAGGACTTCCGAGAGCCTGCGCCTATGAAATGGCCGCGCAGAGCGTGCTTGGCAGCGCGCTGATGGTGCTTTCCTCCGGGACTCATCCCGCGGCGCTGAAGGATAATGTATGCTCCCCGGGAGGAACGACCATCGAAGCAGTTGCGGAGCTGGAAAAAAGCGGGTTCAGGAACGCGATTATGGAAGCCATGAGAGTCTGTGCGGAGAAAAGCAGAAAGATGTCCAGATAAGGCCTGACATCCCCGGCAGCAGGAAAAGAGACTGTTGAAGCAGAAATCGGAGGTTACCTGATGGATGAAAGCAGGAAAACCGTATTAATCTATACTGATGGCGCCTGCAGCGGCAATCCCGGTCCGGGCGGATGGGCCGCCATTCTTGAATTCGGACCGCACAGGAAGGAAATATCCGGCTACATGGCCGGAACGACCAATAACCGGATGGAGCTGTTTGCGGCCATCAGCGCCCTCGGCGCGCTCAAGGAGCCCTGCAATGTCAGACTGTACTCGGACAGCGCCTACCTGGTCAACGCATTCAATGACCACTGGATAGAAGGATGGATGAAAAAGGGCTGGAAAAAATCAGACGGCAGCCCGGTTGAAAACCAGGATCTCTGGTTTATACTGGATGTGCAGACAAAAAAGCATCATGTAGAGTTCCATAAGGTAAAGGGGCACGCAGATCACCCGCAGAATAACCGCTGCGATGAACTGGCCCGGGCGGCCATTGATGAATATCGGAGACTGAATCCGGTTTCTGAGGAAACAGCGAGCGAATAAGCGGCGCTTCCTTCTTTATTTTCTGTTTTCCTTCGATTCACGCCAAAGGCTGAGGACCAGGGAGATCAGAAAGAGGGGAATACCGATGATGCCTGCCGGAATCCACCATTCCGCACAGAAACGAACAAAAAGATCAAGGGTTGTATCAACATAGTATTTGCTCATGAAAGTGTCCGGCCGTTTTGAGGCTGCCATTCCTACAAAGAAGATCACGACCAGTAAAATACCGATAAAAATGGAAAAGGTAGCTGATTTGTGCTCTTTCCGCATTTCTCTAACCTCCTTCTGAAGCAGCTGCATAAAACCCCGCGAGACTGTTCAAAGCAGCCTCCATCATAGCACAGAGCTGAGAGAAAGGGAAGCTGCAAATCAATATAACTATTCGCTAAACCACAGTTTTACGAAAAGTTGACGCACCCGATGATTTGTGCTAAGATTTACAGGCGTTCAGGTTCCTCAGCCGGCCTTGCCGGCCGTTCGGAAGGAGTTTTGTGAATATGGCAAATGTCAACAGCCGTTATCGTGAAGAAATGGATGCGAAAAGAATCATGCAGATTCGGGAGATTTCCCGTGAGCTTCCTCAATCCTGCGGTGATTTTCTTCGATCGATTGCAGTGACGACCAGTACGCTGACCCGGCTAGCCTATGCCATTGATTTAAAAACATTTTTTCAGTTTCTTCACCAGGAGCGGGTTTTCTTTGCGCAGAAGGATATTCCCCTTCTGAATGATTCGGATCTGGGTTCTCTGACCATTTCTGACCTTACAGCCTATACGGAGTATCTGACCTATTATCTGAAATATGAGGAGGATGATCCTTCCGCTGCTGAACGGGTCCTTGTGAATCATGATCTGGCGATCAAAAGAAAGCTCTGCTCGGTTCGGTCCTTCTATGATTTCCTTTTCAAGAATCAAAGAATTGGATCAAATGTAACAGAACTGGTCGCGCTGCCCAAAATCCACGAAAAACCCATTCTGCGCCTCAGCAAGGCTGAAATGATGAAAATGCTCTCCACGGCGCAGGACGGCGCGGAAATGAGCAAAGGGCAGCAGCGTTTCCAGAAAATCACCGCCCGGCGTGATTTTGCCATGCTTTCTCTTTTCCTCGGGACAGGAATCCGCGTCAGCGAATGCGTCGGGATCAATCTGGACGATGTGGATATGGAAAACAACGCCGTTCTGGTAACCCGCAAGGGCGGTAATCAGGTGGTGCTTTATTTTCCTCCGGAGGTTGCGGACGCCCTGGCGGAGTATCTGGAGGAGCGGAAACAGATCGAAGCGCTTCCGGGCCATGAGGAGGCCCTGTTTCTCAGCCTGCAGAGAAAAAGAATCACGCAGCGGGCGGTTCAGATGCTGGTCAAGAAATATGCTGCTATCGCGGCTCCGCTCAAGCCCCGGATCAGCCCTCATAAACTGCGCAGCACCTATGCGACCAATCTTTATCATGAAACCGGAGATATCTATCTCGTGGCGGACGTGCTCGGTCATACCAGCGTGGACACGACCCGGAAGCATTATGCCGACATGACGGACGCGCGGAGACGCATGGCCGCAGAACATGTACATCTTCCGGGCGATCCGGAGTTTCAGACAGGAAAAACCTGATAAATCCCGCACTTCAGGTACTGTGTTTCAGGAGAAGCGGGCAGGATCGGATGATCCTTTCCCTGGGTTCTGAATTCCACCTGTCTCAGCAGGACTCTGGCGTCATTCGCTGCTTCCGTGACGATTTGCTGAAAGGCTTCCGGAAGAATGTGCTGACTGCAGGAGCAGGTGATCAGATATCCGCCTTTTTCGATCATTTTCATGGCGCGAAGGTTGATTTCCTTGTATCCTCTTCTGGCGCTGTCCACCGTCGCACGGGATTTGGTAAAGGCCGGAGGATCCAGAATGATGACATCGTATTTTTCACCGGCCCTGCTCTTTTCAGCCAGAAGATCGAAGGCGTTGGCCGTAATAAAACGGACTCTGTCCGCCAGCCCGTTCAGCCGGGCATTCTCAGCGGCAAATTCACAGGCATATTCGCTGATGTCCACGCCTGTAACCTCCTGCGCACCGTAATACCCCGCATGCAGCGCAAAGGATCCGGTATGTGTGAAGCAGTCCAGCACCCGCTTTCCGCGAACGAAAGGTGCGATGGCTGCCCGGTTTTCCTTCTGATCCAGAAAAAAGCCGGTTTTCTGCCCTTCTTTTACGTCGACAAGGAAACGAATCCCGTTTTCTTTCATCATGACCCGATCAGGGACTTCTCCGTAAAGCAGCCCTGTCTGCATCTCGAGCCCTTCCAGTTTTCGGACCGGGACGTCATTTCTTTCCCAGATTCCCTTAGGGTGCAGTTCTTCAATCAGGGCCTCGACCACGTCCTTCTTGAATCTTTCCATTCCCAGCGCCAGGCACTGAATGACAATAACCTCCCCGAACGCGTCCGCGATCAGTGCGGGCAGTCCGTCACTCTCCGCGAAGATCAGCCGGCAGGACTGAAGATCGGCGAAGGTCCGCCGATAAGCAACAGCTTCATGAACCCGTCTGAAGATAAAGGATCTGTCCACCGGCTCCTGGCGGTAAGTCATGACTCTAAGGGAGATCTGGCTGGCCGGATTGTAGAATCCCCTCGCCAGGAATCTGCCCCGGCTGGAAAGAATATCCACCACATCCCCCGGCTCAAACTCCCCTTCCACTTTTTCGATATCGCTGCGAAAAATCCAGGGATGCCGGGACCAGACACGTTTCTCTTTTCCGGGGATCAGGATGGCTTTGCTCATGATACACATTTCTCCTTGCCTGTCGGATTTCCGGCTGCTGCTTTTTTCCTTTGGACCGGGCCCCATGTGCCGTGCTTTTGCCTGCGGGTTCATGTTGACCGGTTGATTCAGTCAGCGTTATAATAATCTGCGAAACGGAATAAAGGGGGCTTTGGATGGCACTGCATAAAATGTGCGTACTCTATGACCGGGAATGTATCGGCTGCGGTGAATGTGACCGCTGCGATCTGGACCCGGAAAAGATCTGCGATAACTGCATGAAATGCGTCCAGGGGGACGCGGAATACCGCGCGGTTACCATCGACGGGATCCAGCTGCAGGAAGATCAGGAAAATGAAAACAGATGAAAAGCTCTCCCTCCATGAGAGAGGGCTTTTTTTCGTGGGACAGAATACTGAAAATCATTTGGATTCATATCCAAGGGTTTTCAGGTCGCTCAGATTGTTGCGCCAGTCAGGCCTGACCTTGACCCAGAGCTGGAGATTCACACGGACGCCCATCAGCTTTTCAATATCTTCCCTCGCCTCGCTTCCAATGACCTTCAGCATGCTTCCCTGCTTTCCGATAATGATTCTCTTGTGGGAATCCCTCTCGCAGTACAGCGTGGCATGCATCTCCGTCAGCTCAGGGGAGATGCTTTCAATCTGCATCATCTCAACGCCGATCCCGTGGGGAATCTCGTCCCGCAGGTGGCGCAGGGCCTTTTCCCGGATAATCTCGGCGCAGAGCAGCCTTTCCGGCTGGTCTGTCATCATATCCTCCGGGAAGTATTTCGGCCCGGCCGGCAGCCGCTGGGTCAGGCAGCGGCTCAGATCCTCCAGTCCGCTGCCGGTCAGGGCACTGACCGGAATGATTTCGTCGAAGCCCAGACCGGCGAATTCGGAGGTCACCCGAAGAATCTCCTCCGGTTTGACCAGATCTATCTTGTTGATGCAAAGGATCTTCGGAACCTTTCTTTCCGCCAGGTTCCGGGCAATTTCGAGATCCTTCTCCCGGATATAGGTCACATCAACCACCATCAGAACACAGTCCATGCCCTCCATCGCGTCGCGGACGGAATGCATCATGTATTCCCCCAGCCTGGTCCGGGGATCATGGATTCCGGGGGTATCCAGAAACACAAACTGACTCTTTTCGGTGGTGATGACCCCCATGATCCGGTTTCTGGTGGTCTGAGGGCGGTTGGATACGATGGCAATCTTCTCTCCGATCATCGCATTCATGATGGAAGATTTGCCCACGTTCGGTTTCCCTACGATCGGAATAAAACCGGAACGGAATTCTTTTGCTTCTGACATTTTCTCTCTTCCTGTTCTGTCATGATCATGGCTCTGCAGGTCTGAAACCTGAAGAAAGCAGAGGCGGAGTTTCCTTCCTCCCGAAATGAAAGCATCCTTTTGAAATACAGGGCATGCACTGCTCTGCCGGAGGAGGAAAAATCAGATAATATACCGCTTCAGGTCCATGGGCTTATTCTCATCCTTCAGGTGCTCTTCCACATACTTTGCGTCAATGGTCAGCGAGAAAGGCGGCATATTCTCATCCCCCGCGTTGAAGCTGATGTCCTCAAGCAGCTGTTCGAACACGGCATGAAGCCTCCGCGCCCCGATATCCTCCTGATTTTCATTGGCGTTACAGGCGGCTTCGGCTATGGCGCTGATGGCGGAAGGATCGAAATCCAGCAGTACTCTGTCCACCTCCAGCAGGGCCCTGTACTGCTTTGTCAGTGCGTTTTCCGGGTCGGTCAGGATTCTTTCAAAGTCAGCACGGGTCAGGCTGTTGAGCTGAACATGCACGGGAAACCGTCCCTGAAGCTCGGGAATCAGATCCGAGACCTTGCTGACATGGAAGGCTCCGGCCGCGATAAACAGCATGAAATCCGTCTTGACAGCTCCGTATTTGGTATTAACCGTACACCCTTCAACGATGGGAAGAATATCCCGCTGTACACCTTCCCTGCTGACATCCGGGCCGTGACCGGAACTGGAGGAAGCTATTTTGTCAATTTCATCAATGAATACAATGCCGTTCTGCTCTGTCCGGCGGATGGCTTCTTCCTGCACGGCATCTTCGTCGATCAGTTTGGCCGCTTCCTGCTCTGTCAGAATTTTCCGGGCTTCCTTTACCTTTACATGGCGCATTCTGGTTTTTCTGGGCATCATGTTTCCCATCATATCGCCCAGAGAGATGCTGCTTCCGCCGACCTCCAGGGTGGGCATCTGATCCTCGACCTCTATTTCCAGCTCGTTATCATCTATTTCTCCCCGAAGCAGCTGCTGGCGGACATCTTCCTTTTTCCGGGCCAGCGCGGTTGCCTCCTCGCCGGTCGGAGCCTGTTCCTTCTGACGGCCAAGCAGGTAATCCAACGGATTGCCCGCACCCAAACCGCCGGACTTTTTCGGAGGATGCACAAGCAGCTCCGCCAGCGCATCCTCCGCCAGTACGCGGGCCCGGGGCATCACGCGCTCCTCGTGCTCCTTTCGGACCATCCGGATCGCATTTTCGGTGAGGTCACGGATGATGCTCTCCACGTCCCGCCCTACATAACCGACTTCTGTGAATTTGGTGGCTTCGACCTTGATGAAGGGCGCATTGACCAGCCTGGCCAGCCGCCTGGCAATTTCCGTTTTTCCGACGCCCGTCGGTCCGATCATGAGGATGTTTTTCGGGCTGATTTCATCCCGGAGAGATTCCTCGACCAGGCTGCGGCGGTAGCGGTTCCGGAGTGCGATCGCTACGGATTTTTTTGCTTCATCCTGCCCGACAATATAGCGGTCCAGCTCGTGAACAATCTGTCTCGGTGTCAGTTCCATACCGAATTCACCTCCCGTCTCATACATCTTCCACAACAATATTCTCGTTGGTAAATACGCAGATCCCGGCTGCGATGTGCAGCGCCTTCTCAGCGATTTCGTGCGCGGAAAGGTCCGTGTTCTGCACCAGCGCCCTGGCGGCGGCCAACGCGTAGTTTCCGCCGGATCCGATGGCCGCTACCCCTTCATCCGGGTCGATGACTTCTCCCGTCCCGCTCAGAACCAGCAGCTTCTCATGGTTGGCAACGATCATCATGGACTCAAGCTGCCGCATGGCCTGGTCTCCGCGCCAGGACTGCGCCAGGGCGACGGCTGCCCGCTCCAGGTTTCCCCCGTGCTGCTGCAGCTTCTCTTCAAATTTTTCGCACAGCGTAAAGGCATCCACAACGCTCCCGGCGAAACCCGCGACCACCTCGCCGTGGAAAAGCCGGCGAACCTTTCTCGCGGTGGTTTTGAAGATGGTATGCTCTCCCATGGTTACCTGTCCGTCTCCGGCGACAGCGATGCATCCGTTCTTCTTCACGGCACAGATGGTTGTGCCTTTAAAAGGGCTGCTCATGACTGAATTCCCTCCCTGATGGTTGTCTCGTTTTCCGTCCACCACTGCAGTGCTCTCGCAGCAACCGCCTCATACCGTTCTGCCTTGTTCCGAATCCGTTTCCGTCCGGGATCTGCAGGAAGCGGATCGATCAGGCCAAAGGCACAGTTCATCGGCTGGAATTTCATGTTGGGTGTGGAAACATATCGGCCCATGGCACCCAGGGCAGTGAATCCCGGCCAGTTCATGGGTTCGAGACCGTTGAGATCCCTCGCCAGAGAAATGCCGGCTACAAGCCCGCTGGCTGCACTTTCCACATATCCTTCGACACCGGTGATCTGTCCGGCGAAATAGAGGCGATTTCTGCTGATCATCTCAAAATGACTGTTCAGGAATCCCGGACTGGAAAGAAATGTATTCCTGTGCATGACACCGTACCGGGCAAATTCGGCCTTCTCCAGCCCGGGAATCATGCCGAAAACTCTTTTCTGATCCGGGAATTTAAGTCTGGTCTGAAACCCCACGATGTTATACAGCGTGTCCGCGGCATCGTCCTGACGAAGCTGAACCACTGCAAAGGGCGGCTTTTCCCCTTCCTGCTTCAGGCCCACCGGTTTCATGGGCCCGAAGGCCGGGACCATCCGTCCTCTTCTGGCCATGCTTTCAATGGGCATGCATCCCTCGAATACCTTTTTCTCCTCAAAGCCGTGAACTTCCGCCGTTTCAGCGCTGAGCAGGGCATCGATAAAGGCGTCGTACTCGCCTTCGGTCATGGGGCAGTTCAGATAATCATCCCCCCGGCCGTACCGGCTCATCCGATAGATCCGATCCATGTTCAGCGAATCCCGGGTTACGACAGGGGCAGCAGCATCGTAAAAGTTGAGCGTGGCCAGACCGGGCAGCCTTTGAATCGCCTCCGCCAGCTTCTCGCTGGTCAGCGGGCCCGTGGCGATGATGGCAGGGGGATCCGGTATCTCAGTGATTTCTTCGGACAGAACAGTGATGTTTGGATGGCTCCGGATTCGTTCCGTAACCTCCCGGGAAAACCCCTCTCTGTCCACGGCCAGCGCTCCGCCGGCCGGTACGCGGTTTCGGTCCGCCGCGGAAAGAATCAGAGAGTCAAACCGGCGGAGCTCTTCCTTCAGCAGGCCTACGGCGTTGCTCAGCCGATCACCCCGAAAACTGTTGGAGCAAACCAGCTCCGCGTAGTTCGGTGAATGATGGGCGGGAGAAAACCGGACCGGTTTCATCTCGTACAGATCGACATGGATTCCCCGCCGGGCCAGCTGCCATGCTGCTTCGCTTCCAGCCAGTCCCGCACCGATGACGCTGGCCTTAATCATTTTCTTCCTCGCTGTTTTCAATGGTTTCCCGATACCTGCAGGCTTCATTGGCGCAGAGATGGATCCTGCCTCGCCTGCTGTTCTGCTTTTCCACCATATAGCTTCCGCACTTCGGACACTTTCTGGCGACGGGCCGGTCCCAACTGACGAAGTCGCATTCGGGATATCCTTCGCAGCCATAGAATTTCCGGTTTTTCCGACTGACCTTTTCCAGCAGCCTTTTGCCGCACTTCGGACACGGCACGTCGAGATAATTCAGAATCGGCTTGGTATTCCGGCACTCCGGGAAATTCGGACAGGCGAGGAATCGGCCAAAACGCCCCATTTTGTAGACCATCATGGCGCCGCACTGATCGCACGGAACATCGCTGACCTCATCCTTGATCTCGACCTTTTCAATCTCCTGTTCGGCGATTTCCAGTTCCTTTTCAAAATCGGGATAAAAGTCACGAAGCACCTGCTTCCAATCCTGCGTTCCTTCCTCCACCGCATCCAGACGGTTTTCCATCTCCGCGGTGAATTCGGTGTCAACGATGTCCCGGAAGTATTCCTGCATCAGTTCGGTAACCATGGTACCCAGTTCTGTAGGATAAATGCGTTTCTTTTCACGGGTTACATAGCCCCTGCTGATGATCGTGGAAATGGTGGGCGCATAGGTGGACGGACGTCCGATCCCGTTTTCCTCCAGAGTCCGGACCAGACTGGCTTCCGTATAACGGCTCGGCGGCTGGGTAAAATGCTGCTGAGGTTCGATGGCTTCTGTTTTCAGGACGGTTTTCTCCTTCAGGGCAGGCAGAAAGGTTTCCTTTTTCTGGACGGTTTCCTCATCGGTGCCTTCCTCATAGAGACTGGTGAACCCGGGGAAAACCTTGTTTTCTCCGTAATAACGCAGCCCGACCGTCTTCCCGTCCCCAATCTCCGCCGTCAGCGTTTCGTAAACGGCAGGGGACATCTGGCTCGCCACAAAACGGTTGTAGATCAGCCGGTACAGCATCAGCTGATCCCGGCTCAGGGAGCCTTTCACGGATTCGGGCGTTCTGCGCACATCGGTCGGCCGAATGGCTTCATGAGCATCCTGGGCATTTTTCCTTCCCCGGTATTCCATCGGCTCTTCCGGCAAAAAGTCGGCACCGTATTTCTCCGGAATCCAGGCCCGAAGATCCTGCAGCGCCTCGCTGCTGATCCTGACAGAGTCGGTTCGGATATAGGTTACGAGGCCCTGTGTCCCCTCGCCGGCCAGGTCAATGCCTTCGTACAGCTGCTGAACCACCTGCATTGTGCGCGAGGTGGTAAAGCTGAGCTTCCTGCTGGCTTCCTGCTGCAGGCTGGAGGTGGTAAAGGGCGGAGCAGGCATCCGCTTTCTCTCCTTGCTGCGTACCTCAAGGATCTGAAGCCTGGCCTTCTGAATCTGTTCGACCGCGTTCTGCGCTTCCTGCTCGCAGGTAATCCTGACCCGGTTTCCGTTCAGGGAAACAAGCCTGGTATCGAGACGGAAGGTTTTTTTGTCTTCCTTTCCGCTGCAGATTACCCCGATTTCCCAGTATTCCTCCGGAATAAAATCGTTGATTTCCTTTTCCCGGTCGACCACCATCCGGGTTGCAACGCTCTGCACCCTTCCGGCGGAAAGGCCCTTCTTGATCTTTGCCCAGAGAAGCGGACTGATTTTGTAACCCACCAGCCTGTCCAGCGCCCGCCGGGCCTGCTGTGCATCGACACGCCCCATATCCAGACTCCGGGGATGCCTGATCGCGTTCTGAACCGCCTTTTTGGTGACCTCGTGAAACTCAATCCGGCAGGGCTTTTTTTCGTCCACCCCAAGCACATGGAACAGATGCCAGCTGATGGCCTCCCCTTCCCGGTCAGGGTCTGTCGCGAAATAGATTTCCTTTGCGTTTTTGGCTTCCTTCCTGATCCGGGCCAGAATGTCTCCCCTGCCGCGAATGGTAATGTATTTCATATCAAAATCATGCTCAGGATCAACGCCGAGCTGGGATTTGGGCAAATCGCATACGTGGCCCTGACTGGCCTCCACCCGGTATCCCTTTCCCAGATATTTGCTGATGGCCTTGGCCTTCGCGGGAGACTCCACGATGACCAGCTTCTTTTTTGTTTCGGTCGTAGTAGGCATGAACTGTCCTGTCCTTCTTTCATTGTTTTTCCGTGACTGACTCATATCTTTTCCCGGGAAGCAGCCGGATGAGACCCCGGATCTGAAGCATGGAAATCGTCGCGCTGAGCATGGCGGCGGGCAGATTTGTCCGATCGCACAGCTGCTCAAAACCAAGCTCCCCTTTATCGAGCTGATTCATCACAAGGCGCTCCGCAGCAGACAGCTGAGCGCCCGATTGCGCAGAGCTTTCGTTATTGTGCCCTACATCCGGCAGCTTGTCAAGCCAGCCCATGTCCTCCATCAGGTCTTCCGCGGTGGTAAAGTAGATTGCTCCTTCCCGAAGCAGCTGGTGGTTTCCTTCGCATCTGGGGCTGTCCGCTTCCCCCGGATAAACGAAAACGTCCTTACCCTGATTCAGCGCATGCTGCACGGTGGTCATGGAGCCGCTCCGGATTCGGGCTTCCATCAGCACGAGGCAGTCTCCCAGTCCGCTGACGATCCTGTTTCTCCAGGGGAAATGCCATCCGAGCGGCTTATCCCCCAGCGGATGCTCGCTGATGACCAGCCCGCCGGCCTCGATCATCCGGCGGCGCAGCGGAGCGTTTTCCGCCGGATACTCCTGATCCAGACCGCAGCCAAGAACGGCGACAGTGGGGCTTCCTCCCTTCAGACAGCCCTGATGCGCCGCCGCGTCGATCCCGTAGGCCAGCCCGCTGATCACGGTGATGCCGGCCCGGCTCAGATTCTCGGCAATCCTTCGCGTGGCCTCCAGCCCCTTATAACCGGCGCTCCGGCTGCCGACGATGGACACGGTCGAATTCTTCAGAACTTCCGGGTTTCCCTGATAAAACAGGACGGCCGGTGCGTCCGGCAGGTCTCTCAGCCGCGCAGGGTACTGACTGTCCGAACAGGTCACCGCACGGATTCCGAGCCGTTCGATTCTTTCCCGGTTTGCCGCAATCACCTTTCCGTCCGCACCGGCGCGGAGCGCTTTTTCGCTTCTGACAGCCAGCTTTTTTTCGGGAATCAGCACCCCGGTCTTCTGAAATCTTTCCCAGACCGACTCCGGTTCTTCTTCCCGCAGAAGCTCCCTCATCTGGTCAGGGGAAAGTCCGGCTCCGGCAATCCAGTTCAGAATGGCTTCCCGCGATATACCGATCATCTTTCCTTAACCTCTCCAGTATTTCTGGTCCAGCTCACGGTACTGAATCGCCTCCGCAATTTCCGCGGTTCCGATCTTCTCCTCCTGCTGCAGGTCAGCGATTGTTCTGGCCACCTTGATGACCCGGTGATAAGCCCGCATGCTCAGATTCATGCGCTCAACCGCCAGATTCAGCAGGCTTTCTGCATCCGGAGACAGCCTGCAGTACTGCCGAATGCCCGCATTATCAAGCTGAGCGTTGCAGTGAAAAGGAGTTTGGCGATACCGCTCCTGCTGAATCCGTCGGGCCAGAGCCACCCGTTCCGCCACCTGAGCGGAGCTTTCCGCGGGTTTGGAGGCGCGGATTTCCTGAACCGGCACCGTGTCCACCTCCACCTGAATGTCGATTCTGTCCAGCAGCGGACCTGAAACCTGGTCCAGATACCGACGGATCTCCACCGGGGTGCAGCGGCATTCCCGCTGACGGCTTCCGTAATAGCCGCAGGGGCAGGGATTCATTCCTGCAATCAGCATGAAGGAGGATTGATACTGTGCCTGACGCCGGACCCTTGACACGGTGACAACCCCGTCCTCCAGGGGCTGGCGGAGGGCTTCCAGCGCTGCCCTGCTGAATTCCGGAAGCTCATCGAGAAAAAGAACTCCGTTATGTGCCAGCGAGACCTCCCCCGGGCTCGCATTCGAACCTCCTCCGACCATGGAGGCTACCGAAGCACTGTGATGCGGCGCGCAGAAGGGACGTTCGACCATCAGCCCGCTGCCGGGCGTGAGTTTTCCGGCGATGGAAAAGATGCGGGTGGTTTCAAGGGATTCGGAGAAGCTCAGCGGAGGCAGAATTCCGGGCAGACTCCGGGCCAGCATGGTCTTTCCGCTTCCGGGAGCGCCGATCATCAGCATGTTATGCCCGCCGGCAGCTGCGACCTCCAGAGCTCTCCGGGCGCTTTGCTGACCTTTCACCTGACTCAGGTCTGTCGAGGGGATCCGCTGTGCTTTCAGCGTTTCGTAATCCAGCTGTTCCTGCGGAGGGATTATCCTTTTTCCCTCAATATGCTCGATAACCTCCGTGAGACTGTGGGCGGGAAAGATATTCATTCCCTGAATACAGGCCGCTTCCATCGCGTTTTCCGCAGGCAGAATCACATCAGTCAGCCCCTGTTCGCTGGCGGAAATCACGATGGCCAGCGCGCCGTTGACCGGATGAATCTGTCCGTCCAGGCTCAGTTCCCCAAAGAGGACGGTTTTCTTCAGATCCAGGTCGGCCCGGGGAAAGATCTGCATATTGGCTGCCAGCAGTCCGACGGCGATGGGCAGGTCAAAGGAAGGGCCTTCCTTCCGCATATCTGCCGGAGCCAGATTGATGGTGATCCGCCGGGGAGGCATCTCTTTCCCGCTGTTCAGAATTGCCGCATTGACGCGCTCCCGGCTTTCCCGAACGCTGGCGTCCGGCAGACCGATGATTTCCATTCCGGGCATGCCTCCGGTGGAAAAAACCTCCACCTGAACCGGAAAACCGCGGACCCCGCTGAGCCCGAAGGTCAAGGTCCGGGCCATCATCTCTCGCATTTTTGACTTGCCCTCTTTCTGTTGATTCAATGGGCGGAGCTCAGCCGAAAGCAGACTCCTGTACAGCGCCTCAATACCAGATATGCAGGAAGAGCTTTCCGGCGTCAAGCCAGGAAACCGGAGCAAGAATTCCGGTTACATAGGGGAAGAACAGGATAAAAGCGGCAAAAGCCAGCGCCAAGAAAACGGTGATAAAGACTTTGCCCGTACGGGAATGCTTTGCCAGAAGCTGTTCCGCGCCCAGGGTGATCGCGATGATCAGAAAAGGCACGCTTGCGAAATAGTGATAAATGTAGGTGCCTCTGGGAACGAGCGTCCAGGGGAGATACTGCGCCAGGAACCCAATCAGAAGGAATACCAGATTTGTATCCAGCGTGGAAAAAACCGAACCCTGTCCGACTGCCTGTGCCTGGATGCTTTCCTCCCGGTTTCGGATCCACATCCACGCGGCTGTGATCATGGCCGGGATACCGGCCCACCAGATGACCGGGTTTCCGAAACAGAAGATGCTGAAACTCAGTTCATCGTTGTAAATATACTGCTTGGTAGAGTAGAACATGGGCTTTCCGATAATCGGCCATTCATACCAGGGAGAATAGAAGGGATGATCCATCCCCAGCCCGGGCGTGGAATGATAATTCAGCATCCCCTGCTGACTGTTGAGAACCGCCTGAAGGTAGTCTCCGATATGCGTAAAATGCCTGTAGGCAAAATACGGAAGATAGCTGACCAGGTAGATCCCGGCCGGCACTGCGATAAAGAAAAGAATGCACCACAGACAGTATCCGAGATAGATTCGAAGGGCGCTTTCCCCTGGACTGCTTTCCGGGCCCGCAGCCCCGGCGCGTCTTTCCCTTTCATCCTGCCTGCACACGCGAAAACCGTGCCAGAAGAAAAGTACGGCAAGCCCCGCTCCGGCATAGATGCCAATCCACTTGCTGGCAATGGCCAGTCCCATGCTGAATCCGCTTAACCCCAGATCCGTCAGGACTCTGCTTCTTTTTGCAGTCTTCCAGTCGGTCTGAAGGAAACGCAGCATAAAGAAGAAGGCCAGCAGGATGAAAAGGACCGGAAAGCTGTCGATGGTGGCGATCTGTGTCTGGGTCAGATGCATGCAGTCCAGCGCGAACAGCCCGCAGGCAAATCCGGCCATAACGGTTTTCTTGGTCATCTGCTTGACGATCAGGTACAGAACCGCAAGCATGGCTACCCCGGCAGCGGCTCCGGCAAAACGCCACCCAAAGGGAGTCATTCCGAAGAGAGCAACTCCCCAGCTCATCAGAACCTTCCCCAGCGGCGGATGGCTCGTTTCATAGGGGGTTCCCGAAGTCAGGAACTCCCACGCGGTTCGCGCGTGATAGATCTCGTCAAAATAAGTGGAGTTCCACCAGGAGGGCTGGGCCGTGCGGGGGTTCGCCTCGCCTTCGGAGGCATCTTCGGAAGTGGAGAAGTATACGGGCATGGCTTCCAGCGTGTCCTGTTCGTCGATGGCATTCCGAGGGTCGCTGTAAAGCTCGCTTTCGGGATCGCCTTCCAGCCGGGTGATGCCCGCAACGGGCAGAATCCGGCCGTTCTCATCCCTGAAAATGACTTCGCAGAGGCTGAGGTTAATCTGATGCGCCGTAATGCGAACATAGCGTCCGCTGAACCAGTGTCTGCTGCTCCCGTAGCTTCGGGTCCCGTCGCCCCTGTCCGTGCTGTCCGTGACATATTTCCACTTCCAGCACTGCCCCTGATCCATCTGGGCCCAGACATCCTCTTCCCAGTTTTCTCCGTCACGGCTGACGGCGACGCTGAAGTCATAGCGGCTGACCCTGCAGAAGTAGAGCATATTAAAGCTCTCCCGTTCCTCACCAAGGTCGATGACCAGTTTTTCCGTAAAGTCAGAGGAGGTCCAGGCCGTCTGCGGAGCCTTTGTACTTCCCAGGGTCCCAAAGGAGAGAATGGAATAGAGCCCGAGGATCCCGGCCAGAATGGCCGTATCCTTTCTTTTCCAATGGAGCCTGTTATCCGAAACCGAATCGTGCAGCCATCGGGCCACCGGGACCGATTCTCTTTCGGAAACACACAGATCAATGCCAAGGAAGACGGCATAAACGGTTGCCAGGCAGTTGACCGAACTGAGAATCATCGCCAGGATTTCCGTGTCGGAGTTCAGATGCCCCAGGGAGGATCCGAGCCGGATGCTGTTGTCCAGCACGATGCCTTCATTGATGAATGCCGTGCAGGTGACGGTCAGAAAAAGCGTAAGGATACGACGGTCCCGACGCAGGCCATAGGCCAGTGCGAAAAGCAGGAAGGCCGGGAAAATGTATCTTTCATGCATTTTGATCCCGAAGACGTACAGGATCAGGAAAAGCAGGCCCCCGGTATAAGGAAGGAACCGGATATCTCCTTTTCGGATATACAGGCTCAGAACGATCACGAAGGCCATGACCATGGCTGCAGTTCCCGCCATGCCCCAGCTTGCTCCGGAAAAGGCACAGAAGAGATACCAGGCACATCCGACCCCGGCCGCCGTACTTTCTGCCCAGACACAGGGGAAGAACCTCCGCCCCCGCACATACCACCAGACGCCGTATCCGGCCGTAAGAGCAGCCAGGATAAGATGCGTCATGACCGGAGCCGCCTTGTCAATCCCGCTCCAGTTCCCGTTCATCAGGTAGTAAAAGTTGGCGGTGTTGACACTGGCGTAGGGATAGGATGCAAGCGTTCCGGCATACTGACTGACAATCCAGAAGGGATCCTGCCTCAGGGAAAAGGGAACAACAACGGCAAGCAGCACTCCGACCGCCATCAGGCATCCCCGGAGAATTCCCTTCCGGCAATCCTTCTTCCGGATCCAGCAGAGGATCAGCGCGGCCAGCCCCAGAAAGCCCAGCATCAGGGCCTGAGGCTTTACCAGCACCGCGAGCATATAGCAGGGCAGACAGATCTCCCATTTTTCTTCGATCGCGTAAATCGCAACCAGCAGGATCAGAAGGCTCAGGGCGCTGTCCATCTGCCCCCATGCGGCACTGTTCAGTATGTTCGAAGGATGGAAGGCGAAAAGAAGCAGAACAGCGGTTCTTCGGGCAGAAGGGATTTCCGGCCTGTGCTTGCGGAAAAAACGGTCCAGCACGATGCAGGCAAGAAGATCGCAGACAGAGGGGAAAAACCGCTGCACGACCCGCGTCATCCCGCTGCTGATGCCGGGAATCGCCTGAATAATCAATGAATTAATGCCCAGAACATAAGTGTAGGCCGGAGGATAGTCGCAGAAATTGGTTTCCGGGTAAAAGCCCGCGGGACCGTATTGAGCCATGGTTGCTCCCCAGGACGAGAAGCAGTTGACGTCAACCATGTATCCCGTAACATAATAGCTGATCACCAGCCTCAGGATCAGAGCAAGTCCCAGGCCGCACCAGAGGATCCAGCGCCGGTCTTTCTTCATTCCGGGCTCTTCTTTTCTGCGGGCAAGCCACTGGACCGTCAGGATGGCGGCAACCGTATAAAACAGTGACAGCAGGATCAGGCGGGGCCACGCAGGAGAAGCGGAGGAACCGGCATCCGCCTCCTCGTTCTCGTCATAGTAATTTACCTTTTCCTCATGATACCACCTGTCAGCGATCTGACTTCCGGGTACGGCGGAAACCTTTTCCAGCCTCAGATCGTCGAACCAGGCACGTCCCCGGCTTTCTCCGCTGTATCCTCCCAGCCGGGCAAAGAGGGTCACATATTCCTGTTCTTCCCCGGTCTCACCATACCACTCAATGTACTCCCAGCCGTCGGAGGTATCGAAAACGCTTTCGCTGAAGGCATAAAGACCCTCGATGCTCAGGTTGGCGCCACGTCCCCCCTCAACCTCTTCCGTGCGAATGTACCCGCTGAAGCAATACAGGCTTTCCGGTTCCACCTCGACCGTCTGGCAGAAGCGCGCATCATTATCACCGATATTTCGTATCAGGACGGAATGCTCCCCGTCCACGGCATCTTCATCCCAGACGGAAAAAGCGGTATATCCCGCTTCCAGGACATAGGCGTCCGTTTCCCACCCCGTCGGAAGACCCTTTTCATCCAGCTCCTCAAAGCTGCCGTTTTCCAGAAGGTTTTCCGCGCATGCCGCGCCGGAGAAGAACGTCATCAGCAAAAGAGCAGCCGCAAGTGCCGCGGCCGGCGAAACACAGGGAAAGAGCAGTCCTCTGCCCCACCTCTTCCGGGGGCGGTTCCGGTTGCTTTTCCTGAACAGAATCGGATGTATTTTCAATATTCCTTCTCCTCTCGGCGGATACAATAGCTGATGGTCCCGTTATGCACGCCTCTCCGGGCATGTTCTTCGGCCGGTCAGACGGCGGACTGCATTCAAAAAATCATGCCTCCGGGCTGGAAGGCGTTGGGAATGTGGGTGACCCCATCCGCCCGGACCTCAATCACATCGAACCGTATATCCCGCCTCAGCCATCCGTGCTTCATCAGATAGAGGGTGGCCGTGCGGGTAATCTTTTTCTGTTTTGAAGGGGTGACGGACCTGAGCCCCTCGCCGGCGCGGCCCTCTGAGAATCGGGCCTTCACTTCGACAAAAACAAGTGTCTTCCCTTCCTCCATGATCAGGTCTATCTCTCCGGTCTTCTCACGGTGCCTTTTTTCAATCGTCCGAAACCCCAGGTTCACCAGGTACTGTTCGGCAATATCCTCGCCTTCCAGACCGGTTTCATACGTTGCTTTTTTCATAACAGAAACCCGTTCCGCTTCCCTGTCCGCTCTTACCCTCCGCCCGGGAGGGGCTGATCCTGATTTGCCTGAAGAAAGTGCCCGATAAAGGTTTTCCGGTGAATCTCGCATGGCCCGTATTTTTTCAGAGCTTCGATGTGCTCCGCCGTGCCGTATCCCTTGTTCCGGGCGAAACCGTATTGGGGATACAGGCTGTCCAACTGCCTCATTTCCCGGTCCCGGGTCACTTTTGCGACGATGCTGGCAGCCGCGATGGCGTATGAGACAGCGTCTCCCCTGATCATGGGAATTTCCTGTCCCCTCAATCCAAGCCCTTTCACCGCATCAATCAGAAAGATGTCCGCAGGGACTTCGGCCGCCGCCCTGCGCATAGCTTCCCTGGTTGCTTCCAGAATGTTGATGCGGTCAATGTCGGCGGGGCTGCATCTGCCGATTCCGACATACAGAGCGTGCTGCATGATTTCTTCATATACAAGCTCTCTCCGGGTTTCACTCAGCTTCTTGCTGTCATCGACCCAGATCAGTACAGGTTCCTTCGGCATGACGACGCATGCGGTAACTACATCTCCGGCCAGGGGGCCCCGCCCGACTTCGTCGATTCCCGCGATGATACCTGTGTACTGCGCGTCAAACGCCATCAGCTGCTTCGCTTTTTCCGCCCGGTTGATTCTGTTCATGTTCTTTCCCTCAGCGTATTTCCAGGTTCAAAGCAGCGTCATTCTTTAGGCGCTTCCAGCGTGATCCGCCCAAGCTTTCCGCCCCTGAATTCATCCAGCACCACGCTGCAGCAGCGGTCATAGTCCATTTCGTTTCCTTTCAGGAGGAAACCGCGACCGCGGCAGACAGCATCCAGCAGTTCAATCCCGCGAAGCGAAGTGTCTTCGATATGAAAACGCTCCGACATTTTTTGCGGTACAATATCCGCAAGATCCTCCAGCAGGGACATCGCCAGACTGTCCAGGTTCAGCACATCATCCTTGATGGTGCCCAGGTAGCTCAGCCTGCGGGCGGCGAGCTGGTCATCCAGCCGCGGCCAGAGCAGTCCCGGAGTATCCATCAGTTCCAGATAAGGCGTGATCCTGATCCACTGGGTGTTTCTGGTGACGCCGGGCCGATCCCCGGTTTTGGCGATGTTTCCGCCATGCAGACGATTGATATAGGTGCTTTTGCCGACATTGGGCACGCCAACCACCATAGCCCTCACCGTCTTCCGGATTCCTCGGGCCGCGGCTTTTTCAACGATTTCCCTAGTAGCTTTTTCAATGGCTGTCAGGGCATCCTTCGCTTTGAGGCCGGTAGCCTGGATCAGGGCCGTGTTCAGCCCTTTTCCGCGGAAATAATGCAGCCATCGGCGGCTCAGCTCCGGGTCGGCCAGATCCGCCTTGTTTAACAGAAGGATCCTTTTCTTCCCTTGAATCATTCTGTCCAGATCCGGATTCCGGCTGGAGTACGGGAGCCTGGCGTCGCACAGTTCTATAATCAGATCAGCCTTGCCGATCTGATCGCTCAGCAGCCGTCTGGTTTTGGCCATGTGACCGGGGTACCAGTTGATCTCCATGTATCTGTGTCTCCATCCAATTGATCATGAATGCTCTGTTCTGCAGCGGCCGCCCCGTGATCCATGCGTGATCATCGGGCAGAACGCGCCCGGGAATGATTCCTGAGGGATCATTGATCGAGGGAACAGAAACCTCCGGTTATGTCAATCCTCAATCGCTTTTTTCAGCGGATTCAGGTCAATTCCGCTCATGTCTGCAAGCGAATTGTAAAGCTCCCTGAGCATGCGCTGAACTCCGCCCGGGACATCGCTTTCGCAGTTCAAAGGCAAAACGGGGTCATGGACGCTCAGCCGAAGCAGGAACCAGCCGGAATCCTCTTTCCCGTCCAGATCAAACTGAATCCGAATCCCCTCACGGTTATCCGGTGCGATGTGCCATTCCGGATTCTGCCTGGCTGCAGACGTGACTCGCTCAATCGCTTCCGTTCCTTTCTTCCGGAAATCTTCCTCCGTGATGTTCAGTCTGATTTCCGTGCTCTCAACAGGCTCCTCAAGGTCTGCGATCAGCGATCCGAGGGTTTTTCCCTGCTGCTTCAGCTGAATGGCCTTGACGATCAGAACTGTGACAAGGTACATCCCATCATCCAGGAAGTGATTCTCCTTCAGCGCGGCATGTCCGCTGGTTTCGATGGCCAGGGGGCAGTTCAGCCCTTCTCCGTTCAGGCGGATGGCTTCGTCAATCACATTTCGGTATCCCCTCTTGTAACGGTAGTGTTCCCCTCCGCGGGAGGAAATGAACTTTTTCAGCCCGGAGGATGTAACGGAGTCCGTTACGATGGTCAGTCCCTTTTCCTTTTCCAGCAGAATGGCGCTGATCAGCGCGATCAGCCGATTCCGGTTGATTTCCTGTCCATCCTCTCCCACGACAGCTGCACGGTCGCAGTCCGTATCAAAAATGACACCCAGATCCGCGCCGCTTCGTTTTACTGCATCACGAATGCTGGCGATGGCGTCGGGATTCTCGGGATTGGGGATATGATTGGGAAACATTCCGTCCGGTTCAAGGAACTGGCTTCCTCCGATGTCTGCTCCCAGATTTTCCATCAGCTTCGCGTAGAAACCGCCCGCACCGTTTCCGGCATCGACGGCGATGTGCAAACCGGTCAGAGGCCTGGGATCTTCTGTTCCCATTCCGTGCCTGATACGGTCCGCCAGCTGATTCATATACACAGGCAGGAAATCCCGCTTCTCAATCTTTCCGGTTGCGGGGAGTGCATCCGGCTTCAGAGACTGCGCCGCCTGAAGCAGAGCTTCAACGTCCCGGCTCTCAATCCCGCCCTTCTCTGTAAAGAATTTCAGGCCGTTCCGATCCCAGGGGTGGTGGCTTGCCGTCATCATGATGGATCCGTCGGGCTGAAACCCCGGCGTAATGATGGACATAAACATTGCGGGAGTAGTGCACATGTCAAAATCCATCACATTGGCACCGGCCCGGACGATTCCGTCGGCGGTGGCTTCCAGCAGCGCTCGCCCGGTAATCCGGCTGTCCCGCCCCAGGGCAATGGTAATCCCGGAAACATCCTTTCCCTTTTGGGCGGCAAGCGCCTGTGCAAAGGCCATTCCAAGCGCGGAGGCCACAGCAGGGGTAATCACTGCCCCTTCTCCGCAGGCTCTGCCCCGTACGTCCGACCCGCTTTTCATTTTCAGCCAGTCCATTCTGTCAACCTCCCATTTCGTTCATTTGATCACAGGTTTTCATTCATTTGATCATAGATTCCTCTGAAAGTCTGGTAGATCGGGGCCAGAGTGAGGAAATCCTTCTTCATTTCCCGGCATATCCGGTCTGAAAAAGCCCAGCTGTATTCAGGGGCGACCTTTCCGATGTAAAGCTCTTTGGCGGTATACCATCTGGCCATCTTTTCCGGAACCTGCGGAGGCACACTCATGCGTTTGAAGTACGATCCTCCAAGACCGAGATGCCGCGCCGGGAGGTTCATATCATCAATCATGGCCATCATGCCCAGAGGATTTGCTTCTATTTTTTTACGAAAAATATCCATGGCCTCGCGGTTTTCGCCCCAGATTCCGAAACCCCAGTCCAAACGGTCAGGGCCGAATTCACCATACAGGAAAACCGCTTTTTCGCGCTGCTCCCCGGCTCTCCGGAAAAGGAACCAAAGGTGATCCCGGTAAGGGCTCTTGTCTTTGCTGAAGCGGGTATCCCGATGAATTCGCGACAGACATTTATGAGGTCTCACTTCCATCATCGGGTCAATTTTCTGTACAGCGGGGGCGAGATCCTCGATCAGACTGTAAAAGGGCTGCTGCACGGTTTCCACATACCGGTCGTGATGCTCGTGAAAGTATTCCGTATAATTATGAAACCGCAAGTCAAGAAAAAACTGAATGGTCTGATCGGTAAATCCGGTGAACATGCCCCACCTCCGAATGAATTCGTACCTATTATATGCATTTGACCGGTCCTTTGCAATCCCGTGAACACCAATAAAAAAAACCCCCGGAATCGGGGGCTTTTCAGCACAATCAGATGCGCTTGACTTCCTTGATTTTGGCTGCCTTGCCCTGCCTCTCGCGCAGGTAGTACAGCTTAGCCCGGCGAACCTTGCCGTTCCGGATCAGCTCCACGTGGTCCACGCGGGGAGAATGGATCGGGAACGTGCGCTCCACGCCGATACCGTAGGAAACCCGGCGAACCGTGAAGGTCTCACGAATTCCGCCATTGCGCTTGGCAATCACAGTGCCCTCGAAAGCCTGCAGACGCTCGCGGCTGCCTTCCACAACCTTGACCCAGACGCGGACAGTATCGCCCACGTTGATCTCAGGCAGGTCGCTGCGCAGCTGTTTGGCCTCGATGGAACGAATGATCTCATTCATGTTGATGTGCCTCCTTCCCTCTCAGACGTTCGTACACCGGTCAGCCTGCCCGAACAGACAGGTCATCATTCACCCGGCCAGAGGACCGCCCGCATAACTCGCTAATGATAGCATACAGTTTCAACAATTGCAAGCTTACAGGCTGATAAATTTTTCAAATTCAGGCAGAATCCCGATTCCGTCCGGATAATGGGCGGCAAATTGTGGAATCGCGTGGCTGGGAAAGCTGTTTCCTTCGATAAAAGTCGGCCCGTCAGCGGTAATCGCCACATCCCATGCGATGAATCGCATCTGCGGAATGATTTTTGCCGCCTCCAGACACATGGACTTCGCCTCTTCCCAGAAAGGAATCTGAAATCCAACAATGCTTGCATTGGTCATCGGATGCTTGATGAACGTGTTCCCCTGCTTGTCTGCACCAACGGTCAGCAGCTTTCCGGTAGGAATATCGATTCGCGCAGCCATGCCTCCGCAGTCAACATTGTCCATCACTTTTCCGTTCCCGATCCGAAGGAAAGCGTAGACGATTCCCTCCTGCTTGTCTCCCATCAGCGTGGCGATCCGGCAGGTATTCACCGAGGTGGGACAGAGACCGGCCATCGCGGGATGCTGAATGACCAGTTCCTCTAGAATGCCGATTCCGTCTCCTTTCAGCTTCTGCAGAAAGGCTTCGGCCCCATCCTTCCAGTCCTGAGCCGTGTATTTGCGGATCCCCACACCGCTGGAACCCTCCAGGGGCTTTCCCAGCAGTTCCGTGTTTCGCCTGCAAAGCTCAAACAGCGCATCCCTGTCCGTCCGGTCATCAATCCGGATCCATTTCCGGGAAATCCATCTGGAAAAGGTCTGGTTGAATTCCGTCTTATCATCAAAATAATGCCAGTACTCCTTCGGATTCATCCGCCGAACGATGTCATTGGATATTCCGCGGGTGATGACAGTTTTGCGCTGATCGTCGTTCAGCCTGTACATCTGAGCAATCTTGTAGTCCACGTATCCGGCATTGTATTTCACGGCGCATTTCAGCATATCGGCCATCAGCCAGATTCTGCCCTTTCCGCTCCGCTTTTTCAGCAATCCGGTGGTTTTCCACATGGCTTTCCAGTCCATCTTGAAAAGACGATTCCAGAAATACTGCAGTCGGGACATTGCGTACGTCTCCTTCTTCTTATTCGGTGCATCGGAAGCATCCGCATTTCATCAAACGTTAAACCTGAACAGGGTAATGTCCCCGTCCTTCATGACGTAGTCTTTTCCCTCGCTCCGAATCAGGCCTTTCTCCCTGCAGGCGGCCATGCTTCCGTTTTCAACCAGCGTCTCAAAAGGAACCACCTCAGCGCGGATGAAACCCTTTTCAAAATCCGTATGAATTTTACCGGCAGCCTGGGGAGCCTTGGTTCCCTTTGTAATGGTCCACGCCCGGCATTCATCCTCTCCGGCCGTCAGGAAGGAAATCAGCCCCAGCAGATGATAGCATGCGGTAATCAGCCGGTCGAGACCGCTCTGACCGATGCCAAGTTCCTGTAGAAACTCCTGCTTTTCCTCCGGATCCATCTGCGCGATGTCCTCCTCGATGGCAGCGGAGATCACGATCATTTCCGCCTTTTCTGCCTCGGCGATACTTCTGACAGACTGAACAAAAGGAATCTCGCTTTCATCCTTTCCCAAATCATCCTCAGAAATATTTGCGGCATAAATCACCGGCTTGGTGGTCAGCAGAAACCAGGAGGCGAGAATCGCCTTTTCCTCTTCGTCCGCGGGATAAGTCCGGGCCGGCTGTCCTTTTTCCAGATGCGCGTAAATGGCCTCGGCCAGATCTGCCTCTGCCCCTGCCTTCTTGTCCCCGCCCCGGAAATTCTTCTGGGCCTTTTCTTTCCGGCGAAGAACCGTCTCCATGTCTGCAAAGATCAGCTCCAGGTTAATTGTTTCGATGTCTCTGGCCGGATCCACGCTTCCGTCCACATGGATGATATTCTCATCCTCGAAGCAGCGTACGACATGAACAATCGCATCGACTTCGCGGATATGGCTCAAAAACTTGTTTCCCAGGCCCTCTCCGTGGCTCGCGCCTTTGACCAGGCCTGCAATGTCAACGAATTCGATGGTGGTCGGCGTAACCTTTTTCGGATGATACATGTCTGCCAGCACCTGCAGGCGATCATCCGGAACCATCACCATGCCGGTATTCGGCTCGATCGTACAAAAAGGATAATTCTCCGCCTGGGCTCCCGCTTTCGTGATTGCGTTGAACAGAGTACTTTTCCCGACATTGGGAAGCCCGACAACTCCCAGTTTCATGTTTTCTTCTACTCCTTTATCGCGTTCCGAAGTCCGCAGGGAAGTCCCCGTTTCGTCCGGAACGCGGATGATCATCCGTTTACAGGGGCTGCCGTGATTTGCGACTTTCACATCACACAGCGGGTGAATTATACCAAATGGCGCTTCCTTTTACAATACTTGAAGAAAGAGGCAGAAAGATCGGAACGGGATCATGGCGGTTTGCCCATACGGGAAAATTCTGCTATACTCTACTGGCTTTGGGAAGGAAGCAGGTCAAAAGCCTGCGCGAGCCCGTCGCCGTAGGGCGGATTGAATATGCCTCCGGCTGACTCCCGGCCGCAAGGGAGAAAAACGTCATTGGCTGTTTCGAACGGCTGAGAAGACGCGCCGAAGACCGCCGAGCCGGAATATTTCCCTGGCTGAAAAGCTCTTCCTTTGCGCGAGCGCCGCTGGGGTTTTCCCGGGAAGATGCACGGTTTTCAAATTTATCATAAGGAGATGCAAAGCAAAATGAAAACAAGGAAAATTTCCTGGCTTTCGCTGGTCCTTTGCCTTGCGCTGCTTGCGGCAGCGGCGCTGTGCACTGTGTCCCTGGCGGAAACGACTGTGTCCGCGGAGACGGAAACTCCAGTCTTTGTGAAGGCGGGAGATGCCGTCCCATCTGATGCTGACGAGAAGGTCATCCTCCTGACCGGTACGAAGGATGCCCCCGTCGTCCTTGGAGAGGGCAAACTGGTGATGCTTTTCCATGCGATGAACGAAGCAGAAGAAGTGGATGCCTGGTTCGAAATCCATACCGACGCTGAAACGGTTGGCGCTGCTCTGCTGGAAAATGAACTGGTGGCAGGGTCTGAAAGTGAATACGGTCTGTATGTAACTTCAGTCTGCGGCATGGAACTGATCTGGTCAGAGGAGAATCCGCACTACTGGGCTTTCTACGTGGATGATGAATATGCCCAGACCGGCGTGGACGCCACTCCTATCGAGGAAGGAAAAACCTACGTTTTCAAAGCCGAATAATCAGCTCCCGGACAGGTTCTGATTACTCGGACAGTTTTCCGTTATCATGGCCCGGAACTAAAGGTTCCGGGCTTTTTATCTGTGTTTTCTCCGGAACCCAGCGCAGAATCAGGTCCCACATACTGGGTTCTATATGGACGTAGTTCGGCCGAAAATGCGCATCATAGCCCTTTAACTCATACAGTTCGATAAAACGCTGTTGATGCCGGGCCACGTAGCTTCTGGCGCTGAAGCGTATTTTGGCTTCAAACTGTCCTTTTTCAACGGCATCCTCTATTTTTTGATTGATTATCCCGCAGTACCAGGTTTCAGCCAGAAAGTTCTTCCCTCTTCCGGCTGTCCTTGCCCGGTTTTCAGCTTCCTTCCGCAGCATGCTTTCCTCCGAATAAGACAAAAGGCTCCGCCCTCAGCGAGGAAAGGAGCCTTAATGATTGGAAATCAGTAGAACGTAGCCACAGGGTCTTCCGGCTGAAGGGCAGGTTTTACATCGAGCACATCCAGGACCGGAACCTTTTCGCTGAAAAGGCGGTTGCGCTGCAGCCTGATTTTTCCCCGGACTATAAACCATGATCCGGGCGCGGGCTTTTTCACCTTGCCGCGGTAGGCGGCCATCCCGGCAAACTGGGTATCCGCAGCACAGCAGTTCATCAGCATTCTTCCGACGGCGAAAACGCTGTCCGGCATGGGCTTCGTTGTCTCCGGATACATGGCCTTGAATTCAACGGTTTTCCCTTCATAATTTTCGGTGTTTTCCATCAGATCGGAGAAGAAGTAAGCATAGTCACGATCCTCAATATGAATCACCGGCGCATTGATATCGAAAGGAAGCGGATCCACGGTTTCATCCATCTGGCTGCGGCCGTCCGGATACTCGTAGAAAATGTTGCATCTCCGGTTGGCCTGGCGAACAATCTTATGCAGCGCGTTCAGATCGCTTGTTTCGCTGCAGCGGTTGAAAACTACTACATCTGCGGTCTGCATTTTATCAAATACAAGATTCCGCATGTTTGCGTTGAACGCCGCAAAGGAGCTGCTGTCCGCAAAGCATATTTCCTGAGCAACCATCCAGTTTTCCGGAATCTCGTCGAACAGACGCTGCATGGGCCACATGCCGTTGTATTCAATAATAACCCGCTCGCAGTCGGTTTCCTTTTCAGCGGCCTGGAGGGCGGACTCATTGAATTCCTCCTCATCCTCCATGGCGCGCAGAAAAACATTTTCACTGCTGAAAGAGGAGAAGTCGTATTCCACTTCTCCGTCCTCGCACCGGATCAGCAGGGTCTTCTCCCCGCTGTTAAACCTCCGGTCCTCCAGCGTGCTCTGGATAAAGGTGCTCTTTCCACCGTCCAGAAAGCCGGTAAAAAGATAAACTGGTATTTCTCTGGCTGACATCTTATACTCCAAACAGGGTCTTCAGGTTCTCTTCATCAAGCTTGGATCCGATAACACAAAGGCGGCCGGTTACTTCAGCGCTGCCGTGGCGGATATCCATTTCTCCGGGAGTATAATCGAAATGAATCCACTGTCCGTCCTGCGAGGGAACAATTCCCTTGGCCCGCAGCACAATTCCGTAGGTCAGTGCATCCGTCAGCTGACCCAGCATGCCTCTCAGTTCCTCCTCGCCGAACTTTCTGGGCGACTCAGTCCCCCAGCTGGTGAATACCTCATCTGCGTCATGATGATGGTGATGATGGTGGTGATGATCATGATCATGCTCTTCTTCGTCATGATCATGATGATGATGTCCGTGCTCTTCCTCCTCATGATCATGATGGTGATGTTCATGTGCTTCCCCGTCGTGATCATGGTGATGATGGTGGCATTCGCATTCCGGGTCGTCGCACTCGTCGTCATCCTCGACTTCGGCAAGAATCTGAGCCATTTCCTGCTCCAGAGTGTCCGCTTTTTCCATGGCCTTCAGAATCTGTTTGCCATCCAGCTCGTTCATGGGCGTGGTGATGATAACAGCGTTCTGATTATGCTCCCTGATCAGGCGGACGCAGTCTTCAATTTTCTGCTGGCTGGCGATATCGGTCCTGCTCAGAATAATCGTGGCGGCATGCTCAATCTGGTTGACAAAGAATTCGCCGAAATTCTTGAGGTAAATCTTGCATTTGCCGGCATCCACAACAGCTACCAGAGCGCCGATCTGACAGTCTTCACCGCAGACAGCGCTGGCCGCACGCACGACATCGCTCAGCTTGCCGACGCCGCTGGGCTCGATCAGGATCCGGTCGGGATGATAGGTATCGAGCACTTTCTTCAATGCCTCGCCGAAATCACCCACCAGGCTGCAGCAAATGCAGCCGCTGTTCATTTCGGTGACCTGGATACCGGCTTCCTTCATGAAGCCGCCGTCAATGCCGATTTCTCCGAATTCGTTTTCGATCAGCACGACCTTCTGGCCGGCATAGGCATCCTTCAGCAGCTTCTTGATCAGGGTTGTCTTTCCGGCTCCAAGGAATCCGGAGAACACATCAATCTTAGTCATGGCAAAATCACACCTCTCTCTACATATCCATTTGCCGTCGGGTATTTTACTCCCTCCCGCCGAAGCGGTCAAGCGTTTTGCCTGTCAAGATTTTCGGTTTGATCCGATTCTATCGGACGGCGTTCAGAATCGCCAGGAGACATACGCCTACGTCGGAAAAAACAGCCAGCCACAGCGGTACAATTCCGAAGGCTCCCAGAATCATGACCAGAATCTTGACAGCAATGGAAAACACAATGTTTTGCTTCACAATCCTCTGCGTCCGGCCTGCGAGCCTGATCGCAGCTGCCAGCTTTACCGGATCATCGTCAATCAGAACCACATCCGCTGCTTCCACGGCCGCATCGGAGCCGGCGCCGCCCATGGCCACGCCGATATCCGCCGTAGCCAACACAGGTGCGTCGTTAATTCCGTCTCCAACAAAGGTAACGGCTTCGCTGCTGCTCTTCCGTCCGGCCTGCAGCCGATAGATATGATTCACCTTATCCTCCGGCTTCAGTTCGGCGTAAACTTCATCCACATGAATCTTCCGCCCGATGTCTTCTGCGGCGCTCCTTCTGTCGCCTGTCAGCATCACGGTTTTTGCGATCCCCATCTCCTTCAGCTGGCGAACTGCTTCTTCCGCATTTTCCTTCACGACATCGGCAATGACAAGATGCCCCTCGTATTTGCCGTCCACAGCAAGATGAACAATGGTTCCGGCAAGATGGCAGTCACGGCAGTCAATGCCTTCAGCTCCCATCAGCTTCCCGTTCCCGGCCGCAACCAGGTGACCGTTCACTTCGGTCTTCACACCCTGCCCGGCGATTTCGGTGCTGCTGCCGATTGTAAGCTCTTCCCATCCCCTGCAGCTTTCCCGGATTGCATCAGCTATGGGATGAGTACTGTATTTTTCAGCCGCGGCAGCGTACCGGAGCAGCTCCTCCTCTGTCATTTCCTCCGGATGAACTGCAACAACCTCAAACACGCCCTGAGTGATGGTTCCGGTCTTGTCAAAAGCAACCACAGCGGTCCGGCTGAGCTCCTCCAGAATGTTGCTGCCCTTTACAAGGATGCCCATTTTGCTGGCTCTTCCGATTCCGTTGTAATAGCTCAGAGGCACGGAGATGACCAGCGCGCAGGGGCAGCTGATGACAAGGAAGGTCAGACTGCGGCGAAGCCATTCAGCCCAGTTGCCTGTAACAATTCCGGCGATAAGCAGCAGAGCGGCGGCCGCACCGACAACGACGGGCGTGTAAACCCGAGCGAACCGGGTGATGAACTTATCCGCATGGCTCTTATGCTCCGTCGCGTTTTCCACCATCTCAAGAATCCTGCTGACGGCAGAATCTTCGGCCTTCCGTTCCGTCCTGATCTTCAGGGGACTCCGCTGATTGACGCAGCCGCTCAGCGCTTCGTCACCGATCCGGGCAGCCCTCGGGACGCTCTCTCCGGTCAAAGCGACGGTATCCAGGAAGCTTTCCCCTTCGATAATTGTTCCGTCCAGGGGAATGCGTTCACCGGGTCTGACAAGGATTGTCTCGCCGATGCCGACTTCCTCGGCCCGAAGGGTGATTTCCTGCCCGCCGCGGATGACGGTTGCTTCGTCCGGGCGGATATCCATCAGCGCGGAAATGGAATCTCTGCTCCGGTCAACGGCCAGATCCTGGAGAAATTCACCGAGCTGGAAAAGCAGCAATACCATTGCGCCTTCGGTAAATTCGCCGAGAACAAAGGCCCCGATACATGCAACGGTCATCAGAAAAGTCTCGTCAAGCAGTTCCCTTCGGAAAACGTTTCGCACAGCGCCCCAGAGAATGTCATATCCGATGGAAAGAGCTGAAAGAAGAGAAAAAACAAAACGGAAAACGCTTTTCTCCGGGAAAAAGAGACCGATGATCAGGAATACGGAGGACGTGATCAGCCTTCCGATCATGACGCTGCGGTTTTCTTCCTCTCCCTCTTCATCGCCGTGGTGACAGTGATCGCATCCGCAGTGCAGTCCGTCATGATGGTGGCCGGACTCGTGCTCATGATGGTCATGATGTTGGCCGGACTCGTGCTCATGATGGCCATGATGCTCCGGAAGATGTTCATGCCCGTGCTCTTCTTCAAGCTCCTGATCGGCTCCCAGCTCTTCCTGTAAAGGCATCTGCGCGTTTTCGGGAGCATTTGCATGCGCGGCGGCGGTCTCAGATCCGTGTTCATTTTCGGGCCCTGACTTCAGGGTAAAATCATTCAAGCTTTCCTGGGTATGACTCCTGGATTCCTGTTCCGCGTCCATTTTCATTCCCTCCGGTTTAAATATTTTCACAGTCAGAGAAAGCATCAACTGTTATCGGGACTCCTCAATATGCTCCAGTCCCATGTCCAGAATGGTCCTCACATGATCATCGGCGAGGGAGTAAAGAATTTCCTTCCCGTTCCTGCGGCTTTGAATCAGCCGCCCGTCCTTCAGGATCCGAAGCTGATGGGATATCGCCGAGGCGGTCATCCCCAGGGCGTTGGCCAGCCCGGTTACTCCCACCTCTCGCTGCCGGAGCTCATTCAGCACCCGGACTCTTGTGCTGTCCGCGAACATCCGGAACAGATCGGCCAGATCATAGAGAAGTTCATCGTTCTGGGGCAGACAGTTACTCATCGGAAAGATCTCCTTTCGTTCTCTCATTTGAACAATTGCTCAAATAAGATAATGTCATTATAATCGGATTTTCAATTCTGTCAACTGTTTCTTCGCAGAAAAAAAGAAAAGCCCTCCCGGCCGCGGGAAGGGCTCTGCTGATTATTCCGGCAGTTCATCAATGACATCCACTGGTTCCTCACCGAAGGTGTCCTTCAGCGTTTGCAGATAGCTTTCATCGGAAGCCTCTTCTGTTTTTTTCTGATCCTCGCTGCTGTCCGTGGCAACAAAGGTACAGGAAACACCTGCTGCGGCAGTCAATGCTTCTTCAATCTGCGCTTTCCGTTCAGGCGTGTTAAGACTCTGGGCAATCACCGAGAAGGTAGGATTGGCTTTCCATCTGTATTCCGTTCCGTTGGAGCCCTGATAGGTTCCCATCATCAGCATTCCGGAAACGGAAGGCGCAGCGGTTTTCAAAGCTTTCAGTGCTTCATTCCATATCTCATCCGTCCCGCGGCCGGTGGGAGTAAGGGCTTTGGCGGCCTGCTTCCCTTTTGATCCGGCCCTGGAAGTCACCGGAGCGGAATGCCCTTTTTCCTTTTCATTTGATTTGCGTTCCACCTGGACCGAAGCTCCGCTGGCAATTTGATCCTGCAGCGCAGAGATTCTGGCCTCGAGCTCGGAAATACGGTCATTCAGCGCAAGCTGGTCCGTCGCTTCGGTTCTCAGGCAGCATTTCATGGCTGCGCATTCAAGCGCGATCCGCGGGGAGGTGGAATACCGCAGCTCTGTCTCAAGATGCATAAAGAGATCCAGCATATCCATCAGCCGGGAAGAGGCATACTTCTCACTTTCCCGGACATATTCTTCCGCATCTTCATCTGTCAGGCTCAGGATTTCGGAGATTTCCCCACCGCAGTATTTTGCCATCAGCAAGGTGCGCAAATGTCCGCTCACATCCCTGCTGAAGACCTGGGGATCTTTTCCGCTGCTGATCAATTCATCCACCAGGCGAAGAACATCCGCCGCCTGTTCCTCCCTGAGCGCTGAACTGAACTGAAACAGAAAGGAACGGTCGCTGGTTCCGAGCACGGTACGGACCAGTGCCTCATCGACCTTTTTCCCGTACCCAAGACACATATCCAGAATGCTCAGGGCATCCCGCATTCCGCCCTCAGCAGCCCGTGCAATGGACATCAGCGCACCGTCGGTCGCTTCCCCGCCGGCGCCTTCCGCAGCTTCGCGAAGCCGTCTCTGAATCAGCACGGCGGGAATCCGCCCGAAATCAAACCGCTGGCATCTGCTCAGAATCGTGGCCGGGAGCCTGTAGGGTTCCGTGGTGGCCAGAATAAAAACGAGATACTCCGGGGGCTCCTCCAGTGTTTTCAGCAGCGCGTTGAATGCGGAATTGGACAGCATGTGAACTTCATCGATAATATAGACCTTGTATGCTCCAAACTGAGGGGGAAAGCTGACTTTCTCCAACAGCTCCCGGGCATCTTCCACGCGGCTGTTGCTGGCAGCATCAAACTCAAGAATATCCATGAAGTCTTCTGCCTGCATCCGTTTACAGGTTTCGCATTCACCGCAGGGATCACCGTTTATCGGATGGGTGCAGTTAATGGCCCTGGCCAGTATTTTTGCCGTGGACGTTTTTCCGGTTCCGCGGCTGCCGCAGAAGAGATAGGCATGCGCAATGCGACCGGTCTGCACCTGATGACGCAGAGTCTCCACGATTGCTTCCTGCCCCACCATGTGAGAAAAATCCTGAGGCCGCCATTGCCGGTACAGCGCCTGATAGGCCATGAATGACGCTCCTTTGCAATACCTGTCGGTATTATCTTAAATCGAGGAAAGGAACAATTCTTTCCAGTCTGTAAGGTCCGATACCCTTGATCGCCAGCAGGTCCTCCGGATAATAAAACGATCCATGAACCGAACGTTCGTCCAGAATCGCCTGGGCCAGTGTTTCACCGATGCCCGGAAGCTGAATCAGTTCATCTGCTTCAGCCTCATTGATGCGGAGGGTCCCCTGCGGGAGAGCGGGAAGGTCAAAGCTTCGGCTTCGGCCGCCTGAAGCAAAACTGTGAGCAGATCCGGCCGGCCTGTCTTTCAGACAGACCAGGCAAAGCACTGCCGAAAGGATGATCAGAAAACAGCCGCAGACAATTCTTGGATTTTTGAGCCGGTGTTCCTTTTTTGAAACAAGCTTCCTCATGATATTCTGTACGTCAGCGATCAGGATCCTTCCGAACCTTCTGTCCCTGCTTTGTATCCTCCAGGATATATCCGGCCGCGCGAATCGCATCGCGCAGCTCGTCGCTTCTCTTCCAGTCCTTGCTGGCCCGAGCCGCGGCGCGTTCTTCCACCATCCGCCGAACCTCGTCCGTCAGGTCATCCGAGGCCTTTGTGAGAATGCCCAGCACGCCGCAGATGGCGTTCAGGCTTTCCAGCGCCCTGAGAGCAGCCTCTCTGGCGCTGCCTGCCTGGATCTCCACATTGGCATCCTTCACCAGTTCAAAGATCGCACCCAGCGCATCCGCGGTGTTCAGATCATCATCCATGGCTGCATCGAAACGGGCTTCGTATTCCTTCAGCCTGTCCACAAAGGCTTGTTCCTTCTCATTCAGGGGACGGTCTTCACCGTTATCTTTCTGGAAGATCAGATTGTCACGGGCAGTATAAAGCCGATTCAGGCTGGCGTTGGCCGCCTCAATCTGCTCACGGCTGAAATTGATCGGGCTCCGATAATGAGCGCTGAGCATGAACAGACGTACCGCTTCCAGATCAAATTCCTTTGAAATATCCCGGACGGTAAAGAAATTGTTCAGGCTCTTGCTCATCTTCTGATTGTCAACATTAATGAAACCGTTATGCATCCAATAATGGACAAAAGGCCTTCCCGTCGCACCTTCACTTTGAGCGATTTCATTTTCGTGATGCGGAAAAAGCAGATCCTTTCCACCGCAGTGAATATCGAAGGTTTCACCCAGGTATTTCATACTCATGGCCGAGCACTCAATGTGCCAGCCCGGGCGGCCCATTCCCCAGGGGCTCTTCCAGGCCGGTTCGCCTGGTTTCTGGGCTTTCCACAGGGCGAAATCTGCAGGGCTTTCCTTGTCCGTCTCCACATCCAGCCTTTCGCTCGCCCCCATTTCACGATCTTCCACACTTTGCCCGCTCAGCTTGCCGTATCCGGGGAATGCGGAGACGCGATAATATACATCCCCGGCCGGGGTTGCATATGCATGTCCGTTTTCAATCAGTCTGGAGATCAAATCAATAATCTCCGGGATATGTTCTGCGGCGCGGGGGTGAACCGTAGCTTTTCGAACACCAAGCGCAGCCGCGTCTATAAAGTATTCCCGGATAAAACGATCTCCGAGTTCCTTGACGGAAATGCCTTCCTCGTTGGCTCTGCGGATCATTTTGTCATCAATATCCGTAAAGTTCTGAACAAAGGTGACCTCATAGCCCTCGCGCTCAAACTGCCTTCGAAGGACATCAAAGGTAATAAAGGGACGCGCATTCCCGATATGAAAGTAATTATATACCGTTGGTCCGCAGGCGTAGATGCTGACCTTTCCCTCGTGAATCGGCTTGAATTCTTCTTTTTTCCTGGTCAGACTGTTATAAATCTGCATCTTTTCCTTGTTCCTTTCCATTTATTAAGCGCGCACAATCTGAAAGAATCATACAGCCTTGCGGCTCCTCTGACGGAGAAACAAATGCCTTCCAATGGCCAGAAGCCAGACTGCTCCGGCACAGACAAAAAGAATCAGAATCAACAGATTCATCCGTGCAACGGCGGGCTCGCCCGATTGTACCTCTTCGGCTCCGGTTCCGGCCTTTAAGGTTGAAACGGCGATCTCACGGCCGGAGCTATCCTGAACGCGCAGGGTAATCTCGGCCTGGCTGACGGTCTCCTCCAGGGTTTCCGGAAGATACCATCCGCCTTCGAAAGACAGCGCTTCACCGGCGGAGAGATCCTCCGTGATGGACGATGAACGCTTCCTGATTTTCAGCTTCTTGCCGTTCACAACCATAAACAGCGCTTCGCCGCTGTTTTCCATGCCGGATTCCACGCTCAGCGTCAGCACCGCATCCTGATAATCCTGATCCGCAGTCACATTCCCCTGAAAGCTGTTCACACTGCCGGCTTCCCAGACCCATTCCTCACTGGAAGATATCTCAGCTTCCGTCAGGCCCAGAGCACTGCAGGGACAAATACCGCAAAAGAAAATACACAGGATGAAAAGGACAGCTGCTTTTTTCATGCCGGATCTCATGCTTCCTCCCCCTTTCCGACGAATTATAATTATAACAAAATCCACGTCTCAATTCAATCTGAAAAATGGAGAGCAGCCTCACACAGAACAAATAAATCTGCACCCGGGAGAACGTTTTTAACAAATAAACAGGCGCGGCCCTCGCCTTGACAGCCTCCGCCTTTGACTGTATACTTTATTCAGTTCATGAAAGGAAGCCCCAGCGCCATGTGTACGCCCACCTGATTTTCGCCGCAACTCCATCCGCTTTATTTGCTGTGCCCGAAAATCAAAGGAGGCTTATTTTGCATGCGCAAAAGAAATATCTATTTGCTCTGCGCCATCACGTTTTTGCAGGGCATGGTGTTTTATGCCGCCGTGGCCACGCTGTACCGGCAGGCGGCGGGGCTGAGCGTCTTTCAGATCACGGCCATCGAAGGGATCAGCGTGGCGCTGTCCATGGCGCTGGAGATCCCCTGGGGCTGGGCAGCGGACCGCCTGGGCTACCGGCGGGTGATGATCCTGTGCAACGCCCTGTTTCTGGTCACAAAGATCATTTTCTGGCGGGCGGAAAGCTTTCTGGGCTTCCTGATGGAGCGCCTGCTGCTGGCGGTGGTCATCAGCGGCCTTTCCGGCGTGGACGCCAGCATGCTGTATCTTTCTGCCCCGCCCCGGGATGCCCAGCGCAATTCCGGCTGGTATTTTGCCGCCGGAGAGGCGGGCGTGCTGCTGTCCGGCCTGCTCTACACGGCCTTTCTCAGCGGCCAATACCGGCAAACGGCGCTGTGGACGGTGGTTACTTATGCGCTGGCTGCCCTGTTGACCTTATTTTTGCGGGAAGTGCGCCCCGAGGAAGGCCGAAAGCCGCGGGAGTCCCTGGGCAGGCTGGTCCGGACGCATTTCCGCGTGCCGGGCATGCTGGCGCTGGTGATCTGCGCCGCGGTGTTCTCCGAGACTGTCCATTGCGTGACGATCTACTTTAATCAATTGCAATACCTGCGCTGCGGACTCTCTGAACGGGCCATCGGCGCGGCCTTCCTCATCGCCTCCCTGGCCGGGCTCTGCGGCCCGCTGTCCGCCCGGCTGACCCGGCGGATGGGCCGACGCCCCATGGGGATCGGCCTTCTGCTGCTCTCCGCCCTGTGCATGGACCTGCTGGCCCTCACCCGCTCCGGACCGCTCTCCATCCTGCTCGTCACCCTGCTCACCGCCCTGGCCGCCCTGTTTTCTCCCCTGGCAGACACCCTGGAAAACGAGAAGATCGCCACCCCGGACCGCGCCACCGTCCTGAGCCTCAACGCCATGATCAGCGACAGCCTCATCGTGCTGCTGGATATTGGCCTGGGCCGCGCCGCCGACGCCTCCCTGCCCCTGGCGCTGGGCATCTGCGGTATTGCGTGTCTGGGTGCCGCGGGGCTGTTCCGGATGGTTCGTGTTGAGCCTTCATAGAATTAATAAACAGAAATTCGATAGGGGTAAATATAGTCAACAGGATCTCTTATTGGCTCTATAAGTCCCCGCCAAATTTCTGTTTTTCTGTTTCCCGCTATTATCTATGAATTCCGTCGTATTCTATTTCGTACCAGCCCTTTGGATGAGAAAAAACATAAACTTCCGTTCCTGTTTTCCATTCTGCAACTTTTTCACGGCTTCCGGCTGGCCTACACGAGAAGGAGCATTCGAATATGAAAAAAATTGCATTTGCGAAGTATGATATGGGTTCCGGATGGCTATCTTTAAGATTCAGGTTTTTCACTGCTTTCTCCCCTGAATGAGTCCATCGTCCGATACATCTTCAGAAATGTATCCTGCGTTGCATCCTCCGCCAGTGTTTTATCGCAAAGGTAGAGTTAACAGGTGCGCAGAACCGATTCCTGGTATTGATCCACAAGCTGTTCAAATCGTTGATCGCGAATCGGAGCAGTGTCAGGGCCCGTAACATTGCTCACGCGTTGATCACCTCCTTCATCAATACAGACTGATGAGAGAGAAAAACCATCGTATTCTTTGAAATCCTTTTTTATATCGATTCTTTTATGGAAGTATTAGACGTGTAAGATGTGGCTTTTGTTTGCATTTGGTGCGGACAGAAAAAGTGGCAGCCTTTTGACTGCCACCCCTGTGAAATACGAACCAGTATCAACGGAAGATTGCATCGACTAATGTCCCGTTGATTGCGTTAAACTCTGCCCAGCTCGTGTATTCTTCACCACGTCCTTCTTCTTTAAACAGTACCTGCCAGACTGGAGCAAACACCATACCATCCTGTTTGTTTTCAGCGCGGATTGCTACATAGGTCAGCGCCACTCGTTCAATAGTGCTCACCTTGATGTCATCCCGTGACTTGGCAGCTTCCACGTAAAGTCTGGTTACAGCTTCCTCCGGAGAGATCAGCTTCTCGGGGGTGTACACTACTTCACCGCGATTATACGTGCTGACAATATTGGCATAAACGATACCTCGACTGGATACGAACAGTGTGATTTGATGCCTCCCGTCACTGACATGATCCACACCCAGAGGGGTATAAACCAGGAAATATCCTTCGTCTTCTGCCGTTGCGGCGGAGTAATCCTGACGCGGCGCGTTGCTGTAGCCGTCGCCTTCAAACCAGAACTGGTTATATGCATCTCCCAGGGTACGAATCCGGTCAAGGCTCATATCCAGTTTCCACGCCAGCTCATAGCCCTGAAGTCCCAACTTCTCGAAGAGAGCTTCCGCAGTATGCTTTGCATCCTCCAAAGAAAGATGGGGCAGCTGATCGTGCTCAAAGGAAACACCCTTCGTAAAATCCGCATTGCCTGTATGAACCATGCTGGCCATATAGGTAATGTCCTGCGAGAGTGCCCGCTTCGGAAGCATCATCGCTTCAATATCAGGATTCCCATTTTCCCGTTCTTTCCAATTGTAATCGAACATTTCGTCCGTGTATTCGGCATAAAAGATCGATCCGGCGTCAAAGGAGAGTTCCGCGTGGTCATTGAAGATCATCCTGACGCTTTTCTTTGCTCTTTCTTCTTTAGCCATACCGCTCTGGTTGAACCATTCCGGCTGCACGGTTTTGGTAAAGTCGTTTTCAGTGGCCTGGTAGACGGGCATGGTACCGGTTTCCTGATAGGAGGCTAGAACAAGGATTTCATACCCGGTCTGCTGAACAGCTTCCGGAGGAATCTGAGTGAGTGTTTCCGGCTCAGCAGTTTCCGTCATGACGACAGGTTGAAAGCTAACTGTCCAGGTCTGAGGCTCTACCGGATCATTGTTGACCATACCACCTTCTGTCCATTCATCTATATCGATCGACAACTCCAACTGATAGGTTGTGCCGTCTTCCAGTGCATATCCACCGGTTTCAAAGGAGAAGGTAATGCTGCCATCTTCATTATGAAGATTATACATTCCAACATCCCCGGCATTTACCATGGAACCGTTGTCCACGCCGATTCTTTGCGGATAACAGTCAATGGAAAGCATTCTCCCTCCTGTTTCCTTGGCTTTGCGAATAAGGGACTGCGCTACATCACCCTGCATGACCTCATCCATTCCCCATCCATCCACAAGATCCATAGGAAGCAAGACATCCTTTTCGTTTCTCACACGGGCTGTGCCTACACCATAAATCCCACGATCACGATAGACTACTTCATCCAGGGTAAAATCTACGCCACTCAGGGTGACGGTTTCACCGATCTGGGCGATTTTTCCTCTCTGAAGCCAATCACCGTAATCACGGTTCCAGTGCTGCCCGAAAAACTCAGCAACCTGTGAAGAAAACAGAGCATAAGCCGTCCCCATCACAGCAAGTATTCCTACAATGCTCATTACCAGAGCAAGTGAAATTTTCCTTTTCACAGGTTCTTCTCCTTTCGCGTTTGCAAGAACCCGCTGCGTAAGCCATGGATCTTCCTGCACATGCGATAAAGAATTACTGACTGCTTTCTGGACTCTTTCCTGTTCCTCATGCAGGTTCATGATCATCACTTCCTTCCAAAGCAAAGCGCAGTTTTCTTCTTGCACGGTTTAGCCTGCTGCCGACTGCCTGCCGGGAGATGCCCAGGGCATCAGCAGCTTCATCATATGTCATTCCTTGCAGCCAGCAGAGCAAAGCCACTTCTCTCAGCTTAATTGGAAGATTCATGATTTCTTCTGTAATCTCATCGTCTTCCTTGTCAGCCGGAGCCTGTCGCTCTGAAAGCTTATCCAGCGTAATGGAACGGTCTACGTGCTTGAACCATCCTGTCCGATATACATTTTTGCAGCAATTGATCGCAATTCGCGTCAGCCATGTCTTCTCAGATGCTTCGGCCCGGAATTTGTCCAGGTTCCGATACGCATTGATGAAAGTCTCCTGTACCGCATCCTTTGCTAATTCTTCATCATTGAGATACATGATGCACATTCGAAGCAGGGGAAGCTGGTACAGGGTTACCATGTGCTCAATTCTTTCTTCTTTACTGTCCGGGCCCTTGACAGTAATCATGGCAACCTCACCACCTTTCACCTATTAGACACAGGATATCATAAAAAAAGCAACATCATAAAAATTTCTTTGGGCTCTATTGTGCCGCTCTTTTGTACCCACACATTAAAATATTAGTTTTCAGCTCTGAAGCGATATAATAAGCAGAACTATTGCAAAAAGACCATCACCCCGAAGGATGATGGCCCGCGCTGATTCAGAGTCAACCATTTCCAGCCAGTCCGGCATCATACATGATATCTTCGATAACCTCAGTTTTCAGATTGATAGTCACCCAATACTGTCCATCTTTTTCTGTAAACGTATCGCCGTCTTTTTGCCACAGCCAGAACATCAGATGAACCAGAGGCTGACCTTCCTGATAGGTCACATAGGTTGTCTGATCCTCCTCGTATGTCAACTTCTTCGCCTGAGCATCTGTCAGCTTATATTCCTGGACAATGGCCTCTTTCGCTGACTTGACAGCTTCCTCAACAGTCATGGAGCCTTCTTTTTCAGCCTTGGCGATTTCTACCAGTCGTGCTTCGTTTTCCGTATCTGCTTCCGCCTGTGCCCGATCCGCCTCCGCCTGGTCTTCCTCCGTCCAATCAGTAATTTCGCCGCCTGCCAGGCGCGGATTAGGATTTTTTACGCCAGCAGGATGCGGCATAACACCCATTTTGACAAGCTTGTCCATTGTTCCAGCGTAATCATAGGAGAGCATATGCAGCTGATCCGGGCCATAGGCTTCTGCTTCCAGACCGCCCGAAGTATTCATCCCGTCGTTCGACCAGCTTGCCTCGGCCTGATTTCCTTTCACGATCACGGAATACTCACCTATGCGATCTGTCGGGAAAGAGGCCGTGTCCGGGATCGAGAAAGTAACAGTGGCCGTTCCGTCACCATTCTCTTTTACCTCCCTGTAAAAGAGACTAAGAAGATCTGCAGTGATGCCATATTTTTCTTCCATTGTCTGATTGGCAATACGAACTGCATCGTATCTTGGAGAGAAAATCAGTCCTGCTGCCAAAGCAGTTACACTGATGCAGAGAATAGCAGCAACCAGAATAAATGTCGTTGAAATCTTTTTCACAGGTTTTTCCTCCTCGCTGATGGCGTGAAGCACCTTCTGGCACTTTCGCTCATCCCATACGAGCCCGGAAAGGTTCTGGTCAACGAGCTCCTGAAACTCATGATTCTTCATCGTAATACCACTCCTTTAGCCTTTCCCGCAGAATACCGTTGGCTTTGTTCAATCGTGATCGGACTTTCCCGTCGGATGGGAGGCGCATGACCTCAGTCAGCACGGTGTTATCAGGGAAAGTAAAATCGGCGGTTCTTTCGGGCAGCGAGCTCATATTGATCCGGCTTTGATGGCGAAACCAGGCGGTTCTCAGCATGTCCCTGCAGGTATTGACGCAGATAGTTGCCAGCCAGGTTTTTTCTGAGCTATCCCCGCGATAATCATTCAGATGCCGGTATGCCTTGAGGAATGTTTCCTGCACAGCGTCCTGTGCGAGATCAGCGTCTTTCAGATAAAGAGCACTCATTCTCAAAAGGCTGCTGCCGTACTGCTCCATGAGCCGATCAATCTCTAATCGGCTGTCCAATTGGCTTTCCTGAAGCACTGTACCAACTCCTTTCACCTATTAGACGGAGCAAAATTAAAAAACTGCTGGGATTTAGAAAAAAACCGTCATCCCATCATGGAGCGTGTTTCATTTTCTTTTTCAGCTTTCCAATAGCCTCGTCTTCGGTTTTCTTCACCCGGCTCTCAGACAGATGATAGATTTTGCCCATTTCCGCCAAGAATTTATACACATCATCATCAAAGCCATATCTGCAAATGATCCAGGCATGATGCCGGGGGGACAGCGAACGGATCGCAGCGTATAGTTCCTCCAATTGTTCTTTCCGAATGTATATGGTCTCCGGGTCGGCTTCATAGGAACTGGGCAGTCGGCTTCCCATCCTGTCTATGGACAAATCTGCATCACCGTCATTGCCGTCATCTGTAGCAGTCCGTGACTCGTCCAAGGGTGTCAGCACCATATTGGGCTCATCCGTACGGATGGCGTCAACGATCGCATTCCGAACAGCCTGGCTGGCATAGGTCAGGAACAGAACCTGTCGAGACGGGTCAAACTGGGATGCTGCTCGAAGCAGCGCTACCGTGCCCTCCTGCATATAATCGTCAAAATCCATGCGGGGGTTCCGGAAATCACAGGGATACTGCGCGGCAATCTTGTGAATGAAGCCCTTATTCCTGCTGACAAGCCCTTCCGCCGCATCGGTATCACCGGCTTGATACCGCAGGCACAGCTCCTCATTGGTCATCCGATCTGCTCCTTCGCGGCTTTCAGGATGTTGTCTGTTTTCCCGCTGAGAAACCGGCTCAAAGTGCTCCTGTCTATGCCGATCACGCCAGCCAGCTGAGCCTGGGGGTTTTCCTGTCCTTGCACAGATCAATCAGCCTGTTTGTGGTATCCGACGGCAGCCATTTCTTGTTCTCCATTTTTCTCTTCCTACCCTATCTCTCTTCCGGTCCTTACAGGTTTTTGATCACCTTGACCGCAACACCCTGAACTGCAATCGAGTCAAAAAGCATATCCTGCATGGAAGGATTCTCCGGATGCAGGATTACTTTTCCGCTGTCCTTGTCATGCAGCAGCCGTTTCAGCGTTGTGCCCGTCTCTTCCGTTAAGGCAACCACAATATCACCATCATCGGCTTCCGTTGTTTTACGGACAACAACCAGATCCCCGTCGCTGATGCCGGCATCGATCATGGAATCCCCGCTGGCGCGAAGGATGTACAGTTCCCCTCTGCCAAAGATGCTGACAGGCAGGGGAACATAATCCTCCACGTACTCTTCCACATCCGCCGGGAGACCACAGGCAATCGAACCGATAATCCCGGCGTTGTAGGTATCCTTACTCTCAGTAGGTGCTTTGGAGGCATAGATGTGACGGATCTTTCCATCATATTCAATGATCCCGCGCTCCTGCATTTCCACCAGATATTTCTGCACAGAGCCCCTGTTCATGCCTGTCCCGTCCGCAATCGTCCGGATCGACGGCATTTGGTTGTGCGCTCGATAATAATTCATGGCATACAGCCGGATCTTTTCCATGAGCTGAGGATCTTTGTGCTGCATAACGGCCTCCTGAAAACCATATCGTTGACAGTTCGTCAACGATTCAATCATGTATGAAAACTTTCTACGCGTCAAGCCGGTTCGGTGCATTTTTACGACTGCATAGGCAATAAAAGAAGCGACGGTCTTCATGATCGTCGCCTTGCATGCGGGTTACAACTTCATTCTTCGGGGTCATCGATTTCCCAGTGACCGCTATATCCGCTTCCCACATAGTGAACATTTGGCAGTTCTTTTAATAATCGCTGAATCGTTCTTATGCTCACCGATAGAGTCTCTGCCATTTGCTTGCGCGTAGCTTTACTGTTTTCCCTGATCAGCTTTATCAGTTTTTCTGATGCATCGGCTTGAGAATCATCTTGAGTGCCACTTTGAGTGCCACGTTTTTCAAGGTTGGCACTCAAGCCTTGATTCCAACCATCGCCGCAATGACGATAGAAGCGAACGGTAAACCCATAATCATCGCCATAGAATTCCACCTTGCATTCGGCGGCTTCGCACGCATCATAAATCCTTTTAAGGCCCGTGGCAAAACTCTCCATGTCCTTTGAATAATAAAGCGTACGGGTTATCAATGGATTTCTGCGAATGGGCTTACGAATTTCTCGAATGAATTGCTCTGGTTCTACTCCCTCGGGGAACTTCCCTGGGCTATAGATTTCAATGAAACTGCGATACACAGCAATTTCAACACTTTGTCCGGATTCCAGTTTACGATGGGCAAATGCATTGATCACGGCTTCACGAATGGCATCTACAGGAATCTCAGGTATTTCCTGTCTTTCAAGTCCACTTCCAAACTCCACCCGCCAATCCATGGCGTCAATAACGTATTGGGCTGCTTTGTCAGCAAGATCAAGGATAGATCCTGTGAAACGCCGTATGTCGGTAAAGGTCAGTTTTTCATCAGAGGCAAATTTCGCCATCTGTAATTCATTCATCCCGCTGGAAACAAACAAAGCTGCCCCGGCATTCAGGAGCCATTCTCCATCCGTCAAGTCCAGCTTTGTCAGAACAGAAAGCGGGTCTTCTTCCTCAAAGCTGATACGTCCAACTTTTTTCGCCCGTTTCAGGTAGTTATCAAACACCTGCTTATCAATATCGGATACTTTATACTTTGACCGCTGGCTTTCCCATGAATAACTGATGCTCTCCCGCTGCCGGAGCATTTCTTCATAAAGCGGCTGTTCCATTACCGAATCTTCATCTGCGATTCTAATGCGGGGGATATTATAAGCGAGGTAAGGTTTTTGTGTACCGTCAAACTTCACATAGACAACTTTTCTTTTACCGTAGGTCTGTTCGCTGATAGATGGGTAGATAGGTGGTTTGATGTTACTGCGAATAGCCTGACTGACAGTTCGCAGCGTTGTATCGTTAATATCCTGGCCGAGAACCGTTCCATCATTCCTGACGCCAAAATAAAGCTCTCCACTCTGATGCTTGTTAAGGATGGCACAAATGGAGATGATGCCTTCTTTCAGTTCGCCAGTGCTTTTCTTGAACTCTCTTTGCTCGGTTTCTTTCCCGATATTATAAGCATCCTCCATCCTGCGTTCACCATCCTTTCTAAAGAGAAATGCCATATAGTTAATTATACCCCGACCATGAAGATGATGCAATGACAGAGAATACGAAAAATTTTTTTCAAAAAATGGAGAGCAGCCTCACATCTCAGGCCGGACAGTTTTGCGGAAACAACATAAAAACGGCTGCGGGAGATGATTCACCGCAGCCGTTTTCGTTTTCAGGCAATTTCTTACAGTTTCGGATCCTCCGGCTTTCCGTCCGAAATCTGATCCGATACTTCAACCAGAGTGTCATCGATCTTTTGGCTGAACTGCTTCAGCCCGTCCTCCAGCGAATCCAGCGCACTGTTCACTTTCTCAGCCGCTTCCTCTGCTGTCGGCGCAGACTCAAAAAGATCACTGATCGTGCTGCTGAGATCCGAAACGGGCTTCGGCGCTTCATCGGGTTGCTCGGTTGAAATGACAGGAACGACATTCTCCGAATTTTCCGCAGAGAACTCGCCGGGTTCATCTGTCTCAGCCGTTTCTGTGGCTTCCTCTTCTGAGACCGGAAGTGAATCCTCCTTCGACTCGGCAGCATCTTCGCCGTCCGGCTGATTGTCCGATCCTTCTTCCGTCTTCACGCCGGCCAGCCGTTCCGCACGCAGGTCGTTCAACTGCTCATCGAGCTTTTCCAGCTCCTTCAGCTGAACCTCCAGCTCATCGGGAAACCGTGCGCCTTTCTGCCAGAGAACATAGGCCTGATTTCCAAAGTCCTTCAGAATTTCATTCCTGCGGTTAACGAGGTTAATCTCGCCGACCTTGGATTTTGTGCTCGATGCAATACTGGAAGCAGCATTGCCGATCGCTTCCATGCCTTTCAGCCAGATTCCCTTGATTCCTGTTCCGAGATCAGCCATAAATCTTTACCTCCTTTGCCTTGTTAGGGTTTATCTCATTTATCCTGTCAGGCCCGGCAGAAACGGAAACAATCAGGGCCGTTTCAGATGACTCTTGATGTTTTCGGCAATCTGAGGTCCGGTCAGTCCGTATTCCTTTAACAGATCTGCAGGCTTGCCGCTTTGACCGAACACATCGTTGATGCCGATCTTATGGAAGGTTTCAACTCCGTGGCCAATGACGGCCGACGCCACGGTATCGCCCAGGCCGCCGATGATGCTGTGTTCTTCCAGCGTAAAAACGTGTTTGTTTTTCGCCGCAAATTCTCTTGCCAGAGACTCATCGAAAGGCTTAATGGTATGGAAGGTGACCAGGGACAGATCAATGCCTTCCCCGGCCAGGAGGTCGACTGCCTCAATGGCATGCTCCTTCATGATGCCGCAGGTGAAAAGCACGCCGTCCCTGCCTTCCTTCAGGACAACGCCTTTACCCATCTCAAAAGGATGGGGGTCGTACACCGGCGAAGGAAGGCGCGCGGTCCGGATGAAAACCGGGCCTTCAATTTTCGCGGCGGCTTCCACACACTGGTAGCACTCGTTGGCGTCACTGGGGACGAACACGGTCATCCCGGGCAGAACGCGCATCAGCGCGATATCTTCAATGGCCTGATGGCTTCCGCCGTCCTCTCCCAGCGTGATTCCGGCATGACTGAAACCAAATTTGACGTTGAACCTGGGGTAGCAGACGCCATTCCGAATCTGATCATAGCAGCGTCCGGCAAAAACGGCGAATGTGGAGCAGAATGGGATTAGGCCCATGGTGCTCATACCGGCGGCCATGTCCACCATGTCCGCTTCCGCGATGCCGCAATCATAAAAGCGGTTGGGGAATTGTTTCTTGAATCCGTTGGTCATGGTCGCGGCGGCCAGATCTGCATCCAGCACCACCACTCTGTCATTCTGCTCGCCAAGCCTGCAAAGGGCCTCGCCATAGGCGACCCGTACTGCCTTCTTTTCCATTTTTTTCAGCCCTCCAGTTCCTTCAGTGCCATTGCTGCCTGTTCCGCATTTGGAGCTTTTCCATGCCAGCCAACCTGGCCTTCCATGTAACTGACTCCCTTGCCTTTCAGCGTGTTCAGCAGGATGTACCTGGGTTTTCCGGGGCAGGCAGGCGCATGCAGCGCGTCCAGCACCTGCTGCATATCATTCCCGTCGGCGACTTCAATCACATCGTATCCAAAGGCGACAGCCTTGGCTTTAATATCGCCAAGACTCATGACTTCATCATTGGTTCCGTCAATCTGCATGCCATTATGGTCCAGAATGACCGTCAGGTTGTCCAGCTTATAGTGCGCAGCCGCCATGCTGGCTTCCCAGACAAGACCTTCCTGGCTCTCGCCGTCGCCAATGATTGTATATACATGACAGGGGTTTCCGGTGTGCTTTGCACCCAGAGCCATTCCGACGGCAATGGAGATTCCCTGCCCCAGGGAACCGGTGGACGCATCCACTCCGGGGCATTTCTTGACATCCGGATGCCCCTGCAGAATCCCGTGAAGCTGACGGAATCCGTCGAACTCTTCCCTTCCGAAATATCCGCGTTCGCACAGCGTCCCGTACAGAGCCGGAGCGGCGTGCCCCTTGCTCAGGACAAAACGATCGCGGTTCGGATTTTTATCATTTTTCGGATCAATGCCCTGCATGACATCAAAATACAGCGCAACAAGCACATCCGTGCTGCTCAGTGATCCGCCCGGATGGCCGGCACCGGCCTTCGCCGTCATCGTGATAATATCCCGACGAACCTGTCTGGCGGTGTCCTTCAAAGCCTGAAGTTCCATATTCACTCAACCTCCTTGAGTTCTTTCAATAATTATATGATTATTATTCTTCCTTTGTCAATCGTTTTTAAAGAGCTCCGGCGATAATCATGCGATTCAGCGCTTCCGCCAGGGCAATTCTTCCGTGCGTGTATGTCAGACCGCCCTGCATATAGGCGGTATAGGGTTCCCTCATCGGCCCGTCGCAGCTCAGTTCAATGCTTGCCCCCGCAACAAAGGTTCCGGCAGCCATAACGACCCTGTCGTCGTATCCGGGCATGTCCCAGGGTTCCGGCAAAGCCATGGAATCGATGGGACTGGCCGACTGTATCCCCTGACAGAAAGCAACAAGACGCTCCGGCGTTCCCATCTGAATCGCCTGTATGATATCCGCTCTGCGTTCAGCAGAGGATGGAGATGTCTTCATACCAAGGTCTTCAAAAAGTCTTGCGGCAAGAAGCGCGGTTTTGACTGCCTGGCAGACAGTATGAGGAGCCATGAACAGCCCCTGATACCAGGGACGGTAGTCACCCGCATAGGATCCGATTTCACGGCCGAGTCCTGGCGCGGTCAGACGCCAGGCCACGCGCTCCACCGACTCCCTGCTGCCCGCAATATAGCCTCCCGTGGGCGCGATGCCGCCGCCGGGGTTTTTGATCAGGCTTCCCACGCAGACATCAGCGCCGAAGTCAGTCGGTTCTTTTTCCCGGACAAACTCTCCGTAGCAATTGTCGACCATGAAAAGCACTCCCGGATAACGGCGGTGAAGCAGATCCGAAAGCGGCTCGAAGGCTTCCGGCATCAGGCTGGGACGCCATGCATACCCGCGGCTTCTCTGAGCAATGACCAATGTCGTCCGGGGCGTCATGGCCGCTTCGACCGCTTCCAGATCGATCGTTCCATCCTTCTTCAGATCCACACAGTCAAAGCCGACACCCATTTCCTTCAGCGACCCGGGCGGTGTTTCCTTTCCGATGCCGATGATACCCCAGAGTGTATCGTAAGGCAGCCCGGTGACGCTCAGAATGCGGTCCCCTGGTCTGGTCAGGCCGAAAAGCGTCAGGCTGAGTGCGGAAGTACCGCTTGCGATGTGAGGACGCATCAGCGCTGCTTCGGTATGAAAGACATCTGCATAAATCTTCTCGAGGGTATCTCTTCCTACATCGTCATATCCGTATCCGGTGGTCGGAGAGAAATGTCGATAGCTGACCTGATGCTTCCTGAAAACATCAAGGATTTGCCGGGTCCTTTTCTCTTCTACGATTTCCTGTTCCGCGTAGGCATCCTTCAGCGCTGCTTCCGCGTATTGAATCATGCGTTCCGTCTGTTCCTTCATTCATCCTGCCTCTGCTGCAATTCATTGGATAAACCGCGGTCATCATATCATATTTCAGGGTGCCCGTTCAAGAAGCGAAATCAAATCATGAAAACAGCACGGCCCCGGCGGACAAAAGCGGCAGACCCGGGAAAACTGCCTGCCGAAGGATTTATCTTGTATTTTTTATGCTTGTACTGGAAGAAACACTTGACAGAAGGATGATTCGGTGCATAAATATGCAATTATCCGTATTATAGTGAGTATTCTGACGATGAGATACGGAGGAGGTGCTGACGATTGATCAGGGCGTTTGTTGATGGAAGCAGCGGAACCACAGGTCTCCGCATCCTGGATCGGCTCCGCGAACGAAAGGATATACAGCTGTATACCCTGCCCGAGGAACTCAGAAAGGACCCTTCTGCACGCAGGGACGCGCTGAACAGCGCGGAGGTCGCTTTTCTTTGCCTGCCGGATGATGCGGCCAGGGAAGCCGTCGAAATGGTATCCAATCCGGATACAGTGGTTATCGATACCTCCACGGCGCACCGCGTCAGTCCGGCCTGGACGTACGGATTTCCCGAAGTGAACGGGCTGCGGCAGCAGATTCAATCCTCCTGCAGAATTGCCAACCCGGGCTGTCATGCAACCGGGTTTATCTCCCTGGTTGTTCCGCTGATCGGAGAAGGTGCGATTTCGCCGGATGCGAGGCTGTCCTGTTTCTCTCTGACCGGTTATTCCGGCGGAGGGAAAAAAATGATTGCGGAATACGAAGCTTCCGGGAGAGATCCTTTGCTGGATGCTCCGCGCCAATATGCCCTGGGTCAGAGGCACAAGCATCTTCCTGAGATGCGTATCGTCTCCGGTCTCCGTTTCGAACCTGTCTTCTCCCCTGTCGTGGCGCCGTTTTATGCAGGAATGGAGGTAACGGTTCCTCTCTTTGCGGATCAGCTGCGGATTCCCGTCTCCTCGCTTCCGGATCTGTACCGGGCTTACTATGACGGTTCCAAATTGATTCATCTGACGGAAGCAGGGACAGAAAACGGATTCTGCTCCGCCGCAGGCCTTTCCGGAAGGGACAGCCTTGAAATCACCGTCACCGGGAATGAAGAGAGAATTCTGCTGATTTCCCGCTTCGACAACCTTGGCAAGGGGGCTTCCGGTGCAGCGATACAGAACATGAATCTCAGGTTCGGACTCCCGGAAGAAACTGGCTTGTGTCTGTCATGAATTGGGATATAATAGAACTGCTGTTTGTCCGGTTGAAGGGTCAGACGGTTTATTACATGGGGAGGTAATTCAACATGCACCTGACTGAAGGCGGCGTCTGCGCAGCAAAAGGCTTTCTGGCCAACGGCATTCACTGCGGTATTCGGAAGAACCGCACCAAGCGTGATCTGTCACTGATTTTCAGTGAGGTTCCGGCTGCCTGCGCCGCGGTTTATACGACGAATCTTGTCAAGGGAGCTCCCCTTACGGTTACAAAGGAGCATCTCTCGAACGGCCGGGCTCAGGCAGTCATCTGCAACAGCGGGAATGCCAATACCTGCAATGCCAACGGCATCGAGATTGCGGAAGGCATGGCCGAAATAACCGCAAAAGCGCTTTCCATCTCCCCGGAGGATGTTGTCGTGGCTTCCACCGGAGTGATTGGCGAGCCAATGAGCCTGGAGCCTGTTGCTTCCGGAATCACAGAGCTGAAGGAAGGTCTTTCGGTTCACGGGTGCGACGCGGCCGCCGAAGGCATCATGACGACGGATACGGTGAAAAAAGAGGTCGCGGTGGAGTTTGAGCTGGACGGAAAAGTCTGCCGTCTGGGCGGAATCGCCAAGGGAAGCGGCATGATTCACCCCAATATGGCAACCATGCTGGTTTTTATTACGACCGATGCTGCCATCACCGCCCCGATGCTCCGGAAGGCGCTTTCCGGAGACATTCAGAATACCTTCAATATGGTCAGCGTGGACGGCGATACCTCCACGAATGATATGGTCGTTCTCCTCGCGAACGGTATGGCCGGCAATCCTGCCATCGATTCGGAAGGAGAAGCATTTGATACGTTCATGAAGGCACTGAACACGGTCAATATTCAGCTCTGCCGTCTCATTGCCGGCGACGGCGAAGGTGCAACCAAAATGCTGGAATGCCAGGTAAACGGCGCTGCTTCAGAGACGGACGCAAAAAAAGTCGCAAAAAGCGTCATCTGTTCCAGCCTGTTAAAGGCGGCGATGTTTGGTGCCGACGCAAACTGGGGCAGGGTCCTCTGTGCCATAGGATACAGCGGTGTTCCCATGGATGTTAACCGGATTGACGTTGCGTTTTCCAGTCCGGCGGGCAGGATCTCCGTCTGTGAGAACGGGGCGGGAGTTCCTTTTTCCGAGGAAAAGGCGAAAAAAATCCTTTCGGAAAAGGAAATAACGATCCTGGTTCATCTGCAGGAGGGAGATGCTTCCGCCACGGCCTGGGGATGCGATCTGACCTATGATTATGTCAAGATCAACGGAGATTACCGTACGTGAAGCCTCAAATCGCCGCGGCGGACCGATCGGCTCAAGCCGGGCCGGAAAGGAAGGATCAGATGGGAGAAAGCTTTTCTAACGCTCAGCGCGCGGAGGTGCTTACCCAGGCACTCCCCTATATCCGCCGCTATGTCGGGAAAATCGTTGTAGTGAAATACGGCGGCAACGCCATGATCAATGAGGTCCTGAAGCAGCAGGTCATGGAGGATATTGTCCTGCTCTGGCTCATCGGAGTCAAGATCGTTCTTGTTCACGGCGGAGGGCCGGAAATCAGTGATATGATGACCCGGATGGGCAAGCAGCCGGAGTTTGTCGACGGCCTCAGGGTGACAGATCAGGAAACCGTGGATATTGTCCAGATGGTGCTTGCCGGCAAAGTCAACAAGACACTGGTGAATCTGCTCGAGATGAAAGGCGGGAAAGCCATTGGTCTCAGCGGAATTGACGGAAGACTGATCGAATGCCGGATCCGGGATGAAAAGCTCGGTTTTGTGGGAGATATCACCAAGGTACATATCCGACCCATTACAGACCTTCTCAGCAACGGCTACATCCCTGTCATCTCCACGGTGGGATGCGACAGGGAAGGCCATTCCTATAATATCAACGGAGATACGGCCGCCGCTCATATTGCCGGGGCACTTGAGGCGGAACGTCTGATTCTGATGACTGATATTGCCGGGGTTCTCAGGGACAGAAATGATCCCGCTTCGCTGATTTCCGAGCTTTCGCTGACCCAGGTTGCACATCTGAAGGAAACCGGAATCATCTCCGGAGGGATGATTCCCAAGGTTGGCTGCTGTGTCACGGCCCTGGAACAGGGAGTCCGCAACGCGGTCATTATGGACGGTCGGATACCTCATTCGATTCTGATGGAACTTCTGACGGATGAAGGTGCCGGTACCTGGATACATCCGGACTGAAAAGAATCAAGGAGCCGAAGATGAACGTTTTTGAAAAGGATCAGATGTATATTGCGCCGACCTACAAACGGTTTCCGCTGGAAATAGTGCGCGGAGCCGGATCAGAAGTCTTTGACAGCCAGGGAAAGAGATATATCGATCTTGGCAGCGGCATTGCGGTGACCTCGTTCGGCGTTTCGGATCCTCTCTGGCAGGAGGCTGTCATCGCCCAGCTGGGCAAGGTGCAGCATATGTCGAATCTCTATTACACGGAGCCTTGCACGGAGCTCGCCGAGAAGCTCTGCCTCCGCACGGGCATGAAAAAGGTCTTCTTCAGCAACTCCGGCGCAGAGGCGAACGAATGTGCGATCAAAGCGGCGCGGAAATGGGCATCCGACCATTACGGTCCGGAGAAGAATATCATTGTTACCATGGAAAACTCTTTTCATGGCCGAACCCTGACCACTCTGGCCGCTACGGGCCAGGATCATTATCATGAACTGTTTCAGCCTCTGACACCGGGCTTTGTTTCTGTTCCGGCTGGCGATCCGGATGCCCTGGAGAAAGTGATTGAAACGGGCCGTGTGGCGGGCGTGCTGCTGGAATGCATTCAGGGCGAAGGCGGTGTTCTGCCCCTGCCGGCGGATTATATTCAGACCGTAGCCGAATGGGCGAAAAGCAGGAATTATCTGTTTATGGTGGACGAAGTGCAGACCGGAAACGGCAGGACCGGAGAGCTGTATTCCTATATGCATTTCGGCGTGAAGCCGGATGTGGTTTCAACCGCCAAAGGGCTGGCCGGAGGCCTTCCCCTGGGCGCAACCCTATTGGGCGAAAGAGTTCAGGATGTTTTCCACTTTGGGGATCACGGCTCCACCTTCGGAGGAAATCCCGTCTGCTGCGCCGCGGCGCTCAGCGTTCTGAACCGGATTGACGAAGCGCTTCTTTCCGAAGTCCGGAGCAAAGGAGAATATCTTCGCTGTCAGTTTGAAAACGCGCCGGGGGTAGAGGCGGTCTCAGGACTCGGGCTGATGCTTGGACTGAAAACGGTGCGTCCGGCTTCGGAAGTAGTCACGGCCTGCATGCAAAACGGAGTTCTTTGCCTGACTGCCAAGGAGAAGGTCCGTCTTCTTCCCGCGCTGAATATCCCCTTTTCCCTTTTGGCAGAAGCTGCGGAAATCATTCTTGAGGCATGCAAATAAACGCGGACAGCTATCCGGGAATCATGGACGCATTCCGAAGAAATCGATCAGAATGATAAGAAACAGCAACTCCAGCTTCCGCCTTTTCTGCAACAATCCCATACATTCGCGAATAAAGCATTGAGCCCCAAACACCTTTTGGGGTTCTCCTCCTGTCCCCTACAGCCATTCATATTGCAACGCGGCAGAATGGGACATTTGTTGCGGTTTTCGGAAAGAAGCGGAATGGTTCCGCCCGGATGAATCATGCGGATAAAGCCGAAGAATAAAACTGATCAAGCAGATTCCCTGTATCGGAGTCCAGCGCCTGAAAAGCATGGACTGCGGGCTCTCTGCGAAGAAATGTACCCTGTCTTTTGGCATAATGTCTGGATCCTTTCTGGATTTCTTCGATGGCTTTCTCCAGGGTCCAGATTCCTTCCAGATACAGAACCATTTCCTTGTATCCAAGAGCCTGCATGCATTGTGCGTGAGGGGAGATTCCGCTTCGCAGAAGCTTGCGGACCTCCTCCTCCAGGCCTTCATCAATCATGTGCAATACGCGTTGATTTATCCGCTCATACAGTTGATCCCTGGGCATTTCCAGCGCCGCCACCCTCCACTCAAACTCAGAGCATTCCTCTCGCGGGGCCTGTTCCGAGAAAGGAATTCCGGTTGTTCTGCTGACCTCAATGGCCCGGATCACCCGACGGACATCATTCAGAGGAAGCCGCTGCGCAGTCACGGGATCCAGATCCTGAAGAATGTGATGAAGCGCTTGCTTCCCGTCCTGTGTTTGTGCCAGTTCACGGAGCTCCGCGCGGAGGTTCTCATCGGCCGGGACGTTGCCCATTCCCATCGGATGCATCAGCGCCTGAAGGTATAATCCAGTGCCACCGACAAAGAGCAATTCCCTGTGTTCCCTGTTCCATTTCTCACGGATCAATGTTTCCGCCTTCTCCCGGTACATGGCTACGCTGAAGCTCTCCCCGGGATCGCACAGATCCAGGAGGTGATGCTTTACGCGCAGCTGTTCAGCGGGAGTCGGCTTGGCTGTACCGATATTCATCCCCCGATAGATCTGCATGCTGTCCATGCACGCAATCTCCCAGTGGTTCCTTTCAGCAAGCCTCAGGCTGATTTCGGTTTTGCCGCTGGCGGTCGGTCCTGTCAGCACCCTGCAGATGATCTTGTGATCCATGATGTTCCTCTGTGCCCGAATTGTAATGATTGTAATGTTTTCTACTGAATGCGTTTGAACTTCTTATCAAGCTCCGTGTGGCTGATGGATACCACAAGCGGCCGGCCATGCGGGCAGGTCGGGGTCACTTTTTTATCAATCATTTCCTCAACCAGGGAACGAAGCACATCCTCTGCCAGAGGCTCCCCTCCCTTTACCGCGTGCTTGCAGGCCTGCTGCAGAATGGCGGCTCTTTTCTTGTCAGCCCCGGGGATTCTGCCGTTTTCAAGCTCATCAATCGCTTCGTGCAGAAATGCAGAGGTTTCGTTCTGGCCAAGCATCACCGGAACAGATCTGACAGCAACTTCATTTTCGCTGAAGAGTTCGACAGTCAGTCCCAGATCTGAGAGCATTTCCCGGTTTTCTTCCAGAATGGCCAAATCCTTCTTCGTCACAGAAACAATATAGGGAACCAGCAGTTCCTGCCCTGCCTGCTGATCGGACCAGGCCTTCATCATCCGGTCAAAGAGCAGCCTTTCGTGAACCGCGTGCTGATCCACCAGCAGCAGATGGTCCGCATATTCGATCAGAATATAGGTATCAAAGACAGCGCCGAAGATTCTCATGGGTGCAGGGAGATCTTCGGGAAGGCCGGATAATTGCTCGATTCTCTCCGGCGGGTTTCCCTCAGCAGGTTTCCGGAAGAAGGCTCCATCCCCGGACTGTTGTTCCGTTCCGGGCCGGTAAAGAGGTTCCCTGTTCTCCTCGCTCAGCCGGAATGCAGAGGGGGCTTCTTCCGCGCCGGTTATTTCCCTCTGTTCCCCTTGAGGAGAATCACTTCTGATTGGGTCTGCACTCTGCAGCTGCTGCTTTCCTTTTTCCGTGATCGGAGGAGGAAGCAGATCCGGCTCCAGAACATGATCGGATAAGGGAACCTGTTTTTTTTCGGCAATTGGCCTGAAAACAGGCATTGGAGGAGTGTCTGAAATCACGACAGAAGGAACGCTGCTTCCCGTTTCAATCACAGCTCGGGGGGCTGTCTCGGATTGCACGGTTTCGGAAAGACCTGGCAGGCCGGTCTGAGGAGTCAGGGGCATCTCCACCGGGCGCTCAAAGGCGTCCCTGTCCTGAAGCGACTCGTGAACCAGGGTAAAGACAGCGTCCCGAACCTGCTGATCAAAGCGGAAGCGAACCTCCATTTTATTCGGATGGACATTCACATTCACATTTTCATAGGGCATTTCCAGATAGAGAACGCAGATCGGATACTTCCCGATCATGACCCGTTCCCGGCAGGCATCCTCCAGAGAACCGCTCAGCAGGGGGCTGCGAAGCATGCGCCCATTGATGAAAAAGTTCTGACCTCCCCGGTTGTTGCGTGCATCCTCCCCGATCCCGATATAGCCTTTCATCAGAATGCCGTTCTGACAGCCTTCCACGCTTCGCATTCTGCGCACCGTCTGACTGCCGTAAATGGCAAGCACGGCAGATTCAATCTTTCCGTCTCCGGGAGAATGATAGATCATCTTTCCGTTGGAGGTATATCGGAAGCTGACATCCGGACGGCTCAGGATCAGCCGGGTCATATAGTCCGTTACGGCGTTGGCTTCCGTGCCGGGCTTTTTCAAAAAACCTTTTCGTACGGGTACATTGAAAAACAAATCACGAACCAGTATGCCGGTGCCGGGAGCGCAGGCCGCTTCGGTCAGATCGGTAATCTGTCCGCCTTCGTTTTTCACTCGGATTCCGGTTTCCCTCATTCTTGTGCGGGTGGTCAGGGTAACCCTTCCTACAGCAGCGATGGAAGCCAGGGCCTCACCCCGAAACCCCAGCGTTCCAATAGCGTCAAGATCGGACGCGGAACGAATTTTGCTGGTTGCATGTCTCTCAAAGGCCATCCGAATATCGCTTTCGTCAATTCCGCAGCCGTCGTCAGTCACACGGAAGGAATCAATCCCGCCCTCCGTGATCTCAACGGAAATATGTGTTGCTCCCGCATCCAGACTGTTCTCCACCAGTTCCTTGATCGCGGCGGCAGGGCGTTCAACCACTTCGCCGGCGGCAATTTTGCCTATCAGTTCCCTGGACAGCATCCTGATCTGAGCCATTGAATCATCCTCTCCCGCTGTAATGTGTCTGATTTCCCGCAGCTGATCCGGCTGCCTGATTCCGGCCATCGGATTCGAGCAGTGCCGGGAACCTGTCCGGCATGCGGATCTCGGCACTGCACCGTTTTAAAGCTTTCTGGCTTTTTCCCGAAGAAGGAAAAGCTTATTGATGGCATCCATGGGGGTCAGAGCCATTACATCAATCTGCTGAAGTTCCTGAATAATCTCTGTCTTCTGATACTCAAACAGATCCACCTGTTCGTTCTTCCTGGGCGGCTCATTCTCGCCCAGAATGTTCTGACCGATGGTGTTCTGGTTGATATCGCTGACTTCCAGCCTGGCCTGAATCTCATGGGCCCGGACAATCACAGGATGAGGAACACCGGCCAGCCGGGCTACATGAACCCCAAAGCTTTTATCCGCGCCTCCGCGAACGATTTTCCGAAGAAAGATCACATCTTCACCGTGTTCTTTTACGGAGATGCAATAGTTTTTGACTCCGTCCAGGTGTCCTTCCAGCTCGCTCAGCTCATGATAATGCGTGGCAAAAAGGGTTTTGGCCCCGATGTTTTCCTTCTTCGAGATATATTCAACAACAGACCAGGCAATAGCCAGTCCGTCAAAAGTGCTCGTTCCCCGGCCGATTTCATCCAGAATGATCAGGCTGGAAGCCGTAGCATTTCGAAGAATATAGGCAGTTTCGCTCATTTCAACCATAAAGGTGCTTTGGCCGCTGGCCAGGTCATCAGAGGCTCCGACCCGGGTAAAGATCCGGTCACAAACAGGAAGGTTCGCTTCCCTGGCCGGAACAAAGCTGCCGATCTGAGCCATCAGACAGATCAGGGCAACCTGCCGCATATAGGTGCTTTTTCCTGCCATGTTCGGTCCGGTAATAATCATCATCCTGTGATCATTCAGATCAAGCTGTGTGTCATTTGGAACAAAATCACCGCTGGCCAGGCTCTGCTCCACGACCGGATGGCGTCCATCAAGAATGGTCAGGCTGCCGTCTTCATTCATCTCAGGCCTTACGTAGCGGTTTTCCACGGCAACCCGGGCCAGGCTCTGATAGACATCGAGCTTCTTGACAGCTTCACAGACCCGCTGAATCCTGGACATGCATTTACAGACTTCTTCCCGGATCTCATTGAAAAGCTGAAGCTCCAGACGAACGCTCTGCTCCTGAGCTCCAATAATCTTCTGTTCCGTTTCTTTCAGCTCAGGTGTCATATACCGTTCCGCATTGGCCAGTGTCTGCTTTCTGGTATAACGGTCCGGCACAAGGCTCAGATAGCTTTTGGTTACTTCAATATAATATCCGAAGACGCGGTTATACTGTATCCGAAGATTTTTGATCCCGGTTTCTTCCCGCTCCTTCTGTTCCATGTCGAGAATCCACTGCCGTCCGCTGGTCTGTGCTTCCCTGTACTCATCCAGCAGAGGAGAATACCCGTCCCGAATGATGCCGCCCTCGGTGATAACTACCGGAGCGTCCGGATGAATGGCCCGTTCCAGAAGATCGGTCAGATCATCCAGAGGCTCCAGCTCCCCGAAAATGGTCTGCATCTCTGCGGAATGGACGCCGCTCAGCAAATTCCTGATTCCAGGTACTTTTTTCAGACTCGAACAAAGCGCAAGACAATCACGGGCGTTCAGGCTCCGATAGGCGACCTTGCTCAGCAGGCGCTCCATATCATAGACTCCGGTCAACTCCTCAACAATGGAGGCGCTCAAGACCGGGTTCTCCGTCAGTTCGCTGACCGCATCATGTCTGGCCAGAATATCTTTCCTCCTCAACAGGGGCTGATCCATCCAGTTTCTCAGCAGCCTTCCGCCCATGGCCGTTGCCGTTTTGTCCAAAAGCCCGAGGAGTGTGCCTTTTTTCCCTTTGCCGCGCAGGCTCTCTGTCAGCTCCAGGTTTCTTCTCGTATTTGGATCCAGCAGCATGGTCCGGCCGTTCTCCGCAAAGCGCAGCATACGCATATGCTCCAGCGAGTTCTTCTGAGTGTCCCGCAGATATTTCATGAGGGCGCCGGCTGCACAGGCAGCTGCTTTATGACCGTCCAGTCCGAGGGGGGTGAGAGAAGAGAGATGAAACTGCTCCATCAGTGTTTCCGAAGCGTTTCCGAACTGAAACCATCCCTGGGAGATCTGAGCGTTCAGAGGAAGTTCAATTCCGGCTGCTTCCCGAAGCCTTACGGCATCGTTGCACAGAATTTCATGTGCTCCGATCCGGCTGATCTCCGGACGAAGCATGTTTTCCAAGGGCTCGGAAACGTAAAATTCTCCGGTGGAGACATCCGCAAAGGCCAGCCCGGTTTCCTTCCCCTTCAGATACACGCACAGGAGAAAGTTATTGCTTTTTTCTTCCAGCATGGAACTGTCCGTCAGTGTACCGGCCGTAATGACCCTGACCACATCTCTCTCCACAAGTCCTTTGGCCAGCGCCGGATCCTCAAGCTGCTCACAGATTGCGACCTTGTATCCCTTTTCGATCAGACGCTCCACATAGGTGTTGACCGCATGATAGGGCACACCGCACATGGGTGCCCTCTCCTCCAGACCGCAGTCTCTTCCGGTCAGCGTCAGTTCCAGTTCACGTGAGGCTGTTTTGGCATCCTCGAAAAAAAGCTCATAGAAATCGCCCAGCCGGAACAGCAGAAGGCAGTCCGGATACTGATCATGAATCTGCAGATACTGCTGCATCATCGGTGAAAGTGCCATCTTCTTACCTCAGTCTGAATCATGATGAGAATGATGAAAAGCGAGAGGTTTTCTCTCTTCCCCGTTTCAAGGGTGATCAGCTGCACCCGCTGCATCCGCTGCAGTTTCCGCCGCAGCCGCCCTGAAAGTCATCCTCCCGGATTTCTCCGGTTATTACCAGCCGCAGAACCCGGTTGACATTGTCCATCATGGAGGAAAAGCTCTTTCTGGCGTTTTTCAGTTCCGCTACCTTCGGATTGGCATTCATTTTCTTTTCGGCCTGAATCATTTCCTGATTGGCCTTTTTCAGCTCCTCCGGATCCATGCCTTTCTCCGTCAGGAGTTTCTCCACCTTCTGACGCTTTCTGGCCATGTCATTGACAGCCTCCGCGGCCGCCTCATCATTCTGGAGCGCTTCCTCCAGGTCCTTCATTTTACGGTAAACCTCGCTGGCAACAATCGCATCCGCCAGCTCCTGAGCCTTCTGCATAACCTGTTTCATTATTCTTCATCCCCGATTCTTTCCGCAATCAGCGTATTGTTTCTGACTCCTGTAATCCTGCAGGAAACGATCTGTCCCACGTCGCCGAGATTTCCCGGAAGTGTGACGGAAACCGCATGTCTTCCCTTTCCGGACACAGCCTCTTCGCTTCTTCTGCTCAGCCCCTCGACCAGCACCTCTTCCTTCATGCCGATAAAGCGCCTCAGGGTCTCTTTCTGCAGTTCTTCCTGAAGGCTGATCAGCCTTTTGATCCGTTCTCCGGCAACCTCGTCCGGGACCTGGTGATCCATGGCCGCAGCTCTCGTTCCCACTCTGGGAGAATAGATAAAGGTAAAGGCGCCGTCATAGCGGACCTCTTCCACCAGACTCAGGGTATCCTCAAACTGCGCTTCCGTTTCTCCCGGAAATCCAACGATAATATCGGTGCTCAGGCCGATTCCGGGCACAGCCTCCCTCAGCTTATGAACCCGTTCAAGATACTTTTCCCGGGTATAATGCCGGTTCATTTTCTGCAGGATCTCATCGTTGCCGCTCTGAACAGGCAGGTGGAACTGCGGCAGAATATGCGAGCTTCCGGACATGGTCTCGATCAGTTCGTCGCTCAGATCTTTCGGATGGCTCGTCATGAATCTGATCCTTGGGATTCCAAGCTGTTCAAGTCTTCGCAGCAGTCCGGCAAAGCTCATGGGACAGGAAAGGCTTTTCCCGTAGCTGTTCACATTCTGACCAAGCAGCATAATCTCCTTGACTCCGGTTTTCTGCAGTTCTTCCGCCTCCCGCAGAATATCCTCCGGCTCTCTGCTTCGTTCACGCCCCCGTACATAGGGAACTATGCAGAAGGAGCAGAAATTGTCACAGCCGTACATGATGGTCAGATACGCTGCGTCCGTTCTTTGCCTGCGCACCGGCAGGCCTTCGGCAATCACATCCTCATCCGCCACCTGGACCACGTTTCTGTCACTGTTCAGTGCGGAATACATCAGTTCCGGAAACCTGTGAAGATTTGCAGTCCCAAAGGCCAGATCAATGAATCGGTACTGTTTCAGGATTTTTTCAGCCATCCCGGGTTCCTGAATCATGCATCCGCAAACCGCGATCATGAGATTCGGATGTGTTTTCCTCACTTCCTTCAGCCAGGTCACATTTCCCAGAGCACGCCTTTCTGCGTTATCCCTCACGCAGCAGGTGTTAAAAATGACAAAATCCGCTTCCTCGCGAACGGCTGCTTCCTTCATCCCCATTTCTTCCAGCATGCCGGCGATTTTTTCCGAATCATGTGCATTCATCTGGCAACCGTAGGTGACAACATGATAGGTCTGCGGTCTCTGAGGCAGCTCCCGGATTTCCCGGATAAAATCCTTCTGCCTATTCTTTTCCTCTTCGGTTATCTTCACCGCTGTTCTTGCCATGTGGCTCTGCTCCTTTTTCTTGTCATTTCCATAAGGCCCAGACTGGTATATCCGTGAATCACCGTCTTCATCCGATCGGCACGGAATGCCTCCTCCAAAGCCTGACGAACCGCATTCCGGTCGCTCTCTTCTTCCATGTCAATCAGATCCAGAATAAGAATACCGGAGAGATTCCGAAGACGAACCTGTATCATGATTTCCCGGCAGGCCTCCAGATTTGTTCTCAGGACGGACTGCCTTCTGTTTGCGTCTCCCGAATCCGAAGCACTGTTCACGTCAATGACTGTCATTGCTTCACAGCGGTCGATTACAATATTGCCGCCGTGAGGAAGACGAACCAGCCTGTTCTCCGATTCCTTCAGCTGACGCATCAGATCCGCGGAAAGCTCCGCGTCCCGTTTGATCTCCGAGATTCCTCTGGGTGCATAATCGCGGATCAGCTCTTCCTCTGCGGAAACAGCGGGCAGGTTTCCGTTCCGGATATCCTCCCATTGCTTTTTCAGCCTGTCCAGTTCCTCTTCCAGGGACTCCTGTTTTGCGTGCAGGGAAGCTTCCCGCATGACGATACCGTTCTCTCCTGCCGACAGTTTCTGCCCGAGCCGGAAGAGTCTTTCCCTGCTTTCCGAATCCGTGACCCGGGCGCTGACTCCGATATGCCGGTTCTTGGGCATCAGAATCAGCAGGCTGCCCGGAATACTCAAATCCCGGCTTAAAAAGGCTCCCTTGTTTCCGGTTTCTTCCTTCCTGATCTGCACCAGCACACGATCACCCGATCGAATCGGACCGTCTGTAAAACTGGGGCTGTTCTCCTTCTGAGGCAAAAAACCGTCCCTTCTCCTCCCGATGTCCACAAACGCGGCCTCCAGGCCGGGCATCATCCGATCAACACGGCCCTGCAGAATTCTGCCGGTTTCATCCTCGCTTCGGAACGGAATATACTCAACCAGCCTTCCGTCCTCGGAAAGCGCTGAGAAATCCTTGTTCAAATACAGTATTCGTTCCATCAGTTAAAGCGTCTCCAGGGGTTTCAGATTTCCTTCCAGGTCTTCTCCAAGCAGCTGAGTGCGGACAATCAGTGTCCGGATCTCTTCCTCCTCAGGGATTCCGGCCTCCTTTTTCAGACCGTCCAGAATCATCGCCGGCTTGCAGCTTTCCCTTTCTGTGAGCATCAGTGTGGCAAAAAGAGTGCTTTCCTCTCCGCGGAGAGAAAAAATCAGCGGTTTCATATCCACTTCCCGGATTCCGGATTTTGTCTTTCTCGGCACCCGGATTTCCTCCCGGCCCATCATGGGCTCGATGGAAGAAATCAGTTTCTGCGCCTGATCTTTATCCCGGAGGATCATTTCATACATTCCGGCCCGTAAAGAGGCCATCAGGGCCGGATGCCGGTCATCGACCGCCCGGGCTTCGGAAAGCTGCATTTCCGGGGGCATGGCCAGGTTCATCCGATTCAGAAATACTTCCGCGCTGACTTCTTCGGCCATTTTCACATCCATGATCTCCCGTCTTCCGCAGGCGCCGGTGCTCAGGGCGGATGCAAAGGTCACGAGAATGTGAGGATTGAAGCCATTGGAATAAGCGACCGGAAGACCGCTGCGGCGAAGGCCCCGCTGAACAGCTCTCTGGATGTCCAGATGCCCGATATGGCGAACCCGTTCGCTCTTTTGAAACACACCCAGCATTCGCATCAGCATTCGTCTCCTTCCGGCACATAGGGCAGCAGACTGGGGGACGGAGCATTTCTTCTTTTGGGATCCGCATAGGCACAAAGCCCGGCAAATCTCTGAATACCGCATCCGTTGCAGCCCTGACGGCAGTCCCTCGTAACCTCTGCCCGATCGCTCTTTTCCTTTTCACGCCAAAGAAATTCTTTGGTAATTCCGCAGTCGAGGAAATCCCAGGGCAGCAGCTCCTCTTTTCTGCGAACACGGTTAGCATAAAAAGCGGGATCCAGTCCGCAGTCGTCAAACGCGGCCATCCACACGTCAAATTTAAACTGATCATTCCATCCGTCAAGCATGCAGCCGCGTTCCCACGCTCTTTTCAGCACGCGTCCGATGCGGCGGTCTCCGCGGGAGAAACAGGCCTCAAGATAACTCAGATGCGGTGCGTGCCAGTTAAAGGTGACCCCTTTGATCTTCAAAACCTCCCGGAGATGCTCCTGTTTTTCATTGATGACCGGGATTGTGTCCTGTGCAGCCCATTGAAAGGGCGTATGAGGCTTCGGCACAAAGGTGCTGCAGCTGACGGTGACCCGAAGGCCTTTGGCCCTGTCACCCTTGGGCACTTTGAAGTATTCTGCCACAACCTTCCGGGCCAGATCGGCGATCCCGTCCAGATCCTCCGTGGTTTCCGTAGGCAGTCCATCCATAAAGTACAGTTTGATACTGCTCCACCCGCCCTGAAAGGCATCTCTGGCCTTTTCGATCAGGTCTTCTTCCGTAACGCCTTTATTGATCACATCCCGAAGCCTCTGGGTCCCGGCTTCCGGCGCAAAGGTCAGGCTGCTTTTTTTGACCTGCTGGGTTTCCTCCAGGCTTTCCTTCAGAACGCTGTCAATCCGAAGACTTGGGAGGCTGATGGACACTCTTCTGTCCTTCATCCTGCGCATCAGTTCCCGGATCAGCTCCGGAAGACAGGAATAGTCCCCGCTGGAGAGACTGCTCAGGGAAATCTCCTCATAACCTGTGGCATCCACCAGCGTTTCTGCCTGACGAACAAGTGTTTCAAGGCTTCTCTCGCGCACTGGACGGTAGAGCATGCCTGCCTGGCAGAAACGGCATCCCCGGGTGCATCCCCTCATGATTTCCAGGGTAATCCGGTCAAAGACAACCTCTGTATAGGGCACAGCCACCTTTGAAGGAAAAAAGGCTTTGTCCAGATTATCCACGAAACGCTTGCGCACACGCGCGGGAGCTTCCGGGCAATTGGGGCGGAAATCTTTCAGCGTTCCGTCCTGATTGTACTCTGCATCGTACAGCGAGGGCACATAGACGCCTTCAAGCTGTGCGAGTTTTTTCAGACAGGCTTCCCTGGACCAGCCCTTCTCCTTTCGCTCCAGAACAACGCGGTTCACCTCGAGCATAACCTCTTCGCCTGCGCCGATCATAAAGGCATCTATGAAATCGGAAATCGGCTCAGGATTTGAAGCGCATCCGCCACCCGCCACCACAATGGGATCCTGCTCTCCCCGATCCCTTCGTTCCACAGGTATTCCGCCCATGTCCAGCATGGCCAGCACATTGCTGTAGCTCATCTCGTACATCAGCGTAAACCCGACGATGTCAAAGTCTTTCAGGGGTCTCCTGCTTTCGAGGCTGAACAGGGGCACTTTATTCTCCTTCATCAGCGCGATCATGTCCACCCAGGGCATAAAGCAGCGCTCACAGAGACTCCATTCCTGTTCATTGATCAGTCCCGTCAGAATTTTCATTCCGAGATGGCTCATTCCGACTTCATAGGTATCCGGAAAACAGAATACGAAATGGAGCGGCGCTTCATCCCAGGCCTTAATGCTGGTATTCATCTCTCCGCCGGTATACCTGGGTGCCTTCTGCACCTTTTCAAGCATGCTTTCAATCCTGTCGCTCAATATCATGGTCTCACCCTCAGATCATTCTCCCCGAAGCTTGATTCGTAAACCCCGGAGTCAGTTCCTCTTTGTTCCTCATGTTTCGAAAGCCGATATAACATCGGTTAAGGAATCAGCTCCTCGTGCGGCTCCCCGCTTTCTTCCGCTTCAGGCTCCGGAAGGGGGGGAAGGTTCTCCAGACTTTCAATCCCGAATCGGCTTAAGAACTCATCGGTTGTGCCGAAAAGAACAGGCCTTCCGATCGTTTCCTTTCGGCCGACCTCCTGAATCAATCCTTTCAGGGTAAGGCTCTGAAGGCTGTAGTCACATTTCACGCCGCGGATCTGCTCGACTTCCGCACGGGTAACGGGCTGTTTATAAGCGACAACCGCAAGCGTTTCCATGGCTGCCTGGCTCAGGCTCTGCTTCTGAACAGGCTGAAGCAGTCGGACAACATCTTCTGCATAGAGCGGGCGTGTAGCAAGCTGCACCTTTGTTCCAAAGCGTTTGATCACGAACCCGCGCTGGTTGAAGTCATATTCGCTTTCCAGATCGTTCAGGGTTTTCCGGACTTTTTTTTCATCCTCCCCGAGAGCTCTGGCGAGATCCCGAATCTCCACAGCATCTCCGGATACAAAAAGAATCGCTTCAATCCGGCCCTTCTCGTTTCCTTCCAATCTGCTTCCTTCTTTCAGTCATTATTCGTCTGCGCTGCTGATCAACAGTCCCGTCTCATCCAAAGACGTGTGATCTGTCGAATCCGGCGGGAGGCTGAAACCTTCGGGATTGTTTTCACCAAATGCTGCAGGCCCGGCCTCTTCCCCGTTCGCTTCGGCTTTTCTTCTCTTTCGTCCCTTTGGCTTTCCTTCCGGCTTTTCCTCTGGCAGCTCGACATAGGGAGCCTTACCTGCAATGAGCTCAATTTCACCGTAAATGCTGCCCTGCAGGATGTGCATCTGCCCCAGCTTGAGCAGTTCAAGCACCGCCAGGAAATAGGTTACAACTTCTTCCTTTGAAGGAGCGTCGGAGAAGGCTTCCGTGAAAAGCATTCGCTTCTTCCTGCGGATCGTATGGATCAGTGCAAGCATGCATTCCTGAACGGTGTGCTGATCTCTGTGAATATCACGGGGAGCATAGTGATTGACAGTTTCCTCTTCAGCATCGGGCTTTCGCGCCCAGATCCTTAAAAAAGCTTCGGTGAGCCCCTGAAGGGTAAGGCCCGTCAGCTCTACCTCCTGCGGCGGCAGCGGATATTCCTCCGGAAGCTTTGTAAATACATGCTTTGCCGCTTCCTCAAAATCGCGAAGTTCCTCCGCGCTCTCCTTATAACGCCGATACTCTTCCAGGCGCCGAATCAGCTCCGTTTCCGGATCTTCCTCCCCTTCCTCCGGAGCGGGCGGCCTGGGCAGCATGGCGCGGCTCTTGATTTCAACAAGCGTGGCAGCCATCACCAGAAAATCGCTGGCTTCATCCATATCGAGGTCGGGGGCGTTCCGGACAATGGAAAGGTACTGGTCAGTAATGTCACTGACAAAGATCTCCTTGATATCGATCTGCGCCTTCCCGACCAGCGTCAGCAGGAGATCCAGAGGCCCGTCAAAATCCTTCAGCCGAAAATTCATCATCATACGAATCAAATACTCCTGCTCAGAACAGAAGATTGGCGAACAGATTCACAGTATTGATCATGAAGAAACTGCAGACCCGGCTGAATGCCGTACTGAGCACGCCGCTCAGGCAAACGAACAGGAAGGCAAAATGAATGATCTGCATTGTCTGCGGATTCATGCTCCTGTCCAGGTTTCCTCTGAAGAAGATCTGGTTCACGAGCCGGTAACCGTCCAGAGGAGGAACAGGGACCAGGTTGAAAACCGCCAGAGAGATATTGTAGCTCAGAAGGATCTCCAGAAAATGCTGAAGATAACGGACAACCGTATGATTGCTGTGGAAGCAGAGCACGTACAGAAAAGTGGAGACCAGAAAAAGAATCAGATTGACAAAGATTCCCGCGAAGGAAACCAGAATCATATCCCGGTTCCGATGCCTGAAATTGTTCGGATTGACCGGAACGGGTCTGGCCCATCCGATCCCAAGGAAGAACATACAGATCATTCCGATAGGGTCAAGGTGTTTTCTCGGATCCAGCGAAATCCGGCCCATCCACTTTGCGGTAGGATCCCCGCATCTGAGCGCCACCACCGCATGACCTATTTCATGCAGGATCAGACTCAGAAGAAGCGCGATGATCATGAAGGCGATTTCCAGCAGCGTCCCCAACGGATCAATCCGAAAACTGCTGACCCATCCACTGATGTTTCTGAACATTTTCTTTCCTTTCTTTCCCGGAGGAGAATTCCCCCGAATAACCGGCTGCGCCGGCTGCTGCCGGACGGTCGTCCATTATTGCGTTCTTCCGCCGCAGCGCAGAACAAATTCTTCCTCTCCGATGGTTTCTATGCCAAGGGATTGGGCTTTTGCCAGTTTGCTGCCGGCATCTTCTCCAACGACGACAAATGCGGTTTTTTTGCTGACGGAGCCCGCCGCCGTTCCGCCGTTCGCGCGGATCAAATCCTCCGCCTGTTTCCGGCTCAGATTGGGCAATGTTCCTGTGACCACAATGCTCATTCCCCGAAAGGGGCCGTCAGCATTTCCCTGAGCTTCACGGGGAATGACGCCGGCTTGCAGGAGTCTGGAGATCATATTCCGATTTTCTTCGAAGCTGAAAAACTCGGTCACGCTTTGAGCCACGATCTCGCCCACATCCGGAATCGCCAGCAATTCTTTGGCGGACGCCGCCTGCACCCGGGCCAGCGTTCTGAATTGATTGGCCAGATCCCTCGCTGTTTTCCTTCCGACATTCGGGATTCCAAGAGCAAACAGAAAGGCATCCAGTTCGCACTTTTTACTCTTTTCCAGGGCTTCAAGCAGGTTCATTGCCTTTTTTTCCTTGAAGCCTTCCAGCATCAGAAGATCCATGGGAAGCAGTCCGTAGAGATCGCTGGGAACACGAACATGACAGAAATCATAAAGCTGCTCTGCCGTCTTCTCGCTCAGACCGTCGATATCCATGGCTTCGCGGCTGGCAAAATGAGCGATTCGCGCAACAGCCTGAGGCTTGCAGCTTTCCCTGTTCATGCAGAACAGATGCGCTCCCCGGGTGATCAGCGGGCTCCCGCATGCCGGGCATACTGCAGGCGGTTCTATCGGCTCCTCATGTTTGCCCGGCTCACCGGCCCGGCCCATAATTTCAGGAATCACATCGTTGCTTCGGCGTATCCAGACGTCGCAGCCGACTGCCACGTCCTTCCGGCGAATGTCGGCAAGATTATTCAGCGTGGCTTTTCGGACAGTAACCCCGTAAAAATCGACCGGTGCAACATGGGCGAGCGGGGTCAGTTTCCCGGTACGCCCCAACTCCCATGTGACCTTCTCAAGCCTGGTTACACACTCTTCCGCTTCAAACTTGTAGGCCACGGCCCATCGGGGAAACTTTTCCGTAAAGCCCATCTGCTCCCGAAGCCTGGTATCCCCCACCTTGATCACGACGCCGTCGATCAGCCAGTCGAGGCTGCTGCGCCTGTCTCCGATTTCCTGAATTCGCTTTTCCAGTTCGGCGCGGCCTGTCCCGCTGCCCAGATAAGGACTGACCTGAAATCCGTTCCGGCGGATAAAATCGATCATTTCGGGCTGCGTGGAAAAAGGAGGGTTTTCGATGGTCCCGACCTGATAAAAGAATGCATCAAGATGCCTGGAGGCTGTCACTGCCGGATCCAGATTTCTCAACGCGCCTGCCGCTGCGTTTCGGGCATTTTTCAGGGGAACTTTGGCGGTTTTGTTGTATTTTTCAAGCGTACTCAGACGCATGATACATTCGCCCTGAATCTCCATGAGTCCCCGGTAGGGTATTTCCCTGGGAATGGAGTGAATGGTCAATGCCTGCGGCAGAATCGCTTCTCCCGTAATCCCGTTTCCCCGGGTAGCCGCCTGGATCAGTCTCCCCTGATCATAAGTAAGATTGATCGTCAGCCCGTCAAACTTGTATTCCACGTAATACTGCAGGCCGGTTCTTCCGGCCAGCTTCTCGGTTCTGGCGATCCAGGCATCCAGTTCCTCGAAGCTCTGGACTTTATCCATACTCCATAGGCGTGAGATGTGCGTATGAGGCTCAAATCCCTTCAGCAGCTCTCCGCCAACCTGACGCGTCGGAGAATCCGGCAGCACTGTTCCGGTAACCGCTTCGAGAGATTTCAGCTCATCGTAAAGCTGATCCCACTGCATATCAGATATGATTGGATTATCGAGCACATAATAGGCATAGCTGGTTTCCTTCAGACGGTCCACCAGCTCGCGCATGCGCTGCATGGATTTATTCTCGGTCATCATCCGTTCTCCTGATGCTTCCTTCAGTCCTCCAGCTTCACAATGGGTGCGATACTCAGGGCGAATTCTTTCAGACCATAGGCTGTAAACTCAATCCGGATCCTTGCATCTGCGCCATGGCCAGTAATCTCACGAACCACTCCGGCTCCGAACTTACGATGCAGGACACGTTCTCCTGGCTGAAAAAGCCTGCTTATGGCACTGGAGTTTTCTTCCCGGGCCTTGCTGGGCAAGAAACCCTTTGTTACACCGGGTATCTGATCAAGTGTTTTCCCTTTGAAGGTAAGATGCGGCTTGCCAATTTGCGTGACCGGGATCTGAGCTTTTGAACTTCCTCCGGCGCTTCTTCCGCCATAGCCGCTTCTTCCGGTACGTGCGGCAGGCACCTTACCAAAGGCTGCCTCTCTCCGCCCGGAGCCGGCCGTATCAATAAGTCTCTCCGGAATTTCCGCGAGAAAACGGCTGGGCGGGTTATAGCTCGACTGATTGTAAATCATCCTTTCCCGGGCTCTGGAAAGAAACAGTCTCCGCCTGGCGCGCGTAATGCCGACATACATCAGCCTTCGCTCTTCTTCCAGGCGGGCCTCATTATCCAGGCTTCTGCTGCTCGGAAAGATGTTTTCCTCCACACCGGAGATAAAAACATTCTGAAATTCAAGTCCCTTGGCAGAGTGGAGGGTCATCAGGGTGACAAAGCCCCGGTCGTCTTCCACCCGGTCCAGATCCGTCACCAGTGCGACATTTTCCAGATAGCTTTCCAGGGTTGGATTCTCACTCATTTCGGCGAATTCATGAATGGCTCCCATGAATTCATCCATATTCTCCGTACGCGCCCTGGCCTCATCGCTGGTATCCTTTTCATACTGCTCCCGCAGCCCGGTTCGCTGAATCAGTTCATCAACGAATTCCTCCAGAGGCATCGTATCCTTCAGCGCGCTCAGCAGCGTCATCATTGTGAAAAAATCCGTCACGCATTTTCTCGGCCTGCTCCCAAGCGACGGAGGAAGATCGCTCATAGCGCTGTACAGCGGCATTCCCTGAGCTTCCGCATGATTCAGAAGCTCCTGCACTGTGCTGTCTCCGATCGATCTTCTGGGAATATTGATGATTCTTCGGAGGCTGATATCATCCGCCGGATTCGCGATGACGCGAAGATAGGCAATAATATCCTTGATTTCCTTTCGCTCATAGAACTTTTGCCCGCCGAAAACCTTGTAGGGTATCCCGGCTCTCATCAGCATTTCTTCCAGCACACGGCTTTGAGCATTGGTCCTGTAAAGAACAGCAGAATCTCCTGCTTTTTCACCGCTCCCCGCAAGCCTGCGGATTGTATCCGCAATCCAGGCGGCTTCATCTCTTTCATCCGTCGCGGCAAAAACGTGTATCTTTTCTCCTTCACCGATCTGGGTCCAGAGCATTTTGTCCTTTCGGCCGCTGTTATGGGCAATCACCTGATTTGCCGCATCGAGAATCGTGGAAGTACTCCTGTAGTTCTGCTCCAGCTTGATCACCCTGGCATCGGGATAATCCTTCTCAAAATCCAGAATGTTCCGGATATCGGCGCCGCGCCAGCCGTAAATACTCTGATCATCGTCGCCCACCACGCAAAGGTTTCGGCTTTCCGCTGTCAGCAAACGAATCAGCTCATACTGGGCTTTGTTTGTGTCCTGGTATTCATCCACAAGAACATACCTGAAGCGGTTTCGATAGCTTTGAAGCACGGGCGGATGGCCGGCGAGCAGCTCCAGCGTACGAATCAAAAGATCGTCAAAATCAAGCGCATTAAGAGCTTTCAGCCGCTTCTCATACTCGCACATAATATCGTGAATCATGGAAGTCCGATGATCCCGCGAGGTTTGCATGAACCATTCATCCGGATTCAGAAGCTTGTTCTTAGCGTCACTGATCCTGCTCTTCACTTCTCTGGTCTGTATATACTTGTCATCGATGTTCAGACGCTTCATCACTTCCCGGATCACAGCAGTCTGATCATCATCATCATAAATCACGAAGGAGCGTGTATAGCCAAGCTTTTCAATATCCCGTCTTAAAATCCGGGCGCACGTGGAGTGAAAAGTTCCGATCCAGGCATCATTCACTGCATCAGGCGCAAGAAGCCCGGCGATCCGGTCCTTCATCTCCTTCGCTGCCTTATTTGTAAAGGTCAGCGCAAGAATACTGTATGCAGGGACACCATGATCTATCAAATTTGCAACACGGTAGGTTAATGCTCTTGTCTTTCCGCTCCCTGCTCCTGCCAGAATCAAAACCGGGCCTTCCAGTGTCTCCGCTGCCAGTCTCTGTTCCCTGTTCAGTCCGCTTAAATCCATGATGATGTTGTTCCTTTTCTATGCTCTGTATAAAATACGATTCCCACGCATCCGTTTCATTTCGCTCAGGAGAACTGGTTCCATGGTTCATTTCCGGAGCAGCACCCCGGAAAAAGCAAATCGTTCCGTCAGCTTCTTTGCTTGATCTTATCCAGAACCCGGTCATATCCGTCCGCCCCATAGCTGAGAGACCGCTTTACGCGGCTGATAGTTGCACTGGAAGCACCGGTTTCCTCTGCGATCTTCTGGTAGGTTTCCTTTTTCCGCAACAGCGAGGCAACCTCCAGGCGCTGCGCTATGCTTCGGATTTCAGGAATTGTGCACAAATCCTCAAAGAAACGGTAGGCATCCTCCTCGCTTTCAAGGACCAGCACAGCCTGCATCAGCAAATCAGTCTGCCGATTGCGGATTTTGGGTTCAAACATCTTTAAGCACCTACTCTCTTCAAGGCAATTTCATGCTTTACCTTGCGACAACATTTTACAACAAATCGCCTCCAAATACAAATGAAAAAGAAAAAGCTTCCCCGGAGGGAAGCGAAACAATTCCGGTCAATGCCCGCTTCGGCGGACAGCAGTCTCATCAGCAGACTTGCACGGGCCGTCTCAGGTCGTAAATAGCAGCTGATCATAGGTCGGGAAAGGCCACGCCTTACGGTCCGTAATGCTTTCAAGTTCATCAGCCACTTTCCGGAGCGCTGCCATCTCAGGCATCACCGAATCGTGCATATACCTTGCGCGTTCCAGGGGCTCTCCGTCTGCAGGCTGGCCTTCCAGCGAGCCCGAAAGACGTTCGATGCACTGATTCAGCGCGTCGCACCCCCTGCAAAGCCTTTCGACCAGCTCGTCTGCGGCGGTATGCGGAAGGTGCTGGCCAAACTGCAGAATATGATTCCCGGCAGCGGCTATTTCTCCGGTGTATTTCAGCACAGCAGGAAGAATCTGCCTTCTGGCCATCATCAGCATGGTTTTGGCCTCTATGCCTGTCATTTTGGCAAATGCGTCAAGCCCGATATCCCGCCTGCTTCGCAGCTCATTTTCGCTGAGGACCCCGTGGGTTGAAAACAGTCTGATATTTTTCTCGTCCGTATAGCAGGGCAATGCATCCACCGTTGAATCCAGCTTCAGAAGTCCGCGGGCTGCTGCCTCATCGACCCACTCGGGAGAATAGTTGTTTCCGTTGAAGATAATGCGTTTGTGTGCGCGAATTGTCCGGACAATCAAATCATGAAGAGCTTCCTGAAAATTCTCCGCTTTCTCAAGTTCATCCGCAAACTGACGCAGACTTTCCGCAACGATTGTGTTCAGCACTACGTTTGCGGCAGAGATGGAAGCACTTGAACCCAGCATGCGGAATTCAAATTTGTTTCCGGTAAACGCAAAGGGAGAGGTACGGTTTCTGTCCGTCGTATCCTTCGGAAATTTAGGGAGCATATGCACGCCGACCGTCATTTCCGTCTTTTCCCTGCCGCTGTAAGCTGTTCCCTTTTCGATGGATTCGAGAATCTCGGTCAGTTCATCGCCGAGGAAAATGGAAATGATTGCGGGCGGCGCTTCAAACCCTCCAAGGCGGTGATCGTTTCCGGCACTGGCCACGGAGGCCCGCAGCAGATCCTGATTTTCATCCACCGCCTTGATTACGCTCATCAGAAAAAGAAGGAATTGTGCGCTGTCATAAGGACTGTCCCCCGGCTCCAGAAGATTGTATCCGGTATTCGTGGTCAGACTCCAGTTATTGTGTTTCCCGCTGCCGTTAACCCCTTCGAAAGGCTTTTCGTTGAGAAGGCAATAGAGCCCGTGCCGGTCCGCAACCTTTTTCATGATTTCCATGGTCAGCTGATTATGGTCGCAGGCTATATTGACAGTAGAATAGATTGGAGCCATCTCATGCTGGGAAGGCGCGGTTTCATTGTGTTCCGTCTTCGCCAGTACGCCAAGCTTCCACAGTTCCTTGTTCAGCTCTGACATAAAGGCCTGAACGCGCGGCTTGATTGTTCCGAAAAAATGATCTCCGAGCTCCTGCCCCTTGGGAGCCATCGCTCCGAACAGTGTTCTGCCGGCAAAAATCAGGTCGCTCCGCTGCTCATAAAGCTTTTTGTCCACCAGAAAGTATTCCTGTTCCGGGCCGACGCTGGGAGTTACACGCGTTGCGTCATTTCTTCCGAAAAGCTTCAGAATCCGGACAGCCTGACGGTTCACCGCTTCCATGGATCGGAGCAGAGGCGTTTTTTTGTCAAGGGCTTCCCCGCTGTAGGAGCAGTAGGCAGTCGGAATGCACAGCGTATGCTCCTTGATAAAGGCGTAAGAAGTAGGATCCCAGGCCGTATAGCCGCGGGCTTCGAAAGTGGACCGGAGACCTCCGCTGGGAAGGCTGCTCGCGTCTGCTTCCCCGCGGACCAATTCCTTTCCGCTGAAATCATTGATAATCCTTCCTCCTGAAAGAGGCGAAAGAAAGGCATCGTGTTTCTCGGCAGTAACGCTGTTCAGCGGCTGAAACCAGTGCGTATAGTGAGTAGCACCGTGCTCCAGCGCCCAGTCCTTCATGGCGTTCGCCACTACGCTGGCTACCTGCGGGTCCAGCCTTCGTCCATTGTCAATGGTACGATGCAGCGCCTGATAGGTTTCTCTGGGAAGCCGCTGGCGCATGACCTCATCGTTGAATACATTGATGCCGAACATTTCAATGACTTTTCCCATGGGCCATCATCCTCCCTCTGCATTCGTCCGAATGACGCGCACAGTTTATCGAATCCATATACTCTTGTCAAGAAAGAAAAAGGACGGAACAGTTTCCTGCTCCGCCCTTCCGGGAATAGTACAAGCTATTTGCCAAAGTACCGCTTCAGCAGCCCAGCAAAGGCTTTGCCGTGACGGGCGTCATTATATGGGGCCGCCGCCAGGATGTCGCGTATAGGTATTGCCCACATTCGCTCGCATAGCCTCGTCCCGATTGTGGTCATATTTCCCGTACAGCTCGTCCCGCTTTGTTTTGGCAGATGTGTTGTCCAGGCGAGACTTGCTGCTTTTTCGCAAAGCCGCAAGCTTCTTCTTCAATCTGGAAAACATCAGACGACTTTCCCTCGTTTCTTACTTGAAGTACCGGTCCAGCAGGCCCTGGAAGCCCTTGCCGTGCCTGGCTTCATCGCGGCCGATCTCATGAACGATATCATGAATGGCATCAAGATTGAGCTCCTTCGCCTTCTTCGCCAGATCCGCCCTTCCCTTCGTGGCGCCATATTCAGCGTCGGCGCGAAGCTCCAGATTCTTCTTCGTGCTGTCCGTCAGCACTTCCCCAAGAAGTTCCGCAAAATGAGCGGCATGCCAGGCTTCTTCCATGGCAGCCTTTTCAAAGAAGGCGCCGACTTCAGGATAGCCTTCACGGATTGCCACCCGGCTCATGGCCAGGTACATACCCACTTCCGAACACTCGCCGCTGAACATTTCCCGCAGGCCGCTCTTGATCTCCTCCGGCGCATCACTGGCCACGCCGACGACATGCTCAGCAGCCCAGACTTTTCCTTCATCCTGCTTAATAAACTTGCTGGCCGGGGCCTTACAGACAGGGCACTTTTCCGGGGGCTCATTTCCTTCATAGACATAGCCGCAAACACTGCATACCCACTTCATGATGGTTTACCTCCAAATAATGATCGTTAAGGAATCCCTTGCGAAACTATTATACCATCTGCATATCTGAAAAGCAACCGGAAACAGGACCGAACTGAAAACACAATACCGGCACATAAGAGACAGGAGGTTCCGGGAGCGATAATCCAGGATCAGCACACCGATCATGACAGCGCTGTATGCAAGGGAAAGGTTCATAGATGGTTTCAACCGACAGTACGGCTGAACACACGCAGGCACGGTTTTCCCCATGCAGGGGCTGCCCTGCTGCAAATCTTTCCAAAGCAGCGAAAGTGTGATAAAATCAATGAATATGTGAGGACGGCAGTTCGCCGTTTTCCGGATTCCGATGAAGGAGGTGACTGCTCTGGAACGCCGCTTTTCACGCATTCTTTCCATGATGCTTGCTCTGATCCTGTTCATGTTCGCCTCCTCACGCGCCGAAACAGCGGATGTCATTCCGGAGCCCACTCTTTCTCCGGAAGCAGCACCCTATGATGCCGAGCATCCGGAAAATCTTGAGGCCGACCAGCTGTATGGCCTGTCGGCAATCCTGGTCACAGCCGACAAGGGTGAAATTATCTTTGAAAAGGATCCCTATGCGATCAGATATCCCGCTTCAACCACCAAAATCCTGACCGTGCTTCTCGGCATAATGATGGTTGACGATCTGAATCAGAAGGTTACGGTTTCGGAATCCGCCATGGATATTCCGGCTGACTCATCCACCATGGGGCTGAAAGCCGGCGAAGAGATCCCCTTTATTGATGTGCTGTACGGGACGATGATGCTTTCGGGAAACGATGGGGCCAATGTCATCGCGGAAACGGTTTCCGGGTCCATTCCTGCCTTCGTGGATCTGATGAACGAGACCGCTCAGAGGATGGATTGCGTGAACACTCATTTTGTCAATGCCCATGGCTATCATGACGATAATCATTATACCACGGCCTACGATATGGCGATCATTGCTCGGGAAGCGATGAAAAATGAAGTTTTCAGACAGATCGCCGGCACTGTGACCTACGCCATCGCGAAAACGAATCTGCACCGGGCACGGACCATCACTACAAAAACGGAGTATATGCTGAGCGGTACAGAAGAAAAGCCCAACAAATACTATTATCCCGACGCAACCGGCATTAAGACCGGTTCTCATTCTCACTCCGGTTACTGTTTTGTCGGTTCTGCGTCAAGGGATGGCGTGGATTTGATCTCCGTGGTGTTTTTTACCGGGAAACGCGCCCGCTGGGCTGATACGATCAAGCTGATGAACTACGGATTCAGCCAGTATATGAGTGTTACTCCGCCTGACCTTTACGCCATGAATCCCATAACGATTGAAACCAGCAATTATTCCACCTCGGACGGCAACCGCGGACGGGTCTCTCTGATTTGTCAAACTCGTTCCGACAGCTATAACCCGGTGATCATCGCTACAAAATCCCAGGTCGAACAGATGGCGTCCACCATCCAGGATACTCTGCTGATTCAGTATTCACGAGACTTTGAAGCCCCGGTTACCGCCGGAGAGGTGATGGGTACACTGACCTATTTCCCTGAAACAGGAGAGCCGGCGGTTTATGATCTGGTGGCTGCGCGAAGTGTTGCCGTAAGAGATAATGTCCCGAAAACACTGGAAGAGATCATCGCTGAAACCTATGCGGATCCAAATCCTTTCCCCCCTTTCAGCTTTGAGGTTGCTCTCCTGCTGTTTGGTCCGATCCTGATTCTCGGGCTGCTGATTCTTCTTGCAGTACTCCTTTCCCGCTGGATTCGCCGCAGGGGTGTCCGTACACCAAAGCCGAAGCAGAGGTACCTGAAGTAAAACAGTCATGTTTACAAAACATATCTTCTTGTGATAGGATAACTGAAGCAGACAAATAATGTCCTGAAGGAGAGAAAAGCCATGAAGAAGGTCATTGAAAACGGTTCTGTTGTACTGGGTATCGAGTTCGGTTCGACGAGAATCAAAAGTGTGCTGATCGGACCCGATCATTCACCCATTGCCTCCGGAAGTCATGAATGGGAAAACGATTACCTGAACGGAGTCTGGACTTACAGCGAGGAAGCGATCCGCCGCGGCCTTCAGGCCAGCTATGCAGATCTGAAGAAGAATGTAATGGACTTATTCGGCATCCCTCTCAGAAAGCTCTCTGCCATTGGCATCAGCGCGATGATGCACGGCTATCTGCCTTTTAATCAGAACATGGAACTCCTGGTGCCGTTCAGGACCTGGAGAAATACGATGACAGGGCAGGCCGCCGAAAAGCTGACAGAAGCATTCTCCTTCAATATGCCTCAGCGGTGGAGTCTGAGTCACCTGTATCAGGCTGTCCTGAATGATGAGCCTCATGTGAAGGATATACGTTTCTTCACCACGCTGGCCGGATGGGTGCACTACTGGCTCACCGGGAAAAAGGTCCTTGGCATCGGAGATGCCAGCGGCATGATGCCGATAGACAGCGAAAAACTGGATTTCAACGCGGACATGATTGACCGTTTTGACAGTCTTGTGGCTGATAAGCATTATCCGTGGAAACTGCGTGATATTCTTCCGGAAGTGCTCAGTGCCGGACAGAATGCGGGCACACTGACTGCGGAAGGTGCGCTTCTGCTTGATCCTGACGGGGATCTGGTACCCGGATGTCCGCTCTGTCCTCCAGAAGGGGATGCGGGCACAGGCATGGCCGCCACAAACAGTGTCCGTCCCAGAACAGGAAACGTCAGTGCCGGGACATCCATCTTCAGCATGATTGTTCTGGAAAAAATGCTCAGCAGGGTGTATCCGGAAATCGATATAGTGACGACTCCTACCGGTATGCCCGTTGGCATGGTTCATTGCAATTCCTGTTCTTCAGATATCAATGCCTGGGTCGGCCTTTTCCATGAATTTGCGGATACCATGGGCTTTAAGGTCAGCACAGGGGACATTTATCAGAAGCTTTTCACAAAAGCGATGGAAGCGGACCGCACAGGCGGAGGGATTGTCAGCTTCAACTACTATGCCGGTGAACCTGTCACCGGTCTGAGTGAAGGCCGTCCCATGCTGATCCGTCAGCCGGATGCGAAGATGAATCTGGCCAATTTCATGCGGGTTCAGCTGTATGCAAGCATGGAAACACTGAAATACGGCATGGAGATTATGAACCGGGAACACGTTGCCATCGAAAGAGTCTATGGGCACGGTGGCCTGTTCAAAACGGAAGGTGTCGCACAGAGCATTCTGGCCGCCGCAATTCACGCGCCCGTGACTGTAATGCAGACAGCCGGCGAAGGGGGCGCATGGGGAATCGCTCTGCTGGCCGATTATATGATCAGCCGTTCTGAAAACGAGACTCTCGAGGATTATCTTCAGAATCACGTATTCTCCGGCATGCAGCAGAGCACGCTGGCTCCCGTTCCTGAAGACGAAGCCGGCTTTGACGAGTACATGCGCCGTTTTGTAGCCTGTCTCCCCGCTCAGCATGCGGCAGTCGAAGGGCTCGCTTAAGACTGTCTTTCCCCGTATCCATTCCCGCAATTCGCAGTCCGTTTTTCGAACAGAGAGGACGATTGTTTCCAAATGGCTCATCTTCCCTTTCAGGCTGTGGCCTTTGATCTCGATGATACTTTCCTGCGCGATGACCTTTCCATTTCTGCCAGATCTGTATCCACGATGCAGCGTCTGGCCGGCCTGGGGGTCAGAATCATCCCGGCGAGCGGCAGGGCCCAGATGAGCATGAAACCCTTTGTAGATCTTTTGAATTGTGTTTCCCTTTATGTTTCCTGCAACGGAGCAGAAATCTGGGACGGTTCCTCCCACTCCCTGCTGCATTCAGAAGCGTTTTCTGTTGAATTGGGCCGGGAAATTGCCCGCTTTGGCAAAAAGCATCGCTGTTATGCCCAGACCTATCAAGGTGAGTACTTCTTTTATAACGAAGAGTCCGACTGGGCTGCGCGCTATGCGGCCTCCTCCATGCTGAAAGGAAGACTGGTCGGCGATCTGGAAGCATTTATTCAGGAGCCGCGGTGCAAAATCCTGATGATGGATACGCCGCAGAAAATTGCCTCCATGCTGGAAGAAGCGGAAAAAGCATTTGAAGGGCGGGTTTCCGTGACATGTTCGAAGCCCTGGTTCCTTGAGTTTAATCCCCTGTACGCGACCAAGGGCTTTGCGATAAAGTGGGCCGCAGAGTATCTGGGCATTAAGCCGGAAAGCGTGATTGCGTTCGGAGACAGTTTGAATGATCTGTCCATGCTCCGGGCGGCCGGGCTGGGGGTATTAATGGCAAACGGCCGAAGAGAGCTGAGCCGCCAGTGTGATGATGTCTGCGGTACAAACCAGGAAGACGGGGTTGCTGTTTATCTGGAGAAAGTATTCGGAGAGGTGCTGAAGTGATCTCAAAAGTCAGTTTTCAACGAGATCTGGAGTTGGTTTGTCTGGTCGAGACAACCAAAGAGGAGCTGGCGATCGAATCCCCTGATCTCAACAGGCCGGGTATGCAGTTCTGCGGCTTTTACGAGCATTTTGCCTGGGAGCGTCCCCAAATCATTGGGATAATGGAAATGGCCTATCTGAAGCAGCAGGAACCAGAAAACCGGATGACCGTATTAAAAAAGTATTTTGACTATGCTTTGCCCTGCATCGTCATATGCCGTAATCTGGTTCCGCCGCCTGAGCTTTTATCCCTGGCCGGAGCCGCGGATATACCGGTCTATCAGACAGAAATGCAGACCAGCCGTTTTACAGCGCATACCATTCAGTACCTGACCCGCCAGCTGGCACCTCATGAGGTTCATCATGGCACGCTGGTGGATGTATATGGGGTTGGGGTTCTGCTTTCCGGAAAGAGCGGTGTCGGAAAGAGCGAAGCCGCACTCGAACTGGTCAAGCGCGGACATATGCTGGTTGCTGATGACGCAGTGGATATCTGCCGCATTACGGAAAACAGACTGATCGGGACAAGCCCAAAGCCTATACGAAATCTGATGGAAATCCGAGGGATCGGGCTGATCGACATTCAGGCCATGTTTGGGGTCAGTGCTGTGACCAACTCCAAAACCATAGATCTGGTTCTGGAAATGGAGCCCTGGGATGAGGACAGGTTTTATGACAGAGTGGGCCTGTCGGATGAAACCACGGAGATTCTCGGAGTTCCCGTCATCCGACAGATGATGCCTGTCAGACCGGGACGCAACCTGGCTATCATCATTGAGGTGGCAGCAAGGAATCTCCGCCTCAGGCGAATGGGATACCATGCGGCAAAGGAACTGGAAGAACGGCTGTTCCGGACGGCAAATGAATAAAAACCAGAAAAATAAAAAAACAGAGGTGAAAAAACATGATCAGGATCGGACTTGACATCGGCGGCACAGGAATCCAGATCGGGGCTGTAGACCAGCAAAACCGGATTATTGCCCAGGATTCCATTCCAACGCGTACGGATCTTCCTTTTGAGCAACAGGTACAGCTCATGACGGACTGCATTTACGGTCTGCTCGACGAAAAAAGCAACCCGGAGCTTCGGATGGAAAACGTAGAGTCGATCGGCGCCGGCATTCCCGGAATTGCCGACAGCGACGGAGTTGTGATTGACTGTACAAATCTCGGCTGGAAAAATGTTCCCCTGCGGAAGGAATTCCAGAAAAGAATCAACAAACCCTTCTATGTGGATAACGACGCAAACGTCGCAGCACTGGCCGAAAGCGCAGCGGGAAAAAGCGCGGGCACTTCCTCCAGCGTTTTTATTACGCTGGGAACTGGCATCGGATCAGGAATCATTATCAACGGCCGTGTCTGGAAAGGATTCCATGGGATCGGCGGCGAGCTGGGACATATGATTCTGAAACTGGACGGCGTTCGCTGCAGCTGCGGAAACCGGGGATGTGTTGAAACCTATACTTCCGCTACTGCCATCATTCGCATGGCCCGGGAGGCTGTAGCGGATCATCCTGAATCCCTGATTCTTTCCCTCGCCCAGGGAGATCCCCAAAGAATCAATGCGAAGCTCGTCTTTGATGCAAAGAAGAAGGGCGATCCGGTCGCAGAGGAGATTTTTGACAGGTACATTTCCTATCTTGCGCAGATGATCGCCGGTGTTGTCAATTTTCTGGATCCCGAAATTGTGATTCTTGGCGGAGGCGTAAGCAAAGCCGGGGATCTCCTGCTTGATGCACTGCGGGCCGAATATCCCAAATACGTTCTTTTCAATCAACTGCCGCTTCCCAGGATTGAAATCGCAGCATTGGGCGCAGAAGCCGGAGTGATAGGCGCCGCAATGCTTTCCTAAAATTCAAAAACAAACAGCCCTTCCCCTATCTGCCGTGGGAAGGGCTGTTGTTTATGTGCAGGATATCCAGATCAGGCTTCCAGCATGAAGGCGCGGTAAGCCATGACAGCCTCGTAGAGGTCTGCCTTGCTGATGATTTCAGCCGGAGCATGCATGCTGAGAACAGCTACGCCGCTGTCAATGACTTCCATGCCATACAGGGCACAGATATAAGCAATGGTTCCGCCGCCGCCCGCATCCACTTTGCCAAGCTCAGCAGTCTGCCAGCGAATCCCGTTCCGATCCATAATGCTGCGCAGTTTACCCATAAATTCGGCATTTGCGTCATTGGAACCGCTTTTTCCTCTGCTTCCGGTGTACTTGTTAAAGCATACGCCGCGGCCAAGAAAAGCTGAATTCTTTTTCTCAAAGACGGAAGCATAAAGCGGATCATACCCAGCGCTGACATCACAGGAGAGCATTCTGCTGTTCTGAAGCGCTCTGCGAACCTTCAGTTCGGAGTACTCCCCTGTCAGGTTCAGGATCTCTGCGACAGCGTTCTCCAGATAATTCGCCCTCATACCGGTCGCGCCGACGCTCCCGATTTCTTCCTTATCGACAAACATTCCGCAAACGGTGGTCCTGGGAGTCTCTTTCAAACCCTCCAGCGCTTTGAGTTCCGCATAAGAGCATACTCTGTCATCATGACCGTAACCCAGGATCATGCTCCGGTCCAGGCCAAAGTCCCTTGCAGGCCCAGCCGGAACCACCTCGATTTCTGCGGAAATGAAATCCTCTTCTTCAAGACCATAGGATTCCTTTAATAGATGAAGCACCATCTCCCGGACGGCATCCTTTTCCTTGCCGTCCAAAGGCTGTCCGGCAAGAATGACGTCAAGGTTCTCCCCTGAAATGCCTTCCGCCAGTTTCTTTTCCATCTGTTCATGAGACAGATGGATCAGGAGATCGCTGATTCCAACCACCGGATCCTCATCCTTTTCTCCGATGACCAGTTCGACGGTGCTTCCATCCTTACGGACCACAACACCGTGCAGGGCCAGCGGTCTGGCTACCCATTGGTACTTCTTGATTCCGCCGTAATAATGCGTATCGGCGTAAGCCAGGTCCGTATCCTCGTAGAGCGGATTCTGCTTCAGATCCAGACGCGGAGAGTCAATATGCGCGCCGACAATATTCATTCCTTTTTCAAGCGGTTCCTGTCCGAGATAAAAGGCAAGAACTGCTTTGCCCATTCTCGTCTCATACACTTTGTCTCCGGCCTTCAGAACCCGGTTTTCAAGGATCGCGGTCTGGAGAGAAATATAACCGGCCTCCTCCAGGCGGCGAACGATTTCATTCGTCCATTCTCTCTCGGTCTTGTTCCGGCTGATCATACCGCGGTATTCTTCACCGATCTCCCGAACCAGTTTCAGGTTTTCTTCCGTGTATTCCTTCCATGCATTCGGCCTTTCCATTCCTGTACCCCTTTCATCTCATCATTTTATACTACGCTTTCTGCTGAAACTGATGTCCGCATTTCGCGCATGTAACCTGTTTTTCACCTGTCCCCCGTTTCATCCGAATCAGTTGCCTGCACTGAGGGCATCTGAAATACCTGTATTCTTTACGATTTTTCATACGCCTGAAAAACTGCCGGCTCTTCGTGGTGAGGTTTCCCGTATATTTCAGATAAAGATCATTTTCTTTTCTTCTCCCCTGCAGGTTTCGGCTGAACATTCTGAAAAGCGTAATCACATAAAGCACAAGTCCCAGGAATGAAATAATCCCCAGATTCAGAATGCTGCCGAGCATACTGAGGATCAGCCCGGAGATCAGGGTAAAAATACCCAGCTGATCCGTTCCGTTTCTGCCGGACATCCATCTGTTCAGTCGTGCAGACAAATCATTCAGAAAGCGCATTGTCCTTGATTCCTTCCTTCTCTGTTAACAGCAAAAGCCGTATCTTCCGCCAAGACAGCAATTACATACCAGATTCAGTGCACAGCAGCTCAAAAAAGGATTGCTGCAGAAGGTGCTGCGAATATTGTATCCATTCTGTCTTGCCTGCTGGTAGCGCTGCCCCCCGGCCTCAATCTCCCGCTCAAGCATTTGATAGTCCTGATCACCCGGGGCCATCTGGCTGGCTTTTCGTGCATGTTCCAGAGCGGAAATGCGGTTTCCCAGGCCCAAATCCGCCCGTGCATACAAAGCATGCCAGTCTGCATTATGCTCAGAAATCCGATTCAGGAGATCAAGCGCGTCATGGAAATTTCTGGCCAGCACATGATTTTCCACCGTTTTCAGTTCAGGGTTCGCATAGGTTCTCGTTCTGAACCCCGCAGACTGCTGAGGGCCTCCCCCGAAGCCAAAGATATCCGCAAAGGGATTGAAGCCAAAACCGGCAAACGGATCCCCCTGCTGCTGCCACTGCTGACGGGGATCATCATATCCGGAGGAGCCATACCCGTTCCCGTTGTAATATGATCCTCCATATCCCTGGGATCCGCCTGCGCCATAGCCGGTTCCGTAGCTGCTGCCGTAGCCGCTGCCGCCGTTCCAGGTCCCCCCATTTCTGCGAATCTGAAGCGCCTGAGCATAGGCCTCATTGACTTCCTTCATTTTTTCCTCTGCGGACTTGTCCCCCGGATTCAGATCCGGGTGATATTTCTTCGCCAGCTTTCGATAAGCGGTTTTAATCTCGTCCTCGGAGGCGGAAGAAGAAACTCCAAGCACAGAAAACGGATCTCTGTTCATGCCTTCTTCCTCCTTTTGCTCCGACGCATCATCATTTCGTACCTTTGCCAAACGCCACTATACAGCACATTGCGAAGAAGATCAAGATCCTTTTCCAGAGGAAGCAGTTCAAAGCAGTCGGTGGTTTCTCCCATCATCATCTCCAGCGTAGTCTTCACAAAGTCTTCCAGGTCCTCCTCCTTTTCCCATTTTCGCAAAGGGTTTGGCTGTCCCTTCCTGATATCTTCTTCCAGATCCTCCCATGCATCCATCCAATAGACAAACTGGCCCAGTCCCTCGCCCAATCTGCGAAGTCCGTTCTTCCAATAGGGATCAGCCCATTCGGGCACAAATGATGCGCCCAGCATCTTTCCGCTGAGCTGACAGAGACGGTCGGGATCAGGATGTTCGCTTTCTTCCTCCTCCCATAATTCCCGAAGCGCCGTTTCAATTCCGTCAAACTGGACAGGATATTCCTTTCGGGCGAGCACAATGCTGTCCTTCAGCTTTTCATGCCGCAATCCGGCCGAACGGGAGTGCTCATCCCGTATCTGATCCTGACACTTGAAATCCATCAGAATAAGGTTCATGCACGCCGCGTAGGATACAGCCCGGTTTGACAGAATCTTTCTGGAGTTCAGCGGATGAAGCAGGCAGCGAAGGTGCTCCTCCTTCTCCCCCGGCTCCATCAAAGAATTGAGAAGAATGGCAAGAAAAGTCATATCATGACTCAGCATCAGGCGTCCCGTCGAACCGGAAATTCTGCCGAGTTCCCTGCATAATCCGCAGTAAAAACATCTGTATCGGTTCTTTTGCTCTTCATTCAGCGCACCGGGATTCGGCGCAATATAACCGAACATAACTCCATGTCCTTTCCTTCAAGCCTGCGCCCGGAAATCCGCATATTCTGCGCAGGGAAAAAACTGAGATGGTAGCAGGCCTCCATGGAAACGCATTCATCCGGCTTGAGATTTCCGGCAGGCGCTTGCCCATTTTCCAATTGAAATCGGGATGTCAGTTCCCTGACATCCCTGCAATTATACCATATCTTTTCTTATGCATTAAAGGGAACTCTGTGAGCGTTGGATGAAAAGAAGGCCTTCCCAAGCTTTATCTCATCATGCCATTCGCCGCAATCTCCTCAGGCGTTGCGAGCTGTTCCTGAGTCAGGGTTCCCAGTACGCGCCCTATACACCGGACGGCATCTTCCTCCGAAAAACGGATGGGAGGATATTCTTTGTTATGACTGTAAAGGCCGTCTTTTCGATACTCCTTGATATATCCGGCATCTCCGTTCACAAAAATGCCAATTTCACCTTCCTGAAGATGATTTGTGTGCTGAACAAGAACCTGATCTCCGTCAAAGAAGGACGGCTCCATGCTGTCTCCGCTCACCGTGATGATTTCATCCGCGAGAGCAGTCCTCTCATCCTCGGCAACGTAAACATATTCACCGCGGCTTTCGCCGATATAGGAAATGGGGCCCGCCGCTGCTGCAAGATCATTCCGGAAAAGACGTACAATCTTTCTGGGCTCACCCTGTTTTTCGTTCTGCTCAAGCTCATAAAGCATGTCCATCTGTCGCAGGACCACCGTTCGATTATAGGAATTTAAACGGTAAAACCTTTCCTTCAGGCAGAAGGCATCGTCGGGATCCGATGTCCCGAAAAAAATATGCAAGGGAATGCCTAAAGTGCTGCAAAGCGCTGGAATACTGCCGATGTCAGGACGACTGCGGCCTGCTTCCCAGGCTCCCACCGCGTTTTTTTTCACTCCGGCGATCATTCCAAGCTGTTCCTGACTCAGGCCGCAGCGCCTTCGATACTCACGAATCAGCTCCCCGAACGGCTGACCGGCCGCATTGGTCATTTCCGAAGAATTCTGCCTCATGCCTTCATTGCCTCCTTTCCTGGACAAGAGCATTATAGCACAACAATATTGTGCATGTAAACATTTTTATTTCCATTCAGGATAAATCAAGCATAATCTATCCGGATTTGCAGGTTATATCCTGTTTTCCCTGCTCAAGATATTTCAGGCCGGCATAGCCTGACTTCACTCTGAAACTCGTCTGGTTTTTCCCTGTTTTGTCATTGACCGTACAACCCAGACTCGGATATAATGATTTATCTTGATCTCAGGAGGCGGTTGCCTATGTTTCATCTCTCTCAGAATTGTTTTTTGAAGCTTCTTGATCTGTCTCCCGTGGAGATTCAGGGGCTGGTGGATCTGGCTGCGGATTTGAAGCGTCAGAAAAAGCAGGGGCTGCGTCACCCTCTCTTTGCAAGGAAAAACATTGCGCTGATCTTCGAAAAGACATCCACGCGCACACGCTGCTCTTTTGAAGTGGCTGCTCATGATCTCGGCATGCAGGTTACTTATCTTGATCCTTCCGGAAGCCAGATCGGGAAAAAGGAAAGCATTGCGGATACGGCCCGTGTTCTTGGTCGGATGTTTGACGGCATCGAATACCGCGGATATGGACAGGAGATCGTGGAAGAGCTGGCCAAATATGCCGGTGTGCCCGTCTGGAACGGACTGACGAATGAGTTCCATCCCACTCAGATACTCGCCGATTTTCTGACAATACAGGAGCACTTTGGCTCGCTGAGGGACAGAAAGCTGGTTTATCTTGGAGATGCACGGTATAACATGGGGAATTCGCTGATGGTCGGATGCGCAAAGATGGGAATGCATTTCGTTGCCTGTGCACCCTCCAGATACCAGCCGGGGAGCGAACTCACTGAACAGTGCAGAAGAATCGCCCAGGAAACAGGCGCTGCCATTGAGTTCAATGAAAATCCTGAATCCGCGGTGAAGGGCGCCGATGTGCTTTATACGGATGTCTGGGTCTCCATGGGAGAGCCGGATGAAATCTGGGAGGAGCGCATCCGTGATCTGACTCCCTATCGGGTGACATCGAAACTGATGTCAGCTGCCGGGAAACAGTGCCGGTTTATGCATTGCCTTCCTGCATTTCACGATCTGAAAACATCTATCGGCAGAAAGATCTATGAAAAGTATGGAATTGACTGTATGGAAGTCACGGATGAAGTTTTTGAAAGTCCGGAATCCATCGTTTTCGATGAAGCGGAGAACAGGATGCACACGATTAAGGCAGTTATGGCCGCTACCCTGTAATTTCTGTTCGTGCAAGACCCCTGACCGTTTGAAAAATGGTCAGGGGTTTTTATCTAACAAAAAGCGGCGAAACCGAAGTCTCGCCGCTTTAAACTCTCGATGATCTGTTTTCTGCTTAGAGCTGAGGTCCGGCAGCAACCAGCGCCTTGCCCGCTTCATTGCTCTCATACTTGACAAAATTCTTAATAAACCGTCCGGCCAGATCCTTAGCCTTCTCATCCCACTCCTTGGGGTCGGCGTAGGTATCCCGGGGATCAAGAATTCCAGTGTCCACGCCGTTGAGCTGGGTGGGAACCTCAAAATTGAAATACGGGATCTTCTTGGTGGGAGCATTCAGAATGTCGCCGTCAAGAATTGCATCGATAATACCGCGGGTATCCTTGATGGAGATCCGCTTGCCCGTTCCGTTCCAGCCGGTATTCACGAGGTAGGCCTTGGCTCCGCTCATCTTCATCCGCTTAACCAGCTCTTCCGCATACTTGGTGGGATGCAGCTCCAGGAAGGCCTGACCGAAGCAGGCAGAGAAGGTGGGCGTGGGCTCCGTAATTCCCCGTTCGGTACCCGCCAGTTTCGCGGTGAAGCCGCTCAGGAAATAATACTTTGTCTGTTCGGGCGTCAGCACGGAGACAGGAGGAAGCACACCGAAGGCATCCGCGCTCAGGAAAATCACATTCTTGGCAGCAGGACCGGCGGAAATGGGCTTCACAATTTTTTCAATATGATCAATCGGATAGGATACGCGGGTGTTTTCCGTTACGCTCTTGTCAGCGAAATCAATCTTTCCGTCCTGATCAACGGTTACATTTTCCAGCAGCGCATCCCTGCGGATTGCATTATAGATGTCGGGCTCGGAATCCTTGTCCAGATTGATCACCTTGGCATAGCATCCGCCTTCGAAGTTGAATACGCCGCGGTCATCCCAGCCATGCTCATCATCGCCGATCAGCAGGCGCTTGGGATCCGTGGAGAGCGTAGTCTTGCCCGTGCCGCTCAGGCCGAAGAAGATGGCGGTATTTTCGCCGTTCATGTCAGTATTGGCGGAGCAGTGCATGGCAGCAATGCCCTTCAGCGGCAGGTAATAATTCATCATGGAGAACATGCCCTTCTTCATCTCGCCGCCGTACCAGGTATTCAGAATCACCTGTTCCCGGCTGGTGATATTGAAGGCCACAGCAGTCTCAGAGTTAAGGCCCATCTCCTTGTAATTCTCGACCTTCGCCTTGCTGGCGGCATATACGACAAAGTCAGGCTTGAAGCAGGCTTCCTCTTCCGCGGTGGGCTTAATGAACATATTGCGGACAAAATGGGCCTGCCAGGCCACTTCCATCATAAAGCGGACGGCCATGCGGGTATCCTTGTTGGCGCCGCAGAAGGCGTCGACCACGAACAGGCGCTTGCCGCTCAGTTCCTTTTTGGCAAGCGCCTTCAGCACCTCCCAGTTCTCCTGGCTGAGGGGGTGGTTGTCATTCTTGTAGCCTTCCGTCGTCCACCAGACAGTATTTTTGGAGTTCTCGTCCATAACGATATACTTGTCTTTCGGGCTGCGGCCGGTATAAATGCCGGTCATGACATTCATGGCGTCCAGCTCGGTCAGCTGGCCCTTCTCATAGCCTTCCAGTTCGGGCCTGTTCTCTTCTTCGAACAGCTTCTCATAGGAAGGATTGTATACGATTTCCTTCGTGCCGGTAATGCCGTACTGGGTCAAATCAAGATTTGCCATCGTAAATACCTCTTTCTCTGCGATTCACATTAGCCGGAGCACGGCCGAACCGCATTTATCATTATATTCCAGTTAACCGAAAATAACAACTGCCATTTGCGAAAAGAGATACCGTTTCCCGTCTTCCCATTCGCAGTCTTCTGCCATCCAGCGAACTCTTTATTCAAATCATTATCCAAACAGGCTCATCAGGAAACCTGCAGCGATGGCTGAACCGATGACGCCGGCTACATTGGGGCCCATGGCATGCATCAGCAGGAAGTTCGATGGATTTTCCTTCTGCCCTACCTTCTGGCTGACGCGGGCAGCCATCGGAACAGCAGACACGCCTGCGGAACCGATCAGGGGATTAATCTTTCCTCCGCTCAGCTTGTACATCAGTTTACCCACGACCAGTCCGCCAATGGTGCTGAAGCTGAAGGCAATCAGGCCCAGAATAACGATGTAAATCGTCTGGACGCTCAGGAAGTTTGATCCGACCATCGTCGCGCCGACGCTGATTCCGAGGAAAAGTGTCACAATGTTCATCAGTGCATTCTGCGCCACATCGCTCAGACGTTCCGTAACTCCGGTTTCCTTCAGCAGATTTCCGAACATCAGACACCCGATCAGCGGAGCCGTGGAAGGCAGTAGAAGCACCACAAAGATGGTTACGATGATCGGGAACAGGATTTTTTCCGTCTTGCTGACTGTCCGCAGCTGTTCCATCTTAACTTTGCGTTCTTCCTTGGTGGTCAGTGCTTTCATCAGCGGAGGCTGAATCATGGGGATCAAAGCCATATAGCTGTAGGCGGCCACAGCGATCGGCCCAAGCAGATGGGGTGCCAGCTTCGTGGTCGTCAGAATGGCGGTCGGCCCATCCGCACCGCCTATGATGCCGATAGAGGCAGCTTCATTGCCGTTAAAGCCCAGCAGCGTCGCGCCGAAAAAAGCGAAGAATACGCCGAACTGCGCTGCTGCACCCAGCAGCAGGGATTTGGGATTGGAAATCAGCGGACCAAAGTCTGTCATGGCGCCGATGCCGATGAAGATCAGGCAGGGATACAGACCGGCCTTGACACCCATGTACAGAATATCGATCAGGCCGCCGTTGGCCATAATATATCCGTAGCTGTGAGCGTGAGGCCCGCCTTCCTGCAGAAACTCATCCCAGAGCTCCTGGTGATAAAGGGAATTGGCGAAGCCGCCCAGGGCGCTGACATTGGCCAGAAGGCAGCCGGTCGCAATTCCTACCATCAGCAGAGGTTCGTACTGCTTCCTGATTCCGAGGTAAAGCAGTACGCAGGCGATGATGATCATGACAAGGTTCTTCCATCCGTCCCCGATCAGGATGGCCGCAAAGCCGGATTCCTGAACAAGCTTGCCCAGGGATTCAAAGATACTCATTCGCGTTCCCTCCCCGTCAGTTCAGTACGAGAAGCGGCGTCCCGGAATCAACCTTTGTACCCGCGTCCACAAGAACCTGGGCGATCTTTGCATCATGGGGGGCCATGATCTCGTTCTCCATTTTCATGGCTTCCAGGACAGCCAGCACGTCTCCGTTTTTCACGCTCTGACCGGCGGACACATTGACCTTGACAATGGTTCCGGGCATGGGAGACTTCACCTGCTCACCCTCCACCGCGGTCTTCGCAGCCGGTGCAGCCGCAGGAGCGGCAGCCGGCGCAGGAGCGGGAACCGCGGCGGGAGCTGCGGGCGCAGCGGGAGCAATCGCCTCGTATTCATCCAGAATCATGGCTTCACCCTGATTCACTTCGACTTCATAGGTTTTCCCCTTCAGGGTCACTTTATACTTCATTATTCCTTAACCTCCTTGATGGATATGAACCGGAGCTCATTCAGGGGTTTTTGCATTCTGTCCGCAACGATCGCCATGATCATGGCTGCATCACGGGGATCCGTGTCATAGAGCTTCACCTCGCCTGCGCTGCCCGGAGCCAGGGGCTTGCCGGGAGTTTCGGGAGACTCCGCCTGCTTTCCGTTCACGGAACGCTCGTACTCTTCAGGCGATCTGGTGTTTGCCAGCTTCTCCTTCGCCCTTCGAGCGGATTCCTTCGCCTGCGCGACCATGATTTTTCCGACCGCGATAATCACAATCATCAGAAGCGTCAGCCCGATAAAAACCACAGCGTAGCCCAGCACAGAGTCTACCAGTGCGGTGCCCACGGGGAGCATCTCGCCTTTTACGCTTTCCATCTGCTCTCCTCCTTACGCCTCGACGATGGTGTAGGTGACTCTCTTTTCTCTCTCGGCTTTCCGATCCTTCAGGAATTGCTCGGCCTGAGCCGGGAAGCAAATGTAGCTCATCACATCCTCTTCGGTCTCCGCGAGATCGCCCAGAGCTTCCTTCGCCTTTCTGAAATCCTCCCCGGTGCGTTTGCTGTCTTCAATACGGCAGTCTACAGGCTTTCCGCCCTCTCCCAGGATTTTTTCTTCCAGAGCTTTGTCCACCGGAGCAGGGGCAATACCGTACTCCCCACGGAAATAATTCTTAACCTCGTTGGAAATGTTTTTATACCTTTCGCCTACCAGGACATTGGTAACAGCCTGATTACCAACCATCTGGCTCAGCGGAGTCACCAGCGGCGGATACCCAAGATCCTTTCTGACAGCCGGAATTTCCACCAGGGCCTCGTCAAAACGATCCATGGCGTTCATGTCTTTCAGATTGGCGATCATATTGCTCAGCATACCGCCGGGCACTTTATATACCAGAGCCTGGGAGTCCGTCGCCATGGATTTCGGGTTGATCAGTCCGCTGTCAATATACTTTTGTTTCACGGGCTTGAAGAAGTCATTGACCTGATTAATGACCTTTTCATTCAGATCCGTTTCAATTCCATACTGCTGCAAAGCATAGAACATGGTTTCGGTGGCCGCCTGACTGGTTCCGTTGGAGAAGCAGCTGGTAGCGGTATCAATCACATCGACACCGCTCTCGATGGCCTTGGTCAGCGTCATATAGGCCATGCCGGTCGTGCAGTGAGTATGAAGAATCACGGGGACATCACCCACCGCGTCCTTGATGCCCTTGATCAGATGTTCCGCTTCATAGGGGCTCATCGTACCGGCCATATCCTTCAGGCACAGCGTGTCAAAGCCCATTTTTACAAGCTCCTTGCACATTTCAACATACTTGTCCACCGTGTGCACAGGGCTTTGCGTGTAACTGATGCATCCGGATGCAACCGTTCTGGCCGTAGCATATTTCTTGGTCGCATCCAATGCGGTCCCCAGATTCCTGAAATCGTTCAGCGCGTCAAAAATGCGGATGATATCGATGCCGTTCCTGATGCTCAGCTCGACAAACTTTTCCACCACGTCGTCATGATAGTGCTTATATCCGAGCAGATTCTGCCCCCGCAGCAGCATCTGAAGCCGGGTATTGGGCATGTTTTTCCGAATGTTTCTCAGACGTTCCCAGGGATCCTCTTTCAGATATCTGAGACAGCTGTCAAAGGTCGCTCCTCCCCAGCATTCAACAGAGTAATAGCCTGCTTTGTCCATTACGGGAAGAATCTTTGCATAATCAGCATAGGGAAGCCTTGTGGCCATCAGGGACTGATTTGCATCCCGAAGGACTGTTTCGGTAAACTGAACTTTTCTCATGTTACATCTCCTTTGGCATGCATGTTGATTTTTTCCTGCCCGCAAGGGTTCTGCCAGCATCTGACAGAAAATTAACAACTTTGTAATAAAAAAGAGACCAGGGATATCCCCTGATCTCCTTCACTGACGGGTTTCTTAAAGGATGAAAGGCAATCAATCCTTCAGTTTTTTTTTGATCTGAACAGGCGAAGCGCCTGTCAGTTCCGTGCTTCTGGCATCCGGCTGATACAGTCCAACGTAAAGGATACCATGCTCGGCGGTCTGGCGTTCTCCCTGCTCATCGACAACGGTCCAGGTAAGCGGGTCCAGACGAATCGAAATTTCCCTTGTCTCCCCGGCCTTCACCGCGATCCTTCCGAATCCGCACAGTTTCGGGTGTTTCGGAGCCAGGGGGCTTTCACATCCGGCATAGACCTGAATCACCGTTTCTCCGTCTCTGTTCCCCGTATTCCGGACAGTGGTTCTGACCGTTTCACCGTCCACCGCGGCTTCCATGATCTGGAAGGTCGTGTAACTCAGACCAAATCCGAAGGGATACAGCGGTTTCCCTTCGAAATACCTGTAGGTTCTGTTTTTCATGGAATAATCTTCAAAGTCAGGCAGCTCAGAAACATCATGATAAAAAGTCACCGGCAGTCTTCCGCTGGGATTTACCTCTCCGAAAAGAATCCTGGCCAGTGCGGTTCCGCCTGCCTGTCCCGGATACCAGGCAAAAATCTTTGCGTTGCCTTCCGGAACATTCAGACTCGACCCGGCGGCAATAACGGTCACAAGCTTCCTGGCCTTGCTCTTCAGCATGTTCATGAGCTTTCTCTGGCTTTCCGGGATCATGAGATCCTTTTTGTCTCCGCTGAAGTATTCATTTCCAGTATCCCCTTCTTCGCCTTCCAGCCCGGCGTCCAGTCCGACGCATGCAACCGTAACATCTGCGATTTCGGCATACATTGCAGCTTCTGCCAGCCGGTCATCCGCCTGTGCAAGTCCCGAGGTACGGTCCTTGTAAAGATGGCATCCAAGGCTGTAAAGCACACGGATTCCATGCGCGGCGGCATAGGATCGGATTCCTTTCAAAAAGGTGACATATCTGCTGCTGGTACCGTTATAGTTTCCCTCCAGCGCCATGACGCTGTCCGCATTGGGGCCAATGACTGCGATCGTTTTCACTTTGGACGCATCGAGAGGAAGGGTTCCGTCATTTTCCAGCAGAACCATGCTCTTCTCGGCGGCAGAAAGCGCCAGCTGATCATGCTCGTCCGTATCACAGGCAGTCACGGGAATCCGGTTGTATTCACATTCATCATCAAAAAGGCCAAGCAGAACCCTGGTCGTCATCAGACGGGTGCAGGCTTCCGTAATCTGCGCCTCCGTTACCAGGCCTTCCTTCAACGCCTCCAGAATATGCAGGTAAGTGTTCCCGCAGTTCAGATCGCAGCCGTTTTCCATGGCCAGCGCAGCGCTCTCCGGGGCCGTGGAGGTAACCATATGATGGTTGTGAAAATCGCTGATCGCCCAGCAGTCGCTGACAACGTGGCCCTGGAACCCCCATTTTCCGCGCAGGATATCCTTCAGCAGCGTCTTCGATCCGCAGGCCGGCTCTCCGTTTACGCGGTTGTAGGCACCCATCACGCTCTCGACATTCGCCTCCTTGACGGTCGCTTCGAAAGCCGGCAGATAAGTCTCGAACATATCCTTCCTGGAAACCTTCGCATCAAAATGATGCCGTTCTGCCTCAGGTCCGGAATGAACTGCAAAATGCTTGCTGCACGCAGCCGTCTTCAGATACTTCCCATCTCCCTGAAGTCCGCGGATAAAACGGATCCCAAGCCGGGAGGTCAGATAAGGATCTTCCCCATAGGTTTCATGTCCCCTGCCCCAGCGAGGGTCACGGAAGATGTTGATATTGGGACTCCAGACAGTCAGGCCCTTATAGATGTCCCGATCGCCATGAGTGCTCTGCCCGTTATACTTGGCCCGTGCTTCTTCAGCAATGGTCTCACCGATCTGCTGCTGCATTTCTTCGTCAAACATCGCAGCCAAACCGACAGCCTGGGGAAAAACAGTTGCGGTGCCTGCGCGCGCAACGCCGTGAAGCGCCTCGTTCCACCAGTTGTACGCCGGAATGCCAAGCCGCGGGATCGCAGGAGCATCATACTTCAGCTGACTGGCCTTCTCCTCAATTGTCATCTGCGATACCAGTTTTTCCGCCTGGAGCCTTGCTTCTTTCCTGTCTTGCATTCTGTGTCCTCCCGATATAATCTGCAGGTTCGTTTTCTGTGCCTGGCAGTGTATATTTCAGTTTTTCTATCCGTCAGGCATTAATTCCTTTTCGGATTCAGGTTCAACCTGATAAATTGTTGCTTCATCATTCTCAAAAATAGGTTTATAAAGCTTCTTCAGGGCTTCTTCATTCACTTCATAGCTGCTCCTCTCATAGGAGGAAACATAGATATAGCTCACCCCGTATTTTTCCGGAATCTCCCGATACTCCTCCGGCGATTCGTAAAAGCACATCAGGTCCAGTCTTCTTTCGGAGGTATCAAAACCGTGCCAGTAAAGCCACAGATCCGGGCCGCACACGATTGTCCGCCCCGCAATGGATGATACCGGATTCAGATGCTGTGTGCCTGTCAGCCAGATCGCATCCGGTTCAGTATGATCCCGGATAAACTCCCCTGCTTCCACAGCTTCGGAACTGAAGGCCTGATAACTTGAAACACATTCCCGCGCGACAGTGAGCACAGGGCTCAGGAAAATGAGAACAGCCGCTCCTATGGCAATCATCGGTCTGCTCCTCAATCCCTTCAGCATCCGCCACACATGGGCTGCCCAGTTGCTGACAATCATGCAGCCGATCATCCAGGCCAGATACAGCAGCTTATTGTTGTCGTATTCGTTGGGCTGAAACCTGATCAGTTCTGCAGCCAGGACAATCGGAATCATACCGCTGAAAAGCCTTCTCTGCCGAGGATCCTTTTCCGCCGCGGCAAGAAGCAGCATAATAAACGGAATACCGATATTTTTTACATAAAACCAGATGTAAAAATCGCGCATTCCGTTTCCGGACGGATTATTGACCCAGTTGAACTGAAACCTGATAAATCCCTGGGCTCCGCCGGTCTTCTGAAAGGTCTGCGCAAAAGTAAACCCGATCAGCTGCGGCAGTGCAAACAGCACCGCGATGAAGGCATATCCCCCGTAAAGAGCCAGTATTTCCCGGATACTTTTCCCCTGAACCCGGCCCCTGTGGATCAGGTCATGGCACATAAAGCCGAAAGAACTCAGCGCCAGGGCCACAAAGGTATGCGTATGAATCAACGGGAGAAGTCCCGCCCAAACTCCGAGAAGAATGATTCCTCTTTTTTTCTCTTTTCTGTCAGCAGCTTCCGGACTGAGCATGGTCTGGAGCAGATAGAAACAGGGAATTCCCATAGCCCACCCGCCGAGAAGCGTCCGTTGCGGAATCATCAGATCGCAGATCACATTGCTCCAGCGCAGATTGTTCGGTTCAGGCTGATTGGTGGGTGTTTTGTAATAGCCCTCCATGATCGTCCTCAGCCGATCCAGTACGGTCAGCCCGCCGCTTGCGTTATAACCTGCGGCCTGATCAAAATCGTATAGAAAACCGAGCCCGCCGTTCAGGAAGAACAGAGCTGCAGCAAGCAATACTGTTTTTTTCCCGGTCGTCATTTCTCTGGCCAGAATCATGACGCCCATGTAGCATAAAAGCATCATGAAGGTTCCGGGCAGGATCAAGGATGCCTGAAGGCTGCACCCGAGCAGGTACCAGCTTGAGCTCAGACTGTCCGAAAGGAAGGGATAGCTTAGTCTGTGACCGGGATAAAACGGATAATCCGCAGGAAAGCGTTTTCCGATCAGGCAGGTTACAAAACTCAGATGCATGGGAAGATCCCCGTAAGTTGCCTGGCCGACATTCCAGTTTCCGTATGTGTCCACCCGCATGGTATGCGTATACATCAGATATCCGCCCAAAACCGTAAGGGGCAGCACAAATATGCACATCTGTCTGGCAAGGATCGTTTCATCCCGGTCCCATACGCGTACCGCCCTCCTGTCACGGACGAAATAACAGACCGCCGCCAGCACAAGTCCTCCCACAAGCGCGCAGAGATGGGCAGCCGTCCGGAAGGTCATCAGAAATGCAAATCCTGCCGGCAGCCACATCTGCTCCAGGATACCTAAACACATGCCAAGCCAGATACGATCCAGGACCCTTCTGCGGGGCATCAGGCATCTGATGCTGAATACGCCGAGCACCTGAAAGCACAAAAAAAATCCAATTGCCAGTAACATCCCTGTTTCTCCGTTCGTTCAGTTCATGTTCATGTTCGGATTCCGATGGTTTTCCTATCTCTGAAAATCAAATAACATGCTTCCCCGGTAAATATGGCAGCTCGTTTCCTCAGTGTACGCCGGACTGTTGCTGATCCAGTTCCGAAGCGATCTGCATAAGCCGCCGAAGACGGTGATTAACTGCGCTTTTACCCAGCGGCGGTTCCATGGCCTCTCCAAGTTCCGTCAGGCTCAGCTCGGGGTTTTCCATCCTTTTTCTGGCAAGTTCTCGGAGGCCTGGCGGCAGATTGAACAGTCCGAGCTGCAGACTGATTTTCCTGCAGGCTTCAGCCTGCTTTTGCGCAGCGTCAAGCATTCTTTCGCTGTTGTGTTCATCACAGTTTGCGGCACGGGTCGCATGAAGTCTGGTCTGCTTGTTCACACGGATGTTTTCCATTTTCAGGAGGCTTCCTGATGCTCCCATCAGAGCAAGCAAAGAGATGATCTGATCAGCTTCCTTTATATAGATAACCTGCATATTACGGCGAAGATAGGTTTGATAAGGAAATCCGCTTTTTTCCATCAGCCTGCGCAGATTTACGGCCAGACGCTCGTTTTCAGCCTTCCATTCAAAATGATATCCCTTTTCGGGATTACTCATGGTGCCCGCTCCCAGAAAGGCTCCTCTCAAAAAAGCTTTTCGGCAGCACTGCCTTGTCATCGGATGGCGGGAAACGTTTCTTTTCAGGGAGAGGGTTCCGTCCTCTCCGGTTTCGATCATATGCAGCGCTGCAAGAAGAATTCTGGAGTCCTTTTCATCCAGCATCAAAACCCATGTGCGGTGTCCTCCAAGCTGTTTGGTCGTCGTATAATGCAGCATGGGATTCACATTCAGCCGAATTTTCAGCAACTGAAACAGTCTTCGTGCTGCACCGGTATTTTCAAGTCTGTAATAGACTGTAATGACGCCCCGTCCGCGAAAGGCCAGGTGGCCGGAGGTCTGTGTCAATGCATCAATTTCACTCAGTTGACAGCAGCTTTTCCCGAGCGGCTGCCGAACCAGCTCCTCCCTGACCTGACTGGCGAAGCTTGGCCCGTCTGCTTTGGTTTTCATCTGATTCTCCCTGCTTTTTTCTCCTCCCGAAGATCTTTTCGAAGGATATTACTCCTCCAGCGGTGTGATCCATCTGGCCTGTTCGAGCTGAAGGTCACGGTGCTGCACCTCCGTCGGCAGGCCTCTGCCACGGAGAAAATCTCCGATCGCCTCGGCCAGCGCTACAGATCGGTGGGCTCCCCCGGTACAGCCAACGGCAATGACAAGGCGATGCTTTCCTTCCTCCTGATAGTGCGGGATCAAAAAACTGAGCATCTCCTGCCACCGCTGCAGAAATTCCTGGCTGATGGGGTTGCCCAGCACAAAGCTGCGTACGTCCTCATCCAGGCCGCTGTGCTGACGAAGCGAATCAATGTAAAATGGATTGGGCAGGAAGCGAACATCGAGGACCAGGTCGGCCTGTCTTGGCAACCCTCTTTTAAACCCAAAGCTCATCACTTCAGCCCGCATCGCGGCCGGAGCGTCTTCACTGAGCTCTCCTATTTTCCTTTTCAGCAAAGAAACCAGAGCTCTGCTTCTCAGTCCCGTCGTATCAATCACATAATTCGCGGTTTCCCTTAAGGGCTGCAGCCTCGTGCGTTCCTCCGTAATGGCCTCCATCAGCGTCAGCCCTTCCTGTGTCAGCGGATGATCCCTGCGGGTTTCCTTATATCGATCCAGAAGCGTTTCATCGCTGGCCTCCAGAAAAATGATATCCATCCTGTGTCCGAGCTTTCTCAGCTCGCTGATCATTCCTGCCACAGCGTCCGCGTCAAAGAACTCACCGCTTCGAACATCCATGGCAATCGTTACCGTATTATGCCGGATGGGCGCCGCAGAAAACGCATCAATAATTTTCGGAAGCATCATGGGAGGCATATTATCCATACAAAAGCTTCCCTGATCCTCCAGATAATGAACACATGCCGTTTTCCCCGCTCCGCTCTGGCCAGTAACAATCAGGTAACGCATGAATCAGCCTCCAATCAGTGATTTCTTCAGCAAGCATCGCAAATCATATTCTGAGCACGAAGATGTCATCCAGAAATAATCAGGTTGAAAAATCTGATCCCGCAGTACCCAGAATTCGGATTTCCGGTTCAAGCCAAACTCCGGTTCTTTCCTGCACGATCCTTTGAACCCGGCACATCAGTTCCAGAAAATCCGCCGCAGATTCACCGGTATTGACAAGAAAACCGGCATGAAGAGAGCTGACGCTCGCTCCTCCGACGGCATAACCCTTCAGCCCGCATTGATCGATCAAAGCAGCTGCGAAGTACCCTTCAGGCCGTTTAAACGTGCTCCCGGCACTGGGAACGTTCAGAGGCTGTTTCTCCGCTCTGCGGCGTTTCAGATCGTTCATTCTCTCCCGAATCTCACGCTTGTCCCCTTTGGAAAGCTGAAAAACAACCTGTGTCACAATCATCTCACGCCCCTGCAGCGCGCTGCACCGGTATCCAAAGGAGAGCTCATCCGATTTCAGGACAGTGCTCTGGCCGTCGTGACCGAGGACAGTCACCTGCTGCACGATCTGGCTCATCTCTCCTCCATAGGCGCCGGCATTCATCAGGACGCCTCCGCCTACGGTGCCCGGAATACCCGAGGCAAATTCCAGCCCGGTCAAACCTGCCTCTGCTGCTGCAGCCGCCACACTGCTCATCATGGTTCCCGCTTCGGCAACGATCCGGTTTTCCAGCACCGAGCATCCGGTCAATCCTCTGGCCATACGCACAACAGCGCCGCGAATGCCTCCATCCAGAACCAGCAGATTACTCCCTTGTCCAATAACCGTGACCGGGAGGGCGTTGTCACCGGCTTCTGACAGGATTTCCTTCAGTTCCAGAGCGGAACGCGGCGTTATAAGCCAGTCCGCAGGTCCGCCCAGGCGAAGAGTGGTAAAGTCCTTCATCGGTGCGGATCTGACGGTCTGAAATCGTTCGAACAACTGCGCATCCTCCTTTGCTCCGGTCCTGGAAGCATTTCTTTTTTGTAAAAAAGCGCTCCCCGAGGGAGCGCTTCCGGAAAAGGCATTTTTACTTGACCAGCAGCATAAGCAAGCTCAGCGCAACAAAGATGCCTGCAGCGATCTTCGTGCCGAGAGCCAGCCGAGCCTCCATGGTCTTCGCCTTGCTCTTGCTGAAATAGCTGTCATTGGACCGCCCGGAAAGCGCGCTCATGCCATCATCGTTCGAGCTCTGCATAAGAACTGTAACAATCATGAACAGCGCATCAACAATCAGCAGGATCGAAAGTACGGTACTCATCAGAATCAAACCTCCTCGTCTGTAGCCCGAAAAGCATACCATACCGGAATAGAAAATGCAAGAAAAAAATCAAAGTTCCCGATTCTGGTTTTGAGAAGCCAGCGCGGCCAGACAGTTTTCCATGCTTCGTTCGATATGGCTCTTTGTCAGTTCGGTAAATTTATCAAGATTCTTTTCCTCGACATAATCCACAAGCAGATGATGTTCATGATGAGCTGCAGACCGCCGGTTTTCCTGGCGGATCGCCATCGCAGAAAATCGTCTGATATACTCATCCTGGCTCTCAATGACTCGCAGAATCCTTTTTTGTCCGCTGATGCATGTCAGCTGCCAGTGGAACTCACGGGCCAGAGGGCTCAGAGCTTCCACGTCGTCTTTTTCCTGAAGTTTGTCCATCTCTGCCAGTTTTTCGCGAAGGGATTGGATGTCCTCGGCTGTTGCCCGTTCGATAATTCCAGGCAGGGTCAGCATCTCCAGAGCATTTCTGATCGTGTATATTTCCCGGACATCATCAATCGTAAAGGCACGGACGACAACACCGCGCCTCATTACATATTCGACCAGCCCGTCCCTCTCGAGCTTTCTGAGGGCTTCTCGAAGCGGAGTTCTGGATATATGCAGCCGGTCAGCATATTCCGTTTCTACAATTCGTTCGCCGGCGGGAATTTCCCCGGTAATAATTGCCTTTTTCAAAACCTCATAGGCAATTTCGCGGATCGGTCGGCTCTCCAGCATCGGTTGAAAGGTCAATGACATCAGAATCATCCTCCGTAAAACCTGCAGCACCCTGCTTTTCCGCTGCACATTGGATACAATCTACATCAGAAAAACAGAAAAGTCAATATCTGTATTCAATTCTTTCGAAGAATGCGGTTCGGAAGCTATTCATCAATTCCATTGACCTTGAATCGAAGCCTGCTTGCCGGAATTCCCCGCTGGGCACCGAGGCTGTACATCATTTCCATCAATCTGGCCTTCGCAACCCGCTCCGTCACTTCCTCACTGCTCAGCCGAACCTCAAGATCAGGATAATCAGGGTGCTGGCTGATCAGGGTATACTCGCAGGGTTCCTTCGTCCTGTCTACATGCCACCTGATTCGGATCAGATCGTTTTCATCCATCATATCCACCCTTGTCCTTTCCCGCTCTGTTTCTTAACATAAAGCGGTAATTTCTGTTCCTGAATCGTTATTTCGATCTCCATTTTTTGTCTTTTCCCTCTGTCATCAGGATCTTCCGCGCAACCTGAACACACTGAGGAATCCCCGCTCCGCTTGACAAATCCGGTCTTCCGCCGCCGCGTCCAACGCGCCTGATCAGCTCATTCATGTCAATATTCACGTCGCTGCTTCTGGCAAATGTAAGCCGTTCACCGACACACAGCAGCAGGGCTTTTCCCTTTTCCGAAATATATTCTGTTACAGCCGCAGAAACAGCCTTGCTGTTCATTTCCTCGAGAACGGTGACACTCAGAGTGACTCCTGGAAGGCTGTCCGTTTCTTCGTTTACGTGGATGAAATCAAGTATTCTCTCCGTTTCGAAGCGGTTCAGTCTGCGTTCAGCGTCCGCCAGTTTTGCTTTCAGCTCGCCGGCGCAGGAAGCAAGTCTGTCCATCGGGCAGGACAGAACATTGCCGACCTTTCTTGCGCATTGCTGCAGGATTCTGAAGTAATTCTCCGCGCGTTCTCCGCAAAGAAAACTGATGCGAATCTTTCCCCTGCTGGGAACGTTGCTGATGATTTTTATCTGGCCGATTTGCCCCGTAGACGAAGGATGGGTGCCGCCGCAGGCCACCATTTCAAAATCTCCCATGGAGACGACACGGATATGTTCCTCAACGGCAGGTTTTTTGCGCAGGGGAAGAGCGTTCAGCTCCTCTTCATTCGGAAACCAGCACCGAATCGGCGCATCCGCTCTGATTCGGGAATTTTCCAGCCTCTCGAGCATTTCGATCTCTTCATCGCTCAGATGAGTCCGGCCGTCCGGCATGGTAACATCGATGCTGCTCTCCTCAGAACCAAGATGCAGACCGATGGTAGTCCCTCCAAGCTTTTCCCAGATTGCTCCGGCCAGAAGATGCTCCCCCGCATGCTGTTCCATATGATCTTTGCGTCGTTCGGCGTCAATCGAGCCGTGTACTTCTGTTCCCGGTAAAACAGGATCCTCAACCCTGTGCCAGACTACCCCGCTTTTATCCACCTGAACATCCGTAACAGCGGTTTTTCCATTCTTCCAAATCAGTGCACCGGTATCATAAGGCTGTCCGCCGGAAGTCGGATAGAATGCGGAGCGGTCCAGAGCTACCCAACATCCCTGTTCCTGACGAACCTGGGTCACCTTTCCATCGAATTCAAGAAGATAGGAATCCTCATAATACAGTCTTTCGGTCATTTTCTTCGGCTCCCCCGTCTGAAAGGCCCCGTTGCTTTTTGAGACTGTTCTCAGGATGGCGCGGGGCCGCACCTGATTTCTTCCAAAGCGATTGTAGCGTACTTTTTCCTGCTTCGCAAGAATCCTTTTCTTTTTCCTGAGCCGTATGATATAATTCAATGCAAGAAAATACAGGGAGGTTAGGAATGATTCTTCCGGGCAAGGTCCAGTACATTCTTCACCGTCTTCAGTCTGCGGGTTTTTCTGCCTATGCTGTCGGTGGATGCGTGCGTGATTCACTGATGGGTACAATTCCGAAGGACTGGGATATCTGTACCTCTGCACTCCCTGCCCAGATGAAGCAGGTCTTTCGGGAAGAGCATCTGGTGGAAACCGGAATTCTTCACGGCACACTGACCATCATCCTGGATCATATCCCCTATGAGGTAACAACCTATCGTCTGGACGGAAACTATACGGATCACCGTCATCCGGATTCTGTCCGATTTGTCGATCAGATCGACAGGGATTTATCCCGGAGGGACTTTACAATCAATGCGATGGCCTGCGATTTATCAGGAAACATCCTGGATCTGTTTGAAGGTCAGGCCGATCTTGAAAAGCGGACAGTTCGATGCGTCGGTGATCCTGAAAAGCGTTTTGAAGAAGATGCCCTGAGAATTCTCCGCGCACTCCGTTTTGCCTCCGTTCTGGATTTTCAGCTCGATCCGGATACAGCTTCCGCCATTCGCAGGCTGTATCCCACGCTTGACCTGGTCGCACCAGAAAGAATCAGGACAGAGCTGGTCAAAATGCTCTGCGGAGCAGGCGTCGGCCGCATCCTTCGCGAATACACGGATGTCATCACCTTTCTCATTCCCTGTTTAAAGGCTTCCGTGGGTTATCATCAGGATAATCCTCATCATCTTTATACTGTTTGGGAGCACACGATTCGTGCGGTCGAGCAGGTTCCGCCGGATCCGGTACTACGGGTCACAATGCTCCTTCACGACAGCGGCAAACCCTTTACAAGAACAACCGATGATAAGGGAATTGGACATTATCGGGGACATCAGCAGTATTCAGCCAGGCTGGCAGAGGAAGTGCTCAATCATCTGCGCTTTGACCGGGCCACGTCCAATCGAATCATAAGCCTGGTGGAAGCGCATGATATTCCCCTCAGCACGGAACGGCGTATTCTTCTTCGCCGTTTGAACCGCTTCGGTGAAGAGGATCTGCGTTCACTGTTCCTGATTCATCAGGCTGACAGGATAGCAACAGGCACCCGAAATCAGGAGCATGCCCGCGAGCATTGTCAGGAACTGAACAGGGCGCTGGATTTGCTTCTTTCAGAAAAGCCATGCTTTACCCTGAAGGACCTGGCAGTTCATGGCGAAGATCTGATTTCCTTGGGGTACCGCGGGCGTGAAATCGGTGAAAACCTGGAGGAACTCCTGACAAAGGTGATGGATGGAGAAATCGATAATTCAAAGGAGAAGCTGCTTTCAATTCTCTCCTGAAGCATAAAGTGCGTCCCAGGAAAGTCTCAAAGAAAAATCCCCTCATTGTGCGGATGAGGGGATCATGCTTGATGTGCTTATTCTGTTAAATTATTTGTGTTTTACACCAGTTCCAGAACGACCATTTCGGCAGCATCGCCGCGGCGCGGACCCAGCTTGTAAATCCGGGTATAACCGCCGGAGCAGTTCTTTTCAGCATTACGCGCCTTGTACTTCGGGCCAAGTTCGCGGAAAAGCTTTTCGACCACAGGATGCTTGTTGTCCTTGGTACGCTCACGATATTCAGCCTTGTTCTCGTCGTCCTTTTTGGCATCCTTCAGATCATAAAGATAAGCCATCATCATGCGACGGGCATGCAGCTTGCTGGGCGCGTCATTCTGAACCTCCAGGGTAATGAGCTGCCCCTTATCATTATGGGTTTCCTTGGTGGCCGAGACGGTATTGTCACATTCGCGAATCGCAAGTGTGATCATTTTATCAGCAATTTTTCTGACTTCCTTAGCCTTGCTGATGGTAGTCTCAATCCGGCCATACCAGATCAGATTGGTCACCTGGTTGCGCAGCAGTGCCTTGCGCTGGTCAGCCGTGCGACCCAGCTTACGTTGGTTAGCCATGGGATGTTCCTCCTTCTGGTCAGGCGTATGGGAAAACGAATCCCAACGCTTTCAAAAACTTATTCTTCGATCGGACGCAGGCTCAGCCCGAGCCCCTCGAGCTTCTGCTGCACCTCTTCCAGGCTCTTCCGGCCCAGATTGCGAACCTTCATCATGTCGTCCTCATTCTTCTGAACAAGCTCCGCGACACTGTTGATACCGGCCCGCTTGAGACAATTGTAAGCACGGACGGAAAGATCCAGTTCCTCAATCGTCATTTCGAGAACCTTATCCTTCTTGTCCTCTTCCGGCTGAACCATACTCACCGGAATCACCTGATCCGTCAGAACCACAAACATTTCCAGATGCTCCATCAGGATTTTTGCAGCTCCGCTGATAGCCTCCTCAGGCTTCAGGGTCCCGTTGGTCCACAGTTCAAGCGTAAGCCGGTCATAGTCCGTAATCTGGCCAACACGGGTGTCTTCCACGGTGTAATTCACCTTACGGACGGGGGTGAAGATGGAATCAATCGGAATAACACCGATTGGCATGCTCGGATTTTTGTTCTTATCCGCGCTGACATAGCCGCGGCCTCTCTCCAGAGTCATCTGCATCTGAAGATGGGCATCTTCATTCAGGGTAGCGATATGAAGATCCTGATTGACAATTTCAACTTCGTCATCCGTCCTGATGTCTCCGGCCTTCAGTTCCATGGGGCCCTTAAAATCGATCACGATCTGTTTCGGACCTTCGCAGAACATCTTGCAGGCAAGGCTCTTCAGGTTCAGGATAATCTCAGTCACGTCCTCCTTGACGCCGGGAATTGTGGAGAATTCATGCTGCACGCCTTCAATGTGCACAGAGGACACAGCCACGCCCGGAAGGGAGGACAGAAGCACCCGACGCAGGGAATTGCCCAGTGTATGGCCGAAACCGCGTTCCAGCGGTTCAATGACAAACTTGCCATATTGACCATTCTGACCAACTTCGACGCATTCGATCCGTGCCTTTTCGATTTCGACGATCATTGGTACCCTCCTCTTAAGGTTGCTGATTCAAAAGCAAAGCCCCGAATCATTAACGGCTGTAGTACTCGACGATCATGTTCTCGGCAACCTCGAGGTCGATATCCTCGCGGGTCGGCAGAGCGGCAACATTGCCAGTCAGGTTGGGAGCATCAAAGCTCAGCCACTTCGGAGTCAGCGTTGAAGTGCCCTCACGAAGGCTCTTGAACATTTCGCTCTCAGCAGAGCGGGGCCGAAGAGTGATCACATCTCCAACCTTAACCTGATAGGAAGGAATATCCACCTTCTGTCCGTTGACACGGATATGGCCGTGACCAACAACCTGTCTCGCCATGCGGCGGGTCTTGGCCAGTCCAAGACGGAACACGACGTTGTCCAGGCGAAGCTCAAGCAGCCGGAGCATATTATCGCCGGTGATGCCCTTCATGTTGGAGGCCTTCAGATAATACTTGTGGAACTGTTTTTCCTGAACGCCGTATATAAACTTAACCTTCTGCTTTTCCTTCAGCTGAGCACCGTACTCGGAAACCTTCTTCCGACGGTTGCCGCCGGGATTGCGTGTAGATTTTTTATTGCTATAGCCCATAACGGCCGGAGAAATATCAAAACTCCGGCACTTCTTGGCGATAGGATCCTTATTGACAGCCATTCTTGCTTGTCCTCCTTCACATTATACGCGACGGCGCTTGGGCGGACGGCAGCCATTGTGCGGAATGGGAGTGACGTCCTTGATCATGTTCACATCCAGGCCGGCAGCCTGCAGGGAACGAATCGCAGCTTCCCGGCCGGATCCGGGTCCGTTCACGTATACTTCAACAGTTTTCAGACCATACTCCATCGCGGCCTTGGCAGCAGTTTCAGCGGCCATCTGAGCAGCAAAAGGCGTGCTCTTCTTGCTTCCGCGGAATCCGAGTCCGCCCGCACTGGCCCAGCTCAGAGCATTGCCCTGCGTATCCGTAATGGTGACAATCGTATTATTGAAAGAAGACTTGATATGGGCGGCGCCGCGCTCAACAAGCTTGCGCTCACGGCGTTTCCGCGAAACCTTCTTAAGCTTTTGCTTGGGTGCCATGGTATATTCTCCCTCCGTAGCCCGCACCGTATGCGGGTCTCAATTTGAATTACTTGGTGGCCTTCTTCTTGCCTGCGATGGTCTTCTTGGGGCCCTTGCGGGTACGGGCATTCTGTTTGGTGTTCTGCCCGCGCACAGGAAGACCATGACGGTGACGGACGCCACGGTAGCAGCCAATTTCAATCAGCCGTTTAATATTGAGAGACACCTCGCGGCGAAGATCGCCTTCCACCTTCAGGTGATGCTCAATGTATTCACGCAGCTTGCTGATTTCAGTCTCGGAGAGATCCTTTACCCGGGTATCCGGATTGATGCCGACTTCCGCCAGCAGCTTCTGCGACGTCGTCAGACCGATCCCGTAAATATAGGTCAGACCGACTTCAACGCGCTTTTCTCTGGGCAGGTCAACGCCTGCAATGCGTGCCATTTGTGTCTTACACCTCCGTTATTTGCTGACCTTCTCGGTCATTTGGGGAAAAGCGGAATACCATCCGCGGAACCGATTCCTCCTGTCAGCCCTTCGGAAGAACCGCTGACGCATTTTCGATCCAGCCCGAAGAGCACGGAACGAATCATGGTCACAGCCGAATTCTCACAGCTGCGGCAACCCACCGCTGTCTGCAGATGATTCAGCAGGTTTGTCGGCTCCCGGTGAAAGCGGGCGCACAACAACGCTCTCCATCCGCTATGGAAGGTGCGGAAGGACAGCGCACGAAAAGAGACGTATGGCCAACTGTCGGAACATGGGCATTTGAACCCATGCAGCCGCCCGACAGTCAACCGGGCTAACCATTAATTTATAACATATTTCCCTTCGAATGGCAATCTTTTTTATTACATTTTTCTTAATTTTTTATGAAATCAGTTTCATTTTCTATAAGTCAAATCTATTTCCCGTTTGCATCTGTGCCCTCTTTCTGATAAAATGGCTGTGAGGAGTTGATGGTAGCATGCAGTCCCTGTATACGGAACAGAATCTGTCAGATTTACGCGGCCAGATCAGGCGCCGCGTTTTCATTCTTCTTGGAGTCGCGCTTTTCTCTGCCGGTCTTGTCTTGCTGACACTGATCATGGATAATCGCAGGGATCACCGTCCTGAAGTCTGGACAACGCTGGCGGTTATTTTCGCGGGTACTTCGATGATTTTTATCTACGATCTGATGATCCGTCCTCTTACTGCCTATGCCCGGCACATGGATGCAAGCCTGCATGGACGCGTCCATGAAGCCTCCGTCATCTTTGATCGGGTGGACGGCGAGGAAATCTCCCTCGTTGATGGCGTCCGTTTTTACAGTTTGATTTTTCTCGCGGATCCGGACAAGCATGGCGATCGGGAACGCATGTTTTACTGGGATGCAGAGCTTCCTCTCCCCTCTTTTGCTCCCGGCCAGGAAGTTTCTGTGACCTACTATGACCGTTTTATCACTTCCTGCCAGCTCATTCATTAATCGCATATCCAAAACAGCCCGCAGTACTGTTTTTTTCTTCTTCCTATATAAATATGTACTCATCGGCGGTCCTCTGCGGATCAGGCATATCCTCTGGCCTGCTTGTATTATTAACGGCTTTTGCGCCGGATCAGCTCAATCAGCGCAGCCAGCAGCACAGTCAGCGGAAGTATAGCCACGATCAGGGAGCCCAAGCCATTCCCTCTGGCACTTAATCCGGGGCGTACAGCTGTCCTGGCGGAAATATTCAGGCTTGTTCCCGAATAGCCCGCGAGATAATCAGTCATTCGAAGAATCAGCTGACGCACATCTGTCATCGCATAAACCTGCTCCTCCGTCAGCATCCCGGAGCATCCGCAGATAAATGCCCGGCTGATGTTTCCGCTTTCGGTTATTCTCTCGGCCTGCAGCGCCAGAGCAAACGGTCCCTTTTCATCCTCTTCCTCTTTCTCCATACTGGTCATCGCGGAGCTCAGCTTTTTCAGATAAGAATCTGCACCGCTTTCAAGCACTGTAAAAACGCTCAGGCTGCGGTCTGTTTCCTCCGGCAGTTCGAAAGCCCTTGAACCGGGCATTAAAACAGTATTGGCTCCGGAAGCAAGGAGATCCATCGTCACATTCGTACTTTTCATCGTTGGAATCAGATTGATCCGTGTATTCTGATAGTAGCTGTCCGGATCCTCACGGCCTGCTACAACGATCCCTTCCTTCGGACGGAATCCGTAGGCTCGCATCAGCGTAAGATAATTCGGCATTTCATCCGTGGGGTCCGTATAGTCACAGGTAAAAAAGAGACTTCCGCCCGCTTCGGTAAAAGCCAGGATTTTATCCAGTTCCTCTCCTGTCAGATCCCGCATGGGGCTGAAAAAAACCAGCAGATCCCCAGGGTCGGGAGTATAATCCGAACGGGACAGGTCCCGGTAGATCACCTCCCGGTAATTCTCAGTCATCAGCCGGTCAAATGAACTGAGCGTTTCTCCATCCAGCTCACCATGCCCCTGAAGTACGACTATTCTCGGTATCTCCTCTCTGGTCACATAAGTCAGGGCGCCGGTGATGGCTCGCTCATAGGTATATCCTGCATAGCTGTAGGTTCCGGTCTCCGTATCCATACTCAGACTGATAAACTCGGCCGGACTGATCAGCCGCCATCTGTCGGTCTCTGCGCAGTAAACGATCAGAGAATCGGAGGAAACACTTTCTGTGTCACTTCCAAAGCGGGTCAGAATTCCTGGATTCAAACTTGGATCAGCCTGTTCCCAGGTGATTTTTTCGCTTGAAGCGGCATATCGGTCCAGAAGTTCCATCAGCGGGGCGTCCTCCTGTCCCTTGCTGAACAGAGCATAGATATGCACGGGATGAGCAAGCCCTTCGATTGTTTGTTTTGTGATTTCGCTTTGCGTGGTAATACCGTTAAAAGAGAAGTCTTTTTTCCATCCCTGCTTTTTTTCCAGAGTGGTCACGCCGATATTCAGTCCGACCAGCACGGCAATAAAGAGAACAAGCGCTGTTATACCTCCCGGAAAACCGGTTCTTCTGAATACCGGACGAAGCCTTTTTTTCTTCCCCTGCTCTTGTTGGTTCCGGATTCTCTCCGGCGACCGATCCTGCCCTGCTTTCATTTCAACTCGTTCTCCTGCGATTGAGATGATAGACTGTCATAGCCAGAAATACGGCAGCGAAACTGACCTCATACACAATTCCTGCCCAACTCAGCTGGCCCATCAAAAACGGCTCATTCCTGCTGTAAAGACTCAGAAATTTCAATACCTCCGAAATCGGTTCTGTCCCAACCTGATCCTGAAGGAGGTCGAGGATCCAGATCAGAAAATTGGCTCCGAACCCTGCCACGGCCGCGGTCACCTGATTCCCCGTACAACCGCTCAGGTAAAGATCAAGCGCGGCGAAAGCGCCTCCCTGCAGAATAAAGCCCAGGTAATTCACTGCCAGCTCAGCCGGAAAAACCGTTCCGTAGAAGGCTGTTACAGCGACGTAGCACAGCGTTGAGGCCGCTGTGGCGGTAAGGACGGTCAGTGCAGCCAGGTATTTTCCGAGAACAATCCCGATCAGGCTCACAGGGCTGGTCAGAAGCAGCTGATCCGTCTTTTTTTGCCGTTCCTCAGCCAGAAGGCGCATGGTCAGAACAGGGCAAAGCAGCATCCAAAGATAACTCATCTGCCCGATAAAAGTAGGAAGGTCGCCGCTGTGCTGCCGCAGAATGGATAGGTAAAAAAGCACGGAAGAAATCAGCAAAAACACGCCCAGAAAAGCATACCCGATCGGGGTATGGAAATAGCTCTGTAGCTCTCTTTTCCAGATTGCCTTCACTTTCTCCCCACCTGCTTCACTGATTTCGGAGAATGAATTCTCCGAAATAGAGTATATCACATCCTTGCCGTATCAAAGATGAACATCCTGTAAACGATCTTCACGGGCTTTCACCCATGCCTCCACGGATGAGATAAAACAGAGTCGCCCCGTCCACAGTGACGGCATCGTGCAGCCTGTCAAATTCGCTTAGTTCCACCGTATGGATCTTTCCGCTTACACTCTGAAAGGAATACCTGGTCTGTGTCTCTTTTTTCTTCCAGCCTTCCGGAAGCCGGCCGCTGAAACTGACCGTACGCATCCTCTCATAGACTGCTGCAAAAACTTCATAAGGATATTCCTCTCCGTTTTTCGTGCAGCGGACGACGGTGTTTTTATTCTCTGTCCCCCTGCTTTCCTCCGTCCCGACTTCAGAATAGGTCAATTCGAATACATCTCTTGTTCCGTTCTCCTGTTCGATTACCATGCGGCTCAGCTGATCCGTCTCAATTGAGACCGGATAACGTGCCAGCGTTTCCATCGGGTCCGTTTCGGTCAGAGCGGCTAAAGTAAAGTGATTGATCGTGTATATCCTCTCCCGATAGAGACAGTAATCCGTCATTTCGTTTCGCGCATTGCCGATCTGAAATCGAAAGGATTCTTCCTCCCTTGCGCGTACATCATAGGTGCCGTCTTCCATAATGCTTCCGGTCGTCCCTTCAGCCAGATGAATCACAATTTCACAGCGAGGTTTATCCAGACCGTAAGCTGCCAGCATCTCCTCCGTACCTTCAGATATATATATTCCGAGCCTGATGTTCCCAGCATTCTTTCGCAGTGCGTTCATCCTGTCCTGATCCGCAGGATAGGTCACCGGATATTTTACTCGCCACGAGGCAGAAGCATCCGCATCCGTGATATTCCCCTGCAGTGACCACTCCGCCTTCGTACTTCCTGAGCTGTCCAGAATGGTAATCCGGTCCATTCGGCTGAGTTGTATTTCCGGCTGTTCAACGGGGTGCAGCAGTTCCGCCTCCACGCCGAGATCTTCCATCATACTCCCGGCTACCGCGAACAAGCGATCATCCCCATCGATGATCATATACCGCAGTTCCTGATCGTCGATTCCAGTCTTATCTCCTATTTTGAGGGATACTTCCGTTTTGTCGGAAAACAGCACCTCCGCAGTCAGCGCCGGGTCCTCCAGCCCGAATTCTTTCAGCCTTGTCCGATAATCTTCCGGGTTTTCCGTCAGGATGCTTTCATAGGAAAGATTTGCCAGTGCATCCAGCAGGCGTTCCCCCAGTGTTGGGTCGATGGACCATCCTTCCGCGCCTTCCATCGTCATTTCTCCGCGTTCATTTCTTACGGCAGTCCACGCTTCGCGGCCGCGCATCTGAATTCTTACCCGATAAATATCTTCCGTTTTACGCTGGAGAATAGTCCCCCTCTCACTGCTCTGCACAGGCTTTTCTGGCTCTTCTCTCGAAAAAGCAAACAGCAGACTGATTCCGGTCAGAATCGTCAGCGCAGCCAGAAGAAGCGGAAGAAACGGTCTGCGTCCGCTTTTGCTTTTCTTTTCAACACGAAGCACTACAATCCTCCCCCCGATACACACCGCATGGATGCGACCAATATATTATACCCTACTGAACACGTTTCCGCTGTAAACTTCCCATGAATTCTCCGCGCGCTCTGCAATTCATTTTATCCCGGGCAATTATCCCTTTTCAGCCTGTTGCCGTATTTCTTTTCAGCTTTCCGGCTCTTGCATTCAGCCCGGCAGTTCTTTATAATACCACCCTGTCAGCCCTTGTTGCTGGTAATGAACGAAGAGGTTGGTTAAATCTCATGATAAAAAAGGTTTCCAAGGTAACACTGCATTATATGCTGATCACGGCAGGATTCTGGATGTCCTTCTGTTTTGTCTCAACCAATGCAGCTGTTTACCTTCAGGGAGTTGGATACAGCAATGTGCAGTTGGGGATCATCGTGGCCCTTGGAAATATCGGAGGAGCTCTGCTGAGTACGCTGCTGGGAGATTTTCTGGACAGGCATCCTCAGGTTCGGCATATGCAGGTGCTCCAGGTTCTCTGTGCCGTCCAGGCTGCCTCGCTGATCATTTTGCGGATTTTTCCCCACAGCGGATGGCAAACCTCTGTTTTTTACGTGGTTTACTGTTCGGCACTGATGGGTGTGAATGCGGTCAATCTGGATCTCTGTGTTCGATTTGAGCATGTGGGAGCGGATCTGAACTTCGGTCTCGCCCGCTCCACCGGTTCCCTGGCTTTCATGGTGATTTCTGTCATTCTCGGCATCCTTGTTGAGCGTTTCTCCCATCTTGTTCTGCTCTATGCGGGACTCCTGGTAATCATCTTTCAGTTTTTCAGCAACATCATCGTAGATCGGGACATGAGAGCCGCAGAGGTTGCTGCTCCTGAGTTCCGCAAAAACATTTCTGAGGAAAAATCCCTTTCGCTGGGCCGTTTCATCGTTCAGAACAGAACCTTCAGTCTGTTTCTGCTGGGCGTTATGATCATTTTTATCGCCCACAACATGGATGGAAACTACATGATCAACGAAATTCGGGCGCTTGGCGGAGGAACGTCGGACATGGGCTGGATCGCGGCTTTCCAGGCGCTCTCGGAAGTCCCTGTTATGGTGTTTGCTTCCAGGCTTCCTTCCCGGTGGAGCTATTCCTCCTATCTGCGTCTCTCCTTCGTGTTTTTTGTACTGAAGATTCTGGCTTATGCCCTCGCACCCAGTCTGCCCTTCTTCTTTGCAGCCAGGCTTCTTCAGGCGCCCAGCTATGCCCTCTACATTGTGCTGGTCGTGCCCTATGCGGATAAAATCGTGCCGCATAAGGATTCCGCCAAGGCGCAAGGGCTTCTGGTCAGCATGACCAATCTGGGTGCCGTTCTGGCCAGTCTCGCCGGAGGCGTTATGTTTGATACTCTGGGCGTCCGGATAACCATGTTCATCGCCGTCGGAATTGCTCTTGTCGGTTGTGCCGTTGCATGGCTCGGTACTGTCAATGAACGCCGCATTTCCCGTTCCTGAGAAATTATTCATCGGCCGGCCTCCGGATTCACCGAAAGCCGGCCATTTATTGTTTTCGAATTGGGCAAATGATATTGCGTTTCCTGATATTGTAATTCTGGATGAAGAAAGCATCATGCATGTTATTTCATCAGATTCAGGATGGAATGGCCAATGGTCCCTTCCGGCATGGAAACGTTGAAATTATCCGCAACAGTAGCCCCGATCACGGCGAACGTATCCGCTTCCGGCAACGGACCGGGTGTTTTCATAAGAGGAGCGTATGCAAGGAAGGGAACCTTTTCACGGGTATGATCCGTGCCGGTATAAGTGGGATCGTTACCATGATCCGCTGTCAGAATGACAAGATCGTCCTCCCGCAGCGTTTTCTCAAGTTCACCCAGCTTCAGGTCAAATCTTTCCAGTTCTCCCGCGTATCCGTTCACGTCCCGCCGATGTCCCCACAGGGCATCAAAATCAACCAGGTTTACGAAACACAGGCCGTAAAAGTCTCTTTGCGAAATTTCAATGGTTTGCTCCATGCCATGAACGGAGGATTTTGATTTGAAGGCCTCGGTAATTCCTTCGCCTACAAAGATATCATTGATCTTGCCGACAGAAATGACATCGTATCCGGCATCCTTCAGGGCGTTCAGCGCGGTCGGGCCAAAAGGCTTCACAGCATAGTCATGTCTGTTTGCGGTACGTCTGAATTCTCCCCTTTTTCTTCCAATATAGGGACGGGCAATCACCCTTCCGACCTTCCATTCATCCTTCATGGTCAGCTCTCTGGCAATCTCGCAGCAGCGGTAAAGCTCCTGCAGCCCGAATGTTTCCTCATTCCCGCAGATCTGCAGTACAGAATCCGCAGAGGTGTAAACGATCATATTGCCGGTTCGGATTTCTTCTTCACCCAGCTCATCCAGAATCTCGGTACCGCTGGCTGCTTTATTGCCAATGACCCGATGCCCCGTCCTTTTTTCCAGCTCATCAATCAATTCCCTGGGAAAGCCTGTTTCCGTGAACGTAATGAATGGTTTTGTCGTTTGCAGCCCCATCATCTCCCAGTGTCCGGTCATCGTATCCTTGCCCGCACTCCGTTCGTTCAGCTTTGTATAATAGGCCAGCGGACGCTCCGCAGGCGCAATCCCCTTCAGCTGATGCAGATTGGCCATCCCCCAGCGCTGAAGATTGGGAATGAACAGGTGCTCCGCCCTGGCAGCAATATGCCCCAGGGTATCCACGTCATAATCTCCAAACTGATCCGAATCGGCCATACGTCCCACGCCGAGGCTGTCCAGAACTATCACAAAAACCCGCTTGTACGTTTTATGCTTACCCATGATGCACCTCTGTTCAGGCAGCAGCCGTTATTCTTCTTCAGCCGTGCCCCTTTCTTACGCTTCTATTCTACCATGTTGGTTTTTCCTGTCAATTGTCTGCTTTATTTCAATCTCATGACAAACGGGGAAGTCTTGTTTTTCCTGATTGCTGCATTTATAATATCTGCATCTGCCCGGCTCTTCAGCGCTGGCCGGAACTGTGAAAAGGAGGAACCGCCCTATGATTTTGATCACACCGCCCATGGGATGGAACAGCTGGAACACCTTCGGTTCGGAAATCTCTGATCAGCTGATTCGGGAAACTGCTCTCAGCATGAAAGAGAAAGGCTACCTGAAAGCAGGCTATCAGTACATTGTCATCGATGACTGCTGGAGTCTGAAGGAGCGTGATTCCGAGGGGCGTCTGGTTCCTGATCCGGCAAAGTTTCCCCGCGGGATGAAGGATCTTGCGGATTATGTACATTCCCTTGGCTTCAAGTTCGGGATGTACTCATGCGCCGGTGTTCAGACCTGCGCCGGTTATCCTTCATCCTATGACTACGAATTCATCGACGCGAAAACCTTTGCCTCCTGGGGCGTTGATTACCTGAAATATGATTTCTGCAATTTCCCGGCCAGTGCGGACGGTCTCACACGCTATGCGACCATGTCCATGGCTCTGAAAGCCTCCGGAAGAGACATTCTTTTCGCTGCCTGCAACTGGGGAACGGGAGAGCCATGGAAGTGGATGAAGTCCATTGGGGTTCATATGTATCGCTCCACAGGAGATATACAGGATAATTTCAAATCCTTCTCGTCCATCGCCCGCAGTCAGCTCCCGAATTTTTGCATGAGCGGTTCCAATTGCTTCAATGATATTGATATGCTGACAGTCGGCATGTACGGACGCGGAAATGTTGCTCTTGGACAGGCATGTACGGACGCGGATTATCAGACGCAGTTTGCCCTCTGGTGTATGCTGGGAGCGCCTCTGATGCTGGGCGGTGACGTCAGGAACATGAAAGAATATGCGGAAAAGCTGGTTCTTCATCCGGGCCTGATTGCCATCAATCAGGATGCGGAAGGCCGCGTGCCGCAGGTGGTTTATCAGGGGCGCGTTGTCGCAACCGGGCCGGACATCGAGGGGGGCTGGAAGGAATATCCGGATACGGGCCTGACGCTGTTCAAACATTTGAACGATCACGAATTTGCCATCGGCTATTTTAATTTCGCACCTGCAGGCGGTGAAATTCCTCTGATTTTCGCCGATGCCGGACTTCCTTCTGTCAGTGGCTTTGGGCTGCACTTGATGGATGTGATTTCCGGGGAAGATCTTGGTGTACACCGGGACTATTATAATCTTCATCTTGCCAGCCACGAAAGCCGCATACTGAAGGGCAGGCTGGTTCAACTGTGATGCAGGCAGACCTGAATCAGACTTTGCTTTGCAGCAAATGCGGAACACCGATTTCATCGGATGAAATCGCGGTGACCCGCAAGCTGATCAATCGGGGTGCCAGGGAGTTTTACTGTGTATCCTGCCTGGCAGAGTGGTTTGAAGTGCGTCCCGAAGATATTCTGGAGCGAATTGAGTATTTCAGGGCCTCAGGCTGCACCCTTTTTGAAGCACGGTCTCCTGAATAATGACAGGCCAGTGTCCGTGAAATAAGTCTATCCGTTTTTTTCAGAAAAAACATGCCGCATCCAACGGAGCGGCATGTTTTTAATTCCCGATTCTTCCATTGCAGAATCTAAGGTTTTCCACATAACAGCTACATCTGAAAAAGCTGAACCTCGGTTTTACCGTCATATTCCTGAACCATCACGGAAACGATCTCAGAATGACTGGTCGGAAGATTCTTTCCTACATAATCAGCCCGGATCGGCAGTTCCCGGTGGCCCCTGTCCACGAGCACAGCCAGCTGAATCAGCCGAGGCCTTCCCCTGTGAATGACAGCTTCGATCGCCGCTCGCGCTGTACGGCCGGTATAGATGACATCATCCACAAGAATGACCTTTTTCCCTGTGATATCAAAGGGTATCTCACTTGTCCCTGTCTGTGCCGTGTCGCTCAACTCGCTCAGATCATCCCGATACAGGCTGATATCAACACTGCCCAGAGGAATCGTTTTTCCCTCGAAGAGCTTCAGATTATCCTGAAGCATCGCGGCCAGCGGAACACCCCGCCGGCGGATGCCGAGAAGGCACAGATCCTCCGTACCGTTGTTTTTTTCGATGATTTCATGTGTGATCCGCGTCATGCTTCTCCGGATCGCAGCCTCATCCATGATGACTGATTTCAGTTTCATTTCCATCCTCGTGAAAAAGAACAGGGGATCCCCGTTCGGATCCCCTGCCAGGTTTCCGTTACAGCCGCGGTGCTCTGATCATTTGGCAGGTCTGTTGAAAAGGAAGTTGACCACAATGCCAAGGATCAGCGCGCAGGCAATCTCCGTCAGAGTGATCGAACCGAGATGAATGGTCATCCCGCCGATGCCGGCAATCAGAATTGCAGAAGCCGTGAACAGATTTCTATTATCATTCAGATCCACCGGCTGCAGCATTTTCAGTCCGGATACAGCGATAAAGCCGTAAAGAGTAATGCATACTCCGCCCATGACGCAGGTAGGGATCGTGCTCAGGAATGTGACGAAGGGGCCGAAGAAGCTTGCCACAATGGCCAGGATCGCTGTGAAAACAATGGTAATCACTGAGGCATTGCCGGTGATGGCCACACATCCAACAGACTCACCGTAGGTAGTATTGGGGCATCCGCCGAAGAAGGCGCCCGCAATGGAACCGATTCCGTCTCCAAGCAGCGTGCGGTGGAGGCCCGGCTCCTCAAGAAGCTCGGTACCGATGATCGTGGAAAGATTCTTATGGTCTGCAATGTGTTCCGCAAAAACCACGAAAGCAACAGGAATATAGGCTACAGCAATCGTAGCAACATATTGACCCGTGATTTCTCCCGCGCCCTTGAAGGCCTTCAGGAAAGTAAAATCAGGAACCCATTTCATATTGGAGAAGGCGCTGAAGTCCAGAATCTTCAGGGATTCCTTTCCTGCTGCGTTTCCGATCAGCGTAAAGACCAGAGCACAGGCATAGCCAGCGAGAATGCCAAGAATAAAGGGAATCAGTTTTACCATTTTATTGCCCTTTACCGAGCACCAGATAACCACCAGCAGTGTCACCAGAGCACAGACCAGATTTGCAAGACCGCTCCAGTTTCCGGCGCCGATAATGCTGTAGCCGTCACTGAGGGGAGATCCAAAGCCGAAGGAGTTGCCGATGGCATTTCCGGCCAGGGACAGTCCGATAATCGCCACTGTGGGGCCGATTACCACCGGCGGCATAAGGCGGTTGATCCACTTCACTCCGGCAACCTTAACGATGATAGCAAGAACCACGTATACAAGGCCGGCAAAAACAGCGCCAAGGAGAAGCCCCATATACCCCATTTCAGCAGAGACGGCTCCGGCAAAAGCCGCAAACATGGATCCAAGAAATGCGAAGCTGGACCCAAGGAAAACGGGACTTTTGAATTTTGTGAAGCAGAGATAAACCAGCGTACCAACGCCAGCTCCGAAGAGCGCAGCACTCTGGCTCATCCCGCCGAGCGGTTCACCGGTCGCAAGAACTGAGCTGCCGATGATAGTGGGCACGGCAATCGTTGCCGCCAGAATCGCCAGCAGCTGCTGCAGAGCGAAGATCAGCGTCTGTCCGAATTTAGGTCTGTCCTTGACTCCGTAAACAAGATTCATGAAAGAAAAACCTCCCTTTTCCTTTTTCGGTGGATATCAGGAACACAAAAAAACCGCACCGGTACACGGCGCGGCAAGCTGCGATTGGTTACAACAGGATAAACACGGTCGCATCTTGTCGGTATCCCGTACCGCCTTAAAGATCCACCGCGGATATGATAGCATCACAGGGTTCGGCCGTCAAGTATAGAACATGGAAGAAGGCAAAAAGAAAATGAAAGAAAACAAAAAGGTAAAATGCTTGCCATTGTTCGAAAGGGCCAGGCTTTCTGCCGAATTCTTCGTTTTTTCGATAGTAAAATGTACAGGCCGGAAAAGAGAAGAACCTGCACAAAGAAAACAAGCGTCTTAGTTCAGTTGCGTGAGCGGACAAAAAAACCTGCAGAAATAGTCTCTGCAGGGTTTCATCTCGAGGTGCCATCCAGATTCGAACTGGAGAATAAAGGTTTTGCAGACCTTCGCCTTACCACTTGGCTATGGCACCGAAAAAAATGGAGCGGTAGACGAGGCTCGGACTCGCGACCTCCACCTTGGCAAGGTGGCGCTCTACCAACTGAGCTACTACCGCAGGAAATGTGCCTTGGGGCGGAATCGAACCACCGACACTGTGATTTTCAGTCACATGCTCTACCGACTGAGCTACCAAGGCTTATGGCGACCCGGAAGGGGCTCGAACCCTCGACCTCCAGCGTGACAGGCTGGCGCTCTAACCAACTGAGCTACCGGGCCAGAACAATGGTGGGAACAACAGGGCTCGAACCTGTGACCCCTTGCTTGTAAGGCAAGTGCTCTCCCAGCTGAGCTATGCTCCCCTGACCTCCGCTGAAGCTTTGGGGAACTTCCCTCGCAAGCGGCTTTGCTAATATAGCGCATTTTCCTGTGGTTGTCAAGGCATTTTCAAAATGTTTTTTCCGGAAAGCGGAACTGGCTGAAAACAGTCAAAGGCATCAACCGTATCTCTCCTTGACAACGTATGATTGCCTTCCTTTTTCAAAGCTTCATAATTGACTTTCCGCCGTTTCTTTTTTAAAATATACATTGAAAAGTATCGGAGGAGGTTGATCCGAAAATGCTGTCTCTAAATGAAAATGGTCTGCAGAACAAGCAGGAATGGCTGCAAAAGGGCTATATTCTGCCTTCTTTTGACCGCGGTGCCATGATTTCCCGTACCCTTGAAGCTCCTGCATGGGTCCACTTCGGGGCCGGAAATATCTTCCGGGCCTTCCAGTGTGCCGCCATGCAAAAGCTTCTTAATGAAGGAAAGGCCAGTTCGGGGATTATTGCAGTTGAAGGCTTCGATTACGAAATCGTCGAAAAAGGATACCGGCCGAATGATAATTATTCTCTGCTTGTGACATTAAAATCGGATGGTTCTGTCGAAAAAACTGTTATTGGCTCCATTGCTGAATCCTGTATTCTGGACAGTGCGAACGAGAGCGAATTCAATCACCTGAAACAGATTTTTTCCTCCTCGACCCTGCAGCTTGCATCCTTTACCATTACAGAAAAAGGATACGCCGTCCGTGATGCCGGCGGAAGTCTTGTCCCCTCTGTAGCCGCCGATCTGGAGGCAGGCCCGGTTGCTCCGAAGAGTTATCTTGGCAAGGTAGCCGCCCTGCTTTACGCCCGGTATCAGGCCGGCTCCGCGCCCATCGCCATGGTCAGCATGGACAACTGCTCCCACAACGGGGAAAAACTGTTCCAGGCCATTCATACCTTTGCGGAGGGCTGGAAAGATGAAGGCTTCATTGCCTATGTGACCAATCCGGAAAAAGTCTCCTTCCCCTGGACGATGATTGACAAAATCACCCCAAGACCGGATGCTTCCGTGGAAAAGATGCTTCGTGCCGACGGCCTGCAGGGGCTGGATCCGGTAATTACCTCGAAACACACGTATATTGCTCCCTTCGTCAACGCGGAAGAGAGCGAGTACCTGGTCATTGAGGACAGTTTTCCGAACGGCCGTCCCCCGTTGGAAGCGGCAGGCTTCCTGTTTACCGACCGTGAAACAGTCAACAAGGTGGAGCGCATGAAGGTGACCACATGCCTGAATCCGCTTCATACCGCGTTGGCCGTCTTCGGCTGTCTCCTCGGATATCAGAGAATCAGTGAAGAAATGAAGGATGCTGATCTGGTTCATCTGATCAAAACTGTCGGCTATGCGGAAGGGCTTCCTGTGGTGACCGATCCCGGTGTCATCTCACCAAAGGAATTCATTGATACGGTGGTCAACGTTCGACTCCCCAACCCCTTCATGCCGGACACTCCGCAGCGCATCGCCTGCGATACCAGCCAGAAGGTGCCGATCCGTTTCGGTGAAACCATCAAGAGCTACCTGGCAGATCCCGGACGGGACGCAGCGTCCCTGAAAGCCATTCCCATGGCCATCGCCGGCTGGCTGAGATATCTGCTGGGAGTAAACGACGAAGGAAATCCCTTCGAAGTCAGTCCCGATCCCCTTCTGTCAAGGCTTCAGGAAGCCCTGGCAGGCATAAAACTGGGCCATCCGGAAACAGCGGAGGGAAAACTTGATGTTCTTCTGAGCGATCCTGTGCTTTTTGCTGTGGATCTTACCGATACACCTCTGGCCGATAGAATTCAAAGCTATTTCACTTCCATGCTTGCCGGCCCCGGTGCGGTCAGGAAAACTCTGCAGAGCCTGTAAAGACGCTTCCGTGAAGGGGGTACAGGTTTATCCCAGTCTGGCCATCAGCTCGGTCTGATGTTCCTTCAGCCATTGATGCCATCTGTCATATTCCGGATAAACACTGTACACCTTCCGGTAGAATCTCTCCGAATGGTTCATTTCGATCAGGTGACACAGTTCGTGCACAACGACACTGTCTATGACCTCCGGAGGGGTCAGCATCAGAAGGCAGTTAAAATTCAGGTTCCCTCCGGATGAGCAGCTTCCCCATCTGGTGCGCTGATTCCGAACCGTAATCTTTCGGGGCTGCACCCCCAGGAGCGCTGCATAGTGCCTGACTCTCCCCGGAAGGTATTCAACCGCCTTCTGTCCCAGTTCCTTCAGCTCATCAGACGTCAGCGGCTGTATTTTTGCAGCCGCTTTTTTTCTTTCCATGCTTTTCTGCAGATGTGTCTCTATCCATGCTCGTTTTTCCTGAAGCATCCCGTCAATCTCGCGCTGCGTTGTCCGCCACGGAGTCCTGACGATGACTTCCCCATTGCGGATTTCGATAGCCATGGTTCTTCGATTGCTTCGTACAAGTCTGTACTGCATAGGTTTTGCAACTCCTGAAGTTTACGTATTTTCATCTAAGATATTCTGGGATACCTGCTGAATGGCAGGGTTTCGGTTCGTCTGCCGGATGTGTGCAGTATCATTGTACAGTTCTATTCTAGGGAAGACCCATTTCCCTTTACGAACCGGAAAGTTCAGAATGATCAGTGAAGTATAATCATAGGGCATTGCGGAACAGACATAGGGAAAAGGCAGCTGCAGAAGATGTGCGAGCGCGCAGGCGCCCGACCCTCCATGGCTGAAAAGGGCAATGGTTTTTTCCTCACCCGTTTGACAGAGGTAGCGTCTTTCTTCATGAATGTAGCCCTGTTCTCTGAGAAAGCCGTCTATTTCTCCCGCTATTTTCTTCTGATAGTCCAAGGCCATATTATGTGCAAAATAAGGATGTGTTCTCCAGTCCTCCCGATAAAAATCGAAACCCTGCTGAAGCATCAGGTCACCGAGTGTCCATGGATGTCCGTCATAGGTAGTATCCTCGCCTCCCCAGGAGATTTCATGCATGTATTCCAGCACAGTAACCGGAAGATTCAGCATTCTGGCGGTATATTCCGCTGTTTCTCTGGCTCTGCCGCAAGGTGAGGAATAAATCTCGCTGATTCCTTCACCCGCCAGTCTTTCCGAAGCTCTTTGGGCCTGCGCTTTACCTTCCTCAGTAAGGCAATCCAGGGTATAATTGGGTTCTCCGTGACGTACAAAGATGATTCTCATCAGCAGTTCCTCCTGGTTTTCACCTTATTGCTTCCCGGTTCACGAAAATAATGGAAACCGCCGTTCACCCGGCATCGGTGCTCAGACCGGGAAGAGCTCCGTTTTCAGGCTGAAAAGGGACGCAGGAATAAAAAAACCGGAAGCCTTGATCTCAAGGTCTCCGGCGAAGTGGCTCAGATAGGACTCGAACCTATGACACTCCGGGTATGAACCGAATGCTCTAGCCAGCTGAGCTACTGAGCCATAAAAGTTGCGGGGGAGGGACTTGAACCCCCGACCTCCGGGTTATGAGCCCGACGAGCTGCCAAACTGCTCCACCCCGCGACATCCGCACCGTTTCAAGCGGCGAAAGCTATATTACACTACGGAAAACAGTTTGTCAAGTATTTTCCCTCTTTTTTCTGTTTTTTCCATAGGCGCCGCCAGGAAGGATTCAATACGGAATCAAGAGACTCTTGTGAATATGAACAGCCTTTTCAGGTGCTGTGCAGGGAGAAACGCCTTCCATCCCATACTCCCTGTTCAAGAGGCATCATTTCTTCTTTTTCATTCAGCCAGAAAGCTTTGTGGCGTTCGTCCATTTCGAAGTCCGGCATCAAAAACCTTTCCTGCGGGACATGGAGCCCGATGGGCCCGCCGGAGAGAATCAGACGGGCATAATCCTTGATGTCATCCAGTTTACGATCGAGTTCCACGCCAAACACCTGCTCCGCCGGAGAATGATGGTTATCGCTGCCGGCGGTCATAAGCAATCCCTTGTGACGAGCGTATGCGTAGGCCCGGGCATCATCCAGTGCATCGTTTCCGGCATTGGCTCCCTCAACGCCGTCCGCAAAAAGCTCTGCAACACGGATACAGTCCATATACCCCCGAATCCGGAAGGGATGCGCCTGAATCACGGCGCCGCCGGCGCGGTGAACTTCCTCCAGCTGCTGCCGTCTCGTCCAGTGCTCCAGCTCCGGATGGGCCTTCATATACTCCCTGGTAAGTCCGTAGATCAGGTATTCGTCATGGCTGTAATTCTGTTCATAGCCGAAAAAAACATCCAGACCAACCTTCTGGCCTTCTTCCCAGGCATCTTCATATCCCCGGAAAAAAAGATCTATCCGTTTCTCCCAGGGCAGATTTCGCGGAATGGAAGTATTTCCGCCGAAAAAATGGTCTGTAATGATGATTCCGGTATATCCGAGGCTCTTGTAAAAGCGTACATGTTCCCTGCCGGTGCTGACTCCGCAGGCGCTGGCCAGGCATGTATGCATGTGTGTCTCATATAAAAAGCTCATGGCTTCAGATCCTCCGTTCCGGAAGGATCATATCACGTTTGTTGCACTGTCGCAACAACAGATTTCCGACTGAAACCGCTCAAATTCAAAAGCAATGTTTTCCTTCTGGTGAGCATCGCTGGAAAGAATCAGCCTGGCACCATGTTCCCACAGAAAGCTGCGGATTTCCCGGGAAGGATAAGCGTCCGTACGATATCCTCTGGATATCGCTCCGGTATTGATTTCAAAGGGTTTTCCTGTTCTGAGGAGTATTTGAGCAGCTTTTTGCCAGGCAGCCCTGTATCTCGGATGCTGCGGATCAAACCATCCGGCCTGCTCATTGAATTTAGTGACCAGATCAAAATGGCCGATAATGTCGCACGCCGTTTTTCGAACCACGTCCTCCTCCAGATGATAATACGCCTCTGCCAGAGCATACCAGTCACCCTCGAAATACTTCCGACAGTCCTCTTCCAGTCTTTCCGGTGTCCAGTCCACCGCAAGCCGGTGCCCATCCTTCATGCTGATCCAGTGGACGGATCCGATTACATAGTCAAACCCTGTATCCAGATCGGAATAGTAATCCCGCTCCAGACCGCACCGAATCTCAATCACACCCGCATATTTTTCCTTCAGGCGTTTCATTTCCTGCAGATAGGCATTCAGGCTTTCCCTGGGCATGCTGGATTCATCTGACTCCACATAGGAATGGTCGGAAATTCCAATGAGAGTCAATCCTTTGCGGATTCCCTCCTCCACCATGGCCTCCGGCGAATCCCTTCCGTCAGAAAAGCGGGAATGCATATGCAAATCAGTCATCGCCGGTCATCTTCTCCTGCTTGATCTTATGGTCAATCACATGCCGTGCGGCCAGCTCATCCCGGATATCCTCCAAGGAGATGCCTGCTTCCACCATCAATACCATGACATGATAAGCCAGATCGGCAATTTCATACACAGTTTCCTTTTTGTCCCGGTCCTTTGCGGCAATGATTACCTCTGTGGATTCCTCTCCCACCTTCTTCAGAATCTTGTCCAGTCCTTTTTCGAACAGATAGGTGGTATAGGAGCCTTCTTTTTTCTCGGTCTTTCTGCCCCGGATCAGTTCCAGCAGTCCTTCGTAGGTAAAGTCCTGCCTTTCCTCACTGAGATAGAGGCAGTCATTGAAACAGCTGTCAGTTCCAAGGTGGCAGGCAGGGCCATCCTTTTCCACCAGGACAATCAGGGCATCCCGGTCGCAGTCCGCAGTGATGGAGACAATATGCTGATAGTTTCCGCTGGTCTCCCCTTTCAGCCAGAGTTCGTTCCGGCTTCTGCTCCAAAAACAGGTCAGCCCTTTTTCCATGGAAATCGTAAGGCTTTCCCGGTTCATATAGGCAAGCGTCAGAACCTTCCTGCTCTTTGCGTCAACAATGATCGCAGGGATCAGGCCTTTCTCGTCAAATTTCAGATCGTCCGCCTTCAGCATTCTTTGATCACACTCCCCTCGTTTTTTTCAACGTTTTCTCTCATTCATTGTTTGCCGGTATAAACCAGGCATATCTTGCAGGTTCTCATAAAATCCTGGCCGGTATTCCGTTTTGTTGCATTTCGAGCTTCAAATCCCGGATCTTCACCTCTCCGAAGTGAAAAATCGAAGCGGCCAGTCCGGCATCCACCCCGGGAATCGTCCGGAAAAGAGTAATGAAATCCTCGGTCCTTCCGGCTCCTCCGCTCGCAATCACAGGAACCTTCGCAATTTCGCACACCTTCTGCAGCATTTCCAGGTCAAATCCCTGTTTTACTCCATCCGTATCGATGGAATTGACAACCACTTCGCCTGCGCCATCCCCGACGCCCCGGCGAATCCATTCCATTGCGTCCAGTCCTGTATTTTCCCGTCCGCCCTTTGCGAAAACCCGAAAAGCACCGTTCACTCGTTTGACGTCCACACTGAGCACTACACACTGATTCCCATACTTCCTGGCAGCTTCTCCAATCAGACGCGGATCTCGAATTGCACCGGAATTCACTGAAACTTTGTCCGCGCCGCATTTCAGCACACGGTCAAAGTCATCAAGCGTATTGATCCCTCCGCCCACCGTCAGGGGAATAAAAACCTGCCTGGCGGTTTCCGTCAGGATATCAGTAAACAGCGCTCTGCCCTCAGCGGAGGCCGTAATATCATAGAAAACAAGCTCATCCGCACCGCTGTCGGAATACAGGCGGGCCAGCCGAACGGGAGAATCAACATCCCCAAGTCCCTGGAATTTGATTCCCTTTACCACCCGGCCGTCCTTCACATCCAGACAGGGAATAATTCTTTTGGTAATCATTTTGCTCTTTCAACGGCCTCCTTCAGAGAAACAGTACCGGTATACCACGCTTTTCCAATAATTGCGCCGTACAGGTTCAATTTTCTCAGCGCAATGACATCCTCCAGAGAAGAAACGCCTCCGCTGGCCGTGATATTCATCCCTAATTCACGGCTCAGCCGGCTGTACAGTTCACGATTGGTGCCGCGCATGGCACCGTCCCGACTGATGTCAGTACAGATGAGATTCTGAACACCGATCTTTCTCATTCGTTCGCAAAAATCAGAAAGGGAAAGCCCGGTATCCTCCGTCCATCCCTGCACCGAAATTCTTCCATCACGGACATCGGCACCTACTGCAATTCTGGAACCATAAACTTCCAGCGCCTTCTCCAGAAATGCCGGATCCCTTACAGCGGCTGTTCCGAGGATCACACGATCCAGTCCGTTCTCCAGATAGGTCCGTACCGTGTCCATGTTCCGGATGCCTCCCCCGATTTCACAAAAGAGGCCGGTTTCTCTCTTCAATCGCAGAGCAGTTTCCAGATTGGGGGTCGTCCCGTCCCGTGCACCCTCAAGGTCCACCAGATGCACATGGGTAGCACCCTCTGAAACAAATCGGCTTCCAATATCCTCCGGATGCTCGCTGTAGACCGTCATCTGTGCGTAATCGCCTCTGTAAAGGCGAACAGCTTTCCCCTCATACAGGTCTATCGCAGGAAAAATGATCATGATCCCTTTCACTCCATTTCACAGAATGCGCGGAGGATATTGAGACCAACCTGTCCGCTTTTTTCAGGATGGAACTGGCATCCGAAAACATTGTCTCTGCCTGCACAGGCGGTCAGATTCGCGCCGTATTCCGTATCAGCCAGAATGGAATCCCCGCAGTCTGTAGCCGCATAGGAATGGACAAAATAGACGTAGTCCCCATCCTTGATATACCGAAACAGAGGGCTTTTCTTTCTCAGTCGCAGAGCGTTCCAGCCCATCTGAGGTATTTTAAGCCTTCTCTCCGGGTCCATTTCCGATTCCCGTAAAATCTCCTCAATGGGGCGAACTGTTCCCTTCAGCAGGCCCAGTCCTTCGTGTTCTCCATACTCCATGCTTTTCTCGAACAGCAGCTGCATACCCAGGCAAATACCCATCAGCGGTTTTCTGCTTTCGGCGATGTCCTTCAGCGTCAGATCCAGATTCTGACTGCGCAGCCTGGAGGCTGCGTCCGCAAAGGCGCCGACACCGGGAAGAATCACCCGATCCGCTCTTCTCAGCTCATCCGGATCGGGAGTTACGACCGCCTGTTCACCAATTGCGTCCAGGCTGCACAGGAGAGAAAACAGATTGCCCACACCATAATCCACAATCGCAGTCATGGCCTGTCCCTACTCCTTTCCTACAGCGTTCCCTTTGTAGATGGGATTTCATCCGCAAAGGCAGGATCCAATTCCGCCGCTTCTCTCAGCGCTCTTGCGACGCATTTGAAAGCGCCTTCGAGAATATGGTGGCTGTTGGAGCCGGACAGCTGCCTGACATGGAGCGTGCATTTTGCATTGCGAACAAAGCCGAGAAAAAACTCCTCAGCCAGTTCGGTATCAAAAGTGCCGACCTTTTCCGTTGGAATACTCATGTCCCATCCCAGAAAATCCCTCCCGCTCAGATCCACCGCGGAAAGAATCAATGCCTCATCCATGGGAAGAAGCCTCTGCCCATAGCGTCTGATTCCGCGCCGGTCTCCGAGGGCCCGGTCAAATGCCTGCCCCAGGGCAATGCCGACATCCTCCACGGAGTGATGGTCATCCACCCAGGTATCTCCCTTGCATTTCACCTGAAGATCAAACCGACCGTGTGCCGAAAAAAGTTCCAGCATATGATTCAGGAAACCGACTCCGGTATCTATTTCGTTTTTTCCGGTTCCGTCCAGCTTCAGAGCAATACGGACATCGGTCTCTTTTGTTTTTCTTTCAATCTCTGCCTGTCGCATCTTTTTCCTCCAACAGTTGATCCACTGCCCGGATCAGTGTTTCCATGTCTTCCCGTGTTCCGATGGATATTCTGCTCCAGTCCCGGATTCTTTCCAGATCGAACCACCGAATCAAAATTCCTTTTCCCCTCAGTTGATCCCGCAAGGCGCTTCCGGGAAACTTTTCATGGCGAACAAAGAGGAAGTTTGCCCTGCTGTCGGTGGCCTGAAACCCCCTTTGCAAAAGCTCCTCCTTTGTCCATTCGCGTACTCTGCAGATTTTTTCCGCATGACTTCGATTGATTTCATCTTTTTCAAGACATGCAATTCCGGCGGCCTGGGCCAGCCGATCAACATTATAGGGATTGGTGGAATACTGAATCGTCTTCAGATCCCGGATCAGGGCCCGGCTTCCTGCGGCAAAGCCAAGGCGCAGGCCGGCCATGCTTCTTGATTTGGAAAAGGTCTGGGTCACCAGAAGGTTTTCGTACCTCTCAATCAGTGTAATCGCACTCTCACCGCCGAAATCCACATATGCTTCATCCACTACCACAACCTGATCCGAATTGGCACGCAAAATATCCTCAATCTGCGCCAGCGTGAGCAACAGTCCGGTAGGTGCGTTGGGATTGGCCAGAAAAACGGTTCCGCCGCAGCGATAGTAATCCTCCGGCGCAATGTGCCAGTCTTCCCGAAGCGGGATTTCATGGAAAGGCACCTGATTGACGCGGGCAAAAACAGGATAAAAACCATAGGTAATATCCGGAAAAAATGCAGGATGGTTCATGTCACAGAAGGCCATGAATGCAAAATTAAGGGCTTCGTCGCTGCCGTTGGTCATCAGCAGGTTTTCAGGATGCAGCCCCAGTTTTTCCGCCAGAATCTTCCGCAGCTCCGTGCATTCCGGATCGGAATAAAGGTGAAGCCGTCCGGCCTCCTCCGCTACCCGCTCCGCCACAATCGGATCGGGAGCCCAGGGGTTTTCATTCGTGTTCAGCTTGATCAGCTGCTGAACTCTGGGCTGCTCACCCGGTGTATAAGCCTTCAGGTCCCTGAATTTATCGGAAAAGAAGCGGCTGTGCAGCTTCTCCGTTATTTCGGAGCTGCCGGCTTCCGGGTTTTTATTCCGGAGATCACTCATAAGTCTTCCTCCCCGCGGCTCAGCGCGCTGTTGGCGTGTCCCGTCAGTCCTTCCTTGCGCGCAAACAGCGCAACGTCCTCTGCAACCCGGTTCAGGGCTTCCCGGGTAAAATAGGTAAACTGGGTTTTTTTGACAAAATCATCCACGCTCAGCGGAGAAGAGAATTTCGCAGTCCCCTGGGTAGGCAGCGTATGATTGGGCCCGGCCATATAGTCTCCCAGAGCTTCCGGACAGTTCCTTCCCAGGAAAACAGAACCCGCGTGACGTATTTCGTCCAGATAGTCGAATGGATTATCCACGCAAAGCTCAAGATGCTCCGGAGCGATTTCGTTCGCTGCACGGATCGCTTCCCGAAGGTTTTCCGTAACGATAATCTTCCCCTGCTGATCAATGGAAACCCGAGCAATTTGTTCTCTTTCCAGCAGGGGAAGCTGTCTCTCTATTTCCTTCTGGACAGCCAGGGCCAGTTCCATGCTGTCCGTAACCAGCACGGCGCTTGCAGTCCGGTCGTGCTCCGCCTGGCTCAGCAGATCCGCCGCAACATGGCGAGGATTGCTTCTTCCGTCAGCAACCACAAGTATTTCGCTCGGGCCTGCAATCATATCAATGCTGACTGTGCCGTAAACCTGGCGTTTTGCTTCCGCCACGAACGCATTTCCGGGTCCGACAATCTTATCTGTCTTCGGTACGCTTTCCGTGCCATAGGCCATCGCAGCAATAGCCTGTGCACCGCCGACCTTCACGATCAGGTCGGCTCCGCCGACTTTCGCCGCTGCCAGGATCGCAGGATTAATCTTCCCGTTCCGTCCCGGAGGCGTAGCCATGACAATCTCAGGCACCCCCGCAAGCTTTGCGGGAATCAAATCCATCAGGACTGTGGAGGGATAGGCAGCGGTCCCTCCGGGTACATAGAGGCCGGCCCGGTCCACCGGAATGACCTTCTGGCCCATGATGATACCGTTTTCATCGTTGATCACAAAGGAATTGCGAACTTGCCGGCTGTGGAATTTGCGAATATTGGCCGCAGCTTTTTCAAGCACGGCCAGGAACTCGGGCTCTACCTGTTTGAAGGCCTCCTCCATCTCTTCCGGAGATACAATCAGACTGTCCAGGACAGCCCCGTCAAATTTAGCCGTATAGTCTCTCAGAGCAGAATCACCCCGGGTGCGAACCTCGCGAATAATCTCCGCAACCGTCTCCGAAACATTGGAGGTCGGTATGTTCCTGTTGAAAATCTCCTCCGCGGGCACCTGTCCCATACTCATAATCCGAATCATTCGCTTTTCCCTCCCAGTCCGTCCATCAGCTTAAGGATCTTCTCCCTTTTGAATTTATACCCGCTTTTGTTCGCTATCAGCCTGGCGGAAATCTGAACGATGGTTTCACGAACCTCCAGGTTATTCTCTCTCAGCGTCGTTCCGGTTTCCACGATGTCCACGATCACGTCACTCAGGCCGAGAATCGGCGCAATTTCAATGCTGCCGTTCAGATGGATGATATCGATATCCCGTCCCATGCCTGCGTAATAATCCCGGGCAATTCGGCTGAACTTGGTCGCCACTCGCAGCGTCCTGGCTGGATCCTCGTGATATCCGACAGGTGCGGCTACAGCCATTCTGCATTTTCCGACACCCAGATCCAGCAGCTCGTAGACCTCCGGACGGTATTCCAGCAAAATATCCTTGCCGGCCACGCCGATATCGGCCGCACCACGGGCTACATAGATAGCCACATCGCTTGGTTTGACCCAGAAATAACGGACACCGACGCTTGCATTTTCAAAAATCAGTTTCCTGCTGTTTTCCAGCAGCGCGGGACATTCGAACCCAGCCGCCGCGAACCTCTGGTAAACGGTTTCCCCAAGCCGGCCCTTGGGCAGAGCTACGTTCAGGAAATCTTTATTCTGACGATCCTCCGACATTTCAGACCTCCCCTCCTTCCCGAGTCAGCCGTTCCAGTCGGTGCAGAAACACAGCAAATCCGATGGCTCTGTCCTTCCGATGCATCCTTTTCAGCAGGGCATCGTACTGACCGCCGCTCAGAACCGGAACCGGAATTCCCTTCAGGAATCCTTTCAGGGCAATTCCGTTATAATACTTCAAATCGCCGGTGGAGGAAAAATCGATCCAGAGATGCTTTTCTGCTTCCGAACCAATAAAGCCGGCCATACACTGTCCAAGCTGCCGTGCTGCTTCTTCACATCCATATTCCTCAGCAATTTTGCGGATTTCCAGCATCACCCTCTTTGGGGTTCCACAGCATTCCAGCAGATTGATCAGCCCTTTTTCCGCTCCTTCAGGCAGGCCGGCTTCCCTGCAGATTTCTCTGATACCGTGAAGATTTTTCTGTTCAGCGCATCGAAGAACACTCATCCTCATCGTTTCATCAATCGCAACCGAGTCCACCAGTGCACCCAGAAGATCCAGCTGGCTGATTTCCAGAACATATTCGCCGCTCAGCATCTGAAGGCTTTCGGCAGCCAGGTTCAGAACCTCACTGACTGTAGGTCCATCTACCTGCCCCATACATTCCACTCCAACCTGGGTTTCCTCGCGGAAGCCCTCTTCCGCATCGGAAGACCGGTAGACATTTTCATGATAATAAACCTTCTGCACGCCGGAAGGACAGTCTCTTCCGTTTTTAACAATGCTGAGCGTCACATCAGGCTTCAGGGCCATAAGCCGTCCGTTGGTATCGGTAAAGGTAATGACGCCGTCGCTGAGCAGGAAATCCTTGTTCCGGCTGTAGAGATCATACTCCTCAAATTTGCTCATCCTGTATCGGGAAAACCCGTGCTGCTGGTACAGGCTCCGTAAAAGGAAACCAATCCTTTCCGTTTCGTCCAGTACCTCCAGATCCAGTTCCACAGGCGTTTCCTCCCCTCTGATCGAATTCTCTGCTACATTATCACATTAGCGTACTAAAGTCAAACCAAATCTACAGAAGTTTTGCAGAAATGCAAAACTTTTAACTTTGTGATTTTATCACATCCTGTTCCTCAAAGCAAAGCAACACTTTCTTCATAATTTTGTAAAAATAAATTGATTTTCTCTTTACATTTAATCCTGTTTCTGGTATCATAAGCATGGTTTATACGCCGGAATTGGCTGATTGGGAGGGAAGATTCATGAAAAAACGCTCGCTGATTCTGATTTTGATGGTGCTGTCCCTGTTGCTGCCGCTGACTTCATCCTCGGCTGCTACCTATTATTATGTCAGCGGTACTTCGTCTGTGAAGCTGAGGGAATCTCCCAGCACAAATGCTGCGGTAAAAGATTCGTACCGTGCTGATTTTACAGTGATTACCTATAAAAAGTATGACGCCACCTGGGCTTATGTTCATTTTTCCAACGGCGAAGCAGGCTATGTCATGAGGAAATACCTGAAGGCCTCCTCTACATCCACAGCCTATGTTACAAAGGATGACACAGCGCTTCGTTCCGGCCCGGCCACGTCCTTCGAAAAGACGTCAACGCTTTATCAGGGAGACAAGGTTCGTGTTCTGACAAGCGGTTCCACCTGGAGCTATGTTTCAGGCAGTGCGGGAACGGGTTATGTGAAGAAGTCCCTTCTCTCTTCAAAGTCCGTTCCGAAATCCGGAAACGCAGGCACCCCCTATAAAGCTTACGTAGTCAATGCCAACGGGCGTACAGTCAATGTTCGCCGCGGGCCTGGTACAAATAACCCCGTGGACGGAGAGCTGGCCCCGGGAACTGAGATCACCGTAGAGCATGTCAACGGCAGTTGGAGCCAGATCACCGGTCCTGTTTCGGGTTGGATGATGAACAGGTATATTTCCAAGACTGAGCCTGAACCTACGCCAACCCTTGAGCCCGGAACAACTCCTACTCCTACCAAAAACCCCGAAGCCGGAAAAGTGCGTTATCTGACTGCGAAAAGCGGAAGCACCGTCAATATCCGCCGCGGTCCCAGCGAAAAGGGCTATGCTGTTGCGATTGCTCTTCCCATCGGAACGAAGGTAACGCTTATCTCCTCCGAAAACGGTTGGAGCAAGATCAAGTCCGATAAGATGGTCGGCTCTGGATATGTCAAGAATCAGTTCCTGACTTCCCGTGTGCCGGGTACAACGGCGACTCCGAAACCCGGCGAAACTCCGAAACCGACCAAAGAGCCTTTTGTCTCCTTCTCCAGCGTTGTCATTAATCCGAACGACAGAACCGTCAATGTTCGCACAGGTCCCAGCACGAGCTATGCGACAATTACTCAGCTGAATCCCGGCACCTCCGTAACAGTACATGATGAAAGCGGAAGCTGGTACAAGATCTCCTTTGACGGCGGATCCGGCTGGATGATGAAGGACTACATCAAGTAAAGACCATATAACGCGGCTCCTTTCTCCGGAAAGGAGCCGTTCCTTTTATGCTGAATTCACCCCGGGAAGAAGTACTTCCCGGGGCATTGATCTCTGTATTGTGTTTTCAGATCATGGTTTTCACGAATCTGCAGAAAGAAAGGTCTGAAATGAAAGGTTAAAGCCTTTACAGCTGAGGTTCAAGGCAGAAGGCAAAACTGATCCTTCCGCTGAGATCAATCAGATACTCATCATGAGTCCTTGCTCCCCAGCTGTCGTCTCCCCCGACGCCCATCTGCATCATCGCAGCGCGAACCACGGTATACTGGCGGATCGGCAGTTCCTGTCCATGGGCAGCATTCTCAATCTCATGAGCGGTCCAGGGCAGCGCGTTGAACTCCATCCTGTCTCCGCTGAGCTTCAGGCCGCGTCCCCTGAAATCAGTCACCGCAGCCCATCTGACCCCGGTACGGTTCCCGCATTCCTGAGGAACAAGATAGGGTGTCATGTTCTTTTCCACGCTGTATTCATAGATCCCAAGTCTTGCTCCCTCAGCGCGGTCGGAATAATTCTCCTCAGGACCCATACCGTAATAACGCACCGCATCATAGTCAGCATCCATTTTGAAGCTGACCCCAAAGAGCGGCATGTCGCCCAATTCCTTTACAGGGTCATAATCCAGCCGAATCATCGTTTTTCCTTCTGGATAGACCGTAATCTCCATCCAGCATTCAGCCGCCGGCTTGCAGGGCATCACCCAGCAGGTTTTGAAACTGACACTCCCGTCCTCATTCAGGGTGCAGGGCTTCATGTTCTTTTCCTTGAGCAGCATCCGATCTCCCATCGGGAATGCGTATAGATCCGCAATCTTCCACTGGGCATACCTCTGCGGCATGGCACTTCCGTAATCATTGTTGACGGGTGCCCGCCAGAAGACGGGACGAGGGGGAGTCTTCAGCATTTCCCTTCCGCAGACGGTATAGGAGATCAGTGTGCCGTGCTCCAGGGAATACATGGCCGAAAAACCGTCCCCGAAAATACCGACATTCCGGTCCCCCTGGACAATACGTACTCTGGGCTGTCCGACGCGAACTCCGGTTTTTCCCGCAACACGCCACGTCCCCTGCCCCCAGGCAATCTCATGTCCAGCTTTGGCCCACGCAGTGTCCTCCTTAAGTCGGAAGGATACAGTTACGGCATACTCACCGGGCTTGACGGGCATGGCCATCGGCAGATTGTATTTCGTCTCCGTCAGGGGAGCTACATCCGTATCCATCCGGATGCTGCTGACCTCCTCCCCGTCCCGCGCGAGGGTCACAATACAGTCGAATTCCGAAGTGGAGCGGAACAGGTGCCGGTTCCGAATCAGAATGCCTTCCGGGCTGACCTCCGCCTCGATGTTCCGGTAATTGTATTTCACCTCCTGCATTTTCGGAGTGGGATCGCCGTTGCCAAAGCAAATGCCGTTTCCGGAAAAATCCCCGTCATGAGGCCGGTCGTCAAAGTCGCCCCCATATCCGTATATTGTATTCCCGTATCGGTCGCTTGTCCGGATACTCTGATCGATATAATCCCAGATAAATCCTCCCTGATAGCGCGGCTCCTGATAGGCGTATTCCGTATACCAGTGCATTGCGCCGTTGGAATTCCCCATGCTGTGAGTATATTCACAGAGAATAAAAGGCTTATCCGTGTGTTCCGCCAGCCATCTCCGTATCTCTGAAACGGGTGTGTACATCTGGCTGTCGATGTCGGTGGTCTCAGGGTATCTTCTGTCGCGGCCCTTCCCGACACCTTCATAGTGTACGAGCCGGGTTTCATCCATTTTACGGAATTCGTTGCTCATTTCAAGAATGACGCGGCCCCCGTAGCTCTCGTTTCCGCAGCTCCAGATCAGGATACAGGGATGATTCTTATCCCGTTCAACCATGCTGTGCACCCGATCCAGCATCAGAGGAAGGTAATCCATCCGGTCCCCCGGCAGAGCCTCCTCCCGGGTCAGGGTCCCTGCCGAGATCATGTTCCATACACCATGGGTCTCCATATTGCATTCATCGATCACATAGAGTCCCAGCTCGTCGCACAGCTCGTAAAGCACGCTGGAATTGGGATAATGACTGGTCCGAATAGCGTTCAGATTATTGCGTTTCATCGTGATCAAATCCCGGCGGATTTTCTCCGGCGTCACGGCCCGTCCCGTCTCCGCGCAGTAATCATGCCGGTTCACACCCTTGAAGACAATCCGACGGCCGTTGATCAGCATCAGCCCGTCTTTCAGTTCAAACCGGCGGAAACCGACCTTCTGATTCACCGTTTCCCGAACCCTGCCTTCCGGATCTGCGATCTGGATATCCAGATCGTACAGGTTCGGAAGCTCCGCGCTCCACTTTTCGGGGTTCTGTACGGGAATCGCGGCGGAAGTCTTACCGTCACCGATGTCAAAGGCGCACTCAGCCAACACGGTTTTATCCTTCCGCAGCTGAAGGATCGCCCTGCTGCCGCGGGGGGCCTCTGTCTTCATTTCGACCTCAAGGACAGCGTCCCTGTAGCAGTCATCCAGAAGCGTGCGAATCTTTAAATCCGTCAGATGCGCCTCAGGAATTCTCTGCAGATAAACATCGCGAAACAGTCCGCTGAATCGCATGAAATCCTGATCCTCAAGCCAGCTGCTCACCCCGAAGCGGTACACCCTGCAGGCCAGTTTGTTTTCTCCGGCTTTCAGAAAAGGTGTAATATCAAACTCGTCCGGCGTAAAGCTGTCTGAAGCAAAGCCGACATATTGCCCGTTAAGCCAGACAGCCACACAGCTTTCAGCTCCCTGAAAGCTCAGAACCGTCCGGTCCTTTGCCCATTCCTCCGGCAAAGTAAAGTAGCGCACATAGCAGGCCACGGGATTGAAAAATTCCGGAACCTCTCCGACATTGATCTGATCCGTTCCGTCCCACGGATACTGGGTATTGCAGTATTGAGGATGGCCGTAGCCTTCCATCTGGATATGTGCCGGTACAGGTATTGTTTCCCAGCTTCTGCAGTCATATTCGCTGCTTTCAAAGCCTGGAATCACCTGCTGTTCATTCCTGGCGCAGAAGAAATACCAGGCTCCGTTCAGGCTCATACGCAGCCCTTCACCCTCCGCGTCCAGTGCAACATGGTCCGAATGGGCATCCAGCCGGTTTTCCCGAAAGTAACCCGGATCGGCAAGTTTTTTGAATTCAAAGCTCATTCTCTTTCTCCTTTATTCCATGAGTATTTTTGATTCTTTCAGTGTTCTCCCGCGATTCTCCATTGCCAGATTTCATCTATGACCGCCTTGTGATACCGTTCAAGCATAGGGCTCTGAATCCGCTCTCCCGTTTCACCTTTCTCAATCAGTATGGGAATAACAGGATCCCTGGCCATACCGTCCGGGTATTTCAGAGTATTGACGGTCTGGCCGCTCGTCACAGCGTAGAAGAGTTCAGGGTCCTCCTCGTCCCTGGCCAGAAGAAGTACCGCATGCATTCCTCCGTCATACCGGAAATGCAGCAGCAGCGGGGATCCGGCTCCCTCCTGGTAGTTCTTCCACAGTGTTTCCAGGTTCCCCTCCGTTCTTTCAACATCCCCGAGCTTCCTGCATACCGGGTCAAAGGTATAGTCCTGCACCTCTTCCGCCCGCAGCATCTCAGACATCCTCACCGGGGTACAGTCCACCTCCAGAAAACTCAGCGCCATGGAAAAAACAGCACGGCTGCATTTCCGGTTTGCGGATTTTCGCAAATCGTAGGCAGGGCTGACCCAGTAACCGTTCACAAAGAGAGGATCCTTTGGATCCTGCGCGATATAACGAACCTTTCCCAGCGTAACAGGAAGCACCTCTGTCGCCCCGACGCCGGTAAGAAGGTCATGAGCTCTTTTCAGCCCTTTCAATTCAAGTTTTTTGGGTTCCTGTACACAAACCTCCAGCCGTGCAGTAACAGCTTCCTTGCCCTCCGCGTAGGCTTTCGCTTCAATGCTCCACATCCCCGGCATGCAGTCACTCAGGAACAGAATATTCAGTCCTTCCAGTTTTTCCTGATCCTTTTTCAGGGTGTATCCCGTCCTGTTGACGGGAGATCGATCCTGATCCACAAGCTTCCTTGTGCGGAAACCGACTGTCTGTCCTTCCGGGCTGCGAAGCTCAACGGTCATTTTCTCGGCACCGTGAACCTCCGCATCGAAGTAGACGTAATGGAACAGTGCATTGGTAAACTGAACTGGCGTCACGGGAATCAGCTTCAGATCCATTCCGCCGTCCGTCTCCGCAAGCCCCGGGAAAAGATGAATCGCCGCAGCAGCCAGAAATAGCAGCAGCGAGATCAGCCGTCTCAACTTGTCCGTCCTCTCCTTTTGAGTTTCCGTACCCTGAAGTCTTTACGGTACTGAGAATCCATTGGCTCTCATCCAGATTAAATACACCTCTCCGGGAGCCGAATCCTGATGTCCGGAGCTCCTCACGGCTACTTGCCAACGACCCTTCTCAGGGAAGCACATCCTCACGGATGCTCTTGAAACCTTCCTCATCTTTTTCGACATGAAGGACAAAGGGAAATAGATTCACGCGCATGCACAGCCAGAAATCCTTCTCGGGAAAAATATCCTGGGTTTCAGGATTGAAGAAATGCTCTGCCCCGTGTCGCGGCAAACGGCGTATTCTATCCTGCAAATCCGGAAGAGGCTGTTCCAGCACCAGGCTGCGGATGTATTCGGCGCAAAGGACGTCCTCCTCAGCTCTTCTGACACCGCCGTTGCCCATGCAGACCAGGGAAACCTCCTCCGGTTTTTCTCTCCTGATATATGCGGCAACAGCCTCTGCATTCACCAGGCTTCCGGTCAGGATTTTTTCCGCGCCCTCCGCCCGGATCACTCCCTGGGTACCCGCACTCGTCGTGTGAAAGATCAGCTTTCCGTTCACATCTCCCGGGGAAATTCCACTCGGAGTATTCCCGTAGTCGAACCCCTCGCACATTTTTCCCTTTCGTTCTCCGATCAGCAGACTCCCGGGATGTTTTTCCCTCAGGGCAAATGCCTCCTCCACGGATCCGACCGGACGAACAAGGGCCGCACCATATCCGTACAGGTAGCATTCCAGAGAGAAGGCGCGCAGCACATCAATGATGACAGTCAGTCCCTTCGCCTGCTCGGCCCCTTGAATCAGCTCCAGTATCTGAATATGCATGGTTTTCTCACAGTTCTCCTTTCTGTTTACCTGGTTATTATATCGAAGGTTTCACTTCGATGCAACGAAAAAAAGATCGTTTCTTCGTGAGTAACCGCCGCTCATCCCTGAAGTCGGGGCAGCCTTCGGCCGTTTGCCTGCAGGGCACCCTTTGACGTGCACCGGTTCCTCGAAGTACTGAAGAGTATATTTGTCTTTTTGTTGGAAATTGAATATAATCTTTCTGTATTGTTTCAGTTCTCAACTGCCGTATCTCTTATGCCTCTTTTGTCCCCCACTTCCCGCCCCGCATCGTTTCAGGCGTATTTTCCGGAGAAAGGAAGTATTTTATGGAAGGCACACTGTTTCTGCTGGTTCCCGTCCTGCTTCCTCTCCTTTCCGGCCTGGCCGTTGGGCTTTCTCCGGTCTTTAGAAGACGGAAGCTTCTCCTGCAGCTCTGGACTGCCTGCGCTCTGCTGCTTTCTCTGGCGTCCATGCTGCACGCCGCTCTCAGCCTTTCCGGTTCTTCCCTGATTCTCTTCCAACTGACTGAAAGAATCCAAATTCAGCTGTCCATGGACAGCCTGTGCTGTTTTTTCCTTACTCTTGTCGCAGTTCTGTGGAGTCTGGTGGGCTTCTACTCTTTTGAATATATGGATCATGATGAAAAGCCTCATCGCTTCCACGCCGTTTTTCTGGCTTCGCTGGGAATTCTTTCCGGCCTGATCATGTCCGGGAATCTGGTCACTCTCTGTCTGTTTTACGCTTTGCTGCCCATCATCAAGCTGCCCATGGTACTTCACACCCGCTCCAGAGAATCCACGACCGCTGCCGTCCGGCTTCTGGCTTATTCCGCTTTCGGAACCATCGCCGCCCTGTCAGGCGTTCTTCTTCTGAATCAATACTGCGCTACACTCTCATTCATTCCCGGCGGAACTCTGCTGCCCGGAGCTGAAAAGCAGGAAGCGCTGTCCTGGATCGCTCTTCTCATGATTTTGGGCTTCAGCACCCGGGCAGGCATGTTTCCCCTCCACGGAGGGCTGACCGCAGCGCACCCCGTAACTCCTGCGCCTGTCTCAGCGGTTCTTTCGGGCGTCGTCACCAAGATGGGTGTGCTCGGTATTCTGCGTACGGTTTTTTACTGTATCGGTGCAGACGCTCTGCGCGGGTCCTGGGTGCAGAACGTATGGATGTCCTTTTCCCTGCTCACCGTTCTCATGGGCTCCTCCCTTGCACTGAGGGAGGATGTATTCAAACGGCGTCTGGCCTATTCCTCCGTCTCCCAGATCAGCTATATTCTTTTCGGCCTCTCAACCCTGACCCCGGCAGGTTTCAGAGGAGCAATGCTTCATCTTGTCTTTCATGCCGCCTTCAAGATTACGATTTATATGGCCGTCGGAGCCATCATTCACAAAACGGGGCTCACAAGAGTCTCCGAACTGAAGGGACTGGGAAAACGCATGCCGCGGGTAATGGTCCTGTTTACCATGGTTTCCCTCGGCCTGATTGGCATTCCTCCTTCAGGCGGCTTTGTCAGTAAATGGCATCTCGCCGCCGGAGCGTTGGAGCTTTCCTCCGTTTTCTCCATCCTTGGACCCGCTGTGCTGTTGATTTCAGCCATACTCACGGCCGCTTATCTTCTTCCTGTTTCTGTCCGCGCATTTTTCCCGGGGTCCGGGGAACCTGATTCGGACCTGTCTTCTGCTGAGCCCGGTCCTCTGATGCTCCTCCCAAAATTGTTTCTCACCGTCTTTGCCCTTCTGGGAGGTATGTTTCCTGACCGACTGATAGTCTTCTTTGATTCTCTCCTTTCAGGTCTCCTGTAAGCCGGTTGTTCCCGTTCTTCCTCTGTTGTTTTCTTGCTGATAGACTGTTCCCTGCTGATTGGAGGCACGGCATGATTTTTTCCTTCCCTCTGTGCGGATTTCAGCTGACTTTTTCTCCGGAGGGCATTCACGCTGTTTACGCATTGCTCAGCGTCTTTGCCTGGAGTCTTTCTCTGTCATTTACACCGCGTTATCTTCTTCATCATTCGCATCGCGGACGGTATTATTTCTTTACCCTGCTCACTTTTGCGGCTACGGTTGGCGTATTTCTCTCCAGAGACCTGCTAACGACTTTTATCTTCTTTGAAATCATGTCTTTTTCTTCCTTCCCCTGGGTAGCTCAGGAAGAAAGCGCCTCAGCCCTGAAAGCCGCCCGCTCCTATCTCGCGGTTGCCGTATTCGGCGGCATGAGCACGCTGATGGGTCTCTTCTGGCTGAATCATCTTGCGGGTACCCTGGATTTCGAAGGGCTTCAGGCCTATGCAGAATCCATTCCGAACCGTTCCGTCCTGTATATCCCATCCTTCTTCGCCTTCTTGGGCTTTGCGGCAAAGGCAGGGGTCTTTCCTCTTCATTTCTGGCTGCCCGAAGCACATCCAGTTGCACCCGCCCCAGCTTCCGCCCTGCTGTCCGGTCTGTTGACCAAAACCGGCGTTTTCGGGATGATCGTACTCTCCGTCCGCTTTTTTTACGGAGATTTCGTTTGGGGAAATGCTCTTCTTCTCCTGGCAGGTGTCACCATGCTTCTTGGCGCGGTCCGCGCAGTCTTTTCCACGGATCTGAAGCAAACCCTCGCATTTTCCACCATGTCCCAGATCGGTTTTATTCTCACCGGTCTCGCGTTTACGGTTCTTTCCGGCCGCGAAAACGCTCTGGCTTCGAACGGCACACTGCTCCATATGATCAACCACACCTTACTCAAGCTGGATCTTTTCCTGTGTGCAGGGGCGGTGTATATGAACGCTCACACGCTGAATCTGACGGAGCTTCGCGGTTTTGGACGGAAAAAGCCGCTGCTGCATATCTGCTTTGCCCTGGGATATCTGGGGTTGATTGGCCTGCCGCTGTTCAACGGTTATCTTTCGAAATCTTTGCTTCATGAGGCCATTGTGGAATATGCAGAGCTTGTCCCTGCCGGCCGGCCGGTGTACCGTCTGTATGAAATGCTGTTTCTGTTTTCCGGCGGGCTGACCGCAGCCTATATGACGAAGCTCTACCTCTGTCTGTTCTGGTTCAGGAATCGATCCGCGGATATCCAGAAAAAATGGGATGGGATGAAGTCTTATCTTACCCCGGTTTCCGCGGCCGCTTTGCTTCTCTCAGCGATCGTTTTACCCCTGCTTGGTCTGTTTCCCGATTTATTTGCCCGTTCCCTGACAGAAGCAGGAATTCCGTTTCTCAGGGGTGAACCTCTTTCATCTTCCTTCCGCTGGTTCTCTTCTGACAATCTGTTAGGCGCCGCAATTTCCCTGACCGTCGGTGCATTTTGCTGCTGGCTGATCCATCGGTTCCTGGTCCCAAAGGGGGAATACCTGAACCTTTGGCCGGACCGGCTCAATCTGGCTGATCGTTTTTACCGTCCCCTGGTGAAACAATGGCTGCCGAAAGCGCTTTTCTTCTGTACCGACAAGGCGGATACCGCGGTGGACAGTCTTCTCGCCGTTATTCGCCGGTTCCTTCAACGACGGAAGAAACTGAACAGTCCGAGAAGAGAATAAGGGTAAAAAAAGCCGGCCGGTCTGTCCCGAAAGGGTCAGCCGGTCGGCGGAAGTTTTTCCTTACCGGATACGGAAGGACTTGATTTCGAAAGGCTTGATCACAAAGGGAATCTCTGCGCTGCCATCCCGGCGGATCCGGAACTCCTGCTCTCCCTGTTTTTCCTCCAGTCCGTTGCATTCCTCAACAGAAGCCACCGGACGATTCCAGTACAGGGCTGTCCTGGTCCTGGCGTTATCGGTTTCGTACAGTCTCAGGATCCATCCATCTCCGTCCTCTGCCCGCTTGATCGTTTCAAGCATCACATTTGGATCCGCGGTATGAGCCAGGCTGAAGCAGTCCCCTGCGGTTCCGCCTCTTACAGAATGACTGGGCTGGTTCAGGCAGTATGCTTCCGGAATAGTGCCGCATCTCCAGTCCCCTGCGTGAGGATACAGGGAATAGGTGAAGCGATGCTCACCCTGGTCGCATTCCGGATTCGGTTCAATCCCGGATTTGACCAGTGTCAGTGCAATCACTCCGTCCTTGGCGGAATGACCGTACTTGCAGTCATTCATCAGAGAAACGCCGTAATGTCCCTCGGAAATATCCATCCATTTCTGTCCGCAGCTCTCAAAGCGGGCCCAGTCCCAACTGGTGTTGGTATGGATTTTCCGTTTTACGCTTCCGAACTGGATGTCGAACGTCGCCTCGTCGGAATGAACGGCAGTCGGGAAATAAACCTTCAGAATATGCTGATGCACATGCCAGTCCAGCGTGGTCTCGAAGTCGATTCTTCTGCAGTCTGCATAGAAATGGATTTTCTGGCGGATCAAACAGGCGCTGATTTTTCGTTCAATTTCCAGGGTAGCCCGGACCGGTCCCTGCTCAATCCATTCCATTCTCTGTACATCGTCCGCATCCCACCCCTTCTCGGAGTAGAAAATATCGATATCCCAGTCATCATAATAGATCGGTTTATCCTCATACATTCGGATCAGGTTCCCGCGCTGTCCGGGCACAAGGGCATCACGCTCCGCTTCCCGGTCGTACAGTCTTGTGATCATACCCTGTCCGTCGAATTCGATCTGATAGAAGGGGGTCTCAATGCTCTTTTCCCGAATCACAAAGGGCGACTCTTTCTCCACGGGATCTTTTGAAACAGCGTAGGTTCTGTAACCCTTCGCTGGCAAATCCTCCAGATAGGCAACAGCGCCCTCTGCGGTCTGCTGAACAGGCCAGCGTTTTCCGTTCCCGTCAACGAGGGAAGCAGCGTCCAGGCTGCCCAGCATCACGGTTTCCCCGGCAGCAAAGCCCTTGGTGTTCAGGATGGTAATATTCTCGGACGCGGGGGCCAGCACAGCCAGTCTTTCCTTCTCCAGCTGTTCAATCTCTTTCTGTGCCTGTTCGTACTCATTCCTGCAGACCTCATACACTTCGTGTATGGAAGATCCGGGAAGGATGTCGTGGAACTGGTTAATCAGGACCGTCTTCCAGATTCTGTCCAGCGCCTCCGCCGGATAAGGCATCAGCTCTGAGGTCAGTGCAGCGATGGTTTCCAGATCCATCAGTCCGATTTCAGCTTTCCGGTTGCCGCGTTTGTTTTGAGCCATGGAGGTCAGCGTCCCCCGATGGTATTCGAAATACAGCTCACCCTCCCAGGTAGGCAGGCGCGGGTTATCCCTGACCCTGGCCTTCAGCTCATCAAAGAAGGTGCGGGCAAAGGCCTGCCGGACTCTCGGCAGTCCGGTAATGCCCTTTTCCATCCGCCCGGAGGTTTCGAGCATCTCTCTGGTCGGACCGCCGCCGCCGTCGCCGTATCCGTAAGAGACAAGAATATCGTTGTTGATTTCCTTCTGCTGATAACGCTGCCATCCGCCGATCAGCGCATCCGGATGAAGCATGCCATTGTAGGTGGTAAAGAAATTCTCAACCGGCTGGCCAACGCCAAGAGTAGTAATCAGATGGGACAGGATTTCTGTTCCGTCAATGCCCCGCCACAGGAAAGTATCGTAGGGCATCTTATTGAACTGGTTCCAGGCCAGCTTGGTAGTCATAAAATACTCAATCCCGCAGATCTTCATGATCTGAGGCAGTGCGCCGGAATAGCCGAATACGTCCGGAAGCCAGAGGATCCGATTATCCACGCCGAATTCTTTCCGAAAGAATCTCTTTCCGTGAAGGAACTGGCGGATCAGGCTTTCCCCGCTCGTCAGATTGGTATCCGCCTCGACCCACATGCCGCCCTCGGGCTCCCAGCGGCCTTCCTGCACTCTTTTCCGGATTTTTTCCATCAGTTCCGGATGCCGTTCCTTCACGAACTGGTACAGCTGGGGCTGACTGGACATGAAGCGGTAATTCGGATACTCGTCCATCAGCTTCAACACCGTCGCAAAGGACCGGCAGGCCTTTTCCCTGGTCTGGGATACAGTCCACCACCAGGCCACATCGATATGCGTATGCCCTATGCAGGTGGCGATCACCTCGTCCCGTCCCGCCAGCTCCTCATACAGATGCTTCCGGATATAGCTTCTTGCTTCCCGAAGGCTTTCATAATAATCATCTGAATACGGAATACGAAGATCCAGCAGGTTCACGGTTTCATTGATCACCCGGGTCAGCTCTCTCCGGCTCCGGCTGCTCTCCTCGTCACCAAGCCGGTCAAAAGCCTGCAGCGGAACCTGAAGATCCCAGTACAATCCCTCGATTTCAGGATCAATCTCCCGCATTTCCACAAGCAGGTTGAATTCGCTGTGCAGGGTGCCGGTATAGCTTTGCAGATCCAGTCTGTACTGCTGCCCACCGCGGGCATTCCGGGTCAGGAGCACATCCCGATGATTGATGTCAATCCCCTGGACCACCTCTCCGTTCACAAACAGCAGAAACTGCGGATTCTTGGCATCATCCCATTCCTCAATCTGAGTTCGGATATTCAGCCACAGAGGCTTCCCGTCAAAGGCTTCCGGCACAGTCATCCCGGTTCGGAACCAGCAGTGCCTGTCCGGGCCGTACCAGTGATCCTTTCGGCTGTCAAACGGAAAGAAAGCTCCTTCTCTGGCCGCCTGCTCGGGCGTAACGAAGTCTCCTTCAGCCATTTCCCAACTTTCGATCAGCTGCTTCTGTCGGATGGATTCCTTTTTCAGTTCGTTGCAGATAACCTGGGCCCGCTTGTCCAGAAAAAACATCGGCATATTCATTTCCTCCCTGTTTTCCGCGGAAGATTGTATCGTAAAGCGAGTATATCATACTCCGTCCGGGCTTTCAATGAAAACCCGGAGACAAATCCTCAGAAGGATCAGACAATCCTTCCGGAGAGCAGATGAAGAACAATAAACTCCCTGATAAATGGTTTTTCCTCGTCAGAGGCATAAATCCGCTCCTTCCTGATTTTTCCGGCAATCTCCAGATATTCCCCCTGGTCCCGGATTTCCAGGATCCTCTCCCAGGGAAAATAGATGCTGCTCTTTCCGCTTCCGATTACAATCCCGTCTTCCCGCATTTCATAATACATGGTACGGTTTCCGGACATCCGCGGCATCAGCCACCGGATCAGAAAAGCCACGCCCATCAGCATCGCATCCGTTGCGAGCATGACAAGCATAAATTCGATTTGTCCGCCTCCGCCGCTGATAGCAAACGCGGCCAGAAGAATGCACAGGCAGACAACCCCCATGATTTTGACAACCTGATCCGCTTGCCTTTTTACGTAATCCTCTCCAAGTTTCCCATTCCAGCAGTACCCGTCCTTCTTCAGCCGACGCAGAGTTCCGGGCAGGTTTTCTTCTGCATCTTCCCCGTTTTCTTTCTCCCCGGGAACCGCGGAGCCGCTGGTACGAATATTCTCCTGTTCCTTCTCGCTCTGTCCCTTGGCCGCAAGCCATGAACCGATCAGGAAAACTCCCCCGATAACCCACATAAAAAGAGTGATTTCCCGCAGTTTCAGATCGGGAATCGCAACCAGCTCCCCCAGAGGATTCCGCCCCACCTCCAGGCTCATGCCGCGCTTCGGCGGGGACCATAGGGTCCGATAAGCCACTTCTACCTCTCCGCGGACGGTTTCTCCGTTTTCGTTCATCTCAATCCCGACCCTGCAGTGATAGGTCGTATAGGAGCTGCCGTGCCGCGGGCGGTGCGAGCGTGAGGTCACTGTCCCAACGCTTGTGATCACAGCCTGCTGAGTCGGCTGCGTATAGCTGTAAATATATCCCCACAGTCCGAATACAAAAAGGCAGAGATACAGGCCTCTCCGCAGCAGGGGCCAGATACTCCTTTTCTCAGTCATATCGGTTTTTCCTCCGTGCGTTTTGTTAAACGGCACTGCGGTCTTCCCGCCCGCATTTCTGAAAAAGCCCCGGCATTCTACTCTCGAATGTCAGGGCTGTCCGTCGATTTTCTGCTTTTTCCGCCGGTTTTCCATGGAGATGAGTACCTTATCCAGAATCACATCCACCACGCCGACAATCAAAAACATGTAGTAGGTGAAAAATCTCCAGACCAGCAAAGCCAGTCCAATGCGATCCCCGGGAATAATGCCGTCATAGTACAGCAGGAACCCGCCCTCCTGAGCGCCGCTGGCACCGGGCAGTGGGGTATAGCACGCGCTGATATACAGAAGAAAGCTGATGGTCAGCAGCTGATACCATGGTGTCCCGCTGAATCCAAATGCATGATATACAAAGTAGATTGCGCCAATCAGCCCAAGCAGGCTGATGCAGGAGCATAACAGCTGAACGAGAATCTGAAGGGGGCGCCGGGCAAGGTCCAGCAATGCGGTATGATAGGTATCCAGCACATTGGTCGTGGTGACAAGGGCCCCCTCCTCATCCTTCACCAGATGAATTTTCTTCCCGAGCCGAATCACCCATGCGGCAATCCGCTGAATCAGATTTCGCTGAAAGGCAGCCATCAGGCACAGGGGGACGCCTGCAAAGTTGATGGCCCATCCAAGCCGGGCAAGCCACACCTTATCACCCAGCTGCTGCAGAACAAAATTCCGGTTCAGCATCCAGAAAATCATGCTCATGGCACAGATGGCAAACTGGTTGCACACAAACCGGATTGTTGCGGTCATGGTTCCGTATCCGACAGGTATTCCCGCCTTTCGCAGGCTGTTAACCTGCATAGGCTGTCCGCCGGCGCTGGAAGGCGTCACATTGCTGTAGTAAAAACCGATCAGGCAGGCATTCACAGCGCGTCCCAGACTGATTTTGAACCCTTCACGTCTCAGATAAATCCATCCGCTCAAGGCGTCGAAGAACATATAGACAAACCAGCACCCGAAAATGCCCAGCACCCATACGGGCTGCAGGGCTCCGAGGGCCTGCCAGGCATCTTCGAGTTCGCTGTTGCTGAAGGCGATCCCGATGACCGCGGCGATGCTCGCGATCACAAGTCCCATGCTCAGCAGCTTTTTCAGGTTCACCTTCATGCTATACTCTCTTCCGGTCAATTAATGCTTGATATTTCCGGACAACATCCGTCATGATTTCGTCCCAGGGTCTTGGGATCGTCCTTCTCGCGGCCCGCCCGGCCTCACGTGCCTTCGGCAGTGCTTCCTGAATGGTTCGGGCAATGTCCTCCGGGCTGTTTTCGCACAGGAAACCGTTCATCCCGTCCTCAATGCCCTCCGCGCTGCAGCTCCCGCGAATCAGCACCGAAGGAGTCTCATTCGTCGCCGCCTCTCGGACGACCATCGGTGCGTTATCGTAGATCGAGGGAAAAACAAACAGATCGGACAGGGCGTACAGACTGTGCAGCTCTTCTCCCGCTCGGATAAAACCGAGGAAGCCGGTACGATCCCGGATATCCAGATCTCCCGCCAGCTTCTCCAGGTTCCCGCGGTCGGGGCCGTCTCCTGCAAGAAGAAGCACAAAATCCAGGCCCTGCTTTTTCAAAATGGCCGCCGCCTGGAGCACGGAATGGATGTTCTTTTTCCTGCTGATCTGCCCGACAAAAAGAAGAACCTTTCTCTCTTCCGGAATTCCAAGCCGTGCACGTGTTTCCGCTGCTTTATCATAATCTATTTCATAAAGGTCGGTACCGTTGGGAGCGATGTCGACAGCTCCCCGGTATCCGTAGGCCCGAAGCACCTCAGCCGTTTCATGGTTCACTGTCCATACGGCATCGCATTTGTTGTACACATTGAGCACTACGCTGACCACCCCGCTGGAAATCCTTTTGCTGTGAGTAATCTTGAAGGCATCATCGTAATACTTGCTGTGAAAGGTGGCAACGATCGGGATCCGCGGATTGCTCTTTTGAATCTCCAACGCCACCCGTGCGCTGAGAAAGGGCGAATGAATATGCAGAATATCAAAGGGAATCCCGCGAATGGTTTTCCGGAATTCGCGGCTCCAGTCAGGCACCCCGAGGCGATAATTCTGGCCGGGAATCTGCAGTCCCTTGTAGAGAATGGTTTCCAGCCCTTCAAAACGGGAGTGAGCCGGATCCTCAGGGGCGATATAGAAGGCTCTGTGGCCCATCTTTTCCAGCGTCTGGCAGTAGGCCCAGCAGACCCGGCCCACCCCGTCCTGCATGGGCGGATAGGTTTCCGTCAGCTCGCCGATGATCATACATTTCCTCCTTGGTCCTTACATCCCGCGGTTTCGGACAGGTTCCGGATTTTGCCTCGGAACCTGCCTTTTCTCTCTTTCCCACCGGAATGAACGACCTGATTATACCCTGAAAATGTTATTCTGTCTACTTTGTGAAACGGAAGCCGCCAAAGTCAAACTGACTCCCGGGAAGGAAAACAAAGCTGACCCTGGTCCTGCCCCCCGGCACAGCAATCCGGAAGCACTGTTTCCCTTCTTCTGTTCCGGAGAAGCTTACCAGCTCAGTTGCCGTTTCCCCGCTTTCGCTTTCCAGGCGGATCGTGACAGCGTTGTTTTCCAGTGCGGTCCGGCCTTCGATTTCCAGCCCTGCTTCCCGGGCATCTCCGAAGTCCATGTCGTCCCAGGTCAGAGAAACGTTGTTGCCGATCTCCCTGATCCATCGGCCTTCCTGCCGGTAACTGTCTCCATAGACCCTATCCGCCTGACATGCATCCTGCCAGGTATAGGCTCGGCTTTGCTTCTCGAAACTGAACCCCCTGAAATGGAATTTTCTATCCGCAACAAAGCAGATCGTATGAATTCCGCACAGTCTCTCCGGCAGAGTGTAGCTTTCATCCTGGTAAACGTTCCAGATGCTGGGCTTCTGATAATCCATCGTGTGGATCAGCCTTCCGCCCTTTCGCGGATCCCCGTCATACATCCTGATTCTGTACAATTTGTCATCCAGGGTAAATATGGAAAGGGTCACCCGGTCGCTTCCGGCTTTTCCGAAATCAACACTGCTAAAGCCGACCATGCTGTCACCGTTCTCCCGTGCAAAGGCAATTCCCTGCTCGTTTCCTGCGCCGATGCAACCCTCCTGAAGGTCATGCAAACCTGCGGTGACAAAGCCATAGGGATCCATGGCCATTGCCCCCATTCCGGAAACACTCAGTTCCATCTGGCTGATTCTCTCCGGGTGATCCGCCGTGTTCCCATACAGGGCACGCAGCATCAGTTTCCCGTCTCCCCTCGCCTTCACGAATACCTGTTCACCCTTGACAGTTACCTCAGCCTGCGGAGCGGGAATACCCGTCTCATTGGTCACTTCCCAGCTGAGCCGGAAATCCGAGGCGTTCCCAGGGTGAACCCGCCATCCGAAAACAGCCTCCGGCTTTTCCTGAGTCAGCTCACAGCCCTCCATCGGAAGAATTTCAACGCGCCTCACCGGGATCTCAGCCGGTGCTTCTTCCGGCTCAATTTCGGGCAGAAATCGGCATGCCGTCTCCTCTCCGATAACATGGATCGCCGTCTCAGCTCTGCATCCGGAGGTGCTTTCCGCGGTCACACGGATTGGCTCGGCCTTCCCGTTGCCTCCGACGATGACCAGTATTTTCCCTCCGAAGAGCCGCTTCGTAGTCCCCTTATATTCATCCGGATCGGCAGCATCCCCGTTATCCACACCAAGAAGTGTACCGCCGCCGGACACGCTGACGCTGATCCTGTCCCGGGCATTGACGACCGGATTTCCCGCTGTGTCCACTGCTTCGACCGTCAGGAATGCAAGATCACTTCCGTCCGAATGGATGGTCTTCTTCTCCGTCAGGATTCTCAGCCCCGCGGTCTCCCCCGGCGTTACCTGCCGATCCTCGCAGAGAATCCGTCCATCCGCATCATAGCCGACTGCGGTCAGAACTCCCGGAGCAAAAGGCAGTTTCCACAGACCGGCGCATTTTTCGTCATCCAGTCTTTCCAGATTCTGAAATCCCTGGCTCACCCCGTTCAGTTTCAGCTCAATCCTGGCACAGTTGCTCATCACGGGAATATCAATCATCTGTCCCGGATTCCAGTCCCACTGGACACCGATATGGATCATGGGCGTGTCGGTCCACATGCTCTGGAACAGATAAAATGAATCCTTCGGGAACCCCGCGGTATCCACCTGCCCGAAATAACAGCTCCGTGTATGATAGGGAGTGGGTTCGCCGATGTAGTCAAATCCGCTCCAAACAAACTGACCCATGCTGAAGGGATTCCTGAGATCCTCCGCGAGCATTTTCTTCAGGCTCTGCGCTCCCCAGCTGCTGGTGCTGTTGCCCAGAGCAGAGCACTGGAGATCCCGGTCGCTGAGGATCGTTTTTTCGGCGGGAAAGTGGTAGATTCCCCGGCTGCTGAGTACGCTTGCGGTCTCGCTCCCGTAAATGACCCAATCGGGATGCTTTTTATGATGCTCCTCGTATAGCCGTTCCGCGTAGTTGTACCCGGGGATAAGAATCTCTTCCGCGCAGCGCTGAGCTCCCTCCCAGGGCATGTAATTGCTTCCAAAGGTGACCCTCGCGTGCCCCTCCGGATCATGGCTGATCACCTGGTCCCGCAGAATTCTTGTTACCTCGGTACCGCGTTCATCCGCAAACATATCATAGATCTCGTTGCCGATGGACCACATGATGACGCAGGCGTGGTTGCGATCACGGCGAATCCAGCTGGCCACATCTTCTTCCTCATGCTCCGGGAAAAAACGTGCGTAATCGTATTCGGTTTTCGGCCGTTCCCACATGTCGAAGGCTTCGTCAATCACAAGAATCCCCATCTCGTCGCACAGATCAAGCATCTGTCTTGCCGGCGGATTGTGGCTCGTCCGCAGGGCATTGACGCCCATATCCTGCATGATGCGCAGCTGTCTTCTCGCCGCGGAGGGATGAAAAGCCGCGCCCAGTGCTCCGAGATCATGGTGAAGACATACACCCTTCAGCTTGAGTCCTTCCCCATTGATCCGGAAACCGCTGTCCGGATCAAATTGAAGCGTCCGCAGCCCGATTCGCACACTTTCCCGCTGTTCGCCCAGACCGTACTCAAGGGTATACAGCCGCGGATTGGCCGGACTCCATGTTATCCCCTCCGGTATCCGCATCTCAAAAGAAGCCTTTCCATCGAGACTCAAGGTCTTTCCTTTTCCGGCCTCGCGTCCCTCCGGATCCGTCAGATGGAACCAGACCTCTCCTTCACCCGAGGTCTCCACCTCCGCCCGCAGCGACCATCCTTCAGGATCCTCCCGGGTCACTGTATACAGGCTGTCCGGCAGAATGTAATTCTCAGGCAGCGTCTTCAGCGTTACTTCCCGGTAAATCCCGCTTCCTGAGTACCACCGGGTATTCGGGCTTTGATGCCGGATATGAACAAGAAGCTCATTTTCTCCCTCCCGGATCCTCCCGCTCAGATCTGCCTGGAATGCGGTATACCCGTACGCATGGCTGCATACAATCTCCCCGTTCAGCAGCACATCACAGTCCATGTATACCCCGTCAAAACACAGAATCACGTGAGGGGCATCCGCCTCCTCCTTCAGGATTCTGCGACGATACCAGGCGTCGGCGCTCTCATACAGATCTGCGGTCTGCCAGATCAGCCAGTCATGAGGCAGGCTGACCTTTTGCCAGCAGGAGCTCTCCGCCTCCTCGCGGGTGCTTCCCAGAGGTAGCTTGGTGAATTCCCATCCGTCGTTCAGTGTTCTGGTTCCGATACGCATCATCCTTGATCTCCTTTTTGCGTTCCTATGGGGGCGTGGCCGGCATCCGATCCCCTGTGCCGGATCTTTGCAGTTATTCTGTCGCGGCATATTCGAGGTGCAGTTCGTTCGTGGAAGCATAGGCTCCCTGCATGCTCAGTTCGTAGACCAGATGGACCTTGCCGCTGTCCTTTCCCAGGTCGCATCTTACATCTCGGGAATATACCGCCATGGGCAGCTCCCCGTAGGGTGTGCGGTAGGTTGTTTCAAACCTTCTCTTTTTCTGGAAAACCATGGTATTGTTGTACTCTCCGCTGCGATTCATTGTAACCTGATTCTTTCCAAGAATCAGCTGGACATCGTCCTCCGACATTCTCCCGGTTTCTTCATCCTCGACGCTTTCCTTATATCGAAGCAGGGATTGCTTTCCCTGTAAATACAGTTTTCCCGTGGTCACGACCTGCAGAGGATCCTGTTGCGTTCCGTGATAGCTCACCATCGAAGCCAGGTTGATCAGCACCGGGATTCCCTGTTTGCTTTCCTCCATACCAGAAATCTCCTTAAGTTCAGTTTTGCAGCATAGTCAGATATTATCACTGCGTTTCACAGCCGACGTCATGAAAAGGCGGAAAGCAGTCTGTTTCAGTTTACCGCCAATTCCCCCGCAGGGCAAGATCATCTTGCATGTTTTCAGGCCTTTGCGGTAAAATACAGTATATATTTTCCATACTCAGGAGGAAAATCCCCATGCAGCTGGAAGCCCGGGCAAAGATCAACTGGTCTCTGGATATCACAGGTGTCCGGGAGGACGGGTATCACCTCATGGATATGCTGATGCAGCCGGTTTCCCTTTCTGACACGATTACCCTTCTGCCCGCGGAGGATCTCACGCTGCGCACGGAAGGCTTTCCTCGCCTGAAGGCGGATGAGCGGCATCTGGCCATGCGGGCAGCACGCCTGCTGAAAGAGCATACCGCCTATCCTGCCGGAGCATCCCTCACGGTTTTCAAGCGCACCCCTGTGGGAGCGGGGATGGGAGGCGGAAGCGCGGATGCAGCGGCAGTTCTGTACGGGTTGAATCAGCTCTGGGGCACCGGGCTTTCCCAGGAGGAGCTGGAAACATTGGGACTGTCCCTCGGAGCGGATGTTCCCTTCTGCCTGCGCGGCGGTCTTGCACGCGTCCGGGGCATTGGGGAACAGATGAGCAATCTGCCCTGCGGCAGATTCTATTCTCTGGTCATTGTTCAGCCCTGCCGCGGTCTTTCGACCAGGGAGGTTTTTCAGGCATGGAGAGAGGATTCCTCAGCACGCCGTCCTGATACGGATGCAGCCGCTGCGGCGCTGGCCGACGGAGATCTGATTCCCCTGCGGCAGAGCCTGGCCAACGTCCTTCAGCCGGTCTCCGTCCGTCTTCGTCCCGCCATCGGTCAGGCCATCCTCCGTCTGAAGGAATGCGGAGCGGAGCTCGCCCTGATGACAGGCAGCGGCAGCGCGGTCTTTGGGGTTTTTCGAACACCCGCAAGAGCTCGGGCCGCCTTTTCAGTCCTTTCCGGCGTCTGGTCCTCCGTCTTCCTTGCCCGTACCTGCGCCGAAAGCATTGTTTTCTCAGAACCCTGAGCATGAAAGAGAGGAGATTCAGTTCCATATGAAACGTCTGATGCTCTGCATTCTTTTCTGCCTGCTGCTTCACGGTCTCTGCTCTGCAGAGGAGGTACGGGTGGAACCGCCTGAAATTGTCCCGGATTACGTTTCCTGGCTTCTGGAGGTTGCCGGCGAAGAGGTTGGCTATCGGGAGGGGGATCACGGCTGGAGCAAGTACGGCGACTGGGCCGGAGAACCCTACGCACAGTGGTGCGCGGAATTTCTCTGCTGGTGCGTGGATCAGGTCGATCAGCGTCACGGCACCTCCCTCCTGGACAGGGTATACCCCCTCTATTCGGGTCAGAACACAGGCCGGGCCTGGTTTATCCGGGCGGGCCGTTTCATAGTCCGCTCGGGGGAGATTGAAGGCTGGGGCTATGAGTGGCTTAAGGGACGCAATTCCTATATACGAACCGGTGATTATGTCCCGCGCCCCGGGGATTACGTTTTTTTTACCTGGACCTCCGGCACGGATACGGATCATGTCGCTCTGGTGGAATACTGCGCTCGGGACAAGTCCGGCCGAACCTGGATTCATGTCATAGAGGGCAACAATCCCTCGGGCGTATCCCGCAATGTCTATTCCCTGTCAGATACCCGCATTCTGGGATACGGTACGGTGCATGATCTGGCGGATGTCACCATGCGCTTCGGCAATTCCGGCGAAAAGGTTCGGCAGCTGCAGACCTCACTCGCCTATCTCGGTTACCTGGAATCCCGCTATGTGACCGGGAATTACGGAAACGCAACCGCCGCAGCGGTTCGCTCCTTCCAGCGCGACTTCGGCATTCAGAGTCCCATCTGCAATCAGCGTACGCAGCTGCGTCTTCAGGAAGAAGTGGAGAAAAAAAAGGATCAGGATCCTGCAACCTGGACCGTGGTGGATGAAGACTGAAGCACGGATTAGTATACTGCAGCATTTCTCTGCCCAGAACCCGATAAAAAAGCGCCGGATTTCTCCGGTGCTTTTTTTCAGGAATGTCCATCGGCCTTCAAAGCTTCAGGGAACTCACACTTCTGTCTCGATACTCCCGTCAAAAACGAACTCCGCAGGGCCAGTCATAAATATATGGCCTGTTTTTTCGTCCCACTCGATTTCAAGCTCCCCGCCGTTGAGGCAAAGGATGGCACAGCGTTCTGTCCTTTGGTTCAATACGGCTGCGGCCAGGGTTGCACACGCTCCGGTTCCGCAGGCCATGGTCTCCCCGCTTCCCCGTTCCCATACCCGCATGCGGATATGTTTCCTGTCGATGATTCTGGCAAACTCCGTATTGATTCTTTCCGGGAAGGCAGGATGGTTCTCAAAAGCAGGTCCCCATGTCTCGATCGGCCAACTTTCCACCTCATCCTGAAAAATCACGCAGTGGGGATTTCCCATGCTGACGCAGGTGATGCCGAAGACCTTTCCATTCACCTCCATCGGTGCGTTCAAAACTGTCTCCGGATTCCCGGCAAGGCCGATCGCAGATGGCAGAACAGGTATTTTTGCAGGATCCGTCTCCGGTTCCCCCATGTCTACCGTCACGCTCGTTACGCGTCCGTCCTTCATATTCAGCTTCAGATTCCGTACGCCGGATCCGGTTTCCAGTGTCATTTCCGTCTTCTCCGTCAACCCGCGGTCATGAACATATCTGGCGACGCACCGGCTTGCGTTTCCGCACATCTGAGCCTCGCTGCCGTCCGCGTTGAACATTCGCATCCGAAAGTCCGCCTTCTCCCCCTTCAGGATCAGCACGAGGCCGTCGCTTCCGATGCCAAAGTGCCGGTCACTGACTCTGCGGGCCAGTGCTGAAGGATCCTTCACGGACTCCCGGGTGCAGTCCACATAGACATAATCGTTTCCGATTCCCTGCATCTTTGTAAAATTCATGTTCATTCCTTCCGCGGCGGCTCCGGAGTCTTTCCAGTCATATATTTCTCCTGACTCTTCCGAGCGTCGCCGTTTTTTATTCCACCGTTCCCTCCGCGGCAAAACCGATCCGCTCGCGAACAGGCAGCTCATCTTCCATTTCCGGCTTCTCGTCCCGGATAAACCGGTTCAGCTCACGCAGTCTGGAAATACGGCTCTGGACCCGGTGGCCGGTCAGTGCCTTGCTGCGGTATCTGTCAAACAGAGCGCGGACGCCCATCGTCACCGGAATCGCCGCCCAGAAGCCGGCGGTACCCATAACCGCTGCACCGACTCCCATAGCCGCACCGGTTTTCACCATCCGGAAGGCCCCATCCTTTACCCCGGTTTTCCCGGGTTTCTTTTTCAGAATGATCTTGGCACCCTCGCTGACTGTAATAATGGCAAAGGGCAGCACGCCCGTCACGTTCTGCATCAGATCGGTCAGCAGCCCGGTTTCCTCAAGCAGACCGGAGTCCACCGCGATCTCATCCATATAAGTCAGTCCGGTCGCAAGCGTATCCACGACCGTGTCCCGCTGCCGTTTCCTGTATTCCGCAACAATCTCTTCATAGGTTTTCATGGTATTCCGCCCTCCTTTCACAGCCCTGCTATACCAGCTTCCAGACCAGAAGTACCGCGATGGCCGCAACGGCAGCCACACAGATCAGAATCGTCAGATCCCTGATTCGGTTCCTTTCCTTCTTTCCCTTTCTGGCCAGTTCAGACTGCCTTTCCCGGCTTTCTCTGCTCAGCTGCTTCTCCAGGGCAGCGATCCGGTTTCGCATCTCAGTCAGGGTTCGGTCATGTTCTCTCTGCTGCTCCTCAAGCGTTTGTTCAAGCTCCTGCAAATGGCTTTCGTTTTTCTGGATCCTTCGATCCTCCTCGTTCATCATCCGGCTAACTTCGCCCCGCAGCCGGTTCTGATCCTCGCACAGTCCTTCCGCCACCAGCGTCATCTCCGCAGTAAAGGACTCCATCAGCTGTGTGCTGTCTTCCCCCTTCACCATGCGCAGCGCGTCGTTCCATATTTTTTTGGGCTTTGACATCAGGGATGTATCTTCACTCATGCACATATTCTCCTTCCCGCGTTCGGCTCATATCTCCCTTCCCGCTGCATTCCATTCCTTCCCTGTCAGGGCGGGAGGCATCATCCTCAGCGTGCGGCAGGCCGCAATCAGATTTTAAGTGTATAAAGCTCACCGCGAATCAGCTGGTCGCTGGTATGCAGCGGACGGCCTCTCTGATCATAAACGACCTGAGCCACCGACATCACAATCTGTTCAGGTTCAATCTGAAGAAGGCCGGCTTCGTCAGGGTCGACCTTTCTCATGGAAAAGTCATAAATACTTTTCTCCGCCCTGATCCCGTATTCCTGCAGAAGCCGATACAGGCTTCCCTGCAGCCCGGCGTTTTCCAGCCAGGCATACGCTGTGGAAAAATGGTTTTTCTCGAGGATCACAGGGATTCCGTCAGCCAGCAGCACCCGCCGGATTTCAATCAGCGCTGACTCTGCCGGCAGTCCAAGTTTATCGGCATCCGCAGCGTCGGCACTGATCTCTCTCACGCTGATTTTCCCGACAGAAGGCCTCAGACCCATCTCACGGCACGCGTCGTGAAAACCCTGAATCTCCCGAAGCCGGCTGACCGTCTTTGGATGAGAAACAAAAGTGCCCTTGCCCTGTTTCCGTTCCAGCAGCCCGGCTCCGGTCAGCTCCTGAAGGGCCCGCCGAACCGTAACACGGCTGACTCCATAGCGCATCTCAATCTCATGCTCAGGGGGAATTCTCTCGCCCACAGGATAGACTCCCGCAAGAATATCGACTCTGATCCGTTCCATCAGCTGCGCATAAAGGGGCATGGAACTATCCATTTTCAGCCCTTTCTCCGCCATCGGACCTGACCTCCCGCATGTTTTTGAAACATCATAAAGTCCTATTGTTATATAATGTTTCAATACAAATTATATCCCTTTCCGGGTTATATTTCAAGCCGCTGCGTTTTTGAAAAAAAGAAAGAAGCCTGTCCGCTTGAGAATTGCGGGCAGGCTTGAAGGAATATCCGTGCTCAATGATGCCTGGCACGAAGCAGGCCGGAAGACACGGGCCATTTTTTCCACTTCATGATGAAGCTTCTCTGCGGCTTTTCGGATGGTATCTGCATGCGTTCCCTCACCATACGGAGGCAGCGGAAATAGCAGGGAAAAAGGAACAGATCCGCCATGACCCAGGCAGCCGGATTCGCCAGCGATGCGCCGGTAAATCCAAGTCCGGGAACAATCAGCAGCGCAACGGCGGTTCTCGCCGCCATTTCAAAGGCTCCTGCACCCATCGCCACTCGGGTATAACCCATGCCCTGAATTGAAAGTCGAACAATATTGACAAAAAGCAGCGCAATATAAAAGGAAGAATTGATCCGAATATAACGGGAAGCCATCGCCATAACCGTTGGTTCCTTCGCTGCGTCCACAAAGATCCCGAGAAGACTCCGATCCCAGATCAGAATCACCAGATAGGCGCAGATACAGTAAACCGTCCCGATCAGCGCAGCAGACTTCAACCCTCTGGTGATACGTTCAATTCTTCCGGCACCCATATTCTGACCGGAATAGGTCGCCATGGTGGTGGCCAGCGCATCAAAAACGCAGCTGAAGAACATGCTCAGCTTGCCTCCCGCGGCGACAGCGGCCACAGACTCGACACCCAGGCCGTTAACACTCCACTGAACAATAACGCTTCCTACCGCGGTGATGGAAAACTGAAGGCCCATCGGCAGCCCTGTCAGCAGGAGGCTCTTCATCAGCGCGCCGTCAGGCCGAAGCTCCTCCGAATTCATCCGCAGAATAGGAAACTGTTTTTTCATGACGATGATGCATCCGACACCGCTGACGAGCTGGCTGATCAACGTTGCAACAGCTGCACCGACAACGCCCATCCCGACGTAAATAATCAGCACCAGATCCAGAACCACGTTAATCAGCGAAGCCAGGATCAGAAAAACAACAGGCGTCCTGCTGTCTCCCAGAGACCGCAGGACACCGCTGGCCATGTTGTAAAGAATGGTCACCGGGATTCCAAGAAAGATGATGCGGATGTAAGCCACGGAGTCGTTGATGATTTCCTCGGGCGTATTCATCAGCCGCAGCATCGCAGGGCACATCAGCCCTGTCATTACAGCCATCACAATACTTACGCCCGCACTCAAATAGGCGGAGGCAGCGACGCATTTGCGAACCCGATGTTCATCTCTGGCACCGAACGCCTGGGCAATGGGGATTGCAAAACCTGAGCACGCACCCTGACAGAAGCCGAGCACGAGAAAGTTGATGGATCCGGTTCCGCCCACGGCAGCGAGCTTTTCCGCGCCCAGGTATTTTCCTACAATAGCTGTATCCACAAAGCTGTAAAACTGTTGAAACAGGAATCCAAAAAGAAGCGGTGCCGCAAAGCTCAGGATCAGCTTCATCGGTGCTCCCACGGTCATATCCCGCGTACGGTTCTTCTGGGTCATCCGTCCTTAACCTGCCGTCCTTTTTTTCTGCCGGTCGGAGTCGCCGCGTTCGGGTTTGCGAACCTCCTGGCTGATCCCCTGTTCCCATGCTCATGAAAGGCTCAGTGGCCTTTGGCAATGGAGGGGGACGGCATGTTTTATCATATTTCCGGTTATTGTACAAGACAGTTTATATGGTCATATTTCATCCAATACGTACCGTACCGGTTTCTCCTGTCCTGTCTTTGGTTCGATAGTAGGCGGCCTTGGCGCGGTACATTTCCTCGTCCGCAAATCTTGCCATCTCTTCAGGGTCAAACCGGGGAAAATCCTGAGCTCTTGCGATACCATAGGAGATGCTTAATTCAAGACCGTGCTGCATAGGCCATTCCTTCATCTTCTGGTTGAATTGGGATTCCGCCTCGGCCAGGGCTTTGCCATCGGCATGGATAATGGCTGCGAATTCATCGCCGCCGATGCGGTATACGGCCCCGTAAAGCCCGAAGCATTGCTGCATCAGTGCTGCGGCGCTAACCAGAAGATCATCCCCGCTTTCATGTCCGAGAGTGTCATTGACTTTTTTAAGTCCGTTCAGATCCATGGAAATATAGACCAGATCTTCGCGGTTTTCCCCGACTCTCATCTTCTTCAGTGCTTCGGCATAGGCCCGACGGTTCATGAGGCCTGTCAGCGCGTCCGTGTTTGCAATGTGATGCTCACTCAGAATTCTCAGCGTCATCCTTCGCACGATAAAAATGATAATGCCAAGGGAAAAGAGCAGGAGTATAAGCATGTTCAGCAGAACTGTAGGCATACTCTGATGAACATGATTGCGCTCCATCGCCACGACAATAAAGGCACGGGAAGTTGAGCGGACAGCGCAGTAGCACCTGTGGCCATCGAGGCTGGTATCCTTAAGGGTGGTCTGCCCGGTCGTCAGATCCTGCAGCCAAAGCCCGAGTTCAGTCAGGGTCCTTCCCTTCAGGTTTTTCTCTGTCGTTCCAATGACGACACCGCTGGAGGGATCCGCCACAAGGATGGCAATGCCCTCATAGGCAGGCAGACCGTCAACCACCTCGTCCATCTGATTGGTACGAAGCTCCTCGAGCAGTCTCAGCGGCTCGATACCGACCTGAATCATAAGGTTTCCCGCCCTGTTCCAGCAGATTGCATACATCATCGATTTGCCTTCTGCGGTGTTTGGCGACACATCCTGACACATGGTAAGGCCGCGATCCTGAAGCATTGGTTTGAAATAGGCCATCTGCTCTCCGGAATCAAAGGAATATCCGTAATACTTGGGCACCGATCCGGAAATAATCGTACCTGATTCATCGAAAATGTGAATTTCGTCAATGCCGTTCAGTTCGGCAATGTGTTTGAGCTCATCGACATCGTTTACCACGCCTGGAAAAAGATCGGTAATGTAGGCCACAGCCTTGGCTCTGGTGATATAGCTCTCCTTCAGCGTTTCCACAAGGGCCCGTTCCTTGCGGGAGTTAGTGTCGAGAATATTCTGGATTTGTTCCGCCAGGACCGAGGCTGTACGGTAAGCCTGCTGTTGGTCGCTTCTCTGGATAAGGAAGCTTTCTGCAGCCAGCAGCATAACCAGCACGCCGATAATAATCAAAACCTGAGCCGCAGAACCGTTCTTATGGCGCTGACGTTTATCATTGGACAAGGAAAAACCCCCTCGAGAGCATTCTGCCATATGATCCGTGGATACATTCTCTGCACGGAAGTCACTTCTCAAATTTTATTAATTATCACTCTTTAGAGGTCCATTTGTCAAGGAGGGTTCCGGATTGTCACACCCGGGCGCCTCAAGGCGATCATAAGACGTGACTTTTTGGAACCCGTCCCTTGACGAAAGCAGTTCTCAACAGGATAATAAAAGCGGAGACCGAAGGATGATATTTTTCCTTCAGGCCCGAGGAGAGTTCTCCCCGGGGAGATGTGTAAGAGAGACATTTCAGTGCGAACTGACAAGAAGGATGGAAACGCCATGATTTACATTCGAAAACTCAGGAGTCTGTTTCTCTTTGCAGGATTGGAAAAGGAAGAGTATGTTTCGCTGATTCCCGTCATCCGGGAGAAAAACAGAGAACTGCTGAGGGTGTTTTCTCTTTTGGGCGCAGTGTTCTTTTTCCTGCTGTCGATAGCAAGCCTTCTTTCCGGCGGTTTTGCTTCCGCGAACAGCATTACTTATTTGCAGTGCGGAATCGGAATGCTGATCATTCTCTTCTGTTCCTGGTTTGTCTTGCCGAAGCATACCTCCCTTTCAGCATGCTTCGTGATTGTATTCGAGCTCCTGCTTTACGCATTCGGCATACGTATTTCCCTGCTGCATGCGGAGAAGGCGGCCGTGTCTGCAGTAGCCTTTCTTTTGGTCGCGCCTCTGCTGTTTTATGATCAGCCTGCCAGACTCTCTTTGCTGACGGCAGGCGTCACTGCGGTATTCTGCCTGATCGTTTCCCGTGTCAAGACACCGGATGTTGCGGAGGCGGATATATGGAATATGATCACCTTTGCTGCCGTGGCGATCGCCGCAACCGTGTTCATGATGAGTCTCAAGCTGCGTTCTCTCCTGCAGTCCCGTCAGATTGAACATATGAGTCAGACGGATCTGCTGACAGGAGTCAAAAACAGGAACTTCTACGAAAACCGCTTGAATCAGTATCCTGAAATGTGCGCGTCCAGTCTGACCTGCATTTATGCGGACGTGAACGGCCTTCATGAAATGAACTACCGGGAAGGGCACTCTTCGGGAGACAGAATGCTGTGTGAGGTTGCCTCAGCCCTGATGGAACACTTTGGTTCAGAACATGTCTATCGTGTAGGTGGAGATGAATTTGTTGCTTTCAGAACAGACGGACAGCAGAACATCCTTCTCTCGGAGATTTCACACATCAAACAGGAACTGGGGCAGAAGGGTTACCATGTTTCCATTGGAACTTCATTCCGCCTGCGGGAGAAAGAAGGAATTGATATGAATGAGATGGTCAGTGAAGCTGAAAGCTGCATGTTCTCCGATAAGCGGGAATTCTATTCTCATTCGGAAAACGACCGCAGAAGCAGATAGTCAACCGAAATGATCCGCCGGACAATTAACCCGCGGAAACACAGTGAGGAGCAAGATCTGATGAGCATGATGCTGGCAGAGACCCTGAAAAAACTGAGAATTGAAAAGGGATATTCCCAGCGTGAAATGGCAGAACTGGTCTATGTCACCCGCTCCACGGTAGCCCGATGGGAAAACGGAAGCAGGCTGCCGGATCCCGTGATGATTTCACGCCTGTCGAAATGTCTGGGCGTAGAAACCGGGATGCTGTTATCCATTGCAGCGGAAAGTGATGAAGCCCCCAATGTAATCATGGTTGATGACAATAGAATCATTCTTACGGGGGGAATGCCCGTTCTGGAAACCGTACTGCCGAACGCCACGGTCACGGGCTTTGACCGGCCTTCAGAAGCAGTTGAATACGCGAAAGCAAACCGGGTCGCCCTGGCTTTTCTGGATATCGAAATGGGGAAACTGAGCGGACTGGAGCTTTGCCGGACGCTGCTGGAAATCAATCCCCGGACAAATGTGGTCTTTCTCACCGCCTACAGCGATTATGCCGTAGACGCCTGGAATACCGGAGCGAGCGGTTTCATGCTGAAGCCAATCACGCCGGAGGGCGTCCAGGAACAGCTTCAAAAACTTCGATATCCCTTTTTCCTGGGGAGGGCCGAACAATGAACGATTTGATGGCCCCGTTTTTCTACGCTCTTGCAGGCGCTGAGATTATGCTGATTCTGCTCGGGCTTGCATTCGCGGTTCTGGTTCCTGCGGTCGACAAGTGGAATAAGCATTTTTTTATCTCATTTTTCAGTTTTCTTCTGCTGTACGCCTTTTTCTGCGTAACGGAGGATTTTGTCCAGAATGATCCGTGGGCAAAGAAAATCAAGGAGATCTTATACTATTGTGAAACTCTGCTGTATTTGATCCTGCTGCTGAAGATCACTTTCTTTCTCCACCACAGCTGCGGGGAGGACTGGCGAAAGAGCACTTTTTTCCGCGTTGTAGCTGTACTTCTGAGCGTCATCTTTATCTTGTTGAACATTGCGCCTTTCTCAGATCTGCTCTATGTTCTCACTGAAAGCAATCAGTTCCTGCGCGGTCCCTTGTATGTGCCTGCGATCATTGCTGTCACCTCTGTCCAGATCGTGAACATGCTCTATTTATTCTGCCATAGGAAAAAAGTATCCAGAAGATATTTTTATGTTTTTTCCGTCGGCCTTGCTCCTCAGATTGTTTTCAGTATAGTCCATTGCTTTGTATCCGTATTCACGCTGCTTGGATTTGGAATGGCAGTCTGCACGCTTTCCATACTGGGAATAATTCTGTTTGATCAGATTGATCAGACAATACGCCAGCAGCGGGAAATCGCAAACCAGCGCGCCAGCATCATGGTGCTTCAGATGCGTCCGCATTTCATTTACAACACAATGATGAGCATTTATTATCTGTGCAAGCAGGATCCCGAGCTGGCCCAGCAGGTCACCATGGATTTTACAACCTATCTGCGCAGAAACTTCACCGCCATCGCCAGTGAGGATCTGATTCCCTTCTCAAGGGAGCTGGAACATACCCGAGCCTATCTCGCGGTGGAACAGGCACAGTTTTCGACGCGCCTTTTCGTGGAATATGATACGCCTTGCGTTGATTTTTGCCTGCCTCCGCTAACACTGCAGCCCATCGTGGAAAACGCCGTAAAGCATGGAATGGATCCGGATTCCGATCCGCTCCATATCCTGATTCGGACCGCAGGTTCGGGCTCCTCTCGTGAAATCATTGTAGAAGATACCGGCACCGGTTTTGATCCGGATGACAGCGGCGAACCGCATATCGCCATGGACAACATCCGGCACAGGCTCGCCATGATGTGCAGCGGGAAATTGACCGTCTCACCCCGTGAAGGCGGCGGCACCGTGGTCCGTGTAACCATCCCTCATGCCGTCGTCTCTGCATTGTCCCATACATGATGAGAGGCCCCGAAGCAAAGCCGTTTATTCCGCCTCAATCGTGACAGAAACAGTTTCAGATCCTATCAGTTTTCCTTTCTTTTATGGCATCCGATGGATCACGGCCGGATCAATGTGCCTGAGATCACGTGATCCCGTGCGCGCCATCATGCCGCGCAGCTCACCTGTCATCTGCCGCAGGGTTTCAGCCATAGCCACTGGGCCGCCCGTCAGATACGGCTCCATCAGCGGCCTTCCGACACAGACCAGATCAGCCCCGAGCGCCAGCGTCTTGAAGGCATCATAGCCGTCCGCAATGTTTTTTTCTCCGCCGTTGAAACATACTCATTTCCATTTGAATTGTTTGCTTTTTATTCTCTCCTTCTCCGTAAAAAAGCCCCGGTCCGAAACGGACCGGGGCCTTCAATAAAGGATACCAAAGCTTATCGAATCAGTGTGATATTGCGGAACAGGCTCACCAGCGTATTGGCCACAGTGGACATCGTCTTGATGAAAATATCCAGTGCAACGCCGACCACATCCTTGCGGGTATCACCCACGGTATCACCGGTCACAGCTGCCTTGTGAGCAGCGGACCCTTTCCCATGACCCTTCAGAGCACCTGATTCGATGTACTTCTTTGCATTGTCGAAGGCACCGCCGGAATTGCCCATGAAGATTGCACGGGGGATCGCAACAATGGTCGCACCAATCAGCAGTCCTCCGACAAATTCTACACCAAATACAAATCCGCCGATGACGGGGATCAGCATGGCCAGCACGGAAGGCACCAGCATTTTGTGCAGGGCCTCCTTCGCGGCCAGAGCAATCATCCGGTTATAATCCGGAGTCTTCTTCCCGGCCAGCACCTCGGGAGTCAGCTGTTTGTCGCCCTCATCAGCCATCAGCTTCGCGCTGTCGATGGTATTGTCGGTCAGCATGGCCGCGAAATACTCCACCAGAGCACCGCCGATGATCGCGCCAGCCACAACGACGAAGCTGGCAATGTTCAGATCCGGCGTTCCATGGGAATAAGTTCCAACGTAGGAAACAATCAGGCTGACCGTCGCGAAAGCAGCGGACCCGATAGCAAAGCCCTTGCCGACAGCAGCAGTGGTATTGCCGACAGCATCGAGCTTGTCGGTGATGGTCCGGACATCATGGGGCAGATGGCAGCTCTCAGCCAGGCCGCCCGCGTTGTCCGCAATAGGACCGAAGGCATCGATGGAAACAGTCGCGCCGACAAAGGCCAGCATGCCCAGCGCAGCCAGCGAAACGCCGTAAATACCGGCCAGTTTTCCGGATACAAACAGCGCCAGGCCGATCACAACAACGGGCAGCAGAACACTGCGGGAGCCGACCGCGTCACCCTTGGTCACAACGAATGCTTCACCTTCGGGCGCCATCTCCGCCAGCTCGCGGGTAGGTTTATATTCGGTGGAGGTATAGTATTCGGTAATGGAGCCGATGGCTACACCGCTTCCGATGCCCAGCACCGCACACAGCCAGGGGCTGGCCCAGCCGGCAGCCCAGCCAAGTTCGGACAGCACAGCGCCGTCCACTGCGCCGAAAATCTTCCATGCACCAAAGAAGCCCAGCACCAGAGTCAGTCCGGCAGAAATCCAGGTCGCCAGGTTCAGCTCACGGGAGGGATTGTTGCTCATTTTCTTGAACGCCGCATAAACCAGACCCAGCAGGCAGCCCAGCAGGCCCAGACCCGCCATGGCCACCGGATACTTTGTCAGCGCGCTGAAGACGCTGTCCTCCAGACCGGAATGCTGATGGAAAACCACCACGGAAATCATCAGTGCGGCCGCCACGGTGGCAACAAAGCTCTCCAGCAGGTCAGAGCAGTTGCCGGCGATGTCATTCACGTTGTCGCCGATGAAGTCAGCAATGACGTTGGGCACACGGCTGTCATCCTCAGGCAGATCATTCCGGACCTTGGCCAGTATATCTGCGGAGATGTCGGCAGCCTTGGTGTAGTTTCCGCCGGCAACACGGTTAAACATAGCCACCAGACTGCAGCCGAGGCTGTAGGTGGAGATATGCATGATGGTGGGATTAATCCCCTCCAGCGTGGTAATGATGCCTCCGCCGGTGCTGTCCGGCTTCACATTGCCAAAGATGATCAGCACAAGCACGAAGCCAAGCAGGCCGAAAGCCTGAACACTCAGCCCGGAAATGGAACCTCCGCAGAGAGCAACCTTCACGGTCTCGCCGATGGACATGCTCTCCCGGGCCTTGTTCGCCGTGCGGACATTGGCGTAGGTCGCGCTCCTCATGCCGAGCACGCAGACAACGGAACTCATCAGCGCACCCAGCAGGAAGGTGATTCCGCTGGTCCGCTCGACAAACAGGCTCAGCACCAGCGCAATGATCACCACGACGATCGCGATTGTCTTGTATTCGGTTTTCATAAAGGTGTTCGCGCCGCTCCGGATGATGCCCGCCATCTCCACCATCTCCGGAGTGCCTTCCGGCATCTTTTTGATTTTGTTGTAGTTCCAGAAGACGTAGCAGATCGTCGCGGCAACCACACACAGAGTGAGGATATACCACAGAGACATAAGTAAAACCTCCCGTTTCTCCTCTTTCAGGATATATTTGGCTTTCAGACCCTTCGAACTCACGGAGGAAAAAAGCCGTTCATATTTTATTCCTTTCCTTCCCGCGCGTCAATTGCGGAATCGCCTGAACAGGCTTGAATATCCCCTGAATCTTCGATTGCAGGGCTCAAATGCAGAGCATAATAAGCTCCGTCTCTGTGAACCCCCGCGGAAAGTACAAAAACCAGGTCATTCCTCTTCCGCATCCACGAGGGAAAGGAAATAGTTAAATGCTTCGTCCGCTTCCTCGTCCTCCACGGTCACATAGGTATCGTTTCCGTCCTGATCAGTTTCCGTCCTCAGAATGAATACTTCCATGGACTCCGGATCCTCTTCCTCCGTGGGGTCCGCCACCGCGATGTAGTGCTGATCGTTCAGGTCAAAGGAAGCCAGAAGTTCAAACTCCTGGGTTTCTCCTTCCTCATCCACCAGTTCGATCACATCATATGTCTCTTCCAGCTCTTCCGTTTCATCCTGTGCTTCCATACCGCTGGCCTCATTCAGCCCCTCGTTCGTTTCAAAGCCCTCTGTCATTTCTCATTCCTCCTTTAATTGAATCTCTTTCTGTTCATCCAGCCACTGCTGCAGGATCAATGCAGCGGCAACCTTGTCAACGTTCTTTTTCCGGTTCTCCCGGTGCATACCGTCCTCCAGCAGAGCCTCCTCAGCGCTCACCGTCGTCAGCCGTTCGTCCTGATACTGAACTTTCAGCCCCTGCTTCTCCACCTGCGCGCAGAATTCACGTACCTTTCGGGCCTGAAAACCCTCGCTGCCGTCCATGTTCAGCGGAAGTCCGGACAGCACCTCATCGGTCTCGAACTGATCGCACAGCATCCGGATTCTCCTGCAGTCCGGGCCCCATCCCACACGGTGGATCACCTCGACGGGGGTCGCAATGGTACGGGTCAAATCCGACACGGCCACGCCTATCCTCACGTCCCCGACATCGAGGCATAGAATTCTCTTGTTCATGCTTTCTTCTCTTTCTCGCGCACCTCTCCAGGTTTTGAAGCCGTTGAAGGAAGATTCGCCTTCATCCCGTCAGGATCCCGCATCCTGCGAAAAGCAGGGAAGATCCTGTTTTCCCCGGATGGGAAAAAGCACAGGGAGGCTGTTCAGCCTCCCTGATAACCGGCAGCCTCAGTGGCTGTCTCTCCGCGGCGGACGCCGGCTTCCGCCGTTCTCTCTCCTCACCGGAGCATTGTTTTCATATACGATGTCATTGCGTACCAGGTTGATTCGGCCCTGAGCATCAATCTCACTGACCCGGACCTCCAGCTCATCCCCGATGTTGACAACATCCTCAACCTTCTCAACCCGGTGGTTCTCCAATTTGGAGATGTGAATCATGCCGTCCTTGCCGGGGGCCAGCTCCACAAAGGCGCCGAAGTTCATGATGCGCACAACCTTCCCGGTAAACACATCCCCGACCTCGATATCCTTCGCAATGCCTTCGATGATTTTCCGGGCCTTGGCAGCCGCTTCGGAATCTGCTGTGGAAATAAACACACGGCCGTCATCTTCGATGTCAATCTTGACACCGGTCTCAGCGATAATCTTGTTGATCATCTTTCCGCCGGGCCCGATCACTTCGCGGATCTTGTCCGGATTAATCGTGAAGTTGATGATCTTCGGAGCATAGGGGCTCAGCTCCTCACGCGGCTGTCCGAGCGTTTCCAGCATGATCTTCAGGATATGAAGTCTTCCCTGGAGCGCCTGGGCCAGCGCCTGCTGAAGGATTGCCCGGTTGATGCCGGCAATCTTGATGTCCATCTGCAGCGCAGTGATGCCGTTCATGGAACCGGCAACCTTGAAGTCCATGTCACCCAGGAAATCCTCCAGGCCCTGAATGTCCGTCAGGACTGCCAGCTTCCCGCTCTCCTGATCGGTGATCAGGCCCATGGCAACGCCGGCAACCGGAGCACTGATCGGCACACCGGCATCCATCAGGCTCAGCGTGCTGCCGCACACAGAAGCCATGGAACTGGAGCCGTTGGAGCTCAGAATCTCGCTCACCAGGCGCATGGCATAGGGAAACTCCTCCTCGGAGGGAATCACCGGCAGAAGTGCACGTTCCGCCAGGGCGCCATGTCCGATCTCCCGGCGGCCGGGGCTCTTCAAGCGTCCGGCTTCTCCGGTGGCGTACGGGGGCATGTTGTACTGATGAATGTACCGCTTGTAGGTTTCCGTCGCGCTCAGGCCGTCCAGCGTCTGCCCTTCGGAAGCCATGCCGAGGGTAGTAACGGTCAGAGCCTGGGTCTGTCCGCGGGTGAAAATGGCGGAGCCGTGAGTCCGAGGCAGTACGCCAACGTCACACCAGATCGGCCGGATCTCATTGACCTTCCGTCCATCAGGCCGAATGCCTTCGTTCAGAATCTTTGCCCGCATAACTTCCTTATTCAGGTAGTACAGAGCATCTTCGATTTCACTTTCCCGCTCCGGGAACTTTTCCGCCAGCGCAGCCAGGGTCTCTTCCTTCACCTGGGCCTCGCGGGACTGGCGCTCCTTGCGTTCAAAGGTTTCATAAACCCATTTGCATTTCTCGAAAGCGAACTCCCGCACTGCGGCCTTCACATCATCGCCGGTCGTAATCAGCGGAACAACTTTCTTTTCCTTACCGATTTCGGCAACAATCTGCTTCTGGAAAGCCACGAGTTTTTTGATCTCCTCATGACCAAACAGAATAGCATCCAGCATGGTATCTTCACTCAGCTCGTTGGCGCCGGCTTCGACCATCATGATGGCTTCCTCGGTTCCGGCCACATAGAGGCTCAGATCGCTCTGCGCACGCTGTGCTTCGTCGGGGCAGATCACAAACTGGCCGTTCACACGTCCAACCAGCACTGCGCCGGTCGGGCCGTTCCACGGAATATCGGAAACAGCGATGGCAATCGAGGAGCCGATCATGGCCGGAATTTCCGGCGGCACGTCCTGCTCCACGCTCAGGATGGTCACCACAACCTGCACATCATTGCGCATGCCCTTGTTGAAAAGAGGGCGCAGCGGCCGGTCAATCAGCCGGCAGGTCAGCGTCGCCTTGTCGGTGGGACGGCCTTCGCGCTTGATGAATCCGCCGGGAATCTTGCCGACAGAATACTGCTTCTCCTCAACATCCACGGCCAGAGGGAAGAAGTCAACTCCCTCCCTGGGAGTGGGAGCCATGGTGGCATTGACCATGACCACGGTGTCGCCCAGATGAACCCAGACGGAACCGTTCGCCTGCTCGCAGTATCTTCCGAATTCCAGCGTCAGCTTTCTGCCGGCCAGATCCATGGAATAGCATTTGGATTCCATTCTTTCTTTTTCTCCTTCTTATCTTCTTCGTCTTCTTCTCTTCTTCGTCATCTTCGATCCGGGCTCTGTCCCTGCAAGATCACCCGAATCTCCGTATCCCGGCCTCATACAATCTTTTTGGGTTCACGTTCCCACCGGGCCTTTTCAACCCTCGGGATCGGCCATGCCGGGAAATCTGTCACCGGAGCATCGTATGCTATCATATGAAAACCCCCCGCCCGGGGATTTTCAAGGGATAACACGCGATTCTCCGGATCCTGCCGCGCACAGTGCTCCTCTCCGATCAGAGAACTGTCCGCGCTTGAGAAAGCCGCCGGAAGAAACTCCTCCGGCGGCATGTATCCTTTCCCCTTCTTCGGGGCGCGGAAAACCGGAATCCTGACGGATAATTTACTTCCGCAGGTTCAGACGGGCGATCAGCGTACGATAGCGCTCGATATCGGTCTTCTTCAGATACTCCAGCATATTGCGACGGCGGCCGACCATCAGCAGCAGGCCGCGGTTGGAATGGTGGTCATTCCTGTTCGCCTTCAGATGCTCGTTCAGGTGATTGATCCGTTCAGTCAGCAGCGCGATCTGAACCTCGGGGGAACCGGTGTCGCCTTCATGCTGGGCATAGGCGGCGATGATTTCAGCTTTGGTCATGTTCTTCATGCCCTCCTTTATTCTTTCGGGTGTCAATCGCCGCGGGCCCGGAGCGCCGTCGGAGAAATCGGACGCCTGCGCGCGCGGTTCATTCGAACCCGCTTAGTATCTTAACAAATAATCTCTGTTTTGTAAATATCCAAATCCCGCTCCATAAAAAATGTATATATGATGTTTTTTTTAGTCTGATGATTTTGAATATGCTCTGGATGTAGTATACTGTGTACAGTTTATTGAATAAGAAGGAGGGAATGGAATGAAGATTACAAACATCGCGGAAGCCATCGTTTTTGTGGTCTATCTGATCTTCATGATTGGTATCGGGCTATTTTTCTTCCTGCGAAGCAAGGGTGCCGGGGAAAAGGAGTATTTCCTTGGCGGGCGCAGAATGGGTCCGTGGGTTTCGGCGCTCTCTGCGGGCGCTTCGGACATGAGCGCCTGGGTGCTGATGGGTCTGCCCTCGGCAATATACGCTCTCGGGCTCGGACAGCTGTGGATCCCTGTCGGCCTTGCGCTCGGATATGCGCTGAGCTGGCTGATCGAGGCACCCCGGCTGCGTGCCTTTTCCGTTGTGGCGGATGATGCGATCACAATTCCCCAGTACCTGACCCGGCGCTTCAAATCAAAATCCTACGCCCTTCAGGTGGTCTGCGCGGTCATCTTCCTGATTGCCTATACCATCTATGCCGCTTCCTCGATCAAGGCGGCCGGCCGTGTCTTCAGTACAGTAATCGGTATCGAGCCCCGGTTGGCCATGTATCTGGCTGCGGGGATCATCATCTGCTACACTTTTCTCGGCGGCTTTTCCGCCGTATGCTGGACGGACTTTTTCCAGGGGCTGCTGATGCTGGGCTCTCTCCTGCTCGCTCCCCTTTTCGCGGCCAATATGCTGACAGTGGATCAGGCGGAAATCGTCTCTCAGACTCCCGGTTTCTTCCATCCCTTCACGAGCTGGAAGGATATCGTTTCGGGCCTGGGATGGGGCCTTGGGTATTTCGGTATGCCCCATATCATAATCCGTTTCCTGTCTGTCAAGAGTCAGAAGGATATCCGCCGTTCCTCGGCCATCGGAATCACCTGGACGACGCTGATTCTTATATTCGCCGCCCTGGTCGGCATATTTGGACGGGAAATGCTGGGGCTGGACAATTCCCTGGTGGAGAATGAGACCGTTTTTATTACCATGGTGCGGAATATATTCCCTCCCGTTCTCGCCGGCATTCTTCTCTCAGCTATCCTGGCCGCCTCCATGTCGACGGCGGACAGCCAGCTTCTTTCCGCGGCATCAGCGTTCTCGAGCGATGTCTATAAGCCCATTGTCCGCAGCAATCGCGTCTCAGACCGTGAGATGCTCTGGACCGGCCGCCTCGTGGTGATCATCATTGCAGCGGTCGCACTGATCATCGCCTCTGATCCTGGTGCCCAGTCCATTATGAACCTGGTCTCCAACGCCTGGGGCGTCTTCGGCGCCGCCTTCGGGCCAGTCATTCTGCTTTCTCTTTTCTGGAAGCGGTTTAATTTTCCCGGCGCCCTGTGCGGAATCCTGGCAGGCGCAGCAGTCGATATCCTTTGGCTGATCTTCTTCTCCGGTACCGGAGTCTATGAAATCGTGCCGGGCTTTCTGTGCGGTCTTATCGTCTCCGTTGTCGTTTCCCTGTGCACCAAAGCTCCCGATGCGGAGGTGGAAAAGCTGTTCGACGCCGGCGTCAGCTATCGCGATCCGGAACAGGCTTAAGACCATACGAACAAAGAAAACGGCCCTGCCTGAGGCAGAGCTGTTTTCTTTATGCTTCGGTTCCGGGATCATGCGATGTCAATATTCTCCCCAACCAGCCCTACGTAGGCGCCGTCAGCCGCCTCGCTGCTTTCGGGATGGGCAATGAGCCACTTGTTCCGGGCCCAGAGCCATTTGTCCTCTTCGTTCTGGATCCGTATATCCGGCTTTTCCGTGTTGGTGCCCAGGGGAAGAACAACTGCAACGCGGAATCCTTCTCCGTCCACCTGGCAGGGAGCATAATGCAGGGAGGTTTCATATACCTCCACCGCTGCACCGGCCGGAGCACGGAAAGCCTTCACCCGGGAGGTATCCAGTTTGCCGTCAATGATATCCTCCGCCTTGGCCAGCAGCAGAATAAAGTCTCCCTCTCCGATATTGATCTCGCTGTCCCGGTGATATTCGAGGCAGTTCAGACGGGTGTTGTGCCCCCAGCACATGCCAATCTGTACAGGCATGCCGCCGTAGGCCCGATCCCGCAGGCAGGAAAAAATCCGGCAGTCCTCCAGGGCTTTGATCCCCGGCTCATACGCGGTTCCGGTCTCCGGCAGCGGAATGGTTTTCATGGCGGCAATCAGCTCAGAAGTGTCATAGCCTTCCAGAACCTTTCCATAGGGAGCAAACTCGGGATCTTTGACAGAATACACAACCATGGGAAGCACCTCCTGTTTCATCAACTGAAGTAATATGAGAAAGCACGGTCATCGACGGCTTTCGCAACAGGTTTCTGCACATTCGTGCGGGTTCCTTGATGCATTAGTTCGGCGCTGACGGTTCGTTACCCTGCTGTCCGGCCGTATTCTTCCCGATCAGTTGTTCCAGCGTCTCGAAAAGCAGCTCCGGCTGAACGGGCTTCGAAAGATGAGCATTCAGCCCGGCCTGCATGCTGCGCTGGACATCCTCGTCAAACGCATTGGCAGTCAGCGCTATCACCGGGATACGCTTCGCATCCTCCCGATCCATCGCACGGATTCTGCGGGTGGCCTCCAGCCCGTCCATTTCAGGCATCCTCATATCCATCAGAATCGCATCATAATATCCTTCAGAATGTCCGGTGAACATCTCCACGGCGATCCGGCCGTTCCCCGCACGCTCCGCAGTGATCCCCCGCATTCCCAGCACCATGACCATGATCTCCGCGTTGACATCGATATCTTCCGCAAGCAGCACGCGCTTTCCGGTCAGGCAGGCGCCGCGGCTGTCTTCCCGCTTAGGCGGGTTCTTTTTCTTTAGGGCGGTTTTAAACTCCTCCATCACCGCCCCTGCAAACAGCGGCTTGGGTATAAAGCTGTCCACGCCGGCTTCCTGCGCTTCTTCCTGGACATCATCCCAGCGGTATGCGGTCAGAATAATGATGGCGGACTCGTGCCCTATCTCCCTGCGGATCAGCCGGGTGGTCTCGACGCCATCCATATCTGGCATCTTCCAGTCCACAAGAATCAGATTATAGGGTTCCATCCGCGCATGCCGAAGCCGGATCATCTCCAGGGCCCGCTGTCCTGATTCAGCCGTTTCTGCAGCGATGCCGGCCTTTTGCAGCACCAGCTGTCCATGTCTGCAGGCTACGGGATCATCGTCCACAATCAGGACACTCATGTCTCCGGGCCGGATTTCTTCCTCACGCTCCTCATCCTTCCGTACGGAATCCGTGAGGGTGATCGTTACGGTAAAGGTCGTGCCGGCTCCCTTCTCGCTCTCCACCTCAATATTTCCGTTCATCATCTCGACAATGCTTTTGGTAATGGCCATGCCAAGCCCGGAGCTGCCGTATTTGTTGGTTGAGGAGGCATTTTCCTGAGAGAAGGTATCAAAAATATGGGGAAGGTATTCCTTGCTCATCCCGATTCCTGTATCTGAAATCCGGAAGCATAGCGTGGATTTACCATCATATTGGGCGACACGTTCAATCTGCATCTCAACATGCCCGCCCTCGGGAGTAAATTTGACCGCGTTGCCGAGAATAATGATCAGCACCTGCCGAAGCTTCATGTTGTCGCCGATATAGTATTCATCTGTCTCAGAATTGATCAGGCAGCGGTACTGCAGCCCCTTCTCCGCGCATTGGCTGCTGAACATGTTATTCAGGGCCTCCACCAGCTTTCTGAAGGAGAACTCCTCATTTTTCAGCGTCATTCGTCCTGACTCGATACGGGACATGTCCAGAATATCGTTGATGATACCCAGCAGATGTTCGGCACTGGTTCCGATTTTTTCCAGGTATTCCCTGGTTTTCGGCGGTGTATCGGGATCATTCAGCGCAATGTTGTCCAGCCCGATGATGGCGTTCATGGGTGTGCGGATTTCGTGGCTCATGTTGGAGAGGAACACGGATTTGGCCCGGTTCGAGTCCTCGGCCGCGGACAGGGCGTCGTGCAGCGCCTGACGCTGTTGCATGGCGCTTCGGGTTTGTACGTCGGCATCCACCAGGCAGGCACCGACACTGTCCACTCCCCCGCTTTGCCTGCCCTCTTTATCAACCCTGGCAAAGCGAACGGTTTCATAGCTTTCCTTCCCATGCCGCATTACCGTATAAGTATAGGAGATGACAGGCTGTTTTTCCAGTTCCTCCCGAATATGATCAGGCTGAATGAAGCCGAGGAATTCATCCCGGTACTGCTCGGTAACATACTGTTCCGCATAGGCCGTGAAGGAGTCCGGAAACCTGAAATGCTCACCGGCGCAAAGGCCGGGGCGGTCCAGATCCGGATGAGGCTGGTAGCACACGCCCTCGCCGCTTCCAAGCTCCAGATAGTAGACGCTCCAGTAATCCGCCGCCAGGGCAGCGATCATCCTGTTTTGCTGCTTTCTCTGTTTTTCTTCCGCCAGCAGCTTTTCCTGCAGAGCCAGACGGCGCTCAAGTTCTGCTTGTTTCACGCGGTTCTCAGCCTCGGCGGTCTCCTGAGCCAGCTGAAGCCTGGCATTCTTTCTTGTCTGATAAAAGATCAGTCCGAACATCGCAAGCGCGGCGGCCATGGTCAGCCCGGTCTGAATGATGCTCCGCCTTACGGTTCCCTCGGAGATGGTGCTGATCCGATCGCTCACAACGCTTTCCCGGATCAGATAGGTCAGCTGCCAATCGGTTCCGCTGACGGGAATGTAGGTCAGCGTCTCCCGAATCCCGTTGAAACTGAACGAAACAACTCCCCGCGCGCCGGCGCGGAATTCCTCAAGAAAGGCTTCGTAGGAATAGGGAGGCTCAAACTCCGCAATTCGCATGGCCTCCAGCAGGTTGTCCTGTCCCGCCAGTCCGCCGAGTACATACTCGGTCAGCGCCTCCCCTTCAGTTGTATATATATTGCAGAATGTGGCATTGCCGGTATTGGTCGTCATGGAGACGCCGGAGAGCATCTCCTGCATTTCAATCGCCATGAAGCAGGCAGAAAAATCCTTCCCCTGGAAAGAAATATGAACAGGCACTGCAATAATGACTCGTCTGTCCTCTTTCCCCGGGTGATAGATGAAAATATCAGGCTCGGTGAACGTCAGGTAATCAAAAGGATATTCCCCGATATTGCTCTCCGTCCCCGTAGAGGTATAGATCAGTCCATCTGTGTCCACAAAGGCAAATTTGTCCAGCTTGTAAAGCTGCTTCATCCGCCTTTGGTAAGCCTCCAGATGAGTCTTGTCACTGAGGTCCTCTTCGGTCATCAGATCAATGGCCACACGGATGGTCTGTATCTTTTCCTGCAGATTATTTTCAACCACCTGTTCACGACGGCCAGCCAGCTCATCCAGGTACAGCAGGCTGACGGAACGAACCGCCTGTTCAGTATCCTGTCTGGCCTCCTGACCCATCCAGATCGTCCCGGCCACCAGGATCAATGCAAGAACCAGGATGCCGGGCAGCAGAATTTTCGTCGTAAAAGATACCTTTTTCTGACTCATCAGGGATTCACCTTTTTTCATCATAAAGCCGTTGTTCAAAGGAAGCCCCCGTCAATGATGCTGTCCTCCGAAAAGAATCAGGAGAAGATACAGAGAAATAGCAAGAACAGCAGCGGTGACAATCAGCATGATAACCGTTCCGGCCGTAACGCCGCTCAGTCTTCGGGACCGCATAAACCCATCCTTTCCGTAAGCACTCATGATCTGGCCTCAAAGCCCATCCTTCCGCGCGGTTTCTACCAGACCTGGCTCAGAATCGCAGCAGCAAGCACAGAAAAAATCATGATGCACGCGATCACAAGGGCAACAATCCGGTTGGTCCGGCGTTTTCGTTCCATTCTCTGAGAGCTCATGTTCCGTTCCTCCAGCAATTTGCTGTGCAAAATTATAGCACTTTCGCCTGTGCAGTGCAAATGAACTGCGGTGCAAAAAGAAGAAAATCGAGTAGGAGGGGGTGATTAGCCCCCGTCCTCTCACCGCACCGTGCGTACCGTTCGGTACACGGCGCGTGTAATGCAATCAGGTTATCAGCTTACATAGTATGGACTACCGTCCGTAAGATGCAGGTCTCATGTATCGACTCGTACGCTTTGGATATATTGAAATATCCTGCGCGTTCGAGTCTTTCTTTAGTTATGGCTCTTTTCACAGCCGAGAAGTCGGAGGCCACCCAGTACGATTGCCTGCTTCCTGCCGTCATTCGAGCGTGCTTTTCCGGCACGCCCAGTTTTCGGAGGTTACGGTATCTCGTCTGAGGCTTCTTCCATTGCTTCCAGATGTACATCCGGTACCGTCGCCTGAGCCACTGATCAAGTTTCTCTGCCGTTGAC
>CACYWL010000006.1 GCA_902778055.1 uncultured Eubacteriales bacterium | reverse complement strand
CTACTTCGGAACCCGCCTCTCCGAGAACATCTCCCGCCGGGAGCCGGAGGGGTACCTGATCTGCCTGAACGTGCCGGTGGCCCGGACGGGGGTGCAGGAATATCTGCCCTCGGAGCTGGGCCTGCCGGAGCCGGATGACCGGCTGATCCCGGTCCTGCGGCCGGAGGAGGAGGTCTTCTCCCCGGCCTGCGTCGCCTCCTTTGAGGGGATGCCCGTGACGGACGATCATCCGTCCGCGCCGGACGGCGTCACGGCGGAGAACAGCCGTTACCTGATCCGCGGCCATGCCCAGCATGTCCGCCGGGGATCGGGCGCGGAATCGGATCTGCTGCTGGCGGATCTGATGATCACCGATCCGGTCCTGACCGAGGAGATTCTCGCCGGAAAACGGGAGATCTCCTGCGGCTATACCTATACCCTCTGCGAGGAGGACGGAAAACTCATTCAGCGGGAAATCCGCGGGAATCACGTGGCGGTGGTGGACACCGGCCGCGCGGGCCCCCGCGTTTCCATTCGGGATCAATATCCCAGAGACCATTTTGAAAGGAGCAGCATGATGAAGAAGAAATCCCTCTGGCGCGCAAAACTCATGGCCCGGATGGCCAAGGACGGGGATGTGGACGGCCTGGCCGAGCTCATCACCGAAACGATGGAGGAGCCAGCCGCGGTCCTCGCGGCGGTTCCCGCCGAGACGGCCCAGCCCACCGGCGATCCGCTGGTAAACGCCGTGGCCTCCGCGGTCGCCGAAAACCTGGAACCTGCGGCGGACGAGGAAATGATCGCCGTCCCGGCGGCCGTTCCTGCCGCTGCAGTCCCTGCCTCCGCTCCCGCGGCCCCTGCGGTCGTTCTTCCTGTGAACGCCGCCGCCCCGGCCGCAGTCCCTGAATCCCCCGTCGTCGTGGAAACGCCCGGGGACCAGCCGGTGAATGCGGAATCGCGCGCGCACCGCGGAGACTGTAGTCTCTCGCGCAACGCGCACGAGATCGACTGCAGTCCCCAGATTCTGGAGGCCCTGCGTCAGATCATTTCCCTGCTTTCCGGCCCCGCAGCCGACTGCAATACCGAGGTGCCCACCGAGGACGAGGATCCTTCCGCCGCTGCTCAGGCTGCCGCGGAGACGGCCGTGGAGCAGATGGCGCAGAACGTGGCCGCCGCGGCCGTGGAGGCGATGGCGGAGACCGTGGATCCGGCCCTGGCCTCCGGGGATGACCTGGAGGGCGTGACGCCAGCAGATCCTGTGGAGGAGCTGGTGGCCGAGATCCTGGATTCGGAGGATCCGGCCCAGACCGATCCCGACGCCCCCGTGACGGACGAGGAGGAGATCCTGTCCAGCATTCTGGAGCCCGTCGAGGGCGAGGATGAGGACGAGGAGGATCCCGAATCCGCCGCCAGAGCCGCGGATGCCCTGCGGACGGCGCTGGCTTCCTTCCGGCCCCAGCTGAAGCGCATGACGCCCAAGCAGCGTCAGCGCTTCAACGCGGACGTGGCCGCCCGCATGAAGCGGCTCACCCGCCGTCAGCAGGCCCGGAACGGACGGCCCAACGCCTATGCCGCCCTGCGAAAGGCGGCCGTCCATGACAGCTCCGCCCGCAGCCTGGGCCAGAAGATCATGGCCTCCCGGAACGCCAACCTGAGGAAGAAATGAGCCGGTCGGTGCCGGTCTCGAGCAGGCGGCCCTGCTGCCTCATTCGCCGCCCCGTGCATGCCGCCCCTCCGGCTCCGCCGGGCCGGCCGGCCGCTCTGACACTCCATCCTCTCTGAACTGATCCATTTGAAAGGAGTAACCCATGGGAAAAGTACTTTCCAACTTCCTGAACGGCTATGCGGGAGCCATTGCCCGCAGCCTGGACGACGTGGTCGTCTCTCTGGCGAACCGGTCCGGGGCCGCGCTGCCCTTCGGGGTTCCGGTCGCCTTCAGCGCGGATCACGGCGGCATCGTCCGCTTTGATCCTGCCTCCCACACCGGAGCCGATTTCATCGGCGTCACGGTGCGGAACCCCTCCAAAACCCCGGATACCTACGGCAGCAATGCCGGCTCCTACGCGGACAAGGAGCTCGTGGATGTCCTGGTCCGCGGCAAGATTGTTGTCAAGATGGCCGGCAGCGGTGCCGTTCCCGGCACCAAGGTCAATATCCTGAACAGCACCGGCGGCTTCACCGTCGCCTACGGCGACACCGCCATTCCCCTGAACAACGTCCACATTTCCTGCGCCCCGGACGGCGCCGGCATGGCGGAGATTGTCCTGAACACCCCGAACCTGATCTGACCGGGCGGGCCGCGCTCCCGCCCGGCCCCGGCCCGATCCGAGAACCCTGAAAGGAGAAAAACATGGCGAAATACAACACCCTTCGCGCCCCGGCCCACCTCCGGGCCAACGACAGCTATACCTTCCTGATGAAGGAGCTGGAGAAGGTGGATGAAAAGATTCTCGAGCCCCTGACCGGCACCGACTGGCCCCGGGACATGCCCGTCATCACCGGGGGCGGCCTGCTGGAGAGCATCGTCAGCGTGGACGTGACCTACGCCAGCACCGGCCGGGACGAGGATAACCTGATCTTTGACGCGACCAACGACATCCCCGTCGTCCAGGCGGACATGAGCCAGAGCGTCGCCCGGTGCTTCAACTTCGCGGAATACATGTCCTTCTCGACCCTCGAGCGGGAAAAGATGATGAACGTGGGCCGCGATCCGGAAACCTTCCTGAATAAGGGCATCCGGCTGCACTGCGACAAGGCGATGGACCGGAACGTGTACCGGGGCTTCGACAAGGTGCAGAGCACCGGCCTGATCAACAACCGGCTGATCTACCGGGTTTCCGCGGCCAATACCGGCACGGGAAACAGCACCAAATGGCAGGACAAGACGGCGGACCAGATCCTGACGGACATCAACGCGATCATCGCGGGGATCTGGGAATACTGCGACTGCTCCGCCGACGCTCTGCCGAACCATATCCTCATTCCCGTGGAGCAGTTCGGCGCCCTGGTCACCCGGAAGGTTTCGGATGATTCCGAGCGCAGCATCCTGACCTACATCCTCGAGAACAACCTGACCAACCAGCAGGGCGGCCAGCTGGTGATCTCCCCCTGCAAATGGTGCAAGGGCATCGGGGCGTCCGGATCCGACCGGATGGTCTGCTACATCAATGATCCCGGCAAGATCTGCTTCAATCTGACCCAGCCTCTGCGCCGGATGGATACGGAGTACGCCGAGATGCGGATCAAGATCCCCTACATCGCCCAGTTCAGCGAAGTCCGCTTCCTCTATCCCCAGACCGTCCGGTATATGGATGGCATTTAAGCCGATGACCCGCGGCGCGGGAAATATCATCTGCTCAAACCCCATGCGAACGGAAGCAATCTCCGCGGAGCGGAGTTGCGGCCATTGAGCATGCGGGTGCACCGCATCCTGCTCCCGGAGCCGTACAGAAAGGAGTTCCACTTATGCTTACCATCGTCTGCCATGTCGCTGCCGTGTTCCATGACCGGACCGGCCGAACGGTCTTCGCCGTCTCTCCCTCCGATACGGCCCGTATCCTCCAGGCCCCGGAGGAAATCCAGGAGGATCCGCTCTTCCGCCTGCTCTCCGGGGACGGAACCCTGCAGGCCGTCACCTCCGTGGAGGAGAAGCGCCGCCTGGAATCCGATCCCCTGGCCGGCATCGACGCGGAAGGGAAGAAGATTTCCAGGAAAGCTCCGAAAGACGAAAACGCGGCTGAGCCTTCGGCCACCGTCGAACCGGGCAAGGCCGAACCTGCCGGTTCCGGGGCTGACACGGAAAGCACTGCGGCTGCCCCGATGAAGGGCCGTAAGCCCGTAGGAAAATGACGGTTGCAGAGTTCCTGGCCTTCTATCCCCAGTTCGCCGGAGTCTTCCCGGAGCCCGTCCTGAGGGAATACGTCACTTCCGCCGGCCTCCGTTTCGATGAGTTCGACGAGGACGCGGAGGAGGCCCGCCGGCTCTTCACCGCCCACAGGCTCACACTCTATGCCCGGACCTTTCCTCCCTCTCTGGAGGCTCAGGGCGGAGTCTCTTCCTTCTCCGCCCTGGCCTCCTCGGGGGACGGCACGAAGATCACCAGCAAGAAGGTGGATGACGTGGCCGTGACCTACGCCTCCGGAAATGCTTCCTCCGGCGCGGCCACCGGCCTCTCCGACCTGGAGGAAACGACCTACGGCCTGCAGCTGCTGACCCTGCTTCGGCTACATTCCTGCCCCAGATATGTACCTTGAAAAGTTCAGAATCCAATTGACATTCATTGTGCGATGGGTATAAGGGGAGACAGGGGACGGTTCTCTGTCTCCAAAATGCGGGAACAGTATGTGTGAAAAACCTTGTCACCTTTGTTTCCAAGCGTTTGTCTGTGCCCTCTCCTTGTTGGCCCGGATGTTCTTTGTTCATCAGTTGCTCTGAAATGACTTCCCTTTATACGGAGGAAAGCCAATGGATGTTTCCTTCAAAGAGAACCGCGCTCAGCAGAAAGCGCTGGATGAAGCCCGGAAGCTGCTGAAATCCGCCAGCGTGGAGGTAGGCCTCCCGGAGAGCGCCCCGGAACGCAGCCGCTGGCTGCTGGCCCTCCACGAGCGGGGAGCGCCGGGAGCCCATATCCCGCCCCGGCCGGTGGTCGGCCCGGCTCTTGCGAAGGAGGAGACGCAGGCAGCCGTCGCGGACGGCCTGCTCTCCGCCTGCGAGGCCGCCTCCCAGGGAAATCCTGAGGGCGTTCTCTCCGGTTTCGAGGAAGCCGGCCAGGCCGGCGCCGACGGCATCCGGGCCTACATCGATGCCGGCATCCAGCCGGGCAACGCTCCGCTGACCATCTCCGGCGGCTGGATCCGGAATTTCTCCTCCGGCAAACCCGTCCATGTCCCCGGCAAGGGATTCGACAAGCCCATGTACGATACCGGCGAACTTTACGCTTCCTTCAGCTTTGAAGTGAAGCAGTCCTGACCGAATTTAGAAAAGCGCTCTCCCGCCCCCTTCGTTCCTTTTTTCCCGTCCCCGGCTCCTCTGTTTCGTCCCTGGAGGTGTAACCCATTGAACTTTGATGAAATTCTTTCCGATCCCGATCTCGGCTCGGGAACCTTCTCCATCCTCCGCCGCACCTGGACCCAGGAATGCGGCGTTCCCAGAATAACCGGCGTGGAGGAAATCTTCGCCTTCGGCACGGTTCATCCGGCGCTCCCCGCCCAGCTGGAACTGCTGCCGGAGGAATACCGCCATGAGCCCGTCGTGCTCATCCACTCCACGGAGCCTCTCTCCCTGGGAGAGGAGCAGGGTGACAGCTGGACCGCTCCGGATGAAATCCTCTGCGGCGATGCCGTCTACCGCGTGTTCCAGGTTCGGCCCTGGCAGGCCTACGGATTCTGGAAGGCCTGGGCCGTCCGGATCTGAGCCGCGGCCTGCTCCTTCCTGGTCCTTCCTGCAGTTTCCCGCTCCTTCCCTTTTTTCCCGCGGCGAGGATACCCGTTGTCCTTCCTTCATCTTTAAAGGAGGCGTCATCCATGGATTCCCTTCACCATGCCGTTTATCAGGCTCTCTTTTCCGCCCTCAGGCTTTGCGAAATGCCCGGCCGCTCCCCCGCCCTGATTCGCCGGGCATACACCAACCCGGCTCCCCCTCCGCCCCCGGAAAGCCGGAACGCGCTGTACTACCATCTGCAGCCCGAGAACGGCACGCCCTGGATGGAGGAAGCCATGGATGCCTCAGGCGTGCTGCAGCTTTTCCGCTTCTCCCGCTGGCGTCTGAACCTTGTCTTTTACGGGCCGGACGCCGAGGCTCTCGCCTCCCACGTCCATCATCTGATTTTTCTGGACGGGTACGGGAACCCGCGGGCCATCCTTCGCGCCGCCGGGATTTATCCTATTCCCCGCAGCTGGGGGCCTTCCCTGGTCTGGGAGGAGCGGGAAAAGCAGCACCGCCTGCGGACCGACCTGAGCATCCCCCTGTCCGTCGCGGTTAATTGGAGTTCCGCCCCGGACTGCTCCGGCAAGGTCTCCCATCCGCCGGAGATCCGGATGACCGTCTCCGAAGGATAACGACCAGTTCCTCCGCCGGGATTCCCGGCTGTATCACATTACGCGCCTGATGTCACCCCCTGCGGGATGATCATCCGGCTCATTCCCGGGGCCCCGTGGGGGAACTCCCTGAAGGTTCAATTTGGCGGCGAGCCTTCTTAAACTCTTTCTGCCGGCGCCGCACCGGCCTGGAGCTTCAGATGCTGTCTCTTTCTTCCATCGTTCTGGTGACGGTGAATACCGCTTCGCCCATTGCCGCGGGCTCCGCGTTTTCCACGGGGCTGATCCTGGCACCTGCCTCTGCCGTGTCGGAGGAGACCCGGTTGAGGCTGTATGCCTCCGCCGCGGATATGCGGGCCGACGGCTTCTCGGCCTCGGATCCGGCGTACCTGGCGGCCAGCGCCTACTTCGCCGCCACCCCCGCGCCGGACCGTCTCTATGTCGGTCTCTACGCCTCGAATGAGAACCCGGCGGACATCTTTCGCCAGATTCTCGGCCGGACCGCGGACTTCTACGGCGTCTGCCTCTGCGAGACTGCCCCGGCAAAGCAGATCGCCTTTCTCGAGGCTTTTCCTTCACTTGTTGACCGTATGGTGCTCTTCTGCGCCGGGACGGGAACAGTCTCCGAGGCGCTTTCCGTCTCCGGCATTCTCCGGAAAGCCTTCGCGACGGGATCGAACCGGATCCTCACCGTCTACGGCGCGGACCTGTACGCCGCGCCTGCGGTGATGGGTACGGCCATGGGCCTGAGCCGGGCCTATTCCGATTCTGCTTTTGCGCTTTGCTATCAGCAGATCCCGGGCATGCTGCCCACGGATCTGACCGAATCGGAGATTGCCTCCCTGAAGGCCGTGAACGCCAATGTCTACATCACCCGGGGAGCGAACCGCCGCCTGCTGGAAAACGGCACGACGGTCTCCGGCATCCGGCTGGACGAAGTGCTCGCTCTGGATCGGATTTCCGCCGACCTGCAGGAGGCGGCCCTGTCCCTGCTGACATCCGGCTCCGGCAAGCTGCCCCAGACGGATGAGACTTCCGCGGTCTTCATCAACCGCTTCTCGGCCGTGCTGGCGGGCTACGCCGCCGCCGGAGTGCTGGCTGCCGGCCGCTGGCGGGGATCCGCCGCCGGCCGCCTCCAGCCCGGGGACATGATCGAGAACGGTTATCTCCTTTGGGCGGAATCCTACGATCTGCAGAGCGACGCCAACCGGGCGGCCCACAAGGCCATGCCCATCCATGTCGCGCTCTGCATGGCGGGCTCCGTCGAAACCCTGCTCATCGAAATCGATGTCAGCATTTGAGGAGGTGATTGAACATGGCGAAAACGACTGTCTATTCCCTGGCCGATGTCCGCACGGTGATCTATCACCAGGATGTGGGCCAGTGCGTGCTCTCCGCCCAGGGCGTCGGAAAAATCTCCATCAGTCTGTCCGGCGACCTTTCGTCCCATACGGCGACGGCCGACGGCTATGCCGTGGTGAACCGGCTGCGGAACAATCACGGGGTCATCACCATCGAGGTTCTGCAGAACTCCTCCGCGGATGAGTTCCTGCGGCGCTGGGCCAGGTTCATGAAGAACTGCCAGACCTGGCAGTTTGCCCTCACGGCCCTGAACATCGTCGACTACATGGGAGGCTTCACGATCTACTGCGAGGGTGTCACCCCGCAGAAGATCCCCGACCGGGTCTATGACCAGACTGCCGGAACGGTTTCCTGGACGCTGCTGGCCGCGAACATTACGGATGGCTGATAATGCTTCGCTCCCATGGGATATCATTGCTTTTTTGTGCTGTGAAACCAATCACCTTCCTTTATCATCCCTTTTCCGGAAGGACGTGATCTAAATGGACTATCAGTTGCTGCCTTCCACCGATGACCCCTATCTGGTTTTCTACATGCCGGCCTCCCCGGATGGCCATGCCTTTCAGGCGAAGGTCGAGCTCCGTTATCTGCCGGCTCCGGGGAAGTGGTTTCTCTCCATCTCGGACGCGATCACCGGCGAGGTATATGTCAATCAGATCCCGGTCATCTGCTCCTATGAGGTACTGAACGATCTGCTGTATCCGTTCCGCTGGCTGTTTCAGGGAAGCGGCATCGGCTCGTTCTTCTGCGTGAAGGGGACGGATCAACCCTCCTCGCCGGATCCCGGGCGGCATAACCTGAAGGAATTCATTCTTCTGTGGGGAGACCAGTGGAAGGAGGCTTTGAGAGAAACATGAGAGCCAGATATCGTAACCTTCGTCTCTTCGCAGACGGTCTGGAAATGGCCCAGGGCTGTCGGATGACGCTGACCGCACGCTCCGGTGTGACCATTCTTCCAAACCTGCATCGCCTGAAGATTCTGGATCTTTCCGAATCCTCCGCCGCAACGCTTTCCGGCGCGCGGCAGATCGAGGTAAGGAGCGGGAATTCCATCCTGGCCTTTGGGCGGCTCATCGAGGCACTGACCCGTACCTCCGGCGGCGAACGGATCACAGACCTTGTCTTTTCCCCGGATTTTCCTCTCTGGCAGGCTTCCGTTTCCCTGACCGTTCCGGCAGGGATGAGAGCTTCGGAGGCTGTCCTGCGCCTGCTCATTGCATCCGAATCGGGAATGCCTCTGGCGGCTTACGCTGCGATGGACTATTCCCCTTCGCGCCCTCAGGCTTTCTTTGGCCGGGCCTGTGACGCCCTGTCCCTGCTGGCGGAGACCGTGAATGCGGATGCCTTCGTTTCCCCCTCCGGACTGTGCATATCCGACCGGTTCCCGAGGAATCCCGGCCTCTTTCTTTCAAAAGCAGATCTTTTGACCGAACCGATCCAGACCGGGAGCCGGCTTCTCCTGACGACCTCGATGACAAGCTGGCAAATCGGCTCCTTCGCTCGGGTCGAATGGGAAGGAAGATCCTGGACAGGACGCATAGTCTCCTCTTTCCTTCAGGCCGATAACGTTTCCGGCCCCTGGAGAGCGGAGCTTGAACTGAACCTCTGAGGAAGTGAAAAGAGATGTATATAGATGAAGCTTTCCTGCAGTCAGCCCTGAATTCCCTGAAAAAGGTTATATTTTCCTCGTTTCACTTCGCCATGCCGGGAATCGTTGAAACCTACGATTCCGAAACCGGCCTGGCCGCCGTGCAGCCTGCCCTCCGAAGGAGAACCTCTGACGGGAAGATCCTGACTGCTCCGCTGCTGCAGGAGGTTCCTGTTTTCCTGCCGGCCGCAGACTTTTCTGTCTCATCCGGAATGCCCTGTCTGCTGATCTTCATGGACTTCTGTCTGGACGGCTGGCTGCAGTCCGGCAAGCCGGTACTGCCGCCTTCTCCCAGACAGCATGACTGGTCGGATGCTGTCGCCCTGGTTGGGTTCGCGCCGGCGTTTCCTCCGCCGCAGCAGTGAGGAAAACATTCATTGTCTTTTTCGGAGGTGATTTGATTGCTGGCCAGACCCACGGACCGGAACGGGGACATCCTGCCGGTCGCTGTACCGGGAGATCTGCTTTCCGGCACGGAAGCAGCAGCATCTGCGCTTCGGGATCATATGAAGCTGTTCCCGGGTGACTGGTGGGAGAACGCGGAGAAGGGGAATCCGGTTTTTGACCTGATCACGGTATCCCGGCGCACAGAGCAGGACGCCAGAACGCTTGCTTCTGCGCTAACATCCTATCTTCTTGCCTTTCCCGGAATCCGGACGGTCTCAGATGTTCAGGCGTCTATTGAGCGGCAGGTATTCTCCTTCTCCTGCATTGCTCACACAGAGAACGGCGAGACGGTTCCTGTTCATTTCGCGGCGCCCTAACGCTCTTGAAGAATCTGAGATCCCGACGCCGCATGTCCCGGATACCGGATTCTGGATCCTGGATCCGAAGAAATCACGGATTGTGAGAGAATTCTGAACGGAGGATTTTTCGTGGCTTACTTTACTCCCTACATTGATGAGACGGGTGTGCATATTCCGACCTATGCGGATCGCCTGGAATCGCTGCTGTCCTCGTATCGGACCATCTTCGGAGCGGACATCAATCTGGAGATCTCCTCTCCGGATTATCAGCTGCTGTCCATGTTCGCCCGGTCTCTGGATGATCTTTCCCAGCTGATCCTGGCGGACTTCAACTCCCGGAATCCCCAGTATGCCAGTGGGGCGGCCCTTGATCTGCTGCTGCCTCTCGCTGGGCTGACCCGGAGCGGGGCGACGTATTCCACCGTGCCGCTGACCCTTTCCGGCACGCCGAACGCGGTGCTGCCGGCCGCGCCGGAGGCCCTGGATGACAACGGCCATCTATGGAGATGCCAGACGGCAGGAATTCAGCTGGACGAGAACGGAGAGAATACGGTGTATGCGATCTGCACGACCCCCGGCGCTGTGACCGCGGCAGCAGGGAGCGTGCACAAGCTGGTGGCACCTGTGGCCGGGTTGGCTTCGGTAGTGAACCGGAACGCAGCTACGGCCGGCCTGGAGGCGGAAACGGACGCCTCCTGCCGGAACCGACTTCGTAACGCGGCAGCGTCCCCGGCGGTCTCCACCACCGAAGCCCTGAGGGGCGCGATCCTCGGAGTCAAGAACGTGACCTCGTGTGTGGTTTATGAGAACAATACTGATGCAGCGGATTCTCACGGAATCCCCGCGCATTCCATTTGTGTCATGGTCTCCGGAGGGACAACGGCGGCGCTGGCTCCCCTGATCTTCGCAAAGAAAGCACCGGGGATAGGAACTCATGGGTCGATTAACGCTCAGGTGACAGACAGTTTCGGAGAGGTTCATACCGTGCACTTTCAGCGCTGCACCACGGCCGCGGTGGCCCTGACCGTTGAGCTAAAGCCCCTGAATGGTTTTGACGAGGCCGTGAAGGACAGGATCCGGGAGGCGCTGACAGCTTACTCAGCCAGTTTGCAGATCGGACAGGATCTGGTGGTGCCCTCTCTGTACGGAATCTGCTACGGCGTCGAGACCGGCGCTGCGCCAACATTCTCGATAACGCTTCTCTCTGCATCCTATATGGGCAGCTCAACAACGGATGTGCTCACCGCGGCCTGGAACCAGCGGTTCACAATGCCGACAAACATGATTCAGATTCTGACGAGACAGTGAGGGCTCAGCGCAAATCAGGGCCACACATCTTCACAGGTATTTGGTTTTATGTTTAGCAAAGGTCGCTAAGCGCACCCCATATAGATGAAGAAAGGAAACTGAAAATGCGTACTGTAACAAAAACGATTTCTCTGTCTGTGGATGGAAACAATATGGAATTCCGGATCACGAAGCTGGATGCCTTTTCCGGAGCGAAGCTGCTGAAGCTCCTGTCCCATGCGGGCACGGACAACCTGCAGGAGCTGGTGCTCGGGCTTTCTGAGTTTGAGCTGGAAAGTCTGATGAAAACCTGTTTGCGGTCGGTGGCCGTACTGCTGCCGGCCGGGCCGATGAAAGTCATGGACGAGGGCGGAAACTGGGGCTATCCAGAGTTGGAATACGATTCCTGGAACTGTCTGAAGTTGACCATGGAGGTCATCCAGTGGACGCTGGAAGGTTTTTTTCCAGAAAGCGGCAGGGGTTCCTGACCCCCGCCGCAGCCTACATCCCGGCGGAAGCCCCGAACATCGATGAGCTGGCCTTTCTCCCAGTGGCTGCGGGATTCTGGCGGCAGCATGAACTCTGGGACGGAACGTACACCCTGGACGACCTGCTGGACGTGGTCGAGCTGATTCAGGTGACGCGGGAAAATGAGAGAAGGGCTCGGGAGGCGGCCGAGATATAAAGAGGTGATACGAAATGGCGATGCAGGAATTCCTGGCCTCCTACGCCGTGAAGGTGGATGAGGACGGAGCGAGACGGCTGCAGGCGATTCTGGAGAGAAACCGGGAAGCGGGAGCTGCTCTGGCGTCCGTGTTTGCTTCTGCCCGCTCTGCGCTGGCTGCGCTGAAGAAGGAGCTTTCGGAGTCCGTCAACCTGAAAAATGTGTTTTCCTCACTGAATTCAGACGGAGGGTCTGCCGGGACTTCCGGAGGGTCTGCCTCCGGGCTGTCTGGTTCTACGTGCAGAGGCACTTCCTCTTCCGGAAGTCTGTCTTCAGCATCCGGTTTTTCAGCAGGAGCTTCGGTGCTTTCCGTCGGAGCGAACTTCTCCGCGGCTGAAGAGGCTCTGAAAGCTTTCCGGAGCCGAATGGAATCAGAACGGCCCCGGCTGTCCGTGAACACCTCCGGGATCAACTCGGCCGTTTCTTCCGCGGTGGCCACGGTTCGATCGATGCTGAACTCCGTAAACGTGACTGTACCGGTGACTGCTGATGTTTCGCTGGATCTGAGCGGTATCGGGGGAAAAGGGTTCACGATCTCCGGAGGAGGATATAGTGGGGGAAAATCCGGCGGAACGGGGTCCTCCGGAAAGAGCAGCTCTTCCAGCACGAAAGGTTCCGTCATTAACCTGGCCAAATTCGGCAGCGGCGGCCGGGTGGATTCTCCTACGCTAGCCATGATCGCGGAAGAAGGAAAGCCGGAATATGTTATCCCAACGGAGGATGAGGCGCGGGCCGTACAGCTGCTGCGGAGCCTGATGGCCGAGCTGTCAGAATCCGCCAAAGCTTCTGTGATCCGATTCTCAGGAGAACAGTCTGGCAATGGTTCACGATTGGGTTCTGCGCTGCACTCCGGGGCTGAATTGGGACCGGGATCTTCTCTGACCCCCGGGGCTGGTTTCAGCTTAGGGAGTGATTTGGGGGCAGCGCTGGATTCTCTCAGATCCGTTGTACGGGAATCCTTCCTGCCTGTCGGGGCGAGCGCAGCTCCCTCCGTCCAGACCGTGCAGGCTCCGGTCAACATTCAGGTAACCAGCCATGCCGCAGCTCCGGAAGCCGTGGCCCGGTCCATCTATGATACGGCGCAGAGGTCCCTGCTGAAAACCCTGAAGGGAGTGTTTGTCTGATGGCTACTTCCACGGCCTATGTGCTGGTCAAGCAGTATGGATACAGATATTCCTTTGACGGGGTAACCTCGATCTCCCACTCTTTGAACCTGCGGATAGCGACAGATTCCGAGTCGGAGGACTGGACAGATTATGTCAACAATGCCCGGAACGAGCCGGATGTAGTGACGCTGAGCGTCACAGCCTCTGACGCGAACGTTCCGGTCGTCGGGTGGAGCCGGCAGACGATGAATTCCCTGGCGCAGATCAAGGAAGCGCGGTTACTCTGCAAGGTCGTGACCAGCCTGCGGACCTACGACAACATGCTGCTGACCGCGCTGAATGTGACGCAGGATGAGAACTGCCCGGACGGATGGATTGGTACCCTGACGTTTACCCATTCTGAGCCCCCGCCCGCGGCGGCTCCAACGGAGGATTATTCCTCCACGCCGGTCTCCACGGGATCCACGTCGACCAAATCAGTAGGGTCCCAGAGAGGCGGATCAGGCGGGTCTGTCCTGAAGACAATTCTGCGGGACGCTGGGATAAAGTTGTAGTCTTCTGAATGACTATAGATAAATCAACGCTTCGGAAAGATGAATCGACCACCGGTCTGGCCTTTTCAAAGAACAGGAGATGATCCTATTGCTGAATCTGGAAAGCTATCTGGAGATGTTCCCGACGGCTACGCGGGAGAAACCGCGGTTCATGGCACTGGCCGGGGAGGTGCTGACGCAGGCTGCAGAACTGCTGGCTCTCGTTCAGGCGGGGATCCCGGCAGCCTATGACCTGGAAACCGCCTCCGGCAGACAGCTGGACGCCCTGGGGGAACTGCTGAATGTCCCGCGGCCGCTGCCTTCCACTTCGGATGAAGATTACCGCTTTCTGCTACGAGCACGGATCGCGGTTCATCACTGGGACGGGACAAATGAGTCCCTGCCGGGGGTGCTGGCTACAGCCTTCCCAGGAAGGAATGCGAAGCTGATAGACAATCAGGACGGAACGGTGACGGCTTCTGTTTCAGGAAATCTGCCCTTCAGCCTGGAGGAGCTGTTCCCTGTGCCTGCGGGGATCAGGCTGATTCAGGGCCGTTGATTCATTTGTTTTCGAGTAAAAGGGAAGGAGGACGTACATGAGTGCTCAAACCATTACCCTTTCTTCGTTTCTGGAAAAGGTCCGGGAAATAGAGACTGAGAACCCGAAGTACCGCAGCGGCGGATCCGGAAAGGACGGCACCTGCGACTGCATCGGTCTGTTTATTGGAGCGATCCGCAGGGCTGGCGGCAGCTGGCCTGGGATCCACGGCAGCAACTACTCTGCCAGATATGAGACAAGGAATCTGGAGATAATTACCAACCAGAATGCACTTCGTGTCGGAGAATTGGTGTACAAGCACCGATCTCCCGGAGAGGCGGGTTATGATCTTCCTGCCCGCTACAGGAATCATCCGGACCGGAACGACTATTACCATGTCGGCTTGGTGATGTCCGTCAGCCCGCTGCGCATTCTGCATATGACCACGCCTTCCATTCTGACGGATACGAAGCTGGGAAAATGGTCGCATCATGGCTGGTGCAGCAGGGTGACCGACGGGCAGGACGGCAGGGAAGAACCTGTGAACATCCAGGAGATTCTGGCAGCTGCGGCGGAGATCGAGAAGCAGCTGGACCGGATCTACGACGCGGTCGGAGGGAGGGGATAAGGATGGAAAACGCAGTGAATCAGCTGGGATTTGACGTGACGGCACTCTGGATCACGATGGGGACGCTTGTGGCCTCGGCCGCAATGGCCCTCCTGTTCATGCAGCTGATCAAGATCTTCCGGGAGCTTCGGCATCCGAAGATCGTTGACGAGAAGATTATCCAGGAGAAGCTGGCGAAGGATCATGAAAGGCTGACGAAGCTGGAGCAGTCCACGGATCGACAGGAGGCGGAGCTCAAGCTGCTTCTCCGGTCCCAGCTGGTCATGGTGCACCATTCCATTGACGGAAACAGCATCGAGAACCTGAAGAACATGCTGAAGCAGATCGAGGAGTATCTGGTCTTCGGCGAGGTGAAGAAGTAGCTTTTTCCACTGGGCACCGGGAGTCTGGGACCTGAATCATAGGAATTACGAAACTCAGAGATCACATTAACAGACACAGAATGGAGGAATGATCATGTTTACGAAAGAATGGCTGAAGGCCGCCCTGATCCGCGCTGTCCGCACCTTTGCGGAGGCCGCCCTGGCCTACATCGGTACCGGCGCTGTCGTCCTCGGCGATGTCAACTGGCTGGGCGTTCTGAGCGCCGGCGCCTTCGGCGCCGTGACCGCTCTGCTGCTCGCCCTGGCCGGGCTGCCGGAAGCCGAGCAAAAATAGAATCTGCATTTTCCATTACCGCAAAGGCTCCATGACGGGGCCTTTTTGCTTCGTGAAAAAAATGCGGATGCCGCAAAAATTTCACTTTTTATCTTGCTGTGCCTGCATGTTTCATGCTACAATGACTCATGAAAAAATTGCGGATTCCGCAAAAATTTCATGGAGGTGGAGCAATGCCGTATGCCAGGAAGCAATATATGGATGAGCTGATCCGAAAAAAGGACAATGGCCGCATTAAAGTCATCACCGGTCTCAGGCGGTGCGGAAAGTCCTACCTTCTTTTTACTCTTTACCGTCAGTACCTCCTGGAAAACGGTGTCGGAGAAGATCAGATTGTTGGACTCGCACTGGACGAGATTGATAACGCCAGATACCGCAATCCCTTTGAACTGAACAAGATTATCAAGGAACGGATGCCACACAAGGATAAACGGTACTATATATTTATTGATGAAATCCAATTCGTCTCCGAAGTACCGAATCCTTATGTGGATGATCCGAACGAGAAAATCACCTTTATCGATGTTTTGCTCGGCCTCATGAAGCTTCCCAACGCCGATATCTATGTTACGGGCAGCAACTCCAGGATGCTTTCCTCGGATATCCTCACCCAGTTCCGTGACAGGGGCGATGAGATCCGCGTCTTCCCGCTCTCTTTCGCAGAAGTATATGAGCATTATCAGGGCGATAAGCGCGGGGCCTGGCGTGACTACTACACCTACGGCGGCATGCCCCTGGTCTGGACGATGCAGTCTCACGAAGAGAGAAGCCGCTACCTGAGGGATCTTTTCAACCGCACCTATATCAGGGATGTACTGGAGCGCCATCAGGTGAATAATGATGAAGAAATACTGGAACTCCTTCTGAATGTGCTGGCCTCCGGAATCGGCTCTTTGACCAATCCAAGCAGGCTCTCGAACACCTTTGCCAGTGAACGGCAGATCAGGATCGCGCCGGATACCATCGACAAATACATTGGCTTCTTCCTGGAAGCTTTTCTGATTCAGAAGGCAGAACGGTACGATGTGAAAGGGCGGAAATACATCAGGACCCCCGTCAAGTACTATTACTCCGATCCAGGCCTGCGGAATGCAAGGCTTGGATTCAGACAACTGGAAGAAACCCATCTGATGGAAAATGTTCTATACAACGACCTGGTACGCAGAGGTTTCGATGTGGATGTCGGCGTGATCGAGCAGAATGCGAGGGATGATTCGGGCAAGAGTATCCGCAGGCAGTTGGAAGTTGACTTTGTCGTAAACCGCGGCGACGAACGCTGCTATATTCAGTCCGCCTTATCCATTGAAGATCCGGCCAAGAGAGAACAGGAGATCGCTTCACTGATCAGAATCCCCGATTCCTTCAGAAAAATCGTGGTTGTAAGGGACTATGTGAAACCCTGGCGGGATGACCGCGGAATTCAGTATGTTGGGATAGAAGACTTTCTTTTGGATGACGGTTTTCTCTTCCGATAATCGATGTTCGTGAAAAAATTGCGGATTCCGCAAAGATTTCAGAAAAACAGGGGTTCTGCATTTCGCTGAACCCCTGTTTTCGCCTGTTTCTTTGCGTCAGTGGGCATCATCCTCCGGGCTCATGCCTTCGGTCCGCTCGCTGACAATGTAGCGCGGGCGCGCTGCTTTGTCTGGATTGACAGGCTTTCCGCTTGTGCTTACACTTCCAAGGGAAGGATTCCGGTGTAAAGATGAAAAAAGCCTTGCTGATCTTTTTCTTGAAGGAGGAGGAAACATTATAAGAGGAAATGATTCTTAAGCCTATTCACCATTTCAACGTACACATCCATCGCTGATTGAAATTCTTTCTTTTCAACGAAGGATGTACATTTCTGAATAACTTGATAAATATATTCAATCCATTTGATCTTGTCATCTTGTTTCATCAGATTGCTGATGACTTTGGGAGCGGTTGCGTAATACTCTGAGATAACATCCTGCCCGCCTTCCTGATACAGGATATATTCATCTCGGAGTTTTCTCATAGCAGTAAGTTCTCTGCAGTCATCCGGCAAACCATAAAATTCACAGCATGCTGTGGTCATATAGCAACCGCCGCCAGATCCAGCTTTCTTGAAATGGCTACAATCATCTGCATCGTCACTGGCATATACATAATTACCATTATAATCACAATGGCCTTTGGAACCCCATCTCTCACTGTCATCGTAATACTCGCACTGTCCGCACCTCATTTTTCTGCCTCCCTTTATCACAAATCGATAGATTCAGTGCTTCCACTCTTTCCAACCTAGTACAGCTTATATAATTTGTAGTACATAACTGGATTCGGTGATGCAGTATTCCTCCTTGGCACAATTCTCGAGGAAAGTAATTGTCTTAACTATTTTAGCAGATAATCCTGATTATTTCAATTCCGGCACTCGAAGTGTGATAGGATTACAGGCACTCGAAGTGTGATAGGATTAATTATGTTTTTGTCTGAGAATAATCCGGATATTATTATAAAAATCCCTTACTTCTGGGCGCAAGCAGCCAAACGATCAGTGGGCATCATCCTCCGGGCTCATGCCTTCGGTCCGCTCGCTGACGATATAGCGCGGGCGCTGCTTTGTCTCGAGGAAGATCTTGCCGATATATTCCCCGATGACGCCCAGGGAGATCAGCTGGATGCCGCCCAGCAGCGCGACGGCGATCAGGGTGCTGGCCCAGCCCGCCACCGCCCGGCCCGAAATCCAGGCGATGAGCGCGTAAAGGATCAGCAGGAAGGATATTACGGAGATGAACACGCCGACGCCCGTGATGATCCGGATCGGCTTGACCGAGAGGCTGGTAATGCCGTCAAAGGCCAGGGCCAGCATCTTTTTCAGGGGATAATGGCTCTTTCCCGCGAGGCGCTCGTTCCGCTCGTAATAGACGCTGGTGCTTTTGAACCCGACCAGGGGGAACATTCCCCGCAGGAAGATGTTGACCTCCCGGAAATTCGCAAACTCCTTCAGCACCCGGGCGGACACCAGGCGGTAATCGGCATGGTTGTAGACCGTGTCCGCCCCCATCCAGTTCAGCAGCTTATAGAAGCTCTGGGCGGTGAAGCGCTTGAAGAAGGTATCCGTCTCCCGGCTGGAGCGGACGCCGTAGACGATCTCCGCGCCGGCCAGGTATTCATCGACCATGCTGTCCATGGCCCGGATATCATCCTGGCCGTCGCAGTCGATGGAAATCGTGATATCGCAGCGGTTCCGGGCCTCCATCAGCCCGCAGAGCAGCGCGTTCTGGTGGCCGCGGTTCCGGCTGAGGCAGAGGCCCTGGAAGCACGGATCCTTCCGGCTCAGGTCCTGGATGATCCCCCAGGTGCCGTCCCGGCTGCCGTCGTTGACAAAGAGGATCCGGCTGTCCGGATCGATTTTGCCGGCCGCGGTCAGGCTCTCGATCTCCTGCCGGAAGAGCGGGGCCGTCAGCGGCAGCACCTCCTGCTCGTTATAGCAGGGGATGACGATATACAGGACCGGCTTGCCGGCCGTTTTTTTCTCTGAAGTTTCGTGCAGAGGCTCCTCGGGGTTTCTGTCCGGGTTCTTTTCCAATGCTGTTTCCTCCTTCGCGGCGATGTCCCGGGGAGTCAGTCTCCGGCCGGTTTCTCCGGCTCCGTCCCGGGCTTCTCCCGGAAGGGATCCGGCTCGTTTCGGGCGGTGTCATACTCGATTACATACTGCGGGCTGCGGTTCATGGAGATGAACACCCGGCCGACATATTCGCCCACCAGGCCCATCATGATCATCAGCACGCCGAACAGGAAGAGCATCAGCGCCATCATGCTGGTCCAGCCGGCGTCGATGTCCTCCCGGAGGATCAGCTTCCGGATGACCAGCACCACGCCGACGATCAGCCCGGCCAGGGCCGTGCCGGAGCCGGCCACCGTAGCGATCCGCAGCGGCTTGACCGAGAAGGACGTGAACGCGTTCAGCCACAGCCGGAGCAGGGAGAACATCGTATACCCGCTCTCGCCCTCCGCCCGGGGCAGGTGATCCACCGGCACGTTGACGATCCGCGTCGTGGACTGCAGCGCCAGCCCGTCCACATAGGGGAAGGGGCTTTCGCAGCGGATCATCTCGTCGATCACGAAGCGCTTGGCCGCCCAGTAGCTGGCCAGATACAGCTCCCGCGGCTTTCCCAGCATCCAGGAAAACATCCGGTTCGACAGGCGGGAGCCCAGATTCCGGAAGCGGGAATGCTGCTTCCGGGGATAATCGGCATAGACGATGTCCGTCCGGCTGTCCACGGCGTCGATCAGGCGGAAGATCTCCGAGGGCGGGTTCTGCCCGTCGTCATCCATGGAGACGACGATGTCCCCCGTCACCTTACGGTAGCCCGCCATCAGGGCGGAATGCTGGCCGAAATTCCGGCTGAAGCAGATCCCGTGGATCCGCGGATTCTCCTCACGGAGGCGCTGGATCAGATTCCAGGTCTCATCCGGCGGGTTGTCGTTGACGAGGATGATCTCGTAATCCAGCTCCGGCCGGGTTGCCATCATCCTTTCCAGGTCCGCCGTCACGCCGCCCAGCGTCCGCCGGCTGTGATAGCAGGGAATGACTACGCTGATCTTCATTTTCCGTTCCCTTCAAAAAAGGCTTTGACCCCGTTGATGACTTCCTCCTGCTGCGCGGGGGTGATCGCGTCGAACAGCGGCAGGCGCACGAGGCGCTCGCTTTCCCGGGTCGTATACTCATCCTCGCCGTGGAACCGGCCGAAGCGCAGCCCGGCGGGCGCGGAATGCAGCGGAATATAATGGAACACACACTGGACGCCCCGGCCCTTCATAAAGGAGATGAAATCCGTCCGCTGGGCCAGATCCTTGCACTTCAGATAATACATGTGTGCGTTGTGCACGCAGCCCTCCGGAATCACGGGGACCTCCATCAGGCCCTCCTCCGCCAGGGGCCGCAGCGCCGCGTCATACCGGTTCCAGGCGGCCATGCGGCGGGCAAGCATCTCCTCCGCCTCCTCCAGCTGCGCCCAGAGATACGCGGCGTTCAGCTCGGAGGGAAGGAAGCTGTCCCCCAGGTCCACCCAGGTATATTTGTCCACCTGCCCGCGGAAGAACCGGGCCCGGTTGGTCCCCTTCTCCCGCAGGATCTCCGCGCGCTCGATATAGGTGTCGTCCCGCAGCAGCAGCGCGCCACCCTCGCCCATGGAGTAATTCTTCGTCTCATGGAAGGAGAAGCAGCCGAAATCCCCGATCGTGCCCAGGGCGCGACCATGGTAGGTCGACATGACGCCCTGGGCCGCGTCCTCCGCCACCTTCAGCCCGTGCTTTTCGGCAATGGCGAGGATCGTATCCATCTCGCAGGCCACGCCGGCATAATGCACGGGCACGATGACCCGGGTCCGGTCCGTGACGGCATCCTCGATCTTCCGCTCGTCGATGTTCATCGTGTCCGGGCGGATATCCACGAACACCAGCCGGGCCCCGGCCAGCACAAAGGCCGTCGCCGTCGACGAGAAGGTATAGGAGGGCAGGATCACCTCATCCCCCGGCTCCAGGCAGCTCAGCAGGGCCGCCATGTCCAGCGCCGTCGTGCCGCTGGTCGTCAGCAGCACCCGCCGGGCCTGAAAGCGGTTTTCCAGCCAGGCGCTGCACCTCCGGGTGAACTCCCCGTCCCCGCAGATTTTCCGGGAGGCCACCGCCTCCGCCATATACCGGATTTCCCGCCCCGTGCAGGGGGGGACATTGAAATCTATCATTCCCGGTCTCCTTCCGTGCGCTTCAGCTTCCATTATAGGCGCGCGGGGGGAAAAAGCAAGCTTTTCCCCCCGGGGCTTTTCGGGTATAATGCTTTCCGGGAGATTCCGCCCCGGCGCGGGGTTTCGGCCGGGCGGCGGAAGAGGCGGATTGGCTGTTCCCGGAGGGTTCTCTCCCGGCGCGGAAAGCGCGCGGGCAGGGGAAACCTATGTGGGAAATGTAACAGACAGTGGAGGGATCGGAAAATGAAGCTGGCGGTCATCGGCGCGTCCTATCTGCAGGTTCCGCTGATTCGGCGGGCCCGGGAAATGGGGCATGAAACCTGGGCCTTCGCCTGGGCCGCGGGGGATCCCGGAGAACGGGCCGCGGATCATTTTGTCCCGATCAGCATCGTGGAGAAGGACGAGATCCTGGCGCGGTGCCGGGAGATCGGGGCCGACGGGGTCTGCACCATCGCGTCGGATCTTGCGGCCGTGACCGCGGGATATGTTGCCCACGGGATGGGCCTTCCCTGCAACCCGCCGGAGGCGGTGCTGGCCGCCAGCAACAAGCGGGTCATGCGCCGGGCCTTCGAGGCCGGCGGCGATCCCTCCCCCCGGAGCCTGCCGGTTTCCGGGCCGGCGGATACCGAGGGCATCGGTTTTTCCTGGCCCGTGATCGTCAAGCCCCTGGACCGCTCCGGCAGCCGGGGCATCACCCGGGTGGAGCGGGCGGAGGAGCTGCCCGCGGCGATCGAAGCCGCCCTGAGCCAGGGCTTTGAGAAAACCGCCCTGGTCGAGGAGTTTGCCCCCGGGCGGGAATACAGCGTCGAGGGCCTGTCCTGGGAGGGCCGGCACACGATCCTCACTGTGACGGAGAAATACACCACCGGCGCCCCGGGCTTCATCGAGACGGGGCACATGGAGCCCGCCGGGCTGAGCCCGGAGGCGGAGGAGAAGATCCGCCGCGTCGTGATTCACGCCCTGGACAGCCTGGGCGTCCGCCTCGGCGCCTCCCACGCGGAGGTCAAAATCGACGGGGAGGGCCGCGTCCGGATCATCGAAATCGGCGCCCGCATGGGCGGCGACCTGATCGGCAGCCATCTGGTTCCCCTGACGACCGGATTCGATTATCTCGGAGATGTGATCCGCTGCGCCCTGGGGCAGGAGCCGGAGGCTCCGCGGGGCATCCGCTCCCGGACCCCCGTTTCCCCCGCCGCCGCCGTCCGGTTCGTCTTTTCCCCGGAGGATCTGCGGGCGCTGGAGACGCTGAAGCGGACCCACCCGGAATATCTGCTGGCAGAAGAAACCCGCCCCCTCAGCGGGGAGCGGGTGACGGACAGCTCCTCCCGGTTCGGATACTTCCTGATGGCCGGGCCCTCCCGGGACGCCCTGGCGTCCCTGATGCCGCTCCAGGGCGGGGAATAAGCTTTTAAAATGCAGACACGATAATGCCGGCGATGATCAGCGCCAGCGCGAGGATCTTTTTCCGGTTCAGCTTTTCATGAAACATCGTGACCCCGAAGGCGGTCACAAAGACATATCCCGTCGCCTCCAGCACCGGGCCCAGGCTCAGGGGAAGCCCCAGGGCAAAGGCCCGGACGGAGAACAGAGTCGAAACGAAAAACAGCACATAGGCCCCGATCACCCAGGGGTTCAGATATTCCCGCAGCCAGGAGCCGTACTCCTTCTGCGCGGCCTTTTTCAGCATCACCTGGGAGACGGAGCTGATCAGCGTTCCCAGGACCAGGATCAGCGCGGCAATCCAGTTCATTTCCCGTCCGCCTCCTCCCCGTCCGCAAAGGCGAAGAGCACCACGCCGGCGATGGCCAGCAGCGCGCCGATCACCCGCCCGGGCGTCAGCCCCTCTCCGAAGAACAGCATGCCGGCCAGCAGTCCCCAGACGACGGTCACCGCCTTGTTCGCGTACGCCGTCGTCAGCGGCAGGCGCTTGATCACCTGCTGCCAGCCCAGGGCATAGGCGCCGAGCAGCACGATCTCCCCCGCGTAATACAGCAGAAAGGGCACGGACAGGGGCTCCTCTCCGGCCGCCAGCTTGCTCAGCACCGTGCTGCCCGCGTACAGCAGCATCATCAGATGCAGCAGCAGCCAGGCCTTCCGCCTCTCCGCGCCGCCCAGCTCTCCTCCAGGCTGATTCATTCCGCTTCCCTTTCCTTTCCGGGCGTTTCCCTTCTTTTCCTGCTGCACTATATCATCTTTCCGCCCCGGAGGCAACCGGCCCGGTTGCGCAGAATCCTGAAATATGGTATGATTCCGCCTGTGCAACTGACACATCAGGAGGCAGACTATGAAGATCATCACCACCCGGGAACTGAAGGAACGGCTGAGCGAGCTGCAGGGGCAGACCGTCACCCTGCAGGGCTGGATCCGGAACCACAGGAAGCAGAAGGGGATCGGCTTTATCGACTTTTATGACGGCACCTGCTTCAAGAATCCCCAGGTGGTCTATGACAATTCCATCGCGGATTACGAGGCCATTCAGGCCTTCCACATCGGCAGCGCCGTGCGCGTCACGGGCAAGGTCGTGCCCAGCTACCGGGATCCGGAAACCCCCGAGATCCAGGCGCAGGAGATTTCTCTGGAGGGGGACTGCCCCGAGGATTATCCCCTGCAGCCCAAGAAGCACTCCCTCGAGTTCCTGCGGGAGATCGCGTATCTCCGGCCCAGGACCCGCCTGTTCCAGGCCGTGTTCCGCGTCCGCAGCGTCGCGGCGATGGCGATTCACACCTATTTCCAGGATCGGGGGTACCTCTACGTGCATACACCCCTGATCACCGGGAATGACGCGGAGGGCGCCGGAAACACCTTTACCGTCACCACCCTGCCCCTGGGCGAAAAGCCGGACTACAGCAGGGATTTCTTCGGCAAGCCTGCCTCCCTGGCCGTGACGGGCCAGCTGGAGGGCGAGACCTTCGCCATGGCCTTCAGCAATATCTACACCTTCGGGCCGACCTTCCGCGCGGAGAACAGCAACACGAAGACCCACGCGGCGGAATTCTGGATGATCGAGCCGGAAATCGCCTTCTGCGATCTGGAGCGGCTGATGGACATCGAGGAGGATTTCCTGAAGAGCATCGTGAAGACCGTGCTGGAAAAATGCCCGGACGAGCTGAAGTTCCTGGATCAGTTCACCGGCGGCGGGCTGCTGGAGAAGCTGAACGCCCTGGCCGGAAGCACCTGCGCCCGGGTCACCCACGAGGAGGCCATCACCATCCTGCGCAAGGCCATGGAAAACGGCACGCAGTTCCAGTTTGAGCCCCGGTACGGCGAGGATACCGCCAAGGAGCACGAGAAGTACCTGACCGAGGAATATTTCCACAGCCCGGTTTTCGTCTACAACTGGCCGAAGGACATCAAGGCCTTCTACATGTATCAGAACGACGACGGGAAGACCGTCGCCGCCGTGGACCTGCTGGTGCCCGGCGCCGGCGAGCTGATGGGCGGCAGCCAGCGCGAGGACCGGTATGATCTCCTGGCCGCCCGCATGGACGAGCTGGGCATCAGCAAGGAGGAGATGTACTGGTACGTCAACCTGCGGAAGTTCGGCGGATGCACTCACGCGGGGTTTGGCATGGGATTTGAGCGCCTGCTGATCTATCTCACCGGCGTTGAGAATATCCGGGACGTCATCCCCTATTTCAGAACTCCCATGAACTGCGATTTCTGAGGAAGCTTTTCATTGTTTTTCAACTCCCCCGCATGCGGGGGAGTTTTTAAAAAATTCTTGACAAATTGTTAATTTTTGTTTAGGATGAGTTGATCGGCTGAAGCGGAGTGATCTCCGCTCGCTGTTTTCAATAGATTTGATTCGTTTTTTCGCCCGGCGGAACGGGGGGTTCCGCGGGGAGGGCTTCGCGTTATTTCTGGAAGCAGCGTTCAGCCGCGGGATTTTTCTTCGCGGCTTTTTGTCGTGTCCGGCCCCTTTGGCGGCCGGTTCGGCCCGATTCCGGCGGCCGGTCCTGACTTTGGAATGAGAATACGTAAAGAAAGGGAGGAGAACAGTTGCACCCGATCATCTGGATTCTGATTGCGCTGGCTGCGGCGGCCGCGGGCTGCTTCGGCGGGTATACCTACCGGAAGAATTACGTGGAACACAAGATTGGCCGGACCGAGGACATGGCCAAGCGTCTCTATGACGACGCCGTCAAGAAGGCGGAGGACTACAAGAAGGAAAAGGTGCTCGAGGCCAAGGAGGAGATCCTGAAGGCCAAGGCGGAGAGCGACCGGGAGAAAGCGGAAAACGAGAAGGAAATGCGCGAGCGCCGCAACGAAGTGCAGCGCGCCGAGCGTCACCTGGATCAGCGGGAGGAATCCCTGGACAAGCGGGAGGATACCCTGAACCGGAAGTCCCAGAGCCTGGAGGACCGGGAGAGCAACCTGAGCGCCAAGTTTGCCGATCTTGACAAACAGCAGGCGGAGCTGGAGGAGCTGAAGGGCCGCCAGATCACCGAGCTGGAGCGCGTCGCCGCCATGTCCCGGGACGAGGCGAAGCAGATCATCATCGACAAGGTCCAGAAGGACGCGTATCACGACGCCGCCGCCATGGTCCGGGATATTGAAACCCAGGCCCGGGAGGAGGGCGAGAAGAAGGCCCGGAACATCGTGGCCCTGGCCATTCAGAAATGCGCCGCGGATCACGTGGCGGAGACGACGGTCAGCGTCATCAATCTGCCCAATGACGACATGAAGGGCCGCATCATCGGCCGCGAGGGCCGGAACATCCGGGCCCTGGAAACCGCGACCGGCGTCGACCTGATCATTGACGACACGCCCGAAGCCGTGATCGTTTCCGCCTTTGACCCGGTGCGCCGGGAGGTTGCCCGCCTGGCGGTCGAGCGGCTGATCATGGACGGCCGGATTCATCCCGCCCGCATCGAGGAGACGGTCGAGAAGGCCCGCCGGGATGTGGAAAACCAGATCCGCGAGGCCGGCGAGAACGCCGTTTTCGAAACCAACCAGCACGGCATTCATCACGAGCTGGTCAAGATTCTGGGCCGCCTGAAGTACCGCACGAGCTACGGCCAGAACGTGCTGAAGCACTCCATCGAGGTCAGCCATCTGGCCGGCCTGATGGCGGCGGAGCTGGGCGCGGACGTCCAGCTGGCCAAGCGCGCCGGCCTGCTGCATGACATCGGCAAGGCCGTCGATCATGAGAGCGAGGGCACCCACGTGACCCTGGGCGCCGAGCTGGCGAAGAAGTATCACGAGAGCGACGCGGTGGTGCACTGCATCATGGCGCATCACAACGATGTCGAACCCCAGACCATCGAGGCCGTGCTGGTGCAGGCGGCGGACGCCATTTCCGCGGCCCGTCCCGGCGCCCGTCGGGAGAGCCTGGAGAACTACATCAAGCGGCTGGAAAAGCTGGAGGAGATCGCCAACAGCTTCGAGGGCGTCGAAAAGTGCTACGCCATCCAGAGCGGCCGCGAGGTGCGCATCATGGTCAAGCCCGAGGATGTCAACGATGACGGCATCCGCGTTCTGGCGAAGGAGATCGCCAAGACCATCGAGGAGCAGATGGAGTATCCCGGCCAGATCCGGGTCAACGTCATCCGCGAAACCCGCAGCACCGAGTACGCCAAGTAAGGCTTCCGGAAATATTTCAAAACCCGCGGCGCGTTTGCACCGCGGGTTTTTGTATTCTGTTCGGCCCCTCTGACATGCGCCTCCGTCCCCGACGGAGCGCTGCCCGCGGACGCGCTGGGAGTCTTTTCCCATAAAAACGGACTGCCCGGTATGAGGCAGTCCGTGACAGGAGCTTCTCCGCGCCGTGCGGGGAAGGCTCAGCCGTTTTCCAGTTCCTGGAGCACCGTGGGGATCTTCGCCGCCTCCTCCGGATCGAGGGGCGGGAACTGGGGATCCATATCCTCGAGGGTCTTCCGCAGGATTTCGCTCATCAGATAGCGGGTATACCACTTGTTATCCGCGGGAAGGACATACCAGGGGGCGTGCTCCGTGGCCGTCGCGTTGATGCAGCTTTCGAACACCCGGTCATATTCCTCCCACAGGGAGCGTTCCTTCAGATCCCCGACGGAAAGCTTCCAGTGCTTCTCCGGCAGCTCCATCCGGTCCATGAAGCGGTTCTTCTGCTCCTCCTTGGAGACATTCAGGAAAATCTTGACCATGCGGAAGCCGTTCTCCCACAGGTATTCCTCCCAGTTGTTCAGCTGGCGATACCTGCGCTCAAAGAAGTCCTCCGTCAGGCAGCGGGGCGCGAGGATGTAGTCCTTCTGCATCTGGTGCACCTGCACGACCAGCACATCCTCGTAATGGCTGCGGTTGAAGACGCCGATCGTCCCCCGCTCGGGCATCGCCCGGTTGATCCGCCACATGTAGTCATGGGCCAGATCCGTCTTGTTCGGCACCTTGAAGGAGGTAATCTTCAGCCCCGCGGGATTCAGCTTCGAGAAGACCTTCTTGATCAGGCTGTCCTTTCCGGCCGCGTCCCGCGCCTGCAGCGCGAAGACCAGGCCCTCCTGCTTGGCGGCGTACAGCCTTTCCTGCAGTTCCGCCGCGCGGGTCAGGTTTTCCTCCGTCCGGATGACCAGCTCCGTCTTCTGAACCTTGTATTCCCCGGCATCCGTCGGCATTTCCCTGATCCGCAGGGTCTTCTTTCCGTCAAAGCAGTAATCCTTGAGGGGCATGAAAAAACAACTCCTTGTTTAAAAGTATCCCCATTATACACAGGCGCTTTCCGCCTGACAAGACGGATTTTTCCCGGGCCTCCGGGCGCGCGCCTCTTCCCGCCTTCCGGGCGGGCGTCAGGCCTCCGGACCGGGCGCCAGGCCGGGCTCGGGATTCTGATTCTCCTCCGGGCCGGGCGCCAGCCCGGGCTCGGGGTTCTGATTCTCCTCCGGGCCGGGCGCCAGGCCGGGCTCGGGCTCCCCGTCCGCCCGGATTCTCGGCAGCTCCTCCAGGAGGGTGACGAACTGATTCTGAATATAGCAGTGCAGCCCGCCGACATCGATCTCCGTCCACTTTTCATCCTGGGCGAAGACCGCGACCGGCGTTCCCACCGAGTATTCGGCGATCTGCCGGCTCTTGTTTCCGGTGACCGAGCGCACATGGACATAATTCCCGCTGGGGGTTTTCCCCTTCACGGTGATCATGCCGGCGGCAAAGGTTTTCGGAGAATTGTCATGGAAGGTCAGCCCGGAGGTCAGCACATAGCCCCGGACCCCGTTGTCATCGATCATGGTCCAGGTCTTGCCGGTGCCGATGACCCGGACCACCGTGCATTTTTCACAGTGCCCCAGCACAAAGGACTTCTTGCTCTTCTTGGCCCGGATGGTCAGGTAGGACTGGGAGCTGGGCATGCAAACCGCGAGGACCTTGTCCTCCGGCGCCTCCGTGTCCCAGCGGAGCGAGGAGGTCGGGACGAGCAGCTCCTGCCCGTCGACCCGGACCGTGCTCCGGCCCAGGCCCAGATAGACGATTTCCGCCGGGAAGATATTCCCCGCGTCATCCATATAGACCGTGCCGGTGGTCGTGCCGTTGGCGGCGACATACTTCGTCCAGCGGGCCGCCCACTCCTCCTGCGAGAGATGAGCCCCCTCGGAGGCGGGCTCGTCAATCTGGATCGCCCCGGACTCCACCGTCACGCTGCCGTCCGCGTTCTTGACCATGCCGGCGGTCGGATCCTCCGCCCCGTCGGACGAGGTCACGGTGATGGCCCCGGAGGAAGAGGAGGAAGACTGAGAGGAGGACCGGGAACCGGACGAGGATCCGGAATCCGTGTCATCAATTTGATAGACCTCCCCCTCGGGAGAGGTATAGGTCCCGGCGTCATAGTCCCAGACGCCGCCGTCCTCATCCGTCTCCTTCCCGGTCGCCGCGTACGCCGACGCGCTCCAGAGAATCATCAGCGTCAGAAGCGCTGACAGGAATCGTCTCATGTTTCACCCCAGAAAGCTTTTCCGGAAAAGAATTCCGGTACTCCGCATGATATCAAAATCCGCCAAAAATGTCAACGAATATGAAACAAAAATGTAATATTTTCGGCCTGCCGTTTTCTCCTTCCCCGGCCCGTTTTTTCTTCGGCGCCGGCGCCCCGCGGGGCCGGATTCCGGCATGGGCATTTGGCCGCTTTTATGGTATGATGCAGGGGGCGGGCGGAAGCCCGCCGGGAGGATGAGATGAAAAGAATACTGGATGTGGCCTCCATGCGGGAGAGCGACGCCGCGGCCATCGCGGCGGGCACCCCGGGGCGGGAGCTGATGGCCCGGGCCGGGGAGGGCATCTTCCGAGCCTTTGCCTGGCGGCCGCCGGTGGCCATTGTCTGCGGCCGGGGCAACAACGCCGGGGACGGATACGTGCTGGCCTGCCTGCTGGCGGAGGCGGGCCTTCCCTGCCGGCTCTTTCTCGAGGCGGAGAGCTTCACGCCGGACGGGGAATACTGGTTCCGGAAATGCCGGGAGAAGGGCGTGCCCTTTCAGCTGTGGCGGGACACCGAAGCCCTGGAGGAGTACGGTACCGTCGCGGACTGCATTTTCGGCACCGGTTTCCGGGGCCGCGCGGAGGGAGAGACGGCGCGGATGATTGAGCTGATCAACCGCAGCGGCTCCGCTGTCGTCAGCGCGGACATCAACAGCGGGCTGAACGGGAACTCCGGCCTGGCGGAGACCGCGGTGCGCAGCGATCTGACGGTCTCCGTCGGCTTCTTTCAGCCCGGGCATTTCCTGAATATGGCCATGGATCTGATGAAGCGGAAGGAGAACATCGACATCGGCCTCGCGCCCCGGGGACCGGAGCGGTTCCTGACGGAGGAGGCGGACGCCGCGGCGCTGTTTCCGGAAAGAAAGCATTTTGCCAACAAGGGGACCTACGGCTACGTGGGGCTCGCCGGCGGCAGCCTGCGGTACAGCGGGGCCATCCGGCTGGCATCGGCCGCCTGCGCGGCCATGCGGGCCGGCGCCGGCGTCGTCCGGACCGCCGTGCCCCGGTCCCTCTGCGCTCCGCTGATGCCCCTGATTCTGGAGAGCACCCTGTTTCCCCTGAGCGAGGAGGCGGGGGAGCTCCGCTTCCGGGAAGAGGAATGGGAGGAGCTGCGCCGCGGGCTGCGGGTCCTCGCCTTCGGCATGGGGATGGGGAACACGGAGGCCGTCCGGCAGGCCGTGCGGTACCTGCTGCGGAACCCGGCCGGGACCCTGATCCTCGACGCGGACGGGCTGAACGCCCTGGCCGCCCTCCTGCGGGAGGAGCCCGGGATTCTGAAGGGCGCGGGAGGCCGGGTACTGCTGACCCCGCATCCGGGGGAGTTTGCCCGGCTGACCGGGAAGACCGTGCCGGAGATTCAGGCCGACGGGCTGAACCTGGCCGAGGCATTCGCCCGGGAGCACGGGGTGACGGTGCTGCTGAAGGGGCCCGCGACGGTCGTGACCGACGGGCGGGAAACCTGGATCGCGGACCGGGGCTGCCCCGGGATGGCGACGGCGGGCAGCGGCGACGTGCTCAGCGGCATTCTGGCCGCCGTCTGCGCCGGGGACGCGCCCCTGCCCCGGGCGGCAGCGGCCGGCGCCTGGCTGAACGGCCGGGCCGGCGAGATCGCCCAGAGCCGGATGGGGGACGTTTCCATGACGGCGGGGGACACGGTGCAGGCCCTTCCGGAGGCCATCCGGGAGCTCCGGAAGGTAAGCGAACAGGCCTGACCAACGCTGGTTCATTCTTTGACGGCCGGGAACGCGGCGCGGGCCCGCCGGCACCGCCGGGGGCGGAGGGCTCCGCCCTTCCGGGAACTGAATTTGCTCCGCGGATTTCGCGGAAGACGGGAGAAGATCACATGAAGATTTCAAAGCAGGACGCGCTCCGGTGGTTTACCTTTTTCGCGGCGCTGCCGGAGGATCAGCCCCTGGGCTGCCGGCAGCAGGAGATTGCCCTGGCGGTTTTCAGCCAGATCGAGCTGGCGGCGGAAGCCCGCTTTGAGCGGCTGAAGGCGGACATTCCCGGGCTGAAGGGTCTCGGGCCGGGGCCCAGCACGCTGTATGTCGGGCCGGAGGAGCACTTTCCCGGCGGCTGCAAGTCCTGCCTGCTGGGCACGGGGCTGTCCGCCGTCCGGAAGACGAACCGGTGCAACGCCCGCTGCCCCTTCTGCTACGATTACGGCGTCCTGGACGCGATTCCGCCCATCGGGGAGGGACTGTGGGAAATCGGCGGCGGCAAATACCGGGAGGAAGATCTGCCCCTGCTCTTCACCCTGCAGGGAAAGCCCACCGGCATCGCCTATGTCTACCTGGAGCCCTTCATGGAGATCGAAAAGTATTACGGCATCATCCGGCGGTTCCATGAGGCCGGGGTGCATCAGCACCTGTACACCAACGGCCTGAACGCGGGTGAGGAGAACCTCCGGGCCCTGGGGGAGGCCGGGCTGGACGAGATCCGCTTCAACCTCGGCGCCTCGGACGTCTCGGACCGGGTGATCGAGGCGATGCGCACCGCCCGGAAATACATCCCCCAGGTCGGCATCGAGACCCCCATGACCCGGGAGTTTGAGGCCCGCTTCCATGAAAAAAAGGACCGGATCCTTGCGGCCGGCCCGGATTTCATCAACTGCGCGGAGCTGCATCTGAACGAAAACAACCTGCCCAACTATCTGGGCGAGAACCTGTACTTCTACCGGATGGGGTACCTGAGCCCGGTCTTCAGCCGGGAGATCACCCTCCGCCTGATGAAGGAAGCCGCGGAGGAGGGCTGGCCCCTGGTCGTGCATGACTGCTCCAACCGCACCAAGTTTGCCCGGGATCTGAACCAGGCGAAGAAGGAGGGCGGCTGGTTCGGAAGGACGAGCTACGGCTGCGAGCTGCCGGGATACCCCTGGGAGGCCTTCCTGCCCGTGCTCGAGGATCCGGATTTCCCCTTCCTCGAGGAGGAGGAGCTGCCCCGGGGATACCGGCCCGGAGAGATCGTGCTGTAAACGCCTGGAGAGACCGCGCTGAAAACGCCCCGGGGATTCCGCCCCGGGGCGATCGTTCTGCAGCGCCGCCGGGATCACGGCCCCGGAGAGGCCGCGCCGCGGCGCCTCAGGGCTCCGGCTCGTCCTCGACCGGGCCCAGATTTTCAAAAAGATCCGTATGCTTCACGTCCGGCCCGACGAGGCTGCGGTACAGGCCGAAAAGGCTGCAGTCGCAGGGGCCGAAATCCTCCACGGCGTAATCCGTGTCCTGCTGGGAAATATGGCAGGCAAAGGCTTCCGAGGCGACATCGAAGGCCGTCCGGCCGCCGAATTCCTCCAGCGGCACCCGCCAGTCAAAATCAATCACATTCTCCGGATACAGATGAATATAGCATTTGGGCACCTTCCAGGCTCCGTATTCCGCATAGGATTCCCTGAACTGCTTCGGATCCGCCGCCTGGTCCAGGGCCTTGACCGCCGCGTCCGCGCAGACCTGATGCGCCCCGTGGCCGTATTCTCCCTTGAAATCATGGGTGATGAGCACGTCGGGCTTGAACCGGCGGACCCAGCCGGTCACCAGCTTGTGCACCGAGAATTTGTCCCAGTGCTCATACTGATCCCGGAGGGAAAGGGTATACCCGTCCCGGAAATAGCCGAAAACCGGATAGTTTCTCACGCCGCAGGTCCACAGCCCGTCCAGCTCCTCCAGCCGGCGCCGGGGCAGGGTAGGCACCAGGATGCCGACCTGCACCTTTTTCTTCTGCACCCCCGCGTAGGTCGGCAGCACGCCGCCGAACCACAGCAGCTCATCGTCCGGGTGGCCGGCGATCAGCATCAGATCCGCCTTGTCCGCCGGGGGCTGCCAGACCTGCACCTCCGGGGGCAGCTCGCCCCGGCTGTAGACATGGAACTCCGCCAGGGGGAGGGGAGTGGACTTTTTGCTGCTCTCCGGATTCGCGACCCGGAATTCCGTCGTCCTCTCCGGCAGGGGCAGGAAATCCGACAGGAAGGCGCCCTCCGTATGGCCGCATTCCTTCCATTCGCCGTTTTCGTCCCGGATCTGCACGGCGATGGCGTGGGTGTGGTCATACCACTGGAACCAGACGCCGCCGGCCTCCTCCCCCTCCGGCAGGGTGACCGTGATCGTCGCGCCCTTGCCCCCGTTGGAGTTCCAGAAGGTCCGGTAGCTCCGGTCCAGGGCCGCCTCGAACTGCTTCTTTTTCGAGCCCGGCTCGATTTCGCATTCCATCGTGATGTCCCGGGCCTTCAGAACCGCCTCCGATTCCGAGACGGTCCAGGCCGGGGCCTTCGTTTCCGCCGGATCCGATTCCCCGGCCGGCGATTCCGCCGGAGCGGGAAGGGCCCCCAGCAAAAACAGGGCCGCTGCCAGGCAGCCGACCCCTCTTCTTCCCCAGGTCATCTTTCCTTTTCCGTTCCGTCCCGCCGTCATCCGGCTCCTCCCTTTCGGCCGGCGCCGGCGCTTATTTTCTCCATCCCCGGATCAGCTTTTTCATCCGGCCGGCGACCGTCTTTTCCTTTTTTTCCGCCAGGGCGGCCTCCAGGGCGCCGCCGCGGTACTCATTGTTGTCCGGCTCCATCCGGACCGCGCTGCGGAAGGCCTCGTGCGCCTCGTGGAAGCGCTCCAGCGCCATCAGCGCCCTCCCGTGGGTATAATGCCAGCCGGCATCCCGGCTCTCCGCCCGCATCAGCTGGCGCAGGGCGCTCTCCGGCTTGCCCTTCTGCAGCATCCTCTCCGCCAGGGTCACCGCCTCTTCCTTCGGCAGCTCCCGGATATAGGCCGCCTGCTGCCGCGGGGTGGCCAGACGCAGGGCCTCCTCGTAGGCCAGGTTCAGCCGGATCATCCGCTGCTCCGCCTCCCGCTTCCGGACCGGATCCCGGATCAGGTCCGGGTGGCACTGCTTCACCAGCGCCCGGTAGGCGCGCCGGATCTCGTCCGGATCCGCCCAGGCCCGGAGGCCCAGCTCCTCAAAAGGGGTGCTCATCTCTCCCGTCCCCCTTTATTACGGCCCGGTCTCCCGGCTGATCACCGCGCCCAGGGAGCGTAGCTTCTCCTCGATATGCTCATAGCCCCGGTCGATATATCCGGGCTCGTAGATCTCCGTCACGCCCCGGGCCATCAGCCCGGCGATGATCAGGGCCGCCCCGGCCCGCAGATCCGTCGCCGTCAGCGGCGCGCCGTACAGCTCCGGCACGCCCTCGATGACAGCCGTCCGGTCCATGACCCGGACATTGGCCCCCATCCGGCGGATCTCATCCAGATGGCGGAAGCGCAGGTCAAAAATCGTCTCCGTCACAAAGCTGGTTCCCTTCACCGTGGTCAGCAGCGCGCTCATGGGCTGCTGCAGATCCGTCGGGAATCCGGGATAGACCTGCGTCTTGATATTGATCGCGCGCTTCGGACCCAGGGCCCGGACGCGGATCGCGTCGTCATAATCGTTGACCCGGACGCCCATCTCCAGCAGCTTGGCGCTCAGCGCGTCCATATGCGTCGGGATGCAGCCCTTGACCGTCACGTCCCCGCCGGTCGCCGCCGCGGCGATCATCAGGGTCCCGGTCTCAATCTGATCCGGAATCACGGCATAGGTCGTGGAATGCAGATACTGCACCCCGCGGATCCGGATCGTATCCGTGCCGGCGCCCTTGATCCGGGCGCCCATGCTGTTCAGAAAGTTCGCCAGGTCAACGATGTGGGGCTCCCGGGCGGCGTTGTGAATCGTCGTCTTCCCCGTGGCCCGGACCGCCGCCAGCATGACGTTGACCGTCGCGCCGACCGTCACCATGTCGAAAACGACATCCCCGCCGGTCAGCTCCTTTGCGGAAGCCCGCATGATGCCCCGGCGCTGCTCCGCCTCCGCGCCGATGGCCTGCATGCCCTTCAGATGCTGATCCACCGGGCGGCTGCCGATATCGCAGCCCCCGGGGGTGGGCACATTCGCCCGGCCGCAGCGGCCCAGCAGCGCGCCAAGCAGATAGTAGCTCGCGCGCAGGCGCTGCGCGTTCCGGTAGGAAACCGTATCCCCCTCCGCGGGGCGGGGATCGATCGTCATCCGCTCGCCGGGCACATAATCCACCTTCGCGCCCAGCTCCTGCAGAATATCGGCCAGGGCGTGCACATCCTCAATATCCGGAAGATTCTCAATCGTGCAGGGCTCATCGCACAAAAGGCTGGCGGGAATCAGCGCCACGGCGGTATTCTTTCCGCCGCTGACCTGGACCTCGCCCTCCAGAGGATTCCCCCCCGTGATGAGCATTCTTTCCCTTCCGGGCATCCGCACGCCCCCCCTTCCTTCAGTCGTTGGAGCTTCATTATACACATTTCCCGCCCGGCTGACAAGTTTGCTCCCCGGCGGGCGCGGGGCCGGCTCCCGTTCCGCCCGGGCCGGATCTTTTCCGCCCGCCCGCTTCCGGTTTTCCGGCTTTTGTGTTACAATGGCGGAAAGAAAAAAAGCGGGGGTGAACTTCATGTTCAAAAACCTCACCAAAGCCGAAAAATCCTGGGTGCTCTACGATGTGGGCAATTCGGCCTTCACCATGCTGGCCTGCTCCCTGATTCCCATCTGGTTCAAGGCGCTGGCCATCGGGGAAGGTCCCGGAAAGATCAGCTCCGATCAGGCGACGGCCTACTATTCCCTCGCCATCGCCGTCGTCACCGTGGCGGTCGCCCTGCTGGGGCCGATCCTCGGCGCCGTCGCTGATCATAAAGATCGGAAGAAGATCCTCTTCACGACCTCCGTCGCCCTGGGCGTCATCGGATGCATCGTGAACGGCTTCGCCGCCGGCTGGGTCGCCTTCATCGTGATCTATATCCTCTCGCGGATCTGCTATTCCGCCTCCCTGACCATCTATGACTCGATGCTCAACGACGTGACGACGGAGGACCGGATGGATCAGGTGTCCTCCTACGGGTTCGCCTGGGGCTACATCGGCTCCTGCATTCCCTTCCTCGTCGCCCTGATCGCCTACATTCTCGGCCCGGACGCGAAGATGATGGGCCCGCTGAACGAGGCCGGCGAGAAGATGGGCCTCCTGCCCGGGAATCTCTCCAAGATCATCGGCTTTGCCGTCACCGGCATCTGGTGGTTCCTGGTGACCCTTCCGCTGATCCGGAACTACAAGCAGGTGAATTACGTCGACACCCGGAAGCACGCCATCGGCGACGTGCTGAAAAAGATCGGCCGCACGCTGAAGACCATCGCCCTGCACGACAAAAAGGTGCTGTTCTTCCTGCTCGCCTTCTTCCTGTACATCGACGGCGTCGGCACGATCATCGACAACTGCATCAACATCGGCACGGATCTGGGGCTGAATACCGTCGGCCAGGTCGTCTTCCTGCTGGCCACCCAGGTCGTCGCCTGGATCGGATCCCTGGTCTTCGCCAGCCTGTCCAAGAAGCACGCGACGGTGCCGCTGATCCTGATCTGCATCGTCGGATACTTCTGCGTCTGCCTGTACGCGCTGACGCTGCAGACCATCTGGCATTTCGGCATCCTGGCCTTCGGCGTGGGCTGCTTCCAGGGCTCCATTCAGTCCCTGTCCCGCTCCTACTACTCCAAGATCATCCCGCCGGAAAACTCCGGGGAATACTTCGGCATCTATGACATCTTCTCCAAGGGCGCGTCCTTCCTGGGCTCCGCCGTCATCGCCTGGGTCAAGCTGGCCGGCGGCACGATCAACATCGCCGTCGCTTCCCTCGCCGTGTTCTTCGCCCTGGGCTTCGTGTTCCTGAAGATCTCGGACCGGCAGCCGGCGGCCAACCGGCAATAGGCAACAGGCAACAGCCAAAAAAGCAGCGCCCGGGCCGCGTTACCGCGGTCCGGGCTTTTTTTCGTCCATCGCCCGCTGCAGCGCCAGCGCCACATCGGACACCTCCCGGGGATGCTGATTGTTCTTCTCCAGAATGGCGGCGATCTCCACCCGGGTCTGCTCCACCTCCGCCCGGAATTCCCGCGCGGAAACCCGCCCGGCGCCGCCGCCCAGGATGATCACCTGCTCCAGCCCGTCGGAGGTCGCGACCCGCACGCGGCTGTCCCGCTTCCGGCCGATCTCCCGGATGGTTTTCTCGATATAGTTGTCCGCGGTCTCCGCCTCCCGGGTGTAGACCACGTGGATCCCCCGGATTTCCTCCCGGGCGCCCTGCCCGCCCTGGACCCGATAGGCGTCGAAGACGAGGATCAGCTCGCAGGGATGGAAGCCCCGGTAATTGCTCAGGATATCGATCAGGCCCTTTCGCGCGTCCTCCAGGCTGTGGCGCGCCAGCTCCTTCAGGTCCGGCCAGGCGAAGATGATGTTGTACCCATCGACCAGCAGATATTCCGTCCGGGGCGGCTCGGGCACATAGACCCGCAGCTCCTGCCCGTTGACCGTGGGCCGCCGGCTCCGGGCCTCCGCGGCGCTTTCCTTCGCCTCCCGCCGGCCGTAGGTGCGCTCGAAGATCGCCTGCAGCTCCTTATCCTCCTCCGCCGTTCCGCGGTAGGCGGCGCGGGAAGCCGGCGCGCCCGCCGGTCCGGCAGGGGAGGCCGCCCGGCCCGGCAGGACCTCCGGATGCAGATGCATGTATTTCGGCACCTCGCTCCAGGGCACGACGAAGCCCGCGCCGTGGGCGCAGAAGACGGAATCCGGCGAGTTTTCCACATCCCGCTCCGGATCATAGCCCCTCTGGGCGATGACCTCCTCCGCGTTCCGGCAGGGGGCATAGCCCTTCAGCGCGCAGGTCAGCCGGCCCTGGCCCCGGGTATAGCTCACGACCTCCCGGGCATAGCCCCGCATCGCCGCCACCGGCGCGCTGCCGGTCAGCACCGTCCGGTCGCCCCGGAGCTCCGGGGCCTCCAGGGTGCCGCCCATCTGGCTCAGGTCGTTCATCGCCCGGCCCACGCAGTCGGCGGGCACCTCCAGCGTCAGATCGTACCAGGGCTCCAGTAGCACGCTCTCCGCCTGCATCAGCCCCTGGCGCACGGCCCGGTAGGTCGCCTGGCGGAAATCCCCGCCCTCCGTATGCTTCAGATGCGCCCGGCCGGCGATCAGCGTGATTTTCAGATCCGTAACCGGCGCCCCGGTCAGCACCCCCCGGTGGGTCTTTTCCATCAGGTGGGTCAGGATCAGGCGCTGCCAGTTCAGCTCCAGATCATCCGTGGAGCAGGCGCTGGCGATCCTGATGCCGCTGCCCCGCTCCCCGGGCTCCAGCAGCAGATGCACCTCCGCGTAATGCCGCAGGGGCTCATAGTGCCCGACGCCCTCGACCGAATTCGCAATGGTTTCCCGGTAGAGGATGCTTCCCTCGCTGAAGGCCGCCCGCAGCCCGAACCGGTCCGCCAGCACCCGCTTCAGGATTTCCAGCTGCACCTCGCCCATCAGCTGCACATGGATCTCCCGCTTCTCCGCGGTCCAGATCACATGCAGCTGGGGATCCTCCTCCTCGAGCATCCGCAGCTGGCGCAGGGCCTGGGAGGGATCGCTGCCCGGGGGCAGCAGCACCTGATAGGTGAACACCGGCATCAGCAGCGGCTCCATCCGGCCCTCCGCCGCGCCCAGGCCCTCTCCCGCCCGGGAGGCGCTCAGCCCGGTGACCGCGCAGACCTCCCCGGCCTCCGCCTCCTCCGTCAGGCGGAACCTGGCCCCGCTGTACAGGCGGATCTGGTTGATCTTCTCCTCCGCGCCGCCGGCCCGGAGGGTGCTCTTGACCTTCAGGCTGCCGCCGGTGATCTTCATCCAGGTCAGCCGGGCGCCCTGGGGATCCCGGCTGATCTTGTAGACCCGGGCGCTGAAAGCCTCCGGATACGCCGGCGCGGGCACCAGCTCCCCGATCCCGTCCAGCAGGGTCTCGATGCCCTTCATCTTCAGCGCGCTGCCAAAGAAGCAGGGGAAGACCGCCCGCTCCGCCACCAGCCGGGCCAGCATTTCCCGGGGCACCGCTCCCTCCCGCAGGAAGGCCTCCATGGCCTCCTCCGAGCCCATGGCCGCCTCCTCCATGGCCTCCGGCGACGCCAGATCCACGCAGCCGTCCCCGAGGCGGTTCTTCAGCTCCCGCATCAGCGCCGCCCGGTCCGTGCCGGGCTGATCCATCTTGTTGACGAACAGCAGGGTCGGCACCCGGTAGGCCTTCAGCAGCCGCCAGAGGGTCTCCGTATGCCCCTGCACGCCGTCGGCGCCGCTGATAACCAGCACCGCTGCGTCCAGCACCCCCAGGGTCCGCTCCATCTCGCTGGAGAAGTCCACATGCCCCGGGGTGTCCAGCAGGGTCAGCCGGATGCCCTTCCAGACCGTCTCCGCCTGCTTGGAGAAAATCGTGATTCCCCGCTCCCGCTCCTGGGGATCCGTATCCAGAAAAGCGTCCCCATGGTCGACCCGGCCCAGCTTCCGCAGCTGGCCGCCGGCATACAGCAGCGCCTCGGACAGCGTCGTCTTTCCCGCGTCCACGTGGGCCAGCAGCCCGATCACCAGATGCTTTTCCATCTTCGCTCCCTTTCCCGAGGCTCATCTCCGGGCGGCGTTTCCGCCGCGCCTGTTTCCGTTCCGACGGCGGGGCGCCTCCGCCCGCTTCCGTCCCGGCATGCGGGCTTCCGCCGCGGCGCTACATTTCCGGAAGGATCTCCCGGACCAGGGCTTCCTCCACCGGCCGGGAATACACGTTCTCCCCGAAGCACATCATGTCCCCGATGCCCTTCTGGAAGACAAACCGGAGCTGCCCCGCCCGGACCTTCTTGTCCGTATACAGCTTCCGCACCAGCGCCTCCCGGTCGATATAGGCGGGCAGGCGGTCCGGCAGGCCGGCCCGGCGCAGCAGGCTCCGGACCCTCTCCGCCTCCGCCGCCGTGCAATAGCCCAGCCGGCTGGCCAGCAGCGCCTCCGCCGTCAGCCCGACGGCCACCGCCTGCCCGTGCAGCAGCCGATAGCCGCTGACGGTTTCGACGGCCCGGCCGACGGTGTGCCCCAGATTCAGGATCTCCCGCAGCCCGCTCTCCCGCTCGTCCTGCATGACGACCCGGTACTTGATGCGGCAGTTGGTCTCCGCGACGTGCCGGCAGGCTTCCTCCTCCAGGGCGAAGATTGCCTCCATCCGCCGCTCCAGAAAATCAAAGAAATCCCGGTCCGCCATCACGGCGTGCTTGATCGTTTCCGCCAGGCCGCTGGAGACCTGCTCCTTCGGCAGGGTCTTCCACGCGGCGGTATCCAGATACACCTTCTCCGGCTGGTTGAACAGGCCGATCAGGTTGGTGGCCAGCGGCGTGTCCACCGCGGTCTTTCCCCCGACGGAGGCGTCCGCCGCGGCCAGCAGGGTGGTCGCGTAATTGATGAAGGGCACGCCCCGGCCGAAGGTTCCGGCGACGAAGCCCGCCAGATCGGTGACGACGCCCCCGCCGACGGCGATGACGCAGCAGTCCCGCCGGAAGCCCATTTCCAGCATGGCGTCCTCGACCTTTTCCTTGGTCTGGCGCGTCTTGCTCTTTTCCCCCGGCGGGAAGGAGATCAGCTCCGCCCGGAATCCGTTCTCCCGCAGGAGGGAGAGGATCCGCCCGGCATACAGCTCCTTCACCGTGTCGTCCGTCACAACCGCGAACCGGCTCGCCTTTCCCGCCAGCCCGTCCTTCAGATCCCGAACCAGCTTTTCCGCCAGATCCGCCCCGATCTCTATGTCATAGCTGTCGTCCACCACTCTCCGCAGCTCCACCCTGAAGGAACTCAAGCTCTCCGCCTCCCTCCGCGCTTCTCAGACAAATATGGATGATTATACCATGCGGCCGCGGGCCCTCCCGGGTCCGCGGCCTGAAACCGCTTGTTTCTTCCGTTTTCCTGCTTCACGCGTCCCGGCCGGGGCCTTCTCCGCCCCGACCCCGCCGGCGCGTCAGCCGGATTTCCTTCTCAGAATCTCTCCGTACACAAAGCCCCGGACGATCTCGTCCCCGGTCCAGCCGAGGTTCAGCCCCCCGGCGGCCGCCGGCCGCTCCTCCGCCTCTCCGGCCGCGGGCTTCGCGGGGGTCCAGCCGTCGTGGCAGGGATCCGTCCCCTCGCCCCGGTCCGCCCGCAGGCTGCCCGAGGGCATCGCGCGGGGATCATCATGGCAGGGATCCGTTCCCTCCTCCCAATCCACCCGCAGGCTGCCCGAGGGCATCCTATGCGGATCGTCATGGCAGGGATCCGTTCCCTCTAGCTCTCCGACCGGCAGGCTGCCGGACCGGGGAACCTCCGCCGGCGCGGGCGTCTGCCCGGCGGCCTGCTGATAAAGATGGGGGAACTCCCGGGCCAGCCGGGCATCCAGCCCCCCCTTCTGGGTAAGCTTTCCGGCGGGCGCCGCCGGCCCGGATCCGGAGGGCTTTTTCCCGCCCGCCGGGCCGCCCTTCTTCTTTGCGGAGCGGACCGTCGAGGCGATGAATCCGTAAACCATCAGGATGAACAGCAGCGGAAACAGCTCTTCCATGCTCCGTACACCTCCTCCGCGCGCTCCCGGCGGAAACCGCCGGGGGCGCGTTCAGACCGAATCGGCATTACTTCTTGCCCTGTCCCTCGGGCGCGGCCTGGGGGGCGCTGGCCTTCGCGATGGATTCCCGCATCTCCGTATCGGCGACGGTGTTCTTCATGTTGTAGTAATCCATCACGCCCATCTTGCCTTCCCGCAGCGCGGTCGCCATCGCCTTCGGCACCTCGGCTTCCGCCTCGACCACCTTGGCGCGCATCTCCTGCACGGAGGCCTTCATCTCCTGCTCCCGGGCCACGGCCATGGCGCGGCGCTCCTCGGCCTTCGCCTGGGCGATGCGCCGGTCCGCCTCCGCCTGGTCCATCTGCAGCTGGGCGCCGACGTTCCGGCCCACGTCCACATCCGCGATATCGATGGACAGAATCTCATACGCCGTGCCCGCGTCCAGGCCCTTGCTCAGGACCGTGCGGCTGATCAGATCCGGGTTCTCCAGGACCTCCTTGTGGGTCTCGGAGGAACCGACGGTGGTGACGATGCCTTCGCCGACACGGGCAATGACGGTTTCCTCGCCGGCGCCGCCGACCAGGCGCTCAATGTTGGTCCGCACGGTCACCCGCGCCTTGGCCCGCAGCTCGATGCCGTCCTTCGCGATGGCGGCGACCACCGGGGTCTCGATGACCTTCGGGGTAACGCTCATCTGCACCGCCTGGAAGACATCGCGGCCGGCCAGGTCGATGGCGCAGGCCTTCTCAAAGGCCATCTGGATATTGGCGCGCTGCGCGGCGATCAGGGCGTTGATGACCCGGTCCACGTTGCCGCCCGCCAGATAGTGGGTTTCCAGCTGGGTGATGGTCAGATCCAGGCCGGCCTTCCGGGCCTTAATCAGGGGATACACCAGCCGCTGGGGCTGGATGCGGCGGATCCGCATGCCCACCAGCGTGCCGATGGAAATATGCACGCCGCTGGCCAGGGAGGAAATCCACAGGCCCATGGGCACAAAATGCAGGAAAACCGCCAGCACTACAATGGCCAGAACAACAATCACGGGAATCAATACAGGCGTTGGCATCTTCATATCCTCCGTTTCTTACGCTTTTCTTTATACTGCCGGACGGACGATCACGTGATCGCCCTCCCGGCCGACAACCAGAATCTTCGCGCCCTTTGCAATCAGCTCTCCGCCGCTGGCGGCGTTGACGCGCACGCCGTCCACCTCCACGGTGCCGCCGGGGCGCAGCGCGGAAACCGCGACGCCCTCCCGGCCCAGGCAGGCCGCCAGTTTATCCTCCGCCTCGGTCCCCGGGGCCTCCGCGTCATTCAGCACCAGCGCGCTCCGGCTCAGCCGGCCCTTCAGCGCGCTGCGGTAGGTCAGATAAACCGTCAGGCCGATGACCGCGATCAGAATCACCGTCAGGATCAGCGCAAACTGGAATCCGTGATGCAGCCAGGCGCTGTAAATCGCGATGACCTCCAGAATCACGCCCAGGATCCCCGCGACGCCGATACCCGGCATGAAGGCCTCTCCGATCAGCAGGCCGAAGCCGGCCAGCCCGCAGAGAATCAGGACCAGATTCTCCGAGACAAACTCCATCGTACCTTCTCCTCCTTTCCGAAGGGAACCGCCTCCCTTCCGGCTTTGAGAGCATTCTACCGCGCGCGCCGGACTCTGTACAGCGCGTTTTCCGCAAAATAGCGGGGGTTAATTCTCCGTCTCCGGCAGCTCGGTGAAGGCCATGATATCGATATCCTTCGCCCCGCCGCCCATGATCCGGCTCATCTTCCGGGCCCCCTTCCTCCGGGCCAGCAGCGCCGAGGAGGGGCCGCCGTCCAGATCGTAGACCCATTCGGTTTCCAGATGGTTCAGGAAGAACTCGTTCACCTCGTGCAGGGTCAGCCCCGCCCGCCCCTCATTGGAGACGGAAAGGATCAGATAATTGTTCCGGTCCGCCCGGGCGATCACCGTCCGGCGGGCCTTCGCCTCCGCGAAGGGCCACTCCTCCGGCGTCAGCACCTCCGTGCCCCGCAGCATGGGGCATGCGTCCCGGAAGCACCAGGTCTGGGAGGGATTCGCCGAGAGCACCTTCTCCGTGCTCTCCCCGGTATACATATGCAGCCCGTCCGCCTCCAGCGTGAGCCCGCAGTAGGGGAGCTCCTCCAGATTCCGGAACACCTCTCCGTCCGTCACCGTCAGGGAGCCCCAGGGGGTATAAAAGTAATCCTCCACCGCCCCGGGATAGTTCTCCGGCACATCCGGATACACCGGGCTCCAGTAGCCGCTGCCGTTGATCGCCAGCGCCGCCCCCGGGACGGCCGCCGCCATCTCCTTCGGCAGTTTGATGTTCTTCTTCCATTCCGAGGTCGCCTTGCGGATCTGCCGGGCCGGATCCTGCATCCACACCTTGGTCAGATAGCAGCGGCAGCCCTTCACCGTAAAGGTTTCGATCCGGTACTTCAGGGTTTCCGAATCATAGCTGCGGTAGGCCCGGTGGGTAAAGTCATACTCCCGGGGAGGGAAGGACTCCGCCGCCGGGGCCTCCTCCCCCAGGGCCGGCAGCGCCAGCCCCAGCAGGCACAGCAGCAGCCCAAGGATTCTTCTCACGCGCGTTTTCCCCCCTTCATGCTCCGGCGGGCCTCCGCTCCGGGCGCGCCCGCCGCCTTTCTCCGCCCCGGGCTTTCCCGCGGGAGCGCCCGGGCAGCCTACGGATCAGCCCTGCTCCTCCCGGGTGCGCATGGCCTCCGCCCAGATGGCGCATTCCATTCTCTTCCGGAACAGCTCGCACCCGGTCCGGTAAACCCCCCGGACCGATCCCGTCGCGTGATACGCGTTGGCCGCGCAGCCGCCGGAGCAGTACAGCCGGGCCCAGCAGTCCCGGCATTCCTCCCGGGCATAGACATTGCAGGCCGCGAAATCCGCCTGCGTCTCCAAATTGGTCACACCCTGCCAGATATCCCCCAGCCGGAAGCTTTCCTCCCCCACGAACTGATGGCAGGGATACAGATCCCCCCAGGGGGTGACCGCCATGTACTCCGTGCCGGAGCCGCAGCCGGAGATCCGCTTGTACACGCAGGGGCCGCCGGACAGATCGATCATATAGTGATAGAAGGTGAAGGGCCGGCCCTCCCGCCGCCGGCGCACCAGCAGCCGGGCCAGATCCTCATACTGCCGCAGGACAATGGGCAGATCCTCCTCCGTCAGGGCGGCGGGATCCCCCTCCGCGCAGACCACCGGCTCCATGCTCAGCTCCGTGAAGCCCAGATCCAGCATCGTCTCGATATCCTTCAGGAAATCCGGATTCGCGTGGGTAAAGGTGCCCCGCATGTAATAGTTTTTCCCGCCCCGGGCCTCCACCAGCTTCCGGAATTTCGGCACGATGCGGTCCCAGGAGCCGTTGCCCGCGTAATCCACCCGGTACCGGTCGTGGATCTCCTTCCGCCCGTCCAGGCTCAGCACCACGTTGGCGCATTCCCGGTTGGCAAAATCGATCACGTCATCGTCGATCAGCAGACCGTTGGTCGTCAGGGTGAAGCGAAAGTTCTTGCCCTTTTCCTTTTCCACGGACCGGGCATAGGCCACCAGCCGCTTCACCGTGTCAAAATTCATCAGCGGCTCGCCGCCGAAGAAATCCACCTCCAGGTTGCGCCGGGTGCCGGAATTCGCGATCAGGAAATCCAGCGCCTGCCTGCCCACCTCATAGGACATGACCGCCCGGTCCCCGTGATACTTCCCCTGGCTGGCAAAGCAGTAGGCGCAGTTCAGGTTGCAGGTATGCGCGACATGCAGGCACAGGGCCTTGACCACGCCGGCGGTCTTCTGCTTCAGAGCCCCGGCCATGGGCCGGAAGGAATCCTCCGAAAACAGCTGCCCCGCGTCCTTCAGCGCGGTGATCTCCTCATAGCAGGTTTCCAGATCCTTCCGGGTCACATCCTCCCGGCCGGCGTATTTTTCCGCCACGGCGGCGAGGACCTTCTCCCGCGGCTCCCGCTCGTACAGGGCGATCATGTCGTAAGCGACCTCGTCCACCAGGTGCACCCCGCCGGAGCAGACGTCCAGCACGATGTTCAGCCCGTCCATTTTGTACTGATGAATCATATTTCTCTCCCTGCCGGATGTTTTCTTTTCCCCCGGGCTCCTCTGAGCCCGGCCCGCCCGATCCCGGCCGATCCGGCGAAAAAGCCCCCGGACTGAAAAATGCCGCCGGACGGCGGCATTTTTCAGAAGCCCGAATTACTTCTCAGCCTTTTTCTCGCACTGCTGATTGGCAATGCCGCAGCTGGTCTTGCACGCGGACTGGCAGGACGTCTGGCATTCGCCGCAGCCGCCGTTCTTCGCGCTCTCGCAGAGATTCCGGGTGTTCAGCGTCTGAATGTGCTCCATGGGAAAATCCCTCCCTTGACTTGCAAAATTCATGTCATTCTATCACAGGCCGGGGGGCCTGTCAAATACGCGGAGCGCTCCCGGCCCCCGCCGGGTTCCCGTTCCGCTCAGTTTCTCATCGGATAGCCGATATACTGGATGTTGTCCGCGGTGCGGATCTCCCCGTCGTCAAAGACGATCTTGTTGATCCCGATATACACCGTGTTGATCCAGCTGTAGGGCGAGGCGAGCACCTGCTCGCTGGAATAGTAATCCCCCGGCTTCATGGTTTTCTGCAGCGTGGCCCTCCGGAGCAGCGGCGTGCCGTTGGAGCCGACATAGCGCTCTCCCCACACGTCCGTGTAGTAGTAGTACAGCTCCACGCCGAGAACCGTCCGGCTCGGGGAGCGGTTGACGATCATCGGGTAGATGGCCGCGACATCCGCGTCGCCGTGGACCCGCCACCTGAACTTCGGCCCGAGCATCACCGGAATCCAGGGCTCCCGGTAGTATTCCGCCCGGCTGGAGTAGAGCAGCTCCTGCATCTCCGGCGTGGCGTCCCCCTGAATATACAGCCCGTTCTGGGTGCAGAAGGACATCACCGCGATGGCGGTCGTATCCTCATAGACGCCGTTGATCTTGTTGGCATAATAGTTCAGGTCCCACAGCCGCTGCTGCAGATCCTTCACCGCCTGGCCCCGGCTTTTCTCCGTCAGGGTCTTGTAATCCGTGGAGGCGGGGGTATAGGCCGGCGCCCGGTTGTCGGGCGTAGGCTCCGGCGTCGGCCGGGGCTTCGGGGTCGCGGTGGGGCGGGGCGTCTCGATCTCCGTGGTGCCCTCCAGGCTCCGCAGATCCAGGGTCACCTCCTGCCGAACCAGGGTCTCCATCGTATCGCTGTCCCGCAGCTCGATCTGCATGGCCAGGGTCCGGGCGTTCAGGATCGCGTTCCGGCCCTCCTCCTTGTTCTCGCTCCGGGCCCAGAGGCTGAAATGCCGGAGGGAGTCCTCCCCGGAATCCGAGTGAGGCGCCGTCTTCATGATTCCGCTGCCCATGATCCGGACGCCGTCGGCCGTGATGTTCCGGGCGTCCATCGAGATCGTCCGGTCCGTGTCGTTCACGACCCGGGTATACAGATACAGCCGGGTATCCCCCTCCCGGTTCTTCTCAATCTCATATCTCAGCAGCCGGGCGCTGAAGCCCTCCCAGGAGATCAGCGCTCCGCTTTCCGTTCCGGACGGCCGGGACGCCTGCCCGGGCGCGTGAATCGTCTCGGCCAAAGCCGCGGAAACGGCCAGGCCCGCCAGCATCGTCAGTGCCAGCAGCAGGGTCATGATGCGCTTCATGGGTGCAATGCCTCCTTTTCCGGTTCCTGTGCTCGTTGTCTTCAGAAATGCTTCTCCGGCGCCCCGTCTCTATGATTATTCCCCGCAGTACCGCAGGATCGCCTCCAGAATCTCCGGCGTCACGCACCGCGCCGACGCCCGGTCAAACAGCCCGAAGCGCTCGCCCTGGCCCCGGAACAGGTTGTTGTCCCACCAGCAGCAGGTGATGCCCCGGGCCCGCGCCTGGGCCACATAGAAGGCCGCCCAGTCCACCCGGGCCTGAAGATTGCCGTTCTTCTCCATGGCGCCGAATTCCCCGATCAGCACCGGGATCCCCCGGGACACCCAGGTCCGGTACAGATTGTCCATCCAGGCCGTGACCCCCGCGCAGTCCGCCGGATTCTCCAGGGAGAAGGCATCGGTTCCCGGCTGCTCCAGGGCAAAGCCGTAGGGCGAATAGGCGTGGGCGGAAACGATGATCCGGTTCTCCGCCGGATCCTCCGGCAGGGTGAACTGATCGCTGCAGGCATAGTCCGGGTTCGCGTCATAGGCCGGCACCATCAGGTACCGCTCCGCGTTGTTCCCGCCGGCGGCCCGCACCGTGTCCACGAAGACCTGGTTCAGGGCGACGATCCGCGCCATCGCCTCCCGGCAGGACGCGTCCTCCGCCTCCCACCACCACTCGTGCTCCGTGCCCGTCAGCCGCGGCTCGTTGACAGACTCGAAGATCAGATGCCCGTCCTCCGCCGCGAACTCCTCCGCCACCTGGCGCCAGATCGTCCGGACATACCGCTCCGCGCTTTCGGCATGGGCCGCGTCGGGATAATAATACCGCGGGTCGCAGTCATGATGGATGTTGACGATGGCATACATGCCCTCCTCCAGCACCCAGGAGACCACCTCGTGCACCCGGGCCATCCAGGCCGGATCCACCGTCCAGTCCTCCGCCAGATGATTGTGCCAGCTGACCGGCACCCGGACCGTCCGGAAGCCCGCGTCCTTCAGCGCCCGGATCAGCTCCCGCGTCGTCTTCGCGCCGCACCAGGCGGACTCGTAATCCAGCGGATCCTTCACCCAGAAACAGTCATAGGCGTCAAAGGTGTTGCCCAGATTCCACCCGGCCTTCATCTCCCGGATCAGGCGCAGGGCCTCGTTGTCCGGGACCTCAAAGGGCTCTGTCCGAATCTCCGGAATCACCGCTTCCTCCCCTCCGGCCGCTCCGCAGGCGAAGAGCAGGATCAACGCCGTCAGCACCGACAGCGCCCTCCGGATTCCCTTCATGCCGATCCACCGTCCCTTCCCGTTCTCCGCCCCGCGGAACCGGCGCCCTCCGCCGTTATTTTTCCTCCGTCCGCCGGGCTCAGATCCGCTTGCACTCCATGTAGAAGCGCTTCTCGTCCGCCTCGCCCATGGAGAAGGTCTTCCGCGGAAGCACGCCCAGCTTCTTCACATCCTCAAAGAAGGTCCGCTTGTCGATGTCCGGCAGGATGAAGCCCACCGCGTCCTTCTTCTGCGCCAGCCGGCGCAGCGTATCCGCCCCGTGGATATAGTCGATGGCCGCCTCGGGATGCCCGGCAAGAAAATCATCCAGGAAAAGCTGGATCGTCTCGCAGGGAATGGCGCCCTCCGGCCGCCGGACCACCACCGGGTATTCGTCCTTCCGGATCGCCATGGTGAAGGTATGGCCCTCGCCCTCCTCGGAGACGCTCATCCCCCGCTCCTCGGCGTACCGCTCCCAGCAGTCGTACAGCTCCTCCGGCGTCGTGCCGGTGATCAGGCGGTGAATCGGCTCAAAGCGCAGGGCCGGGTCGTGAATATTCTCGATCTCGCAGAGGGCGAACCGGGCCGGATGGTTCTCCCGCTCCTCCTCGCTCAGGGTCTTTTTGATCTCATTCCAGCAGGCCCGCGCCGTGGCCAGGCTGTGGTTCCCGTCGCCGACGGCCAGCAGCAGCGGATCCTCGCCCAGGCCCTGCTCCAGGGCCTCCAGGGCATCCTGCACGCCGGCCACGTCCTCCGGCCTTTCGACGGCATAGCCCGTCAGATGCCCGCCGCCCTGCATGAGGTCAAAATCGTACAGCTTCCGCAGCGACTCCGCCCGGTCGTCCAGGGGCTCCAGCACCGTCCGCTCCGGATCGTCGATCAGGATCAGGATATGGGTCAGCTCCAGGGGCGCGCCGCGCCGGATCTTCAGCCGGGCCGGGAGCCGCTCCGCGATGGTCTTTTCCGTCGGGCGGACCGGGGTTTTGCTCCCCGGGGCATAATCGTACTGCTCCAGGTCCACCGTGCCCACCAGGCCCAGCCGGGTGCCGGAGGCGGTCCTGCGCCGGCAGAGGACAAACCCGTTCCGCACCGCGGGGGTCAGGATCCCCCGGCGCAGATAGTCCGCCATGGCCCCGTGGATCGCCGGAATCCGGCTGTCGCTCTCCCCGAGCCAGCACTCCGGAAGCATCATCCTCAGCGTGGAGGGATGATCCCCGACGATTTCCTCCGTTTTTTCCCAGTATTCCGGCTGGGAGGTATACTGATCGCAGGCCAGACAAGCCCAGGTCTCCGGGGCAGTCCCCGCCCCCGGAAGCAGAATTTCCGCCGGACGGAACGCAGCTCGCTTCTCAGACATGGCTCAGCTCTCCTTCTGTTGTTTTGATGCTCCGGCCAGAGACCGCGCCCGGCCGCCGGCTTTTCGCGGCGGCGGAAGGGCCCTCCCGGCCGAAGGCTGTTCAAGAACGCTCCGGCTCGCCCGCGCCGGACCCGGGATCTCTTTCACGTGGATTTTCTTTTCCCCTTCAGGGGAACACTAAAAGAAGCCATCCCCGCATGGATGGCTACAGTTTACATCAATTTAACCCGGGATGCAATGTATTTTCAGGGCAAACCGCCGGAACCATAAAATTCAGGTTCCGCCTGCGCATATATGCGCGGCGCGGAGCCCGGGGAGCCGCCCGTTCCGGCGCTTACAGCTCGAAGGTGACCTGCACGCAGCGGGCCAGGAAGCCGACATCGGCGATGTCCGCGGTTTCCTGCTCATACTCCCGGTCATAGCTCTGCAGGAGCACCTGCCGGTCGTTCAGGACCCTGATCTTCCGCAGATACCGGTGCTCGCCGTAATTGATCAGCATCACCGCGCCGTCCACGGGGCTCTGGGCCGGCACCGTCAGCACGGTATCCCCCCGGTGAATCCGGAAGCCCCGCATGCTGTCGTCCGGCGCGAGGAAGAAGAACACCTTGTCCGGGTTCGCCCCCTCGATGCGCCCGTTCTCCACCGGCACCAGCTTGTACCGCACCGGCTTCATCACCGCGTTCATGACCGGCACCCGCTTCAGCACGCTCTGCAGCGCGTCCAGCCAGATGCTGCCGGCCACGCCCTCGTCCTTCTCCTCCGTGGAGGCCACCTTCTCCGCCTCCTTCGGCTTCGGGGCGGCCGCCTTCGCGGCCAGGGCCGGCCGCACCTGGGCCAGGTCCACCGTGGCGGCGATGTCGTCCAGGGTAAACTCCGCCTCGTTCTGCTGCTTCAGGCCGATGGTCTTCAGAATCCGCCGGGCCTGATCGTCCCCGATGATCCGGGTACCCGCCTCGACGGCCATGAGATAGCTTTCGCTGACGCCGCATTTCCGCGCCACCTGCTTCGGGGTCAGCTTCTGACGGATCCGCTCCGTGCGGATCAGATCTCCCAGTCTGCTCATTTTCCGTTCCTCTTTTTCACATAGTATTGTCGCCCCGGGGCCCGACCGCCGGCCGCCCGCGCCTGAACCGCGCCGCGGCTTCCGCCCCGGTTCCGGGCCGCTGCCTCCGCCCCTTCCGGAGCGGCCGCGCGCTTACCAGAGCTGCTGCGCCGCCCAGACCACCGCCGGGATGGACAGAATGGACAGCAGCGTGGAAACCACGACCGTTTCCACCGCGTAGGGATAGTCCTTTCCGTGGAGCTGGGCGTAAACCGCCACATTGGAGCCCACCGGGCAGGAAACCGCCAGCAGCAGCGCCAGCTTCATGTCATGATACGCCTCCGGCACCAGGGCCAGCAGCAGCAGCCCCGCCAGCGGGATGATTCCCAGCCGGACCAGGGCCACCAGATACAGCTTTCCCCGGGTGAAAAGCTGCCGGATCTCGGTCTGCGCCAGATAGATGCCCACGGTGAACATCGCCAGAGGCGTATTCAGGGAGGCCACCGTGCTCAGGCAGCCCCGGAGCACCTCCGGCAGCCGGATTTCGCCCAGAAACAGCGCCAGTCCGATCAGCACCGCGATCATGAAGGGCGCCCGGATCAGCTGCTTCCACCGGAGCCCCTCCCGGAGCGGCCGCCCCGTCAGCAGGGACACGCCGTAGGTCCACTGGCCGATGTTCAGGAAGGCCACGAAGGCGGCCACATAGAACACCGCGCCCTGCCCGGCGGAGGCGATGATCAGCGGGATGCCGAAGAACCCCGGATTGGAGAAGGCGCCGGCGAAGGAGGCGATCGGATCCCGGCGGAAAAACGCCCGGGAGATCAGCATCGAGAGCAGCAGCAGGACCGCCGCGCCGACGGCGCTGTACAGAATCCCCAGCAGGTGCGCCTCCGTCCGCTCGACCAGAAAGCCGTTGATGATCGTCGCCGGCAGCGCCAGATAGATCAGAATATTGCCCAGGGCCCGGCTGCCCTCCGCGGAAACCTTCCCGCCCCGGTACAGGCAGAAGCCCAGCCCGCCCAGCAGAAACATCTGCAGGATCTGCCGGACCAGAATCTGAATGGTATCCATATGGGTAAACCCTTCGCCTCCTTCAGCACGCGCCTCCGGCGGAAAACCGGGCGCGCCCCCTCCCGCCGAAAACGCGGAACCGCCTTATTCCTCGGGGATCAGGGTGATGATCTCCTGAATGCTCATGCATTTTTCATCGCATTCCTGAGCGCGCCGGCAGCGGAGAATCGTCTCCGCCGCCTCCCGCATGGCGGGAAAGCCGGTGCGGGTCAGCTGGTTGGCATAAATGATGATGTTCGCGCCCATGGCCTTCCATTCTTCCTCCCGGACGCTGTTGAAGGAGGTGGGCACGAGCACCAGCGGCGTCGCCGCGTCCCGCTCCCGGAACCGGCGGATGAACTCCCGGATCTCCGAGGGATCCTTCCGGCGGCTGTGAATCATGATCGCGTCCGCCCCGGCCTCCCGGTAGGCGAAGGCCCGCGCCAGCGCGTCCTCCATGCCCTTCTCCAGGATCAGGCTTTCGATCCGGGCGCAGATCATGAAATCCCGGGTTTTCTGGGCGGCCTTGCCCGCCCGGATCTTGGCGCAGAAGTGCTCGATGCTGTCCTGGGTCTGGGCCGCCTCGGTCCCGAAGAGGCTGTTCTTCTTCAGCCCGGTCTTGTCCTCGATGATCACCATGGAGACCCCCATGCGCTCCAGGGAGCGCACGGTATAGACGAAGTGCTCCGTCAGCCCGCCGGTATCCCCGTCGAAGATGATCGGCTTGGTCGTGACCTCCATGATGTCGTCGATCGTGCGGAAGCGGGAGGTCATATCCACCAGCTCGATATCCGGCTTGCCCTTGGCCGTGCTGTCGCACAGGCTGGAAATCCACATGGCGTCAAACTGGCGGGTGCCCCCGTTTTCGTGCACCACCGTCTTTTCCACAATGAGCCCCGTGATGCCGCTGTGGGCCTCCAGCGCCGTGACCAGGCCCTTCATCTCCAGCAGCCGGCGCAGCCGCGCCCGCCGCAGATCCGGCAGGGAGAGCTCCGCCCGGGCCCGGGACTCCATGGCCCGGTATTTCGAATCCGAGGAATAGGGAAACTCCACCAGCCGCCCGCCGTATCCGGCCAGCACGGAGAGCACCTCCTGCCGGATGGGCTGCTGGAAGCCGGAGACCCAGTCATCCCCGTGAACCACGATGTCCGGCCGGTATTTCTCCAGATTTTCCCGGTAGGAGAGGGTTTTCTGCTCCACGACCTTCCAGACCCCGGCCACCTGGGAGAAGAGGGCCATCCGCTCCGAGGCGGGCACCAGGGGGAAGCGCTTGTAGGAAGCGACCGCCTCATCCGACAGGACGCCGATGATCAGCCGGCCCAGCCGGCGGGCCTTCTGCAGGATGGCGATATGCCCCCCGTGCAACATGTCCGCGGAAAAGCACATGTAGACCGTCCGGCGCTCCACCCGGCGGAGCCGCTCCGAGACCGCGGCCAGATCCTCCGGATTGTCGATCTCCGAGCAGAGCAGCTCCCCGAGATCCATCGCCGCGATATGGGCCCGCCCCTCCAGGGCGTTCAGGGCGTTCTCCGCGTATACGCCGGTCTCGCCCCTTTCGCAGAACTCCGAAATCTTCTCCAGCCAGAGCTTCCAGTCCTCCCCGCGAAGCCGGTACAGGGGCTGGGCCGCCGCCGCGTTTTCGAACAGGTCCACCCCGACCCGCTGCACCTCGCCGTCCCGGAGCTGGGCCTTGAAATCCTTCTCCGGCAGGGGCAGGGCAGAGGACACCGCCATGCAGGAGACCGGGGAGGCCAGCATCCGGTCCAGGACCTCGTTTTCAAAGACCAGATCCCCGTGCATCAGCAGCAGGTCCCCCTCCAGATGCTCCCGGGCGCAGTAAATGGAATAGATATAGTTGGTCCGGTCATAGACCGGGTTATGCACAAAGGTGATCTTCACCGGGAGCTCCAGGGACTCGCAGTAGCTCCGGAGCACCTCCTCCCGGTATCCAGTCGTCATGACCGCCTCCCGGATGCCGTAATCCGCCAGCATGCGCAGCTGACGGGACAGAATCGTCTCCCCCGGGCCGATTTCCGTCATGCATTTGGGATGTTCACCCGTCAGGACCCCCATCCGGGAGCCCAGCCCCGAGTTCAGAATCAGCGCCTTCATCAGATCCGTACGCCTCCCCGCCGCTCTTTCCGAGCCATTTCCGAGGGAAAAGTATACCGTAAAAAAAGCCGGGCCGCAACCGCGGCCCGGAAAACCCGGGCGGGTCCCCGCCCGGATGCTTCCTTCACTTTCCCGTCTTTCCCAGATAGGCCTCCTGGATCGCGGAGCTGGCCAGCAGCTCCTCCCCGGTGCCCTGCATGGTGATCCGCCCGGTCTCCAGCACATAGGCAAAGTCGCAGGCGTGCAGCGCCGCGTTGGCGTTCTGCTCGATCAGAAGCACCGTCATCCCCGTCTCCTTCAGGGTCTGGATGATCCGGAAGATGTCCTTCACCACCAGGGGCGCCAGGCCCAGGCTGGGCTCGTCCATCATGATCAGCTTCGGGCGGGTCATCATCGCCCGGCCCACCGCCAGCATCTGCTGCTCGCCGCCGGAGAGGGTGCCCGCCAGCTGCCAGGACCGCTCCCTCAGCCGGGGGAAGAGGTCATAGACATACTGGATATCCTGCTCGATGACCTCCCGGTCCTTCCGGAGATAGGCCCCGATCCGCAGGTTTTCCAGCACGGACAGGTTCGCGAAAACCCGCCGTCCCTCCGGCACCATGGCGATGCCGGTCTCCACGATTTTCTGCGTTCCGAAATCCGTGATGTCCCGGCCCTCGAAATAGACCCGGCCCTCCTTCGGCCGGACCAGGCCGGAGATGGTCCGCAGGGTCGTGCTCTTTCCCGCGCCGTTGGCGCCGATCAGGGTCACGATCTGCCCCTGAGCCACCTCAAAGGAGATGCCCTTCAGGGCCTCGATGCCGCCGTAGCTGACAATCAGATCCGTCACTTTCAGCAGGCTCATTCTTCCTCCACCCCCAGATATGCCGAGATGACCACCGGATTGCGCTGAACCTCCTCCGGGGTGCCCTGGGCAATTTGCTTCCCGAAATCCAGCACGTAGATCCGGTCCGAAATATCCATGACCAGGTTCATGTGATGCTCGATCATCAGGACCGTCAGGTGAAAGCGGTTCTTGATGTCCACGATGAACTCACCCAGCTCGTCCGTCTCCTGGGGGTTCATACCCGCCGCCGGCTCATCCAGCAGCAGCAGGGTCGGCTGCGTCGCCAGCGCCCGGGCGATCTCCAGCCTCCGCTGCTTGCCGTAGGGCAGGCTGGTCGCCAGCTCGTCCGCCTCGTCCTTCAGCCCCACGGTCTCCAGCAGGCTCATGGCCTTCTCCCGCATGGCCTTTTCCTCCTTCCGGTTCAGGCGGAAGGTGGCGGTCAGGAAATTGCTGGTGCGGCGCAGATGGGTCGCGATCAGCACGTTTTCAAAGGCCGTCTGGCTCTTGAACAGGCGGATGTTCTGGAAGGTCCGGGCGATGCCCAGGGCGGTGATTTTATCCGCGGAAGGGGCGACCACCGGTTCCTTCAGGTATTTCTCCCCGTTGATGCCCGCGTACTGCCGGACCATCTTTCCCGTCGGATGGTTCACCGCGATGGGCTTTCCGTGGAAATACACCGCGCCGTTGGTGGGCTCATACACCCCGGTGATGCAGTTGAAGGCAGTGGTCTTTCCCGCGCCGTTCGGCCCGATCAGCGCCACGATCTCGCCCTCGTTGACCTCCATGCTCAGGTTGTTGATGGCCACCACGCCGCCGAACTGCATGGTGATATCCTCCAGCCGGAGGACGTTTTTCCTTTCCTCGCTCATGCCTTTTTCCTGCCCTCCTTCGCGCCGCGCCGGGATCCGAGCTCCCAGAGCTCCCGATCCCCCATGATTCCCTTCCGGAAGAACAGCACGACCACCATGATGACCACGGAGAAGACCACCATCCGGAAGCCGGGCGCCAGCAGCGGCACCTGGAAGTCCCCGATCAGCATCTCCGAATCCAGGAACCGCAGCCACCACTCGCTGGCCGCGATGAACAGGAAGCTGGCCAGGACGCTGCCGGACACGGAGCCCAGCCCGCCGATCACGACGATCAGCAGGATTTCATAGGTCATGGAGCTCTTGAAGCTGTTGGCCTGCAGCGAGCCCTGATACATGGCCAGCAGCGCGCCGCCGATGCCGGCGAAGAAGCTGGAGATCACAAAGGCCATCTGCTTGTGGTGGAAAAGGTTGATGCCCATGGCCTCGGCCGCCGTCTCATCGTCCCGGATGGCCTTGAAGGCCCGGCCGTAGGTCGAGTTGATCAGCAGCAGGATCAGCCCGATACACAGTCCCACCACCAGGAAGGTGAAGAGCACCGTGTTGCCCGGCATGATGTTTTTCAGCGTCGGATAGGTTTTCAGCAGGTTGGAGCCGTTGGTCAGGGGCCCGATGCCGTCCCACTGCACGATCGCCCGGATAATTTCGGCGAAGCCCAGGGTGGCGATGGCCAGATAGTCCCCCTTCAGCCGCAGCACCGGCAGCCCGATCAGCGCGGCAAAGACCGCCGCCACCGCGCCGGCCGCCAGCAGGGCGGGCAGGAACCCGATGGTGAACTGGACCCAGCCGCCGTCATAGTACTGATACACCGCGGCCCGCTTGGCCATGGGGATGGTCAGCACCGCGTAGGTATAGGCGCCCACCAGCATGAAGCCCGCCTGGCCCAGGGAAAAGAGCCCCGTAAAGCCGTTCAGCAGGTTCATGGACACCGCGATCAGGGCATAGACCGCGCCCTTCTGCAGCACGGTCACCGCCATGGACTGGGTCCCTTCCGTCTTCTCCACCAGCCAGGCCAGGAAAAAGAGCACCGCGACCGCCACCAGGGAGAGGATCAGTCTCAGATTCTTCTTCATCTTTTTCCCCTCCTCACACCTTGTCCGTCGTCTTTTCGCCGAACAGCCCCGTGGGCCGGAACAGCAGCACCACGATCAGCAGGGCGAAGGTGAAGGCGTCCGAGAACGCCGTCCAGCCCGCCGCCTTGATCAGGTTCTCGCTGATGCCGATGATCAGCGCGCCGATCATCGCCCCGGGGATGGACCCGATGCCGCCGAACACCGCGGCGACAAAGGCCTTCAGCCCCGGCATGGCGCCGATGGTGGGCGTGACCGCCGTGTAGTTCGTGAAATACAGCATGGAGCCGATGGCCGCCATGGCGGAGCCGATCACGAAGGTGACGGAGATGACGCTGTTGATCTTGATGCCCATCAGCTGCGCGGTTTCAAAATCCACGGACACCGCCCGCATCGCCATGCCGACCTTCGTATGGTTGATCAGCATCACCAGGGCCACCACCAGCGCGATGGTCAGAAACGGCGTCGCGATCGTGACGATCTTCGTCGTGGCGGGCCCGATCTGGACGGTGCCGCTCAGGCCGGGAAGGCCGGGATACTGCTTGGCCAGGCCGCCCGTCAGATACCACATCAGGTTCTGCAGCAGATAGCTGACGCCGATGGCGGAAATCATGATGGACATCCGCGGCGCGGTTCTCAGCGGCTTGTAGGCGACGCGCTCCACCGTGAAGCCCAGCGCCACCGTCAGCAGAATGACCAGCGGAATCGAAAGGCCCACCGGCAGGCTCGCCGCCAGATAGACCATGAAGAAGCCGGCCGCGGTGAAAATATCCCCGTGGGCGAAGTTGATCAGCCGCAGAATCCCGTAGACCAGCGTATATCCGACCGCGATCAGCGCGTACTGACCGCCCACGGAAATGCCCGCCAGCAGGTACGGCAAGATGGTATTGAACATGCTGTTCTCCCTTTCCAGTCAGGATCCTTCAGGAAAAAGGGGGGACGCTGTATGACGCAGCGCCCCCCTGATCGGATTATGAATTATTCGGACACGGACTGCGTCTTCACAAAGTCAAAGGCGCCGGTTTCCGGATTGGCGTACTTGATGTAGGCCATGTCCTTCAGGGCATCGCCGTTCTCGTCAAAGGCAATGGCGCCGGTCACGCCTTCGTAGGTGACGGAGGGCAGCGCCGCGGCGATGGCGGCGGGATCCGCGCTGTCCGCCGCCTTGATGGCGGTCAGGGCCACGTTGTAGGCGTCAAAGCCCAGGGCGGAAACCGCAGCGACGATGTCGTTGCCGCCGTTGTTGGTCTTCTTGCTCTCGTCGGCGTTCAGCCATGCCTTGTAGCCGGTAACGAAATCGGCCGCGGCGGCGGAGTCGTCCTTCTCGTCAAAGAAGGTCGAGCAGTAAACCTTGACATCTTTGCCCTTCGCGGCGTCCAGGATCGCGGAGTTCTCCCAGGTGTCGCCCGCCAGGATCGGGAAGGTCACGCCCTGAGAGGCGGCCTGCTCGATGATCAGGGCGGCGTAGGTCGTGGCGCAGGGCGAGAAGATCACGTCGCAGCCGCCGTTGACCGCGTTGTTGATGTAGGCGGCGAAATCGCCGTTGCCCTCGGTGAAGTTCTCCTCAATCACGTCGCCGCCCAGCTTCTTGAAGGCGTCCACGAAATACTTGCCCAGGCCCACGCCGTAGTCCTCGCCCAGCATGGTCAGCACATAGGCCTTGGTGGCGCCCAGCTCCTTGGCGAAGTTGGCCATGACCGTTCCCTGGAAGGGATCCAGGAAGCAGATGCGCCAGTAGTAATCGCACAGCAGGGTCACGTTCGGGTTGGTGCAGCTGACGCCGATGGCGGGCACGCCCGCTTCCGCAAACACGTCGCCGCCGGCCATGGAGGCGCCGGAGCCGTAGGAGCCCAGCACGATGGAAACCTTCTCGCCCATCAGGGACTGGGCGGCGGAAACCGCCTTGTCCGTCAGGGACTGGTTATCCGCGACCACCAGCTCCACCTTGTATTCCTTGCCGCCGACCGTCACGGTCGGAGCCAGGCTGTTGGCATACTCGATGCCCAGGATCTCCTGCTTTCCGCCGGCGCCGTTGTCGCCCGTGGAGGGCTCAAAAACGCCGATCTTGATCACATCGTCGGCCAGCGCAAAGGCGGGCACCAGCATCATGACCGCCAGAAGCATCGCAAGCAGCTTTTTCATATTCTTTTCCTCCTGTTCTTTTCCCCATATGGGATGATGAACAAGTATAGCCCGCGCCCGGGGGAAAAACAACCCATGAACATAAAAAAGACAGGGGCGCGGCGCGCCTCCGTCTCTGTGTTCTCCGGGCATCCGCCCGGGCCGCGGCTTCTTTCTTCCGCCTCGGCCTGCCGGGCCGGGTTCCCGCTTCCCCTTCCGCCGCGGCGGGCTGTGCACCTACAGCAGCCGGCCGTCCCAGGCCCGCTGATAGGTGTCGATGACCTCCTGCCGGGAGGGAGTGATCAGATTGGTCGCCATGCAGCTGTCCCGCAGGGCCAGATCCGCCAGGGCCGGGAAGGCCTCCGGGGTCAGCCGGCCCTCCGCCGCCTCCCGCAGGGTGACCGGGATCCCGAGCTCCTCCGCCATGGCGCGGGTTCTGCGCACCACGGCCTCCGGCGATCTTTCCGGCAGCTCCATGGCCTCCGCCACCCGCGTCAGCCGGGCCCGCAGCCGCGCGTCCCGGCAGTGGAAATCCAGCACGAAGGGCAGCAGCACGGCGTTGCACACCCCGTGGGGCAGGTTGGAATGCCCGCCCAGCGCATGTGCCATCGCGTGCACCATGCCCAGGCCCGCGTTGGAAAAGGCCATGCCCGCGATATTCTCCGCGTAGGCCATCATCTCCCGGGCCTCCAGATCGTTCCCGTCCCGGACCGCCCGGGGCAGAAACCGGGTCACGGCCGTGATCGCCCAGTAGGCGTCGTGATCCGTATAGGGATTCGCGCCGGACGCGCAGGCCGCCTCGATGGCGTGGGTCAGCGCGTCCATGCCCGTGGCCGCCGTCAGCTTCGGCGGCATGGAAATCATGAAATCGATGTCGTTCACCGCGACGGCCACCATGCAGTTGGGATCGATCATGGCCATCTTGGAGCCCCGGGACGGATCCGTCACGATATAGAAGGCGGTGCACTCCGAGCCGGTGCCGGCCGTGGTGTTCACCGCGGCCACCGGGATGCCCGGCTTCCGGGAGCGGCCGACGCCCTCGTAGTCCTCCACCCGGCCGCCGTTGGCCAGCACGATGCTGGCCGCCTTGGCGGTATCGATGGCGCTGCCGCCGCCCACGGCCACCAGCACCTCCGCCCCGCAGGCCCGGGCCTGCCCGATGCAATCCTCGACCACCTGCACGGTCGGGTTGGGCTGGACCCCGGCGAACAGATCGCACCGGAGGCCGCTCGCCTCCAGCACCGCCCGGACCCGGTCCGCGGCGCCGGAGCCGGCCAGAAACCCGTCCGTGACGATCAGCGCCCGGCGGGCGCCCAGCTTGGCCACCTCCGGGCCGAGCATCCGGACGGAGCCCCGGCCGAAGAAGCCGGTTTTCACCGCCTGGATCCGGCAGCCCTCCGGTTCCGCGCTTTCCCGCGGTCCGGCGGTCTCCGCCCGGCTCCCGCTCCGGGCCGCCAGCACCCGGCGGACGATCGCCTCGACCTCCGCCTCCGTCACCGCCGGGCTCCGTCTGTATTCCTGATTCATCTTCTCCGCTCCCCGTCTGCCTGAATTACAGCGTCTCCGGATCGATAATGCCCGCAATGGTCAGATCCGAGGGCGGCGGATCCGCCGGATCCAGCATCAGGGCCGCCTCCGCGCGCCCGATCATGTAGACCCAGTCCCCGATCCCCGCCTCGCCCGTGGCGTCGCAGGCGATCACCGTTCCCGCCGGCTTCCCGTTCACGATCCGCCGGACAATCAGCAGGCGGCGGCCCTTCAGCGTCCTGGTTTTCACCGTGCAGACCACGCTGCCGATCACAATGCCGATGTTCATTCCGCCGCCTCCCTTCTCCTCAGTGGCAGTAGACCGTCTTTCCCCGCCAGGTGTAATGATCCACGACCCCGCAGACCGTCATGCTGGCGATCAGCTGATCGTCCCCGGTCACCATCTTGGCGGAGCCGCCGTCGTTGTTCAGCAGCACGATATCGCCGATGCCCGCGTCCGCCGCGTCCAGCACGACGAACTCCTCGCCCACCGGTTCCCCCTCCAGGGTCAGGTTCCGGGCCTTGAGCATCTTCATTCCGCGGTACCGCTCGTACTTCACGGTGCTGACCACCGTGCCCGTAATCACCCCGATTTTCATGTTCCGGCCTCCGATTTGGCAAAGACCCGCTTCCCCTGGATGTCCACGAAATCCACGATCCCGATGATCGTGCTGTCCACGGGCTTGCCGGTTGTCTGATCCGTCTGGCGCGAGGAGCTGCCGCCGGCCCAGAGCACGATTTCCCCCTCGCCGGCGCCGACCGTGTCCGCCGTGACGAAGGGCGTCCCCTTCTCCTCCATGGTTTCCGGGTCCACCGGCACGGCCACCAGCAGCTTCATGCCCTCCAGCCGCTCGCACTTCCGGGTGGACACCATCGATCCGATCACCTTAGCCAGCTGCATGGGCCGCCTCCTTTGCCTTGTCATAGGTTCTTTTTCCCCGCAGATCCAGGGAATCCACGATGCCGAAAATGGTGTAATCCGTCGCCAGCAGCCGGGACGTATCGCTCTGCCGGGAGGAGCTGCCGTAGGCGCAGAAGACCAGGTCCCCCTCCCCGGCGCCCACATCGTCCACGCAGACGATGTAGTCCCCCGTGGGCTCCACGGTCTCCAGGCTGACCGGCTCCACGATCAGCATCCGGGCCCCCGTCAGCTTCGGCACCTTATTGGTGCTGACCACGGTTCCCGTGACTCTTCCCACCATCATGGCTGCTTCTCCTCCTTCGCCCGGCCCGTGCTGCCCCGGATCACCAGGCGGCCGTCCACCTTCACATGCATGGGCGGCCAGTCCGGATGGCGGATCCTCTCCAGCAGCAGATCCACCGCCATGGTCCCCAGCGCCTTCCTCGACACCCGCATGGTCGTCAGGGGCGGCATCATCACGGCGCTGTAGGGAATATCGTCGATGCCGATGATGCTCACATCCTCCGGCACCCGGTATCCCGCCTCCAGAATCGCCCGGGCCGCGCCGATGGCCAGGGAATCGTTGTCCGCCAGCACGGCGCCCCGGGGCCGGTACCTTCCCTCCGCCAGCATGCGCTTCATGTCCTCGTAGGCGCCGTTGAGCGTCGGGCTCAGGGAGATCGGCTCCGGCACCGGCAGCCCCGCCTTTTCCATGGCCGCCAGGTATCCCCGGTACCGGTCGTCGCAGTTATGGATCGGCAGGGCAAACCGCAGATAGCCGATTTCCCGGTGTCCCAGCTCCTGCAGATACGCCGTGGCATCCATGCCGATCGTCACGTTCGACATCACCACGCTGTCCGCGCGCCCGTAATGCACATCGTTGTCCAGCACCACCAGGGGGATCGTGCCGAAAAGATCCAGGATGGGATAGTGCTCCTCCCGCAGCTCCGTGCCGATCATGATCACGCCCATGGGCGGATTGGCCAGCAGCTCCCGGATAGTACTCTCCGCCTCGTCCGCCTTGCAGCGGTTCATGATCAGGTCGTACCCGTTCCGGCGGCATTCGCCCTCGATCCGGTCGATCATGGCCGCCACGAAGCCCTGGTTTTCCTCCGTGATGCCGTGGGTGTGAAACTTGATCACCATGACCCGCCGGTTGTCCTCCCGGGCGGCCCGCGGCCGGGCCGTGTAGCCCGCCGCGTCGACCACCTCCTGCACCTTCCGGCGGGTCGCCTCGCTGACGCCCTTCTTGTGGTTCAGCACCAGGGAGACGGCGGCTGGAGACACGCCGGCCACAGCCGCAATTTCCCGAACAGTCACGCGCTTCCCCCTCCTTTCTCCCCGATGCCCTCCGGTTTCCCGGAATCAGGGCATGACGCAGCCCTTTTTGAGAATGATGCAGGCGTAGAGCGCCTGCTCGCCGGTCGCCACGCAGGCATAAGCCTTTTTCGCGCGGTCATAGAAGGCAAAGCGGTCGATCGCTTCCCTCTTCGTTCCCGGCTGATACTTTTCCGTGATTTCCTCGATTTTCGCCCAGATGGGCGGATCCCCTTCCAGCATCCCCGGCGCGGGCGCCATCACCGTGACGGGCGCGTCCACGAACTGATCCAGGGGGAGCAGCTGCAGAATCGCGTCCAGCAGCTCATCCGCCCGGTGGCCGTCGCAGCGGACGCAGCGCTGGCCCATGCTCTGGGCGGGGAAATTGGCGTCCCCGATGACCAGCTCGTCCCCGTGGCCCATTTCCGCCAGGATTTTCAGCAGCTCCGGATTCAGCAGGGGAGAGATACCCTTCAGCATTTCAGTCCCTCCGTTTCTCAGGTTTTCCGCCCGGCGGACCGGTCCGGCGCCGCCGGGCGGAAAAAACCTTGCTTACATCGTGGGCAGGATGGCCTCCACGTCGTCATGGGGCCGCGGAATCACGTGCACGCTGACCAGCTCGCCGACCCGCTTGGCCGCCGCCGCGCCGGCTTCCACCGCCGCCTTCACCGCGCCCACGTCGCCCCGCACCATCACCGTGACCAGGCCGCCGCCCACATGCTCCTTGCCGATCAGGTGAACGTTCGCGGCCTTCACCATGGCATCCGCCGCCTCGATGGATCCGACCAGTCCCTTGGTCTCAATCATTCCCAGCGCCTGCTTTTCCATTGTTTTCTCTCCTTTTTTTCATTTTATTTTTTTATGTCTTTTCTGCCGTGTTTCCTTCCCAGTGACGGCCCTGTGCCGCCGGGTCTGCCGCCCGCCGCGCCCGGGAAAACCGGCCCGCGGCGGAAAAGCCCGCTTACGCCTTCGCGGCGGAATTTCTGGGCGCCCGCGCCGCCTTCCGGCCGGGCAGGATTTCCTCCACGTCGCCGTGGGGCCTCGGGATGACGTGCATGCTGACCAGCTCGCCGACCCGCTTCGCGGAAGCCGCGCCTGCCTCCACCGCGGCCTTCACCGCGCCAACGTCGCCCCGCACCATCACCGTGACCAGCCCGCCGCCCACGTGCTCCTTGCCGATCAGGTGTACATTCGCCGCCTTCACCATGGCGTCCGCCGCCTCGATGGAGGCCACCAGTCCCCGGGTTTCAATCATCCCCAGCGCTTCCTGCATCTTCTTTTTCCTCCTTTATTCCCGTCGTTTCCCCGATCCTAGACAATTCTGAAATCGCCGTACAGCACGCACCTGCGCAGCCGGGTAAAGGTTCTGGCGCTGGTGACGCCCTCCCCCGTGGGGGTGGCGATGGTCATGGTCGTAAAGCCCTCTCCGTCAAAGCCCAGCCCGGAATAGCTCGGGGCGTTCTTGACGAAGATCGTCGTGTTCATCCGCCGGGCGGCCTGGCTCATGTGGTGCACATTGGTGGAGTGGATCATCGCGGAATGCTTGCAGCCCCGCTCCGCCCGGAAGGCCTCCTCCACCGCCTCGTCGATATCCCGCACCCGAACCACCGCCAGCACGGGCATCAGCATCTCCGTCGTCACGAAGGGATGATCCCGGTCCGTTTCGCAGATGATCAGCCGCGGGTTTCCGGTAAAGGCCACCCCGCTGTCCCGCAGGATCACGGCGGCGTCATGCCCGACGTACTTCCGGTTGATGACGTATTTCCCGTCCTTTTCGATCAGCGTCGTGCGCAGCACCCGCCCGATGTCCTCTCCCGCGATGCGGAAGGCGCCGTGCTTCTCCATCTCCTGCATCAGCCGGTCCGTGATGTTGGCGAAGGCGAAAACCTCCTTCTCCGCGATGCAGAGGATGTTGTTGTCAAAGGAGGCGCCGTCCACGATCCGCTTCGCCGCCTCCGGCAGGTCGGCCGTGTCGTCCACGATGACCGGGGGATTGCCGGGCCCCGCCGCGATGCAGCGCTTGCCGGTTTTCATGGCCACCTTCACCACCGCTTCCCCGCCGGTGACGGACAGCAGCGGGATGTCCGGATGGTTCATGATCCCGTTGCCCGTTTCCAGCGTCGGCTCCCGGACCGTCGTCACCAGGGTCTCCGGGCCGCCGGCGCTCCGGATCGCCTCCACCATCACCCGCATCGCCTCCTGGGAGGCCCTTTTCGCCGCGGGATGGGGGTTGAACACCACGGCGTTTCCCGCCGCGATCATGCTGATGCAGTTGTTGATCACCGTGGCCGTCGGATTGGTAGAGGGCGTGATGGACCCGATCACCCCGAAGGGCGCCTGCTCGATCAGCATCATCCCCGTGTCACCGGTTTCGCACCGGGTCGTCAGGTCCTCGATGCCGGGGGTCCGCCGGGCCACCAGCAGATTCTTCTGAATCTTGTCCTCCACATGCCCGTATCCCGTCTCCTCGTGGGCCAGCCGGGCCAGGGGCTCGGCATTCTCAATGGCCGCCTTCCGCATGGCGGCGATCAGCTCTCCCCTTTTCTCCAGCGTCATCTCCGCCAGCTGCGCCTGGGAGGCCCTGGCGTTGGCCACCGCCTCCTCCACCGTGTCGCAGAGCCACCGTCCGGTGCCCGCCTTCTGCGGGGCCGCCGGCCAGGTTTTCAGCCGGGGCGGCTCCTCCGCCGGCCGGGGCAGGCTGCGGAGCACCTCCTCCACAATCTGCTGAATCTCCTGTTCCGTCAAAATCTCCTCACCCCCGATCATTCCTTCCGTCCTGCCGGATCAGCTCAATGCCCTTCTCCCAGGCCACATCCCGGGCCAGCGGCGTCACCAGCGCGCCGGGCGCCAGGCGGATGTACTTCATCCCCCGGGCCGCCGCCCGGTACAGCAGCTCCTCCGTCAGCAGAAAACCCGGATCTCCCGAATAGTCCAGCAGCGTCTCCTTCACCGCCTGCCGCGGGGAGGCGCTCACGGGCGGCGGTACTCTTCCCGCCCCGGGGATCTGCGCCCCCGCCGGCGGCGCCGGCGGCGAAACCGCGGGCCGCGCTCCCGGAGCCCCGGCCGGGAACAGGCCGCGCCCCGCCGCCCCGGGAAGAAGCAGCCGGCAGAGCTGCCCGGAGCGGATTCCGAAGGCGTTCGCCTCATCCGTATCGATATGCGCCTCCAGCACGTGCCCCGCTCCGGCCCGCACGATCACATGCTCCATCACCGCGGACCGGGGTCCGTCGGAGCGGAGGGAAACCTCCTCCCCGTCCCGCAGCCCGTAGACCGCCGCCTCCTCCCCGCTGATGTGCAGGTGCCGGGCGGCCGCGATGACGCCCCGGGACAGATCCACCGACCGGTCCCCGCAGGTAAGCCTGCAGCCCGGGGAATTCTCCAGATCCCCGGACAGGCGGATGGGCGGGTTCAGCCCCAGCTGGCGGGCCTCCGTCAGGGAGATCTCCACCTGGGATTCCTTCCTCACCGGCCCCACCACCCGCAGGGAGAGCTTCCCCTTCGGGGTTTCCAGCGTTACCTTTTCCTCCGCGGCGAACTGCCCCGGCTGCTCCAGCATTCTCAGGGGCGTCAGGGGGCGGCCGAAGAGGCGCTCCAGGTCCGCCGGACTCAGATGGCAGTGCCGGCTGGAGGTCGCCACGGGAGCCCAGAATTCTCCCCCGGCCGCCAGCTCCGTCAGCACCGCCCGCGTCACGGCGGATCGGAGTGCGTTATCCTTCATGGCTTGCTCCTTTTAATCCTTCCTCTTCGCCTTCTGCGCCTCTTCCTTCTTCCGGAAGATTTCCTTCAGGCTTTCCGTATAGGGCGGCCGGGCGATGCCGTATTCCGTCACGATGCCGGTGATCAGCTCATGGTCCGCAAAATCGAAGGCCGGATTGTACACCTTCACGCCCTCCGGCGCCATCCGCTTCTTGTACCACATCTCGGTCACTTCCTCGGGCTTGCGCTGCTCGATGGTGATATCCTCGCCCTTTTCGATGCTCATGTCGATGGTCGAGGTGGGGCCCAGCACATAGAAGGGAATCCCGTAATACTTCGCCAGAATCGCCACGCCCGAGGTGCCGATCTTGTTGCAGGCATCCCCGTTGGCCGCGACCCGGTCGCAGCCGACGAAGACCGCGTTGACCCATCCGTTCTTCATGACCTGGCTGGCCATGTTGTCGCAGATCACGGTCGTATCCACCCCGTCCGCCAGCAGCTCGAAGGAGGACAGGCGGGCGCCCTGCAGCAGGGGCCGGGTTTCGTCGCAGAAGACCCGGAAGTTCATACCCCGCTCCCGGCCCAGATGGATCGGCGCCAGGGCGGTGCCGTACTTCGAGGTCGCCAGTTGGCCCGCGTTGCAGTGGGTCAGAATGCCGTCCCCGTCCTTGATCAGCGTCAGGCCGTACTCCCCGATGGAGCGGCACATCCAGACATCCTCCGCCTTGATTTCCTCGCTCTCCGCCTTCAGCAGCGCCACGGCCTCCGCCACGGAGGCTTCCGGATGATCCTTCAGGACCTGCTCCATCCGGTTCAGGGCCCAGCTCAGGTTCACCGCCGTCGGGCGGGCGGAATTCAGAAACTCCTTCGCCTCATGGAACCTGGCGTCAAACTCCGCCCGGTTCTCCGTCCGGATCTCCTTCGCCGCCAGATAGACCCCGAAGCCCGCCGCCACGCCGATCGCCGGCGCGCCGCGCACCTGCAGCAGATAGATCGCGTCCCAGATCTCCTGCTGGGTCTTCAGATGGAGGATCTCCACCTCGTTGGGCAGTCTGGTCTGATCCAGAATCACCAGCGCGCTGTTTTCATCGTCCAGCTCCACGGTCTCGTAGCTCATAATGCTTTTTTCATCCGCCATGGTTCTCCCCGCCTTTCTGTCCTGGCGGCGGGAGCCCTCCCCGGGCCCCGCGCCGCGGTTTCCGTACCCTTATTTCAGCGCCGCTTCCGCGCGCTTCACCGCGTCCACAAAATCCTGCCCGCTGAGGAAGCACTCCCGGTGCAGGATAAAGTCCTTGCCCGCGAGGATGTTCAGCTTCTCCGCGTACGCCCGCTTCTCCGGATCCGGGATGGTGGTCACGTCCTTGACCTGGGCCATGCCCACCGTCCGGCGGTGCAGCTCCGTGCCGGTATAGGCGGCGGTATCGCTGAGAATGCTCTTCAGATAGGCCTCCCGGAAGCCCTCCACCTTCGCCATGGGCTCGGTCACGCACTCGTCATAGGCCTTCCGGAATTTTTCGATGAACAGATCCACGGTCTCCCGGATGCAGCCCAGGACCCAGGCGTTGAATTCCTCCGCCCCGGCGGCCACGCCGTTGTCATAGGCAAAGATCAGGTTCGCGACCACGTTGCCGATATCGTATCCCATGGGGCCGTAGAACGCGAACTCCGGATCGAAGACCTTCGTGGAATCCTTCCGGACAAAGATGGAGCCGGTGTGCAGATCCCCGTGGAGCAGCGCCTGGGCGTTGTTCATGAACTCAAATTTCAGCTTCGCCACCGCCAGCAGCAGCTCCGCGTCGCCGTAGAGCTCCTTCTTCACAAAATCGGCGATCTTCGGATCCACGATGTTCCTGCCCTTCAGATCGTTGTAGGGCTCCATCAGCACCAGGTCCTCCGTGATCTCGCACAGCTCCGGATTGATGAAGCTCTTGACCAGCGCCTTCTTCTCCTTGTGCTCCATCACCACGTCCGTGGTCTTCAGCAGGGTGTTGACCATGTAGGTGGAGATGTCCTCCGCGAAGCGCGGGAAGGTCTCATGCCGCATCAGGGCGTAGCGCATCAGCTCGTGATCGCTCAGATCCTCCATGGCGCAGGCGCACATGGTCGTATCATATCCGTAGATCTTCGGCACGGAGCCGGGGGCCAGCTTGTCCTGCAGCTGCAGGATCTCGCTCTCGATCCGGTTCCGGTCCGTGGAAACATGCATTTCCGCGGAGATGCGCAGCGCCTCGCCCGCCTGCTTCACGATCATGGACTTGCCCGTCGCTTCCTCCACCACCCGGAACACGTAGTTCAGGTTGCCGTCGCCGATTTCCTTCACGGTCAGCACCGCGTCCGGCGCGAAATGCCCGGCGTACCTCGCCTGAACGTATCCCGCCACATCCTCTTCCTTCATCAGAAAATAACTGTCGTACGCTGCCATGGTTCTCCTCATCCTTTCTTTTTTATCGCTCTGCCGCTCCCGCGGCAGCCTCATTCGAATTCAATGCTCCGCAGATCCCTGGGATCGATGCGCCGCAGCCAGGCCAGCTCCTCCTCCGTCGGCGGCGGCGTTTCCCGCTCCTCGTAGTACTGGACCGGAAAGCCCGTGTTCTCCGCCACCTCCGCCAGGGTGTGGCCGGGATGCACGCTGCCGACGATCAGCTTTCCCTCCGCCATGGTGAAATGGCACAGCGGCGTGACAATGTCGCTCACATGGCCCTGGGCCGTCACAAAATCCACCTTCTCCGCAAAGGTTCTCCGGTCATGCTTGGTCCGCCAGATCACGGCCCGCTTCGCCGTGGGGATCAGCACCGCGCTCCCCGCGCCCCCCGGCAGGCGGACCTTCGGCCGGCGGTAGTCCCCGATCACGGAGGCGTTCACCCGCCCCTCCCGGTCAAACTGCACGCCGCTGAGGAAGGCCACGTCCAGCCCGCCCCGCATGCTCAGATCGAACACGTCCATCAGCGGAAAGGCGGCGCAGGCCGGCTCGTACAGCTCCTCCCCGGCGCTGGTGAAGGCCCGCAGAGCCGGCTCCATGGGATTGACCCCGCCGGGAATGTTCAGATGCACCGCCTCCGGCGCGTGGGTATGCCTCGCCAGCAGCACGGCCACCATCGGCAGATGGGAGGAGACGCCGTGGAACACGGTTTCCCCGTTCCGGATCAGCCGGGACAGGCAGACCGCCATCATGTCCCCCGGACGAACGGTTTCCCTCATAGGCTTTCCCCCCTCTCCCGCCGGATCGCTTCGGCATCGATGCCGTATTCTCCCGGGCAGCACCCGGGCGCGGCGCCCCGGGGACAGTGCACCACATGGCTCACCAGGAACCCGGGGATCTGGGGCTTCTCCGCCTCGCCGGCAAAGAAGGCGTCCCCCACGATCCGCTCCGCCGTCAGAATCACCCGGCGGGAGGCCCTGGCCAGCAGCGCGTCCTCATACACCGGCCCCCGGATCCGCCCGTTTCCAGCGGCATCCGCCTCCTGCACATGCAGGAAGGAAACCTCCGGCGCGATGGCCCGGACCGCCGCCAGCCTTTCCCCAGTGAAGGGATCCTGCACCTCGGCGAAATAATCGTTCACCTTCCGCAGATCGCTGATCTGAAGCCCCCGGACCGGCATGAACGGAACGCCGCAGCTGGCGGCGCGCAGCGCGGAAATCACCGTATAGCAGGCGTGCTCGTGGGCGATGACCTCCCCCCGCTGCACCGCCCGGCGGTAGAACTGGGCCAGGCCGAATTCGCTTTCGTAGCTGATGAAGCCCGCGTCCACCGAGGAAACGCAGCCCTCCCGACACAGCAGATCAATATCCATGCCCCCGGCGGTCTTCACCAGGCGCAGGCCCCGCCGGCCCTGCCGGATGATCTCCCGCACCGCCGCCATGGGCGCCCGGTTCAGGGTGTTTCCCCCCAGCCCGATCAGCGCCCCGTCCTCCAGAGAAGCGACGGCCTGCTCCAGCGTGCAGATTCTGTTCATCGCATCCTCCTTCTATTTCGCGGCGTTGGCGGCGATGTGCACCGCGTCCCAGACCGAGGCAAAGGGCGGCGCGTAGGCCAGATCCACCGTGCCCAGCTCCTCCGCCGTCATCCCCGCGTGAACCGCCACCGCAAAGATGTCCGTCCGCATCACCGCGTCATGGCTGCCCGCGACGTTGGCCCCGAGAATTCTCCGGGTCCGGGCATCGTAAATCAGCTTGATCGCCAGCGGCGACGGATCCGGATAGTAATTCGGGTGATCCTGGGACGTAATCATCTTCGTCCGGTACGGAAGGCCCGTCCTCGCCGCCTCCGCCTCGCTCAGGCCCGTACGGCCCATCTCCAGGTCAAACACCTTGATCGCGGCCGTTCCCAGCACGCCGGCAAACTTCTCGTGCCCGCCCGCCAGGTTCGCGCCCGCGATGCGGCCGGTCTTGTTCGCCGCCGTGCCCAGGGCCAGATAGTAATCCTCCTCCAGCACCCGGTGATAGCAGGTCGCGCAGTCCCCCGCCGCGTACACGTCCGGCAGGCTGGTCCGCATCTCCCGGTCCACCAGGATCGCCCCGTTCCGGGCCATCCGGATCCCGGTCTCCTTCAGAAACGCCGTCTCCGGCCGGATGCCCGCGGCCATCAGCACCAGATCGCAGGCGATCTCCTCCTTCTCCGTCCGGACCAGCCGGTGATCCCCCTTTTCCTCAATCGCCTGCAGGCGGGAATTCAGCCGGAGCGTCACGCCGTTCCGCTCCAGCTCCCGGGCCGCCAGCTCCGAGAACTCCGGCTCGAAGGGGCGCAGGAGGCGCTCCGCGCCCTCCAGCAGGGTGATGCGCTTTCCCAGCCGGGTCAGCGCCTCCGCCATCTCCACGCCGATGGCCCCTCCGCCGACGATGACCGCGTGCCGCACCCCCGGCAGCCGCGCGATCTCATGCAGCAGGAGCCCGTCCTCCATGGAGCGGAGGGAGAACACCGCCGGCAGATCGTATCCCGGCACCGGCGGCGCCGCGCTGCGGCAGCCCACCGCGATCATCAACCGGTCCCACCGGTCCTCAAACTCCCGCCCGGAATCCAGATCCCGGACGGTCACGGTCTTCCGGGCGGCATCCACCCGGAGCACCTCGTGACGCAGATGGGTCTCGATGCCCATCTCCCGGAACTTTTCCGGCGTCCGGGCGATCAGCTTCTGGGGATCCTCATTCCAGCCGCCGATATAATAGGGAAGTCCGCAGGCGCCGTAGGAAAGGAAACTGCCCCGCTCGTAGACCGCGATCTCCGCCTTCGGATCCGCTCTGCGCAGCTTGCTCGCCGCGCTCATGCCGGCGGCCACGCCGCCGATGACGATGACCCGCATGGTCGCTTCCTCCTATTTCTCCGCTCAGCCCTGCTTCAGCCGCGCCATCACCGCCTGGGTGATCGCCCGGACCTGCTCCTCGCTGACCGAGGCATCCCCGCCGCAGCCGCAGCCGGAGGCCGGCTCCTGCCCGAAGGTCCGGAGCACGGGCTTCGGATTCACCGGCCCGGAGGTAGAAAGCACGTCCGTCGTATTGGTCGCCACCGGGGAGCAGGCCGGCACGCCGCCCGCCGTGATCCCCATCTTCTCCCGGATGGCGATCAGCTCGTTGATCTGCTGGCAGGAAAGGACGTTCGCCTTTCCAATAATATTGCTGGTATACATGATGACCATGGCGTAATGCTCCGTGGATTCCAGCCGGTACCAGGCCTCCGTCAGGCTGCTGCCCCAGGCCACCGCGCCGTGGTTGGCCAGCAGCAGGGCGTTGTAATCCCGGCAGTAGGGGGCGATGGAGTCCGGAATCCCCTGGGAGCCGGGGGCCTCATAGTGCACGCAGGGCACGGTTCCCAGATTCACGAAGGCCTCCGGATAGATCGCCAGATCCAGGCTCATCCCCGCGATGGCAAAGCTGGTGCTGACCGGCGGATGCGCGTGGCACACCGCCTGCGCCTCCGGGTTCTCCTGATAGATGCGCAGATGCATCTTCACCTCGCTGGAGGGGCCCCGGTCCCCCTGGGAAATCACCGTCCCGTCCAGCCGCATCTTCACCATCATGTCCTCCGACATGAAGCCCTTGCTGACTCCCGTCGGCGTGGTCCAGAAAATATCGTCGTCCACCTTGACCGAGATGTTCCCGTCGTTGGCCGCCACGAAGTTCTTGTCATACATGCGGCGCCCGATCTCCACGATCATCCTTTTCGCTTCTTCGTCCGTCGGATACTTGCTCAGCACCATTTTCCCGGCTCCTTTCCCGGATTCCAGAAGAATCCTCTTCCGCAGCAGTTCAAAATAATAATAAACATTATTACTAAACAATTTCGTCGCGTTTATTATATTGTTCATCCCCCGGGTTGTCAACAGGGATTTTTGGTTTTCTGATTTGTCCGTATCTGCATTTTTTTGACCTTCCGTCACATTTTTCTCCGGGTCAGCTAAACATTCCCCGTCCTTGTTTAGTGAATTATTGCCTTTTTTGTTTAAAAAATCCTTGACATCCCTCCGGCTCGGTGCTAAGATACAGACAACGAAAGGTCGGGGTGTCCGGCCTAAATAAAATAAGGAGGTTTCCCATGAAGAAAATTCTCGCTGTTGTTTTGGCTCTGATGATGGCGGTCATGATGTGCACCGCCGCTTCGGCTGAAACCACCAACCCCGTCGCGGGCAAGAAGGTGGCCTACATCATGCTGCTGCCTTCCGCCACGATCTTCCAGATGTGGGCCAATTCCTGCGTCGACCTGTGCAAGGCGCTGGATGTGGACTGCGACGTCATCTTCTGCGACGGCGATTTCAACGCCTGGCAGGACCGGATCAGCGCCTGCGCGGCCGCCGGCTATGACGGACTGCTGGTCAGCCACGGCAATCAGGACGGCTCCTACACCTTCCTGAAGGGCATCACCGAGCAGTATCCCGACATGAAGATCGTCTGCTTCGATACCCAGTTCTATACCGACGGCGAGTATCAGAAGCTCCCCGGCGTCACCCAGCTCTTCCAGCAGGACAAGTCCCTGGTTACCGTTCTGCTCGATGCCATGATCGACAAGTTCGGCGAAGGCGCCCGCCTGATCAAGGTCTGGCGCGGCCCGAACTACAACAGCCCCTTTGACCGCCGCGAAGTCGGCTGGCAGGAATACGAAGCCGCCGGCAAGATCAAGACCGTCGGCGAAGTGCAGCCCCTGCAGGACAGCATGGATTCCGCCAACTCCGTGATGGCCGCCTATCTGCAGTCCATCGACCGCAAGGATGTGGACGGCGTCGTGGTGTACTACGACCTGTACGGCCAGGGCGTTTACAACGCCATCTCCGAGGACAGCAACTTCTCCGGCGAGAACGCGCTGCCCATGGCTTCCGTGGATATCGACCAGGTCGACGTGACCAACATGCAGAACCATCCGGAAATCTGGATGGCCGCCGGCACCACCGACTGGACCATGAACGGCGAGATCGCCATGCGGCTGCTGCTGCTGGAGATCGCCGGCGAGTATGACAAGATTCTGGATCCCGCCACCGGCAAGACCGGCGTGGACGTCGTCGAAGTTCCCGGCACCGCCATCCTGGCGACCTCTCTGAAGGAGACCTCCACCGTGGAGAACCTGGGCGAGATTGCCGGCGAGACCTACGGCAACCTGGGATACCTGAGCGTGGCTGACTGGATGCCCGCTGACCTGATCCACAAGTAATCGGCCGGCCTGTCCCGTCGGACAGACGGTCAGAGTCCATGGGGGTCGGAGCCCTGGCTCCGGCCCCCTTTCTTCCATCATCCTGCCCCGGCCTCCGGGGTTCAAAGGAGCGTAGACCGCATGGAAAAAATCAGACTGGGAACCCGGAATGTCTCCATCGAGTTTCCGGGCGTCAAAGCGCTGACCGACGTGAACTTTGAGGTCAGCACCGGAGAAATCCATGCCCTCGTGGGCGCCAACGGCGCCGGGAAGTCCACCCTGATGAAGGTGCTCGCCGGCGCGAATCCGGACTATACCGGAGAGGTTTATCTGAATGATCAGGTGGTCGACCTGCGCACAACGCTGGCGGCCAAGAAGCTGGGTATCCAGATTGTTTACCAGGAAGTCGACATGGCGCTGATCCCCACCCTGTCCGTGGCGGAGAACGTCATGCTCAATGACACCGTCATGAACGGCCGGTTTGTGATGAACTGGAGAAAGCTTTACCGGCAGGCGGCCGAGGTTCTCCAGCGTCTGAACATTCAGGTCGATACACATACATTGGTCCAGAACCTTTCCCTGGCCCAGAAGCAGATGGTGCTGATCGCCCGGGCCATCGTCAACGAATGCAGTTTCCTGATCCTGGACGAGCCCACCGCGCCGCTTTCCGACACGGAAACCGAGGAGCTTTTCCGCCTGGTGAAGCATCTGCAGGCCACGGAGAACATCGCCATCATCTTTATTTCCCACCGGATCAACGAAATCATCCGGATCTGCGAGCGGTACACCGTCATGCGGAACGGCATGGTCGTGGATACGACGGAAATCACCCCGCAGACCACGACCAAGGAAATCGTGGACAAGATGCTGGGCCGCTCCTTTGAGGAAAACTTCCCGAAGGAGACCGCGGAGATCGGGGAAGACATCTTCTCCGTCGAGCACCTTTCCGGCGCCGACGGCAAGGTCAACGACATTTCCTTCCATGTCCGCCGGGGCGAGATCGTCGGCATCGCCGGGCTGGTCGGCGCGGGGAAATCCGAGCTGTGCAAGACCATCTTCGGCGCCTATGAAAAGACCGGGGGCACCGTGATCATGGGCGGGAAGGAGCTGAAGATCAAGAATCCCTCCCAGGCGCTCAAGAACCGGATCGCCCTGGTTCCGGAAGAGCGGCGGAAGGAGGGCGTTCTGGTCAACGAGACCGTCAGCTTCAACATCACCGCCGCCTCCCTGGACGACTACTGCAGGGCCTCCTTCCTGAACAAGCGGAAGATCGACCGGGCCGGCGAGGAATATGTCGAAAAGCTCGGCATCAAAACCCCCTCCGTCCGCCAGCTGGTCCGCAACCTGTCCGGCGGCAACCAGCAGAAGGTCGCCGTCGCCAAATGGATGGCGGCGGACTGCGACCTCTACATCTTCGACGAGCCGACCAAGGGCGTCGACGTCGGAGCCAAGCAGGACATTTTCCATCTGATCTGTGACATTGCCAAACGCGGCAACGGCGTGATCTATGCCTCCTGCGAGAACGCGGAGCTGCTCTCCATTACGGACCGGATGTACGTCCTGTTTGACGGGCAGATCATGGCGGAGCTGGAAACCGCGAAAACCTCGGAGGATGAAATCATGCATTACGCTGTGGGCAACCGTGCCCAATACGCATAACAGGAGGGACGAATCATGACGCAAACGACGCCCAAACCCAATCTGGCCGCCCTGCCCGGGCGGAAAAAATCCGCCGGCAAATTTCTGATTGACTGGGCCGCGGTGCTGACCCTGGTGATCAGTGTCATCGCCTTCACCCTGATCAAGGGCAACCGGTTCATGTCCACCAACAACATGATCAATATTCTCCGGGCCATGTCCATCACCACGGTGTTCGGCATCGCCGCCACCGTGACCATGGCGCCGGACGGCTTCGACATGTCCGCCTGCACCCTGGCCAGCTGCTCGGCCTACATCTTTGTCAGCATGTATCTGTGGCACGGCCTGCCGCTGATCGTCTGCGTGCTGATCTCCATTCTGATCACCATGCTGATGTATCAGCTGACCATGTTTCTGATCCTGGTCTGCAAGATTCCGGACATGCTGGCCACCTGCGCGCTGATGTTCGTCCATCAGGGCCTGGGCCAGTGGTACATCGGCGGCGGCGCCGTGTCCACGGGCATGCGCACCCCCGCCGGCGCGGATCCGAAGCGGATCAAGCTGGGCGAGGATTTCCTGGCCATCGGCAAGGAGCCCTGGCTGATCATCATCATGCTGATCTGCGTTCTGATCGCCTATGTCTTCCTGGAGCACACCAAGCACGGGCGGTTCATCTACGCCATGGGCGGCAACAAGCAGGCTGCCCGGCTCTCCGGCATCAACGTCAAGGCCTACCGGTATCTGGCCGGCATGATCACCGCGGTCTTCATCGCCATCGGCGGCATCCTGGTTTCCTCCCGCGGCTCCTCCGCCCAGGTCATGTGCTGCGACAACTATCTGATGCAGTCCCTGGCCGCGGTCTTCGTCGGCCGCACGGTGGGCGGCGCCGAAAAGCCGAACGCGCTGGGAACCATGATCGGCGCGCTCCTGGTGGCCACGCTGGAAAACGGCCTGACCATCTGCGCCGTTCCCTTCTATATTCTTCCCGCCGTCAAGGGCGCGGTGCTGGCTCTGGCCCTCATCGCCGCCTACGCGACCAAGAAGGAACAGTAAGCAGCAGTCTTCCCGCTGCACCGCGGGGCCGCCGGATTCCCGGCGGTCCCTTTTTTCGGAAACGACCGATGAGAGCCCAAATCCGCGGCGGGCTTTCATTCCCTGGCTGCGCCGGCGCCGCACCGGCCGGAGATCCCCATGAAAATCCTCAATTACGGCTCCATGAACGTGGATCATGTCTACGAGGTGGACCATATCGTCCGCCCCGGCGAAACCCTGAACGCCCTCGGCCGCCACGATTATCCCGGCGGGAAGGGGCTGAACCAGTCCATCGCGGTCGCCCGGGCCGGCGGCGACATCTATCAGATCGGCGTCCTGGGCGCGGACGGGGAGGTGCTGGAGCGGGCGCTGAAGGAGAACCGGATCCACACGGATTTTGTCAAGCACGTGCCCGGCGGCAGCGCCCACACCATGCTCCAGGTGGACCGGAACGGACAGAACAGCATCATCGTCTTCGCGGATGAAGCCATCACCTTCACCGACGCGGAGATGGAGGAGATCCTGTCCCACTTTTCCGCGGGGGACGCGGTCATCTTCCAGAATGAGCTCGCCCGCAGCCCGGTCTTCATGCAGAAGGCGGCGGACCGCGGGCTGACGGTCATTTTCAACCCTTCCCCCATGGAGGACAGCATTTTTGCCTACCCGCTGGACCGGGTCAGCTGGTTTGTCATCAATGAGATCGAGGGCGCGGCGCTGACCGGAAAAACGGCGCCGGAGGAAATCCTGGCCGGCATAGCGAATCAGTATCCCGGAGCCGGCGTCGTGCTGACCCTGGGCAGCGACGGCGCCTGGGCCGTGAAAGGGGAGGAGCGGTGCTTCCAGCCCGCCGTCCCGGTGAAGGCCGTGGATACCACCGCCGCCGGAGACACCTTCCTGGGCTTCTTTGTCACCGGAATCCTGGCCGGCGATCCCCTGCCCGACGTCATGGCACGGGCGGCCCGGGCCGCCTCCATCGCGGTCTCCCGCCCCGGCGCGGCCGTCTCCATCCCCTCGCTGGAGGAGGTTCTCGGGTCCTGAAAAGGCGGACGCCGGCCTGCGGAAGGGCCCGGCCCGGATCGGGCCGCGGACACCCTCCCCGCGGAAGGGAAAAACTCCCCGGGATTATTTCAGTTGAAGGAAGGAATCCTGTATGCCGAATCTGACCAGAGAGCAGGGAATCACCCGGACCAGCATCATCGGCGTCATCGTCAACGTGCTGCTCAGCGGCTTCAAGGCCCTGATCGGGCTGATTTCCGGCTCCATCTCCATCGTGCTGGACGCCGTCAACAACCTGACGGACGCCGTGTCCTCCGTCGTGACCATCGTCGGGATCCGTCTGGCCCGGAAAAAGCCGGACGAAAAGCATCCCTTCGGCCACGGGCGGATTGAGTATTTCAGCGCGATCATCGTCGCCGGCATCGTCATCGCCGCCGGCGTGACCTCCCTGTACGAGTCCGTCCAGAAGATTTTTCATCCGGAGATGCCGGATTACTCCGCGGCCAGCGTCATCATCGTCGCGGCCGCCGTCCTCGTCAAAATCATCCTGGGGCGGTACGTCATCGGGCAGGGGAAAAAGTACCAGTCCGAGGCCCTGGTCGCCTCCGGGTCGGACGCCAGCTTTGACGCCATCCTTTCCGCCTCCACGCTGCTGGGCATCGGGATTACGCTGCTGTTTCACATCACGCTGGACGGATGGATCGGCGCCGTCATCGCCGTTTTCATCATCCGCGCGGGCTGGGAAATACTGATGGAGTCCGTCTCCAGCGTCATCGGCAACCGGCCGGACAGCGAGGTTTCCCGCGCCATCCGCGGAACCGTCTCCGATCATCCGGAGGTGCTGGGCGCCTATGACCTGGTGCTGCACGATTACGGCCCGGACTACGCCATCGGCTCCGTCCATATCGAGATTCCGGCGGAGATGACCGCGGATCAGATTCACCGGCTGACGCGCGCCATCTCCGAGGAGGTCATGCAGAAATACCACGTCATCCTGACCATCGGCATTTACGCCATCGACAGCAGCCATCAGGAGCTGCGCGAAAGCATCCACCGGACCGCCATGGAGCACGCCGGCGTGCTGGGCACCCATGCCATCTACATCGATGATCAGGAAAAAACCATCACCATCGACGTGATAACGGACTTCGAGGTGGACCGGGCCGCCCTGAAGGAGGATCTGGAGGGGCATATCCAGGAATACCTGCCGGGCTACCGGGCCGACATCAACTTCGACAACAACTTCAGCGACTGACCAAAGGCAAGCGGCCGCGGAGAGGGAAGTCCCCTCCGCGGCCGCCTTTTTTGATGCACTTTTTGACGCCGGACTCCGGCCTCAGTCCGGCTTTTCCGGCCCGGCTCCGTACGGATTCCGGGAGGGAAGGGCCGGCCCGCCGGGCGGACCCGGAAAGGGAAGGCGGTTTGCCCCCGCGCTGCAGGTTCAGAATTTTTCCAGAAAGCTGTGCTCCTCTCCGTTCAGCCTGTAGCCCAGCACCGTATCCAGATTCACGCAGCGGGCGCTGTTGAACAGGTGCGCCTCCACGTCCGGATTGGTTTCATGCAGTTTCCGGATCAGCAGCTTCGTTTCCATCCGCTTGGAGACATTCGTGCCGTCCTCCCGGCAGGAGGAGCAGGTGTCCGTAAAATGGCAGGCGCACTGGATAAAGTGCAGCCCGTGATAGTCCCGCCAGGCCTTGATATCCTCCTCCCGGATCAGGGACATGGGCCGGATCAACTCCATGCCCTCAAAGTTCTTGCTGTGCACCCGGGGCATCATGGTCTGAAACTGCCCGCTCCAGAGCATTCCCATCAGAATGGTTTCGATTACGTCGTCGTAATGGTGCCCCAGGGCAATCTTGTTGCAGCCCAGATCCCGGGCCTGCTTGTACAGGTGTCCCCGGCGCATGCGGGCGCAGAGATAGCAGGGGGATTTGGGCACCTGGTCCACAATGTCGAAGATATCCGAATGAAAAACCGTGATCGGGATGCCCAGGGCCTCCGCGTTGGCTTCGATGAGCAGCCGGTTCAGCTCATTGTATCCCGGATCCATGACCAGGAAAACCAGCTCGAAGGGGAATTTCCGGTGCCGCTGCAGCTCCTGAAAGAGCTTCGCCATCAGCATGGAGTCCTTTCCTCCGGAAATGCAGACGGCGACCCGGTCCCCGGGCTGCAGCAGGTTCCAGATGCGGACGGCCTTGGTGAAGGGGGTCATCAGGTTCTCCCGGAACCGGCGCACCCTCCGCAGGGAATCCTCAATCTCCTCCTGCCGGCTTTCCCGGGACAGGTTTTTGCGCAGCCAGGCGCCGTAGCCTTCCCGAAGGCTGACCGCGTCATAGCCCCTTTCCCGCAGCTCCTCCGCCAGGGGAAGGCTCCGGGTGCCGTGCATGCAGAAAAGCACCAGCTTCCGGTCCCGCGGCAGCCGGCCGGCGCCGGCCTCCGCCAGCGGATCCGGGCAGGAAACCGCGCCGGGAACCGTTCCGTAGGCAAAGGAAGCCTCGTCCCGGACATCCATCAGCACCCGGGCCTTTTCCGGAAGATCCGCCAGCTCCTCCAGGGTTATTTCCGCCTGTTCCACTTCTTTTTTCTCCTGTTATTTTCTCTCTGTGCCCCGTCCTGAAGTCCTTCCCCCGGCCCGGGCTCAGGCCAGGGCGCTGTGGGTCGCTTCCTCCTCATACTGCCGGGTATACAGGCGGTAATAGCATCCTTTGGCCTTCAGCAGCTCGGCATGGGTGCCCCGCTCGACGATCTTCCCGTCATTCACCACCAGGATCAGGTCCGCGTTCCGGACCGTGGACAGCCGGTGGGCGATGACCAGGGAGGTCCGCCCGGCGATCACCGTCTCGATGGCGGACTGAATCTTCTGCTCCGTCAGGGTATCCACCGAGGCGGTCGCTTCATCCAGCACCAGGATCCGGGGATCCGCCAGAATCGCCCGGGCAAAGGAAATCAGCTGCTTTTCGCCCGTGGACAGCAGGTCTCCGCCTTCGCCCACATCCGAATCCAGCCCCTTGTCCATCCGGTTCACGACCTCATCGGCCGAGACCAGCTTCAGCGCGCGCCAGATTTCCTCCTCCGTCGCCTCCGGCCGGCCGTACAGCAGGTTTTCCCGGATCGTGCCGGAGAAGAGGTGCGGCGTCTGCAGCACATAGCCGATGGCGCTGTGCAGCCAGAGCTGGGAGCGCTCCCGGGCATCCCGGCCGTCGATCAGCACCTGGCCCTCCGTGGGCTCAAAGAACCGGCACACCAGATTGACCAGCGTGCTCTTGCCCGCGCCGGTTTCCCCGACGATGGCGATGTTCGAGCCGAAGGGAATCTTCAGATTGAAGTGCTCCAGCACATATTCATCCCCGTCCGGATACCGGAAGGAAACATCCCTGAACTCGATATCCCCGCGGAGCGGCTCCCAGTTCTCCTTCTTCGGATCAAAGCTGTCGCCGTATTTCGCGATGACCTCCTCCGAATCCCTGACATCCGGCACGGTGCCCAGCAGGCGGGTCAGGCGCTCGATGTTCACCTGGGTGGTAATGACGTCCGAGATGGCGTCCACAATCCAGCGCACCGGCTCCATCATACCCTGGGCATAGGTCATGAACAGGGAGAAGGTGCCCACCTCGCTCTCCGCGATGTATCCGCCCTTCCACAGCACGATGGCCAGGGCCAGGGAGGAGGCCAGATGCATGGTCAGGGCAAAGAGGCCCCGCAGCCGGGCGACATGAATGCCCCGCCGGCGCATCTCCCGGGTGTCCGCGACGAAATCCCGGCCCATCTTTTCCTCGATGACCAGGGTCTTGATGGTCTTCGCGCCGGTGATGCCCTCGTTGAAATCCCCGGTGATCTTGCTGTTCAGCTCCCGGATCTGCCGGTTTCCGCGGATCAGCTTGCCCTGGAACAGGGAATAGAGCACCACGATCAGCGGCAGAATCAGCATCACCATCAGGGCCAGCCGCGCGTTGATGCTCAGCATCACGATGATGGAGCCGAGCAGATAGCTCGTGTGCCAGACGGAATCCATCAGCGTCCAGGAGACCAGGGACCCGATCCGCCCCGTGTCGCTCATGACCCGGGAATGAATGTAGCCCACCGCGTTCTGGTTGAAATAGCTGAAGGACAGCTTCTGCAGATGGTCGAAGGCGCTGGAGCGCAGGTCCCGGTTGATCCGGACCTCCGTGGACCAGGCGCCGAGGGTCGAGGTATAGTTCACCGCCGCGCCGAAGAGCAGAATCAGCACATACAGGACAATATAGAAGGGGAGCGTATCCAGCGTCCTTTCCGCGATGTAATGGTTCAGCGCGTAGCGCTGCAGCAGCGGCAGCGCCAGATCCACCGCCGTGCCGCCCAGGCCGCAGAAGAACATGAGCGTCAGTGTCCGGCGGTACTTCCGGATAAAGGGGAAGAGCCGCGGAATCCCGAAGAAGGGCAGGGAAGCCCTTTCATCCCTTTTTTCCATCACGCGACCTCCTCTCTGCTCAGACTCTGAATCCGGTCGATTTCCCGGAACAGGCCCGGCTGCTCCTTCAGCTCCTCCGGCGTTCCCAGCTGCGCCACCCGCCCGTGATCCAGCACCAGCACCTGATCCGCCCGGGACAGGGTGGTCATGCGGTGGCTGATCAGGATGATCGTGGCCTGGCCGAATTTCTTCTCCAGGGCGGCGCGGATCTTCGCGTCCGTCTCCGTATCCACGGCGGACAGGGAATCGTCAAAGATCATGATCGGAGCCTTCTGCGTCAGCATCCGCGCAATGGCCGCCCGCTGCTTCTGGCCGCCGGAAAGCGTGACCCCCCGCTCTCCCACAAAGGTTTCATATCCCCGGGTAAAGCCCGCGATGGTCTCCTCCAGGCAGGCCGTGCGGGAAGCGTCCGTCAGATCCTCCTCGCTCATCGTCGGGGAGGCGATCATCAGGTTCTCCCTCAGCGTCCGGGAAAACAGGAAGGGCTCCTGCAGCACGATGCCGATGCCGCCCCGCAGATGGCTGAGCCGCATCTTCCGGATGTCCACGCCGCCGATCGTGATTTTCCCGCCGTCCTCCGGCAGGTCATACAGGCGGTCCAGCAGGTACATCATCGTGCTTTTTCCGGATCCCGTGCCGCCCAGGATTCCCAGGGTCGACCCGGCCGGAACGGTCAGGCTGATGTCATGCAGCATCTCCCCCGCACCCTCGTATCCGAAGGTCACATGGTCAAAGCGGATTTCCCGGTCCAGCGGCGGCGTCAGCCCCGCCGGATCGTCCTTCTCCTCCTCCGCGTCCATGATCTCGCCGATGCGCTCCATGGAGACGCCGGCCTTGCTCATTTCGCTGATCATCCGGCCCAGCTGGCGGATCGGCCAGACCAGCATCCCGTTATAGCTCAGAAAGGCGATGTACTCGCCGCTGGTCATCTGATCCCGCAGGCAGAACACCACGCCGAACACCACCACCAGCATCACCTGGATCCCGGAAAGCACATCGTTGGTGCTCCAGAAGCGGGACATGATCCGCCCCATTTTCACCCAGAGGGAGGTATAGTATTCATTCTGCACGTCAAAGCGGTCCCGCTCGTACCTTTCCCGGCCGAAGGCCCGGACCACCCGCACGCCGGTCAGATTTTCCTGCACCATGGCGGACAGCTTTCCCTCATTCTCGTCGCACTCCTGGAAGCCTTTCCAGATCTGATGATGGAAATGGATGGAATAGCCGATAATCGCCGGCACGGGAATCATGGCGATCAGCGTCAGGGGCACATTCATGCCCAGCATGAAGACCAGGCTCAGCGCCAGCAGGATCAGAATCCGGATCAGGCCGGTCATCTGCTCGGAAATGAAATTCCGGGTGGTCTCGATATCGCTGGTGCAGCGCTGAATGATGTCCCCGGTGTGATGCTGCATGTGCCACTGAAAGGGGAGGCGCTCAATATGGTTGTACAGCGTGTCCCGCATGTTTTTGACCAGGGTCTCCCCGCCCCGGGCGTTGAACACCCGGAACCCGTACTGGCCGGCGGCCTTCACGACCGCCACCGCCATCACCGCCAGGGCCAGGATCCACAGATTCTGCTTCAGATAGGCCGCGCCGCCGGCGGAGGCCAGCAGGTCCCGCACCTGAGGGCTCAGGCTCTCCGTCCCCGCGCCGCCGATCACCTGGTCCACCGCCACCCGGATGATCTGGGGCGTGACCATGTCCGCCAGCGCGGAGAGCACCGCGCTGAGCATGCACAGCAGGAAGAAGACCCGGCTCCCCTTCAGAAAATGCCAGATCAGGCCGCCCCGGCGGGTCCGGGGCGCCTTTGCCGTTTCTTTCGAATTTGCTTCGCTCATTTCTTGAAACCCTTTCTCCCGGGAGACAGCCCGGCTTTTCCGGCGGCTCCCGCTTCCGGCCCGGACCATCCGGGCTCCGGAGCTTTTTATTCAGGTGGACAGGCATAAAAGGGGCCCATTCTTCTGTCCGGAAGAATGGGCCCCTCGAACATCGGATCTTCTTTTCCGGAAAACCCGGAAGCAAAGATTTTTCTCAGCTCAGCAAGTTCATCGAGAAACCGACTGAAAATGGTTTCAGATCACGGCCGCCTTCCGCGCCGGAGCGCGCGGCCCGCGAATTACTTCAGTTCCGCGAAGTACTTGATGGTACGGACCATCTGGCTGGTGTAGCTGTTCTCATTGTCATACCAGGACACGACCTGCACCTGATAGGTGTCATCGTCGATCTTGGTCACCATGGTCTGGTTGGCATCGAACAGGGAGCCGTAGGTCATGCCGATGATGTCGCTGGAGACCAGCTTCTCGGTGGTGTAGCCGAAGGACTCAGAGGACTGGGCCTTCATGGCGGCGTTGATGGATTCCTTGGTGATGTCCTTGCCCTTGACAACCGCGACCAGGATCGTGGTGGAGCCGGTGGGCACGGGCACGCGCTGGGCGGAGCCGATCAGCTTGCCGTTCAGTTCCGGAATGACCAGGCCGATAGCCTTGGCCGCGCCGGTGGAGTTGGGAACGATGTTGGCGGCGCCGGCACGGGCACGCTGCAGGTCACCCTTGCGGTGCGGGCCGTCCAGGATCATCTGATCGCCGGTGTAGGCATGCACGGTGGTCATGATGCCGGAAACGATCGGATACGCATCGTTCAGCGCCTTGGTCATGGGGGCCAGGCAGTTGGTCGTGCAGGAAGCGGCGGAAATGATCTTATCCTCGGGCTTCAGCACGTTGTTGTTCACGTTGTAGACGATGGTGGGCAGGTCATTGCCCGCGGGAGCGGAAATGACGACCTTCTTGGCGCCGGCATCGATGTGAGCCTGGCTCTTGGCCTTGGAGGTATAGAAGCCGGTGCACTCCAGCACGACGTCCACATCCAGGGCTTTCCAGGGCAGATTCGCAGCCTTGGGCTCGGCATAAATCGTGATTTCCTTGCCGTCCACGGTGATGGAGCCGGGGACCTTCACGGTCTTGCCGTCTTCCTCAAACACGGGCTCCTTGGATTCCACGGTGTGCTTGTTCTCTCCGATCACGCCGCAGAAGCCCTTCTGCGCGGTATCATACTTGAGCAGGTGCGCCAGCATTGCGGGGGAAGTCAGGTCGTTAATCGCAACGATTTCATACCCCGGAGCGTTAAACATCTGACGGAAAGCCAGACGGCCGATCCGGCCAAAGCCATTGATTGCAACTTTCACTGCCATTTGGAAAATCCCTCCTGTTATGATTTCATGGAGCAGGGCCCTTCAGACCCGCTCTTTATGATAACTGTTTTTTTTTTGTTTGGCAACCTTTTTCTTAAATAATTCTTGCTTTTCGCCCCCGCCCGCGGGGATTTGCGGTCCGGTCCGAATCATGGTATCATGTTTCCAATCTGAAACGAAAGCAGGTATACGGAATGAGAAAGGCCGTTCTGGTTTCCCTGGATGCTTTTTTTGACGCGGACTTCCGTTTTCTGCGGGAGGACGGCGGGCTGACGCGGATGCTCCGGGAAGGTAGCTTCTGCCGGCAGGTGAAGACCGTTTTCCCCGCCCTGACCTATCCGGCCCATGTCACCCTGATCACCGGATGCGATCCGGCGGATTCCCGCGTGGGTCAGAATCAGCCCTTCCAGCCCGGGGTGCCCTCCGGAAGCCGGGTCTGGAACTGGGAAAGGAAGCATATCGCCGTTCCGACCCTTTTCGACGCGGTCCGGGCCGCGGGAGGCAGAAACTGCTCCGTGCTCTGGCCCGTCTGCTGCAAAAACCCGGCCGCGGACTGGTGCTTCCCCGAGGTTCATCCTCTTCCCGGCGAAAACGTCGTGCTGAAAACCCTCCGGTTCGGCTCCCCCCTGTTTGTGCTGGACAGCGAAAGGCGGTTCGGCTCCCTCCGGCAGGGCATCGCGGAGCCCGGGCTCAGCAACTACGCCTCCGCAATCACCTGCCGGGCGATCCGCAGAAAAAAGCCGGATCTGACCGCGGTTCATCTGATTGATCTGGACGAGATGCGGCATCATCACGGCGTTTTCAGTCCGGAGGCCCGGGAGGCCGTCTCGAGAAACGAGGACCGGCTGAACCGGATCCGGCAGGCCCTGGAGGAAACCCCCGGCATGGAGGACGCGCTGCTGATCGCCGTCAGCGATCACGGGCAGTCCGATATCTCCGTCACCGTCAACCTGACCGACCGGCTGAAGCAGCTGGGCCTGTCTTCGGATTTCGGCGTCCAGAGCAACGGGGAAAGCGCGTATTTCTTTGCCCTGCGGGAGGGCGCGGACGCCGGCCGGGCCATGGGTGTGCTTTCGGAGCATCTGGAGGAATGCGGGATTCTCCGGCTCTATTCCCGGGAGGACCTGGACCGGATGCATGCCGTTCCCGAACCGGCCTTTGCCTGCGAGGCGGCGGATCAGGTGGTCTTTGACGACTGTCTGGACCAGAACAAGCGGGAAAAGGCCACCCACGGCTTCGGTCCCGGGCATAAGGCCGAAAACTGTCTCTTCGCGGTCTGGGGCAGGGGAGTCCGCCGGGGATATGAAATGCCCTCCATGCCGATGCGGGATGTGGCGCCGACCATCGCCGGGCTGATGGGAATTTCGCTGCCCTCCGCCCGGGGGACGGATCATTCCCGGGAGCTTCTGCTTTCCTGAATTCTTTTGCGCTTTTGATAACTCGGTGGGTTTTTCCCACCGTTTTTTACTTTTTTCTGACGTTTCTGTGACTAAATCCACGAAAAAGTTTGACAAAAGTGGGAATGCGTGTTACAGTGTGCGCATCGCGGAATGACCGCCGCCCTTCTCCGGGTGGCTTTTGAATAGATTTGTGGTTTTTTCAGAAATCTGGACAGAGGTCGCGGATTTTGTCCCAGAGATGAGTCCGCCCCTTCGGAGGTGTTTTCGAGCGGTGGGTTCACCAGTCAAAATCACGCATTACTATCACAGCGGCTTTTCCGTCGAAGAGGATGATCTTCTTTTTGTCTTTGATTACTGGCGGGGCGAGCAGCATGAGCTGAAGGGACGCAATCAGATTACGCCCGAGCAGCTTCTGGCCTACAGAAAGGTTTTCGTCTTTATCTCCCACGAGCACATTGACCATATGGATCCCATTGTTTTCACCTGGAAGGATACCGCTCCCGTCAGCTACATCGTCTCCTCCGACATGCCCGTCGGCACCCGAGGAAAGCGCATGGCCCCGGGGGATACGCTGGAGCTGGATCCCGGCGTCCGGGTCACGGCCTTTTCCTCCACGGATCTTGGGGTTTCCTTTCTGCTGGATCTTCACGGGCGGAAGATTTTTCACGCCGGAGATCTGAATTTCTGGCACTGGCGGGACGAGTCGACGCTGCGGGAAATTGACGAGGCGGAGCAGGAGTTCCGGGCCGCCGTCCGCCCCCTCAGCCGGGAGAAAATCGATGTCGCGTTCTTTCCCGTGGATCCCCGTCAGGGCACCATGTTTGAGGCCGGCGCCAATTATTTCATTCTTCAGGTCAAGCCCAGGCTTCTGATCCCCATGCACTATTTTCACCGGACGGAAATCATTCTCGACTATGTCCGGACCGCCGGCTCCCGGACGACCGAGGTCCTCGCGATGCCGGGCATCGGCGATCAGATTCTGCTGGATTTCGACGAGGAGGGCTTCATGACGATCTCCTTCCCCCGGAGAGATCCCGACGACAGTTCGGAAGACGAAGGCATCGATCATCTGGAGGACAATCCCTTCGCCGAATCCGATCTCCCGCTTTCCCAGCTTTCCGAGACGGACGGGGAAGCGCCGGAGGACCCCTCCGCCGTGTAATTCAAGCATTTTCCACAGTTTTCCACAGTTTTTCCACAATCCGGACCGTTATTATCCACAGGCCGTGTGAATCTCTGAAACCCTTGATTTTTCAGGGGTTTTTCTTTTTCCGAAAGCTGAAACCCTGATTCTGCGCGGTCTTCAGGCTGTGGATAACTTTCTGGTACATTTTCTGTACGGTTCAGACAAACGAGCCCTTTTCCACGGGAATGCTTTCCTCCAGCTCCAGGGAATAAAGCAGGATTTCCCGGACCGGCTGGCCCGTCAGCTCATGGACCGCCCGCGCGTACCACTGCAGCTGGGGGCTGTATTCCTCCTTCAGCTTTTCCCTGCTTTTGCCCCGGTCCGTCTTGTAATCAAGAATCACCCATTCCCCGTTCTCCCGGAAGGCGCAGTCGATCACACCCTGAAGGATCATCCGCTCTCCCCGGGAAATCAGCAGGTTGAAATTCCATTCCCGGTGAACCTCCTCCGCGGCCAGAATTCTTTTTCCGGTTTCCGATTTCCAGAAGGCCGCGATCGATGCATCGCTGATCCCCGCGATTTCCGCGGGGGAGACCATGTGCTCCCGGATCATTCTTTCCTTTTCCTCCGCCAGCACGGCGGCCGGATCCTCCCCGCGCCGCATTCTCTCGAGATTCATCAGGGACAGCAGGCGGTGGGTCAGCGTTCCGCGCCAGGCGGCGGTGATTTTCCCCTCCTCCTTCAGAAAGGACGGGATCTCCTCCATTTCCGGCCTGTTCCACCGGCCGGAAAGCAGATCCGGCTTCCTTTTCCGCTCCGCGGTTTCTTCTTCCTCCTCCAGGCTTCTCCGGGCGGACTGAATCAGCGAGGTCACGGACCTTTTCACCAGGAAATCCGGATCCGGCGTTTCCTGATATTTTTTCCACATTTTATTCACAGCGGGCGCGGAAAGCGTTGTTTCAAGCCAGGATCTCAAACTGTGGATATTTGTGTCCTTTTCCACATTTTCCTGTTGATTACATTCGAAAACCCTTATTTCATAAGGGTTCACGGGCTGTGTACAACTTGTGGATAAATTTTTCCCGTTTTCCTGCAGCAGCACCGGCATCCACCAGTCGGTGTAGGATTGCGCGGCGAGAATTCTCCCGTCTCCCTCCGGCATGGACCAGAGGGGATTCGTTTCCTGGCAGGTGATCATGTACAGCTTTTCCTGGGCCCTGGTCATGGCGACATACAGCAGCCGGACCTTCTCCGCGGTTTCTTCCCTTTTCTTCTTCCAGTCAAAAAGCTCCGTCGCCGCCGTCGGTCTGGAAATTCTGTGGTCCGGGTCCATATAGTTCATGCACAGCCCGAGCTCCCCGTGGGTTCCGGTCATCGCGCCGCCGTGTCCTCCCGGATGCCTGTCCATGCCCGCGCAGAACACCACGGGAAACTGCAGTCCCTTGCTCTTATGGACCGTCATGATCCGGACCAGGTTATCCTGATCCCCCAGCAGTGTCGCGCTCTGCTGATCCCCGTAATTCTGCTGATCCTTCATATAATCCAGGAACTTCCGAAGGGTGAAAATCCCCTTTGCTTCCGCCTGAGAGGCCTGCTGGGCCAGCATCCGCAGATTGGCCTGCCTGACCTCTCCCGCGGGATCCGCGCCCGCGATGTAATAGCAGCCGGTATCCTGATACAGCTTCCAGATAACGTCGCTGACCCGCATGATCTTCGTCCAGCCCTGCCACTCCCTGTGCTTCCGCATCACCCTTCTGCATTTTTCGGCCAGGGGGCCTTCCTTTTCCAGCACGGCGGCAAAGGCTTCATGAAAGGAGGCTTCCTTTTCCGGCCTCTCCAGGCGGATCAGGCTCAGCTCCTCCTCGCTGAAATCAAAGGGAGCCTCCTTCAGCACCGAAATCAGCGGCAGATCCTGCAGCGGATAATCGATCCATTCCAGGAGATTCCGAATCATTCTGATCTCCTGCAGCTCATAATAATCGCTGTCCCCGTCATAAAAGACGGGGATTTTTGCCTCCTCCAGCAGCCGGGCCAGCTTCTGCCCCTCCGGACGGACCGCCGGCATCAGAATCACGATATCCCGATATTCAAAGAACCTGTCCTTTTCTTCATATTTCATTTTCAGCAGGGCTGCGATTTCCTGCCGAAGAAATTCCGCCGTGGCCTCCAGATCCGTCAGGTCCAGCTCATTTTTGTCAATCTGAATGATCAGAACCGGATCGCACCCCTCCGTTTTCCGGCCCGGAATCAGTTTTTCCTCTTCTCCGTACTCAATTTCCGTGACGTCCTTTTTCATCACGGCGGAGAAAACAAGGTTCGCCGTCGAGAGAATTTCCGGCCTGGATCTGAAATTGGACTGCAGGCGGATACAGCATTTTTCCGTCTGCCCCTTTTCCGAGGCCTCCTCAATCCGGCGCATGAAGATGCCCGGCTCCGCCAGTCTGAACCTGTAAATGCTCTGCTTGACATCTCCGACCATGAACAGGTGGTTTTCCGGATCCTGCAGCAGATCGATGATCCGGTTCTGAACGGAGGAATTATCCTGGCACTCGTCCACGAACACATACCGCCAGGTACGGTGCGCCTCCTCCCGTCCCAGCGGATTCGACAGAATCTGCACCGCGTAATGCTCCAGATCATGGAAATCCGCCCAGCCCCGGGCTTTTTTCAGTTCAAGCAGCCTTTCCTCCGTTTTTTTCAGAAGGCCTTCCACTGCGTACAGGCTTTCCTGCATATTCCTCCACTCGGAAAAACACGCGCTTTCGCCGTCCATTTTCAGCCGGTCCGTTTTTTGCAGACAGTCCTTCAGCTTCTCCCTCTGATCCTTGTACCGGTCCCGCCAGTCCATTTCCTGGACGGTCAGATTCCGGACCGGCTTCAGCCGCGCAAAGACGGCGGGCGCTCCCTGCCGGTTTTCCGAAATCTCCGTTTGTTTCACGTGAAACAATTCCGCGTCCTTTTCCCAGGTTTCCCGGTAGGCTTCGAGAGCGCAGTCCTCGGAGAACATCCGCTCCATGGAACGCAGAATCAGTTCGGCGGTTCTGATCTCATCCCGAGCCATCTCGTTCATTCCGGCCATCCAGGGATGATCGGGCTGAAAGGAAAGGGGAATGGAGCTGATTTTATCATCCATCCATTCAAAGGGATCCGGAAGGGAAAGAATAAAGGGCTCCAGCTCCGTGAGAAGCTTTTCGGCCCGGTTCAGATCAAAAAGCTGCCTGATCCTGAAAAAACGGGGGTCTTCCTCCTGCTCCATCTGATCGCAGGCTTCGGAAAACGCCTGATGAAAAAGAATCCGGCGCTGCCCGGCATCGCAGATCTGAAAATCCGGATCCAGATCGACGAGCTGGAACTGATCCCGGATAAGCTGCTGGCAGAAGGAGTGAATCGTGGAAATCTGAATGGAATCCATGACATCGAGGGCATGCTGAATCCGATCCAGATGACGGTCCTGCTGCAGGCGGTTCCGGATCTTCTCCTTCATTTCCGCGGCCGCCGCATTGGTGAAGGTCATGATCAGAAAGCTTTCCGGATTCGCGCCGTCCCGGATCAGCCGGGCGATTCTCTCCACCATCACCGCGGTTTTCCCGCTTCCGGCCGCGGCGCTGCAGATGATTTCTCCGGCATCGGATTCAATGACATTCCGCTGGGCTTCGGTCCATTCAGGCATTAAATTTTGTCCTCCGGTCGATTGTTTCACGTGAAACATTTTTACTCGAAAACGGGTTCCGTGAATACGGGGGACACGGGTTCCGGTCCGGAAAGGAACTCGGAAACGGCGCCCCGGCCGCCTTCTTCGCGGACCTGATAGGTCCTGTAATGGATATAATCGCTCAGATCGCTGCGGTCCGTGCAGGTAATGAAGGTCTGTGTATCCTGAAGAATATGAAGGAGGTTGGACCTTCTTTCCGGATCCAGCTCGCTCATGACATCATCCAGCAGAAGAACGGGGTTTTCTCCGGTCACCTTCTGAATGACCTTCAGCTGGGCCAGCTTCAGGCTGAGCGCTCCGGTTCTCATCTGTCCCTGGGAAGCGTAATTTTTCATATTCCTGGAGTTCAGCATCAGGCTCAGATCGTCCCGGTGAGGGCCCACGGAGGTGGTTCCGTTTTTCATGTCCTCCTCCCGGCAGTCCCGCAGGGCCTCCTTCAGGGAGGGGGAGCCGTCTTTGTCCGACTTCAGACAGGAACGGTACTGAATCTGAAAGGTTTCCTGCTCCCGTCCGCTGATTTCCCGGTACATTTCGTTGGCCATTTCGCTTAAGAACCGCTCATGGCCGAATCTTTCCCGGTAAATCGTTTCCGCGTAAACGGACATGGCCTGCTCGAAATCCTCAATCATGCCGCTGACCGGCCGGTTTTCAAGCCTCGCGGTCCGGAGAATGGCGGACCGGTGATTCATGGCGGTCCGGTACTGCTGAAGCGCAATAAAATAGGGTCTGCTGATCTGGCTGATCATCATGTCCAGGAATCTGCGCCGAACCGCGGGACCCTCCCGGATCAGGTTTAAATCCTCCGGACTGAAAATCACGCATCTCAGGAGACCCATCATTTCGGACAGCCGGGAAGCCCTGTTTCCGTCAATCCAGACCGATTTGATGTTTTCCTCGCCGGGGCTGAGCCGGATTTCTATCCGGCTGCGGCTGAGCCGGCTGCGGACCTCCACCCGGACCGCCGCCGCCTTTTCGCCGATCAGGACCGCGTTGGCATCCTGGGAAAGGCGGTGGCTTTTTCCGAGAGAACAGAAATGGATGGCCTCCAGGAGATTGGTTTTTCCCGATCCGTTCTCCCCGAAAAAAAGATTGATTTCCGGATGGGGCTGCAGCTCGAGCTTTTCGTAATTCCGAAAATGGATCAGCTCCATTTTTTCAATGGTCATGAATATCCTCTCGAACAAAAGCAGCGCGGCTCATTCTCGTCGCGCTGCCAAATTGAAAAACTCCGGCTTACTGGAAAACCCGGACGGGAAGAATCAGATAAACATATTCCTCTCCGGAGGGCGGCGTCACGACACAGGGGCTGACGCTGGAATTGAAGTTCAGATAGAGCATCTCATCGCTGACATTGCGGATCACATCCACGATATACCTTGAATTGAAGGCGATATCGATGTTTTCGCCCATCAGCTCGGCCTCCATCTCCTCCTCCACGTCTCCCAGCTCCGCGTTGGAGGAAATCCGGAGCACATTCTCCCGGAAGCTCATTTTGATCAGATTGTTCTTTCCTTCGCGGGCCATCAGGCTGGCCCGGTCAATCGCGTCGCTGACAACAAGGCGGTCCGCCCTGGCCCGGGTCTTGAACTCCGTCGGGATGATTCTCCGGTAATCAATGTATTCCCCGGCCAGCAGCACGGCGCTCAGACGGATATTGCCGAAGGTGCACTGCATTCTCCCCTGATCGAAGTACAGCGTGCAGAAGGCATCGTCATCGGGCAGAATCCGGCTCAGCTCGTTGATCACCTTGCCGGGAATGATCGCCTTCAGGAATTCCTGCCCCTCCGGCAGATCGAAGGGCTGGAACAGCTTCTGCATGGCCAGGCGGAAGCCGTCAAGGGCCACCAGCCTCGCTTCGCTCCGGCTGACCTCGAGCAGACATCCCGTCAGAATCTGCCTGCTTTCGTCGGTGGCGATGGCGAAGCTGACATGGGAGATCATATCCTTCAGCTTCTTCTGCGGAATCTTCACGGGATTCAGATTCCGGATCGAGGCAATTTCCGGATATTCCGCCGCGCTCATGATCGCCAGATTGCTCCTGGATTTCTGGCAGCGGATGGAGGCGGACCTGTCATTCTGAACCCGGATCTCCACCTCTCCGCCGGGCATTTTCCGAATCAGCTCCGTAAAGAGCCGGCCCGGCAGAACCGCCTGTCCTTCCTCCTGAATTTCCGCCGCGTTGGTATATTCAATGGAGAGATTGCCGTCCGAGCAGGTCAGCGTAATCCGCTGATCCTCCGCGACAATCAGCACCCCATCCAGAATCTGTTTGGCCGGACGGGCCGTAAGGGCTCTCGTGACAGTGTTCAGACCCTCCAACAGGTCCTGATTATTCATTTTAACGATCATGAAACCGCTCTTCCTTTCCTGGGACAGGATGATCTCTGAGACCCATTATTATATGAAATATAATTTACCGTTGTAGTTATAGGGCCTGTGAAAACTGTGGAAAAGAACACAGAACACAGAAAACAAAAGGGAAAGAAGCATTGAAAAAGCTGTGCATTTTCTTCTCCGTTTTCAACAGCCTTCTGAAAAAATTCGAGATGGATCGGAGATTTCCTTCTCCTTCGGAAAAAGAAATTCCAAATCATGACGAAATTGGACTGATCATAACAGAAATTTCATATTTTTTCCACTCTTTTCAGGGAATTCACAGCCCTGTGGAAAAAAAACGGTGGATATCAGCGGAAAAGGCTGAAGTTCTGCCGGAAGTAATCGATACCGCTCCAGAGCGTGATGAAGCAGACCCAGATTCCGGCGGCCAGGCCGACGGGAAAGGAGAAAAGCGGCCTGCGGAGCAGGAGAAGCATCAGGATCATCAGCATCTGACTGGCGGTTTTGATTTTTCCCAGCGGTCCCGCGGCAATGACCCGTCCCTCCGAGATCGCAACCAGACGGAGCCCGTCCACGCACAGCTCCCGGGCCAGAATCAGAATGACCGTCCAGGCGGGAAGCAGATTCAGGGACGTGAGCATCACCAGCGCGGAAAGCACCAGCAGCTTGTCGGCCACCGGATCGATAAACTTTCCGAAGGTGGTAATCCAGTTGTTTTTCCGGGCCAGATGGCCGTCCAGAAAATCCGTGGCGGCAGCCAGGGCAAAGACGGCGGCGGCGGCCCATACGCTCCAGGAGGAGGAGAGGGAGAGGAGAATCACCAGAATGGGCACGCAGACAATCCGGAGAAGGCTCAGTCGGTTTGGCCAGTTCATATCATTTCTCCTGTCAGGTCATAGGATTGGGCCCCGGTGATTCGGACCGAGGTGAAGGAACCGATCTCGGGCATGGCTTTCTTCCAGGAAAAGACAATTTCCCCGTCGGTTTCCGGAGTCTCCCGGCTGCTGCGACCGAGCGCCCGGCCGTCGGGGCTGACATCGGTGACCAGCACCTTCTCCTCCGTGCCGACGCGCTTCCGGTTCAGATCCATGGAAATGGACTGCTGCAGCGTCATCAGCCGGTCCAGCCGTTCCTGCTTCACTTCCTCCGGAATCTGATCCTTCATGCGGGCCGCGGCCGTTCCCTCCTCCGGGGAATAGGCGAAGGCGCCGAGCCGGTCAAACCGGGCTTCCTGAACGAAATCCAGCAATTCCTGAAACTGATCCTCGGTTTCCCCCGGGAAGCCGGTCATCAGCGTGGTCCGGACGGTCAGGCCCCTTTCCTTCGCGCCGCGGACGCAGCGCAGGACATCCTCCCGGGTTCCGAGCCGGTGCATCCGCTTCAGAATAACGGAATTGATATGCTGGATCGGAATGTCCAGATAGGGACAGATGTTCGGGGTATCCGCGAGAAGATCCAGCAGCTCCTCACTGGTTTCATCCGGATAGCAGTAGAGCACGCGGAGCCAGTCCACCCCGGGAACCGCAGCAATTTTTCTCATCAGGGCGGGAAGCTGGCTGTGATCTCCCCGATCCGTGCCCCAGCGGGTGGTATCCTGGGCAATCAGAATATGCTCCCGCACGCCGCGCTCCGCCAAAAGCCGGACCTCCTTCAGAATTTCCGCCTCTCCGCGGCTCCGGTAGGGTCCCCGAATCAGCGGAATGGCGCAGAAGGTGCAGCGGTTGGAGCAGCCCTCGCCGATTCGGACATAGGCGGAATAAAAGGGAGTGGTCAGCAGACGTTCCTGCTCAAAATAGGAAAGATCATCCTGACAGGCATGAACCCGGGTCCCGGAGAGAGCCTGCTCAATCCGGTCCGGAAGGGAAGCGTACTGATTGACGCCCAGCAGAAGATCGATTTCCGGAAGCTCCTTCATCAGCTCCTCTTCATACCGCTGGGCCAGGCAGCCGGTGACCACCAGCAGCCGGCACTTTCCCGTATTCTTGTATTCGGCCATTTCCAGAATGGTATTGATGGATTCCTCCTTGGCCGGACCGATGAAACCGCAGGTATTCACCAGCAGGATGTCTGCCTGGGCCGGATCCGAAACCATCCGGTATCCCCGGGAACGGAGAAGACCGAGGGCCGTTTCCGTATCAACCCGGTTTTTGCTGCATCCGAGAGAAACCGCACCGACAGTATAGGACATGGATCAACCTCCTTCATACAATAAGAAAGTATACCATGAAACAGGGGCGTTTGAAAAGAAAATCTCAGGGCGCGATTTCACGGGGAAAGAAGAATATGATATAATGAAAAAGGAGCAGTTCCGGAGAAAAAGGAAGGCCGGGAGCAAACCGGAAAGGAACGGGAGAATGAAGGATACTTTTCTGATTGTGGACGGAAACAGCCTGATGCACCGGGCTTTTCACGCGCTTCCGCTGATGGACGCGGACGGCGTGTATACCAACGCGGTTTACGGCTTCATGAGCATGCTGCTGAAGGTCATCCGGGAGGAAAACGTGCAGTATTTGGCGGTATGCTTCGATGAGCACGGGCCGACCTTCCGGCATACGATCTACCCGGAATACAAGGCCGGGCGGAACGCAACGCCGCCGGAGCTGATTCAGCAGCTGGGGACGATCCGGACCCTGCTGGACGAGATGGGCATTTCCCGATTCTCCGTCACGGGATGGGAGGCGGATGATCTGCTGGGAACGCTGAGCAGGCAGGGGGCGGAGGCAGGCACCGCGCCGCTGCTGCTGACGGGGGACAGGGACGCGCTGCAGCTGGTGGGCGGCGGCGTGGAGCTGATGTTCACCCGGAAGGGAATCAGCGAAACCGTCCGCTTCACGCCGGAAAAGGTGTATGAGGAATACGGCTTCACCCCGCAGCAGGTGACGGACTGGAAGGGCCTGGCCGGGGACGGGAGCGACAATATTCCCGGGGTGCCGGGGGTCGGGGACAAAACCGCGGTGAAGCTGCTGCAGCAGTACGGCACCCTGGAGGAAACGCTGGCCCATGCCGGCGAGGTTCGGGGCAAGCTGGGAGAAAAGCTGGCCGCCTGGGCGGATCAGGCCCGATTCTGCAAGGAGCTGGCCACCATCCGGCGGGACGCGCCGGTGAGCTTCAGCCGGGAGGCCTGCGTTCTGCCGGATCTGAAAAAGGGTATTCCGGCGCTGCAGAAGCTGAAGCTGAACGCCATCATCCGCAGAATCAGCGAGGAGAAAAGCGGGGAGACGGCCGCCCCCGAAAAAACGGACGGCACGGCGGAGGGGCCGGAAATGCTTTCCTTCGGGGACTGGGCGGAGGCCTCCGTTCCGGAGGAATTGACGGCCTGGCTGGAAAAGCATCCGGGGCCGGTCTGCCTGCATGTGGGAGAACGGCAGGCGACGGCGGCGACGGAGCAGGGGGACCGGCTGAAAATCGCGCTGGGCGGAGATCTGCTGACGCCGGGGCTGGATCCCCTGGAGGTGCTGAAGCTGTTTTCCCCGGTTCTTGCCCAGGGAAGAGCGGTGGTGCACGGCGGAAAAGAGCTGCTTCATCTGCTGGACAAATCGGGGCTGCCGGTGCCGGACCGGTTTGTATGGGATACGATGCTGGGCGCCTATCTGCTGAATCCGCAGGAAAAAAGCTACCGGCTCGGAGCCCTCGGCCGGGACTGGGAGGAGGACGCGTGTGCCGTATGCTCCCTCTGGGTCTGGCAGCGGGATAAAATCACCGCGGAGGGCATGGACGGGCTGATGCAGCGGGTGGAAATGCCTCTGAGCCACACCCTGTTCCGGATGGAGCGGGAGGGCTTCGCGGTGGACGCGGATTATCTCCGGGAGCTTGGAAAAGAATATACGGAGGAAATCGCCCGGCGGAGAAAGGAAGTCATCGAAGCCTGCGGCCAGGGGGAATTCAACCTGAACAGCACCCAGCAGCTGGGAGAGGTGCTCTTTGACAGGCTGAACCTGCCCCACGGGAAGAAGACCAGCAAGGGCTATTCCACGGCCGTGGAGGTGCTGGAGGGCCTGCGGTGGGACGCGCCGGAGATCATTGAGCCGCTGCTCCGATACCGGAAGCTGATGAAGCTGAACGGAACCTATGTGGAGGGCATGCTGCCCCTGATTGACGGAAACGGGCGGATCCATTCCACCTTTGACCAGGTGGCCACGGCGACGGGCCGCCTGTCCTCCTCGGAGCCGAACCTGCAGAATATTCCGGTCCGGACGGAGGAGGGACGGGAGCTCCGGAAGGTTTTTGTCCCCCGAGAGGGCTGGGTGCTGCTGGACGCGGACTACAGCCAGATCGAGCTTCGCCTGATGGCCCATTTTTCGGGGGATCCGGCCCTGGTGCAGGCCTTTGTGAACGGGGAGGATATTCACGCCCGCACGGCCAGCGAAATCTTTGAGGTGCCGCCGGAATGGGTGACGCCGGAGCTCCGGAGCCGCGCCAAGGCCGTCAATTTCGGCCTGATCTACGGGATCAGCGGATTCGGGCTGAGCCGGAATACGGGGGTCAGCCGGAAGGAAGCTGCCGCCTTCATCGAAAAGTATTTTGAAAAGTATCCGGGGGTCAAGCGGTTTATGGACGAGGCGGTTTCCGAGGGGATGCGGAAGGGATACGCGGAGACGCTGATGGGCCGCCGCAGATACCTGCCCGAGCTGCAGAGCGCCAGGGCCGCCGTCCGGGAATTCGGCAAACGGGCGGCCATGAATACCCCCATCCAGGGAACGGCGGCGGACATCATGAAGCTGGCCATGGTGCGGGTGGACGAGGCGCTTCGGAAGGAGCGTCTCCGGAGCCGGCTGATCCTGCAGGTGCACGATGAGCTGCTGCTGGAATGCCCGCCGGAGGAGGCGGAGCAGGCCGCCCGGCTTCTGCGGACGGCCATGGAGGAGGTCATCTCCCTGAAGGTGCCCCTGGTCGCGGAGGTTCATCAGGGCAAAAACTGGTACGAAGCAAAATAAAAAAAGGCCCTCCGGGAAACATGCCGTTCCCGGCGGGCCTTTGGCGGAAGGCGGAAAAGAACCGTACGACAAAAGGCGCCCCGGCCCCGGGGCGTCCTTTTTTCCGTGATTTTTCATTCTCCGCTGCGTCCGCGAATTCTTTTATCCGGAAAAAGGCTTCGGCGGATCAGCCCTGAAGCCCCTGCGCCTGACGGAACATGTTTTCCACCACGACGTCGTAGATATCCCCCTTGGTGGCACAGTAGGCCAGAACCAGCCAGGGCTCGTTGGTGTGAAAATGAATTTTGATCAGCTCCTCATCCCCGACGACCAGCAGCTCGTTGCCCTCAAAATGCTCGGAGATATAATCCCGGATCTCAAAATCGTCCAGATCCTCTCCCTCGATCAGAAGCTGGGTATCGAATTTGAATTTCTGAAACTCCTCAATTTCATCCAGTTCGCTCTGGGTCAGTTCGCTCATGCTCTTCATCCTCTCTTCAGGCCGGACCGGGCCCTGTAATGGGACGCCGGACACGGCGTCCTTCCTGAATAATTCTTCAGGGAGAGCCGGATTTCCTGCAAGGCATCGCCGGTCGCCGGTGCAATTGCTTTTGTGCCGGACTGCTGATACAATACGGGCAGAAAAGCCCGCGGGGAGGAAAGCGCGCGGCGGTTTTTTCCGGGAGGCGGGAAGGACGGGCAGCCGGTTCGGCCGGGCGGAACGGGAGAAGGGCCGCCGGAGCGGGACCGGGCCGATGGCCGGCCGGAACAGAAAAGCGGGACGGGAGAGAAGCGAATGGCAAAGGTGAAATCGGTTTACGCCTGTACAGCCTGCGGATATGAAACCCCCAGATGGGTGGGGCGGTGCCCGGGCTGCGGGGCCTGGAACACGCTGGAGGAAAGCATCTCGGCCGTCCAGGAGAAGGCTCCGGCAAAGCTTGCTTCCAACCAGCGCCCGGGCACGGGGGCGGTGCCCCTGCTGCTGAAGGATATTCCGGAGGATACGGCGCTGCGGACGCCGACCGGCATCAGCGAGCTGGACCGGGTGCTGGGGGGCGGAATCGTCGAGGGCGGACTGATGCTGATCGGCGGGGATCCCGGAATCGGGAAAAGCACCCTCCTGCTGCAGGTCTGCGCGAACCTGGCGGAGGCAGGAAAGAGAATTCTGTACATCTCCGGCGAGGAAAGCGCGCGGCAGATCAAGCTTCGGGCCAGAAGGCTGGAGATTGAGACGCCGGGGCTGTATGTGCTGGCGGAAAACGCCCTGGACGCGGTGGAAACCAGGCTGCGGGAGATTCAGCCCGATGTGGCCGTGGTCGATTCGATCCAGACCATGTACCGGCCGGAAATGGCCTCCGCGCCGGGATCCGTCTCCCAGATCCGGGAAAGCACCAGCCTGCTGATGCGGATCTGCAAGGAAACGGGAACCGCGATGTTCGTGGTGGGCCATGTGACCAAGGACGGCGCCATTGCCGGCCCCCGAATGCTGGAGCATATGGTCGACGTCGTCCTGTACTTCGAGGGGGATCGGCAGCAGGACTACCGGCTGCTGCGCGCCGTGAAAAACCGCTTCGGATCGGTCAACGAGCTGGGCGTTTTCCGGATGACGGGAAAGGGCATGCAGGTCGTGCCCAATCCCAGCGAGGAGCTGCTGAGCCACAGGGCCAAGGGGGCGAGCGGCAGCACGGTTTTCTGCGGGATGGAGGGCAGCAGGCCGCTGCTTTGCGACGTGCAGGCGCTGGCCAGCCAGAGCTACCTGAACTCCCCCAGAAGAACGGTGAACGGCGCGGATCCGGGAAGAATTGCCATGCTGCTGGCCGTGCTGGAAAAAAGGGCGGGACAGCGCAGCTACAATCAGGATGTCTACATCAATGTCGCCGGAGGGCTGGAGCTGAGCGAACCGGCGGCGGATCTGGCGCTGTGCGTCGCGGTGGCCTCCAGCCTGAAGGATCAGGCCGTGGGCGCCGAGACCGCGGTCATGGGGGAGGTCGGACTGGCGGGAGAGATCCGGACGGTTCCCCAGTGCGAACGGAGAGTGGCGGAATGCGCCCGGCTGGGATTTACGACCCTGGTGGTGCCCCGGGAAAATGCCCGAAGGCTGCAGAAGGTGCCGGAGGGGGTCCGGATCCTGGGGGTGGATACGGTCATGCAGGCGCTGAGCGTGCTGTTTTAATGGAAAGAATCGGGTCGGAGCGGGAGCGGACAGGAGACGATGAGAAAGGGAAGTTTGGGCAGGCTGCTGGGAAAAGCCGGGTGGGCTCTGCTTACGTTTATCGTACTGGCCGGGCTGTATCTGACGCTGGTGATTGCTCAGCCGCAGCCGGAAAATCCGGAAAAGAGCGGGGAGGAACGGCCGCCTCTGCTGTCGGCTTCCCCTGCGCAGACCGTTTCCTCCGAGAATGAAATTCAGGAACTGATCCGGTCCTTTCCCGGGCCGGTCATGAGCTTCATGAGCGGCAGCGGGATGACCTTTGTCTCCGGTACGTCGGCGGATCTGGCCTGGCAGGGGCAGTTCTGCCGGCAGGTGACGCTGTACTGGCAGACGCGGGAGGGGGAGCCTCTGATCCTGCAGAGTATCTATCCCGCGGAGGCGCTGGAAATCATGGGCCGGGGGGATTATTCCTTCAGCGGCTCGGCGGGCCCGACGCTTTTCGGAATGCCTTCCGTGCGCATGGAAAACAGGAATACGGTCCGGGTCCATGTGCAGGCGGAGGGGGAAGGGCTGTATGTGCTGACGGTGCCGAAGACACTGGAGGGAGCCCTGTCCGATCTGTCCCGGTCGATCCAGCTGTTTGTGACGGCCGGATGATCCGGAAAAAGAGGGGAAGGGACGGGGTCCCGGGAGGAAGATCCGGAAAGGAGGAAGCGCCATGAAAGGAAGCCGGCGGCTCTGCGCGGCGGCGGCGGCCCTGCTGATCTGCGCGGGGGGCGTCCCCGCGGGGGCGGAAAAAGGCGGAGGGGAAGCGGCGGCTCCCCGGACCGTCGAGGAAAGAAAGACGGGACTCTGCGCGGCTGCGCAGGAGCTGGGGCTCACGCAGGTGATCCTGCGGACGGCGTCCGCGGAGGAGGGGGAAATCCCCTCCCTGGAGTGGTTTGAGACGAGAGGGCTGGAGCTGGGGGAAAACAGCGTCCGCTATCCCGCGCTGCGGGAGGGAATTCTGCCGGCGGAGCTGACGGAGAAAATCAATGAGCGGATGCTGGAGGACGGGGAGATCCGGGAGTACGTGAGCCGGATGAGCCAGCTGATCAGCGGCGGAAGGCTGGAGGTAAGCTGGCGCGGGTGCGTGATGGGCCCGGTCTTTTCCTTTGAGATTTCCGCGGAGGGGGCGCTGAAAACGCCCCGGGAGACCCACCGGAGGCTTTCGGGGAATCTGGACCTGCGGGACGGGCATGAAATTGCGCCGGAGGAAATCTGGACCGACCCGGAGGAAGCGCGCGGGAGAATCGAACAGTATCTGGAGGAAAACCTGGCGCCGGAGCTGAGCGCGCATCTGCTGAACAGCAGCCTCGTTCCGCTGCCGGAGCGCTTCCGGCTCACGGAAAGGGGCCTCATCCTCCTGTATGAGATCGATCAGCTGAGCACGCTGAGCGACCGGGCGGGGGATGTGCTGATTCCCTGGAACGCGGTACAGGACAGCCTGAACCGGAACGGGGACGGCATCCCGGAGGCCCTGGGCCTTTCCCTCCGGGAAGCCTGGACGGAGGAAACGGAAGAGATCTCTGAGGACCAGCTGCAGGCGATCCGGGAGGCGGCCGCGGAAGGCTGTTTTCCGGGCATTCCGGCAAAGCTGGGGGATCCCCTGCAGGCGCTGACGGAGGAATGGCATCTGCTGACCGATCCGGATGTCTACGCGCTGGGACGGTTTTTCAGCCTGGAGGGAGCCCCCTTCCAGCAGGTGTTCCTGATGACGGATTTTCTCAGCGAGGGCTGGGAAAACAGCGTGGTGGACGGGATCCGGGCGGACAGCGGGAGCCTCTATGGCCTGAGCATCGGCGGGACGAAGCAGGAGGTCTGGCGGAGATTTCTCGGAGAGCCGGATCATACGATTGAATTTGACGAGGAGCAGGCGGAGGCCTATCGGACCGTGCCCGGGAGCCGGGACTATTATGAAGCCGGAGAACACCGCCTGCAGCTGCACGCGGACCGGGAGGGTATGCTGACCAGCATTATTCTTTCGGAATAAGCCGCCGGAGGACTGAACGCCCGCGGGAAAACCCGCGGGCGTTTTCCTGCGGAGCGGGCAGGCCGGGCCGCGGCGGAGGGCCTCGCCGACGAAGAGCCGGAGGAAAAATGCGGCTGTAAAAAAAGAAAGAAAAATAGCGGCGAAGGGTTGACAACCGGAAAAAAGCCGATATAATACTCTTGAAGGTCAAAGAAAGTCAAATAGGCCTTCACGGAGGTGATCCTGATGGATATGAATCAATTTACGCAGAAGACGGTGGCCGCGCTGCAGCGGGCCCAGTCCATTGCCGTTGAATATCAGCATATGCAGGTGGATCAGGAGCATCTGCTGCTTGCCCTGACGGAGGAGGATCAGGAGCTGATTCCCCAGCTGCTGACGAAATGCGGCATCAGCCCGCAGGCGCTGCGCCGGGAGCTGCAGGAGGCAATCGGACGGATTCCGCGGGTCTCCGGCAGCGGGCGGGAGCCCGGAAAGGTGTACATCGCGCCCGAGCTGGAAAAGGCGCTGCTGGAGGCGGAGAAGCAGGCGAAGCAGATGAAGGACGAGTACCTGTCTGTGGAGCATGTGTGGATGGGAATCTGCGCGAAGCCGAACGCCGCGGTGCAGAAGCTGCTGAAATCCCTGAACTACAGGGAGGCGGACTTCCTGAAGGCGCTGAGCGAGGTGCGCGGAGCGACGAGGGTCACCTCAGACAATCCGGAGGAGACCTATGACGCGCTGAAGAAGTACGGCTCCGATCTGGTGGAAATGGCCAGAAAGCAGAAGCTGGATCCGGTCATCGGCCGGGACAGCGAAATCCGGAACGTGATCCGGATTCTGAGCCGGAAGACCAAGAACAACCCGGTGCTGATCGGCGAGCCCGGCGTCGGAAAGACCGCGATCGCGGAGGGCCTGGCGCAGCGGATCGTCCGGGGGGATGTGCCGGACAGCCTGAAGGACAAGACCATCTTCTCCCTGGATATGGGCAGCCTGATTGCCGGCGCGAAATTCCGGGGAGAATTTGAGGAGCGGCTGAAGGCCGTGCTGGCGGAGATCAAAAAGAGCGAAGGCAAGATCCTCCTCTTCATCGACGAGCTGCATACCATTGTCGGCGCGGGCAAGGCGGACGGCGCCATGGATGCCGGAAACCTGCTGAAGCCCATGCTGGCGCGCGGGGAGCTGCACTGCATCGGCGCGACGACGCTGAATGAGTACCGGCAGTATATCGAAAAGGACGCGGCGCTGGAGCGGCGTTTCCAGCCGGTGATGGTCGAGGAGCCGACGGTCGAGGACACGATCGCGATCCTGCGCGGCCTGAAGGAAAGATACGAGGTTTTCCACGGGGTGAAGATTCAGGACTCGGCCCTGATTGCCGCGGCGACGCTGTCCAACCGGTACATTACGGACCGGTTCCTGCCGGACAAGGCCATCGATCTGGTGGATGAGGCCTGCGCGATGATCCGGACGGAAATCGATTCTCTTCCCGCGGAGCTGGACGACATCCGGCGGAAAATCATGCAGCTGGAAATCGAGGAAGCCGCGCTGAAAAAGGACGACGATCAGCTGTCCCAGGCGCATCTGGAGGAAGTCCGGAAGGAGCTGGCGGAGCAGCGGGACGTCTTCAACAAGATGAAAGCCCGCTGGGAAGCGGAAAAGGAAGCCATTTCCAAGGTGACCAGCCTGCGGGAGCAGATCGAGCAGGTGAACGCGCAGATTGAGCAGGCGGAACGGAATTATGACCTGAACCGGGCCGCGGAGCTGAAGTACGGGGAGCTGCCGAAGCTGAAACAGGAGCTGGAAAAGGAAGAGAAGATTGCCGAGGAGAGCAAGGGAGAGAACAGCCTGCTGCGGGACCGGGTCACTGAGGAGGAAATCGCCCGGATCATCGGCCGCTGGACCGGCATTCCGGTTTCCCGGCTGATGGAGGGCGAACGGGAAAAGCTGCTCCGCCTGGAGGACACGCTGCATGAGCGGGTGATCGGCCAGGACGAGGCGGTGAAGAAGGTATCGGAGGCCATTCTGCGCAGCCGCGCGGGCATTCAGGATCCGAACCGGCCGCTGGGGTCCTTCCTCTTCCTGGGCCCGACGGGCGTCGGCAAAACCGAGCTGGCCAAGGCCCTGGCCCAGGCGCTCTTCGATGACGAGAAGAACATGGTTCGGATCGATATGTCCGAATACATGGAGAAGTTCAGCGTCTCCCGGCTGATCGGGGCGCCGCCCGGATATGTCGGATACGACGAGGGCGGCCAGCTGACGGAAGCCGTAAGGCGGCACCCCTACTGCGTGGTGCTGTTTGACGAGGTGGAAAAGGCGCATCCGGATGTGTTCAACGTGCTGCTGCAGGTGCTGGATGACGGCCGGATCACCGACAGCCAGGGCCGGACGGTGGATTTCAAGAATACCATTCTGATCATGACCAGCAATCTGGGCAGCGAGTTCATCCTGGAGGGAATCCGTGACGGGGAGATCTCCGAGGAAGCCCGCAGCCAGGTGGACCGTTTGCTGAAGACCCATTTCCGGCCGGAATTCCTGAACCGGATTGACGAGATTGTCTGCTACAAGCCGCTGAGCAGGGATGAGATTGCTTCCATTGTGGAGCTGATGGTGAAGAACCTGAACGCAAGGATGGAGGAGAAGCAGCTCCATGTCATGCTGACGAACGAAGCCATGGAGGCGGTGATTGACCGGGGCTTTGATCCGGTCTACGGAGCCCGGCCGCTGAAGAGGTATCTGCAGAGCCAGGTGGAGACGCTGATCGCCCGGCGGATCATCGCCGGAAATGTGGCCCCCGGATCCATCCTGAAGGTGGATGTGGATGAGGACGGCAGCTTTGTGATCCGGTAAAAACCGGATTCAGCGGGACCGGGATTCCGCCCGCGCCTTTGAAGGAGGCGCGGGCGGATCTCTTTTTTGGAAAGCATGGGTTCGGGGCGGAACTTTTTCCCCGGACGGCCGTCAGACAGGATGAAAGCGAGGCCGGCAAGGCTTCGGGGAGAGGAGAGCATCATGAAAAAGAATCGCCTGACGGCCTTGATGATTGCGCTGGTGATGGTTCTGCTGGCCGGACTGCCGGCCCTGGCGGAAACCGTGCAGATCTGGAAAAAGGGAGATACCGGAGAAAAAGTGACGGAAATTCAGCTCCGGCTGAAGGAGCTGGGCTATCTGGAGGGGGAGGCGACCGGCAGCTTTGATGAGGCGACCGAGCGGGCGCTGACCGAATTCCAGAGCTGGAACGGCCTGCTGGCCTCCGGCATGGCGGACGAAAAGACCATGGAGGTGCTGTTCTCGGAGGAGGCGGCGCCCCGGGTGGTTGATGAAACGGAGGATTACTTTCTGACGGAGGAGGCCTGGGAAACGGGAGCCTGGGATGCCGCCGCTTCCATGCCCACGGCCACCGGCATGCCGGTGATGAACATGAAGTCGGCCGGAATGGGCTGGACGGAGACGGAGTACTGGCATACGGATGAGTACGCCTTCTTCCGGGAAAACACGTTCCAGTCGGTTCAGAACGCGCCGCTGTCCACCTTCGCCGCGGATGTGGATACAGCCTCCTATGCGCAGCTGAGGCGGATGATCCTTCAGGGGGAAAGAATCCCGGAGGACGCGGTGCGCGTGGAGGAAATGCTGAATTACTTCCATTACAGCTACGCCCAGCCGAAGGGGAACGAGCCCTTCGGGGTGACCATGGAGCTGGCGCCATGCCCCTGGAATTCCGGGACGATGCTGCTGCTGGTCGGCCTGCAGGCGAGGGTGATTACCGCGGAAAACCGGCCGGCGCAGAACCTGGTGTTCCTGATCGACGTCTCCGGATCCATGTTCGGCGAGGACCGGCTGGATCTGGTGAAAAGGGCGTTCCTGCAGCTGCTGGAGGAGCTGCAGCCGACGGACACGGTGAGCATCGTCACCTACGCTTCCCGGGATGAGGTCGTTCTGGAGGGCGTTCCGGCCGCGGACAAAACCCGGATCATGGATGCCATCTCGAATCTGGAGGCGGGGGGCTCCACCAACAGCGCCGCCGGGATTCAGACGGCGTACAGGCTGGCGGAAAAATACGCGACGGAAACCAGCGCGAACCGTATCCTGATGGCGACGGACGGGGATTTTAACGTCGGCATGACCAGCGAGGGAGACCTGGCGCGCCTGGTGATGGAAAAGAAGGAGGGCGGCACCCGGCTGACCATGCTGGGCGTCGGCTACGGAAACTACAAGGACAACAAGCTGGAAGCCCTGGCGGATTACGGCGACGGAAACTATTACTATCTGGATACCATTTTCGAGGCCCGGCGCGCCCTGGTGACGGAGGCCGGCGGGACGATGGTGGAAGTGGCGAAGGATGTGAAGCTGCAGCTGGATTTCAACCCGGAGAGAATTTCGGCCTACCGGCTGATCGGATATGAGGACCGGGTGATGGAGGCTCAGGATTTCGCGGACGATACGAAGGACGGCGGGGAAATCGGATCCGGCCATCGGGTGACCGCGCTGTATGAAATTGTGCCCGCGGGCAGCGATTTTGAGACCGGCATTCCGACCAGCCGGTACGCGCAGGCGGATTCGGCCCCCGCTCCGGCGGAAACGGGCGAGTGGTGCACGCTGGCCGTCCGCTGGAAGGCGCCGGGACAGACGGAAAGCACGCTGAAGGAATATCCCTTCGCGGAACCGGCGGCGGAACAGCTGAGCGACAACCTGAAGTGGGCCGCCGCCGTGGCGGAATGCGCGATGCTGCTGAGAAACAGCGAATTCCGGGGAGAGGCTTCCTGGAGCGGGGCGCTGGAGCTGGCCAGGGGCTGCGGCGACGTATCCGGGGATGTATATAAGGAAGAGTTTGTGTATCTGCTGACGCTGCTGGAGCGTCAGAACTGAAGGGAAGGGGAAATCTGAGAAAGGCGGAGAATTGTTTTTCCATGGCATTCTTTTCCGGTTGATCTGGACAGCGGCGGTTTTTTCGGAGATAATCCCTTCCGGAAAGCCTGCCGTTCCGACGGGCTTCTCCCGGGGGATGGTCCGGCTTTGCCGTCAGGACGCGCCGATGCTGCCGGAGGACGGCAGATCCCGCGGGAATTCGTAAAAAACAGAAAGCCGCGCCGGCCGAAGAGGCCGGCGCGGCTCAAGCTGTATGGAGACAGAGCATGAAGATCAACCCGGAGTTCAGAAAGGGAATCCGTCACGGAATCCCGATTGCGCTGGGATACCTGAGCGTTTCCTTTGCGTTCGGCATGAAGGCGGTGGGCGATGGGCTCACCTGGCTGCAGGCGGTGCTGATTTCCGCGACGAACCTGACCAGCGCGGGCCAGATGGCGGGGCTTCCGCTGATGGTGGGCGGCGCCGGCCTGGCGGAGATGGCCCTGACGCAGCTGACCATCAATCTCCGCTACGGGCTGATGAGCCTTTCCCTGGGGCGGAAGCTGGATGACAGCATGGGGACGCTGCAGCGGCTGATTTTTTCCTTTGCCAATACGGATGAAATCTTTGCCGTCGCCTCGGCCCAGCGCGGGAAGGTGGGAAAAAACTACCTGTACGGGCTGATGCTGACGCCCTTCCTGGGATGGACCGCCGGCACGCTGCTGGGCGGAGTGGCCGGCACGCTGCTTCCCGCCTTTGTGCGCAGTGCCCTGGGCATCGCGATCTACGGCATGTTCCTCGCGATCATTCTGCCCCCGGCGAGAAAGCTGAAGCCCGTGCGCCTGGTGGTGCTCCTGGCCGTGGCCCTGAGCCTCTGCTTCCGATATCTCCCCGGGCTGAACCGGATCTCGGGCGGATTTGTGATCATCATCTGCGCGGTGGCCGCGGCCGCCGCGGGAGCGATCCTGTATCCGGAGGGAGAGGAGGAGAAGCCGTGAGCTGGGGCGCATTTTTTCCGTATGTGGCCGTGATGGCCGCGGTAACCTATCTGATCCGGATGCTGCCGCTGACCGCCTTCCGCAAGCCGATCCGCAGCCGGTTTATCCGGTCCTTTCTGACTTATATTCCCTACGCGGTGCTGGGCGCCATGACTTTCCCGGAGGTTCTTTATTCGACGGGAGACCTGCGGACCGCCGCGGCGGGGGTGGCCGTGGCCGTAATCCTGGCCTGGCGGGGAAAGGGCCTGCTGACGGTGGCGATCGCCGCGTGCCTGGCGGTCGCGGCGGCCCAGGGGCTGATGCTGCTTCTGTGAACAGGGGACGGCAGGAAAAGGAGAACCGCGGTCCGGGCGGGAGAGAAAGACGGTTCCGGGAGATTCGCGGCGCCGGAAGGAAGGTCCGCGTGCGGGAGCGTCCCTTTCGAAAGGAAAAAACGAATTTGTAATAAATGGAAAAGAAAGGGCAAAAAAGAGACAATAAAATTTCCAAAAAAAGTGCTTGACAGAAGCGAAGAGTTTTGTTATCCTATACAAGCTCGCTCGCGAGGGGGTCCGAAAGGAACCGGCGGGGAGCAGACCGAACCTT
>CACYWL010000005.1 GCA_902778055.1 uncultured Eubacteriales bacterium | reverse complement strand
AGAAGCCGCCCGGAAGAAGGCGGAAGAGGAAGAAGCCGCCCGGAAGAAGGCGGAAGAGGAAGAAGCCGCCCGGAAGAAGGCGGAAGAGGAAGAAGCCGCCCGGAAGAAGGCGGAGGAAGAAGAAGCCGCCCGGAAGAAGGCGGAGGAAGAAGAAGCCGCCCGGAAGAAGGCGGAAGAGGAAAGCGCAGACGTTCAGGTCGATAAAGAGATCAATGTCGGATATAACAGCAAGATTACAGTTCAGGACAAAACCAGGGAATATCTGATCCGCCTGAAGGCGGAATACAGCGCGAAGCTTACTGTCGCTGTGGACGCGGAGTATGCCTTCTCGGTGGAGATTCGGGACGAGGATGATTCACAGCGGAAATTAATTCGTAAGAACGCAAAGGATAAGAATAATGAAACCGGCAGTTACGAATTGCATATAGATGAATATTTCTCCGGCCCAGGGAACTATCTGATGACCATCACCGCTTCCCAGGGCGAAACGGGGGAAGGCAGCTTCCATCTGGCTGTAGATAAGTACAAGGAGAAGGAAGAGGAAAAGAAGCAGCCTGACATTATTGTTGAAGAGGCAGATGAAAACCAGGATCACAACGAGATTACAGAAGATGAAGATCTTAATAAAGACGAAGATGATGAGGATGCCCTTTCCGGATCTGATGAAAATGGGGAAGGCGGGGAAGACAGCCTTTCAGAATCCGAGGCGGATGAGGAAGGCGAGGAAGAAGTTCTTTCCGAATCTGACGTAGATGGGGAAGGCGAGGAAGAAGTTCTTTCCGAATCTGACGCAGATGGGGAAGGCGGGGAAGACAGCCTTTCAGAATCCGAGGCGGATGAGGAAGGCGAGGAAGGCCTTTCAGAATCCGATGCAGATGGGGAAGGCGAGGAAGAAGCTCTTTCCGAATCCGACGCAGATGGGGAAGGCGAGGAAGGCCTTTCAGAATCCGATGCAGACGGGGAAGGCGAGGAAGAAGTTCTTTCCGAATCTGACGCAGATGGGGAAGGCGAGGAAGAAGTTCTTTCTGACTCTGACGCAAATGAGGAAGGCGAAGATGTGCTTTCCGAATCCGACGCAGATGAGGAAGGCGAGAAAGAACAGTCCGAATTGACTGAAGACGCAGAAGATGCGGAAGAGCAGCCCGAATTAACTGAAGACGGTGAAGATGAGGATGAGCTTTCCGAACTGGCCGAAAACGGGGAAGCAGAAGGAGAATCTACGGAGGAAGAGCTCGCGGAAATCGGAATCGAGGAAGATGAGACGCTGATTCCAACAGACGAAGAGCCGGAAGAAGAGTTTTTTGAAAAAGAACTGAAGACAGATGACGGAAACACCTATCGGATTACGGTGCGTATCAACAGTGACAGCGGCATCCCGGAGAACGCCAATCTGCTGGTCAGGCCGATTGAAAAAGGATCCGCGGAGTATGAGGAATATTATAGGAGAGCGGCAGAAACCGCGGGAGAAGGGATTCTGGAGGAAGTCCGTTTCTTTGATATCTCTCTGGTGAATCCGGAGAATCCGGAGGAGCATTATCAGCCGAAGGATGAAGCTTCCGTTTCCGTTTCTATCATTCTGCTCGACTTTCCCGTTGAAGAGGGTATGGTGGAACAGGTGATCCATTTCCAGGAAGAAGGAACGAATACACCGGAAGTGCTTCATTCGACGGAGGTCACGAGAGATTCCACGACGCAGGAAATTTCCTTTGAAACGGGCAGCTTTTCCGTCTTCGGAGTTACATATAAAAGCGTGGCGGAGCCGATCCGCGTGATAGATGTATCTTATTATGGGGGATCAGCTAAAGCCTATGAGCTGACCACTGAGGAACAGTTTAAAGGCATAGCCTTTCTATTGGATAGTACCGGTGAAACTGACTCGTTTTATATTTCAGGGGATATCACACTCTCCAAGAGACTTACAGTAACAGGAAATGTAAACCTGATTCTCGGGGGAACGCTTACGGTTCCCCGGGGAATTACTGTTTCCAAAGGAAATTCACTGACGGTTTACGGAACAGGTTCTCCGACCGGTGGAAATCTGATTATACAATCTCCCTCATCTGGAAATGCCGGCATCGGCGGGATTTCTATTTCCGCTGTAGACGCCGGCAATTTTACCCTTCACAGCGGAACGGTCACCGTCAAGGGCGGAGACGGCGCCGCGGGCATCGGCGGCGGAGAGGAAGGCGCCGGGGGCAGCATCACCATTACCGGCGGATCCCTGAATGCTGCAGGCGGAGACAGCGGTGCCGGCCTGGGCGGCGGATTTAACGCCGGCCAGGGAGACAGTATCTCCATCAGCGGTGGGACGGTCATCGCTACGGGAGGTACCTACGGCGCGGGCATTGGCGGCGGCGAACACGCCAATGACAGCACTGAGACGGATACCGCGAGAGGCGGCAACGGCGGCCGGGTGAATATCACCGGGGGCACTGTGACCGCGAACGGCGGCATGTATGCCGCGGGCATCGGCGGCGGATTCGGCGGCAACGGCGGACAGGTTTCCGTCAGCGCGGGAAGCAAGGTAACCGCGAATGGCGGATCCTATGGCGGCGCTGGCGTTGGCGGCGGCGCCAACGGAAGCGGGGGAACCCTGAGCGTCTCCGGTACACAGTCCGAGAACAGTGCCACGGTTGTGACTGCTCAGGTCGGCAAGAGCAGCGGAGGGGAGGCCATCGGACACGGAGGACGGAGCGGCTCCTCCCGCACGCAGACCTCGGGAAACATCGTGCTGACGGACGCGGCGATCGTGAAGGCCGGAAGCTCCGCATCGTCCGCTGTTGAGTACGGCCAGGATAAGAGCAAATCGGAGAGAGCCGATGCCTGCCGGAATCCATACGCGCAGATCAGCGCTTCCATTTCTCCCAATTACGCGATTACCGCGAAGCTGACCCACAGCTCTGCCAAGGAACAGGAAAGGGCCAACAAAACCGGGGAAACCGACGTGGAGAAGGTCCTGATTCTGGATGCATCAACGCAGAAAGAAATCACGGATCTCCGTTCCGGAAAGAATTTCATTCTCCGGGTTACTACTTCCAAGGCTGACACCCTGGTCGACGTTACAGCCTCCTATGGGTCGGACAATACGTCGATGACGCCTTCCGCCACCACGGTCAGCAATGAAGGCAAGACGCATGACTATACCTACAAAATGCCGGCGGGCAATGTGAGCATTGCCGTGACTCTGACCGGCGTATCCTATACGATCACCATCCGCTCCGATCCGAACGGCAAGGTGAGTCTTGGAGAAACCGGAAGCCTGACAGGCACAGCGGTTTCCGGCGACCGTGTCGTCCTGACAAATACGCCTGCCGCGATGGATTATTATCTGGCCTGGATGAAAATCTCGGAGGATCAGAACGGTACAGCCGGAAAAGTGATCGCGGAAATGAAGGGTAACGAGCTTGTGAATCTCAGCACGCTGCCGGGCGAATCAAGCTGGGTGTTCAACATGCCGGCGCATAACGTGATCATTGATCTGGAGTACAGGAAGGGCGTCTATTATGTGGATCAGGACGGCCTGATCCAGGTGCGGAAATACTTCTTCCTGCTGAAGGACAGTGACCGTGTGCTCAATACTTCCGGCCTGGAGGACGGCTGGTATGTGGTTCAGGGGAATGTGAAGATCGATGCCAGGCTGCATCTGAAACAGTATGTCCATCTGATTCTTTGTGACGGTGCTTCCCTGACGGTCAAGGGGATCTTTGTGGATGGAGGCTCCGGCGGCGCGCTGGAGATCTTCGCTCAGGATGCGGGCAGCGGCTCCATTTCTTCTTCGGGCAGCGACTGTGCGGGCATCGGGGGAAAAGACGGAACCCGGACCGGCGCGATTGTGATCCACGGCGGCCAGATCAAAGCATGGGGTTCGACGAATAATCCCGGTATCGGCGCCGGCGGCAGAACGGTTCTGGATCAGGACCTGAAAATACTCCTTCCTCCGGGCAAATCCAACAGCTATCTGACCGTGGAAGCCCACGGCGGCGAAGACGGAGCCGGTATCGGCGGCGGGTATGATCAGGAAGTAAAGCATAATATCGAAATTACCGGAGGCATCATCAAGGCCTGGGGCGGCCGTAAAGGTGCCGGGATCGGTACGGGCGATGACGCGAATCTGAACGCAGATATCCTTATTTCCGGCGGAGAAATTGAGGCTCATGGCGGCAAATGGGCCGCCGGAATTGGCGCCGGCTGCCGAGAAGGCGGCTCCGGCGGAGATTTTAAGGATGGTCATGTCATCAAGATCACGGGCGGTACGGTCAAGGCCTGGGGCGAAGATGACGGGGCGGGTATTGGAACCGGAGAAGACGGTCATTTTGCCGGAGACGTGGAGGTCTGGGGAGGTTATGTTGAGGCCCGGTCCGACGATAAAGGCGCGGGCATTGGCAGCGGCGAGGACGGATCGTGCACCGGCTGGTTCAAGATTTACGGCGGAACGGTGGATGCCCGTCTTTGGGATAACGAAGGGGCTCCCATCGGCGGCGGGAGTGGAGAAGCCGGCGGGTATGCTGAAATCAAGGGCGGAAAGGTCATCACCTGGTCCGAGGATGTCGCGGTAGGCATCGGCGGCGCTTCCGGAGAGTCCAACCGTACGATCAATATTGCGGATCATATGGGTGTGACCTGGGGCGACAAGCAAAATCAGGATACAAACCGGGCCAAGGCGGCTGATCGGGTCAACAGAATTCAGACGAAGCATTTTGTGGTGATCCAGGCCTGCCCGCATCCGGAGCATTATTGCGTACAGAAGGACGATCATGTCCATACGATTAAATGTTCCTACTGCAATATGGACGGAAAGGATCAGGAACACAGATACGCGGAAGATGAAAGCGATCCCAATTATTATGTCTGCCTGGACTGCGGATACAACCGGGGCCGGATTGCCACGCTGAAAGCAAGCCCGAGCAGACATATAGCGCAACTTTATAAAAACAATCAGCTTGTTAAAGGATCCGAAGTCAAATATCAGATCGGCGAGCAATTTACCGTTCGGGCATTGCCGCTGCCCGGAGAAGGTGCGATCTGGGCAGTCGACAGCGTGACAGGCACGTACAAAGATGAAAAGGGAGCACAGCAGACGCTGACTCCGATTGCGTCATGGTCGGATGAACCGACGGTCACGTGCTACACCTTTGTCATGCCGAAAACGCAGTACTCGGATTCGCCGCTGGAACTGACCGCAAAATTCGTCATGAGGAGCTATAATTTGCGCGTGGTGGTCAACAATTCCTACGCAGGTACTGCTTCTCTTTCGAAAACTGTGGCCAATCCGAATGATACGATCACCGTTCAGGCTGTCCCCAACGACGGATATGTGCTGGAAGGAATCAGCCTGGAGTACGGGGAAACAAAAACAAATCTCAATATCACAAAAGCGCCGTACCGGTTCACCATGCCGGCGGAAAACGCCGTTGTGTACGTCAATTTCAGAAAACAGTACACCGCGAATGTTTACCCCGTTTTCCAGGATGAAAACGGAGCCTGGCCCGACAGCGCAACCTCCGCCCTGGATACGAAGGCCGTTGAAACCTACAGGGTTGCGCCGGCTTCACAGATTCTTGCGGACGAAGTGAGTAAGCGGGATTATCTCTCCGAGCTGTTTGCCAAGGACGCTGACGCGGCCAACGGTTTTGAGCCGAAGTACTATTCCTTCACTTATACCACGAATCCGGAGACAAGCGGCAATCCTGCAGCAGTTAATACCGCTGTTGCTCTGTCGGAATCAATCAAGACAGTATATGTATACTATACCCGGAAATCCTTCCAGCTGAATTTCTACAGCGATATCGCGGGACAGCGGAAACTGGAAACAATCAGCCTGCCTTACGGTGAAAAACTTTCCAATTACGTGAATTACAGAACTCCCGGGGAAAGAATAACGCTGTCAGTACCGGGGTATACATATCCAGTCGACAGAACCAAGGCTGATTTGTGGTATTTCGACGCCTGGTCGGAGACTCCAAAGACAGATGGAGAATACAGTCATAAGGAATCGAAGAGAGACGGGGAAAACTGTAAAATTGCAAACCTGTCCCTACTGACCATGCCTACCGCGAGCAAGAATCTGTATCCGGTATTGATTAAATACAGGGTAAAAGTGATCCTGGATCTGAACGCTTATGATACGGAAGCGCATGCTGAACCCCCGAAGTGTCTGGGAAAATTCTGGGATGAAAGTGAATTCAGCGCGGAAAGCAAAGAACATGCGTCTCCGGCTACAGACGCGCATATGAGCGAGCATCAGGCGCGTACGTTTATGACGGATATCGGTGAGAAGATTCAGATGAACGGGGAAGCCAATACCACCGGAGAAAAACAGAACGAGGGGATGAATCAGGCCAACCGTGACGGATATATATTATCGGCATGGTATACCAAAAACGGCGTAAGATGGTCTGCTTCAAAAGTCTCCGATGTCCAGTATGCAGACAGCGACACGCTGAAAACATATGATCAGGACGGAGAATACTATCAGTACTATACCATGACCCTGCTGGCACGCTGGACAAGTTTGCGGAGCGCTAAGCTGATTTTCCAGGCAGGAGAAGGAAGCTGGGAAAAAAATGCGGACGCGCCTGCCATGGAAGTTGGATATCGGCTTTTTGCGACAATTCCAGAAGGTAATACGATAGAAGGAAATGTGCTCAACCGGCCTGATGGCAAGAAACTTGTTGGATGGAAAGCAGAGAATGGGACAATTTACAAGCCTGGCAGCAATTTTGTTTTCCGAAGCCTGAATCAGGTGGACGTTATTGGGAGCGGGACAGATGAAAACGGCAATCTGATTCCCAATACTATATACCTGACTGCTGTATATATCACGGAAGCGGCCAGTCAGAGTATTGTCTTTGATACCCAGGGCGGCAGCCTCGTTACTCAGGTAACGGGAGAGGGAGAGAACGTTACTTTGAGCCCGGTGGAAGGTACTTCCGTCGAATTTCCGGAAGGATCAACCGATTCTGAAAAAACAGTAACGATTGAATATGCAGATGATAACAAATCCTTCACCATGAGCATTGACAACAAAAAATTCAACTCTCCAGAAAAAGAAGGCTATCAATTCGATGGTTGGAAGAGCTCTGAAAAGCCTGAAAAAACCTTTTCTGTAACTGTCCATAGGTCTCAGACAGGGGAGCAGAAGATTATTACGCTGTATGCTATCTGGAAGCCGATCACATATACCATTACCTTTCATCCCAATGGGGGTGTCATCAAGATCAAGGACGGGACTCCGCTGACTGCGAATGAAGAGGGTTCATTCACAGATCGTCTGGCGTACGGAACACCGCTATACTATTCTCCAGATGGCACAGAAAATCAGCCTATCTATACTGCTGAAAAAGAGCATTACATTTTTGATGGATGGAGTCCTGAATTGCCGAAGACAATGATGGAAGACATTACTGTTGAAGCGATCTGGGACCCCGAGGATTATACAATCACGCTGGATGCCAATGGCGGTACGTTTACTGAAGATGGGGCGGACAGTGTGACGTCGAAAACGGTCACTCAGGATTATCTTACGCTGATAAAATGGCCGGCAGAACCCGCACATTCGGAAGGGAAGACCCTAATGGGCTGGGTTCTTACTGAACCGGCGAAAGCGGCAACAGGAGATTTACCAGCAGAGCTCCCCTCTCAAATGCCGGGAGAAGACAGAACCTATCAGGCTGTCTGGGAAAGCCTGATCCTGAGCACAGCCGCAAATGGTGATGGAAAAACTGCAAGTATTCTGGTTAAGCAGCCAAAGGCAGGGATGGAATACCGGATCGACGGCGGAGAATGGCAGCGCTGGCATTCAGAATCCGGGGAAGAACTGATCTTTGATGATCTGGAACCAAACAGGAAATATGAGGTTGACGCCAGATACTCACCTGTTGACGCTTACAACTATCCGGGTTCCCGGATTGTTTCTGCCAGTATTACGACGCCCAGACAGAGCCGGGAAGCACCCGAGGCGCCTTCCGGGGCGGCGGGATTCCAGGTGATTCAGGTTTACGGCGTGCAGGCTGGGATGGAATATGCCCTGAAGGAGCGGACAGGTGAAGAGGTGACCCTGAGCGAAGACGACTGGCAGCAGGCGGACAGGGGCCGGGTCTACTTCAAGGGACTGACGGAAGGAAAGAGCTATCTGCTGTATGCCCGCCGGGCGGAAACAGATCAGTTCAAAGCCTCAGCGGCTTCAGAACCGACGGAACTGACCACGATGGTTCGCATGACCAGCCTCTCCGTGCCGGAAGGGCAGGAAATCAAAGTCTTTGTAAACATTGCTACGAGCTATCAGCCGAACGAAGCGTCTGGCGCCAGTTATCAGTGGTACGCACAGACAGACGCTGAATCCGGCGAGGGCGCTAAAGCCATTGAGGACGCGGTGTATTCCGAATACATGCCCACCGCGAAAGAATACAGGAAATATCTGCGCGTTGTGGCCTCTCAGATTTCTCCCATCACGAACGATGAAAGACATGGGATCGATACGGAAGGCCGCCATGACGTGGAGCTGACGATGGGACCGGTTCAGAAGGGCAAGGGCCTGACGCCGAAGTCTCCCATCCTGAAAACCACCGGTGTGAAATTCTTGACCATCGAAGCGAAGGCGGACGAAGAATATCTGATTATCCCGGCGGGGGACAAGCTGGAAGATCATTTGGATGATCCCTGGCAGCGCATCGATGGGAAGGATCTCCTCCTGGGGAACCTGACTGTTACCTTTACCGGGCTCAAAGAAAAATCCCCTTATCAGATCTATGCCCGGATGTATGAAACGGAAGCATATGAGATCAGCGGCATTTCCGAACCGTGCAGCGCGAGGACGGATCCGCGGATGACCGGCGTCCGCATTGATGGAACTCCGAAAGCCTATGAGATGTTGACCGCAAAGGTTGCTCCGGAGGATGTGACCACGGTCAGCTATCAGTGGTATCGGGACGGGGAGCCGATTGTCAACGCCACGCAGGAAACATACCGGCCGTCCGCGACGGACGTCGGATGCAAGCTGACGGTCCGGGCGACCCAGATCGTGGATGACATAGAAACCATTGAGAAAGAGGATACCGTCGGCCCCGTGATCAAGGCGGATGGGGAAGAGACGGATCCGCCGGAGCTGGACAGGAAGGGAACAAGATTCATCACCATTATTATTGATAACCGGGAGATGGACGAGTTCAGCATCGACGGCGGAAAGACCTGGCAGAAGGAAGCGACCTTCAGTGGCCTGCAGCCGGACACGGAATACGAGATCATCGCACGCAGGGCGGAGACGGATTCCATGTATGCCGGCCCGGCGTCTGAGGCACTGAAGGTAAGAACCCAGGATGTTGGGACGATCCGCGCCTACCTGGATTCCGGCGAGGAAACGCCGGCGATGAAGCTGGAAAAGGTTCCGGAGGAGACGATCCTCAAGCTGGCTGGAACGGAGATCGCGTCGCGCCAGGATAACGGGGAAGATCTGGAGATGATCGTCCGGATCCGGAATATTGACAAAACCGTTTCCGCCGGGGATAAGGCGCTGGTGACGCAGGCGCTGACCACGAAGGCGAAAAACGCGAAGGCGGATCAGTATCTGGATATCAGCGTATTCCTGAAGATCGGGAAGGACGCGGAAATCAGACTGACCGATCTGGGAGACACGCCGGTGAAGCTGACGCTGACCGTTCCGGAAGCAAACCGGGCGAAAAACGGTGAAAAGCGGACATTCTATATGGTTCGGGTTCATCAGGGAAAGGCGGAGATTCTGACCAGCGGAGCCGGGCCTGAACTGACCTTTACCAGCGGATTGTTCTCGACCTATGGCCTGGGTGAGTCGGATGAGGCCATTCCGACCGCGACGCCGACGGTGAGGCCTACCACCAGCCCGCGAACTGCGGACGACAGCCAGATGGCATTGTGGATCGCGGTGTTCGCGCTGCTGCTGGTTGGATTGATTGCCTTTAATATTTTTCGCAGGAGGAGCGGAAAGCCGAAGGAGAATTCAAAACGGTGAAACAGAACAAAGGCGGAAAGCCACGTAAAAAATGGATTGCTGTGCTTGTGAATACTGTTTTGGTGGCCGGTCTTCTGGGAACGGGATGGAAAATCGCGGATGAACTTCTCCAGCAAAAGCAGAGCGCAGATCTGGCTGAAAGCCTTTGGGAACAGGTAACCCGAAGTCAGGGTGAGCGGAAACAGGAGGAATCCCGGACGGAACCGTCGGCGCCCACGCAAACAGGACGAAACAGTCCCGAGTCCAGTGCCGCGACGCCGGCGCCCACGCAAACAGACCGGAGCAGGTCGGAGCCCGGAACGGAGCTGAAGGAAGAAGCTGGCACGAAGACTGTGGAAGCGCCCTCGACGAAACAGGCGTCGGCCGCGGAGCAGACGGAAAACGAGAAGGAAGAGGAGCATCCGTCGGCGAGCGGTTTAGAATCGACAGGAACCGGAGAAGAGACTTTGCGCCCGGATAGGATGGCTTCTGAAATGGAGGAGAAAAACAAACCGGAGTCTGACTCGCGGCAAACGGAAATGTCGACTCCGGCGGGGGGGATGGAAGCGATGAAGACACCCTCCGCCGAAGGTCCGGCGGAGGAGCCGGAAGATCCGCTGATTCCGAAGCGGATTGATTTTGAACCTCTGTGGGCGGTCAGCAAGAACGCGAAAGCCTGGCTTTATTCGCCGGACACCGGGCTGAACCAGGTTGTGGCCCAGGCGAAGGATAATGAATACTACCTGAAGCATCTGCTGGACGGCAGCTTCAACGTGGCCGGGACGCTGTTTATTGACAGCCGGAATCGGGGAGATTTCACGGACAGGAACACAATCATTTACGGCCACAGCATGCGGAACAAGTCGATGTTTGGCAGGCTGATTGAGTACGGCGACGCCGAATACTGCCGGGAACATCCTTTTCTGTATCTTTACACGCCGGGAAACCGTTTTCGGCTGGAGGTCGTTGCGTCCTTCGGAGCGCGGGATGATTCTCCTTACTACACGGTGCCTGTCGGATGGGCGCAATGGGAAATGATGCTGAAGAAGGGAAAGGAGAAAACAGCCTGGGATTTTGAGATCTCCTGCAGTGAAAACGACCACTTTGTCACCCTGTCCACATGCGCCTACGCGGTGAAACAGGAGCGGTGGCTTCTGATCGCACGGATTGATGATCCGGAAGCGGTTCTGGATTTGTCTGGAGACGGGAAGTAGTACAGAAGGCTTCCCGCAGAAGGATCGGAGCGGCAGTCGGGAGGGACACGAGATGCCGCTCCGAGGGAAGAACACAAATTTGAAACGCTGATGAACGGGAGAACTGTATACTTGTTAGCTGGATTATTACGTGGGTACATGTTTCAAGGCCTGAGCGGCTGGGATGGAATGAAGGAATAAAATCTCGAGGAGGAAATGAACATCATGAACATGAAGAAAACAGCTGCGGGAATCCTGGCAGGACTGATGCTGACGGCGTCGATTCCCGCCGTATTCGCGGAAGATGAACCCGCGGAAACCGCAGCCCAGGAGACGGCGGAAACGACCGCGGAGGCCGTTCTGGATAGTGGAGCGGCGGAGAACACCGCTGAAACCGCGGATAGCAGCGCCGCGATGACGGCTGTGACAGACAATCAGCAGCTGGACGCGGCCTATACCCTCGCGCTGAATGCCATCACAAGCGAGGACTACGAGACCGCCAAGGAATACCTCAATATCTGCTTTGCCTATTGCAACGCGCAGAATAATCCCATTATGTTCTCTGATCTGCTGCTGAAACGGGCATGCATTGATGTGATCGAGCAGAAAAACGATATGGCGCTGCTGAATCTGGAAGCAGCGATCCGGGTTAAGCCGGATCTGGCGGATGCCTATCTGGTTCGCACGCAGGTTTATGCAAGCATGGGCGACGCGGACCGGGCCATTGAAAGCCTGGAAAAATACATTGAGCTGACCCAGGACACCTCCCTGTACGAGACGGTCGCGCAGCTTCAGGAGGCCAAGGGGGACATCCAGGCCGCGCAGGCCGCGTACGACAAATATGTTGCCGGCGCGGGCGCGGAAGTCGAGGAAGCCGGTTTCCAGGCTGGACTGTACAAGATGGAAAACGGAAACTTCGCGGAAGCCATCACTGATTTTGAAGCGTATACGGAGAACGAAACTTTCGGCGCAGGCGCAATGTTCAACATCGGTGTATGCAAAATGAACCTTGGCGACTATGCCGGCGCAATCGAAGCCTTTACCGGATGCGAGGAAAAGGGAGGAACCTTCGAAGGACTCTATTACAACCGCGGAGTATGCAGCCTGCTGAGCGAGAAATGGGAAAGCGCTGCCGCCGATTTTACTAAATCGATTGAAACCGAGCCCTTTACTGAGGATTCCAGATACAATCTGGCGATCTGCAAGATGCAGATGAACGATTATGAGAGTGCTGCCGCAACCTTCACCGAATATATCGGAGACGGAGAACAGAGCGAAAAGACGGAAGAAAAGGCTGACTCCGCGGCGGAGGAAGAGAGCGAAACCGCTGGGAAGGCCAACGTCAATTACGGCGCGTATTATTATCGGGCCGCCTGCCGGGCTGCTCTCGGACAGCTGGAAGGAGCAGTCGCTGATTTTACCGTCTGCATTGAGAACCAGTATGAACTGGGGCAGAGCTATTATCAGCGGGCTCAGATCTACGCTGCGCTCGGGGATACCGAAAAGCAGAACGCCGATCTGGCGGAATCTCTGAAGCATTCGAACTAAGGAACTGACCGGACAAAGATACGATATCTACGGAGCAATACGATCCTGATTCAAGCTTTCCGAAACCGGACAGACGGGAGAGATGTATAATGAAGAAAAGAGTTATTGCATTTCTGCTGGTAGTTATCATGCTGGTTACCTCTGTGGGAGATATGCTTCCCTACAGGGGCTATTACACCAGCGCTGAAGGCGAGGAAAGCATTGAAACAGCGCCGGAAGAAAATGTGACTGCGGAAGTCGCAGAAACATCTGCGGAAGTCGATGAAGAGACCGGAGAAGCCGCAGAAGCGACCGTGGAAGCCGCAGAAGCGACCGTGGAAGCCGAAGAAGCGACCGTGGAAGCCGCAGAAGCGACCGTGGAAGCCGCAGAAGCGACCGTGGAAGCCGAAGAAGCGACCGTGGAAGCCGAAGAAGCGACCGTGGAAGCCGAAGAAGCGACCATGGAAGTCGATGAAGCGACCGGGGAAGCCGCAGAAGCGACCGGGGAAGCCGTAGAAACGGCTGCGGAAGCCGCTGAAACGATCGCAGAAGTTGCTGAAACAACAACAGAAGATGAAACGCCTGAACCAGGTGAGACGATTGTAGAAGATGAAAAAACTGTAGATGATGAAACGTCGAAGGAGGATGAAACATCTTCGGAAGATGAAAAGCCTGCCGAGGATGCGACTCCCTCTACTGAGGTGACGCCCGAGGAGGAAGTCACGCCCGCGGCTGAGGTGACGCCCGAGGACGAAGGCACGCCCGAGGCTGAAGTGACGCCAGAAGATGAAGTCACGTCCGCGGCTGAGGAGACGCCCGAGGACGAAGGCACGCCCGAGGCTGAAGTGACGCCAGAAGATGAAGGCACTCCCGCGGCTGAGGTGACGCCCGAGGACGAGGTCACGCCCGCGGCTGAGGAGACGCCCGAGGACGAGGTCACGCCCGCGGCTGAGGAGACGCCCGAGGACGAGGTCACGCCCGCGGCTGAGGTGACGCCCGAGGACGAAGGCACACCCAAGGCTGAGGAGACGCCCGAAAATGAAGCAACGCCTGCGGCAGAGGAGATTCCTTCGGGAGAAGAAAGCGATACAGAAGAGCCTGAACAGGCACTGATCCTTCTGACCACAGAAGCAGAGGAAAGCACCGATGCCCCTGCCGCGGCCGCGGAAGGGATCAAGCGCACCGCGGAGGCCCGGATGGGCGACCGGGTTATTGTTGTAACCGGCGAATTCCCGGAGGATATCACGGTTCAGGTGGCTGAGATTCCAAAGGATAAGGCGGTTCAGATCACCGGGAAGGAACCGCTGTTCGCTTACGACATCCGGCTGGTTACAGCTGACGGGAAAGTCTGGCAGCCGGGAGATTACGGGAAAAATGTAAGTGTTTCCGTACGGGATCTGAACGGCGAAACCTATGAAAATAACATTGAAATCTTTCATATTAAAACAGACCTGATGGACGCGGACGGCAATCTGTCCGAAGCCACTCTGGATGAAACGATCCAGAATCTGAATCAGGGCGACGCTGATACTGAATTCATTGACGCGGAACAGGGCAAGGACGGAGAAATTCAGTTTAATACCACCAGTTTCTCGCCCCTGCTGGCCAATGCCTTAACCGCGCTGGAACAATTGATTCAGAATACATTGGAGGAAATCGGAGACACATTAAGCGGAACTCATCGCATCATTCTGGATAACAATACAACTTATTCCGGCGATTCCGTCCTTATTTCAGCCAAGGGAAAAAGCGTTGCGGATAACTTCAAGCTGGAGCTGGTAGCCAGTGATGCCGGCGAGAACGGCATGAAGGGCAACGGGCAGACTGTCATCGACAGCAATGTGATCATCGACGGCATTAAAGTGCTGATGCAGAGCATCGTGATCGCCGCGGGGAAAACCGTGACGGTTCAGAATGCGAGGGAGGATCCGAACCGCGGCGGTTCTCTGGAATACAAGGGCATTGAATCCCTCGCGACGGAGTTGAACGTCAATGTGGGGAAAATTTCCAGCCTGGACGTCACGACGGCCGGCAAGGACGACAAGATCACCGTGACGGCCGAAAGCGGTGCGAACCATGTGAACATCAATGCCGGCGACGGCCTGAACAAGATTCTCGCGACGGTGTCCGGCGGCGATCTGAACATTCAGACAGGACAGGATCAGGACGACGTGGAAGTCCGGATTCTTGGGACGGCTAACAACGCGGAAGGGACTTCGCAGATCGGCAATGTGATCGTTGACACCGGCGCGGGGAATGATACCCTGTACGTTCTGAACAACGGGCAGTCCAAGAACGAGCCGTCCCAGAAAAAAGTGACCGTGAGCGAGGAGCTTACGAAGGAAGACGGGACGAAATATACCAGTTCCTATCAGGAAGATGAACTGAAGGGAATCGTGATTTCCGCCGGATCCGGAGACGACACCATTACCCTGGATGTCCGCGCAAACGCGGGAAATATGATCCTGAACACCGGGGCGGGCGGAGACGTTGTCGACGTCCGGAAGGGCGACCTGAATACCGCGGAAACCCTGGACTACAATCATGTCTTTAACCCCTATGAAGAAGTGAATAAGAACGCCAGCACGAAGGTGACGATCAACAACGGTTCCCTGTCCTCCGACGGGAAGGACGCCAGGGACTTTGTGACCATCGACGTGAGCGTGGCCCGGGCGATCCGGGAAATTGAGCTGAAGGGCGGCAAGGGCGCATCCGTCCATCTGAAGGGCACCCTGGCGACGCTGAACGGTTCCACTCCCATCAAGGAGGAGGACCGGATCAAATGGAAGGACGCCAACAAAAAAACCATCGTGGTGCAGTCGAGCACCGTGCTTTCCCCCGAGCAGGCGAATCAGCTTGAAATTACAGCAGCCGCGGAGGGCGATGCCTCCTACAGCTTCACCGACAAGCTGGACAATAAGAAGCAGAAGTCCCTGTACATTCAGGACGGCGCGACAGAATATACGGCCAGCCTCGCGCTGGAGGATTTCACAGACTATGTCTTCAAGTCCTCCATCGCGAATGTGAACAGGATTTCCATTCAGAATACGGGCAGCAACTCCAGCCCGTTCCTGAGCAATCTGGTGTTCGATATTGAGGAAACCCATGATGACAACGATACGCTGACCATTCAGAACATCTATAACGGAACGGAAGCCAACAAGACAGCCATCCCGCTGAACGTGCTGGTCAAGGCGCCGACCATTGAATTCAACGGCACGGTCAAGGCCCGGAACGTACGGGCGGAGTCTGTCCAGGGATCCAGAGAATTTGACTATGTCGCTTCTATCTCCCGGAGCCTGGACGATACGATCGACAACGCCATCAACCTGTATGACTGCGCGGAAATCATCGTCAATAAAGGCGCGGTGATTGAAACGGAGCAGGATACCGCCCTGATGGCCCGGGTCAAGCATTTCGGCGGAACGCTCGCCCTGGCCTGGATGCTGAATATTGCCAATATCAAAGTGGCTACCGCGACGGTTCAGATCGACGGAGAGATCAGAGCCGGCGGGAGCGTAACCGCGGACGCGATCATTGAAACCCAGCAGGGAAACAAAATCATTGACGTCGAGGGAGAAGCGGGGAATCCGGCCGGCGTTTTCCTGACCGACGGCGACGCGGTGCCGGTGGGCATCAAATTCGTCATGAACGACGCCTCCGTGAATGTGGGCATGGACGCGAAGGTGATTGCCCAGGAGGATGTCCTGCTGCGCTCCCGGAGCGATGTGACGGTCTACAACTATGAAAACGGAAATCTGCCCTTTGCGGTGGCGGCCACTTACATCAACAATGATGTGCAGACCCTTGTGGAAGGCGAAGTCCAGGCCGGGCGTTCGGTGCTGGTTCAGGCAGACGGCAGGGTGGTCAGCGATACGCAGGCAAATCACCGCTCCGATACCAAGGACAGCAGCGTTAACGTCTTTGTCGGGCTGAATGTCGTGGATCAGAACGTGGACGCGGTGATCCGCGGCGGAAAGGTAACCGCGCAGAAGGGGGATGTCGCCGTTTACGCGACGGCCATCGCCGATGTGAAGACCATCGCTTCCGCTTCCTCCATGATGAAGGAAATGACCAGCACGCTGCCGGAGGCGCTCAACCCGGTCGGGCTGCTGGTATCCGGGCTAAAGGGCCTGACCTATCCCTTTGTGGCCGGTTTCAAGGCGATACGCGGAAAGACCCGGAAGGCGGATTATTACACCAAGAAGCTGGAAAAAATGGTGAACAAGGTTTCCGCGGGAACCTATGATGTCAGCGTAGTGGGCTTCTCCGAGGAAAACGACCAGAAGGGCACAGCCACCGTGAAGGTCAAGGTCAGCAAGTTTACCGCGGGCGACAACGATCACGCGGAAGGCGAGGTTCCCGAAGGCCAGGAAGGCGGCGTGGAAGGCCTGTTTGCTGTGGTGGATGTACAGCCGAAGGCCGGGTATTCCGTCAAGAAGGTGCGTTACCGCTATCTCGAATCCGGGAAGGAACATTTTACCTATGTGACAGTTCTGCCCAACGCGCAGGGAGAATATATCTTCGCGCTGAAATATCCCAATACGCCCTATGAGGTCATTGTCGAATATCAGGAAGGACAGGCCCAGGCCGCGAACAATGTCAACGAGGACGAAGCCGTGGAACGCGCGTCCATCAACCTGGACGATCTGGAGGACGGATACGATATCAACGGGCTGCTGGAGGAAGCCGCCCTGGGAAGCGCGGACAACGCGGAAGAAGCGGAGCAGAACGGACAGAAGACCAGCAAGGACTATGTCTTCAACAAGGATCCCGGGGAGAACGGGGTCAAAATAGAAATCAACCAGCCCCGGGGTGCGGACAGTATGAGTACTGGGGATTATATTGTCCTTTGGCAGGCGGAGCTGAAGCCCGCGGATACGGGAATCCAGAAGCTGAATAAGGTCTATGCCGGCCAGGAGATCCGGTTCATCGGGAATCCGACGGACAACACCAAAGAGCTGAAGAAGCTGACAATCACCTATTACACGGATGGTGACGTACACACAGGGATCAAAAATGAGACGGTGCTGACTCCGGACAGCAAGGGGCGTTTTGTCTTCACTGTTCCTGAAAACATCACTGCAAATAAAAAGATTGAGATCACCGGCGAGTTCGGACCCAAGGACAACGGGAACGGGCCGGCGCACAATCAGATGACGGGTTCCCTGGGCTTCAGCTACGTGAACAACCAGGGGAACGCGCGGATCGAGGCCGGGGAAAGGGAAGAAGTTGTTGAATCAGAGGATGTTTCCTATCAGCTTCCGCTTCTGCAGGAACCTGTCACTGTCACGGAGACCCTCACCATCGGAACGAAAAAAATCATCCGTACCCCGGAAGTGACCGCGGGCGGCACCGTGGATATGCTGGGCATTCATACCACCAGCGTGGAAACCCTGGCGGACGGCACCGCCCTGACAGAGAAGCCCGCGCTTTCCGTCAGCACCGACGAGGCCAAGCCCCAGGAAACCACCAAGGTGAAGTGGACGGTTCCGGGCGCGGATTACGCGATTAAGGTCAGCAGCAATCTGAAGGGAACCGTGGACGCGGCGGTGACCAAGGATCAGGACGGGGGCTCCAACAGCACATCGTTCTCTCATCCGGTCTTTTCCTTCAAGCCGGATACCGACGTCCCTGAATACAGCACAGCCAACCTGAAAATCCAGGTTTCCTACTATACGAAGTTTAACATGTCCCTTTCTGTCGGAAAACATGTGACGGATGAATACTCCTATCGCGGCGCGACCGTTCATCCGGATCAGGATACAACGATCTCGACGAAGCATACCGCCAACGGAATGGTCATCACCGTGACCAAGGGCGCGGATACCAAGGAATACACCGTGCCGTCCGGGACGGAAGAGTATTCGATCGGCGATCAGAAGATTACGGTTTCCGCGGACCGGAAGACCATCAAGGTCGGGGAGGGAAGCAGCGCCCAGACCTTCTCCACGAAGGTCAGCGAGGGGGATATTACGGTTGACAGCACGACCGGGAAAATCACCTTCAAGCCCAGCCTGGCCAAGCTGGCCGTGGTGGAAGGCACCACGATGGACGTGAATTTCATCTTCCAGGATGCCGCAGGAAACGCCCTGGAGAACGGCAACGGCACGGTGAAGTATGCCATCGCCAACCCTGTCAATATTCAGTTCAACGCGCTGAAAAAGGACAAGACGCTGGCCGCCACCTTCACGAACGGCAATCTTGAAGAGATGGGGACCATCACCTATCACAACACCATCCCCAATGACGACAATACTCTCACCTATCAGTTTGCCATCAAGGCCAAGGCCGGATACAAGCTGGACGCGAAGGGGAGCCATTACGGAGAAGGAACGAATTTCGAGTCGAACACGGAAAGGCTGTATGCCTCCTGGGTCGGCGCGGACGGCCTGACCCACCGTCAGCCGCTGCAGCGGGCGACGGGAGAAGGCGCCAACGCGTTCGGCGCGGAGGTCTGGAACTTTACCCTGAATCCCAAATTCAGCATCCCCGCCGGCGCCACCATCTCGATCACGGCGGAGTTCGAGAAGGATGAACGAAAAATCGAGCAGGGAGAGCCTACTGTTGGTTCCGCCGAGGATCTGAATGAGATCAAGGAAAAACTGAAGCCAAACGTCAGCAAGTCCGCGGCTGCCGAAAAGGATAAGATCACGGTCAAATACAGCCTGGATTCCGATGAGCTGAACGAGAAATACGCGATCGCCTCCGTCCGCTGGCACGTGGAAGGCTATCCGGACAATATCCATGACGTTTCTCTGGACGGAAACGGACAGGCAAAGTTCGAGATCCCCGAGGGGACGTTCAACGGCAAATTGGGGAACGCCGGGATCATCCTGGTTCCGGTCATCCTGTCCCGCAGCGTGACGCTCACCCCCGCGGAGAATATCAAGCTGAGCGAGAAAAAGAAGGGCTATATCGGCGAGACGGTCAAGGTCACACTTTCCAAAGAAGAGCTGGCGCAGGGCAAAAAGATTGATAAAATTTTGGTGAACGGTGTTGAACAGACCGGGAAGGACAGCTTTACAATTCCCAACAACGCCGGTTCCGGCGAGATGAAGATTACCGTAACGACCCGGGAAGGCACCTACGGCATTGCCAGCTACACCGACACGGAGGGTCTGGGCAGCATCGAGCCTGTCTGCGCCAAGGCGGATAACGGGGATACCGTGCAGCTGCAGATCAAGCCCAAGGCGGGATACAGGGCGCAGTACGGCAGCGTCATGGCGACGCTGGTGACCAGCACGCAGACCCGCAGGATCACCGCCAGCTGGGCGGGCGACAACCTGTATACATTTGACCTGCATCTGGATGAGGGCGAAACGCTGACCTCTCCGATCAAGGTCGAGGGCAAGTTTGAGAAGGGCGAGGACGGCGTGGCCATGAGCGCCGGAATCGCGGCGGCCGTGGGGATCATCCAGGGAGAGAACCGCGTGGAGATCGCCGACGGCGTGATCAGCGCCGGGGAAGGGCTCTCCATGTTTGGCGTGAGCTCCGGCAATAAGGCTGTCACGGAAGCCAAGGCCGGGTACAGCGCGGGAAAGACCGGCGCAGCCGGCGCCGTGGGCGTGCAGATTGCCTCTGCGGTCAACAAAGTCGCCATCCGCCAGGATGAGGACTGGGACAAGCCGAAGGACAACAAGAAGACGAAAGCAGAAGCTCAGGCGGCGAACGATAAGCTGCGGGCTTTGAACGATCCGCTGAACTTCGCGCTCAATTATCAGACCTACGAGATCTATCAAAAAGACAGGCACAGTCAGATTACCATCGGGAAGACGGAAAACGGCAAGTTTGTTCCCGGATATCTGTTCCTGAAATCCAAGAACGGCGAAAACTTCAAAGTGACGGGCGACGCCGCGAACAAAAAGGAATCCGAAGCGAAGGGGACGGGCGTCGGCGCCGGTGTCGCCGTCGCGATCGACAGCATCGAATCGATTGCGGAGATCGAAGACAATGTATGGCTGAATACAAACAGCCTGAGCAAGATGACGGTGCACGCGGAGACGAAGGTCAAGGATAAGGTAACTGCCAGGGCCGGCGCCATCGGCGGGTCCGCTTTTGTGCCGTCGGCGGCGGTGGACATTTACGAGAACGACGTCATGGCCCGGGTCGGAAAGCTGAAGAAAGCCGGAACGGCCAGCGATCCGGACGGGGTTGACCTGGGCGAACTGAATGTGGCAGGCCCGGTGAAGGTATTCGCGGAATCCACCTGGGCGAACCTGCAGTATAATCACGAAGTGATTTCGGACGCCTCCGCCCGGGGCGGGAAGGTCGCCATGGGAGGCGCGTTTGCCGTCACCTGGCTGGATACCGATGTGCGTGCGGAACTGAACAACACCGTGAAGGCCGACGGCGATATCAGCGTGACTTCTACCTCCGCAGAGGCGCTGAAAGCGGTGACGGTGGCCGCTGTTTCCGGAGGATACGCGGGAAGCACGGCCGACGGAGAGGGGAGCGCCGACAAACAGGCGAACAATCTGCTGGGCGGCGCCGCGAACATGGCAGGGAAATATGCCGGCAAGGACGCGGAAGGCATCAAGGCCGAAGCCAGAGGACGGCAGAAGGCGGAGACCGCGGAGAGCACGACCGCCGGCGCCGGCGCCATGGTGCTCAATATCATGAAGAACAGGTCCCGCGCGGAGATCATGAACAACGTGGATGTGGAAACTACGGGCAAGCTGAAGGTGGTTTCCATGAACCGGACGGAGGCCACGATCCGCGCCAACGCTTCGACGACTAATTCCAACACAGGTGTCGGCGTGGGTATCGCGCTGAACATCGTGACGATGGACAACATCGCCCGGATCGGAAACGGCGGGATCAAGGCGGGAGAGCTGGAGCTGCGCGCGGAAATCGCCGAAGCGCCGACCTATGCCACCGCGGTCATGCCGACCGAGGGGAAGAGCACCTTTGAGATCCAGCTGGCCAAGGCGATCGAGGACGGGCTGAAGAATCTGCTGGGCGACAGCTGGGGAGACAACATGGTGACGGACGCGCTGGCCAGCGCAGCCGCCGCCATGGCCCGAAAGCTGATCGACGATCTGAACCTGAACAAGCTGTTTACCGGCGTGGGAAACAGCGCGATGGATACCCTGATGGGCACGGTGGACACGCTGGTGGACCGCGTCAAGGAGCTGCCGAAGGCGCTGATCTCTCCCATATGGACCCTGGCGGAGCAGACGATCGGAACCGTCAGCGGATGGGATTCCGAACGGTTCGGAAACCTGTTTGAGGATATCTGGACCACCGCGACCATTCAGCTGGCCGGCAACGCCATGGGCATGACCCGTACCATGCTGCAGGAAAGCATGGGAGCGATGATCAACAGCGCCATGAACACGGCCAACCGACTGGTGAACGGCCAGGGATTTGACGTCAGCATCGTGATGGACAAAGTCAAATCCACGATCACCAACGCCTTCGACCGGGTGGTCGAGAAAACCGTGCAGGACGTCATCAAACGGATGAGCGCGGAGATTCCGCTGATGACGGAAAGCAACATGCAGCTGATCCAGGACATGAAGGACACCTCTTTCCAGAAAATCAAAGACAGCATCGTTCCCTACATCACCCAGACCATCCGGGATCAGGTGTGGGATTACGAACCCGTGCTGGCCAAGATCCAGGAAAAGGGATTTACGGACTACCTGAAGAGCGAGGCCAAGGCGCTGCTGAAGGAAGGCGTCTCCACGATGACCAACGAGATGATCGACGGCATCGTGGGCAAGATGGACGTGAAGATCTCCATGGAGCCGGTGGCGGATCGGCATGTCATTACCACCCAGGCGATCTCCGGCGCCGGCGCGAAGAACACCAGCGGCGCGGGCAGCCTGGCTATCGCGGTGGTGAACATGGATACCCAGGCGGAGATTGCCGCCAGCGACAAGACGGTTACGGTGGACGGGGATATGATCCTGAACGCGGAGGAGCTGCGCAGGGTCCGGACCCATGCCACGGCGGCGGTGGATGCGCGCAACGGCGGCGACCCGGTGGAAGCTCTGCCGGATAACAACGAAGGAATCGGAGACTCGGAAGAGGATAACACGGGAAGCGGCAATTCTGTGGCTCCCAACAGCGTCAAATCAGACAGCGACCGCGTCATCGTGTCCTATAACAAGGGCGGCAAGGTGGAAATCGACAAGGACGTCGACGGTTACATCACGCTGACGCCGGATGAAGGCTACAGGCGGCCGACCACAATCAAACGCACCTGGACGGATGCGGAAGGCAATTCCGTCAGCAGGGAACTGACCATCGGCAGCGGGGATGAGTCATTCTACGTCTTCAAGGGCTTTGACTCCCCGGACGACGTGGTCAAGATGGAAGTCGAAGTGCTGTTTGAGGAGAAGACCTACCAGGTCGCCGTGCCAAGCAGCAAAGACGGAAACCTGAAGGGCAGCGTCGCGGTGGACGATCGGGAGCCGGATGAGGACGGAGCTCAGTTGGCCCGGCCCGGGGAGATGGTTCGGCTGACCTTCCCCAAAACCGCTTCCGGACAACAGGTGGACGAGGTTACCGTCAAATACAGAGACGAGGAGCTGAAAGAGCACAGCTATACGCTGAAAACGGATCCGTCGAAGTTTACGCTGATCAGCGAGAACCGGAACGAAACCGTCTACGGCATCCTGATGCCCGCCGGATTCGTGTCGGAAATCACGTTTACCATGGCGCAGGGGCAGCAGAATGCGGCGGATCAGGAAGACAGCTGGGAAGACCTGGAGCTGCCGGACGGCTTCGAAGCCGCGACGATGGCCAAGGACGCCATGGGGCGGAAGGTCGGCGTAGGCGCGGCCTTTGCCCTGACCTACGGCAATTCCAATGTGACGGCCCAGATCGGCAGCCGGGATCCGGAAAACGGAAAGAGCGGCGCCCGGGGCCAGGTGACCGCGGGAACCATTAGCGTCACCGCCTCCTCGGAGCACGAGGAAGAAAACTTCTCCACCGCGGGCACGGATCCCTTTGAGGGCACCAGCTCCAACCAGCAGGAGGGCGCGGGAGAGAAGGATCTGGGCGTGGACGCCTCCGTGGCGATCAACATTCTGGACAATGATATCTATGCCGGCATCGCGAAGGGAACGGGCGTGAAGACCACGGCCATCCCCGGCGTGAATGATCCGGAGCGCCACGTGAAGGAAGAAAAGAAATCGCTTTCCGAAAAGACCAATGATCAGGAAACAGCCAATGAAGACACCGGCGAAGATGAGCCGAAGGACATCGAGATCCGCAACGGCGCGGTGATCATCTCCGCGACGGAGGTGAGCGAGAACGAGACCAAGGCCAGCGCCTTCGCGACGGGTTCCACCACCGCGGTGGGCGCCAGCGTCGCGGTGAACGTTTCGCTCAGCGAAATTGAAGCTGCCCTCGGAGCCGGCGCGGCAGCCGCCGGCAAGGTGGACGTGCGCAGCCACAGCCTGAGCCGGGACAATACCTGGAGCTTCGCCTCCGCCATGGGCGCGGATATTCAGCGGAAGCTGAACAAGGCGGCGGAGATGGCGGAGAAGACGGAAGAGACAGCCAACGGGCTGACCACCGGCGAAATCTTCGACAAGAAAACAAAGACCAAGGGAAACGACACCGGCGAGCGGATCGCCGAGGGGCTGAACCGCAACAGGGCCGAGGATGGCCAGGAGGCCCGGGGCGATCTGGCTGTATCAGACAACGTGATGCGGAGCCAGAACGCGCAGGCGGACAATGCGGAGGACGCCCAGAACGCGGTGGACGGAAGCGAAGCGCTGGGCCAGGTACAGGAGAAGGCAGGGAAGGACCTGACCGGAAAGATTATCGGACAGGGAAAATCCAAGATCCAGGCGGCCGCCACGGCTGCGGTCACCGTCTCCAGTCACAAGGCCCGGACGAATGTCTATGGCAGCGTTACCTCCGGCGAGGGAGATATCTCGCTGACCTCCATGAACGCGGGCAATTTCCGTACCCGTTCGACCGCGGCGGCCATGTCCATGGCGGCGGCTTTCGGCGGCGGCAAGGATATCGCGCTGGCCTTCGGCGTCAGCGTCAATAACAATCAGGCCGTGGTGGACGTGCAGGGCAACCTGGTCGCCGAAAACGGCGATGTGACTGTAGCGGCGGATCTGAAGCAGAATCAGACGGATGAATACAAGGGATATCTGGCGGTTCAGAGCGTATCCGGAGCTTTCTCCGGCAAGGGATATGACCTGGCCATTTCCGGAGCGCTGAGCGCGCTGGTCAGCCATGCGGTGACGAAGGCCACCGTGAAGAACGACAGCGCGACGACCGCAAATCCGGCCCGGATCACCGGCAGGATCGTCAGCGTGACCGCGAACGACAAGAGCAAGCTGGCCATCCGCGCGGGCGGGGTCAACCTCTCCACCGGCGCCAGCAAGGGCGTGGGCATGTCTTCCGCTACTATCTGGAGCGGAAATACCGTTACAGCATCCATCGGAGACAACACAACGGTCGAGGCGAACGAATTTGCCCTGAGCGCCATCAAGCAGAAGGTGACCTATGACGATTTTGTCTGGCCTGTAGGCGCGAAAAACTTCATGACGGACACCTCCGAGCTGAACGACGAGCAGCGGGAGAATGTCTATACCGGCCTCATCGACGTGCACCGGAAGCCTGGCGAGAAGAGCTATTCCATCGACATCAACGTTGACAGCTATGCCCTGATGAACTTCGTCGACGAACTGAACTTCCTGAGCAGCCAGAACTACTACGCGGAGGCCGTGGGCGGATCCCTGATCACCGGACAGGCGAAGCTTGGCACGGCCAACGCCCTGAACCTGACGGGAAGCTTCTCCATCGTCCGGGCTGAAAACATAATTGACGCCATTCTTGGGAAAAACGTAAAGATCGTGCAGAAGCAGGCCCAGGCCGAGCAGACAGCTGACAGCGCGGCGGCGCCGGAAAACCGGGTCCAGATCGTCGCCTCCGGCGACACGACGGCCCGCCTGATCGGCGGCGCCCTGTCCGTGGGCAGCGCGAAGAACGCCGCAGGCGCCACGGTGACCTTCCTGTACAACCAGGACAAGGTCAACGCAGCCTCCGGCGCGGGATTGGTGATTGAAGCGGACGGCGCGGTGAAACAGGCTGTCAGCGCCGACATGGAGGTCATGTCCATCAACGCGGCCGCTGCCGTGAGTACGGAGGTCAAGGATGAATCCCGGGCCCTGGGCGGCAGCCTGGAAGTGATTTTGCTGCAGAACAGGGCAATCAATTCCATCGGGGACAACGCGCGGATTACCGGCGGCAGCGTGGAGACGACTGCCAGCGCGGACAAGGATCTGATGACGATCATCGTCAGCGCCATGGGCGCGTCCCGGGGCACCGCCGTGGGCGGCACCGTCGCGTACAACGATCTGCAGACGGAAGCGAGGATAAAAATCGGGAAAAACCAGCGGCTGGAAGCAAAGAGCGGGGATCTGACGATCCGGGCGGATTCCGTGGACAGGGTGATTTCCGCGGCCGCCAGCGCCTCCGTCGGCTTAGATGCTGTGGGCGACGGCGGAAAGTCCTTCGCGGGCACGCTGAACATCATCCACGCCCGGACGAAGGCTCTTGTCGAACTCGCGGCGGGCGGAGAAGGCCACGGGCTGTTTGCTGCCGGCAATATCGAAATCGCCGGGGAAGCGGAAACCCGCGCGGTGAACGCAACTCTGGCTGCGGCCGGCGCCAAGAAGGGCGGTATCGGCCTGAACCTGAACTTCAACTTCTTCAGCCGGGAATCCGGCGTCAGCGTGAAGGGCGGCGACGGATACCGGATGACTGCCGGGAAGGATGTGCGGATGGCCGCGGAGGGAGCCGATCTCTCCGTGCTGGCCGCCCTGGCCCTGAGCGGCGCAAAAAAAAGCGCTGCCAGCGGCAATCTGCCGATCCTGGTCACTTCGAATGAAGTGAAGAATACCCTGGGCAAGGCCCTGATCACCGCGGGCGGCAAGGCGGAATTCACCTCCCGGCTGGAGGATACCACCGTGGCGGTGGCCGGACAGGTGGCTGTTTCCCTGAGCAAGCCCGGGGGTCAGGACGGAAGCGCTACCGGCGCCGGCGCGCTGTTCGCTTTCCGGAACAATACGGTGAAGACCGAAATGGGTACCAGCACCGTGCAGGCCAGGGGCGGGGATATCCTGGTCGGCGCGGAGGAAAATGACCATACCTACGGCATTACGGCGGGCATTGCGGTCAGCACCGGCCGGAACAGCGTCAACGTAAACGCGGTAACCTCCGTGAACAGCAACACCGTCCATGCGGACGCCGGAAAGGCGGAGCTTTTCGCGGTGAACAATATCACCCGGCCCACCGCCGGAGGGAGCGTGAACGTAAAAGCAAAGGCGGACAGCCTGATCTGGGCGGTGGCCGGCGGCCTGAGCCTTTCCTTCGGCAACAGCGTGGGCCCGGGACTGATCGTGCTGACGGCATCCAAGGATGTCAAGGCCCTGGGACATCATCTGCATGCTCTGCAGGACGTGAACGTGACCGCGGATAACCGGGATGAAATCAACGAACTGAATGTCAATGCCGGTGCAACCATGGGCATGGGCAGCGGGAATATTCAGACGGGCATTTCCGTCCAGGTGCTGAAGAACAGCGTCAACGCTGCCGTGGCCAGCGAGGTGAAGGCGGTAAAGGGCAGCTTCAACCTGACGGCGAAGAATCGGAGCTTCATCGACAATATCAATATTGCCCTGGCAGGGACTGCCACCAGCGATCTGACGCTGGCGCCTGTGTTCGCGCTGACCTACTATGGCGGGGAAACAAATGCCATGCTGGGCAGCGGCGAGGTGGATGCGGCGGGCGCGGTGAACATCAGCGCGGACGCGTATAAGGATATTGATCAGTACACCATCGGCGCGGCAGCGGGCATGGGAATGGGAAAATACACGGTATCCGGCGCGGTGAGTCTGATGTTCCTGAAGGATTCCACCAATGCCCTGGTGCAGCACGGAACCAGCATCAGCGCGGGTTCGCTGGATGTGAACGCCCAGGGCGACTACGACCTGACGGGCGCTTCCGCTGCGATCTCCTATGACAGCAGCGCCACTGCCATCGCCGGAGCCGTGAACACCATCGTTACCGTGGCGAAGGCCAATGTGCTGGCGGAAATGGAAGGCAAAGCGGCGCTGGACGGCGCGGCCAACATCAGCGCCAGCGCGAAGCGTGACATCGTCGACGTGGCCCTGAACGTGAGCGGCGCGGGGACAGCAGGCGTCGGGGTGACCGTGATGTCCCTGGTGGCCGGCGACAGGATGGACAAGGACGCCGCGGACATGCTGGCCTATGGCAGCAACAACAAAGAGAGCGGACAGAAGGCCTTCGACAGCGACGCGATGGTCTCGCGGCTGAAGGAGCTGGGCGTTGATACCTCGGATCTGGAAGCCCGCGAGGAGACCCCGGATCCCAGAGACCGGACCAGGACGCGGCAGATCAGCGGGATCACCGAGGATCTGAGCGGCAACCAAAACGCCAGCTATGAGGTGAAAACCCAGACGGACGGCGTATTCGACGCCAGCTCCGGCATGGTGAATCAGGATGATTTCAAGGATGATACCACGCTGAGCGGTCAGGAGCGGGAGCAGGCGAAACTGGATCAGACCCAGGGGGCGGAGCATAACCCCGAAAACAAGGACGAGAACCGGGAAACAAAGGAAACAAAGGATATCGTGAATGCCCGGAGCGTCGGTACCACCGTGTACAGCGACGACCCGGACGACGCTGTGGTGGCCCGGATTGCCAGGGACGCGGAGATTACCGCCCGGGGCGTGAATGTGACCGCGGAGCAGGATTCCACGGCAGACCTGTTCAGCGCCACCATCGGCATTGGCAAGGAACTGGGCGGCGCGGGCGTCGGATTCGGCATCGCCATCCTGCGAAGCAATGTGATTGCGGCCTCCCTTGGCACCGTGGACGCCCAGGGCGGCAATATGACGGTGGACGCCCGCTCCACCACAGGGGACGCCCTGAAGACAGCGAAAGAGGACACCACTGCGGCGGAGCGGAACTCTTCCCTGATGAAGAGCTTCAGCGAGGGCGGAGAAGCGACTGCCCGGTCCATCCGGGTGGTGGGCCTCGCCGTGGGCGGCGGTTCGCAGGGACTGGGCCTCGCGGGCAGCGTGGCCAGGGCGGACAACATTACCCAGGCCATCCTGGGCGGCAAGGTTCAGAATGTGAAGGATCTGACGGTGAACGGCGCCTCGAAATATGAGAATATTCTGGCGGTGACCGTGGCCGGCGCCGGCGGTGTCAGCCACGCCATCGCGGGTTCCGTGGCGGTCGCCATCGCCGACGGCGAAGTCGAAGCAAGAATCGACGACAGCGCGGATATCACCGGAACGAACTCGAATATCTATGTAACGACGGAAGGCATGATGAAGGCCCGGACAGGCGCGGCTTCTGCGGCTGTCGGGATGACGGCCTCCGGCGTGGGCACCGTCAGCGTGGTGAACAACAGTCTGACGCAGAACACCTCCATCGATCAGGGCGCATCCCTGAATATCGGCGGAGAAGGCGGCAACCTGCACGTGAAAGCTACCTCCGTGACCAGCGGAGAGAGCATGATGATCAGCGCGGCTTACTCCGGTACGATAGCGCTGGGACTGGGATTTTCCATGGTGAACGTGAATCCGGAGATTCATACCACGATCGGCGTGAACCCGAAGACTGGCGCGAACGCCAGGACCAGCCTTGGGAAGATGAAGAGCGTTGAAATAGACAATGATGTGGAAAGCAGCGCGAACTCTCTTCTGGCCTCCATATCCGCCTCCATGAAAGCCGGCATCGCGGGCAACGTGCTGCTGGTGTTCAACGATACGGACGCGGAAGCCCGGATCGGCAGAGCCGGCGGAGAAATCGGCAGCCTGAAGGTCAGCGGCAATCTGGACGCGGAAGGCGAAGCCACCTTCGCGCATCTTGGCGTCGGATTCAATGCCAGCATCGGCGCGAGCGTCAGCTATGTGGACGTGAACTCCAGAAACATCGCCTCCATTAATACGGATGAATTTGACGGAACAGTCACCGGGCCGGTGAAGGTTGTCACCAATGACAAGCGCGAAGGCAAAACCAGCGCCAGCGTGACCTCTCTGTCCGCGGACGCGGCCTTCTCGCCCAAGGGCGGGGCCGTGTCCCTGAACGCCGCGGTGGCGAGAAACCGGGCGGTCAGCGCGGCCATGATCAACGGCAACAACGGTATCGGAGGAAGCAGCGTAGAGCTGAAATCCAATGGCATTGCGGAAGCGGATGCGCTTCTGGTCGGACTCGCCCTTTCCGCAGGCACAGGCAGTGCCTCCGTGGCGGTGGCGCTGAACGAGGCCACCAGCCTCAGTCAGATGAGGATCGGAGGCGCGATCGGGGGAGACCTGGACGCTGCCGCGAATCTGGACGCCAAGACGCACGCCAAGCAGCTGACCGGCGCCATCGGCCTGGCGGGCATCGCCGTCAACGTGGCCAAGGCGAAGGGCACCAGCCAGGCGCTGGTGGATATCGACCTCGGCGCGGCGCCGGCGGACACGGCCCGGAAGATGGCCGTGAAGAGCAAGGTGACCGGATCCAACGATGTGGAAAGCAAGATTCTGAATCAGGACCTGCAGCTGGCCGGTACCATTGCCTTTATGGACGGGGTCGCCTACAGCAAGGATGTATATGACAACCATGTGACCCTGCGGGGCGGGGATTACAATCTGAAGAACGCGGACGTGACTACGGACTACACCAGCAAAGCGAACGCGGTGGTCAATCCCTCCGCGCTGGGCGTGGACATCAAGCTGTCCGAGATGAGCTTCGATATGGCGGAAGCCAAGGGGAAGGCCTACGCCCGGGCGCAGCTGGAGATTGACGACGCGACTGTGTCCTCGGACGGGGATATCAACGTGAAAGTGAACGGATGGGGCTCCGCGGACAGCGGCGTCGCTTCCGCCAACTACTTTGCCCTGAAAGGCGTCAACATCGGCGGCAGCCTGGCCCGGGCCGAGCTGGCCAACAGACAGGCGGCTGTGCTGAAGCTGGACAAAGGCACCATTCTGGACGCGGCAGCTGTGAACGTCCGCAGCATGACGGACAACGCGACGACCGGCGCCAGCCATGGCGCCTCCGGCACCAATGACGAGCCCCAGGACGGCTTTGAGATCAACGTCGGTGAATTTACGATGCACTATGTGCGGGCGAAGGAAAACATTGATTCCACCGCCATGATCCAGGGCACCGGCAGCGAGAACAACGGGATCACCGCCGACGAGCTGACAGTGCGCAGCGGCATCTCCCGGGATGGAAAGACCGCCGCCACCGCCAGCAGCAAGGAAAGCGTCGAATTCAACGTGCTCTCCATCGGCGGCCTGAACACGGAGGCCCGGACGGGCGACAGCTTCTATGCGCAAGTGAGCGGCGTGGACGCCGATATCGCGGGCCCCGTTACCGTCTATGCCAAGGGAAATACCAAGGCGACCTCTGAAGCGACCTCTCCCGCGGACACCGGCATCGTGTCGCTGAGCATCTCCCACATCCGGGCTGGGATCGGCGAAGAGGAGGACCGGCAGACCGCCATGGTACTGATCGGCGACGACACGAAGCTGAAGAGCGAAGGCGCCATGCTTCTGTACGCGGAGAACAACGGAGAGACAAACACGGACTTTACGAAGAATGTCGTGGACATTGTCGGCGTGAAGTACGCCTCGATTCCGACGCATTCGTACTACGATACGGGCGTGGCCATCGGGCAGAAAGTGCAGCTGGATTCCCGGAATACCCTGGACATCCGGAGCATCTCCAGGCCGAACGCCGTTTCTGACCTGGACTCCCTCGGCGCAGGCGTTCTGGTGGATTACAGCATTATCCGGGGTGAAAACAACATCGACAGCCAGAACAACATCGACATCGGTCAGCAGACCCATGTGACCGCGGAGGGGACGGTGCGCATTCTGGCGGCCGACAGCACCAAAGCGGAAGCCAAGGCCATCGTCCGGGGCGGCGGCGGTATCCTGGGCGGCGAGGTCGTCTCCTCGGTGAACAACATCAATCGCAACACCGGGATCACCGTGGACAACGGCGCGCTGATCCGATCCGACACCTCGAATATCTTCGTGGAGAACATCAGCGGCGTCGGGGACAACATCACCTCGGAAAGCTATGTAAAATCCGGCGGACTGTTCACCATTGGCAGCGCTTATTCGGAGAACAAACTGACTTCCGTCAATACCATCAAGATCGGGGCTAACGCCCGGATGACGGCGCACAAGGATCTGAGGATGGTGGCCCGGGCCACCAGCTACGCCTCCGAAGGCGATTCCAACCTGATGGAACCGGATCATCCGGAGGACAATGAAATTCTCGCGATCGTCGGAGCTTCCTCAGAGGAAAATCTGAGCCAGGAGGAAAAGGATAAGCGGATTGCGGAGCGGGATGCTGCCAAAGCCGAAAACGATGCGGCGAAGGACAAGATGTACGCGGACAGCGACAAGGCGGAGGACGCTCTGGACAATCACTCCCGGCCGGAGAAAACCAACTACGGCACGAGCAACACGGATGACAGCAAGCCTTTCGGTATCTATGCCAAGGGCGTTGTGAAGGCCCAGGGCGCCTTCGTATGGCCAAACTCCGGGGTTTACAACACGCTGAATTTTACCACTTATATCAACATCAACAGGAACGAGGGTACCGGAAATACCGCGAAGGCTGCGATGACAGCCCACACCGGGGATATCGTTATCCGCGCGGACAACCAGGGCCTGCGGGCCAAGACGAAGAGCGAAGCTTATGGCGGCGCCCTCTACAGCGATATCGTGGCGAAGAGCCAGATTACCGCGAACCTTCAGAACACGATCTGGATTGACAATGCCAGCCTGTCGGCGACCAACCCCATGAAGGAAAACGGTGAGCGGGCCAAGGTTCAGCTGCTGGTGAACAATTTCGGAACAGGGGACAGACCCTATCTGGTCGCCATCGCGGAAACGGGAGACAGCGGCGCCTTCGCGTCCGAGGATCCGACCGCCATCATCACCGGAACCTCCTTCAACCAGATTAAGAGCACCAACACCCTCAGTGTGACGTTCCGCGGCGATAAGATTCACATCGCCCGGAATCCGCAGAACTGTATTGACTATAAGATCCAGGAAAACGGAAGCAACAAATCCTGGGCCTTCGGCGCGGCGAAGCGGCGGTGTGACTTCTGCTATGAGGAGGAAAACGCGGATCAGGACAAGGATTCGGAGAAAGGCATGGGGCAGAGCTCCTATGTTTCCGACCTGAACTGGCATGATCTGGAGCGTACGCTGAGGAGACATATGGAAAAGGCGCTGGCTCCGCTGACGGATATTCAGCGCCAGGTGGATCAGATCATCGGCACGGTACGCGCCCGCTACGGCGAGGAGGACTACGCCGCCGCCGGCAAGATCTTCGTGCTGGAGTATCCCGTGGTGCTGACGAAGGACGTGACCCTGGACAACGAGCAGATCAACAAATACCGGCTGTGGAACAACACCGCCACCTATCTGGACGTCTACCTGCTGCCCAATGCCACCCGCCTGTACGGCAACCGGCGCGCGGGCAAGATCATGCTGCAGTATGTGGCCGAGGTGCTCCGAGGCGAAGTGCGCGGCGACGGCGAGATCCATGACATCGACATCATCACGGCGCTGACCAAGCGGGCCTTCTCCAATCCGGTGATGCCTGTGGGTTCCACGGGTTCGCTGAACTTCGCCACCGGCATGCTGACGCTGCCGTCCCTGGCCGACTTCGAGCTCTACCTGCACGAGGTCTCCGCCAACTGGCTGCTGGGCAAGATCGACGAGGGCTTCATCCGCGGCATGATCGCCGATCCCGACGCGGCCAACGGCGCCGCCATGAACGGCGAGGAGCTGCCGGAGGGCAGCATCGCCGAGGGCCTGGTCCCCGACGGCGAGGCGGACGGTTGGAAGAAGTACTGGCTGGGCGACACGCCTGAGACGGCGGAAGATCCCGACCAGATCCTGATCTACCTGCTGGTCAACGAGGAAACCGACGAAGTGGACGCCTTCCGTACCAGCGTGAACATGATCGAAGGCGGCGAGGAGCCCGTGGACGTGTCGCTGTACCTGTACCGCGACAGCCAGTCCGACCGCGCGGAGATCGAGAAGTACAACTGCATGTTCTTCGACACGCCCGAAGGCGAAAAGAGCCTGGTGAAGGTCGTGACCAACGTGGTTGGGAAAAACGAGCTCGACATGCCGGTGCCCCTGCGCATCGTGCTGCGCGGCTTCCACCTGGAGGGCGCGGACCTGCCGGTCTACAGCCTGACCGACCACTTCTTCGCCATGTGCGACGGCACGGACGGCGAGGTGAGCATGTTCGACGGCTTCTACACCAACACCTTCGACGGCGATACCTTCGACAGCGACTACATCCGCATCGAGGGCATCGCGGACGGCGACCTGAACGTGACCGTCAAGGAAGGCCAGGCCATCTGGCCGGAATGGACCGGTGAGAATACCGCCGAGGACATTGCGGGCAACCGGTACGAACAGGTAGAGGGCGAGTGGTATCCCGAGGAGGATGCCCCCACCGAGCCTCTTCCGGAGGATGCCGTGGCGGTGTAAGCCCTAAACCTTCCCCTTCAGGGGGAGCTTTAGGCAACAATTCCATACCAAAGGGAGCCGCTTTTAGGCGGTTCCCTTTCGGGCGTTTTTCAAGCGATCAAAAGGAGTCCTATGATGAAGGGAAAATGGCTGCCAACCCTGTTGGCGCTCGTCTGCGCGATGCTGCTGGTCGGCACGTCCACGGCGCTCGCGGAGCCGACGGAAGACATGGACGAGTGGACGGTGCTGTTTTACATGTGCGGCTCCGATCTGGAATCGCGAAACAGCTATGCCACCGGCAACCTGGAGGAGATCGCCAGCTGCGTCTATCCCCACAGCAGGATCGGCGACATGATGAAAAAGTACGAAGCCCTGATGGACCGGGCCGAGATGCCCAATCCGGGGCGCATCAACGTGCTGATCGAAACCGGCGGCTGCAGGCAGTGGCACACCGCCCGGGAGCTGGGGATGGACATCTCCAGCGACGCGCTGCAGCGCTGGCGCTACGAGGGCTATCTGGATGACGACCTGCCGGAGGGCTTCTTCCTGGAGCAGAGCCTGCCCCTGCAGAGCATGGCCGACCCGGAGACCCTGACGGATTTCGTGCGCTGGGGCGCGGAAAACTATCCGGCGAAGAAATACGCGCTGGTGCTGTGGGACCACGGCGGCGGCAGCAAGACGGGCATCTTCATCGACGAGCTGTTCAGCGGCGACACCATGGACCTGGGTGAGCTGGGCGACGCCCTGCGGGAAAGCGGGGTTCACCTGGAAGCCGTGATGTTCGACGCCTGCATGATGGCGGGGATCGAGACCGCGAGCGCCATCGCGGATTCCGCCAACTGGATGATCGCCTCGGAGGAGGTGGTCGCGGGAAAGGGCAGCGCCGTGGACGACTGGCTCCAGCAGCTCTACATCACCCCGGAGTTCAACGGAGAAATGTTTGGGCGCTGGGTCTGCGACATGAGCCAGATCAAGTACACCGACGAGGGCGACGATGAGGCCCAGCAGCTGCTCACCTGGTCGGTCATCGATCTGAAGAAGATCCCGCAGCTGGTGAAGCTGGTGGACTTTGGCTTTGAAAGCGTGGGAAAGGTCTACGCCAAATATCCCAGGCTGATGTCCCAGTTCGCCAAGTACCTGATGGACATCGAGCGGTTCGGCACCAACGACAGCATCGAGGGCATGTTCGACCTGCCGGGTTTGCTCTACGCGCCGGAGATCGCCATGGTGATTCGGCCGGAGGTCCTTCAGACCATGCTGGAAGCCCTGACAGAGACCGTGGTTTACTGTGTGCGCGGCCCCGGGCGCAGCGCCGCGCGGGGAATATCCTTCTGCTACGCGGTGGACTTTGACCTGGACGAGATGGACAGCTACGCCCGCAACTGCCCCATGCCGCACTATCTGGCGTTTCTGGACGCCATCAGCCCGTGGACCGCACCGGATTGGGTGTACGATACCTGTGAGCGCCTGCCGGAGATGTCTGAGCTCGACGCGTACAAGATCAGGGTCGAGAAGGTCAAGCGGGAGGACGGCACGCCCGCCCTGTCCTTCGTGGGGGATTATGGCGTCGGCGCGGGCATGGTGCGCTACAGGCTGTTCAAGAAGGACGAGGAGACGGGACAACTGCTGTCCATGGGCATCATGCCGGCCTTTTTCGACGAATCCGTCGGCGAAAACGGCGAGTATTCCGCCATTGAGCCGTGGCTTTGGCCGGCGCTGGAGGGCCAGACGGTGGCCTCCTTCGTCAGCAACATGGTGGAGCCGGGCTCCATCAACTATTTGGGCAGCATCCCCATACAGATCGAAGGCAAGGAATGGTTCCTGCGCTATGGCTACTTCGGCGCGGAGGACCGGTATACGGTGTACGGCCTGTGGGAGGGCTACGACACGGACAGCAGCCAGTTCAACCGGAACGTGAAGTCGCTGTCCCAGATGGCCGGTCAGGAGTATTCGGTGCTGTATCCCGTGTACATCGACGAGTATGACCCCTGGGCGGAGTTCGTCGCGGCTGAACCGCAGACCCTCTATCGCTCCATGTACCTGGAGGACAAGCCGCTGCCGCCCGGAACCTATTACATGCAGTACATCGTGTACGATATGTTCATGCGCCCGATGCCGATGGAGACGATCGAGGCGGAGTGGACCGGCGACAGCATGATTTTGCCGGAGGATTATTCCTGGGAGGGTGTCGAGGAGCTAGTGATCCCTGAGGAATACTGGTAAAGGATCGGAGGAAAGAAAATGAGCTATTTGGCGGACCACGAGGTCAACAAGGGCAGACAGCCGGAGATCGACTGCCTGAAGGCGTTTTGCATCTTCTTCATGGTTATTCTGCACGCCTTTGAGGAGTGCGCCGAGGCGCCGGGCGCCGTTTATCACATCATTACGATTATCGAATGCCTGACCGGCGCGGGGGCCTTCATGCTGTGCATGGGCATCGGCACCCGCTACTCCCGCCATCAGGCGCCCATGGACTACCTGAAAAGGGGCTTCGAACTGCTGACTGTCGGCCAGGCGCTGAACCTGGTGCGGGATGCCCTGCCCAACCTGATTGCCTGGTGGTGCAAGGGGGAGCCGACGTTCATCGCCATGTCGCTGCTGGTGGTGCAGACGGACATCATGACCTTCGCGGGCTTCGCGTTCATGCTGCTGGCGCTGTTCAAGAAGCTGAAGCTCTCGGACGGCGCGATTGTGGGCGTCGGCATTGCCATGAACGCCTTTGCCTTCGTGCTGTCCAGCTTCTTCCGCACCACGGGCAGCTACCTGGCGGACCAGGTGCTGGGCTTTGTCGTGGTCACGGAGGCGGAGGCCTATTTCCCACTGTGCTGCTACTTTGTGTTCGTTGCCTTCGGCTATGCCCTGGGCGGCATCTATCCGAGAATAAAGGACAAGGATGCGCTGTCCACGCGGGTGCTGCTCATCTGCGGCACCATCGCCGCCGCCTATTACCTGCTGCGCGCGTTCGTGCCCGTCCCGCTGCTGCCGGAGTTTGACAGCACGGAGATGTACATCATGAAGCCCGTGACGGACGCCCTGGCGAATGTATTGATGTCCCTGGCCCTGCTGGCGCTGTTCCACAAGCTGCTTCGCCACAGGAACGCGCCGAAGCTGGTCAACCACCTGTCCGGCCACATCAACCAGTACTACTGCTACAGCTATGTGCTGCTGACGCCGACAAGCGTGCTGCTGCTGGCGACCCGTGGCGAGCTGCTGACCGGCACGCTGCTTCCGCTGATGGGCGGCCTGGTCACGCTGGCGGTCTGCTATCTGGTCATCGAGTGGCAGGATCGGAAGGGGCTTCCGAACAGCATCACGAAGCTGAAGATGCCCTGGAAAGCGGTGACGTTCGCGGTGGTCTGGATCGCGACCATTGCCGTCTTTGCCTATGCTTACCCCAGGATCACGGAATATGCCACGATCTGGAACGATTACCTCGGGATTTGACCCAGGGAAAGGAGCATTCCGCTTGAGTTACTTTGCCAGTGAAAGAGTCAACAAGGGCCGGCAGCCGGAGCTGGACTGGCTGAAGGCATTTTGCATCGTTTGCATGATCTTCCTGCACATCTATGAGGACTGTGCCATCGAGCAGACCAGCCCGATCTACCACTTTCTGGACTATGCATGCATCTTCACCGGCGCCGCCTGTTTCATGATCTGCATGGGCGTGGGCATGCGCTATTCCAGGAAGCAGTCTCCGGCGGACTACGTCTATCGCGGCATTGAGATCCTCACGGTGGGGCAGCTTCTGAACCTGCTGCGCAACGCCCTGCCCAACCTGATCGCCTGGTGGATCAAGGGTGAGCAGTTCTTTATCGCCAATTCGCTGCTGGTGGTCCAGGCGGACATCCTCTCCTTCGCAGGCATTGCGTTCCTGTTGATCGCGCTGCTGAAAAAGCTGAAGGTGCCGGATGTGGGGATCCTGGCCATCGGCTTTGTCATGAATGTGCTGGCGCTGACGCTCAGCCGCCTTATCGGGAATACGTCCAGCTTTCCGGTGGATGTGCTGATCGGCTATTTTGTGGTGAACGACGCCTATTCCTTTTTCCCGCTGACCAGCTACTTCGTGTTTGTAGCCTTTGGTTACTTCATCGGGGGGATGTATCCCCGGATCGCCGACAAAAAGGGGCTGGCCAACCGGGTCCTGCTCATCTGCCTGCCGGTATGCGCGGCGTATTATGTGCTGCGCATGTCCGTGCCCTTCCCGCTGATGCCGGAATTTGGCGGAAGGCTGCAATACATCACGATCCCCGGCCCGGATGCCGTCGCCCAGTGCCTGTCGGCGCTGGCGATCCTGGCGCTGTTCTATAAGCTGACGGAGCTGATGGGCGGCAAGGCCCCGGCACTGGTCAACCAGATCTCCGGCAACATCAATCAGTATTACTGCGTGAGCTATATGTTCACCTTCCCGATGATGACGATCCTGATCGCCACCTGCGGCCATCTGATGCCGGGCGGCCTGCTGCCGTTTGTGTACGGGCTGTTTACGCTCGTCGCCTGCTATTTCATCATTGAATGGAATTCAAAACACCTGCACTTCGGTATTGCCGGATTGCGGGGCGCCAAACGCAAGGCGGTGTTCTGCCTGATTTGGGCACTTACCATCGCGGTGGTGCTCTACGCGATGCCCAGGATCGAAACCTTTGCCACCCCCGGAAACAATTACCTGCTGCCCTGACCATCGAACAGAAAAGGAGAAATCGACATGGAGATCATCAAGAAACAACTCGCCGACGGCACCCTCGAGCTGTACCTCTCCGGGCGCATCGACACCAACACCGCGCCCCAGCTCCGCGAGGCCATCGCCCGGATTCCCAGGGATACCGCCGCCCTGACGATGGACTTCCGGGATGTGACGATTGTCACCTCCGCCGGGCTTCGGGAGCTGGTGGTGTGCGGCCGGCGCTTTTCCAAGGACCGGCTGCTGTTGAAAAACGTCAACAGCGACATCTTCGCCGTCTTCAGGACCGTGGGCTTTGATTCCATATTCACCATCGAGGAGATGGTGGAGGATGTGTCCACCTATATCCACATGTCCATCAAGGAGCTGCTGGCCCATCATGTGAGTACAGGCGCCGACCAGATCGTGCTGCGAAGCGAGGAGGAGCTCTTCACCTGGTATGACATCGAGCGGGCCTCCCAGATCATCGCTGAGGACCTGGCCCGCCTGGGCGTGGGCGCGGGCAGCCATGTGGGCATCTGCGGCGGCAACTCCGTGAACTGGGTGCTGACGTTCTACGCCACCCAGAAGCTGGGGGCCATCGCCATGCTGATCAACCCCACCCAGAGCGCCCAGGAGATCGGCAAAATCTGCGGCATCGGCGACATCACCTGCCTGTGCTACGGCGAGATCCCGGCCATGAAGGACGAGGTGGCATTCCTGGAGGAGGTCCGCGCCGCCAGCGAGGGCAAGCTGACGCGCAACTACTCCATCCGCAGCAGCGTGCGCCTGCGCACCCGCTTCGGCGAGTACGAAGCCCTGAAGGGCAAGTACGAGCAGAAGGTGGAGGGAGACGCGCCCTGCGTGGTGATCTTCACCTCCGGTTCCACCGGCAAGCCCAAGGGCGTGATCCTCTCCTCCTACAATCTGCTGAACGCCGCGGCGGTGCAGGTGAGGCTGCAGCGCATGACCAGCCAGGACAAGAACCTGCTGATCGTGCCGCTGTTCCACATCCTGGGCCTGGTGGTGTGCTTCCTGCCCTGCGCCATGACCAACGCGGTGCTGTACATTCCGGGTGACATCCGCACGGGCACGCTGATCCGCATCATGAACTATGAAAAGTGCACGCTGCTGCACTCGGTGCCCACGATGATCATCGCCCTGATCAACAACAAGGACTTCTCCGCCGAGGCCTTCCAGAGCCTGCGCTGCACCTATCTGGCCGGCGCGGCGGCCACCGAGGCCCAGCTGAAGATGTTCCGGGAGAAGATGCCGGACAACCACTTCATGATCGCCTACGGCCTGAGCGAGATGGCCCCGGTGAGCGTGACGCAGTACGATGACGATGACGACCGCATCCTGCACACGGTGGGCAAGCCCGTGGAGAACATCAGCGTGAAGATCGTCGATCATGCCACCGGCGCCGAGCGCCCGACGGGGGAGAGCGGCGAGATTTTGGTGCAGGGCTTCAACCTGATGACCGGCTATTACAAGCTGGCCCTGGCCGACCAGGCCATCGACGACGAGGGCTGGCTGCATACCGGCGACATGGGTTATATCGACGAGATGGGCTACCTGTGCCTGTCCGGCAGGTTCAAGGAGCTGATCATCCGCGGCGGCGAAAACATCATGCCCCGGGAGGTGGAGGAGGCGATCTCCGAGCTGGACATCATCGACAACGTGAAGGTGATCGGCGTACCCAGCGACTTCTTTGGCGAGGAAGTGGCGGCCTGCATCAAGTTAAAGGACGGCGCGAGCTTCGACGAGGCGGCGGTGAAGGCGGAGCTGCTCAAGCGCCTGGCGAAATACAAGGTGCCCTCCTTCTTCATCGTCTATGACCGGTTTCCTATGCTGGGCAGCGGCAAGATCGACGGCGTGGCCCTGAAGAAGGACGCGCTGGAGAAGCTGGCCGGGAAAAAATAAGGAGGATGCGATGTGAAGATAGTCGATCCCAAATGGCTCCAGCGTTCCACGAGGGAGCAATTCCTTGGCGCGATCGAGCTGAGGGAGCTGCCCTCCGAAGCGGTGCGGAAGCGGCTCGCGCACGGCAACGCGCTGATCTGCGCGATGACGGCGGCCGCCGTGGTATTGACGCTATTGTTCCATGACCACGCCACCTCCGCGGACACGGCGATCGCCGGGGGCATGGAGCTGCTGGGCATGCTGGTGTCGATGCTGATCTATTACAGCTATATGCAGGACCCGGACAGCGCCGAGGTGCACACCCGGCTGTTTGCCACACTGATCGTGACCAATGTCACGGGCATGTTCCTGGCCGGATGCAGCTGGCTGATGGACGGAGTCGCCGCGCTGGCGCTGCTGCACCGCCTGTGCGTCACGGCGCTGGTGTTTGTCAACGCGGCCATTTGCTATCAGTTCTGGCTTTACAGCGCGTACCTGCTGGGCATTGAGCAGGAGAAGAGCCGCAGGATCACCCGGGCGCTGAACGTCTTTTTCATCTTCTATTCGGTGATACTGGTCGTCAATCTGTTCTGGCCGATCGTGTTCGCTGTGGGTTCGGACGGGGTATTCCAAAGGCGGGGCCTGTATCCCCTGATAACGGCCTGCCTGCTGATTATCCTGCCGCCCCTGCTGCGTGGCTTTACCCAATTTGAAGGCACGAAGCGGGAAAAAAGGATCGCGGCCATGTTTCTGCTGATGCCTCTGGCGGGCATGATCGTGACGTTCGCCTTCTCCAACAGGGCGCTCCAGTACAGTGGCGTGCTGCTGTCCATCCTGCTGGCCATGGGCTCCGTGATCTCCGGCCGGGGCAAGCGCATGGCGGTGGTGCGCGCGGAGCTGGATACCGCCACGAAGATCCAGGAATCCATGCTGCCCATGATCTTTCCGCCCTTCCCGGAGCGGGAGGAGTTTGAGATCTACGCCAGCATGGATCCTGCCCGGGAAGTGGGCGGGGACTTCTACGATTTCTTCATGATCGACGACGATCACCTGGCGCTGGTGATTGCGGATGTGTCCGATAAGGGCGTGCCCGCGGCGCTTTTGATGATGTCGGCCAAGATACTCATCAACTTCCGCGCCCGCATGGGCGGCAGCCCCGCACAGATCCTTGCGGAGGTCAACGGCCAGCTGTGCGAGAACAACGAATCCGGCATGTTTATCACCGTGTGGATGGGCATATTGGATGTGAAAACCGGCGTCATGACCTGCGCCAATGCGGGCCATGAGTATCCCGCCATCCGCGAGGACGGCCTGTTCCGGCTGCTGACGGACGTGCACGGGCTGCCCCTGGGCGTGATGCCGGGGATGAAGTATCAGGATTATGAGATCAGGATGAAGCCCAGCGACGCGGTGTTCGTCTACACCGACGGCGTGCCCGAGGCCAACAACGCCGAAGATGAACAGTACACCCTGGGCCGCATGGAACTGGCGCTGAACCAGATCCAGGAACGCGACCCGGAGAGCGTTTTGAAGGGCGTGCGGGCGGACGTGGACGCCTTCGTCAAGGGCGCGGACCAGTTTGACGACCTGACCATGCTGTGCGTGGCCTACCGGGGCGGCCGGTCGGAGGAATCTGGTAATGTTTTTGAAGCAGATTACACAGGGATTACTGGCGTTAAGCAACAGGCCGGTCTTCAACCCCCTGGATCAAAAACGGGAGAGTACGGCCGGAACTGAACGGTTTGAAACGATCATGAATGGTTTTAGACTATAATAGATAAAAACCGCTTCGGCGGGAGAATATATATCTGCGCATCAACGCCAGATAAATAGAAAAAGAAAGAAGGACGGATGACCATGGCAAAAAGTTGGGATGAGAAACTGAATAACCTCAGCGTGAAACTGAGCGACCTGAGCAAAAAGACCGCGGAAGCGGCCGACGACGCAAAAGCTTACCGTGAGCTGATGCAGGAAGCGATCGATGAAAAGATCAGCACCGTAAAGGGCAATGCTGCCGCGATGCAGGAAAACGCCCGGCTGGCCGGTGAAGAACACCAGAGCAAGATCCGCAGCGAAATCTTAAAGCTTCGGATGACGGCGAAGGCGAAGGCCGAGGATTACAAGGACGCCCGTGACCAGAAACGCCTGGAGCGGTTCGTTGACGACCGGATCAACTATGTGCTTGATTGCTACGACGCTGCCGCGCTCCTGATTATCGACGCCGAGCTGTCGATCCTGGAAGCTGCCAAGGCGCTGCAGGAATATGACGCCCGCTTTGGCCGCGACGCCGAGCCTGAAGCTCTCCCGGAGGCCAGCACAGAGGCATAAGCCAGTATTTCCGCGCGGCTGACCGTTGATTTCAGACGGCAGCCGCGCGGTATGATTCGGCGATACAGCAGCCCGCCCGGCAGAGCTGTATGCGCAGCATCGCCAGACAGCGGCGCATACAGGAATGAACAGGAGGAGATATTATGCTCTTTCAGGAACTGAGTAAACTAAAACGGTCATCCATCATGACCTCGATCATTCTGATAGCGGTTGGAATCCTGATGATTATCTGTCCCCCACAGTACATTGACACACTGGTTTCCGCGCTGGGGTACGGAATGGTGACGCTGGCCGCCGTGATGGTCATGGACTTTCTTTCCAGCAGAAAAGTCCTGATGAATTACATCTATCTCACCGGGGCGCTGCTCCTGGCGCTGCTGGGCATCGCGGTGCTGACGCTGGACGATATTGTCCGGGTGCTGGGCATCGTGTTTGGTCTGGTGCTGATCGGAACCGGCGGTATCAGCCTCGTCAGGGCCTGGATGTTTGCACGGCGGGCGGAACTCAAAAACTGGTGGCTGCTGGCCTTGCTATCCGGGATCATGATTGCCTTCGGCGTGCTTTTGTTGATCAATCCCTGGTGGAAGGAAATCAATCAGCTGTTTGACGTAATTGGCTGCATGCTGCTGTACTCCTCTGTGGTTGGCATTGTGCGCCTGATCTTTCTTTGGCCGATCAAGGGCGAATAAGGAGGGCTGAACGATGGAAGAGAATACGAACAGAGATATGCAGGCAGTAGGCGATACGCCGGAAGCGGCGGATCAGAAGCCGATGAGCGAAGTGGAAAAGCGCAGGGCTCAGCTGGAGGAAACGGAGCGGTCCGTCCAAAGGGCAAAGGAAGAGATTGTGTCCAGCCGGCAGCGCGCCTCCGAGGCAAGCAAGGAAATCGCTTCGGCCAGAAAAGCGATAGCCGAACAGAAAAAGCAGGTCAGGAAAGCCGAGCGGATCGAGAAAAAACAGAAGCGCCAGGAAGCCGTGACAAAAAGCAAGGAAGAAATGCAGCAGGAGCTGGAGCGCCGCAAGCAAGCCTTGGTGCACACCAAGGCTGAGCTGAGCGACAAAATGAAGAAGCTGCTCTCCGGCGACATCAAGGCGATGAACAAGTGGAAGAAGACGCGGGCAGCGGAGATTCTGGCTGTGTTTGCCAAGCATAATTTTTACGCCGGCGGCCTGACTCCCGTGGAACTGCGCACCACCCTGGAGGACCTGGGTCCAACCTATGTCAAGATCGGCCAGATCATGTCCAGCCGCGTGGATATGCTGCCTGTCAGCTACTGCAAGGAGCTGGAAAAGCTTCGTCAGAACGTGAAGGAGCTGGACCCTGAAATCGCCAAGGCGGTGATTGAGCAGGAGACGGGCAAAAAGATCGACGAGCTGTTCCTGGAATTCCGCGATAAGCCCCTGGGCTCCGCTTCCATCGGCCAGGCCCATCTGGCTGTGCTGAAGGATGGCACGAAGGTGGTCACCAAGGTGCAGCGCCCCCTGATCGCCGAAATGATGCGGGAAGACTTCGTACTGCTCAAAAAAATGGCGACCGCCGTGAACGTCGTGAAGGAAGTAGACGAAGACAGCGAGCAGATGGTCGACCTGCTGTCGGTGATTGAAGAACTGGAAAAGGTCGAGAACGAGGAACTGGATTTCCGCGTGGAAGCGGAAAACACCCGTTTCTTCAAGGAAAACTGCATCGACGACGAGGAAAAGATCTCCTGCCCCACGGTCATCGACGAGCTGACCACCGAACGTCTCTTCACCATGACCTTCGTGGACGGCTATTCCATCTCCAAGCGGGATCGGCTGATCGAAGAGGGCTATGATCCGGAGCAGATCGGCTCGGTGATCCTGGATAACTATCTGCATCAGGTTCTGGATGTGGGCTCCTTCCACGCCGATCCCCACCAGGGCAACATCATGGTCAGCCATGGCAAGCCCGTCTGGATCGATTTTGGCATGATCGGGCGCATCAGCGATGCGGACGTGAACATTATTCAGTCATTAATCCTTTCCCTGATCGAACGGGATCTGGACAAGCTGGTCAACGCCATCATGTCTATGGGCGCTGCCTCTCCCCAGACCAACCGCGGCAAGCTCATGGAAGACGCGGACATGATGTTCGACAAGTATATGAACGTGACAAACCTGCAGGAGCTGGACTTGTCCTCCCTGCTGGACGAGGTCATGACGCTGGCGGAAAAGCATCATATTTCCCTGCCTGGTAAATATACCATGCTCGTTCGCTCCATCGCCACAATCGAAGGCGTCATCGAGCAGCTGTGTCCGGAGCTTAATCTGTTCCAGCAGATCACCGACAGGCTGATGGAACGGGTGAAGCAGAATATCGATGTGGAGCAGAAGCTGCTTGCCGCCGGCAAGGACGCGCTGGACGTGGGCAAAAAGGTTTCCAAAATGCCCGCCCTGGCGTACGATGCTTTGAACAACATGGTCAAGGGCCGAACAAAAATCAGCTTCGAGCTGACCGGCTATGAGGACGTCCTCAAGAACCTGAACACCACCGTCAAAAACATCGTGTTTGCGCTCTTTTCCTGCGTGCTGTTCATCGGGTCGTGCATCCTGTCCTCGGTGGATATGCAGCCAAAGACGCCAACCGGACAACCGGTTGTCGCCGCAATTGGGATGATAATCTCCGTAGCCTTGGGTATCTATACGATTAAGAGAATGTCGAAGAAGAAATAACCAGCACATGCAAGCAAACGCTTCCAGGAAACGCCATGCAGGCAATCCCGAAAGCGTTTTTTCGAACAAAGTCATTTTTCCCTGTAGCACAAAAAAGCTTACAGGAAGGATTTGAAATAGACGATGAAGATGAAAAAGATCAACGCGGCGCATGGGCTTTTCTCCATTGCAGCTCTGCTGCTGCACATGGTCCATGATAAAGTATGAAGATGCGCTTTCAAATCGGGTAAAAGCAAACGACGACTCCGCCAAGGAAGCCTGGGACGAGCTGGAAAAATCCGTAGTGGCGAAGGTAGCGGATGATGTGAAGGTGTCCATCCGAGGACGCATGGTGGAAATGACCATTATTATGAAACTATAAAGCCAAATTAAAGGAGAGAATGACGATGAAGAAGACCTTTTCGCTGATACTAGCCCTGCTGCTGATGCTGGTAACGCTGAATGTTTTTGCCGAGGAAGAAGCGTCAACCAGCGATCCTTTGTCCCTGTGGACAGAGGATGCTGTCGCCAAAGAGATGCTGATCACCTATATGGCGGCCATCACAGATAAGAGCAGCGAGGATTACATCCCGCCTATTGACCGCATTGCTGTGTTCGACCTGGACGGTACGCTATTCTGCGAGACCGATCCCAATTATTTTGACTACACGCTGCTGGTACATCGCGTATTGGAGGACCCGGATTACAAGGATCAGGCCAGCGCTTTTGAACGGGAAACAGCGCTTAAAATCGTAGGACAGAACAATTATGGCCTGTCCTTCTCCGGCCTGGAGGTGGATCATGGAAAATGCATCGCTTCTTCCTTTGCCGGTATGACGCTGGAGGAATTCAACAATTATATCCAGGAGTTCAAAAAACTGCCCATGCCCAGCTATGACGGCATGAACCGCGGCGACGGCTGGTATCTGCCCATGCTGCAGGTGGTGGAATACCTGAAAGCCAACGATTTTACCGTTTATATCGTCAGCGGCACGGATCGCTTCATTGTACGAGGCATCGCTTATGATTCTCCGCTGGGTCTGCCGCCCCGGAATATCATTGGGTCTGATGAAACAGTGGTAGCCTCCAAGCAGGGAAACGAGGATGGACTGAACTATGTATTCGTGGACGATGACGTGTTGATCCTGGGCGGCGACTTTGTGGTAAAGAACCTGAAAATGAACAAGGTGGCCGTAATCATCCAAGAAATCGGCCAGCAGCCTGTATTGTCCTTCGGCAACAGCACCGGCGATGCCAGCATGGCGGAATACGTGACCAGCAATAATCCCTACGCCAGCATGGCCTTCATGCTCTGCTGCGACGATACCGTGCGGGAAAACGGCGATGAGGCCAAGGCTGCCAAGATGTTTTCCCTGTGCGAAAATTTCGGCTGGGTGCCGATTTCCATGCGGGATGATTGGACGACCATCTATGGCGATGGGGTCATGAAGAAGTAATCTGGATGCTGCACATGCTTGTTGCTGCGTAAGCGCTTCATCCAGACACGGTAGTCCTACTATCCATGCGCAGTAAAACGCTCGCATACACATGCGAGCGTCAGGTATGTGAACAGATATCATATGCAAGCAATTTGTTGCGCATAGCTGCAATGCTGTCTGCGGTATAGCTGTTCCGGATATTGAACCTTTTCCAGAACCGGAATCTATACCGTTTCCGGAAGAGCCTGAGCAACAAAACGAGCTGCCATTTTGAGCGAAACTACCATAAATTGCCCTTAACATGTTGATTTTCCTATGTTTTTGGTTCACTCAGAAAACACAAACTTATGAATCAGGGCGGTGAAATACGACGCCAATGACTTGCTTATTCTACCAACTGAGCCATGCGACCTTGCCGTTTGAAGTTCCAACCACATCGGACTGCAAACTGAGCCATTCAACTTGTGAATCATTTCTGAGCACTGAATTCGGCGGACAGGACAGGAACCGTCCGCCCTCGGATTCCTTTCAGGCATGCAAAAACCCTCTCCCGAAGGAGAGGGCTGGATTGCTCCGGACGGATCCGGTACGGAACCGGATTATTCGGGCTTGGAGAAGGAGATCGGGGTCGCACCGGTCATGGCGTCAGCCGCCAGCAGGGTGATGGGGGCTTCCTCGATGCTCAGGGTCGTGAAGGCAGCTTCGTATCCGCCCTCGGTCTTGAAGGACAGGGTCAGGGCATGGCTGCCGTCCAGGATCTTGTCGATGGACTTGGTCAGCTCGGCGGAAGCATCCGCGGCCAGGCCTTCTTCACCCGCCAGGTTCTCGCCCTTGTCCTCGGCGCCGGTCAGGAAGATGTACAGCTCGGTCACCTTCTCACCGGTCTTGTTGTAGACAGTGTAGGTGCCGGTCTGCTGCGCGGCGGCGAAGGCGATCGGGGTCGCGCCGGTCATGGCGTCGGCCGCCAGCAGGGTGACGGGGGCTTCCTCGATGCTCAGGGTCTGGAAGGCCGCTTCGTATCCGCCCTCGGTCTTGAAGGACAGGGTCAGGCGATGGCTGCCGTCTTCCCCGGCGGGAATGGAGTATTCCAGAACGATGATTTCGCCGGCGGCCAGGCCGTCATTCTCCTCATCCACGGCGAGATTCTCGGTCTTGTCGCCGGAGACGTTGTCGGAAATGAACAGCTCGGTCACCTTTTCGCCGGTCTCATTATACACGGTGTAGACGCCGGTCTGGTTCTCCGCGTTCTCCGCGGTCTCCGCAAAGGCCACGGCGGCCACAACCAGCAGGGAAAGAGCAAGCAGCAGGGAAACAAGTTTCTTCATAAAAGAAACACCTCCTAGAATTTGAGATGAGCCCATTATACACGGAAAAGAAAACAATGCAATCGAAAAAACCTCTTTTCAAAAGATAGATATTTAACATACTAGTTCCGGGCCGGAGGGGGAGCCGGGCACAGACCGGCGGGCCTGAAAAAAACACCTTTTTGCCGGGCCGGAAAGAAAGCCGGATGCCGGCCAGAAGGCCTGAAAGGCATACCCTTCTGCGAGGCAGGAAAGGGCGCGGGGATCCGGGGCCCAGGGTTGAAAATCCATGGGGTTTCTGATAGGATATACTGGGATTTTGTGAAGAATCCCGAAAAGGGAGATGAGCCGCGGGAAGCGGAATTCTCCCGGATCGCTACAGCTCCGGAAAGAGGATTGAACGTGGAAAAGAGAAAGGTTACGTTATCCATCGGCGGCCAGCCCTGCGGGTTTTATTCGGATGATTCGGAGGCCTATCTGACGGCCCTGGAGCATCGCGCGAACGCGGTGATGAAGCGGACCGCCCGGTATGCCGGGCCCTCCGCCTATACCAACGCCGTGCTCTCCGTGCTGACGCTGACGGACGAGCTGCTGAGAACGGAAGAGAAAATGCGGGAGATGCGGGAGCTGTCCGATGCGCGGGAGGCCGACCCGGCGCTGGCCGGAAGGAATCCGCGGAAGCCGGCTGAGAAGAATCCGCCGAAGGCCCCGGGAAAGGATCCGGGACAGGTTTCCGTCTGGGACATCCTGGACGGAAGATAAAAAGCCGCGCGGAATCCGATCCGGGAGAGACCGGACGGAGAACGGAAACCCCGGACCGACGGAGAAGAATCCGCCGAAGGGGCGGACACGGGTCAGAGACAGATTTCCGGCCGGGAACGGACGGCTGCCGCCGGCCCGGAAAGGACGGACAAAACCGGAAGGAGGGAGCAAAAATGAGGAAACGGCCTTTTTCCAGGGTTCTTCTGGCGGGGCTGGCGTTGGTGCTGGCCGCGGCGGTGATCCGGTTCGGATGGATCTACCGGACCGGCCGGGAAACCATCCTCACCTCGGCGACGCTGAAAAGCGCGCTGGATATTGCCGATCTTTCCACGGCGGAGTTCCAGTACCGGGGGATCGCCGAGGTATACGAGCAGAACCGGCCGACGGTTCTCCGATGCCGGGTCTGCTACTCCGCGACGGTGAAGGCCGGGATCGACCTGAACAGGATGGAGGATCCGGTCATCGATCATGAAGCAAAAAAGGTCATTCTCCGGCTGCCGGAGATCCAGCTGAAGGCCGGCATCGTCGACGAGGACGAGATGCGGACCATGCCGGCGAACGCCTCCGTGAGCCTGCCGGAGATGAGAAAGGCCAGCCTGGCCGACGCGGAGAAGGAGGCGAAGGCCTCCGGGGAGCTGACACGAACCGCGCGGGAGAATCTGGAATCCACGATCAGAGGGTGGCTCTATCCGCTGCTGAAGCAGAAGGGCTATACGCTGGTTTTTGAATAAGACGGAGCGGCGAAGGAATCGCACGCCGGAAGACACAGGAAACGAAGCGGCGCGACGGGTTTGCAGGAGACGGCGCGGCGAAGGAATCGCTGCCGGCATTTGAACAGGGAGAGCACACGGCAAAGGAGGTGTGATCAGGCATGGAGGAAAAGACCGGGAAGGTCCGACGGGGAATCGTCCGGAACCTGGCGGTGATGATCATCTGCGCGGCGATCGCGGCGGGGCTGCTGCTGATTCCGGGGCCTGAACAGACCGCGGAGAAGCTGCAGCTGACCGACAGCGCGGCGGTCAACTATCTGTGCGAGCTTGCCACCCTCAGGTGCTTCTACCACGACGTGGGCGAGTTTGAATACCGGCTGGAGGGGGTCTCGAAGATCCTGAGCGACATCGCCCTCTGGCCGTTCAACGAGCTGATCCGGCCGGGATACAAGCGGCTGTGGGTCGAATACGACGGGATCGTCGAATACGGCATCGACACGAAGACGGACGTCATCCAGGTCAATGATCCGGACGAGCACGGCGTCGTCGAGATCTATCTGCCGGAGGCCAGGGTGCTGAGCGTGGACGCGGCGGATGATACCTTCGCGATCTACGAGGACACCGGATTCCTCGTGAGCATCACGGCGGAGGAGCAGACGAAGGTTTTTGCGGAGACACAGAGGAATATGAAGGAAAAGGCCTCGCAGGATCAGGCCATGCTCCGGCGGGCGAGGAGCAACGCGCGGGCGATCCTGGAGGAATATGTGACCAAGGTCGGCAAGGGACTGGGAACGGAGTACCGGGTCCGGTGGCTGGAGCAGCCGCGGTGAGCCCGTAAGAGCACGGCGCGGAGGCAAGATGCCGCGGCCTGTGCCGGCTGGAAACCGGAGACGAAGTATCGGGCCAGGCGGATGAAGCAGCCCGGGCGAGGACGGAAAAAGCATTGAGCGGGAGGAAGGAAGTATGTTGGTCATTATTGCGGTGGCAGTGGTCGCGGTCGGTGTCGTCAGCTACATGAAAAAGAAAAAATAACGGAACTGCTTCCGACCGGTGATACCTGCGGCGGCCATGGGCGCTGCAGCGCCATTGGGAGGAAAATGACGGAGCCGCTTCCGGCGGACGGGGGAAGAATCAGATGAAAATCGGAATTGTCGGGCTGGGGCTGATCGGCGGATCCTTTGCCCGGGCCTACAGTGCCGCGGGTCATGAGGTTTACGCGCTGGAAAAGAGCGAAGAGGTCTACGGCGAGGCCGTCCGCGCCCAGGCGGTGCAGGACCGGCTGACGAAGGAAAACGCGGGCGCCTGCGACCTGATCCTGGTCTGCGTGTATCCCCTGGCGGCCGCGGCCTTCCTGCGGGAATACGGGCCGGTTTTCGGCCGGCACCCCGTGGTCATCGACTGCTGCGGGACGAAAAGGCAGATTGTCGTGGCAGGTATGGCCGCGGCGAAGGAGTTCGGCTTCGCCTATCTGGGAGGACATCCCATGGCCGGAACGCAGTTTTCCGGCTTTGAATACTCCCGGGCGGACCTGTATCAGGGAGCGCCGATGGTGATCGTTCCGCCGGAGGGCGCTCCGGAGGAGCTGCTGCGGAGGGCGAAGCGGATGCTGAAGCCGGTCGGTTTCGGGTGCTTCACCATCGCCACCGCCGAGCAGCATGACCGGATCATCGCCTTCACCAGCCAGCTGGCCCACGTGGTTTCCAACGCGTATGTCAAGAGCCCGTCCGCCCAGGTGCACAAGGGCTTCTCGGCCGGAAGCTACCGGGATCTGACCCGGGTGGCCTGGCTGAACCCGGAGATGTGGGCGGAGCTGTTCCTGGACAACCGGGACTACCTGAAAGAGGAGATCGACACGCTGATCTCCCGGCTGAAGGAATACCGGGACGACCTCGAGAAGGGCGACCGGGAGGACCTGATCCGCCTGCTGGCGGAAGGAAAGAAGCGCAAGGAAGAGCTGGACGGCTGAGGCGCGGAACGGCCGCGGGGAATGCCGGACGGCGGGGCGCAGAACAGGCGCGGGAAAATGCCGGACGGCGAAGCGCGAAGCATATCGAGAAAAAGAAGCGGACAGAGGAGGAGCGGATCATGACCGAAACCATTTTACCCGGCCCCCGGAGGGGGTCGGTTTCCATACCGGCCTCCAAATCCAGGGCCCACCGGCTGCTGATCTGCTCCGCGCTGCGGGGCCGGCCCCGGGAGCTGATCTGCGAGGGCATCTCGAAGGACATCGAGGCCACCGCCGCCTGCCTGCGGGAGATGGGAAGCCGCGTGGAAATCGGCGGAGACCGGATCCGGGTTTCGCCGGATACGGGGGCACGGAGGGAAGGCGTGACCCTGCGCTGCGGGGAAAGCGGATCCACTCTGCGGTTCCTGCTGCCGGTGGCGGGCGCGATGGGCCTGACGGGCGAATTCGTACTGGAGGGGCGGCTGGCAGAGCGGCCGCTGCAGCCCCTGTGGGATGTTCTCTGCGAAAAGGGCATGCGGCTTTCCCTGGAGGGAGGGCGGCTTTCCTTTTCCGGTCAGCTGCGGCCGGGAACGTATGAGATGCCCGGCAATATCTCCTCCCAGTTTGTCTCCGGGCTGCTGTTCGCCCTGCCCCTGCTGACCGGGGAGAGCGAGCTGCGGGTGACGGGGAAGGTCGAGTCCGCGGACTACATCGCCATGACGGAGGACGCCCTGGCGCAGTTCGGCGTGCCGATCGAAAAGCAGGGATGGACCTACCGGATTCCCGGGGACGGATACAGTAAGAACGGACGGGGAGAAGAAGCTCCCCTGCGGGTCGAGGCGGACTGGTCCTCGGCGGCCTTTTTTCTGGCGCTGGGGGCGCTGTCGCCCGCCGGCGTGACGGTGCTCGGCATGGATCCCGCCTCCCGGCAGGGCGACCGGAGGATTCTGCCTCTGCTGGAGGCCTTCGGCGCGAGGACGGAGACCGGGGACGGATGGATTCGGGTTTCCGCCGGGGAGCTGCGGGGGCAGCGGATCGACGCCAGCGGAATTCCGGACCTGGTGCCGGTGCTGGCGGCCGCCGCGGCCGCGGCCCGGGGCGAGACGGTCATCGAGCACGCGGAGCGGCTGCGGCTGAAGGAATCGGACCGGCTGAAGACCACGACGGCCATGCTGACGGCCCTTGGCGCGGACATCCGGGAGACGGAGGACGGGCTCGTGATCCGGGGAAAGGAAAGGCTGCGGGGAGGGAAGGTTTCCTCCTTCAACGATCACCGGATCGCCATGAGCGCGGCGGTGGCCGCGGCCGTGTGCGGGGAGCCGGTCGTGATCGAGGGCGCCGAATGCACGGAGAAATCCTTTCCGGGCTTCTGGGAGAAGCTGAAAGGGCTCGGGATTTCAGAGCAAGGACCGCAGGCGGACCGGCCGGAATGAAGTGAAGGGCTCAGGATAAGAGATCCGGAAGCGGTGTCCGGCTGAGGGTACAGGGTTCAGAGAAGAATGTGAGGAGCTTCGGCGCTTTGCGCCAGGAGGTGAACGCGATGAGTTCCAGCGTGGGAGAAAACCTGCGGGTGACGATCTTCGGGCAGAGCCACTCCGCGGCGATCGGGATGACGATGGAAGGCCTGCCGGCGGGCTTCCCCGTGGACATGGAGAAGCTGAACCGCTTTCTGGCGCGGCGGGCCCCGGGACAGAACGCCTGGTCCACGCCCCGGAAGGAGGCGGACGTGCCGGAGTTTCTGTCCGGCCTGGCGGGGAACACCACCTGCGGGACGCCGATGACGGCGATTATCCGGAACACCAACACCCGGAGCGGGGACTACAGCCTGCTGAAGAAGATTCCCCGGCCGGGGCACGCGGACTACACCGCCCAGATCAAATACGGCGGATTCCAGGACGCGGCGGGGGGCGGACATTTCTCCGGGAGGCTGACCGCGCCGCTGTGCATCGCGGGAGGCATCTGCCTGCAGTTTCTGGAGGCGGAGGGCATCCGGATCCGGGCCCACATCGCCGCGATCGGGGGCATCCCGGACGAGGGGAACCCGGAGGAATCCGTTGCGGAAAAGGAGTTTCCCACCCTCAGCGACGTCCAGGGGGAGAAGATGCGGGCCCTGATTGCCGGGAAGCGCGCGGAGGGGGACTCCGTGGGCGGCGTGATCGAATGCGCCGTGCTGGGGCTGCCGGCCGGGCTCGGCGACCCGATGTTCGACGGGATGGAGAACCGGATCGCGAAAATCGTGTTCGGGATTCCCGCGGTGAAGGGCCTCGAGTTCGGGGACGGATTTGCCGCGGCGGAGCGGACCGGATCCTGGAGCAACGACGCTTTTGTGCCGGGGGAGGACGGGCGCCTGCGGACGGAAACCAACCACGCGGGGGGCATCCTCGGGGGCATCACGAACGGGATGCCGCTGATCTTCCGGGCGGCGCTGAAGCCCACCCCCTCCATCGCGCGGACGCAGAAGAGCGTGAACCTGGAGACCGGGGAGCCGGCGGAGCTGAACGTGCCCGGAAGGCACGATCCCTGCATCGTGCCGCGGGCGGTGCCCTGCATCGAGGCCGCGGCGGCCCTGGCCGTAACGGACGCGCTGCTGGGACGGAGAAGGGAAATCAACGGAAGGGTCTGAGCAGGCGAAGACCGGGGGAGACGGATGGAAGAAATCAGATGCGGACTGCTGGGGGAGAAGCTGGGGCACAGCTGGTCCCCGGAGATTCATGCCGGGCTGGCGGACTACGAATACCGGCTGTACGAGAAGCGGGAGGAGGAGATCCCGGAGTTTCTGCGCGGGGGGAGCTGGCGGGGCATGAACGTCACCATCCCGTACAAGAAGACGGTCATCCCCTTTCTGGACGAGCTGACGCCCGTGGCGGCCGCGCTGGGGAGCGTGAACACGATCGTCCGGAGGGCGGACGGGACGCTGCTCGGGGACAACACGGATGTCTACGGCTTCGAGGAGATGATCCGGTACTTCGGATTCCCGGTCTCCGGGCAGAAGACGCTGGTGCTGGGCAGCGGCGGGGCCTCGGCGGCCGTGCGGGAGGCGCTGCGGCGCCTCGGGGCCGGGCCGGTGATCACCGTCAGCCGCAGCGGGGAGGACAACTATGAGAACCTGGAACGGCACGCGGACGCGGCCTTCCTCGTGAATACGACGCCGGTCGGGATGTATCCGAAGACGGACGCCTCGCCGGTGGATCTGCGCCGGCTGCCCGGACTGCGGGGCGTGATCGACATCATCTACAACCCTCCGGAGACCCGGCTGATGCGGCAGGCCCGGGAGATGGGCCTGCCGGCCTGCAACGGCCTGTACATGCTGGTGGCCCAGGGATGGAAGGCCGCGGAGCGGTTTCTCGGGGAGCCCATTCCGGCCGAAAGGGCCGAGAAAATCTACAGGGAGCTGTCGAAGAAATGAAGATTCTTGTGCTGAACGGCCCGAACCTGAACATGCTGGGAAAACGGGAGCCTGGGATCTACGGCGCCCAGAGCTACGCCGACCTGGTCGCCTTCATCGAAAAGAGCGCGGCGGAGGAGGGCCTGGAGGCTGACTGCCGCCAGAGCAACCATGAGGGGACGCTGGTGGACTGGATCCAGGAGGCCGCGGACGGATACGACGGCATCGTCATCAACCCCGGCGCCTACACCCACACCAGCATCGCGCTGCTGGACGCGCTGAAGGCGGTGAACCTGCCCGCGGTCGAGGTACACATCTCGGACGTGTCCAAGAGGGAGGACTTCCGCCAGGTGTCCTACGTCCGGATGGCGTGCGTGAAGACCTACATGGGGCTGGGATTCGAGGGATACCGGCAGGCGCTGATCTGCCTGAAGGAACACTGCGGCCGGAGCTGAAGCGGAAAGAGGAGAAGCCATTGCATATTCGGAGAAAAAAATGGGCCCGGCCGGAGCTGGCGGCCTGCCCCTTCTTCGACGCGGAGGGGGAGAGCCGGCGGGGCCGGTGGCGGGAGGGCTTCGCCGATCCGGGGAAGCCCCTGCACCTGGAGATGGGATGCGGAAAGGGCGTCAGCACGGCGAAGATGGCCGCGGCGAACCCGGAGATCAACTACGTCGCGGTCGACATCAGCGAGGACGTGCTCGGGGACGCGCGGCGGAACATCGTCCGGGCCTGCGGGGAGAACCCGGGGAACATCCGGCTCCTCAGCGCGGACATCTGCTTCATCGGGAAATGCTTCAGCCGGGAGGACGGGGCGGAGCGGATCATCATCTCCTTCTGCAACCCCTGGAGCGAGCGGCCGAAGCACGAGAAACGCCGACTGACCCACCCGAGGCAGCTGATCCAGTACCGGGAGATGCTGCGGGAGGGCGGCGAGATCTGGTTCAAGACCGACGACGACACGCTGTACGAGGATTCGCTGGCCTACTTTGCCCTGTGCGGATTTGAGCCGGTGACGCTGATCCGGGATCTGGCCGGGAGCGGGTTCGCGCCGAACTACATTTCGGAGCACGAGGAGAAATACATGGCCCTGGGCGTGCCGATCAAATTCGGCATCTTCCGGATGACGGAGAAGGCGCCGGACTTTGATCCGACCCGGTTCCGGCTGACGCCCGGGGTGAAGAAAAGGGTGCTGGAGGAAATCTCAGGAACGATGAACCGGAAGGGGGAGAAGCAGGATGTATGATCAGAAGGAATGGCTGGAGAAAATTGAACAGGTGATTGCCGCGGGACCCTATACGGACAGATGGGAGAGCCTGGCCAAACACCCGGCGCCGGAATGGTTCCGGGACGCGAAACTGGGGATCTTCATTCACTGGGGAATCTACAGCGTGCCGGCCTTCGCCAACGAGTGGTACTCCCGGAACATGTATCAGCAGGGAACGCCGGAGTTTGAGCACCACGTGAAGACCTGGGGACCCCAGAAGGAATTCGGATACAAGGACTTCATCCCGCTTTTCCGGGCGGAGAAGTTCGACCCGGAAAAATGGATCTCCCTGTTCCGGGAGGCCGGGGCGAAGTACGTCGTGCCCGTCGCGGAGCATCACGACGGGTTCCAGATGTACCGGTCCGAGCTGTCCCGATGGAACGCGGCGGAGATGGGACCGAAGCGGGACGTGCTGGGCGAGCTGAGCGCCGAGGCGAAGAAGCAGGGGCTGGTGAACGGCGCTTCGACCCACCGCATCGAGCACTGGTGGTTCATGGGCGGCGGACGGCACTTCGAATCCGACATCACGGATCAGGAGAAACGGGGAGATTTCTACTGGCCCGCCGTTGCGGAGCAGCCGGAAAACCATGACGACCTGTTCAGCGAGCCCGTGCCCTCGGAGGAATTCCTGAACGACTGGATGATCCGCACCGTCGAGCTGATCGACCGATACGAGCCGAAGGAGCTGTACTTCGACTGGTGGATCCAGATCGCCGCCGCCAAGCCCTACCTGCGCAAAATCGCGGCCTACTACTACAACCGGGCGGCGCAGTGGGGCAGGGACGTGATGATCGCCTACAAGCACGACGCCTTCGCCTTTGGCACGGCGGTTGTCGACATTGAGCGGGGGCAGTTCGACAGCGTCCAGCCCTTCCCCTGGCAGACGGACACCGCCATCGCGAAGAACTCCTGGTGCTACACGGAGGGGAACGATTTCAAGAAGCCCTGGAGCATCCTGTGCGACCTGGTCGACGTCGTCGCCAAGAACGGGACGATGCTGCTGAACGTCGGACCGAAGGCGGACGGGACGATCTCGGAGGAGGACACCAGGGTGCTGAAGGAAATCGGCGCCTGGATGAAAATGAACGGCGAGGCGATCTACGGATCCCGGCCGTGGAGATACGCCCAGGAGGGCCCGACCCGGCAGGAGAAGGGGCAGTTCACCGACGGGAAGGACAAGATCTACACCTCCGAGGATTTCCGCTTTACCGAGAAGGACGGCAAAATCTACGCTGCCTGCATGCGGTATCCGGAGGACGGGAAGATCCTGATCCGGTCCCTGGGGCGGAAGGAGCACACGGCCGATTCCCCCTTCTACGGGATCATCGACGATGTGGATGTGCTGGGCTTCGGGGAGAAGCCGGTCTGGAAGCAGACCGGGGAGGGCCTCGAGATTCAGACCCGGGAGGTCCGCTCCGAGAGCCCGGTCTTCTTCCGGATCACCTGCCGGTAAGTCCCCGGAAGCCCGGAGGGAGGAGCCGGAGGAACGGACAGCCCGCGCGGCGGGGGACAGAAGCCGATTTCGGCGGGGCATCCGGCCCGCCGCGGAGGCCCGGAAGCCCGGCGGCGCGGGGTCCGCGGACAATCTTGCGGGAAGTATTGTGTTTTTGCCGGAAACATGATAGATTTTTATGCTGCTGAAAAGCCTTGGATTCTACACACCTGGAGGAAAAGGGTATGCGGAAGCTGATCGAGTTTCGGAACATCGTCAAGAGCTTTGACGGGCAGGTCGTGCTGAAGGGCGTGAACCTGAACATCTACGAGAACGAGTTTGTGACCCTGCTGGGGCCCTCCGGATGCGGCAAGACGACGCTGCTGCGCATCCTGGGCGGATTTCTCGAGCAGGACGAGGGCACGGTCATCTTTGACGGGGAGTGCATCGACAGCGTGCCGCCGTACAAGCGGGAAATCAACACCGTATTCCAGCGATATGCCCTGTTTCCCCATCTGAACGTCTATGAAAACATCGCCTTCGGCCTGCGGATCAAGAAGATGGGCAACGACATCATCGCCCAGAAGGTGAACCGCATGCTGAGCCTCGTGAACCTGACGGGATACGAGAAGCGGAACGTGACCAGCCTTTCCGGCGGACAGCAGCAGCGGGTCGCCATCGCGCGGGCCCTTGTCAACGAGCCGAACGTGCTGCTGCTCGACGAGCCGCTGGGCGCCCTGGACCTGAAGCTGCGCAAGGAGATGCAGCGGGAGCTGAAGCGCATCCAGCAGGAGGTCGGGATCACCTTCATCTTCGTCACCCACGACCAGGAGGAGGCCCTGACCATGAGCGACAAGATCGTCGTCATGAACGAGGGCCGCATCGAGCAGATCGGCTCCCCCCTGGAGATCTACAACGAGCCGGCCAACGCCTACGTGGCCCGGTTCATCGGCGAAAGCAACATCGTCGACGGCGTCATGCTGGCGGACCGGAAGGTCCGCTTCGACGAGCGGAACTACGATTGCGTCGATTTCGGATTCCGGGAAAACGAACCCGTGGACGTGCTGATCCGGCCGGAGGACCTGGCCGTCGTGAAGCCGAAGGACGGCGTCCTGCGCGGAGAGGTCAAGAACGTCGTGTTCAAGGGCGTCCACTACGAGCTGATGGTCGAGACCCGGACCGGCACGAGCAAGACCGTCCGGATGAACGTCGTGACCCAGCATGACCTGACCAACCCCCAGGCCGGGGAGAAGATCAGCGCCAACGACTTCTACGTCGACTCGGACGACCTGGAGAACCGGGAGATGACCGACGCGGACTTCATCTCCATCGCCAATGCCCAGGCCTGGGACGAGGAGGAACGGGACATTTCCCTGACCCGGGTGCGGCACAACATCGAGAAGAAGCCGGGGGTCTACGAGATCACCTTCGGGACGGAAAAGGGCACCGAGGTCACCGTGAAGGTGCACGTGATCCATCCGGAATACGTCGAGGATCCGCGGCACAACATCGGCATCACCGCGCTGGACTTCTTCATCACCCCGGACGAGCTGTGGGAATCCATGGCCATCTCCACGGACCTGAAGACCTGGGCCAGCGCCGAAGCCTGGAACCTGCAGGACGACTCGCCCGTCGAGATTACGGACGTCAAGTTCGACTTCGACCCCTCCTCCGTGAAGGAGGGCTCCTACGACATCACCTTCTCCACCCGGGGCCGGATTTACAAGGTGGAGACGACCTCCCGCCTCGAGGTCGGGGACCGGGTCGGGCTGGCCTTCGGGCCGGAGGATATTCACGTCATGCATAAGGAAGTGGCGGACGCATGAAATCCTTCTTTCGGATGAGCTACCCGTACCTGCTGTGGATCGCGCTGTTCATCGTGGCCCCGATGATCATGATCCTGCTGTACGCGGTGACCCGGTCCGGCAACGGCACGATCACCTTCAGCTTCACCCTGGAGAACTTCAGCCGGTTCCTGAGCGACCCGACCTTTCTGAGGGTGCTGTGGACCTCGCTGCGGATCGCGCTGCTGACCACGGTGTTCTGCATCCTGATCGGCTATCCGGCGGCGCTTTTCATCGCCAACCTGCCGGAGAGGCGGCAGACCCTGATGATCCTGCTGCTGACGCTGCCGATGTGGATCAACATGCTGCTGAAGACCTACGCCTGGCGCGGCATCCTGATGAACTTCGAGCTCGAGAGCGAGATCAAGGTGTTCATCGGCATGGTCTACGACTTCCTGCCCTACATGATCATCCAGATCCACACGGCCATCGCCAAGCTGGACCGGAACCTGCTCGTCGCCGCCTACGACCTGGGGGCGAACCGGTGGAAGACCTTCCTGAAGGTGACCCTGCCCCTGAGCGTGCCGGGCATCATCAGCGGCATCACGCTGGTTTTCCTGCCGGCGGTGTCCAGCTTCGTGATTCCGAAGCTGCTGGGCGGCGGAAACTACGTCCTGATCGGCAACCTGATCGAGACCTATTTCCTGGTTGCCGGGGACTGGAACTTCGGCAGCGCCATCTCCCTGATCATGGCCCTGATCATCATCGGGAGCATGTATCTGACCAAGAAGCTGGACCGCAGCGCGGGGGAGGAGTAAGGCATGGAAAGAAAGAAAACTCCCGGGCGCTTTTTCTCCGGCGGATATCTGATCCTGGTGCTGGCCTTCATCTATCTGCCGATCCTGTACGTGATGCTGTTTTCCTTCAACGACAGCAAGTCCATGATCTCCTTTTCCGGCTTCTCGACCCGGTGGTACGAGGCCATGTTTGAGAACCGGGAGATGCTGGAGAGCATCTACTACACGGTGATCGTGGCGCTGATCGCCACGGTGGTTTCCACCGTCGTCGGCACGATCTCCGCCATCGGCCTTTCCAAGGCCCGGCCGATCATCCGGACCGTTGTGCTCGAGATCAACAACCTGCCGGTGCTGAACCCGGACATCGTGACCGCCATCAGCCTGATGCTGCTGTTCCTGAGCGCGAAGATCCAGCGGAGCATCGTCACCCTGACGCTGGCCCACATCACCTTCTGCATTCCCTACGTCATCCTGTCCGTCATGCCCAAGCTGCGGCAGCTGGACGACAACGTGGCGGAGGCCGCGCTGGATCTGGGCGCCAGCCCCTGGCAGGCCCTGACGAAGGTGATCCTGCCCCAGATCTATCCGGCGGTCTTCTCCGGCGCGCTCATCGCCTTCAGCATGAGCTTCGACGATTTCGTGATTTCCTTCTTCACCGCGGGGGTCGACGTCCAGAACATTTCCATGTACGTCTACTCCATGAAGCGGTTCAACCCGAGCGTCAACGCCCTTTCCACCCTGATCGTGGCCGCGGTGACGCTGATCCTGGTCCTGGCCAACCTGATCCCCGCTCTCAGGGAGAGAAAAAATAAAAAGGAGGAACTGTGAGACAATGAAAAAAACGCTTCTGGTGATGCTGGCGCTGTGCCTGGCCCTGCTGCCCGCGATGGGACTGACCGAGGGCTTCGACCCGAAGGAGTTCGAGGGCACGACGCTGAATGTGTATAACTGGGGCGAGTATGTGGACATGGACGTGATCCGGTCGTTTGAAAAGGAATACGGCGTCCGGGTGAACTACAAAACCTATGAATCCAACGAGTATCTGTGGCTGCAGATGCAGTCCGGAGACGCCTGGGACGTCATCGTTCCCAGCGATTATATGATTGAGCGGCTGATCGCCGCGAACATGCTTCAGCCGCTGGACAAGAGCATCGTGACCAACCTGGATCAGCTGGCTGAGGGCGTCCGGAACCAGGGCTACGATCCGGACAACACCTATTCCGTGCCCTACTTCTGGCAGACCATGGGCATCGTGTACGACACGACGAAGATCCCCGAGGAGGAGATGGAGGCCCAGGGCTGGGAGGCGTATCAGAACGCGTCCTATGCCGGACACGCCTACTTCTATGACTCTTCCCGGGATGCCTTCATGATCGCGGAGAAGACGCTGGGATATTCCGCCAACACGACGGACGAGGCCCAGATCAACGAGGCCTATGAATGGCTGCGGAAGATGAACGCGACACTGCAGCCCTCCTACGTCACCGACGAGGTCATCGACAGCATGGCCGAGGGCCTGAAGTGGATGGCGGTCGTCTACAGCGGCGACGCGGCCTACATCCTCGGGGAGAATGAGGACATGGCCTACTGCGTGCCTCACCAGGGAACCAACATCGCCGTGGACGCCATGGTGATTCCCGCCAACGCGAAGAACCCGAAGCTGGCGAACGTGTTCATCAAATACATGCTGGACTATGACGCCTCCAAAGCGAACTCCATCGAGGTCGGATACGCCTCGGCCAACGCCCAGGTGCTGGCGGAGCTGAGCGGCCCCGGCGGGGAATACGAGGGCAACGCGGCCTACGTGCCGCGGGCCGGATACGAGAAGGACGAGGTGTACGTGGATCTGCCGGCGGACTGGCAGGCCAGGCAGCCCGATCTCTGGGCCAAGGTCATGGCGGAATAAGAAACGCGCTTTCAGGGCAGGCTTTCGGGCCTGCCTTTTTCTGTGCCCGGCCGGCCGCTCCGGACGGTTGTCATTCCCCGGGAAAGCGGATATAATTGAACCGAAGACGAACGAAAAAACGGGGGCGCGGAACGCGCCCGGACACAGCGCGATCAACCTCGCGGGGAGGCGAAAGGAATGAGCGGAAAGAAGGCCGGGACGGGCGAAAAGGGAAGCCGGAGCCGCCGGGCGCGCCGGGGTCTCCTGCTGGCCGGGCTGCTGGCGGGATGGCTGGTCTGGCTGTGGGCCGGGGCCGCCTCGGCCGACATGAACCGGTTGATCCCCTATTATTCCTGGGGCAGCGGCGGAGGAACGGAGGTCGGGGCGAAGGAACTCGGGGTTTCCCGGGACGCGAAGCTGCCCGTATACGGCGCGCCCTTTGAGGAGGCCTGGCGGGGCGCGGGCGGCCGGGCGGCCGTCAGCGCGGCGGAGCCCTTTCTGCTGCTGGGCAGCGCCCAGGACGGGGAATGGCTCCTGGTTTCCTATCAGGTGGATGCCAAAGCCGGGCGGATCGGATGGATCCGGCGCCCGAAGAACATGCCGGGGACGGCGGACAGCCTCAGCCTGGAGCGGGCCCTCTGCGAGATCGGCGAGGACTGCGCCCTGACGGACGACCCGCTGGGCAGCGGCCGGGAAATCCGGCGCATGACCGCCGGGGAGCAGGCCATCGCCCTGCTCAGGATCCAGCGGGAGGACCGGTCCTGGACCTGCGTCGAGACGGAGGCGGAGGGCCGGACGGTCTGGGGCTTCGTGCCATCGGAAAACTTGTATGACGCCAATCCCTGCTCCCTGGAGGGAGAAACCTTGGTCATCCGGGAAGGGGTGACCCGGATGGGCGCGGTCTGGGAATCGGAGGACTGGAACGCCTCCGAATGGCTGGAGGGAACCGATCCCGCGGAGGGAAACCCGGCCGAAGAGGTGATGTTTCCGACCCGGTATGAAAAGGGCGAGATCTGGGTGGACACCCTCTACGTCTGGGACGATTACGGGCAGGCCGCGAAATCCATCCGCTTTCCGTCCACCCTGCGGACACTGGACGCGTACGCCATTGACGGCGCGCAGCTGAAGAAGCTGAGGATTCCGGGAACGCTTGAGTACCTGAGCCCCAATTTCCTGTACCGCTGCACGGCGGAGAAGATCATCCTTTCCGCGGATTACCGGCTGAAGGCGATTCCGAAGGGGGATGATTCCGGGATCACCGCCTGGGAGGCGGAGGAAGGAAACCCGCTGTTCCGGACCCGGGACGGGGTTCTGTTCGGCGCGGACGGAAAAACGCTCTACGCCTATCCGAACCGGAAGCCGGACCTTCATTACGACGTGCCGAAGGGGACGGAGACCATTTATGACTACGCCTTTTCGGACAGCGATATGGACATCCGCCTGCAGACGATTTCGCTGCCGGCGGGGCTGAAGAAAATCGGACGGTACGCCTTCAGCGGCTGCGGGCGGCTGAACGCGGTGACGGTGCCCCTGACGGTGACGGAGATGGATCCCACGGCGTTTGTGGACTGCGTCAGCCTGGAGCGGCTGTCCCTGCCGCCCTGGCTGCGGGCGGATTTCTCCGAGGGTTATTCCAGCCGGGCGGACTATTCGAGCTATACGGGGGACAACGGCGCCACGGGAAGAGCGCCGGACCCGGAGGGCCCGCAGAGCGGCGGAGGAGGCTTCTATGCCTGGATCCGCGGGGAGAACGGGGAAGGGGAGGTGCCCGGATACGCCGATGCCGAATCGGATCGGACGGTGCGGCTTTACCCCTCCGGAACCCTGGTCTGGACCGGACATTTCAGCTCCGGACGGGCGAAAATCAGCTGGGAGGATCCCGAGGCCTGGGTGGAGACCGGAAGCCTGATGCCCCGCTGCGAGGGGGCGCTGTTCCGGGTGACCCGGATGAGCCCCACGGCAGAGGGCGAGAAGGCGCTGCGGGAGCAGGGCCTGGAGGGATACACCTATGTCTGGATGGATCTGGACGAGATGCAGGTGCATTTCATCCTGCCCCGCACGGTCAAGGGAGAGCGGACGGAGCAGGAGGGCATCCTGCCCCTGCCGATGACGGCCCTGAGCTGCGATCAGACGGATCCGGCGCGGAGCTTCGCGTACCTGTACGCGGAGAGCGGGACGGAGCCCATCCGCCTGCTGGACCGCCCGGAGGGCACGGCCCTGGACTTCACCTACCGGGGTGAGGAAGCGGAGATCCTGGAGCGGAGCGGGGGCTGGCTGCGGGTGCGGACCGTCCGGGCTGAAGGCTGGATCCGGGAGGAAAACGCGGTGCCGGTGACGCCGGAGGGCTCCGGAAACTGACCGGAAGGCCGAACCGAAAAAAGCCTTTTCCTGCTGCGGAAGGACGGAGAAGGCGGCTGAAAGGAGAAACGAGACATGAGATACGAGTGGAAACGGGGAATGCGCCGGGCGCTCTGCCTGACGGCGTGCCTGCTGATGAGCCTTCTTCCGGCCCTCGGGGCCGCGGAGGGCGGATCGTGGGATCAGATCAATCAGTCGGTCAAGAAGGGGGAGGGCTGGCAGCGGATCGTGACGGATCCTTCGGCTTTCCAGCTGGGAGAGGCCCATCCCCTGGAGGGGCAGCCGGAGATCAGCGTCGTGGACTGGGGCAGCTATCCCTCCCTGGACGGATCCACGGTGTGCGTGCCCCTGGCCATGGAGCTGGCCCGGCAGTGGCTGGACCTGTCGGAGGAGGATCTGAACGGGTTCGTGAACTTCTCCACGACGCCCTATGCCTATGACCGGCTGTTCCACGGAAAGGGAAACCCCGGCGTGACGCTGGTGAGCCGGATGGCGATGATGGACGAGGAGCATCCCATCGATCTTGTGCTGGGCACCGGGCCGAACGCGGACGAGCGCGCCGCGGCGGAGGAGGCGGGGGTGAAGCTGAAGATGGTGCCCGTCTGCTTCGACGCCTTCGTGTTCCTGGTGAACGGGGAGAACCCGGTCGACAGCCTGACGGCCGACCAGATCCGCGGGATCTATACGGGGACGACGCGGTTCTGGAGCGAGGTGGGCGGCCCGGAGGACCGGCCGATCATCGCCTATCAGCGGCCCCACGGATCCGGCAGCCAGACGGCCATGGAGGAACTGGTCATGAACGGCTTCCAGCTGGCCGCAGCCGAGGAAAACTACATTTCCGAGGGCATGTCCGACCTGATCGCACAGATCGGAAACTATGACAACAGCGCGGACGCCATCGGATACTCCTATCTGTACTATGTGAACAGCCTGTACCGCAGCGGCAGCGTGAAGGTGCTGTCCGTCGACGGGGCGGCGCCCACCCCGGAAAACCTGCGGTCCGGCGCGTATCCCTTCACGGTATACTACTATGCCGTCTATGCCGAGGGAAACGAAAACGCGGAACGCTTTGCCCGGTGGCTGACCTCGGAGGAGGGGCAGCGGTGCGTCGCCCAGGCGGGCTACGTGACGCTGACGGAGACGGAAGAATAAAGGAAACGGGAGAAAGGATCTGCGGGCCGGGGAGCGGCGGGCAGCTCCGGAAACCGGAGCGGAGCGAATCCCCGGACCGCGGGGCGGAGCCTTCAGAGAAAGAACGGAGGAAGAAGAAATGCGGGAGCGGATTGAGCATGACTCCATGGGAGAGGTGCGGGTGCCGGCGGACAGATACTGGGGCGCCCAGACCCAGCGGAGCCGGGAGAATTTTCCCATCGGCGTCGGGAAGGAAACCATGCCGGAGGAAATCATCCGGGCCTTCGGGATCCTGAAAACGGCCGCCGCCGAGGCGAACCGGGCCCTGCTGCCGGAAAAGATGACGGAGGAGAAATACCGGGCGATCCTGCAGGCCGCCGGGGAGGTCGCCGAGGGAAAGCTGATGGAGCATTTTCCGCTGGTGGTCTGGCAGACGGGCAGCGGGACCCAGAGCAACATGAACGCCAACGAGGTCATCGCCAACCGGGGAAACGAAATCGCCGGGAAGCCCCTGCTGCATCCGAACGACGACGTCAACATGAGCCAGTCCTCGAACGACACCTTTCCCACGGCGCTGCACATCGCGGCGGCGGAGGCTCTGCAGGAGAGGCTGATTCCCGCCGCGGAGGGGCTGATCCGCGTGATGCGGCGGCTCGAGGAGGAAAACGCGGACGCGGTCAAGAGCGGGCGCACCCATCTGATGGACGCGGTGCCGATCACCTTCGGGCAGGAGATCAGCGGATGGCGGGCCTCCCTGGAGCGGGACGCATCGATGCTGCGGACGGCGCTGGAACCCCTGTACGAGCTGGCCCTGGGCGGCACGGCGGTGGGCACGGGGCTGAACGCCCCGGCGGGCTTTGACGCGCTGGCCGCAGAGGCCGCGGCGCGGCGGACGGGCCTGCCCTTCCGGACGGCGGAAAACAAATTCCACGCCCTGACCTCCCGGGACGAAATCGTGTTTGCCCACGGCGCGGTCAAGGCCCTGGCCTGCGACATGATGAAGATCGCCAACGACGTGCGCTGGATGGCCTCCGGCCCCCGATGCGGGCTCGGGGAGATCCGGATTCCGGAGAACGAGCCTGGAAGCTCCATCATGCCCGGGAAGGTGAACCCCACCCAGTGCGAGCAGGTAACGATGGTCGCGGTGCAGGTCCTGGGAAACGACACGGCGGTATCCCTGGCCGCCTCCCAGGGGAACTTCGAGCTGAACGTTTTTCTCCCCGTGATCGCCTACAACTTCCTGCAGTCCGCCCGGCTGCTGAGCGAATCCATCGCGGCCTTCACGGAGCGGTGCGCGGAGGGAATCACCGCCAACCGGGACAAAATGCGGGAGAACCTGGAGCGCTCGCTGATGCTGGTCACGGCGCTGAACCCCTATATCGGCTATGAGAACGCCGCGAAGACGGCAAAGAAGGCCTTCCGGGAGAACATCTCCCTGCGTGAGGCCTGCACCGCGCTGGGCTTCCTGACGCCGGAAAAATTCGACGAGGTCTTTCACCCGGAGGAAATGACGGGCCGGACCGGAAATCCTTGAGAATCCGCCCGGAGGCGGGGAGGGGCCGTCGGCCCTTTCTCCCTCCGGAGCTTTTTTATCCCGGCAGCACAGTTTCACAGGGGCCGTGCCGGACGGCGGAAGGGAGCATCCAGAGATGAAAAAACGGTACGGTCTGCTGCTTTTCGTTCTTTTCCTGCTGGCGGCGCGGATGACGGCGGCCCGGGCCCAGAGCCGCGCGGAGAAGCCCCTGACGCTGATCGTCTACATGTGCGGCAGCAATCTGGAGAGCGAGGGCGCCAGCGCGACCCGGGATCTGGAGGAGATGGAGAACGCCGGGTTTGACGAGAGCAAACTGAACGTGCTCGTGATGACGGGCGGCTCCCGCCGATGGCACAACGGGCAGAGCGGGGAGGGCACCGTGCTGACGCAGGTCGGGAATCACAAATCCCGGGAGCTGAAGGAGGAATCCCCGCCGCTCAGCATGGGCGATCCGGAAACGCTGGCCTGGCTGATGCGCTTCGCGCGGGAGCGGTATCCGGCGCAAAGCTACGCGCTGATCCTCTGGGACCACGGCGCCGGGCCCCTCGGCGGCGTATGCCTGGACGAGCAGCACGCCCCGGACCGGCTGACGCTGGACGAGCTGGGGCTGGCCCTGGAGGCTGCGGGGCAGCCGGAAAAGCTCCGCTGGATCGGGTTCGACGCCTGCCTGATGAGCACCGTCGAGGTGGCCTCCGCCCTCAGCCCCTGGGCGGACTATCTGATCGCCTCCCAGGAGACGGAACCCTCGGCCGGGTGGGACTACAGCTTTCTGCGGGATCTGGCGGAGAATCCGGAGCTGGAAAGCACGGCCCGCCGGATCATTGATCTGTATATCGAATCCCAGGCGGGCAGCGAATCCCTGTGCACGCTGGCCTGCACGGACCTGTCCAGGGTCGCCGGGGTGGTCGGGGAGATGAATCAGTACTTCGCCTCCCTGGCGGATCTGGTCAGCCCCGAGCGGTTCTCCTGGTTCTCCGAGAGGCGGGGCGAGAGCGTCAGCTTCGGCAAGGCGATCCAGGGCACGGAGAGCAGCGGATACGACCTGGTGGACCTGAAGAGCCTGATCTCCCTTTACGGAGAAAGCAACGGCGCGGACCGGCTGGAGAAGGCGCTGGGCGAGGCGGTGGTCTATCACCGGGAAAACCGGGGCGAGTCCGGAGGGCTCTCCGTCTATCATCCCTATCAGAACAAGGATCAATATCTGGCCGGCTGGGCGCTGGAATACCGCAGGCTGGGCTTCTGCAGCGGCTATACGGATTACCTGCTCCGGTTCGGCACTCAGCTGCTGAGCGGGGACGGCAGCTACTGGCGGGGCCTGGACGGCATGCGGCAGGAGGAGGCGGAAGGGGACGGACCATTCTTCTCCCTGCAGCTGACGCCGGAGCAGCAGACCAGCTTTCTGCAGGCGCAGCTGGTGATTCTGCGCCCCTGGGACAGCGAGGCCGCGGCGGTCTTCAGCGGAAACGTCGGGGAGGGAGAACGCCAGTGGTGGTATTCCCCCGTCGCCTTTGCGGAGGCGGAGATCGACGAAAAGGGACGGGTGACCGCGCGGTACAGCGAACGGGCCCTGTATGTGACGGACGAAAGCGGCGAGCCCCTTGTCGGCCCCCTGGCCTGGCGGCTGTCGGAGGACGGAAAAATCTGCGTTCAGGGCCGATACATGGAGCGGACGGGACGGGAAAACGCGGCGGAGGACGCCTCCGTTCTCTTCGTCTGCGAGGAGGAAAAAAACGGGAGCCTGCGGATCCTCCGGAGAGAAATCTATGACCCGCTGACGGAGCGCTTTACGGAGCGCCTCGCGATTCAGGAGGAGAACTATTCCGACCTCAGCTTCGATCCCCTGGCCTCGCGTATTCCCACGCCCGCGGATCCGATTCCCGGGCTGGACAAATGGGGGAGGGGGGATCAGTCCTCGGAGCAGATTTCCCTGGGGGAAGAATGGCGCTTTCAGTTTCTGGAGGAGCAGATCAGTGGGGCGCAGCTCTTTGCCGCCTTTGAGATCACGGATTACTGGCAGAATACCTGGATGTGCCCGATGATCCCCGTGGAGAACCCGAACCTGATCCGGATCGACCGGGATTCCGCCGAGCTTGTGCTGGAGCGGGCGGAGGAGGGTATCGAACCCCCCCGGGTCACCATAACGGAGACCATTCTGGCGGATACCTCCCGGATGAATCCCTCCCTCCTGCTCTGCCTCGAATTCACCGCGGAGGGCCTGGAAAAAGCTTCGGCAGAAATCCATAATCTGACGGCCAACGGGCATCAGTCGCTTTTCTGGTATGACGAATCCGGCGGAGAGGAGCTGTCGTACATTCAGCCCGGGTTTGTGCGCAGGGGATATTTCCGGATTCCCGGAGAAAGCCTGCGGGGACTGGAAAATCTGACGGAGCTGAGCTTCCGGCTGGATCTGACGACGGACTGGGGAGGATCCTTCACGATGGAGATCACCGGGCTTTCGTGCCCCCTGGACCGGATCGCGCCGGCGGCGGGCCCCGCGCTGGCGGAGGCCGCCGGGGAGAACCTCCGGCTGGAGCTGGCGGAGCTGCGGGAGGAAAAGGACGGATCGCTGACCGCGGCGGTGCGCGTCGAAAATGACACCGAAACGCTGTTCAGCGCCGCCGACTGGGAATTGGCCGCGGAAGGCATCACCGGGAACCTGCGCGCGGAAGGCAGTGTTCTGCCGGGCACGGACGGATACTGCCTCTGGCACTTCGAAAACCGCGCCAGCCTGTACGGGCTGAGCATTGAATGGAAAGAGCGGCGGGGGATGGCCCATCTGGGCCGGGAACGGCTGCTGCAGGGCGCCGGCCTCGGCGAGGTGCATACCCTGCAGCTTCTCCGGGCGGAGGAAGACGGGATCCGCACGCTGACCCTTTCCCTGGAGAACCCCTTCCCTCTGCGGGCGGGCGCTCCGGCGACCGCGGGGGAGGACCTGCTGCTGCTGGACCAGGAGGAGATCCGGGTCTGGGCGGAGCGGGTCCTGATCGGCAGCAACGGCGCCGGAATCCGGCTCCGGGCAGAGAACTTGACGGACCGGCCGATCCTCCTGACCCTGGGGGACAGGATGATCCAGGGACTGGACGCCGAGAACGACGGGGAGGAAAGCCTGCTTCTGCCCGCCGGAGGAACCGCCTGCCGGTGCATTCATCTCAGCACCCTGAACCTTCTGCCGATCGAGCATATTGTGGATCAGCTCGGGTTCAGCTTTGCCTGGGAGGATCGGCGGACGGACCGCGCGGTGATCCGGCTGACGGACACGGTGCGGATCAATGACCGGGGCGGCGCTTATCTTGCGGCCTCCGGCACGGAGGTGACCCCGGCCGAGCCGGCGGAGGTGCGCCCGGAAAGGATCCTGGCCCGGTCCGAATCCGGGGATTTCGCCGCGGAGCTGACCGCGCTGGACACGGGGCTGCACGGCGAGCTGATCGGGCGGGTGCGCCTGACCAACCGGACGGAAGGGGAGGTGTATATCCTGCATTCCTCCATGATGGCGGAGGACACGGTGACCGACGCCCTGCTCAACCATCTGTCCCTTGCGGCCGGCGAAACCGGGGAATTTGCCTTTGTGTATGAAAATGCGTCGATGGACGATGACGGCCGCGCGCGGGAACGAAATGTGCTGCAGCGGCACGGATACGGCGCCGTTTCCCGGCTGACCTTCTTCCTCGGAACGAACGAGGCGGGCGGCGGCGCGGCGCTGACCATACCGATGACGCTGGAGGAACCCTTCCGGCTGACTGCCGCTGAGGAGTCCGGGGCCGGGGAATCCAGGCTGATCGCGGAAAAGGACGGCGTCCGGCTCTTCCTGAGGTCTGTCGGGCTTGTATCCAACTATATTGATTCGATGAACATGACCTTCGAGATCGAGAACGAAACGGAGGAGGAAAGGTATATCCAGCTATCCGGGGTGAAGGTCGGAGGACAGACGTGGGGCGCTTTCCTCGAGGGATGGGTGCCGGCGCACAGCCGGAAAACGGTGACGGCGCACTTCTATGTTGAGAACGAGAAGACCATGAGAAACGAGCTGGATCAGCTGTCCTTCTACGCGGATCTGCGGGGAGACGGGTATTATCGCTTTCCGACCGAGCCTGTCGTCGGGCAGGAGATGTTCCTGGTAGAGTTCGAGCTTCAGCAAGGCATCCTTTTCAGCCGGAGGGCGGGCACGGAGCTGCGGCCGGAGGAATATGAGATCACCTCCGAGTATGTCGGCGCGATGGAGGATAACTACGACGGCGAATGGTGGTAAAGGGCGGGGCTCCGCGGATGAAACCGAAGGCCGGAAGAGACGGGAACGCACCGGACGGAAGGCTTTCCGCCGGAGGATGAATTCTGTGCTGAGATTGTTTAATTCTGTGCTCCGATTGTTTTTTTGAGGGCTTAAGATTGATTTTCCCGCCGGTTTCTGTACAATAGTGAACCGGCGGGTTTTTTCGTGCCCGCCGGAGGACCTGAAACTGAAGGAGGACGCAGGATGCAGCCCATTACAAGGTTTGAAGACGCCCCTGAATACAAGGAGTTCAAGGCCCGGCGGGAGGAAATGATTGCCGCGACGGGCAACCGGGACCCCTACTTTATCCGGCATGATTCCGCCCTGACGGACACCTCGCTGGTGGACGGCGTGCGGAAGCTGAACTTTGCCAGCTACAACTACGTCGGCATGTCCGGCCGGAAGGAGGTCTCCGAGGCCGCCAAGGCCGCCATCGACCAGTACGGCACCTCCGCCAGCGGCAGCCGCCTGCTGGCCGGGGAAAAGACCATGTACCGCGAGCTGGAGCATGAGATCGCCCGGTGGAAGCGCTCGGAGGACGCGCTGGTGCTGGTCAGCGGACACGCGACCAACGTGACCTTCGTCGGCAACTTCTGCGGCGAGGGAGATCTGATCGTCTACGATTCCCTGAGCCACAACTCCGTCTGGCAGGGCTGCCAGCTGAGCCGGGCGACATGCCGGCCCTTCCCGCACAACAATATCGAGGCCCTGGACCGGATCCTTTCCACCCGGCGCGAACGGTTCGGCAAGGTGCTGATCATCGCCGAGGGCGCCTACTCCATGGACGGGGACGTGGGCGACATTCCCGGCCTGGTTGCGGTAAAGAAGAAATACGGCTGCTTCCTGATGGTGGACGAGGCCCACTCCAGCTGCGTGCTGGGCCCGACCGGCGGCGGCGTGGACGAATACTTTGACCTGCAGCCCGGGGATGTCGATATCCACATGGGCACCCTGTCCAAGGGCCTGGGCGCCTGCGGCGGATATCTGGCCGGATCCCAGGCAATCATCGACTACCTGCGCTACATGCTGCCTGGATTTGCCTTCTCCGTGGGCATTTCCCCGCCCCTGGCTGCGGCCGTCCGCAAGGCGATTGAGCTGCTGCATCAGGAGCCGCAGATCATGGAGAAGCTGCACCACAACATCCACTTCTTCTGCAATGAGGCGAAGAAGCGCGGGCTGAACATCTGCCTGGCCGGCGAATCCGCGATCATTCCCGTGCTGATCGGGGAGGATCTGGACGCCTACGTGCTCTCCAACGCCATGCGGGACAGGAACGTCTGCGTCCCGCCGGCGGTTTTCCCCGCCGTGCCGAAGGGCGAGGCCCGGCTCCGGTTCAACGTCATCTCCGAGCATACGGACGAGGAGATCCTGTACGCCCTGGACACGCTGGTCCAGTGCGCGAAGGAACTCAATATCACCCTTCCCTCCGCCTGATCCAACCGGTATCCATCACAAGTTACGCCGCAGGATTTTTCCTGCGGTGTTTTTTTTTGAAGAGTCGGAGAAACGGCCTCCGGCCGGCAGCGCCGGAGCTGCATGAAAAAAAACGGCTCTGTTTTTGGGTCTGCTTTTTTGAGAACGGGAGGGGCCGGGGCGGCTGCGCAGGGGTGGGGAACGAAAAGGACTGTCCGCGCCGTTCCGGGCGAGCGGGGTGGATAAGCAAGGGGAACGAAAAGGACCGTCCCCATCGTTCCCTCAGAACTTGATCAGCTCGTAGCTGCGGGTGCCCAGGCCGATCTTTTCGCCGTGGGCGAGGGTGTTCCTCCAGCGGACGTTCGGGTTGCTGTCCAGGAAATGGTCGTGATGGCAGTGCCAGTCCGGACGGGCCAGGTTGTCGCCCAGCTGGCTGTTGCGGATGGGCTCCGCCGCGAGGCAGAGATCCGCGCAGGCCTGATCCAGGGCCACGGGATCAAAGGAGGCCAGCATGCCCTGATCCGGCAGGATGGGGGCGTCGTTCTCCCCGTGGCAGTCGCAGTTGGGGGAGACGTCCATGATCAGGGAGATATGGAAGCAGGGCTTTCCCTGGCAAATGGCGGCGGTGTACTCCGCCATCTTGGCACAGAGAGAATCCAGCGCCGTGTCATTCTGGGCGCTGATGGCATCGAAGGCGCAGGCGCCGATGCAGCGGCCGCAGCCCTTGCAGAGATCCTGGTCGATGAAGGCCTTGCCGTTTTCATAGCGGATGGCGTCGCTGCCGCATTCCTTCGCGCATTTGCGGCATCCGCGGCAGAGGGCGGGATCCACGACGGGTTTTCCGTCACAGTGCTGCTGCATCTTGCCGGCGCGGCTGCCGCCGCCCATGCCGATGTTCTTGATCGCGCCGCCGAAGCCCGTCATCTCATGTCCCTTGAAGTGGGACAGGGAGATCAGCACATCCGCGTCATACAGAGCATGGCCGATATAGGCCTCCTTGCAGTATTCCCCGTTCGGCACGGGCACGGTGACGTCATCCGTCCCCTTCAGGCCGTCGGCAATGATGTTGTAGCAGCCGGTGGTCACGCTGTTGAAGCCGTTGACCTCCGCGTTGTAGAGATGGTCGATCGCGTTCTTGCGGCTGCCGGGATAGAGGGTGTTGCAGTCGGTCAGGAAGGGCTTGCCGCCCAGCTCCTTCACCAGATCCGCCACCGCCTTGACATAGTTGGGACGAATGAAGGAATAGTTTCCGAGCTCACCGAAGTGCATCTTGATGGCGACAAACTTCCCCTCAAAATCGATCTGCGCCATGCCGGCCTTCCGGCAGAGACGCTGCAGCTTGACGCCCAGGCTGACATCCAGCTGGGTCCGGAAGTCCGTAAAATATACCTTTGACTTTTCCATTCGAACAACTCCTTCGGAGATTTGTACCGTCATTATACATGCTTTGCGAAGCATGTCAAACAAAATATCCGGAGAGATTCCGGAGAGGGAGATGGATTGGAAGCCCGGGCTTTTTCCCTGCGGCCGGCCCGGCGGCAGCGGAAACAGAAGACGGAGAAAATGAGACAAGGAACCGTCCCCGAGTCTCCCAGAGCCGGACAAGACAAAAGAACCGTCCCCCTGTCTTCCAAAAGAACCGTCCCCCTGTCTTCAACTCGCTGATCCGCGGGGCGGTTTTTTCCGGGAGGGCGCCAAAAAACTTGAAAGAAGGGCGAAAAAAAGGTAAGATAAGCAGCGGCCCGGGAACGGGCCGGATCATCATACAGGAGAGAAAAATGCTCGAGCTGAAGAATATCCGCTTCGAGGCGGACGGAAAACAGATTCTGAAGGACGTCAGTCTGACATTGGACGACCGGTTCATCGCGGTGACCGGGCCGAACGGCAGCGGAAAATCCACGCTGCTGAAGATCATCATGGGGATCCTGCAGCCCACGGGAGGACAGATCCTGCTGGACGGGGAGGACATCACCGGGAAGAGCATCACCGAGCGGGCAAACGGCGGGATTTCCTTCGCCTTTCAGCAGCCCGTCCGGTTCAAGGGCCTGCGGGTCCGGGATCTGCTGGGCCTGGCCGGAAACCGGGAGGGGAGCGAGGCCGAGCGGTTCAAGCGCGCCTGCAATATCCTCAGCGAGGTCGGCCTGTGTGCCCAGGACTACATCAACCGGGAGCTGGACGCGACGCTCTCCGGCGGCGAGATGAAGCGGATCGAGATCGCCATGGCGGCGGCCCGCGGCACCCGGCTGACCCTGTTCGATGAGCCGGAGGCCGGGATCGACCTGTGGAGCTTCCAGAGCCTGATCCGGGTCTTTGAGCGGCTGCACCGGGAGACGAAGGGCACCATCCTGATCATCAGCCATCAGGAGAGGATCCTCAACATCGCGGACAAGATTATCTATCTGAAGGACGGCGAGGTGCTGGCTTACGACGAGGGCCGGAAGATCATGCAGGATCTGGCGCTGGACGTGCGCCGGGAGAACGCCGGCCAGGCCGGGCCGGTCTGTGCGAGAATCCGGGAGGGGGTGTGAGCATGGACGCGATTCAGAAGAAACTGCTGAAGGAAGTGGCGGAGCTGGACGCCCTGCCCGTCGGAGCCTACAACATCCGCAGCAACGGCGTGAGCGCCGCGAGGAATACCACCGCCTCCATCGACATCGTGACCAAGAAGGACAAGCCCGGCATCGACATCATCATCAAGCCGGGCACGAAGAACCAGAGCGTACACATCCCCGTCATCATCAGCGAGAGCGGGCTGAAGGAGATGGTGTACAACGATTTCTTCATCGGCGAGGACTGCGACGTGACCATCGTCGCGGGATGCGGCATCTCCAACTGCGGCGGGGAGGATTCCCGGCATGACGGGATCCACAGCTTCTTCGTTTCCAAAGGGAGCCGGGTGAAGTACATCGAGAAGCACTACGGCGAGGGAACCGGCGAGGGCAAGCGCCTGATGAACCCGACCACGGTCATTGACCTGGCGGAGGGCGCCACCATGGTGCTGGAGACCTCTCAGATCGGCGGCATCCACGACACCCTGCGGATCACGAAGGCCACCCTGGCGGAGAACGCCTCCATCGTCATCCATGACAAGATTCTGACGGAGGGCGAGCAGCAGGCGAAGGCCGAAATCGCGGTCGCCATGAACGGCGACGGCGGGAACTGCGACCTGATCAGCCGCGGCGTCGCCCGGGGCAACAGCCTCCAGGAGGTTAAAATCGGCATCGACGGCAACGCGGCCTGCCACGGGCACGCGGAGTGCGATTCCATCATCATGGACAGGGGCGTCATCGTCGCGACCCCGCAGCTGAAGGCGACCTGCGTCGACGCGGAGCTGATTCACGAGGCGGCCATCGGGAAGATCGCAGGGGAGCAGCTGACCAAGCTGATGACCATGGGGCTGACGGAGAAGGAAGCGGAGGAAATGATCATCCAGGGCTTCCTGCAGTAAGGACGGAAAAGCGGGATCCGGCCCGGCGCCGCCGGAGGACGGAGGATGCCGGGCCGGAGTCCCGGAAATACAGCGCGAGGGTTCAAGAACGCGGCGAACCCCGCGGGGAGAAGCATGCCGGAGCCGCACCGGCCGGGAGAGAAGCATGGGCAGGATTTATACCTCGGTGGAGGAGTTGGTTGGGCATACGCCGCTGATGGAGATGAAGAAAATCGAGGAGGCGGAGGGCCTGAAGGCCCGGCTGCTGGTGAAGCTGGAATACGCCAATCCGGCGGGCAGCGTCAAGGACCGGGTGGCCCTGGCGATGATTGAGGACGCGGAGAAGCGCGGCGTGCTGAAGAAGGGCGCCACGATCATCGAGCCCACCTCCGGCAACACCGGCATCGGCCTGGCCATGATCGCGGCCGCCCGGGGATACCGGCTGATCATCGTCATGCCGGAAACCATGTCCGTCGAGCGGCGGCAGATGATGCAGGCCTACGGCGCGGAGCTGGTGCTGACCGAGGGCTCCCGCGGCATGCAGGGCGCCATCGACCGGGCGGAGGAACTGGCGGCGCAGACGGAGGGAAGCTTCATTCCCGCCCAGTTTGAGAACCCCGCGAATCCCCGGGCCCACGAGGCAACCACCGGGCCGGAGATCTGGGAGGATACCGACGGGGAGGTCGACGTCTTCGTCGCGGGCATCGGAACCGGCGGCACGATCTCCGGGACGGGAAAATACCTGAAGGCCAGGAAGCCCGACCTCCGGGTCATCGGCGTGGAGCCGGCGGATTCGCCGGTGCTGTCCGGCGGCAAGGCCGGGCCCCACAAGATTCAGGGCATCGGCGCCGGCTTTGTGCCGAAGGCGCTGGATACGGGGATCTATGACGGAATCACCCGGGTCACCACGGAGGACGCCTTCTACGGCGGACGGCAGGCGGCCCGGCTGGAAGGGGTGCTGGTGGGCATCTCCTCCGGCGCCGCGCTGTGGGCGGCCATCCAGGAGGCCCGCCGCCCGGAGAACGAGGGAAAGACGGTCGTCGCCCTGCTGCCGGACAGCGGGGACCGGTATCTGTCCAGCCCTATGTTCGCCTGAGCCCGGAGCGGAGACACCGCTTCCGCGGCCTGAAGAAACACAGAAGGAATGGAAAAGATGGAGAGGAACAGGGAAAGCTTTGCGGCCCGGCTGCATCAGCTGTCGGAGCGGATTCTGGAGGACTACGGAAACGGTCGGGTGATCGACCGGCTGGAGATGTTCACCCAGCCGGACCGGGGGATCATCGAGGAGCTGATCGGCAAGCTGTTCCGGCTCGTGTATCCGGGATACTATCCGGACTACACCTACCGGATCTACAACCCGGAGAAAAACCTCTCCGCGCTGCTTGAGGACGTGGCGTATCACCTGAACCGGCAGATCGCCGTGGCCCTGCGGGGAAGCGGAGACCTGCCGGAGGAGGAAGCCCAGGCTCGCGCGGAGGAGACGACCGCCGCCTTCCTGGAGAAGCTGCCGGAGATCCGGGCCCTCGTGGAGACGGATCTGCAGGCGGCCTACGACGGGGATCCGGCGGCCGGCAGCAAGGCGGAGGTCATCATCGCCTATCCCGGTTTGTACGCCATCACCGTCAACCGGCTGGCCCACGTGCTGTACGAGCTGCAGGTGCCGCTGATTCCCCGGATCATGACGGAATCCGCCCATAGCCGGACGGGCATCGACATCCATCCCGGCGCGCGGATCGGCCGGTACTTCTTCATCGACCACGGCACCGGCATCGTCGTGGGCGAGACCACGGTGATCGGGGACAATGTCAAGATCTATCAGGGAGTGACCCTGGGCGCCCTGTCGACCCGCGGCGGACAGAAGCTGCACGGGAAAAGGCGGCACCCGACCATCGAGGACAACGTAACGATCTACGCGGGCGCCTCCATTCTCGGCGGCGAGACCGTGATCGGCCATGATTCCGTGATCGGATCCAACGTGTTCATCACCCATCCCATCGCCCCGGGAACCCGGGTCAGCATCAAGAGCCAGGAGCTGACCTACAGGAACGGGCGGGACGTGGTGCTGGAGCCGGAGATCTCCCGGGAGGATTCCTCCTGGTTCTATACCATCTGACAGAATTCGCCCAACGGCACGGCCGGAGGGCAGGGAAAACCTGCAGGACCGGACGAAAAAAAGACTGTGAAGAATCACAGCCTTTTTTTCATGGGTCTGGGTTATTCGTCCTGGCCGAAAAGGGTTTCGCTGAGGCAGCTGACCAGGCCGGGAGTTTTGCAGAGATGCTCCAGGGTGCCGAGAAGCGAGGCGCTGCGCCCATGGGACGAGATTGCCTGCCAGACGGCGCCCTTCTCATCGTTCGGGGACTGCAGGCGCTGCAGGCGGCGGCGGGTGCGCTCCGGCCCGTTGTCCCGGGCCACATCCGCGCCGGGGAAGGAGGCCTCCGCGGCCGGGCCACCCCGGAGGGTTTCCAGGCGGAAGCAGATTGCGTTCCGTTCCGGATCCCATACGGCTTCCGCCGGGACGCCGCCGACGGTCACTTCCGCTTCCGTGAAGCCGATCGCCTCCACCTGCCAGATCCGCTTTTCGGGCAGGAGCTCCAGGGCACCCTCGGACTCGATCCGAAGGGTTCCGGCCTCCCAGTCCAGGGAAATGTGCGTCCGCACGGCGGGGCTGTTTTGGCTTTCCCCGTCATCCTCGTAGAGGACATAGCTGCCGGAGGCGCCGGGGAAGATGCGCAGGGTCAGGGCTTCGGGCAGCCGGTCCGCCCGGGGATCGTCGCTCAGGGGAAGGATTGCGCCCTCGCGGGCGAGGACGGGGATCTCCGCCAGATCCCGCCAGAGGTCGATGTACCGGTCCCCGGTGTAGATCTGGCCGGTGAAGATGTCGAACCACCGGCCCGCGGGCAGCCAGGCCTCAGTCCGGGCCAGGCCCAGCTCCGGCCGGCGGGGCTCCGTGATCGGGCAGACCAGGAGGGACTCGCCGAAGAGATACTGATTGGGCACGCGGTAGGCGCTGTCCTCCTCCGGCCAGGCATAGTACAGGGGCCGGACGAGGGGCTCGCCGAGGCGGTGGGTCCGCTCGGCGGCGGAATACAGATACGGAATCAGCCGATGACGGAAGCGGAGCCATTCGGTCATGATGCGCTCCGTCTCCGGGCCGAAGGCCCAGGGCTCCTTGCTCATGAAATCGGACTTCGTCGAATGAAGCCGCAGAATCGGAGAGAAGACCCCCAGCTGCAGCCAGCGGACGGTCAGCTCATCGCTGCGGATGCCGCCCATGTGCCCGCCGATATCGTGGCTCCACCAGGGATAGCCGATGTTCGAGGCCATGGCGGTGAAGCGGGGCTGGAAGGCCAGGGAAGCCCAGGTCGTGACGGTGTCGCCGGAGAAGCCCACGGGATAGCGGTGGCTTCCCGGCCCGGCGTAACGGGAGAAGATGAGCCCGCGCTTTCCGCCCCTTTCGCTGTCCCGGTAGTGAAGCTCGTTCAGCAGCCAGAGAGGATCCAGCCCCTTCATGTCGCAGAAGCCGCCCTGCTGCCAGTCAATCCACCAGAAATCGACTCCCTGCTCCTCCAGCGGGTGATGCAGGAGCTCAAAGTAGGCCTTCATGAACTTCGGATCCGTCGGGCGGAAATCCACGGTCAGCTTTTCGGAGGGATCCTGCCCCACGGCCTCGCAGAAGGCGGAGTAGGCCTCCTCATGGGCGCCGATGCCGCTGGCCGGGTGCAGGTTCAGGGTGGTTTTCAGGCCCCGGGCGTGCAGGGCGGCCAGGAAGCGGGCGGGATCCGGAAAGAGATCCCGGTTCCAGGTATAGCCCGTCCAGCCGCTGGTATAGGGGTTTTCGGTGATATGCCAGTCCATGTCGATGACGGCCACGGACAGGGGAATGCCCGCCCGGTCAAAACGGTCCATCAGACGGAGATAGCTTTCCTCGGTATAGACGTGATAACGGCTCCACCAGTTGCCCAGGGCAAAGCGGGGGAGCATGGGCACCCGGCCGGTCAGGAGATAGAAATCCCGCAGACAGTCCGCGTAGTCATGCCCGTAGCCGAAGAAATACAGATCCGTCTCCGGGCAGGAGCGGGGCGAAAAATGCCCCTCCTCATCCAGCAGCACGCTCCGGCTGTCTTCCAGGACGGCAAAGCCGCCCCGGGAAATCACGCCGGGACCCACGGGAATTTCCCCGTCCGCGCCGTCCAGGGTGCGGGCGGTTCCCCCCAGGGTCCGGATCTCATCGCCGAAGCGCCACATCTGGCCGAAGAAGCCGCCGCCGTTTCCCTTCAGGGTAATGGAAAGCCCGGCGGGGCTGAAGGGCTTCCCGTCATACACCAGATGAAGATACTCCGTGTCCAGCTCCAGGCCTTCACCGGTCTGTTTTTGGCGGACCTCCGGCTCCGGAAAGCTGCGGCAGCGGGCAAGGACGGTGCCCCGGTCCTCAAAAACGCCGTCCTCCTGATACTCGAGACGGAGGAGGCGGGAGGTGAGCACACTGATGCGGTAATTCCTGCCGGTGATGATCATCTGCAATCCCTCCCGACTTCCGTCCAGAAGGTATAGCGGCCGGGGGCGACGCGACGCTCCTCGCCGCCGAGGCGGATCAGGGCCGGCACGGGGGTCTCCAGATCATAGCGGATGCCGCCCTCCTCATAGCTCCAGAAGGCGCTGACGGGGCCGAAGCGGGTGTCCAGCCGGGCCTGCAGCCATCCGATGCGCGCGTCCGGCTCCGGGGCGTAGATCAGCTCCGCGTAACCGGGGCGGTCCTCCGCGTGGCGCAGGCCGGCCGCCCGGGAGAAGACCCAGTCCGCGACCGCGCCATAGGCATAATGATTGAAGGAATTCATATCCCTGGACCAGAAGGAGCTGTCCTCCCGGATGCCGTCCCAGTGCTCCCAGACGGTCGTGGCGCCCCGGGTGACCGGATACAGCCAGCCGGGGTATTCCCGCCGCAGCAGCAGATCCCAGGCGAGGGAGGAATAGCCGTAACGGCTGAGGACATGCAGAAGGCGGGGGGTGCCCATGAAACCGGTGCGCAGCCGCGTCCCGTCCTTCCGGATCATCTCCGCCAGCGCATCGGCCGCCTGCTGCGGATCCTCCGCGAGGCCGAACTCGATGGCCAGGACATATTCCGTCTGGGTTTCACAGGTCGGGAAGGCGCGGCGGAAGGCCGCGACCGTCCGCGCATGCTGTGTCTCCAGGTCGGAGACATCCCGGCCCAGGAGACGGCCGGTCCGGACGGCCAGATCCAGAGAATTGGCATAGAAGGCGCTGGCGCAGTAGTTTTCCCGGCTGGCGCCCTTATAGCTGCCCTCCGGGGCGTCCAGGCCAAGCCAGTCGGCGAACTGCGGCCAGTCCGTCCACAGATCCGGGGTCTTCGTATAGCCCGGAATGGCCCGGACCCAGCGCACCATGCTGTCGAACTGATCCGCCAGCAGATCCAGGCAGCCGTAGGCCTGATAGATCTCCCAGGGAACAATGGCGGCGGCATCGCCCCAGGCCGCGGCGGGCTGATCCCCCGGAAGCACGTCCGGAATCACGCTGCCCACGCCGCCGTCCGGCCGCTGATCCGCCCGCAGATCCCGGAGCCATTTCCGGAAGAAGCGCTCCACATCATAGAAGCAGGCGGCGGCGCGCACGAAGGCCTCCGCGTCCCCGGTCCAGCCGAGACGCTCATCCCGCTGGGGGCAGTCGGTGGGGACATCCAGGAAGTTGCCGAGCTGGCCCCAGACCACATTGGAGAAGAAGCGGTTCAGCAGGGGATCCCCGGACTTCAGCCAGCCGGTCCTCCTCAGATCGGAATGCACGGCGACGGCGGTAAACTGCTCCGGAGACGCCTTGCCGGGCCAGGAGATCAGGCGGATCATCCGGAAGCCGAAGAAGGTCAGGCGGGGATGCCAGGTCTGGCGCCCGTCCCGGCAGATATACCGGACCTTTGCCTTCGCGCCGCGGTAATTCTCATTGTACCAGCTGCCGTTCCGGTCCAGGACCTCCGCGTGATCGAAGAGCACCTCCTCGCCGGCCTTCGCCTCCAGGGTGAACTCCACCCAGCCCGTGACTTCCTGCCCGAAATCCACGACCGTGTCCCCATCGGGGGTTTTGAAGACCCGGCGGGCGGCAATCCGCTCCGCCTCCCGGATCGGCTCGCCCTCCTGGGGAATCAGGCAGTCCCGGCTCCAGTCCAGGGGCAGGACGGGTTCCCAGTTTTCCGGCGTGATCCGGGCATCCGCGGTTTCCCCGTCGTAAATCTCGCTGAAGCGGATGGGACCCTCCGCCCACTGCCAGCTTTCATCCGAAACGATGCGCTCCTCCGACCCGTCGGCGAAGCGCAGAATCAGCAGGGCGATCAGGCCGCAGGGCTGCGCGAAGCGCTTTTCCCGGATGCCCAGGCTGTCCCAGCCCGGCATGGGGGAGCGGAACCAGCCCCGGCCCACCGTGACCCGGAGCTCGTTTTCCCCCTGAAGCAGGGGAGTAATATCATAGGACTGCACCTGCAGGCGCGTGGCATAGCTTGTCCAGCCGGGGGCCAGCACGAAATCCCCGACGCGCTGCCCGTTCAGCTCCGCCTCATAGACGCCCAGGGCCGTCAGCTGCAGCACGGCGCTTTCGACGGGGCGGGCGGCGGAGAAGACGCGGCGGAAAACGGGCGCGAGGTCCCGGTCCGGCCGGGAGACGGTAATCCACTGGCTGTTCCTGATCTCCATGAAGATTTCCTCCTTATTCACTTGAAAAGCCGTAAGAATACGGGAAAGATATGTATCATAGTATCGGATTTTCCGCCGTATTTCAAGCCCCGGGGAACGAAAAACGGAGCCTTCCTCCGGTTCTTCCGGGGAGCAATAAGGGATCATTTCTTCCGGCCTTCCGTTGGGAACGGAAAGGACCGTCCCCATCGTTCCCGGGGAGCAAAAAGGAGATTGCGTGCACCCGATTTCTATGGTATTCTTTCATGGGGGAGCAGGTTTCTGCGGCCGAGAAGAAAAGGAAGACACCGCCGGTGTGTTCCGCCTGCCGGAATCCTTTCGCTTTCCCCATCGGACGGGAGACGGGAAGAGGCTTCCGCTCCGGGAAAAGGACAAGGGAAAGGATCGGATGGGTCCGGCCGGAAATACCGGCTCCGCGGGCCTTCCGGGCGGGGAGAATATGATTTCATTTCGCGAGCTGACGGAGGCGGATCAGGCCTGGATCACCGCCTGCAGGGATCCCCGGGTGCATCCCTTTACCGCCCTGTCGTTCACTTCCCTTTTTTCCTGGCGGAGGAACTACGGGCTGACCGTGGGCGGGGACCCGGATTTTTTTGTAATCCGCAGCCTGCACGACGGGGCCTACTACGGGCCCTGCGGAGATCCGGAGAAGTGCAGGAGCTTTGTCCGGGAAACCCTCCGGGAAGAGAAACACCCACATTTTCTCTATCTCACAAAGGAGCAGGCCCAGACGATGGAGCAGGAGGGGCTGCACATCGTAATGCGGGACGATCTGAGCGAATACATCTATGACGTGAGCTCCCTGGCGCTTCGGGAGGGGCACCATGTCGCCCACAGCTACAAAAAGAAGGTGCACCAGTTCCGGAACCGGATCCCGTACACCGTCCGCCCCGCCACGGCGGAGGACCGGGAGCTTCTGACGGCCATCGCGGAAAGCGCGAGTCTGCGGACCGATTTTCAGGACGAGCAGGTCTGGCAGACGGAGATGGCCTGCTTCGAGCAGCTGGAGCTGACCGGATGCGTGCTGGAGACGGAGGACGGAAGGCGCGCGTTCAACCTGGGTTATCCGGATCACGGGGACGTCTTTACCCTGACCATGGCCAAGCATGAGGAGAGCCTGCCCTCGGAGGTCACGGCGGTGATGGTCTGCGAACTGGCCGGGATGCTGGAGGGACGGTACCGGCTGGTGAACATGGAAGAGGATCTGGGACTGGCCGGGCTGCGGCGGGCGAAGCTGCTGTACACGCCCGTGGACCGGCTGAACGTATACGAGGCAATCGGATGAAGAAAGCGAACTGGATTCCGAGAAGCATGTTTTACCGGGTGATGTGGCCCTCCATGATCTCCGGGCTGGCCCTGGCGGCGGCGGACATCGCCGACGCCCTGGTCGTGGGCAGTCAGCTGGGCGAAAAGGGCCTGGCCGCCATCGGCCTCGTAACGCCGGTCTACATGTTGTACAACCTGTTCGGCTATGGGTTTGCCACCGGGGGATGCGTGAACCACGGGAAGCTGGCCGCCCAGGGCCGGGAAAAGACCGCGCTGTGCCATTTCAGCATGCTCGCGGCCCGGCTGCTGCTGGGCGCCGCGGCCGCGGCGCTTCTGGCCAACCTGCTGATGGATCAGCTTCTGTTCCTGCTGGGCGCGGACGGACGCAGGCCCGAGCTGCTGGCGCTGTGCACGGAGTACGCCCGCCCGCTGCTGAGCGCGGCGCCGCTGTTCATGCTGAACTACCTGCTGTATGACTTCGTCCGGGTCGACAACGATCCCGCCCTCGCCTCGCTGGGTTTATCCACGGGATGCGCGGCGGATGTGATTCTCAATATCGTGCTGGTGATCGGGATGGGGATGGGCGTCCGCGGAGCCGTGCTCGCCACCGTCGCCTCCCAGGGGATCAGCGCGGTGATTCTGTCCCTGCACCTGTTTCAGAAGCGGGGAATTCTTCAGTGGAAGGCTCTGCGGGCCTCCTGGTCGGAACGGAAGGGTGTCCGGAAGCAGGTTCTGAGCTCCCTGACCATCGGTTTTTCCTCCTCCTTCCGATACATTTTTCAGTTTCTGTTCCTGCTGGGCGCCAACCATCTGCTGCTGCGGGCGGGAGACCGGGGGCTGATCAACGGAGATCTGTACGTGGCGGTGTTCGACGTGGTGATGAACGTGTCCTACGTCCTCCTGGCGCCGTATCAGTCCGCCTCCGAGGCGGTTCAGCCCCTCGGAGCGGCGTTTACCCAGGAGCATGACCGCAGAAGCCTGCGGTACGTTCTGCGGCTGACGATGGCCTGGGGGCTCGGCATCGGCGCGGTGATGGCCGGGCTGACGGCCGTCTTTTCCGGGCAGGTCTCCGCTGTCTTCGGTCTTCAGGAGGCCGCGGCCAAGGCGGTTTCCGTGCCCGCCATCCGTATCTTCTGTCTGAGTACGCCCCTCGCGGGCATCCTGATTATCCTGACGGGCTTCAGCCAGTCCACCGGGCAGGAGCTGGCGAGCAGCCTGATTACCGGGCTGAGGAGCTTCGTGTTTCTGCAGCTGTCCATGCTGCTGTTCGGCTTTCTGTGGCCGGCCGGCTTCTGGTGGGTCTTTCCGGTCAGCGAGGCGGCCGCGCTGGGAACGGTGCTGCTGATCCGGAGACGGCTGACCCGCAAATGGGAAAGTAAGGAGGCGGCTACCTTCAGCGCCTGCATGGATAACGCCGATCACGAGCTCGGAAAGGTGCTGGCCGCCCTGGAGGAATACTGCGAGGCCCGGGAAATCCCGCTCCGGAAAGCGGCGCAGCTGCAGCTGGCTGTGGAGGAGCTGTGCCTCGTGACCATGGAGCAGGCCTTCAGCGGGAAGCCGGACGAATATATCCAGGTGACCATGGCCGAGGAAGACGGCGGGGACTACTCCCTGTGCATCCGCAACAGCGCGCCGCGCTTCAACCCCTTCCAGATGGAAACCGGGCGGCTGCAGCGGGATCAGGAGGAGCATCTGATGGACTCCATGGGCGTGCTGCTGGTCAAGAAGCAGGCGAAATCCATGCATTACAGGAACTATGAGGGATTCAATGTGCTGAGGGTCGTGCTGTAAGGCTCAGGAAGCGGGCCGAATGCAGGCTCCGAAGTGCGGGCCGCGGAAAAGGACCGCGGCGGGACGGAAGGAAGAAGGCCGCCTGCGGGACGGCGGAACGGGAGGAAGGCAAAAAGTGAAGGGAAGAAAAAGGAAAGGCTGGGTTTCCCTGACGGTCAAGCTGAACGTGCTGGTGCTGGTGATCTCTCTGGCGCTGGCCGGCGGGCTTTCGGCGATCGCGTACCAGGTCAACCGCACCCGGGTGGACGATCTCATGATGCAGACCACGGCCCAGGACGCGGCGACGGTGGCGGCCTTCATGGACGGCGACTTCCTGAGGGAACTGATGCAGGCAGTGCGGACCGATGAGTTCGCTCAGGTCCGCGAGAAGGCACTCGCCGCGGAGGACGAGGAGATGATCCGGGCCTGGCTGCAGGAGAAGGGCCTCTATGAACGCTTTGACGCGACCATGCAGGTGCTGGCCAAGTATCAGGAGAAAATGGACGTGCGGTTCATGTACGTTCAGTCCGTGATCGGAGACGGCAGCGTCAACCTGTGCGATCCCTCGGAGGACCTGCTGTATCTGGGCAGCGTGGAGATGTCCCCGGATGAGTTTGTGGCCTATCAGACCAACCTGCGGGTGGCGCCGACCGTATCCACGACGGCGTTTGGCTGGCTGTGCTCGGCCTATGAGCCGATCCTCGCCTCGGACGGGGAGGCCGTCGCGATCATGGGCGTCGACCTGGACATGAACGAAGTGATGCGGGAACGTTACGCCTTCCTGTTCAGCATGCTGATGTTTGCCGCCCTGCTGATGGTCATCTCCTTCGCGGTGACCTTCCTGCTGATGCGGAAGATGGCGACGAGGCCGCTGTCCATGCTGTCGAAGGCGACGCTGGGCTTCGCGGACAGAGGGGAGGGATTCACCCAGGAGGACGTGATCGATCTCCCGATCCGCTCCCAGGACGAGATCGGCGATCTGTATCAGGAGATCCGCTCCATGCAGAGCCGCATGGTCGAATATATGCAGAACCTGACCCGGGTGACGGCGGAGAGAGAGCGCATCGGCGCGGAGCTGAACATCGCCACCCAGATTCAGGCGGACATGCTGCCCCGGATTTTCCCGCCCTTCCCGGACCGGCATGAGTTTGAAATCTACGCCACGATGGATCCGGCCAAGGAGGTCGGCGGCGATTTCTACGATTTCTTCCTGATCGACGAAGAGCATCTGGGCCTCGTGATGGCGGACGTGTCCGGCAAGGGAGTGCCCGCGGCGCTGTTCATGGTCATCGCCAAAACCCTGATCAAGAACCGGGCGCAGATGGGCGGCGGCCCCGCCGAGACCCTGCGGTATGTGAACGACCAGCTGTGCGAGGGGAACGACGCGGAGCTGTTTGTCACCGTGTGGTTCGCGATTCTCGACCTGAAAACCGGCCGGGGCGTGGCGGCCAACGCCGGACACGAGCATCCGGTGCTGCGCAGGGAGAACGGGAAATTCGAGCTGGTGCTCTACCGGCATTCTCCCGCGGTGGCGACCCTGGCCGGCATGAAGTTCCGGGAGCACGAGTTTGAGATGCACCCGGGCGACACGCTGTTCGTCTACACCGACGGCGTGCCCGAGGCGACCAACGCCGGCAACGAGCTGTTCGGAACCGACAGGATGCTCGACGCGCTGAACCGGGAGGCGGACGCGGCTCCGGAGACGCTGCTGCGGAATGTGCGGAAGGATCTGGACGATTTCGTGGGCGATGCGCCGCAGTTCGACGACATCACGATGCTGGGGCTGCACTACCGGGGACCGGAGATTACGGCTCCGGAAGGATAACAGAGGAAGGGGAGAGGAACAATGTACGGGTGTCCGGGATGCGGATCGGTCATGACCTTTTCCGTGCAGGATCAGGCGCTGAAGTGCGGAAGCTGCGGACGGACGCAGTCCATCGAGGAGGCGGACCAGCGGGAGGCGAGAACCGCCGGAAGCAGCTTTTCCGTGGACCTGCTGACCTGCCCGACCTGCGGGGCGGAGATCCGCGCCATGAATACGGCGCAGGCCGCCTTCTGCAGCTACTGCGGGTCTTCGGTGATGCTGGAGCGCCGGGAGACGGACATGGAGGCGCCGGAGACGGTGGCGCCCTTTCGGGTGACCCGGGAGGAATGCTTTCAGAAGTATCAGCAGATGGTCCGAAAGAGCCTGTGCGCCGATCACCGGCTGAAGAAGCAGGTCACCGCGGAAAGCTTCCGGGGCATCTATGTGCCCCACTACATCTTCTCCGCCTCCGTGAAGGGACAGACGAACCTGGAGGCCACCCAGACCGTCGGGGACGACACCTACTACTACAACACCACGGTGCAGCTGGATCACTCCTTCACCCATATTCTGCATGACGCGTCCCGGGAGATGCCGGACGCGATGAGCGAGAAGATCGCGCGGGTGGACGCGGAGGCCTTCCGGCCCTTCTCACCGGCCTATCTGAGCGGCTTCTATTCCGACATCCCGGATACGAAGGAAAACGCCTATCTTCCCTTCGCCAAGGCGGAGGCGGTGCGCCTCGGACTGGAGGACGCGCTGAAGGACCTGAAGGGACAATACCAGTACTCGACCGCCGAGGCGGAGAAGAAGCTGATCAAGCTGGCGGACGCGGAATGCACCGGGCAGACGCTGGTGCCGGTCTGGTTCATGTCCGTAAGGAGCGGGAATCGCCTGCTTTACGCGATTCAGAACGGCGTGACCGGGGAGATGGTGGCGGATCTGCCGATGGACATCCCGCGCTTTGCCGGGATTGCCCTGATCGCCGCGATTCCGCTGTTCTTCCTGTTCAACACGTTCCTGACCCTGCGGCCGGACATGGTATTGATCGCCGCGATGCTGCTGGCCCTCGGAGCCCAGTGGATCATCGGCCGGCGGCAGTACAGCATCCGGAACCGGGAGAACCGGGAGGAGGCGAAGGACGGCCGGGACGACCTCAAGCAGCGGCTGAAGCAGCGCAAGAAGCTGGCCCGGCATGCCAGGGGCTCCGCGACGGGCTTCTTCGAGGGCCTCGGGAGCTTCGGGCTGATGATTCTGCTCTGCTTCGGGCTGTCCCAGCTGGCGAAGCTGAACAACGCCTCGGTGACGAAGGCGGTCACCTTCGCGCTGACCGCCGGCATGGGCGGGCTGATTTTCTGGGGGAGCCGGTCCGGCGTGCGGACGCCGATGGGCTGCCTGGCTGCCCTGGGGGTCATGGTTCTCGCGACGCTGAACCTGCTGCTGGATCCCTTCCGCAGCGGGGACACGGCGGTCTACGTGCTGACGGTGCTCTGCCTGGCCTGCGTGATCTGGGTCTGCGTGGATCTGCTGCTGCTGCATAACCGGGAATGCTCCAACCCCCTGCCCCAGTTTGAGAGCCATCAGGGAGGTGACGACCGTGCGTAAGGGCATTATGATTCTGCTGAGCCTGCTGATCGGCCTGACGGCGGTTTTCGGGCCGATGACGGCCGGAGCGGAGAGCGCGGGCCTGACGGAAACCAATGAGGAGACCGGATACAGCCTGCTGATCGAGGATACGGCCGGCCTGCTGGACGCGGAGGAAACGGCTGAGGTGACGGAGGCCATGCGGCCCATCCTGCAGTACGCAAGTGCCGGATTCCTGACCTGGCCCGAGGACGGAGGAGACCGCACGGCGGGAGCCACCAAGGCCCAGCGCTGGGGCGACCGCGTGTTCGGCCCCAACACGCGGTTCACCGTATTCATCATCGACATGGAGACACGGCACCTGGATATCTACGCCAGCAGGCCGCTGGCGCGCGTCCTGACGGCCGCGGAGGAAAACTCCATCACCGACAATGTCTACCGGTACGCGACCCGGGGAGAATACGGCGAATGCGCGAAGGAGACCTTCAGCCAGATTGAGAAGGTGCTGCGGGGCGAGAAAATCGCCACACCGATGAAATACATCAGCAACGCGCTGCTCGCGCTGATCGCGGCGGTGCTGGCCGCCTATCTGCTGATTTCAGCCTGGATCCGGGGCGAGCAGGCCGTGAACATGCCGGATGTGGTCCGGGGCGCGGCCGCGGGCTCCGCGACGGTCGTGCTCGGGCGGAAGCTGACGAAGGTGGTTCACCATGAAAGCAGCTCCGGCGGCGGCCACGGAGGCGGCGGCGGAGGCGGTGGCGGCGGAGGCGGCGGCAGCAGCGGCGGCCACGGCTTCTGATAAAGGAAATACGGACGAACAGAGACGGCCCCGGCGCGCAGGCGCCGGGCCATTTTTTGCGCTTCGGCTTTGCCCCTGCCGGCCGCGGGGAGAAACGCGGATGAAGCCTGAAAGAGAAAGGACATCTGAATCAGAGACGGACAGCTGATCCGCACCGGAGAAATTCGGAGGAGGGAAGACTGCCTGTTTTTTCTGCTGTCCCCTCTGTATTGTTTGCAAATTAACTCTTTTCGTTCGGCCTTCCCTGTGATAAACTGTCTCCAAACAGCTGAAGAAGGATCCGGCCGCCCCGGGAAGCCGGGACCGGGATTCTTCACGGCCTACCGCCACATAAAGGAAGAGAATCAGCCATGATTCCAGAACGCAGAAAAAGAATCGGCGTGTTCCTGAACGCCTCCGACATGTATTTCAGCGGCGTGCTGTACGATACGTTCCGGGAGAAGGCCCGGGCGATGAACGCCGATCTGGTGTTCTTCACTTCCATCGACTACCGGATTCCGAATACGGACGGTGATCCGCAGGAGCGGGAGCTGTTCCGCTTCGCCCCGGTCGAGGAGCTGGACGGGCTGATTCTGGTACCCGACAGCTATGAGGTGACGCACAACCGGGAGGCGCTGGAGCAGGAGATCCGCAGGAGAGCCCGGGCGCCGATCGTTTCCCTCCGAAGCATGGACAGCCTCGGGGACTGCGTTTTCATGGATGAAAAGCGGGCAATCCGGCCGCTGGTCCGGCATCTGATCGAGGAGCACGGAATCCGCCGGCTGGCCTATCTGGGCGGCTTTCCCGGCCACCTGCCCACACAGCAGCGGGAGGATGCCTTCCGGGAGGAAATCCGGACCCACGGGCTGACCTTTGACGAGCAATATTTCATGCGGGGCAACATGTGGTATTCCTCCGGGCCGAGGGCTTACGCCTACTTTTTCGAAAAGCTGGAGGAGCCGCCCGAAGCCATCGTCTGCGCCAACGACTATATGGCCTGCGGACTGATCGAGGAGCTCCAGCGGCACGGGATCCGCGTGCCGGAGGACGTAATCGTCACCGGCTTCGATCACAGCCTGCGCGACGGCCAGGGCAGCGTGAGCCTGACGACCATCGAGCAGGACTACCGGGAGATGGCGGAGCGAGCGGCTCTCCAGCTGGAAAAGCGCATGAACGGGGAGAATACGGGCGAAGCGAAGCAGATCGGCGTCAGCGGACGGCTGATCCTCGGCGAAAGCTGCGGATGCGGCCGGAACAGGGAGGAGGGGCTGAAGGCTCTGGTCCGGGAACAGGAGCGCCGGATCAATGACATGTATCTGCGGGAATTCGACATCACCTATCTGAGCCTGGAGCTGGCCGAATGCGACAGCGTGAGCCAGCTGCGGGAGACGCTGGACCGCAAGGCGGGAGAGATGCCCGGACAGCGGGATTACTATCTGTGCCTCTTTGAGGAGGAGCAGGGAGAGAAAACCTTTTTCGCGGAAAGAATGACGGACCGGGTCCGGACGGTGGCCGTGATCCGGGACGGGAAGGCGCGGCCGGCTCCGAAGGAGAGCATGGACCGCAGGCAGCTTCTGCCTGGGGAAGCGTGGGAATCGGATACGCCTCAGGTTTTCCTGCTCTCCATGCTGTACCTGCGCGAGCAGATGTTCGGCTACAGTGTGATCCGCTACGCGGAGGGGTTTCTCCCGAATGTCTACTATCAGCACCGCGACATCATCATCACCGGCGCGCTGCGGAACATCCGGAATCATCAGATGCTCCGCGCCCTGTACGAGGAGCGGAGAATCTCCAGCATCACGGATCCCCTGACGGGACTGTACAACCGGCGCGGGCTCGAGGAGCAGATCATGCCAGGATGGGAAGAATACTGCGCGGAGGAGTTGCCGATCGCCTTTGTCTACTTCGACATGGACTATCTGAAGCAGATCAACGACCGGTTCGGCCACGCGGCCGGCGACGAGGCGATCTGCCTGATGGCGCAGGCGGTTCGGGAGTCGGAGCCCGCCGGGACGGTTTACGCCCGGATGGGCGGGGATGAATTCCTGGCCGTGCTGCCCGGCATGCCGGAGGACGCGGTCCGGGGGCTGATGAACGCCTTCGAGGAAAGAATGGAAAGACTGCAGGAGAAGAGGGAATACCCCTTCCGGGTTCAGAGCAGCATCGGCGCCTACCAGGTGAAGCTGAGGGAGGGAATCTCGCTGAATCAGTGCATCCTGCGCAGCGACAAGATGATGTACGAAATCAAACGGCAGAGGCATGAAAAGGGCTCCCCGCGGTGAGGCGGGGAGCCTTTTCAGAACGGAGAAATGACCGCATCCGGATCTACAGGAGCAGCTGACAGAGAAGCTCCGCGGCGCCGCAGCCGGCCATCACCAGAATCGGATTCAGCTTCCACTTCCGCAGGCAGACCAGGGCGGCGAGGAAGAGCAGGGCGGCCCGGACCTGAAAATTGCCCGCGAGGAAGCGGACGGTTCCGTCGGCAAACAGGGTCGGGATCAGGATCGTGAGCCCGGCGCCGAAGATCATGGCCACCACCGCCGGGCGGAGGGAGCGCAGGATCCCCTGCATGAGGGTCAGGCTGCGGTATTTCTGATACAGCCAGGCCAGACCCGTCACAAAAAGACAGGAGGGCAGCACCACCCCCGCGGTCGCCGCCAGGGCGCCGGGGATGCCCGCCACGCGATTGCCCACAAAGGTGGCCGCGTTCACCGCGATGGGGCCCGGGGTCATCTCGGCGATGGTCACCAGATCGGCAAAATCCGCAAAGGTGATCCAGGCATGCTCCGTCACCGTCTGGGCCTGGATCAGGGGCATGGCCGCGTAGCCGCCGCCGAAGGACAGCGCGCCGATCTGCAGAAAGGCGAGAAACAGCTGAAGATAAATCATTTCTTCGCCCCCTTCCTCTCCCGGAGGAGGGTGTGCACCGCGCCGAAGGCGGCCGTGACGAGGATGATCCAGACCACGTTGATTTTCAGAAAATAGCTGGCGGCGAAGGCCGCAAGCATAATGAACACGGAAATCCGGTCCCGGTCCCCGACCAGCCCGGCGGCCATATCCCAGACCACCGACATGATTACCGCCGCCACGCCGGACTTCATGCCCCGGAGCAGGGCCTGGACCGCCGGATGATCCCGGAAGGCGCCGTAGAACATGGAGACCAGCGTCAGGATGACGAAGGGGGGAATCACCGCGCCCAGCACCGCGCAGAGAATGCCGGGAAAGCCCCCCAGCCGGTAGCCCACCACGATGGCGCCGTTGACGGCAATCGCGCCGGGGGAGGACTGGGCAATGGCCACCAGGTCCAGCATCTCCTCCTGATCAATCCAGTGCAGCTCCTCCACGAATTTATTCCGGAGCAGAGATACGATGACATACCCTCCGCCGAAGGTGAAGGCGCTCAGATACAGGGTCGAAAGAAAGATTTTCAGATATCTGCGTTTTGCTTCCAAGGCTTTTCTCCTCCGACGGACGCTGGGTTTCCGGGACGGGGACAGTATACCCCATCCGCCGGCCGGAAGCAATCGGATCCGGTCCTCCTGCCGTCGGTACAGCAGGATATGAACCTGAAAGAGGAACAGCCCGGCCTTTTCCGGACGGAAAGAGCCGGGCTGTTTTTGCTTGCTTCGCTTTGATTGCTCAGTCTCCGCGGCGGGCGGCAGGACAAAGGGTTTCCGTCAGCGGGAAGCGGTCCTGTAGGCCTGCACATCCTCCAGGGCGGGGACGGAGGTGATTCCGCCGTGCTTCTGGGTGGAGAGGCTGGCTGCGGTGCAGGCGAAGGAGACGATGTCCTCCAGATAGTCTTTGGTCAGATCCCGGGGATGCACGCCGAAGGAGAGGAAACGGCTCATGGCGCTGCCGCCGAAAATATCGCCGGCGCCCGTGGTATCCACCACATGAATGCCGGAGGGGGAGCTGACCGTCACCCGATGGGATAAGGTGGCCGCGTGGCAGCCCTTCGGGCCCAGGGTCGCGTAGACCAGGGAAACGCCGTACTCCCGGAGCAGCTTCTGCGCGCCCTCCTCCGGGGAGAGACCCCAGAGGAAATCTATTTCCTCATCGCTGATCTTGACGATGTCCGCCTGGCGGAGGCTCCACTCGATGGCGGCCTTCGCGTCCGCTTCCGATTTCCAGAGCGGCTTGCGCAGATTGGGATCCACGCTGATCAGCAGGTGCGCATCCTTCGCCGTCTGCACGGCGGAACGGGTGGCGGAGGCGGCAGGCTCATCGGTGAGGGAGAGGGTGCCGAAATGGAACACCCGGGCCTCGTGCAGCAGGGCGGCATCCACCTCCTCCGGGCGGAGGCAGGTATCCGCGCCGGGCTTGCGGGCAAAGCTGAAGTCCCGGTTTCCGCTCTCGTCCAGGGAGACGAAGGCGAGGGTTGTGAACACGTCCGGATCCATCAGAATCCCCCGCGTGTCAATGCCGGCGGAGCGCACGGTTTCCACGAGCAGGCGGCCGAACATATCGTCGCCGACCTTTCCGATCAGGGCCGTGCGGCAGCCGTAGCGGGTCAGCGCCGCCAGAAAGTTCGCGGGCGCGCCGCCGGGCTGGGCGGCGAGAACCGGATAGCCGGTTTCCGATCTGGACTTCGGGGCAAAGTCGATCAGCAGTTCTCCAAGCGCGATGACATCATACATGGGTTTGATCCTCCTGTTATCTATTTTGCCGGGTTAACGCCGGTTTCTTCCAATCCGTAAAAAAACGGAATTACATCAGCTCCGCCAGGACTGGCTGCACCGCGGCCGCCTTCTCCCATGGCATCCCTGCAGGGCCGATACTGTTTCATCGCTCAGGGGAACCGAGCCCACGTAGGCCATCTGATAGTCCGGCCGGATGATGCCGAGACCAGGACACCCCGGAGAATGTCGGCGGCGGCTATCAGCAGGAGCACGCCCAGGAGAATCCACCATTTATGATAGTGCAGCCAGTTTCTGCGCTTTTCCTTCGGGGAATACTCCGGCTTTTCCTCCGGCTTCACATCCCGGTACTTCCACTGAAGATACTCACTGGCCATTCGCGGTTCCTCCGTCCCTCGTTGTCCCGCCCGGCACGAAGAAGCCGGGGATGGAGATCAGCGCGGGGGTCCCGGCTTCAGACCACCGGGTTACAATTTCCACGCTGGTTTCGGCCATCTGCTGAACCGGCTGAACGATGGTGGAGCAGACATAACGGCCGGAGAAGAACTCCCGGGTTCCGTCATAGCCGATCACCTGCACGTCCTCCGGGACGCGGACGCCGCGCCGCGAAAGATACCGGACCACGGAGACGGCCAACATATCCGTGGAGCAGAAAACCCCGTCGTAGGCCGGGGGACCGCTGAGAAACTGCTCATCCAGGAGACGGACCACCTGATCGGGTCCGTCCTCATCCAGAAAGCGCCGGACGGTGCATTCCACATTCTGATTGGCGCATTCCGCCAGGAAACCGCTGCCCCGCTTGTCCGTCTCGCCCATGATGTGCGACCCGATGCGGAGGAAGAGGAGACGCCGGCATCCCAGCTCCAGCAGCGTCTGCGCGGCCAGGACACCGCCTCCGTAATTATCGGAAGAAACGCAGGGAATGGAGGGGGAGATCACCCGGTCGATGCTGACGTAGGGGATGCCCTCCACATCCGGCATCCCGGTGGAATAGGTCAGCCCGATGATGCCGTCGACCATGTTCTGACGAACGGCCTGAATGCATGCGGACTCCGCTTCGGGGCTGTATTCGGTGGTCACAAACTGCATCCGGTACCCGCGCAGCGTCAGCTCCCGGCACAGCGCGTTGGCCAGACGGGCAAAGAACATGTGCTCCAGTCCGGGCAGGATCACGGCCACCGTATTGGTCCGATCCGCGCGCAGGCCGCGGGCATAGCTGTTCACCGCGTACCCGAGACGGCGCGCGGCCTCCTCCACCCTCTGCCGGTATTCCCGGCCGACATGGGCGCCGTTGAATACATTGGATACCGTTCCCAGAGAGACGCCCGCTTCCCGGGCAACATCCTTCATGGTGGGAGACTTTCCGGAAGTCGGCATGGTTTCACCTCATGGATATAACTTTTCATATGCTTATCAAAGTATACCAAAAAGGGAGAATGCTGTAAACCGAAGTCAACTTTGTGTGCTGAGGAAGAGAAAATGAACCAGCCCTTCATCCTGCCTGAATAAATGGGGTTCTACTATGTGACGGAGGAGAACAAGCGGGCCTCCGCGGAAAGAAAAGCAGGAAAAAAGCACTCCTTTCCCCCGAAGCCGCATTATTATGATATAATAGGACGACAAAGGGAGGAGAGCGCATGAGCCGAAACAGAATCGTTCTGCAATGGCTCCGGATCGTTCTGGGGCTGCTGGTGTTCGCCTTCGGGGTTCATCTGACCATCTTCGCCAACATCGGACTGGCCCCGTGGGACTGCCTCGGGATGGGAATCGCGCGGCATACGCCGCTCAATTACGGCCTGTCGATGACGGCGATGTCCCTGCTGATTCTCGGGATCGATCTGCTGCTGAAGGAGAAAATCGGATACGGAACCGTGATCGACGCGCTGCTGACCGGGAACTTCGTCCAGATGTTCAACGACCTCAACCCGTTTGAGGAAAACCGCAGCGTGCCGATGGGCATCGTCCTGATGCTGGCCGGATTCGTGTTCATGGCTCTGGGAATGTATATCTACATGCGGGGGGAGCAGTGCTGCGGACCCCGGGATTCCCTGCTGGTCGGGATCGGAAAGCGGCTGCCCCGCCTTCCGATCGGGATCGTGGAAATCCTGCTGTGGGCGGCGGTGCTTCTGGCCGGATGGCTGCTGGGCGGGCCGGTGGGTATCGGCACGCTGATCAGCACCTTCGGCGCGGGGCTCGTGATGCAGCTGGTTTACAGCCTGCTGCGGTTTGAACCGCGAAGCCTCCGCCATCAGGATATTGTGACGGTGACAAAACGGCTGCTGATCCCGCGGGACCGAATTCCGGGATGACGGGAACAGGCCGGAGGACAGAGACAGGAGGAGCAAAAAAATGAGCAATTTGTTTCCGAGAACGACGGTGGCGGGGGTCTCCCTTTCGAGGATGATCATCGGAACCAACTGGATCCTGGGCTGGAGCCATCGCAGCCCGGCCGCGGATCAGTATATCAAAAACCGTTTTCCGGACGGGGAGGCGGTGCTTCCTCTGCTGCGGGTTTTCCTCGAGGAGGGCGTGGATACGATCATGGGGCCGCTGCAGCAGGAAAGGGTCATGCAGGAGGCGGTTCGGGAAGCACAGGAGCGCACGGGAAAGCACATGATCCTGATCGATACGCCGATCATCAACGTGGATGACACTGAGGCGGGACGCCGGGAGGCCAGGGCAACCATTCACCGCAGCAGGGAATGCGGAGCCAAATTCTGCCTGATCCATCATTCCAGCGCGGAGCAGCTGGTGAACAAGAACCTGCACCGGATCGACAGACTGGACGACTATACGGATATGATCCGGCAGGAGGGCATGATTCCCGGACTGTCCGCCCATATGCCGGAGCTGATCACCTATTCGGATGAAAACAGATATGACGTGGAAACGTATATTCAGATCTATAACTGCATGGGCTTCATGATGCAGGTGGAGATTGAAACGGTGGCGTCCATCATCCAGCATGCCAAAAAGCCGGTCATGACGATCAAGCCGATGGCAGCGGGCCGAACGACGCCTTTTGTCGGCCTGAATTTCAGCTGGAACACGATCCGGCCCTGCGACATGGTCACCGTGGGCTGTACGACCCCGGATGAGGCGGCGGAGGACATCGAGATTTCCAGGGCGGCGCTTGAGCATCGCTTTCCGGAAATCGGGAAGAGGGCCAGCCCGAACCAGCATCAGGACGCGTTCGGGAAATGAGAATATGGAAAGAGAAAAAGGAAATGAGAAAAATTATTTCGGTTTTGCTGAGCCTGTGCATGCTGGTTTCCCTGGCAGGCCTTTCGGCCGCGGAGGAGACCGCCGTGAGCCGGGAGGACCGGCTGTCGGAGACCCGGCTGACGGCGACGATTCAGGGACAGGAAATCGAATATACCGCTACCGTCGGCACCCTGGCGCAGTTCCGCCCGGATGCGGAGGCCTGGTACGACGCCCGGTGACAGCAAAAAAACAGGGGGACCGGTAAGACGAAAGAACCGTCCCCCTGCCTTTTGCCGGGATGGTTTCGAAGGATGAACCTGTCGTGATGATCAGCAGCAATTATCATATGGACTGGGCGGTCCGAATCGCATCCAGGGAAGGCTTCACGCAGATTATGAGGCTTCCGGCGCCCTCCGGCCTCTTTGCCTATGGTGCAAACATGCTGTCGGAGGTCGTGCTTGATCTGAATGACCTCACAAAGTAAATCCGGCGAAGCGATTCATTTCAATTGTATGAAGAACGGAATCGAAGAAGCGGCAAAGAAAGGCGTCCGGTTTAGTCAGCATTTCGTACGCGCACGCGCAGACGGACAGAACGGGCAGCCTCCGGCAGGTCCTCCTCCGCACTCATCTGCAGATAGGGCATACCGTCGGAACGGAAGTGCACCCGGCGAATGCCGTCGCATCGAAGGTGCTCATGCAGCCCGGTTTCGCCGTGATAGGCGATCAACCACTCGCCCCATTCGTTCCGATAGAAGGAATGGTGGCCGGGGCCGTACTGGCCCTTTACGGAATAAAAAGACAATACCGGCGGGATGCTCTTTTCCCAGCTGGAAAGCCGTGTCAGGTCATCTGCGCTGCTCGCGGTCATAAGACCCAGCGCATAGGTGTAGGCATTGGCTGACCCTCCGGAGTAGGCCAGGTATACCCTTCCGTCCTTCACCAGGGCATGGGGGCCTTCATTATTGATGGTCCCGTCCACGTTTTCCCAGCCATACAGGGGACGGGTGAGCAGTACCGGTTCGCAGGTCAGCCGCCAGGGCCTTTTTTCGTCGACAGTCGCGATGTACAGCATGGAACCGGTATCCTTAGGAGTGCCGATGTGACGCCGATAGGACCAGGTCACATAAGAGCCGCTCTCTGCGCGAATGAAGGTCATGTCCAGGGTGATGCCGTCGGAGGCAAGCGGGCTGCCGTCCATGCGCTCTACGGGAACCGGGCTTTCCCAGTCCTCGGCGCTGATCACGCTGCCGCCTTTTTTCAGCCGCATCATGTGACACTGGGGACCCCATGTGTGTCCGCTGACTGCGAAGAGAATGTATGCCTCCCCGCCAATCAGGTGCCACTCCGGGGCCCAGAAGGTCTGTTCAAAGCCCCGGGCGGGATCGAAGGGCAGGATCAGGTGCTCCTCGATCCCCGGTGCAAACAGACCCTCCACTGTGTCTGACTCGCGGATGTATAACCCGATGTCGTCCAGGTTGTCATTGGTGCCCAGAAAGTGCCACTTGCCCTCCCAACGGAAAATGACCGGGTCGCCGTATCCTCTGGCCAGCGGAAAAGGAAAGGCCTGTCTGCGGATGATGCCACTGATTTCCTGTACACCGGGGACGCTGAAGTCCACCGAGCCGATGTCCCACCGGACGGTTTTGACCGCCCGGGAGCCGTCGCTGTAAACCACCTCCGCGGAAACACGCTCGAGGTCAGAAGGCCCGTTCACCGTGACCTCTTCCGGTAAGATCACCTTCTCCTGCCGGATCGGACTCCAGTATACGATGGCTGCTTCAGCGACGGCTTCGTCCACAGCCAGCGTGTCGGCGGCCGGATAATCGCTCCCATCTACCGGACCGATCTCTTCGAATCGAATCAGATCCCTGGTTTTCCACAGGAAGCAGTCGCCCTCCGGACGCGGAGCCGGTTCCCCGCTCTCGTACACCAGATGGCCCAGTATGCCGATGTACCCGTCCTCCATCGCGAAGATGGAGGGCAGAATGACACCAAGGGGTACGATCGTGTCTTCATCTGAAATGTATCCCCTGGGAAACAGCACGCCATAGTTCCGGTTCAGCGGCTGCCTTTTCCCGTCGGAGCCCTGATATGCCAGGTGTACGGCGTTGGCAAGCCCCGCCGGATAAGCATCATGATCCACCGGACGGGAGTATACGGATATCAGAATTGTCTGGCTGCTCATACAAGGCGCCTCCCATGATTTGTATTCTTATCGTTGAATCCGTGGACAATCCTGCGAAGGAGAACCATCAAAAAACGTCCGGGCAATGCTCCGGTCTTCTGACTGTTCTCCCATTCCCTGATCTGTACTATCCTGTGACTACTTTCATTCAATCTATAAACAGTATTCTATAAACAGTTTATCCAAAAGTCACACGGTCGTCAAACGAAGACAGTGTCATTGCAAAGAAAAACCCGGGAGTTTTCTCTCTCGGGTTCTTCGCGGAGCCGTTTACGAAAGTATCGAACTTCTTTGGACTGAAATACAGCTCTCAAATATCGTATTTTTTCAGAAGCATATCCATTGCCTCCCGCAGCAGGATGGCTTCTCCGACGCCCTCACGTTTTGCCAGCTTAGCCAGACGCTGAAGCTGATCCTGCGTATAGTGACTGGTTTTAGGCACCATCTTTTCTTCACGGGCCATGGCAATCCTGTTCCGCCCGCTCAGCTTCGCACGGTATAGCGCGCTGTCCGCTTTCCGGATCAGCTCCGGGCAGCGGGAAGCATCCTCAAAGGCGGTGGCCATTCCGATGGTCAACGTCTGACGGACTCCGTCCGGAGCTGTTACCGGATAGTTGTTCTTCAGATCATTGAGCAGCAGAAAAATCTCTTCCCGTTCCATGGTGCCTCTGAAAATCAGGCCGAATTCATCCCCGCCAATGCGGAATACGGTCGCTTCCTTCGGAACCGTATCCTGGATATAGCGCCCGGCAGCAATAATCATCCGGTCTCCTTCCTCGCGGCCAAAGTCCTTATTAATGTGGTCAAAGCTATCCAGATCGATCAGCGCGATGGCGATCACCTCGCCATTCGCCTCCGCATCGCTCTTCAGCAGCTCGTCCAGCACCGCTTCAAACTGATTTCCATCCGGAAATCCCAGTGCATCATCCACTGCGGTCTGCTTCTTCTGAAGCTGCAGTCCCGCCAGCGCTTTGTGATCTTCAACGGTAATGGGGCGCAGGCTTTCTTCCTTTTCAACACGTTTCGGCATCATTCTCTCCTCCTTGATATTATTCAGCGATATTATTTACGAAATAATATCTAATACAGTTATAAAATAAAGCATATATTATCATATGTCAATATAAATCCGAGAAAAATAAGCATTCATATGAACCTTTACTGCATCCCATCAGCGACGGGGATTTCTCCTAACAGATTATCGCTTCTTTTAGAAACTTTTCTGTATTCGCCAGCAATGCATCCTTCAATTCCTTTTCGTCATACTTCCCCTGCAACGTCAGGAAATCGAAGTTATATAATAATCGCTCGCTTCAAGAGCGACAAGTATCTCTTGAAACAAAAAGGCGGAGCAGGAGACTGACTCCTGCTCCATATATGAAAGCCTATTCCCGTTTCTGTTATTGCGGGTGCTGATTAATTCTTCCGCAGAAAAACAAAGTACAGGGCGATGCCGATTAGAATGCTGGGGAACAACCTCCCGGCTACATGAGAGAACAGTACCAGTAAAGTCGGGATGCAGGAGAGCGCAAAAATAATTCCAAGCACGCTCAATACCTGACGGCGTTCAGTACTTTTATTCATGTCGAACACTGTTAATCCTCCTCCTCGGTGCGATTCTGATTCGCACGGCTCATGAACAGTCCGAGCAGCGTTCCGAGCAGAAGGCTTCTGCCCAGGAAGCTGCCATGGCGGTGATGATAGCAATGGCAGCGATGGCCACCAAAGATCATGTTCCCCAGGGTAAGGATACCAAGCAGACGCAGCATTTTTCTTTCCTCCGTTTTGTCGTTTCGTATGTACCGGTCATTCGGTACGTGTATAGGATAAGGCACTGCAAGATAAAAAAACAGGATTAGAAGTGAAAGATACAGCATTGTATTTTTCTCCAAAGCGAAAAAAGCGGCCCAATGGATTGCTCCACAGAGCCTGACGGATAATCAATGACATTACTCGGATGTTTGACATGGATTTAATCGGATGTTTGGTACGATTTCGGTCGGATGTTTGAAAACTTTTGATCGGAGATTGTACAGAATGACTTTTGAGAAATTGAGTTCCTGATTCACGGTGAACATGGTCGCGAGGAATCGCACGCACACCGCGCAGCAGGATTGGGTGAAGCGTATGGTCGCGGACATCGACCGGTCGGAGCTCGTCAGCCCGCATCTTGTCATCAGCCCCGTGCTTGGGGCCATTTCCCCTGACCGGCTCTCTGGCGGGGCCAAGACTTTGATCCTGATTGCCCACGACCAGCACCATGTCTTCAACGCTTCCATCTGCGGAGATAATTGCGCTTCGTGGCTTTTGAGAATCGGAATGGAGCAGGACGTCCTGGTTAGGCTCGGCCACCTCATGCATTTCGTGGATGAACCGTTTGAAATCAGAATTGCCAATACCGGAGAAGTTGTCCATACAAAGAAAGAGCTCGTCTGTGCGGTGATCAGGCAGGGGCTGTTGGAGTAGTGAGAGTGACTCCAGCGTTTTGACAAACTGAAATGTTCATATCGGTGATTGGAAAACTGAAGCTGTTTCGATTAAAGCTGGTAGCGACCATGTGCTTTTTGCCTGCCTGTCGCTCCATCAGCGATGCCACGACGTAAGCGCGAACACTGTTCGGCACAGCGTTTTCGTCCGTCAAGTCGAACACCTCGCCGGTATCCCAAATGGAGAATACGACGCTGTCCGGCTCGATGCGAACGCAGCACTCCGCCTCCACCTGCTTGCCATTGTTTCGATCCTTCGTAAAGAGCAGATATTCTTCGCAGGCCAGTTCGGCGAGCACGGTGGTCTTGTTCGGCACGCCGTTCTTCAGCAGAAAAGCATCCACGCGATTGACAAAGGCCATGACGCATTCATCGTCCAGCGCAATCTCCTCGTTCAGCATCGGGTAATTGTTGCCCTCGAGACAATAGGGAAAGGACGCCTTGCCAAAGCGGCTGTAGATGACGACACCGAGTATCAGCAGCGCAAGGTATGCCGAGGCGGCAAAACCGATGAAGATGCCATTCAGGCCCAGCAGGAAGATCAGCGGAACGACCAGCACCAAGGGGCAAATCAGCTGAGCCAGCAGCGTTTCCAGCACAGCAATGCCTGGCCTGCCTGTGTTCAGATAGAAAGAATTGACCAGGGCGATTTCCGAGAGGGCCGGACAAGCGATCGCGTACAGCCGTATGCCGCGGGCGCACAGGGTCAGCAGCTGCGGGTCATCGATGTCAAAGGCCAATGGGATCCAGTCGGCGGAGACGAGCAGCACGGCGCTGAACATAAACCCGAAGATTTGATTGATCCTTCGGGAGTGCTTCGTCAGGCGCAGTATCGCGAGGTTGTTTCGGTCGCCGATATATATGGGCATGATCGCGCGCATGCCTTCGCCGGTCGCTTCAAATACGCCGGTGATCTCAATGATCGCGTACAGCACCGTCAGCACCGGCAAATAGGTTTCCCCATAGCGAAGGACAACCAATTTGGTGACGACGAAGAACAGCGCCGGAAGCACGAAGAACATGGCTGAATCGTTCCACCCGAAGACCAGCATGGACCGCAGATCCGCCCAAGAAAACCAGGGTTTGGGCCGCAGGCTGCTGCGCTTGCTGAGAAAGTGAAACGTCAGGATCGTAAATGCAACGACAGTGCTGACGAGGGTGCCGATGCCGATGCCCGACATGCCGTAGCGCCTGCCGAGCCAGATGGACAGAGCGATGTTCAACAGAGGGCGCGCGATTTCCGCGGCCATGCTCAGGAATTCGTCGCCGTCCGTGGTGATCAGCAGATTGAGCACCTCGTAGATCGGCGACAGCAGGAGCTCAAACCTCAGGAACGACATGTAGATCGTGATGTATTCGCGCACATGGCCATACACACCCATCGCGTCCAGATACGCCGGAAGAAACAGAGTCACGGCCCCGAACGTCAGCACACCAACTAGTGTGGAGAGCCCCAGTCCCATGCCGAACACCCGCTCCGAAGCTTCCCGCTGGTATTCACCGGTGTGCTTTGCGTAGAGCATGCTGGTTCCCACAGAGAATAGGTTCTCAGTGAATACCGTGAAGCCGAGTGCCGGGGCGATGACATTCATGGCCGAAAGGCCGGCCATGCCGATGACGTGGCCTGTAACCGCCGAGTCGATCAGCCCGATCAGAATGTCGACGATCATCTCGATGGAGGAGGCGAGGAGTATGCGGTCAAACTTGCGTATGCCCAGTGTCCGGCTGCTCATATCTCATCAGCCTCCATTTGCTTCCGCGGAAAGGACAGGTCAATCCAGTCTCTTGGGAAGCGATGATTGTGAACGGTGACGAGAATGAAGTTCACCAGCAGCGTGGTCGCCTCCGTCAGCGGATAGGCGATCCAGATGCCCACGGGGCCCATCAGCCAGCCGAGGCCGACGTTATAGATGAGCGCAAAGCCCACTTGCTCGAGAAAGTAGTTCAGGTGCGCGTGCTTCAGCAATTCCCTCACCTCGTACACACTGGTAAAGAGGTTGTTCGCTACATAGAATGGCAGGCCGATGCAGGTGCAGATCAGGTAATACTTCGCATGCCAGATGATCTGCGCGGTGTGCGCGCCGTTATCGCCCATGAACAACTCCACCATCTGCGGATAGAGGAAGGCCAGACCCATGGCCGAGACTATGGCAATTCCGACGCATGCCAGCCAGGAGTACTTGATTTCCCGGCGGATTCGCGCCTTGTCGCCGCTTCCCACCGCCAGGCCGATCCGATTGACGAGCAGGATACACATGCCAACGACCAGGTTTTCTGCAATGCCGCCGATGTCCTCCTTCAGTTCAAACACCACAAGATAATAGGAGGCAAAGCGATTCACCACAAACAGATAGGTGACAAACTCAAACACGGCGTAATAGATGTATTCCAGCCCGCCGGGAATGCCGATGGAAAACACGCGCCAAAATCGCTTCATCGAAAAATTTCCTGGTAAAAAGTGGAAATATATTGTCCTCTTGCGCTTGCAAATGACGAGATAGATCACGCCGACCCAATCGCCCGCGATGCCGCAGGTCAGATAGCCCAGCATTGTCGGTCCTGCAATTGTAACGGCGATCTGCCCTGCAAGGCTGACCGCGAAGTTGGCCAGCGTCGCGTAAAGCACCAGTCTGCGCGTCTTCTCGTCCAGATACAGCAATACCGAGAGCAGGTAATACAGCGCGCTGCCCGGCATCCCTATTGCGAAGGCAAGGATGGCGACAGAGGCCGGCTGCCTCAGGTCGATATCGTCGTTTGCGCCGATCAACTCAGCGATGGGCATGCGCAGCACCGCCACGACGACGGCGACGACCAGCACCACCGCCAACTCCATTGCTGCAATTGAAGTATAATTCCGCGATGCCTCGCCGGGGTTTCTCGCGCCCACATCCTTGGAGCAGACCGCCTGGGCCCCGATGCCGAACATCGCAATGAGCGCTGTCAACAGGGTGTCTATCGATCCGGTCAGGCCCAGCACGGAAACCTCCTCCTCAGACAGGAAGCGGGTGCTGAAATAGTCGCCGATCAGCCCCGTGATCATCGGGACGATAGCGATGAGGACGATTAGGTAAAACACGGATCCCCTCACGCTTGGGCCGTTGTTCTCCACATTCAGGTTCGTATTGATGGTTTCCAAGACAGTTTCCCCTTTGTTCTATTTGATAATCCGTGCTTCATGGATCTCAAGGATGCATTGGGAATATCTTTGTCCGATGTTCAAATGCTTAGGCTTATCGTATCATTGCTGTAATGCCCAATTGGGCGGCTGCATTATATCACAAAAGCAGACATCCTGCCAGACCAAGATGATGGCTTTAAAGCCTGATTGACGCGTTGATTGACGCGTCTACCAAGTGATGGCAAAATCAGCTTACCACCCACACAGTTTCGTGTCACGTGAGCCTCGTTGCCGCGAGAAATCTTTCAGGCGAGGGAAACGGTCGATTTTGAGTGAAGCGGCCAGAAGGGGCCTAAAAACGGCAAAGAAAAACCCGGGAGATTATTTCTCTCTCGGGTTCTGCGTGGAGCATAGGGGAGTCGAACCCCTGACCTCTACAATGCGAATGTAGCGCACTACTAACTGTGACTTTTGGAACTCCCAGAATCCTTATAAAAATAGGGTTCTGTCACAGTCGTTTCTCAACTGTGGTAATGCGCTTCTCTACCATTCTGCGGCTCAGTTACCGTATTAAGCTCATTTTCTGCAGGAGACGGATCTCCTGCACGGGGAATTATAACATTTTCCCGCTGAAAACGGAAGGACGATTTTGACTGGGGTGATCGGATATACTAGACAGAGGTACGTCTAATGTATACAGAACTGTTCTGATAGAATCAATCTGAATAGTTCTGTATAAAATTTCGAAAAATCATTGACAAGGTATCCAGTACGTGATAGTATATCATTACCCCCGCGGGGTGACACGATTCCGGAATCGGTGTCTTACTTGAACCTTGTAAATTTCACACGAACGACCACAACCAGACGGAAGGACTAAAGAATGATCAGCTATCACAGCATCGAACGTGCTAAAGAGCGGCTGGGGTTCAATGAGAGGTATGCCTCTTCCTTCCTGGAGCGAGGAATACTTCGAGGCTCTACCGCAAAGGAATTCAGGAAGTCACCGGAACGCAGGTGGCTAGAGTCGAAGACTATAAGTGGATGTGAGGCAGTAGCGTACAATGGCGTGTGCTTGATCGTTAGCGAATGCGGAAATTGTGTGACCGTATACCCACTTCCTCAATGGTTCGGAAAGAAAATTCATTATGACGCGCACAATCGTAGAGTAAAAAACTACGCCAGATACACTAGACTATACGACGAAAGATAATGGGAGGAAAAGCATGAACAAGTCTCATAATGATAAGCCGCTTTATGGTGCCGCTGCTTTTACGCACGCATGGAAGGAAAACAGCTCGGATGGAACGATGATTGGCGGAGTAAGAGATGCTTTGGAAAGAGCATACAACGGCGGGTATAATGACGGCAGCAAGGAAGGATACCGGATTGGTGTGCTTGATACGCTTAACAAATTGCTGAACCGGAATGATAAGAATGCTCGTCTGAGGTAAGGATTTCAAGGTTGCCCGGGGCGGAGCTTTAAGTGAAGCCCCGGGTGACAGAAATATTGAGAGGAGCAGGAAAAATGACAGAGAAAGTTCTTGATGGGATTCAAGCGGCCACAAAGTGCGTGGCTAGCATTGGAACAACGATTGGGGTATTCAGCTTGGAAATGGTACTTATTGGGAAAAGCGTTCCCTTTCCTGGTGCTGCAAAGATTACTACAACGATATGTAAAGCTGGAAAATTGATTGGCTTGCCTACTCTCGGGGGCGGTTTGACGGTGATGGTAGGAACATCGACGATGGCAGGCCATGCGGCTGGAGAAGCTGTAGACCGCCTATTTGACCTCATAAGAGGAACAAACAAATCTGCTGTATACGCAGCTGTAGGAACCGTCCAGTAAGAGGTGAAGTGAGATGCTTATTGCTCAATTTGCAAAAAAATACGAATTGGATAAGCGGACGATTGACTTTTATACGACTGAAGGGCTTCTCGATCCTCCAGAGGAAGAAAGAGGCTCGAAAAAGTATCGTATATACGGAAAAAAAGAAGAAGCCGCAATAAAAAAAATAGTGCTCCTTCGTGATCTTGATATTCCTGTAAAGGAAATCAAGGAAATATTGAAAGATCCTTCATACTTTACAGAAGAAAAATGGGATGAAATAATCCAAAAACTAGAGGAGAAGAAGCAAAGAGAAGTAAGATATTATGATGAAAGGATTTCTTTAGCCAAGGCTTTGCGCGATACTGAGTCTAAAACACTATCAATGATGGATAGACTTAATGAAAGCCAGTGGAAAGAGTTTACTTTAGGGTTTGCCAGAGGTTTTAGACTCGCACGCGGTGAAAATGTGGACGGTATCAACCCAGAGATAGTTGATGAGATATATGAAAAGGTTCTTTTCTTCTGGAAACGAATGAAGGATAACATGAGCAAGGGCATCGATCCAGAGTCTGAAGAAATTCAATTAATAACTACAAAGTTCTTACGCAGATTAGTGAACGAACACTTTGGCAGTATTGTATACTATGAGTGGCTTGTGAATAAAGATAACTCTGCGGAATTGTTCGAAGATGAAGAAATGTCGGAGGAAGAGATAAAAGCGTTTAAAGAGATTTTAGAAATTATTTTTGAGTGGTGCGGAGACGCTAAGGAATTCGATAATTGCATTGATTTTCCAAAGTTTGAGGATCGTAAGAAAGAACAATTACTAGAGATCTATTATCGCTATGCTAAAGAGGATGACAGTACAGATGATGCTGAAGATGAAATTAAAGCCGCTACTGATCTGCTTCGTGAGATTTGCCTGATACCTAAACAGATAAATGCTGAAGGTTTTACAGAGTTTGCTGAATCCATAAAAAATGCAATCGAGATATATCTTGAAATTGCAGAACTAATGGATGAGGACCGTGAAACAGCTAAAGATGTGATGCGCTATATTTATCATGCACTGAAGAAGTTTTTTGATACCCCCGATAACAAAATATTATCCGACGAGCAGGTATTAAAGCTTACCAGTTCTGAAGACTGATAATCGTACTTGGGAAAAGATGATTGTAAAGGTACAGCATAGCGATCAAAGAGGATCAATTCGAAGGAGGAAATAAAAATGACCAGGGAAGAACTGAAAGAACAGATTGATGAGCTGATGAGACAGTACGATGAAGAGGAAATTGACGGGGCTACTTATGCACAGCAGATGATGGAGTTGACCTCATCCGCTAGAAACAAAGCCGATGAGGAATAAACATCAGAATCTTCCGTTGCTTCCGGAAAAATCCTATCCTGATAAAACAGATGGGCGACATGACGGCCTTCGGGAACATCATCGGCACTGTGATCAACGGCGGCAAATGGCAGTGACGTCAGGAGGATTCGATCATGACTGAAACTGAAGCGGAAATCTTTATCGCAGCCGTCAGCGGTTACGGTGACAGCCTGAGCGTGACAGATGTACGAAAGAAGTACCGGGACGTCACGTTGCAGGCAGCATTGGAAGAAAACCTTGGTGAAATCGCCCGGCACATCGACCTGAAGCAGATTGAAGCAGATTGAAGCAGAGGTCATGAAATTCGCCTGGCACAGATAACCGCAGCGGCAAGCCATCACACGGCCCTGCCGCTTTTTCTATCCCCTTTTTCGGTTTCACACTGCGAATTCACATCTTTCTGCTTCCGAAACGGTCGTATGCTCTGACGAGACTGACCGCCGGAACTCATCCTGCGTGACGAAAAAGTAGATGTGGATGTTGTAATCCCGGTCAACGGTGATCTTTTCGATCAGCTTCGCCAGAATCATTTTCTGCTGTTCCGGGGTAGCCCTGTGTGTTGCAAAAATGCACCGCACCGGCTTGACGGCATGAGTAATCTCATCTTCTATACCGTTGACGATCATTTCCTTATCTCCAGGCCAGAAAGATGCCCTGTGACAGACAATACGGCCAAAAACAAAGAAAACCCCGAAATGTGACAGAATTGCATTTTGGGGTTTTGAAATAATCCATTTGCTGCAAGAATTTGTAACCTCCGTGCACCGGAAAATTCCGGGTGTTTTCGTTCCTTTATTATGGCAGATCATTATCCACTGACCCGCAGATATTTCCGTAACCGCTGCGCTTCATTGGCGCTGAAACCGAACTTTTCATAAAACGGAATCTTGTCAGGCATGGCACACAGCTCAACAAATATATCTGTTCCGGGAACACCGTGATCATTGATGAATTTGAGAATCTCGCCGATCATAAGGCGTCCGATTCCCTGGCCCTGGTATTCGGGCCTGACAACTACATCCTTGATATAATAGTCAAGCCCTAAATCCCCGATTACCCTTGCCATCGCGATGATGGTGCTGCCGTCAAAAACGGAAACCCGGAACAAGGTATGTTCCATTGCCAGCTGCGTCTGCTCCGGCGAAGGGCCTTTACCCCACACAGATTCCCACAGCAGGATGAATTCCTCAGCTGTTAACTCATTATGTTTTATGTTCAGATTGTTCATCCGGGAACCCTCCTCAAAACAGGAATGTTTCAAACTCAGAGAATCAGTTCCATCTCATCCTTCATGCCTGAAAAGCCGTATTTTTCATACAGGGGGCGGCCTGCTTCAGTCGCTTCCAGGGAAACAGAGGCGAGCCCTTTTTCCCGGGCATCCTGGATCAGCAGATCCAGGGTGTGAGAGGCGATCCCCTTCCCCAGTTTCTCATAGCGTATACGAAATGCGGAAGTATCCCGGATGATTTCCGCACAAACCGGCAGGAACTCCTCATCATCGGGGAGATACGCGGCAATCGTAATATGGCCACGAAACGGCTTTACAAGCTGTTCCTTTGAAGCAACTGCTTTCCGCAGAATGTTCAATCGCTCAGCCGCATCGGAGACCAGCTTTGCAATAACACAGATCATGTCTGTTTTATCCCTCTGATAATAAAGAAAACTGAAAGATGTTTCGCGATGACCCTTTATAAAATTTCCTGAGGAGGAAATCATCATGAAGAAGAACTATTATAGCGCCACCGCCACTGCCGCCAAGATCACCAAGGTTCCGGTCGAAGTCATCCGCCAGTTTCCGCAAAGGCGCCAAGCCCACCGGCAACGTGCTGAACGCCGTGATCGTAGCCCGTCAGCTGTATAACGGAACCTTCCACAAGGATACCGTTGCTGCTGAGCAGGCGTAATCTGCGCTTCATAAAGAACTCCTTCGGGAGTTCTTCTTTTTAACATGCGAAAAGGACAGCCTCATTTGGTATGATTCCCCTTTCTCATTTGAACGGCAAAACTATATTTCCCGGATCCATATCGCCATTTCGCCCGGTGCGCGGTTGGCCCAGGCGAAATAGGGAATAAACGTCAGCTGCGTTTCAGCTGTTTCATCCGCCCGGCAGGCCGGCGCGTAAAGCTGTCCTTCCGCAAATGATCTGCTCTCGCGGAACGCGCGGCAGCGGATGGTCCGGATGCCGCCGAGCAGCTGCGGTTCGTCGCGCACTTCAAAGACGGTATTGAGCGGCAGGCGGAGCAGATGGAGACCGCTTCCGTTATCGGCTTCCTCCAGGCAGTAAACCAGCGGTCCGCGGACGACGCACAGCTTTCCGGCATCTTCCCGCACGGCAGGATTCGCCCTCATCAGCAAAACAGGCATCTCCAGGTCCAGGCCGACGATATCATTCTCCCGCCATAACCGATTCAGTTCAATATATCCCGAGACCGGCTCAGAAGACACGCTTTCGCCGTTCACCTTCAGCTCATAGCCCCGGCACCAGCCGGGAATGCGGACAGCGATGCCGTACTGTCCCGGCGTATGCACAGCCAGGCGGATCCGGCCGTCCCACGGATATTCGCTTTCCACGCTGAGGCGGACCTCAGTATGCGCCAGTGCAGCGCAAACATCCCCGCTGATAAACAGGTGCATATACAGCGTATCGTCTCCGGCCGAAAAGGCATAGGAGGGAAGTGAACCCAGAAGGCGCGCGAGATTGGGCGGGCAGCAGGCACAGCTGAACCATTTCTGCCGCCGCGGCTTTACATGACGAAGCCGGTCGTCCTTTTCGCAGGCTTCGGGCACGACTTCAAGCGGATTGACATAGAAGAACCTTTTCGCGTCCAGCGACATACCGCTCAGGACGCTGTTGTACAGCGCGCGCTCGAGGACATCCGCGTACCTACCGTCCATCTGGGCGTTCAGCATGCGCCGGGCAAAGAAACACAGCCCGATCTGTGCGCAGGTTTCGCCATAGACGGCATCGTTGGGAAGATCATAATCGTAGGTAAAAGCTTCCCCTATGTGCGTGGAACCGATCGCACCGGTGATGTACATCCTGCGGCTGGCCATATTGTCAAACAAAGCCCGGCAGGCTTCAAGCAGGGAGGGATCATCTGTTTCCGCCGAGACATCCGCCATGCCGCTGTACAGATACATGGCGCGAACCGCGTGCCCCTCGGCCGCGGTCTGTTCGCGCACCGGCTTCCCGGCCTGGTAGTACTGATAGCGCATGTAAGTTTCGTTCCAGATGAAGCTGCGGTTTCCGTCGCGCCTCGCTTCCTCCTCGAAATACAGCGGCGCCTGTCCGCGCCGGTCGATAAAATACCGGGCCAGCATGAGATAGCGTTTTTCGCCGGTCTGCCGGAAGAGCCTGACCAGCGCCATTTCGATAATTTCATGCCCGGGATAGCCATGCAGCTTGCCCTCCTCCGGGCCGAAGGTGCGGTCAATCAGGTCCGCGAAACGGCAGGCCACGGACAGCAGGCGGGTGTCGCCGACGTTCCGCGCGAAAGCCACGGCAGCTTCAATCAGATGCCCCGCGCAGTACAGTTCATGGTTGTTTTGCAGGTTACTGAAGCGCTTTTCCTCCGGGTGGGTCTGGTAATAGGTGTTCAGGTAGCCGTCCGGGGCCTGCGCCTGCACGATCAGGCGGATGGCACTGTCCGCCGCCTCCCGCAGCGCGGGATCAGGCGTTACGGAAAGCTGATAGGCGACGGCTTCCAGCCACTTATAAAGATCGCTGTCCTGAAAGACCATGCCGTGGTATTCTCCCCGGCTGATCCCTGCCGCGAGGCGGAAGTTTTCGATGCAATGGCTGGGCTCCGTATCCTCCAGGAGGTCGTTCAACGCTTCCCATTGGTAGGGAAGCATCTGCGTCCGCACCAGGTCAATCCGCGGCGCAAAAAAGCGGTCGGTGATTCGCATGCCGGACAGCGGCAGCGGCTTTACCACAGGGTTCATTCCAAATTCCTCTCTCGTTCAAATCTTCCGGGATGGCGCGGCGGAACGGGCTTCCGCGCGGCAGCCTTTTCCTGCGGATGGTTTTTAAAAAGGGCCGTGGAAAAACCACGGCCCGGGAAGGCAAGGATCGTATTACTTGAGAATGCTGTCGATGGTTGCCTGCGCTTTTTCCGCGGCCGCAACGGGATCAGTGCCGGTCATCACTTCGTTGAAGGCCAGCGAGATCGCGTCGGAGATCTGCGGCCAGGTCGGCAGCGGACCGCGGGCATTGGCGTATTTCATTTCATCGACGAACACCTGGTAGACGGGATCCCCCTCGAACTGGCCTTCCGCGATGGTGGAGTCGGAGGAGATGTAACCCATGGCATTCATCATATACAGGCAGACATCCTTGCTGGTGGCATACTTCAGGAATTCGATGGCAGCTTCCTCATTTCCGCCGGCGATGACCGCATAGTTCTCGCCGCCGAGGCCGGAAGCCTGCACCTTGTCCTGCGGAATCGGCGCCACGTTCCACTTGAGGTCCGGAACTTCGGAACGCATGGTCGGAATCTGCCAGGTGCCGTTAATCATCATGGCCAGGTTGCCGGAAATGAACTGGTTCATCGTGTCGCCCTGGGTCCAGTTGATGGCTTCCTGGGTCATAGCGCCTTCGTCCACCATTTTCTTCACCTGCGTCAGGGCTTTGATACCGCCTTCGGAGTTCATTTCATAAGCGGTCGCTCCGGCAGACCATACCCAGGTCAGGAAGTTGAAGGTGCCTTCCTCGTTCTGCAGGGAGGAATGGGCAAAACCGGAAACCTTATCGCTGGAGCAGGCTTTTGCTGTTTCCAGCAGCTCATCCCAGGTCGTGGGCACTTTGCAGCCGGCGGCAGCCAGCATGTCTTCGTTGTAGAACAGGACCAGGTCGTTGCTTCCGAAGGGCACGCCGTACAGTTTTCCGTCGAGGGTGCAGGAGTTGACGGGGCCCGGATAGTAGGTGCTCACGTCAAACTTGCCGGTAATGTCGGCGAATACGCCCATCGCGGCGTACGCGGCGTGGTCGGGGTTGTCCAGGATCACCAGGTCCGGCAGGGCGTCCGCGGCGGCGCCGATGGACAGCTGCTTTTTGAAATCAGCGAAGGGAACGTACTTGGCGGACACCTTGATGGCGCTCTGGCTGGCGTTGAACTCCTCGATGATGTGGCTGAGCGCCTTCTGGTGGCCCTCGGTCTCCCAGTAGTACCAGATCTCGACGTCGCCGGAAGCTCCTTCGGCGAACGCGCCCGCGGCGGCGATGCCGGTCAGCAGGCAGACAATGAGCAGGATACCTAACAGCTTCTTCATTTTCTTGACTCCTCCTTCATTTTTGTCCATTCTCCGGACTCTGGCCTTATTATGTTTTTGAACAGGAGAAAAAGAAACTCAAAATTTCTTAAGAAAGGGGGAATAAACTAATGTTCCGTGGAATCGTTCCCGGCCGCCGGGGAAACCGTGATCGGGAACCGGATGGTCACGGTCGTTCCCCCGTCCGGCACGCTTAGCACGCTGACCTCGTCCTGCCCTTCGCAGTAGCGGTGCAGGCGGAGGAAAGCGTTTGACAGGCCGATGCCGGCCTTGTCCCGGATCTCCTTCACATCCCCGCTGCCGAGGGCTTCGAGGATCTCCGGCGAGATGCCCTTGCCGTTGTCCGCGATGGTGATGGCCACCCGGCCGCCCTCCGCCAGCATGCTGACCTTCAGCGTATACGTTTCCCGCTTGGTGTCGAACCCGTGCACGATCGCGTTCTCCACGAAGGGCTGGATAATCAGTTTATGCACCCGGACGTCCAGGATTTCCGGATCGGTCCGGATTTCGAAGCTGAATTTGTTTTTCAGGCGGAACTGCTGCAGGTAAACGTATTTCTTCAGCCAGTCGACCTCGTCCCGCAGGGTGACCGGCTTGTCGCTGTTGCTGATCGCGTAGCGCAGGATCGAGGCCAGCGTGCTGATCGCGTTGCTGATATCGTATTCGTCCTTTTCAATGGCGATCCAGTTGACGGTGTCAAGGATATTATAGATGAAGTGCGGGTTGATCTGCGCCTCCAGCATCCGGATTTCCGCTTTCCGGCTGTTTTCCGCCTCTGTTTTTTCACGCAGGAGCGCCTTTTCCAGGTCGTCGATCGTGCGGTTGTACTGCTTCGCGATCACGTCGATCTCCGAAAGCATTTCGCCTTTCCGCGGCAGCCGGGCGGGGATGCCCGCCTCGTCCGTCCGCTGCATGCCCTCCACGATATCGTCGATATCCCGCGTCAGTTTGCCGGAAATCTTGCTGATGATGAAAAGCGCGGCGAACATGAGCAGCACGCCCATCCCGACGATCTGAAGCAGCTTTTCCACCAGGCTCTGCACGTAACGCCTGTTGTCGTGAACGCGGATGATGTTCCAGCCCAGGATCCCGTTTTCCAGCCGGTCGACGCCGCTTCCTGCGGCGGGCGTGAACGAAGTCCCGATCAGGCTTTTATCGGCGCAGCTGACGATCCGTCCGGTTTCGTCGGTGATGTAGACCTCGCTGTCTTCCGTCTTGACGGTCCGCATCACTTCCTCCAGGAGGCGCTCGTCGATGCTGATCACGATGACGCCGTAGAGTTTTTCCAGCTGTTTGTAATTGACGATGCGGTGCGCGATGTGAAAAAGCCAGTAATCGTGGTTGGCGAAACGCGTTCCGAACTCCGTGGGCCAGACGTGGTTTGTATAATCAGCCGAAGCGATCCGGTACATTTCGTCACTGCCCAGGCTGAAACGGCTGATCCAGGAGTTTTCATGGATGGTGGAGGTCAGCTGGTCGTAAGTAATTACGCGCCCGTTGTCCATGATGACCATGATGGATTTGATGAACCGGTTGGAGTTCAGCACCGTGCTCAGGTAGCGGCGCATCTTGCTCACGCTGACGGCCGCGTCTTCGCCGTTGTTGATATTGTCCGACCAGACGACCATGTCGTCGTTGGTATACATCTGGTAAAGCAGGTTTTCATATTCGCTGAAGCGAATGCTCAGGATGCTTTCCGCGGCTTTCATGTTGATATCCGCCAGCTCCTCCGTGCCGCGCCTGAGCGTGACGGCGAAGCTGTAAGCCATATAGGCGCAGATCAGCGTGATCATGACCGCGGTCAGGATGCTGAAGCGCTTGATCAGCATTTGCCGCATGGAGCGTTTTTTTCCGCCTGCCGTTCGCATCGTATATCACCTCTGAAAATCTGGGGACATTGTACCGCAGCCGCGCGGAAAACACAACGAAAATCCGGTGCGGCAGCGCACCGGATCCGAAGGCTGTATCCTTATCCCTTGACGGCCCCCGCGGTCATGCCGGCAATAATGTACTTCTGCATGAAGACGAAGATGATGACGACCGGGATCATGGAAACCACCGCGAAGGCGGACAGGTAGCTCCACTTGGTGCCGTACTGTCCCATGAAGTTGAAAATCCCGGCTGTGATCGGGCGCATCGGCTGTTCCAGGATGAAGGTCATGCCGTAGGCCAGGTCGCCCCAGGCGTACAGGAAGGAGAAGATCGCGCAGACGGCCACGCCCGGTTTCGCCACCGGGACCAGGATCCTCATGAACGCGCCGAACCGCATGCAGCCGTCGATATACGCCGCTTCCTCCAGGTCCCGGGGAATGGAGGCGAAATAGTTCTTGAGGATCAGCACCGAGAACGGGATGCCGATCGTCGCGTCCGCCAGGATCGGCGCGCCCCATGTGTTGTACAGGTGCATGTTCCGGAACATGATGAACATCGGTGTGAGCAGCACGGAAACCGGGAGCATCTGCGTCACCAGGAAGCCGAGGAGCACGGATTTATGGCCCTTGAACCGGTAGCGCGCGATGGCGTAGGAAGCGGGCACCGCCAGCACCACGGCGATCAGCATGGAACCCATGGAAATGACCAGGCTGTTGAAGAAGGACCGGAACATGTTGAAATCGCCGGTTTCGATCTGCGCGATGTAGGATTTCAGGTTGAGCGTATGCGGATAAAGCGTCGGCGGGTTCTGGAAGATTTCGGCTTCCGTTTTCAGGGACGTGTTCAGCATCCACAGCATTGGGAAGAGCAGCACCAGGGCGATCAGCACCGCGAGCGCGCAGAAAAGGAGATTCCGGCCGCGGCTCATTTTGACGTCATTCATAGGCATCCTCCCCCCTGGAGGTAATCCTGACATAGACGCCGCCGACCAGGAGCAGGATTACCAGCAGCGCGTTGGCGACGGCGGAACCCTTGCTGTACAGGAAATTGTCGAAGGACAGTTTGTACGAGTAGGTGGACATCAGCTGTGTGGAATTGACCGGGCCGCCCGACGTCATGACGTAGACGAGGTCGTATACCTTGAACGTGTAGATAAAGCCGAGGACCAGGATGGACTCGATGGTGGAGCGCATCAGCGGAAGCGTGATGCGCGTGAACTGCTGGAAGCGGCCGGCCCCGTCGATGGACGCGCTTTCATACAGCTCGCCGGGAATGGACGTCAGGCCTGTGGAAATGAGGATCATGTTGAACGGGATGCCGATCCAGATGTTGGTGATAATGACGGGAATCATCGCGATGCCCTGGTCCGTCAGCCATTCAATGTTTTCAGGTACGATCCCGAGGCCGGTCAGGATGTTGTTGACGACGCCGACCTTGGTTGAGAACATGAATTTGAACATCAGAGCCGTAACGGTCATCGGGATCATCCAGGGCATCATCAGGATCCCGCGGACCGGCCGGGCGATGGAGAACTTCCGGTTGAAGAAAAGCGCCAGCGCAAAACCGATCAGGAACTGGAAAACCAGGCAGCTGACCGTGAAGACGAACGTGTTGGCGACAGATTTGAAGAAGACCTCGTCGTGAAACAGCTGCACGTAATTCCCGAAACCGATAAAATGTTTCTGTCCGCGCAGGAAGTTCATCACGTCGACGTCCTGGAAACCGAGGATGATATTATGCACGATCGGGTAGCCGACAAAAACAAGCATGTAGACGACCGCGGGCAGCGCGAAAAGCAGGCCGATGTTGTCGTGCCTGAAGAACGCTTTGATCCGGTTCAAAACGATTCCCCCCTTCCATAATTCATGATAGCCGTTTTGAAACCGGGATCAAAGCGAAAAAACTAAACAAAGAGGAAAAATCAAAAGTCGTTTGCAAAAAAAACGCTCCACCGGTATGCGGTGAAGCGGCTTCGCGCCGGGATCAGCGCGAAGCCTGGTCGTTCTTCCGGTATTCTGCGGGCGTGAGCCCGGTCGCCTCCCGGAAAACCTTGCTGAAGTACTTCGGATCGGAATAACCCGTCTTTTCCGCAATTTCGTACAGCTTCAGCTGCGTTCCGCAAAGCAGTTCCTTCGCCTTGTCGATCCGGACGTTGCGGATGTAGGTGCTGAAGGACATGCCGACCTCGCGGTGGAAGAGCGTTCCGAGGTATTCCGGCGTCACCCGGAGCCGGCGGCTGATCTCGTCGAGGGTGATACCGTCCTGGTAGTATTCCCGGATCAGTCCGATGGCCTTCCGCACGGTCAGGTGCGATACGCTGCCGCCGGCCTCCGCCGGCGCCAGGCAGGCGGTGATGCCTTCGGCGACGCGTTCCAGCTCCTCCCGGGTTTTCGCGTCCATGATTTCAGTCAGAAGCTTCTGGCGGTCCACCGTCTGGTCCGGGTTTCCGCCGGTTTCCTTCGCGAAAGAGATGATGAGCCACAGGAAGCGGACATAGCATTCCTTGATTTCCCGGGGCTGGTAAACCTTCCCGTCCCGGAAACAGGCGCCGAATTCCCGCAGGACCGCGGCGATTTCGTCCGCGTTGGACGCGTACATGGCGGCCCTCATCCGGTTCTCAAGTTCCATCGGATAAATGCAGGATTCTGTTTTGACCTGCGCGACCTCCGGCCAGCGGATGACGGTCCTTCCGCCCTGCGCGATATTCCAGTCCAGGTAGGGAAACATTTTTTCATAGGCGTCGTGAAGCGAAAACGGCCCGGTCGTTTCCGCGCAGCAGACCGCCGCGACCGGCCCCAGGTCGTCCAGCCGGCTTTGCAGGATCGACTGCACGCCGCCGGGGCCGGCATAATCATACGCAACGGTTGCCAGCACCTTGCGGTAGGAGAAATCAACGGTCACAAACCTGCACTGGGAAAACAGGGGAAGAACCCGGCCGAGGCGGCTGCCGTATTCCCTGGTTTTTTCTTCGAAAGGGCTGCCGGGACAGCACAGGATCAGCGTAAAACGGCTGTCGGAACGGATGCTGTAATTGTTGTTCAGGTAGCTTTCCAGTTCAGGGGTGGCCTTCATCCTCCCCAGCAGGAGATCCCTGAATACCTGGTCGATGCTGCCGATCTCCGCCGGCTTCCGGCTCCTGTCAAGCATCACCTGCTCTTCGACGTGCGCCATGGCCTGCTCAAAATCCATCAGGGAGGTGGGCTTGAGCAGGTATTCCGTTACCCCGTATTTCATGGCGGACCGGGCATACTCAAAATCGGAATAGGCGCTCAGCACAACCGCTTTCGCGTGCAGCCCCTCAGAAGTCATCCTTTTCAGCATCTCCAGCCCGTCCATGACCGGCATACAGATATCCGTAATGACGATATCCGGCTTCGTTTCACGGATCAGTTTCAGCCCGTCGTCGCCGTTTTCCGCGACGGCGACAATCTCGTAATCGCGGTTCAGCTTCTTCAGGAGCTTTTCAATTCCTTCCCTGATCCTGATTTCGTCCTCAACGATGGCGACTTTCATCGGCATTGTCATCCTCTCTGCCCGTTCTTCTGCTCACAAATCAAGGCGGCACCGGGGCCTGCCGCATGCAAAGGAGGCTGCTTCAGATAAGGTATTCATCACCGGAATGGGTACATACCGCAAATATCACGCTTCCGCCGGATTCATTCAGCATGGGATCCGGGGGTGGCTTCCGGGGGAAGAAGAAGCTATATCCGTTCCAGCACGGGAATCCGGTCCAGCGGGGCGGGAAGGGTGACCTTCCGGCCGCCGGCGTAGGTTTCACCTGTATCCACGTTTCGCCAGGAGCATCCGGCCGGCAGCATGACGTCCCGCCGTCGCAGGCCGGCATACAGCACCGGAGCCACCAGATACCGGCTGCCGAACATATACTGATCCTTCAGGCCTGCGCAGGCTTCGTCCTCCGGGAATTCGTAGGCCATGGACGCGGATTCGTCCCGGATATCCAGCACGGCTTCCGTTGGCTGCTGATCCAGCAGGGCCCAGCGGTCATCCCGGATTTCACCCATCAGGACAGACTGGACTCTCATGCTGTCCGGACCCCAGGGGGAGATTATCAGCGTTTCGCCGTTGTTTCGCCAGATCAGCCGGCTGCCATCCTGTGTAAAATAGCGCATGAAAACGCACCTCCTGCATATTTTGACTCGCTTCTCCCGCCTCGCGGGTAATCTATCAACAGTAAATCAGCCGGAGGCATCCGTGTCAAGGATTTTCCGCAAAAAAAGGCTGCCCCAATTATTGACTTTTTCTGTTGACATATCCATGAAGACCGTCAAATCCGGAATGTTTCGTTCAGGCCGGAGGTTCCGGCGCGGCCCGCCGGGCCGGGTCAGCGCCTTCTCCTGTCGATTCCTTGGCTGATATTTTCTCATCGTACTATTGATCGAAGAAAGGCATTTCATATACCGGCTGATAAAGCTCCAGATCCAGTCCATCACGGAGGCTCCGGTCGAAGTTCTCCGTGTCGGTTTCCGCAAGGATGTCAAACTCATGAGCATAATCCCTGGTAAACTTAAAGGACAGCCTCATCAGCTGTCCTTTAAGTTTATCCGAAGTGCGAACCGGCTGCCAATGCATCCGAGTTCGACACTTCGTCCTGTGGTGGAGCATAGGGGAGTCGAACCCCTGACCTCTACAATGCGAATGTCATTACAAGAGACAAAAGAAAACGCATATTATGCAACTTCAGTCGTATAATCTCGGTTTTCATAGGAATCATCTCCCACAGCGGGCCAAAGCTTCTCGCAACAAGCGTGCCATCTGTTTTTTCACTTCTGGAGGCCCAACAATCACAACCTTCTGTCCCATGCTGAGAACCCACCCAAAGAACTGGTCTCCAATCGCAACTGGAACTGTAACTGTAAAGTACTCTTTGCTATCATCCAGAATGGGATAGAGATTCGTTCCAAACTGGTCTGCTATCAGATAATAGTAATATACGGGGCACTTGAGGGTAACATCCACCTTCTCCCCACCGAAGAGGTTGAAGGAAGACTGCGTTCTGAAGGGCAGTTCTTCCTTCACTATTTTATACTCTTCTTCGCCTTCGCTTTTTGCGTCCAGAATCTGCACGTTGTCAATGCGGTCAAGACGATAATACTTCATCTGTTTTCCATCGAACGCAAGCAGATAATAATTTTCGTTGGCATAGAGCAGAATCCATGGGCTGACAATGATTTCCTTCTTCTGATAATCCCGCCTATTGTGGATATTCAAGCGGAAGTATTTGAAGGTGACTTTCTGTTTTACATTGTCAAGATGACAGGCTCCTTTTCGATGAAGTACTTCAATAGGGCTTCTGTTTTCTTGGGAGACAGATGGGCATCTGAAGTTCTCCATTTGTAAATAAGACTGGGCTTGAGTCCTGCTGAAATCGCTATGTCTTTGAAGTTGCTTGGTGATAGGGAAACTGCAATCAGTAATAGCAATTCTTTTTCTGCATTATCCATAATAAAATCACCTCCTCATAGAGAGAAGGTGGTGGGACTATGCGCGAATTCAGTTTTTTGTTTCCGTTTTCTAAAAATTTACTTCCGCTCGTTAAGAGAATCAACCAGTTCCGAAATCAGTTTCCTGTCCTTCTCCCGCAACTTGTTCCACTGCTGAAGCAGTTGGGCTTGTTCTCCTGAAAGGCCCATTTCATTATCCACATTGAAAAACTGAGGAAGTGTCATGCCCATCCCCTTACAGAGGCATTCAAGGGTGGCAATGGAAGGCTCAGTATTGCGCTTGAACATGTTGCGAACAGTAGACCATGGAATGTCCGCTTCCTTGGCTACACGGTAAATCGTCCATCCGCGCTCGTCCATTAGCTGTTGAAGTCTTTCTTTCACATCCATAGTATCACCTCGAAAGGTATGATACAGGCAATTTGGACTAGATGAAATCTTTCAGATCTTGTTTATATGGTTCAAATGTGCTATAATTTAACAAAAACGTAGTATTGATTAGGCATTGCAGAGGAGGTCTTTTACGGAAGGAAAAACAAACGGGATGGGCATGCTGGGCTTGAATGATTCTTCTTATGTACTTGGAGGAATTACATATAGCGGACTAACTCGAATAATATAGTATCGTACCATATAAAAGAAAGAAGGATAAGTTATGAATAAAGCTCTTGTAAAAGCCATAGCTCTGGTTCTCTTATTGGTATTAGCTACATCAATATTATCTAGTTGCAGTGGGAATGAAAGAAATGCAGCCTCTTTGAAACAGGCTCAAGATGAAGCAGAAGAAAAGGATATAAATGTTGAGGAGCTTGTAAGTGACTCTACAGGCGAGAATCAAAAAGAGTATGATGAAAGAGAGAAACAAAAGGAGCGTACAACAAATTCTAGTACAAGCTCAGCAATCAGTTCGCAATCATCATTTACAAACAAATTCGGTACACCAACAACAAGGTGCTCTCATTCTGGCTGTAATAACTTTATTGCCTCAACTGGTGATACCAATTGCTGCACCATTCATTCCAGAAAATGCGCAGAATGTGGAAAATATATAGATGAAGATGCGACTTACTGTATGGATTGTATATCAAAAGCAGTGACCAAAACTAAGACACAGTCTTATTCAAGTAGCGGTTCTTCAAGCTCTTTTTCAAATGAATATGGAACCGCAACGACAAAATGCGCACACCCTGGCTGTAACAATCCCATTGCTTCATCTGGTGACACAAATTGTTGTACACTCCATTCAAAACGATGCCTTGAATGTGGAAAATATATAGATGAAGATGCTACTTACTGTATAAGTTGTCTTTCAAAAGCTTTACAGCCTTCCAATAGTAAATCCTCTGGTACTTCTTCAGGCAATTATGAATCTTCAGGGACTTCTTCAGGCAGTTATGACTTTTCTGGGTATAGTGATAGTATGTCTGATGAAGAATTCGATGCGTGGCTTGATGACGTCTTAGGTTCCTAGCAGATGTAACTGGATACTTGGTAAGTGGTACAGGTATTGGAGGTGAATGTAGTATTTTTGACTAATGATCTGGATACCTTTCCCACGTGTCATTTGTATTTTCTAGTTATGCAATAAAGATGAATGAGGAGTTGAAAAGCATGAAAAAGGGGATAATTCTATGCATTATGTTGGTAATTGCTGTCGTAACTCTTTCGAGCTGTAGCAGTTCATCAAGTTCATCAGGAAAAAGTAACGGCTATAGTAGTACGTACAACAATAGCCCATCTTATAGGAATAATGTTAATAGTATTGCCGATACGTTCGGCGAAGATTCTAAGCATGTTGATTCAGTCATTAATTCATTGTTCGGAAAATGAAAGTGAACTTCATATCAAAGCGATACTAACAATAATGGTGGGGCATCACCCCACCATTTTTATATAAAAAGCGTTTGGGTAGGATTCGCCATACGCTCGGCGGATTGGGGGAGCAGTCCAATCCCACCCATTCTTTCAGGTAGTGCTCCGCATTCTTCCTGACTTTTCTATTATCTCTGAATTCCATAAACTCGTCAAGCATACAGAATCGCATGCTCTTGCGAAATCCTCTTGCTGTGTAAATCAAATTATGTTATATTCTTTTCATTAACAGCAGGAGGATAGTTTTATGGCTGTCCAATACAACAAGCTATGGAAGCTCTTGGTTGACAGGAAAATGAGCAAAGCTGACCTGCGCAGACTTGCTGAGATTGCGCCAAATACAATGACAAAGCTTCGCAGAGATGAAATGGTTGCCCTTCCGATCTTGGATCGGATCTGCGCCAAGCTAGGTGTAGATTATGGCGATATTATTGAGCATGTAAAGGAAGAAGGAGAAACACAGAATGCCTGACGTGAAAAAAGAACAGGAACGTGAAGAACTTCATCGCGCGATCTGGGCTATCGCGGACGAGCTGCGCGGAAGCGTGGATGGCTGGGATTTCAAGAATTACGTGCTTGGCACGATGTTCTATCGTTATATCAGTGAAAATCTGACCTATTATATCAACAAAGGCGAACAAGAAGCTGGAAGCGCTGACTTTGATTATGCTTTGATGCCTGATGCCGATGCTGAAGAGGCACGGGAAGGGTTGATTGAGGAAAAAGGCTTCTTTATCCTGCCAAGCGAGTTGTTCTGCAACGTGTGCGCAAGGGCAGCACAGGATGAAAACCTGAATGAAACCTTGGAAAAGGTATTCAACCACATCGAAGACAGCGCCAAGGGCAGTGTGTCAGAAAGTGATTTCGCTGGCTTGTTCGATGACTTTGACGTAAACAGCAATAAGCTCGGCGCTACTGTTGCCAAGCGGAATGAGAGGCTTTGCAAACTGCTTTGGGGCGTGCGTGACATGGCGCTTGGCGATGTAAAAGGGCATGATATCGATGCCTTTGGCGATGCGTACGAATACCTGATGACCATGTATGCCAGTAACGCTGGCAAGAGCGGCGGCGAGTTCTTCACTCCTGCCGATGTTTCCGAACTGCTGACCCGTCTTGGCACTGTAGGCAAAACGGAAGTCAACAAAGTTTATGATCCCGCCTGTGGTTCTGGATCGCTATTGCTGAAAGCGGAAAAGGTGCTTGGACATAACTCTGTACGCAATGGCTTTTTCGGGCAAGAAATCAATATCACCACATACAATCTTTGTCGCATCAACATGTTCCTTCATGACGTGGGTTTCGATAAGTTCAACATCGCTTGCGAAGATACGCTGACTGCGCCTCAGCACTGGGATGATGAACCCTTTGAACTGATTGTTTCCAATCCTCCCTACTCCATCAAATGGGCAGGAGACAGCAATCCGTTGCTGATCAATGACCCGCGCTATTCTCCTGCGGGAGTGCTTGCACCGAAAAGTGCCGCAGATTTTGCCTTTATCATGCATAGCCTTTCGTGGCTTGCTGCCAACGGAACCGCCGCAATCGTCTGCTTCCCTGGCATCATGTATCGTGGAGGCGCAGAACAGAAAATTCGCAAATACCTGATTGATAACAACTATATTGACTGTGTGATTCAGTTGCCAAGCAATCTGTTCTTCGGCACAAGCATCGCAACTTGTATCATGGTGCTGAAAAAGAATAAAGCAGATAATAAAACTTTATTCATTGATGCCACAAAAGAATGCATCAAAGTTACAAAAAATAACAAGTTGACTCCTGATAACATTGAGAATATCGTCAATACCTTTGCCAATCGTGAAGAGAAAGCACATTTCTCACACCTTGCTGCATATGATGAAGTTGTAGAGAATGATTATAACCTTTCTATAAGCACTTATGTGGAAGCGGAAGATACAAGGGAAAAAGTAGACATTGTGAAATTGAATGCAGAGATTGAAGAAATCGTGAAACGGGAAGACGAACTGCGCGCTGCAATCCGAGAAATCATTGCGGAAATCGAGGGTTAAGGGCATGAGTAGACTGGACGAATTGATTGCGGAACTGTGCCCTGACGGGGTTCCCTTCAAGAAAGTTAAGGAAGTATACAAGCGCCTAAAAGGGACACCAATCACCGCAGGCAAAATGAAGGAAATAGAAAATCCAGATGGAGACATCAGGGTTTTTGCAGGTGGGAAAACTGTAATTGATGCAATGGAAAAAGATATTCCAAATGCGAACATTACACGTGTTCCCGCTGTTCTTGTGCAATCTCGCGGCGTAATAGATGTAGTTTTCTACGATAAACCATTTACTTTCAAAAATGAAATGTGGGCATATACTTGCCCTGAAACGGTTTCTGTTAAATATCTTTATTATGTTTTGAAGAACAATATACAAAAATTCAGGGATGCTGCTTCTGGAATGGGGTCATTACCCCAAATATCCCTTCCAGTAACGGAAGAATTTATTATACCTGTTCTACCGCTTCCAGTGCAGCGTGAAATTGTCAGGATACTTGACAATTTCACGGAACTTACTGCGGAACTTACTGCGGAACTTACTGCGGAACTTACTGCGCGAAAAAAGCAGTATGAATACTATCGCAATCATTTATTAACAAAATACAAAAATGGTTTTAAACAGTTCAGATTAGGCGAAGTCGCAACAATAAAAACTGGCAGTAAACCATATCTTATTCAAGAGAATAAAACAAAGTATGAATACATAAACGCTGGAACAACAAAATCTGGATATACAGATAATTACAATTGTGAAGGAGATACAGTAACCACCCCATCACGGGGGCAAGGGGGGATTGGTTTTATTGGTTATCAAGATAAACCCTTCTGGCTCGGGCCTCTATGCTATCGGATAAAGAGTAAGAATTCGTCTGTAATATTGAATAAGTATCTATATTATTATCTATGTAATAGAAAAGATTTGGTGCTCACTTGCAAAAAAGAAGGGGGAACCCCATCTGTAAATGCTTCTGATTTAGTTGGAATTGAAATATTTATTCCTTCTGTCGAAGAACAGTATCATATAGTAACCATCCTTGACCACCTTGACAAACTATATAATGACATCAACAACGGTCTCCCCGCCGAAATCGACGCTCGGCAAAAGCAGTATGAATATTACCGCGATAAACTGTTGACCTTCAAGCCTCTGGCACAAGCATAATTACAAGAGGTGTTCACATGCCCTATTTTAACATCGTTGCCGAGACAAACGAAAACACCGTTGTCACCACCTATGAACCGCTTCCAAAGCGTGCTGATGCTTACCAGAGCGAAGCGGCGCTGGAACAGGAATTCATTCGGATGCTGGGAGAACAAGGCTATACCTATCTGCCCATCCACACCGAAGCGGATCTGGTTAACAACCTGAGGCAGAAACTGGAAGCCCTGAACAACTACCATTTTTCAGATGATGAATGGCAGCGCTTTTTCACGTCCTTTATAGCCAACGCCAATGAAGGCATCGTGGAGAAAACCCGCAAAATTCAGGAAGACAACGTTCAGGTGCTGACCCGTGACGATGGAAGCAGCAAGAATATCACGCTGATTGACAAGAAGAATATCCACAACAACAGTTTACAGGTAATCAACCAGTATGTGGTAAGCACAGCAAGCGGCGCAAAGCATGATAACCGCTATGATGTGACCATTCTTGTGAACGGGTTCCCGCTTGTGCATGTGGAACTGAAGCGCCGCGGCGTAGCCATTCGGGAAGCCTTCAATCAGATCAACCGCTATCAGCGGGATAGCTTCTGGGCTGGAAGCGGCTTGTTTGAATATACGCAGATTTTCGTCATCTCCAATGGCACAAATACAAAATACTATTCCAACAGTACCCGCTGGAACGCGATCAAGGATGCCAAGAGCGGAGCTGTAAAGAAGCAGAAAACCAGCAACAGTTTTGAATTCACCTGTTTCTGGGCAGACGCAAATAACCGTGTGATTCCCGATCTGGTGGACTTCACACGCACCTTCTTCGCCAAGCACACACTGCTGAACATCCTGACTAAATACTGCATTTTCACTTCTGAAAACATGCTGCTGGTAATGCGGCCTTACCAGATTACCGCAACAGAACGCATTCTAAACCGTATAGAGATTGCTTCGAACTATAAGAAATATGGAACTGTTGCCGCTGGAGGCTATATCTGGCATACAACTGGCAGCGGGAAAACCCTGACTTCCTTCAAAACAGCAAGAGCTGCTTCCCTGTTGCCCTATATTGACAAAGTGCTGTTTGTTGTGGACAGGAAAGACCTGGACTACCAGACAATGAAGGAATATGACCGATTTGAGAAGGGATGCGCCAACAGCAACACTAGCACAGCGGTGCTCAAAAGACAATTGGAAGACCCGAATGCACGAATCATCATTACCACCATTCAGAAGCTGAGCAACTTTGTCAATCGAAATAAAACTCACGCTGTGTATGACCAACATGTTGTCATGATTTTTGACGAATGCCATCGCAGCCAGTTTGGAGATATGCGAACGGACATTGTGAAGAGCTTCAAAAAATATCATATCTTCGGATTTACTGGTACTCCCATTTTTGCGCAGAATGCTGGTTCCGCACATGGATCTCATGTATTTACCACAGAACAAGCCTTCGGCGATCAACTCCATACCTACACCATTGTGGATGCCATCAATGATAAAAATGTTCTTCCCTTCCGTGTGGATTACATCAAAACTATGGATATGGCATACGACATTGAAGATGAGCAGGTATGGGATATTCAACGGGAAAAGGCGTTCATGGCTCCTGAACGTATCAAACTTGTCACCCAATATATTCTGGAGCATTTTGAACAGAAGACATACCGAACCAGTGGGCCAAGCTATTCATTCAATCGTCTGAGCAACATCACGGAAGTAGCCAAGGCTGCTCATGGTGCTGTGAAAGAATCCAAGGATACTCAACATATTAAAGGATTCAATTCCATTTTTGCTGTCGCATCCGTGCCAATGGCAAAACTGTATTATAATGAGTTCCAGAGACAAATGAATGCCGATCCGTCAAAGAAGCTGAAAATTGCAACCATCTTCAGTTATGGAGCAAATGAAGCGGAAGCTGATGGAATTCTGGATGAGGAAAACCCTGAAGATACCAGTGCACTGGATCAAACAAGCAGAGACTTCCTTGACGCTGCCATTCGTGATTACAACGAGATGTTCCATACGAATTATGATACTTCCAGCGATAAATTCCAGAATTATTATAAAGACGTATCGCTTCGGATGAAGAACAAAGAACTGGATCTGCTGATAGTGGTGAATATGTTCCTGACAGGCTTTGACGCCACAACGCTGAATACGCTGTGGGTGGATAAGAACCTGCGGATGCACGGGCTGATTCAGGCTTTCAGCAGAACCAATCGGATTTTGAATTCTATAAAGACCTTCGGAAATATCGTTTGTTTCCGCAATTTACAAAAGCGGGTTGACAGCGCCATTTCCCTTTTCGGCGATAAAAATGCTTCTGGTATTGTTCTTCTGCAACCATTTAAGGATTATTATGAAGGCTTTATTGATTCGCATGGCGCTCAACATGAGGGATATGCAGATATGATCCATCGGCTGCTCGCTGATTTCCCGCTGTCCGAACCGCAAATCATTGGCGAACAAAAGCAGAAGCAATTCATTATTCTGTTTGGCACAATTCTGCGGATGCGAAACCTTCTCTCTTCCTTTGATGAATTTGCTGGGAAAGAGATTCTGAGTGATCGCGATTTTCAGGATTATACAAGTCGATACATTGATCTGAGAGATGAATGGAAGCCAAAGCCTCATGAGAAAGCGGACATAACGGATGACATTGTTTTTGAGATTGAACTGATCAAACAGATTGAAATCAATATTGATTATATCCTGATGCTCGTGAAAAAATACCATGATACTCATTGTACAGACAAGAGCATCCTGGTCGATATTCAAAAAGCTGTGGATTCTTCGCCCGAGTTACGGAGCAAGAAGGATCTGATTGAAACCTTTATTTCTGGGATTAACAATGTGGAAGATGTGATGGAAGAATGGCGTGGATTCGTTGTGGAAGAGCGCGAAAAAGAACTGACTGCCATTATCCAGAGTGAAAAGCTGAAAGAAGCTGAAACCAGAAAACTGATCGAGAATGCTTTCCGCGATGGAGAGATCAAAACAACGGGCACCGAGATTGACAACATAATGCCTCCTGTTTCTCGCTTTGGCGGCGGAAACCGTGCGCAAAAAAAGCAGACCATCATAGAAAAACTGAAAGCATTCTTCGAGCGTTTCTTCGGGATCAGCGGCAGTTATAAAAGTCAGTTGGAAGAACCAGAAATCAAGTATATAGAATCAATTGACGAATTCTTTCCTAAAGAGCTTCTGGCTGCTGAAGATGGGAAAATTGATTATTCTCATACATGAACCAGACAAAAACGGTGGGGCATTATCATCACCCCACCATTATTATATACTTGTAAACCGTTGGTCTGCTCAGCCCACATATTCGCGCCAGCTCAGTCACTGTCATGGAACCATCAGCATATGAAGGATAGTATTTGATGAAGACAGCGGGCAAGTCAGCTTTCGTGATAGGCTGTTGGCGCAACGACTGATTACAAAACTGTTCAGGGGATTTCTGGGCACGCAGATGTATTCACTTTACTGAATAGATATGCACACCCTCAGGACATAAGGTCAAGGAACTCTCCTCCGAGATGGAGAAAATCTTGACCAAAATGTAGATTTTTGTAGATGCCTTCAAGCCCTTATGTCGCAAGGCATATTGGGGCATCAAAGAGGGCCAAAATGTAGAATTATTTGAAGGACGATAGAAATAAAAAAGCTGGAAGCCTTGATTTACAAAGCTTCCAGAGCCGTGGAGCATAGGGGAGTCGAACCCCTGACCTCTACAATGCGAATGTAGCGCACTAACGAACTCCTCCGTGCGCACCCCATGGCGGTCAAGGTTTCGACCAGATTTGCCATCAAAATGGCCTCTTTTTTCTATGTTTTTTTCTATGCTTGCTAACGCCCCACTGAGCTCTTTCTTTAACGTCGGTAAAAAACTAATCCGGCTGATGCTTTCATCAACCGGATTGAGGAAAACATGAAAAAGTCGGTTTTGAAAAGTGGATTTTGTGGCCTCAGCCCACGTTTCTGTCTGCTGTCCCACTCAGCGTTACTTCCTGGATCCCGCCGTAGAAGTCCGCAGGGATAACGTAGAACTTGATGGTAATGTCGTAATCCCGGGTCACAGTGATTTTTTCGATCATCTTCGCCAGGATCATCTTCTTGGTGTCGACGGATGCTTCAGAGAACTCATCTGCCCAGTTTTTGATGTTTTGGTACTGCAGTGAAAGGTGCTTCAGCTTTTCCTCCTCCCTTTCTTTTTCTTCCCGGAGCTGGGTGATCTCCTGTTCTGCTGCCAGCTGGGCTGCTTTGTTTTCTGCAAGCATTTCTTTGAGCAGATCTGTATCGAAGGTGCTGGTTCCGTTGATCTATTTCATGATTTCCTTCTTCAGGCCATCCTGGTCCCGACTCAGCTGCTCCAGTCTGGAGATCGCTGCCCTTTCGTGGGCTTTGACGCCATTCCGGAGAGCCTTCCTGGCATCTTCCCTCCATACATCATCCACTGTTTCCTTCATCTGGGAAAAGTAGTCATAAACCACTTCCATCACCGCAGATTCGATTTTTATTGCCGAGTAAACGCTCAGCCCATCACACTGTTTTGCTTTGACCGCGCCGTTGTAGCAGCGGTAAATGGGCCGATGGTAAGGATGGCTGGCCAGCTGCCTTGTGTGGTAGCTTCCGATCAGCCTTTTGCCACAGTGCCCGCAGAAAAGGATCCCAGAGAGAACCGAAGCACCAAAGACAGAAATCTTGGTAGCGCCCTGCGGCACTTCCATGTTTTCCGCTTCTCTTTCCGAAATGTACTTGTGCGGGATCCTTTTGGCGATGGCATACTTTCCGAACTCAATCTGCTCATCGGTAGCGAGACGCAGCCTTTCGATCGGCCCAGAAAGCGTATCATTCATGTGCATCCTGCCGCCGTAGATTGGGTTCCGGATCATATTCCGAATTGTCTGAGCGGTCCACACTTTATTCGGATCAGGGTATTTCGCATTCAGGTAGTTTGCGGCGCGAAGCGTACCGTACCCCTGTGTGCAGATCAGATCAAAGATTTCCATCACGATCGGGGCGGTTACCTCATCGATTTCCAAGTCGTAGAGCTGGCGGTTTTTCTTTCCGATCCTGCCGTTGTGTACCAGCTTGTATCCGTACGGGCAATTGCCGCCGCGCCAGATACCATCAGAGGTCATCTGGGTATGAGCAGCTTTTACCCGAATGGAAGTTGTTTCGCTTTCTCCGCTGGCAGCCCAGTACCGCATGAAGTTCAGCAGCCGATCCACCTGGTTATCCAGCTTCTGTTCTCCTTCGCGGGTACTCCACACTTCGATGCCGTGCTCGATGAACCATTTGACCAGAAAAGGTGTTTCGTCTTCCTTACGGCCCAGCCGGTCAAACATGAATACCAAGAGGACGTCGAACTGTTTCTTCTCAGCCATTTCCCGGATTTCGATGATGGCGTCCCGGTTTGCTGCGGAAACCTTGTATCCGGAAACACCCTTTTCCATCCGTTCTCCGACGAACACCCAATCATCCTGACGTTCGATGAAATCCATGCATTCACGCCGCTGCATCGGGATATCGTCTTTATTATCGACTAGCCCTTTAGTCGAAACTCTGTACAGGCACAACACTCGCTTCATAATTTTTCCCTTCTCTTTCTCGAAACGAATCCAGAAGCATCAGCGCGATTTCCTTGCGTAGCCCTGGCTTCGTTTGGTCGTTGAACAGTAAGGTAACCCTGCAGCCGTTTGCCGCAGTTATGGTGCGAGGCACCTGCACAGCCGGTTGTGCGCTTATTTCGTTGTCAAGGTTCGTAGGTTGTTCGCCCACGGGCATGATGGCTCTGTCTTCCAGAGAAGTCAAGCGATTCCTGCTGTCTGCTGTGCCGGGATTCATCTTCGTCACTCCTATCCGAGGAAGGGTTCCTCACTAGAAGGGAAAAAGTGCAACCCCCTTAACAATTTGAACGCGAGTTATCATACCAAAAGACATTTGATGAAAAAATGGTGAAGCAAATAATAATGTTTGAAAAGCGCGAAGCGTTATGATATAATCCTTTTTGTCCCCAGGACTAAGTACTTTCTTGTAACGTTGGGCTGTTCGCCCACAGAAAGGAGGAAGTGCCATGGATGACAAAATCATCCGCGTCCTGGATTGTCTGGGGAAGATCGCTGCGATCGTCGCAGTCGTGTCCGAAACAGGCAAGAAGGTTGTGGCCATCATAAAGGCCTAACCTTGGACGCGACGCATGGCGTTTTGCTATGCGTCATTTTGATTATTGGGTTATTGGTGGAGAAAATAAATATGAGTGAAGAATTAGAGGAAAAAATCCAGGAGCTGTTTGAAAACCAGATTCAGATTTTCCTGCACCGGGTAAAGAAAATGTTCAATAAAGATCAACACTATTCCCCTTATATGCATAGGGCTCATATTGATTTCTCGTTGCTTAATCCGCAAAGTGACGAATTCCGAGAAGGGGTTTCTGCTGCAGAATGGCTTAATGTGGCAATAAGAGAGTCTCTTGTGAATCCAGTATTAATCGCTCTGATAAATCTTCATGGTAAACATACAGCTCGAGATTCTTCGGAACTGAAGCGGAATAAAACCTATCCAGTGCGTGCCGACAACCTTCGCTACGAGTCGTCGCGGTATTTCCAGTTTCTTATCTCAGGAACGATACACACAATAGGCATAAAGTATTCAGATAGCCAGTTGTATGAAAGGCGATTTGCCTGGTTTTGCAGGTATATTAGTAAGATACTCATAATTGAATGGGATGAACGAAGCTTAGAGTTGCAAAGAGAGTTTGCAGGAAGAGCCAAACCTGAAAAGCGTATTATGAATAAAATAGAGTATATTTCCCCTAAGGAGTTTTTCCTTAGGTATTTATCAGAGAACGAATACAACTACTTTCTTACCTCGACGAGAAATGCCATCCAGGAAGCAAGGAAGATAATAGGAATTGAATCCATTCACGTTTCTGCCCCTTCGTATATGCATGAATTTAAGCAAAGAATCAAAAAGGATTTGAGCAGTATTAATCTTGAGAATAGTGTATTCCATTTCATCGGAAGGAATAATCAGATCTTTGACAAACAAATGACACCACTTATGACCGAACAGGCTAATTCTGATACTGACATTCAAAAAATCCAGAAAGCTGCGATTCACGCAAATGGGTTCAGTGTTTTGTTAGGGACCAGTGGATTTGCAAAGTGTTTCATCACTTCTGAGTACTTGTTTTCTATATTTAAAAATGGTGGGCACAGTGTTGAATACACACCTGTTGTTTGTGGTTATTTTAAGTGCATAGAGCAACTCCTATATCGGATAATGAAGAAATTGCTTAGCTCAGGCCTCTATGAAAATGCTTCCATAAAAGCAGGCGGAGGGTTTAATTATTTAAGCAGAGCACTAAAAGATGAAACTCAGAGAAAAAGAGATCAAGGAATGGATAGAAAACATGTACCATTCCAGGCTGCGTATGAGTCTGCCTTCGATGTAACACTGAACCCGTTGATTTCTCTTCTTGAGGGGATTAATGGAATATGGAATGTGACAGAGCAAGGTAAAGCTCATATCATATCATGGCTCAGGAACTATGCGGATAACTGCCGGAACGAGCATTTTCACAAGGATAATATACTTGAACTTGAAGAAGTTGAATTAATTAGAGATAACACAATTGAACTTTCTTTGCTATTATTGGGCAGTCTACGCCTCCCTGGTGGTTTGGATGGCTTGGATGCATACGATGATACATTTGATGGTTTGATAGAAATTCTTCAGAAAACAAAGTCTCCAATCGTCTACTACGTTCAGTTTGATGATGAGATCCTCAAAGTTCATCGCCATTTTGACGAGCCTGTACCTGAAATGGATTTAAATGGAAATGCTGAGAATGTAGAAATCGAATTCGTTAGAATTGACAGTACGGATGAGATCTGGCATGAAACAAACGAAGCATACAATGAATGGTTTGAGGCAAAGCCTAAGGTGATAATATCAAAGAATCATATTCCTTCAAAAATCTGGTATGAAAAACGTGGCGGATCACATGAACGTGTCTTGATATGGCCAACCACAAAAAGCGACTTTGAAACCTGACAAATAAGTTGTTAGCTAAAGAGGACAACCCAATCTCCTGATCCTGATACCCTATGAGAACAATACTACGAAAGGTGGTTGTTTCTCATGAAGGTATCAGGATTTTTTCATCGGTTCGTCTGTCTGTTGGTGGCTTGTCTCCTGTTGACCCCTGTTGCCGTTGCGGATGCTGTCGATCTGTCATCCATGACCAATGAAGAGATTGTGGCATTGCTGGATCAGGTAAATGCCGAAGTCGTAAATCGTGGCATCAACAAGACAGCGAAGCTTCCTCAGGGTACATATATCGCGGGCAGTGATATCCCTGCCGGGCGGTACATTTTCACCTGCATGGCTGTGGGGGATGACTGGGGAAACGTGACTGTGTATTCGGATGGCGGTAAAGGGCAACAGATACTGTGGAATGTTGTGTCTGCCCCGGAAGAAGGCCAGGAACCCACGACGATCTTTATTACCCTGAATGAGGGAGATCAGCTGAAATCTGGTGTTCCCTTCAGCCTGACCATTATGTCAGGAGCATTGTTTCAGTAAATCCCGTGGAACCGTTGGACAATAAGGCGCTGAACACTACAGCGCCTTTTCATAACCTCGCGAAAAAAACAAGGCCTGTTATAGGAGCGAAAAAAAGGAGGATCAAAAAAATGCCCTATAACAGCAAAGCTTTCGGTATTGTGATCAGTCGCCTGCGGACGAGCAAAGGCTTGACACAGGAGATAATGTCTGGTTTCGCAGGCATCGCGAGGAGCCATTTGGTGGAGCTGGAGAACGGAAAGAAGACGGTAAAGCTGAATACGCTTTGGAACATCGCATATGCGCTGGATCTGAAGCCCAGTGAACTGGTCCGTCTGGTAGAGAAGGAAATGGAAGGGGGTGGTTGATGCAGAATACTGCTTTGAACTGTATGAGGAAGTCTGGCTTATGCCGGGTAGGATTCCGGTAACAATTATTGACGAAGGAACAGGCCTGAACGGTGAAAAGTATTTCACTGTTGCGTGTGAGACAGAATACTTCTATCAGCAGGAGGACAATCCGACAGACGGATTTCATTGGTGGTGTACAACGGTTGATTGTTCTCCTGCTTCTCTGATGAAGAAAACAAAGGAGGCAGGCAGATAATGACGAAAGTGGAGATTGAGACCTTTATTGAACGAATGGAAGAGATCGGCGACGTCTGGGATGAAGCAGATGTTGAGCGTGTATATGGGGATCGTTCTCTGGAAGACGCGCTCATTGACCGCATGGTACACAAAGATCAATATCTCGATTTTCTTAGTGTATCTGTAAAGGAGCCGACAAGTGGGCATGTTTCACGCCAGAATGGGCCTGTCAGCGCGAAGAGACCGACGGGACGAGGAAATGGCCGGAATTAACCAGACAGGCCAGAAAAGGCCTAAAAACGGCAAAGAAAAACCCGGGAGATTTCTCTCTCGGGTTCTGCGTGGAGCATAGGGGAGTCGAACCCCTGACCTCTACAATGCGAATGTAGCGCACTACCAACTGTGCCAATGCCCCATATATGGGATCCCGGAGCTTCCCGGGCTGGCTTCCTCGACTTTAACGTCCAGAGGCGGGGGACGGCGGCTTTTCAACCGCGAGACGCAGTATAGCACAGGCACGAAAAAAACGCAAGGCCTTTTTTTAAAATCGGGCAGGTGACTTTTCTCACAAAGCCGGGATGCTGCTTCGGGCCAAAAAACATCGGGAGAACAATGAGAAGGATTGACAAGAGAAAATCCGCGTGCTATTTTATTGCTCGAATAAAGAAACCTTTGAAGCGAAGATCAAACCGGAAGGGACGCCCACAGAGAGCAGGGGAATTGCTGAGAACCCGCGGAAGGTGCGCCGGCAAATGGATCGCTGAGGGAAAGGGGAAACGGGGCGGAAGCGCCGGAGTATCCGGACCGTGTGCTCGCGTTAAGGGCAGAAAGCGTGTTGGCGCTTTCGTGAGAGAGGATCGGCTTGCCGGTTCAAGTAAGGTGGTACCATGGGTTTGTGATGACAGACTCGTCCTTCGCGGGGCGGGTCTTTTTTGTACCGCCGGACGCTCTCTTTCTCCAACGCCGGTCTGGCAGCCGGCGGCCAACGAATCCCCTGCACAGAGCCTCCAGGGAAGGCAAAAAGGAAAGGAAGGATTCCCATGGCAGAAAAGAGAAACATCCAGAACACCCAGAGCAAAGGCTTTTCCATTCAGGACCTGATCATCGTCGCAGTGCTGCTGGCCGCGGGCCAGGTGCTGAAGATGACCCTGGGCACGGCCCTGTCCAGCATCGGCGTGAAGCCGAACTTCATCATCGCCATGTACTGCCTGGCGATCATGCTGATCCGGCCCAGCCTGATTCAGGCGCTGATCATCGGCCTGCTGGCCGGCGCCATCAACCAGATCAACCCGGCCACCCCGTGGCTGAATTTCATCAGCGAGCCTCTCGGCGCGCTGGCGATGTTCCTGATGATCAAGATCCCCATGAAGGTCGGGAAGTTTGACCTGAGCCCCATCGTTTCCACTTTTGTGGCCACCGTGGTCAGCGGCGGATCCTTCGTCGCCTGCAGGTACCTGTTCATGGGCGCGAACATCGCGGATCTGCCCGCGAACCTGGTCGTGGTCTTCGGAACGGCCACGGTCAACGCCGTGATCGTCGAAGCCCTGTATCATCCGCTGCGCAAGGTGCTCAGCAGGGAATAAGACAGAAAGCAGAACGACTGGACACCGTCTGAAGCCGCCCGACCGGGAAAAGGACCGGCTTCGGGCCCCGGAACGGCGGCTTCAGACGGAATCAGCTTCGGCCGGAACGAAAAGGACACCATCGGGGAGACGGGAAAACCATGATTGAAATGAAGGATTTTTCCTTCCGCTACGCCAGCGGAAAGAGGAACGCGCTGAACAACCTGAACCTGACCATCGAGGACGGCGACTTTGTCGGCATCATCGGGAACAGCGGCGCGGGAAAAACCACCCTGACCTATGCCATCAACGGCATCGTGCCCCATCACTACAAGGGCGATTTCTACGGCGCGGTGACGGTCAACGGCCTGGATACCGTGGATTCCTCTCCGGAGCAGATTGCCGCGCATGTGGGGAGCGTGTTCCAGGATGTGGACGCCCAGATGGTGGCCTCCATGGTGGAGGACGAGCTGCTGTTCGGCCTGGAAAACTTCTCCGTGCCCCGGGAGGAAATTGAGGGACGGGTGGCGGAGGCTCTGGAGCAGACGGGCATCTCCGCCCTCCGGCATCGGGATCTGGATACGCTGAGCGGCGGACAGAAGCAGAAGGTGGCCATCGCCGCGATTCTGGCGCTGCGGCCCCGGATCATTCTGCTGGACGAGCCCACGGGCGAGCTGGACCCGCAGAGCAGCGAGCAGATCTACAGCCTGCTGGCCCGGCTGAACCGGGAGCACGGCACAACCATCATCGCCGTCGAGCAGAAAATCGGGCTGCTGTGCCGGTATGTGAAAAAGCTGCTGGTGCTCGAAAAGGGAGAGGTCATGCTGCACGGGCCAGTGCGGGAGGTGCTGGAGAGCAGCGGGAGGATGGAGGAGTCCGGCATTCATGTGCCGCGGATCGTCTCGCTGCACAAGGAGCTTTCAGGGCTGGGCCTGGTGCACAGCTCCGCGCCGGTCAGCATGGACGAGGCGGAAACCATGGTCAGGGAGGCACTGCAATGATTCAGTTTGAACATGTATCCTTCGGATATCCGGAGCATGGCGGCGCCGTGGAGGATGTGTCCTTCACCCTGAAAAAGGGCGGCGTCACCGCGATCATCGGATCCAACGGCGCGGGAAAATCCACCGTCAGCCGCCTGATGCGGGGCCTACTGAAGCCGGTATCCGGCCGGGTGCTGCTGGACGGACAGGATATCGCCGGCATGAAGATCAGCACCCTGGCGGCCCGGATCGGATTCCTTTTCCAGAACCCGGACCGACAGATCTGCAGGAACACCATCGAGGAGGAGCTGCGCTTCACCCTGCGGCTCACCGTTCCGGATCCGCAGCGGCGGGAGGCCTGCCTGAAGGAAACGCTGGAGGCGCTGCAGCTGGATCCGCAGGACGATCCGATGCTGCTCAGCCGGGGCGAAAAACAGCGGGTGGCGCTGGCCACGGCCATGGTGCATCAGCCGGAGCTGCTGATCCTGGACGAGCCCACAACGGGGCTGGACTACCGGGAATGCACCCGGATCATGGAATATATCGAAACCTTCCACAGGAAGGGAGCCACCGTCGTGATCGTGTGCCACGACATGGAGGTGGTGCTGGACTACACGGATGAGGTGATCGTCATGTCGGGCGGACACCTGATCCGGAAGGGGGAGACCGCGGAGATTTTCCGCGACGCGGAAACCCTTCGCGCGGCCTCGCTGCTGCCGCCCCAGATGATCGACCTGGCGGGACGGCTGGGCGGGGAGTACAGCGGGATCGCCCGCGTGGAAGAGATGCGGGACGCTATCGTCCGGAGCAGAAAGGCGGTGCGGGCATGAAGGGTGTACTGAACTACATTCCGGGGCAGACGGTGCTTCACCGGCTGGACCCGCGCACCAAGCTGATCCTCTCCCTGATGATCTGCGTGGCCTCCTTTCTCAGCGGCCGGGTCAGCTTTCTGATCGGCCTGCTGGCGTTGAACCTGCTGCTCGGCGCCGCGGGGCACGTGCTTCCGCAGGTGCTCCGGATTCTGAAGGGCATGGCCAAGGCCTGCGCGGTGATGTTCATCCTGCAGGTGCTCTTCATCCAGCAGGGGAACCCGTACTTCGAGGTGATCGGCATCCGGATCACGGACTTCGGGGTGCGCACCGCCTACATGGTGGTGCTGAGGCTGCTGGACGCGACCATTCCGCTGTCCCTGATGCTGATGGTGACCCGGCTGACGGATCTGTCCAACGCGCTGGTCGTGCACTGGCATCTGCCTTACCAGTACGCCTTCACGATCACGACGGCGCTGCATTTCATCCCCGTGTTTTTTAGCGACATGCAGGTGATTTCCGAGGCGCAGCTGGCCCGGGGCGTGGACTTCGACACCCGGAATCCCTTCCGGAGATTCGCGCTGATGGCCCCTCTGAGCGTGCCGCTGCTCGTGTCCTCCGTGAAAAAGACGGAGCAGGCCGCCATCGCGGTGGAGCTGCGGGGCTTCAATCTCCGCACCCGCACCAGCGCCTACAAGGTGACGCGCATGGCCGGGGCGGACTGGGCGGCCCTGGCGCTGGGAGCGGCGCTGATCGCCCTTTCCGTTCTGATGAACACCCTCTGAACCTTCCGCGGCGGGGCCGCGTCAAACCTACAGAGAACAGGAGCTGTGAACCGTGCATCAAGAATTTCTGATGGGAAATGAAGCCATTGCCCGGGGCGCCATCGCGGCCGGGGTCAACCTGGTCTGCGGGTATCCCGGGACCCCCTCCACGGAGGTGCTCGAGACGGTCGCGAAAAACCGGCCGGAGGACACCTATGTGGAATGGAGCGTCAACGAGAAGACCGCCATGGAGATCGCGGGCGGCGCGGCCTACGCCGGCGCCCGGGCGATGGTCACCATGAAGCAGATGGGGCTGAACGTCGCCTCCGATCCGCTGATGTGCCTGTCCTACATCGGGGTCAAGGGCGGACTTGTGGTGCTGGTCGCCGACGATCCGGGCCCCATCTCCTCCCAGACGGAGCAGGACACGAGGCATTTCGCGTCCTTCGCCAAGCTGCCGGTTTTTGACCCCTCCGGCGCACAGGAGGCCTATGACATGGTGCAGGAGGCCTTCGAACTGTCCGAAAAATACGGCACGCCGGTGATTCTGCGGCCGACCACCCGGGTCAGCCACGGATATGCCTCCATCACCGTGAAGGATCCGGAGGAGTATGTGAAGAACGTTCCGGAGGGCTTCGTCCGGGACACGGGCCGGTGGGTCATCTTCCCGCGGCTGTCCTATCAGAACCACATCAAGATCGAGAAGCGGAACCGGGAGCTTTCCGACGTGTTCTCCGATTCGCCGAGGAATTACATCCTGCCGGGAGAAGGGGAACTGGCGGGCAGCCGGAAGGGCATCGCAACGGGCGGATTCAGCGCCTCCTACGCGCTGGAGGCCCGGAGAAAGGCCGGCGCGGTTCCGATGCTGAAGATCGGCAATCCCTTCCCCTTCCCGGAGAAGAAGGCGGCGGAATTCCTGCGGGGGATGGATGAGGTGCTGTGCATCGAGGAGCTGGATCCGGTCATCGAGAGGGAGCTGATCTATGTCTGCGGAAAATACGGGCTGAAGACCAGAATCCTCGGAAAGATGACGGGGCACATGCCCACCGCCGGGGAAAACACCCGGGACAGCGTGACGGCGGCCCTGCGCGCCTGGCTCGGGCTGCCCGCGGAGGAGCAGACGGCGGCGGCTCCGCCGCCCCTGCCGGTAAGACCTCCGGTGCTCTGCGCCGGATGTCCCCATCGGGCGAGCTTCTATGCCGTGAAGCAGGCGATGAAGGGGAAAAAGACCATCTTCTGCGGGGACATCGGATGCTACACGCTGGGGAATGCCCAGCCGCTGGACATGGTGGACACCTGCCTGTGCATGGGCGCGGGACTGGGCATCGCCCAGGCGATTGACCACCTGGAGCCGGACACGAGCTGCTTCGCCTTTGTGGGGGATTCCACCTTCTTCGCCTCGGCGATTCCCGGGGTGGTGAACGCAGTCTACAACCAGGCGAGCTTCACGCTGGTCGTGCTGGACAACTCCACGACGGCCATGACCGGCCATCAGCCGCATCCGGGCACCGGCCGGACCATGATGGGCCAGATCGTCGACCGGGTCAGCATCGAAAAGGTGCTGGAGGGAATCGGCGTGGAGACCGTCGAAACCGTGGATCCGCTGGATCACGCGAAGGCGGTCGAGACCGTGAAGCGGACGGCGGAGAAGCCGGGGGTGAAGGCGATCATCTTCTGCTCGCCCTGCGTCGTGCTGGCGAAGCCCCAGGGCCGGGTGACCATCGACGCGGAAAAATGCATCGGCTGCCGGAAATGCATCCGGGAAATCGGATGCCCGGCGCTGAGCTTCGACGGGAAGAAGGCGGCGGTGGATCCCGCCCAGTGCACGGGCTGCAGCCTGTGCAGCCAGCTCTGCCCGGTGAAGGCGATTTCGGGAGGTGAGGCGCATGCGTAAGGATATTATTCTGTGCGGCGTGGGCGGCCAGGGCACCGTGCTGGCCTCCCGGCTGATTTCGGCGGCCGCCATGGCGCGGGAGCTGCCGGTCATGAGCGCGGAGACCATCGGCATGGCTCAGCGGGGAGGCAGCGTATTCAGCCACCTGCGGATCGGCGGGGACGCGGACTGCCCCATGATCGCGAAGGGGGAGGCGGACCTGATCCTCGGATTCGAGCCCGGGGAGGCGGTCCGGATGCTGCCCTATCTGAAGCCGGAGGGTCAGGTCGTGGTTTCCAGCCGGGCCGTGATGCCGGTGACCGCGGCGCTGAGCGGCGCGGACTACCGGGCGGAAACGATGCTGGACTATCTGAAGGCCCAGGTCCGCAACCTGGTGATCGTGCCGACGGAGAAGGCGCTGGCGGAGGTCGGCTCGGCGAAGGTGCTGAACCTGATCCTGCTGGGCGCGGCGGTCCGGAGCGGGGCGCTGGGCTTCTCGGAGGAGGAGATGCGCCAGGCCGTGCTGACCCGGATTCCGGCAAAATTCCACGAGCTGAACCTCCGGGCGCTGGAATGGGCGAAATAACCGTACTGAGCCTGCGGAGTGAATGATTCCCCGCACCGCGGGGAAAAAAATACAGGAAAACGGACAGAGAATTCATGGGAAAAGGGAGGAAAAGAAAATGCGTATTTCCAAGGAACAGATTGCCCAGGTGAACCACCAGATCGATGCGCTGATCAGCGCAAACAGCTTCTACGGCAAGAAACTGAAGGAAGCCGGCATCACCCACATCGCGTCCGCGGACGACTTCGAGAACCTGCCCTTCTCGGAGAAGAGCGACCTGCGGAACGCCTATCCTCTGGGACTGATGACCGCCCCGGAGAAGGACATCGTCCGGATTCACTCCTCCTCGGGCACCACGGGGCTGCCCGTCATCATCCCCTATACCGCCAAGGACGTGGAGGACTGGGCGATCATGTTTGCCCGGTGCTATGAGTACGCCGGGATCACGAAGATGGACCGGATTCAGATCACTCCCGGATACGGCCTGTGGACCGCGGGCATCGGCTTCCAGAACGGCGCGGAGCGGCTGGGCGCCATGGTCATTCCCATGGGCCCCGGCAACACGGAAAAGCAGCTGCAGATGATGCAGGACATGGAGAGCACCGTGCTGTGCTCCACCTCCTCCTATGCGCTGCTGCTGACCGAGGAGATCGAGAAGCGGGGCATCAAAAACAAGATCAAGCTGCGCAAGGGCGTCATCGGATCCGAGCGGTGGAGCGAAAAGATGCGCAAGCGCATCGGCGAGGGTCTGGGCATCGAGCTGTACGATATCTACGGCCTGACGGAGATTTACGGCCCCGGCATCGGCATCAACTGCAAATACAACACAGGCATGCACTACTGGGATGATTATCTCTATATCGAGATCATCGATCCCGTGACCCTGAAGCCGGTTCCGGAAGGGGAGATGGGCGAGATCGTGATTACGACGCTGGTCAAGGAGGGCGCGCCGCTGATCCGGTACCGGACCCATGACCTGAGCCGGATCATCCCGGGCGAGTGCCCCTGCGGCAGCAAGCATCCGCGGCTGGATACGATCATGGGCCGGACGGACGACATGATGAAGATCAAGGGCGTCAACGTGTTCCCGAGCCAGATCGAAGAGATCCTGCAGGGCTTCCCGGAGGTCAGCAGCGAATATCAGATCCGTATCTCCCATCTGGACGGGAAGGACACCATGCGGATCTATGTGGAGACCAACGGCTCCGTCGACTTCCTGGATCTGGCGGATCGGATCGCGGCGAAGGTGAAGAGCGTCATCGGCTTCACGCCGCTGGTCAAGGTGGTGGAGAACGGCCTGCTGCCCAGGAGCGAGAAGAAGAGCAAGCGGGTTTTCGACGAGCGGTACGACTGATTATATTGTTTTGCGGCGGAGCGGGACAGCGGAGGCTGTTCCGCTTCGCTGTTTCTCGGCGGGGAGGGCAAGACAGAAGAAACGTCCCCTGTCTTCCTTCGTGGAGAAAGAGCAAGACGAAAGAACCGTCCCCCCGTCTCAGAGAACCGTCCCCTGTCTCACTGTCTCCTTTTGAAGTTTTGCTAAGCAAAACCTGTGCAGAATGCGGGAAATCGGTTCTGCGGCGGAAAGGATAAAATGCACCGGAAAACCGCAGAATACAGGGATAAATGGATGGGAAGGAAAAAGCCTGCCCGGAATCGCCATCCAGCCTCCTGAGAATCCTCCGCAAAAGGATATCAGGCTAATAGCAAATTATGAAAACAAAATTAGCAAATTCTGAATGTTTTTTCCCAGAATGATCATTCTCAGCGGCAAAGGGACGTGCCATAATAAAGGCAACCGAGGCACGGAGAAAAAGTGCCGGTGAGAGAATCAGAAGGAGGAAGCGAACATGAAGAAGGTTATCTCGTTCCTGCTGGCCCTGGCGATGGTCCTGGCGCTGGTCCCTGCCGTGATGGCCGAGGGAGCCCCCGAACCCATCACCCTGACCGTTTTCCGCGGAGATCCCGGAGATCAGCCGGCGGATGACAACAAGATCTACAAGCTGATCGAGGAAGAATTCGGCGTCAAGTTCGAGTTCGAGTTCCTGGCCGGTGATCTGGATGAGACCCTGGGTCTCAAGATTGCCAATGAGGACTATCCGGATCTGTTCGACGGCGGCAACAGCGCTGACCTGCTCATCTCCAACGGCGCGCTGATCAACCTGCTGGACTACATCAGCCCCGAGAAGACCCCCCGGCTGTGGGCGCACATTGAGCCCCAGAAGGCCCGCCTGATCGAGAAGGATGCCGATGGCAACGATGTCCTCTACATCATCCCGAACTACGGTCTGCCGGACGGCCCGCAGATCGCCCTGACGGTTGGCGGCCCCGCCTTCTTCATCCAGAAGCAGGTTCTGGAGTGGGCCGGCTATCCCACCATCAAGACCATCGACGAGTACTTCAAGGTGCTGGAAGACTTCATCACCGCGAATCCCACCGATGAGAACGGCACTCCCTATACCGGCTTTGCCATCCTGTGCGAAGACTGGCGTCACTTCTGCCTGATCAACCCCGTGCAGCACCTGATGGGCCGCCCGAACGACGGTGAAGTGCTGGTCGATGTGAGCAACACCGACTTCCACACCGAAACCTTCATCGACAAGCCCTATGCGAAGCCCTACTACAAGAAGCTGAACGATCTGTTCCACAAGGGCCTGATCAACAAGGACACCTTCGTGATGAACTATGACCAGTATATCGCGGCCCTGTCCAGCGGCACCATCCTGGGCATGTTCGACCAGGCCTGGGACTTCGGCAACGCCACCAGCGCGCTGAACGCCGCCGGCATGTACAAGAACACCTTCGTGGCCCTGGGCCCGGTGTACGATCCCGCTGACGTGGACGGCAAGGAAATCGAAGAGCACTATCTGAACGGCTCCCTGCCGAACGTCCGCCGCGGCTTCGGTATCTCCGTCAACAGCCCCTATGCCGAGCGCATCGTCAACATGTGGGAAGAGATGCTGAGCGACAAGTGGCAGCTGATCTTCAACTGGGGCATTGAAGGCGAAGACTATTACGTGGAAAACGGCCGCCTGCTGATGACCGAGGAGCAGTACAACAACACCCAGGACAACACCTGGATCATGCATAACAAGGCCCGCGCCTTCTTCGAGAGCAGCCCCAAGAAGCAGGGCTGGATCATGGACGGCGAGTTCAAGGGCAACTGCTGGGAGCCCGGCAACCAGGATGAGATCGTGTTCGGTCTGATGAACGACTACGACAAGAAGTTCCTGGAAGCGTACGGCTTCTCCAAGTTCGCGGACTTCGTGAATCCGCCCATCGAGCTGGCGCCCTACGGCGAAGCCTGGCAGATCGACTACACGCCCGTGGAAATCGAGCATCAGGACTTCCTGAACATCCAGGACAAGCGCCTGCCTGAGATCATCATGTGCGATCCGGCTGAATTCGACGCGAAGTGGGATGCCTTCGTGGAAGAAATCACCCCCAGCGCCACCGCCTTCGGCAACTACATGCAGGAAGCGATTCTGAAGGAAGCCCAGAAGGTGCTCGGCAACGAGTAATTCCTGTCAGTAACCACAGGGGGAGAGAACGGGTTCTCTCCCCCTTCCCTGTATCAAATCATAGCTCATCCGAAGGAGGAAACGCGTATGTCGACGATCGGTAAGAGAAGCACCGGAGGCGCTGTGATTCCCGTCAGAAAGAGAAGCTTCTTCCGTACCCTGGGAAGCCAGTGGCAGCTGATGCTGATGTCCGTGCCCATTTTCCTGTATGTGCTGCTGTTCAACTACGGCCCCATGTGGGGCTGGATCACGGCGTTTCAGGATTATAAGCCCAAGCTGGGCCTGTTCAACAGCCCCTGGGTCGGGTGGAAGAACTTTGAATGGCTTTTCGGACGGGAGGACTTCCTGAACAGCATCAGGAACACCCTGGCCATGAGCGTCATCAACCTGGTCTTCGGCACTGTTTCCTCCATCCTGCTGGCGATTCTGCTGAACGAGGTCCGCGTCCGGGCCTTCAAGCGGACCGTCCAGACCGTGACCTATCTGCCCCATTTCCTGAGCATGGTCATCGTGGTCGGCATGGCGCAGAACATCTTTGCCAGCAACGGCGCCATCAACCAGATGATCCTGTCCCTCGGAATGGCGAAGGAGCCGGTCTTCTTCCTGGGCGAAGGAAAGTACTTCTGGTGGCTGGTCGGCGTGATCAATGTCTGGAAGGAAGTGGGATGGAACACCATCATCTACATTTCCGCCATGACCTCCATCGATCCCAGCCTGTATGAAGCCGCTTCCATTGACGGCGCCGGCCGCTTCCAGCGGATCCTGCATGTGACGCTGCCCGGCATCAAATCCACCTTCGTCATCCTGCTGATCATGAACATCGGCCACCTGATGGAGGCGGGATTCGAAATCCAGTATCTGCTCGGCTCTTCCGTCGTGATGGACTGGAGCCAGACCATTGACGTCTTCGTCCTGCAGTACGGCATTTCCAAGCAGCAGTACGGCGTGGCCACGGCCGCCGGCCTCTTCAAGAGCGTCGTCGCCATCGTGCTGCTGGTTGCGGCCAATTCCATCGCCAAAAAGCTGGATGAAGCCACTTTGATCTGAGAGGAGGGAATACAGATGACAGCCATTCCTGTAAAGAAGAGAAAGACCCATCGGCATGACGTGGTTTTCCCCGTCGTCAACACGATTCTTCTCATTCTGCTGATGTTTATCACCCTCTATCCGGTTCTGAACACGGTGGCCTATTCCTTCAATGACGGGACGGACGCCCTGCGGGGAGGAATCGGCCTGACGCCCAGAGTCTTCAGCACGAAGAGCTATGCCGCCATTCTGGAGGATCAGGCGGTCTACCAGGCGGCGTGGATTTCCGCCTCCAAGACCGTCCTGATCACGCTGCTGAACCTTTTCTGGACCGGCATGCTGGCCTATACGCTGAGCCGGAGGGAATACGTGCTCCGCAAACTGATCACCACCGTGCTGGTGCTGACCATGTACATCAACGCGGGCCTGATTCCCAACTATCTGCTGATCACCCGGACGCTGGGGCTGGGCAAGAGCTACTGGGTCTATATCATTCCCACCATGTTCTCCTGCTTCAACATGATCGTCATCCGGACCTACATTGCCGGGCTGCCGGACGCGCTGGTGGAATCCGCACGCATCGACGGCGCCGGGGATATCCGGGTCTACTGGCAGATCATCTTCCCCCTGTGCATGCCGGTCATGGCCACCGTTGCCCTTTTCGTGGCGGTGGGCAGCTGGAACAGCTGGTTTGACACCTATCTGTACTGCGGCGGGCAGAAGCAGCTGCACAGCCTCCAGTACCTGCTGAAGATGAAGCTGGCGACCACGCAGGCCAGCGCCAACGCGGCCAAGACCTCCGTGGACGCCATCAAGAGCACGACGCAGACCACGCCCATCACGATCCGCTGCGCGATCACCGTGGTGTCCACGGTGCCGATCCTGGTGGTCTACCCGTTCCTGCAGAAGTATTTCGTGACCGGCATGGCGCTGGGCGCTGTCAAGGGGTAAGAAGTTGGGAAAACTGCACAAGACCGGGAGAGAACGGATTAGAGCGTAAAAATGAGACTGAGGAACATCCGTGCCAACAATATGAGGGCACAGACAAAGGCGTGGAAACAAAGGTGACACGTTGTTTTCACATAAAACCGTCCCCGAGTCTCGCTGAGTCTCGCAAACCGTCTCCGCAGAAGAGAAAGGGAACGAAAAGGACCGTCCCTATCGTTCCCCAGACCGCATCCGCAGCAAAGGCTGCAGGATGCGGTTTTTTTTGAAAAGGGGTTTCAAACCGCGCAAAAAAAGGGTATAATCACAAGATGTATTGTTTCCGTATGGACGCGCCGGATCGGCAGGAAGGAGAGACGACCATGGCCCTGACTCCGAAGGATATTGCACGGATGCTGGATCATTCCACGCTGCAGCCCTGGCTGACCGAGGAGGACATCCGCAAAGGATGCGAAATTGCCCTGAAATACGGGACCGCGAGCGTGTGCGCCCGGCCCTGCGACGTGCCGATTCTGGCGGAGATGCTCGCCGGGAGCGAGGTGAAGGTCTGCACGGTGATCGGCTTTCCCCACGGCGCCCACGAGACCGCGATCAAGCTGGCGGAAGCCCAGCTGGCGCTGGCGGAGGGCTGCGAGGAGCTGGACATGGTGCTGAACATCGGAAAGCTGAAGGGCGGCGACTATGAATACGTCGGCCGGGAGATCCGCATGATCTGCGAGGCAGCCCACGCGGCCGGAGCCATCGTGAAGGTGATTCTCGAAACCTGCTTCCTGACGGAGGAGGAGAAGGTCACCGCGTGCCATCTGAGCGAGCAGGCCGGGGCGGACTTTGTCAAGACCAGCACGGGATACGGCTCCGCGGGATGCACCATCGAGGATCTGAAGCTGATGCGCGCCAGCGTTTCCGCAAAGGTGCGGGTCAAGGGCTCTGGCGGCATCCGGGATCTGGACACGGTCCTGGCGGCCCGGGATGCCGGCGCCAGCCGGTGCGGCGTCAGCGCGACGGAGAAGATCATGGCCGAGGCGGAAAAGCGCTTCGCGGAGGGCAGGCTGTAAGGCCCGGAATTATTGAAAACGAATCGAGGGATGAGACCCATGTACAACAAAGTATCGACGGACATGAACTTTGTGGCCCGGGAGCAGGAAATCACCCGGATGTGGAAGGAGAAGGACATCGTCCGCAAATCCTTCCATCTGCGGGACGGCGCCCCCCAGTTTACCTTCTTTGACGGGCCGCCCACGGCCAACGGCAAGCCCCATATTGGGCATATCGAAACCCGCGTGATCAAGGATCTTTTCCCGCGGTATCAGACGATGAAGGGGAAGAGCGCCCTGCGCATCGCCGGGTGGGATACCCACGGGCTGCCCGTGGAGCTGGAGGTCGAGAAGAGCCTCGGGCTGGACGGAAAGCCCCAGATCGAGCAGTACGGCATCGAGCCCTTCATCGGCGAATGCAAGAAGAGCGTCTGGAAATACCTGCACGAGTGGGAGAAGATGAGCGACCAGGTTGGCTACTGGGCGGACATGGAGCATCCCTACATCACCTATGAGAACAACTATATCGAAAGCGAATGGTGGAGCCTGAAGCAGATCCATGAGAAGGGACTGCTGTATGAGGGACACAAGATTGTGCCCTACTGCCCCCGCTGCGGAACCGCCCTTTCCAGCCACGAGGTAGCCCAGGGCTACAAGAACGTGAAGGAGGTCTCCGCCTTCGTCCGCTTTGCGGTGAAGGGGGAGGAGAACACCTGGCTGCTGGCCTGGACCACCACGCCCTGGACGCTGCCCAGCAACCTGGCGCTGTGCGTGAACCCGGCGGATACCTACTGCCGCCTGACCGCGGACGACGGGGCGACCTACATCATGGCCAAAGCCCTGGCGGAGAAGGTTTTCGAGGGCCGGGAGATCACGATCACGGAGGAGTTCCCGGGCAGCAGCCTGAAGGGCATGGAGTACGAGCCGCTGTACCGGTTCCGGGAGCCGGACAGCAAGGCCTGGTTCGTCGTGTGCGATGGCTATGTCACCATGGAGGACGGCTCCGGCATCGTGCACATCGCGCCGGCCTTCGGTGAGGACGACAACCGGGTCTGCCGGGAGAACGGCCTGCCCTTCATCAACCTGGTGGACACCCAGGGCAAATTCGAGGCGGATACCGCCTGGGCGGACACCTTCGTCAAGGATGCGGATCCGCTGATCCTGGCGGACCTGAAGGAACGGGGCCTGCTGTTCGCGGCGGTTCCCTTTGCCCATGACTATCCCTTCTGCTGGCGCTGCGACACGCCGCTGCTGTACTATGCCCGCCCCACCTGGTTCATCCGGATGACCGCGGTGAGGGATCATCTGGTTCGGAACAACCGGAGCGTCAACTGGATGCCGGACAACATCAAGGAAGGCCGGATGGGCAACTTCCTGGAGAACGTCATCGACTGGGGCCTGAGCCGCGAGCGGTACTGGGGAACCCCCCTGCCCGTCTGGAGATGCGAATGCGGCCATATGCACGTGATCGGCAGCCGGGCGGAGCTGCGGGAGATGGCGGTGAAGGATCCCGGGGAGGATATCGAGCTGCACCGCCCCTTCATCGACGCGGTGACGCTGCGGTGCCCGGAGTGCGGCGGAGAGATGCACCGGGTGAAGGAGGTCATCGACTGCTGGTATGACTCCGGCAGCATGCCCTTTGCCCAGTGGCACTATCCCTTCGAGCACAAGGAGGAATTCGAGAAGAATTTCCCCGCGGATTTCATCAGCGAAGCCATCGACCAGACCCGGGGCTGGTTCTACACCCTGGAGGCCATCTCCACGGTGCTGTTTGACCGGGCGCCGTTCAGGAACTGCATCGTCATGGGCCATGTCCAGGACGCGGAGGGCCGGAAGATGTCCAAGCATCTGGGCAACGTCGTGGATCCCTTCACGATGCTGGACAAGTTCGGCGCGGACGCGCTGAGATGGTATTTCTACACCACCTCCGCCCCGTGGCTGCCCAAGCGGTTCAGCGAGGAGGCCGTGCAGGAGGGCATCCGGAAATTCCTGGCGACGCTGCAGAATACCTACGGCTTCTTCACCCTGTACGCACAGATCGACGGGTTCGACCCGCTGGCCCATCCGCTGGACCGGACGGAGCTGACCCTGATGGACAAATGGATCCTGAGCCGGCTGAACAGCCTGATCGCCCGGGTGGACGAGGATCTGCAGAACTACCGGGTGACCGAGCCCGCGAACGCCATCGCCGCCTTTGTGGACGACCTGAGCAACTGGTACGTCCGCCGCGGCCGGGAGCGCTTCTGGGGCAAGGGCATGGCGGGAGAGAAGGAAGCCGCCTTCGCGACGCTGTACCATGTGCTGGTCACGCTGGCAAAGCTCTGCGCGCCCTTCATCCCCTTCCTGAGCGAGGAGATCTATCAGAACCTGGTGGTCAACAACATTCCCGGCGCGCCGGAAAGCGTCCATCTCTGCGACTATCCCGAGGCGGACCGCAGCCGGATCGATCCGGACATGGAGGAGCAGATGTCCGCGCTGCTGGAGGCCATCCAGCTGGGACGGGCCTGCCGGAACGCCGCCAACCTGAAGGTGCGGCAGCCGCTGAGCAGAATGTATGTCAAGGGCGCGGCCTTCGACGAGGCCTATCAGGCGCTGTGCGAGGATGAGCTGAACGTGAAGGAGGTCGTCTTCACGGAGGACGCCCGCGCCTTCACCACCTATCAGCTGAAGCCGCAGATGCGGACCCTGGGCCCGAAATACGGAAAGCTGCTGGGCAAAATCGGCCAGCATCTGGCCGGGATGGACGGCAACGACGTGGTGGACGCCTTTGCCCGGGGCGAAGAGGTTTCCTTTGAGATCGACGGCACCCGGGTGACCCTGGGGAAGGACGACGTGCTGACGAGCCCGATGCAGAAGCCCGGGTTCACCGCCCTGGAGGACCGGGGAGTGACCGTGGTGCTGGATACGAACCTGACGGAGGAGCTGATCCGGGAGGGATACGCCCGGGAGGTGATCTCCAAGATCCAGACCATGCGGAAGGAAGCCGGCTTTGAGGTGACGGACCGGATCGAGATCGCCTATACGGCGGATGATACCCTGGCGGAGGCGCTGGACGCCTGCGCGGAGATGGTCCGGAAGGGAACGCTGGCGCTGGAGATGGCCCGGAAGGAAGCGGACGGCGCCTGGTACGCGAAGGAATGGGATATCAACGGCCGGAAGGCGCTGCTGGCGATCCGGAAGGCCTGAGACGAAGGCGGAGGCGGGGAATGACCCCGCCCCCGCGGAAAAGACGAAGCTGAATGAAAATCACCATGATTGGGCAGGACATACCGATGCTCCTGCCCACCCTTTTAACAGACCTTCTTTTCGCCGGGAAGGAGCGGGACGCGGAGATCGCCGTGGAGGAAAAGAATCCGGCCATGGCGGAGCTGACGGAGGGATACGCGGCGGCCATCCTGAAAAAGGCGGGCCTGGGCGGAACCCTCCGCGCCTTCGCGGACCGGGCGGAGGCCCTGGCCGGGGCCGACTGCGTGCTGTACGCGGGGGATCCCCAGGCGGCGAGCCGGTTTTTCATGGACCGGAGCGCGCTGGAGGGGGAACCGGAGGAGGATGGGGCGAAGGAAGCCCCGCGGGGGGACAGCCCCCTGGAGCCCCTCGTCCATGCGGAGAACCTCGGGCTGACGGATCAGGCCCGGGTCAACGGCGGCCTTGAAGGCCTCCTGCACACCCTGCGGGCGGGACAGGCGGTGACGGAGCTCTGCGACGCGATGGAGGAGGCCTGCCCCGGCGCGCTGGTCATCAATCTCGGCCAGCCCGTGGCCCGGACGACGGAGATCTTCCTGCGGCGCGGGTTCCGGTGCTTCGGCCTCGGACGGACGCCGCTGAAGGGCGCCAACGGCCTGGATACACTGACGAAGCGGCTGAACACCCGGACCGAGGATACGAAATGGGAAATCGCCGGGCTGCCGGGCTTCAGCTTCCTGATCCGGCTGGAGGACGCGGAGAGCGGGAAGGACTGGCTGCCGAGGCTGAAAAAGGCGGCCCGGGAGGGTGAGCTGGGCCGGCTGACGAAGAGATGGCTGGAATGGTGGGACGCCCTGGCGGTCGGGGATGTGACGGATCACGCGGAGTTCCTGCCCGCCGAGCCGGACTATATTCCGGAGGACAAGCCGGAATTCGGCGAAACCGTGGAGCGGCGCAAGGAGAGGATCCTGTACATGAACACCGTGCGGGAGCAGGGCGCGGACGCGACGGAGGGCGCGATGGCCCAGCTGCTGCTGCTGTCCAAGGCGCCGCCGGTGCGCCCCCTGCGCCTGGCGCTGGCCGTGCTGCGGGGCGAGGACACGGAGCTGCCCGCCGTGGTTCACCGGAACGGCCGGGAGATGCCCCAGCTGTCCCCTGAGGCGGTGGTCGAGACGACGCTGCGCCTCGGGAAGGGACAGCCCGAGGCCCGGGGCGTGCGGGTCCCCCCGGCACTGGCGGAGGTTATGGCGGAAATCGACGGCGTCAACCGGCTCGCGGCCCGGGCGGCCATGGGGGACCGGGAGGCGCTGCGGGAATATGTGGAGACGGATCCGGCCCTGGGCGGGTTGGACCGGCTGTACTGCATGGATGTGACGGAGCAGCTGATCCGGATGCACCGGGATATGCTGCCGCTTTACGCGGAATGACCGGCGGAGCCGGAACCTGAGGGAGAATTCATGTTTTTATGTGATGCCTGGAAGGATTATGAGGTGCTGGACACCGGGGACGGGGAGAAGCTGGAGCGCTGGGGAGAGGTGATCCTGCAGCGGCCGGATCCCCAGACGATCTGGCCGAAGGCCGATCCCGCCGCGTGGAGAAGGGCGGACGCCGTCTACCACCGCAGCGAAAGGGGTGGCGGTCAGTGGGAGTTCCGGCGCAGCCTGCCGGACCGGTGGACGGTGAGCCTGGGGGAGCTGCGCTTCTATGTGCGCCCGACGGGCTTCAAGCACACCGGGCTTTTTCCGGAGCAGGCGGCCAACTGGCAGTGGATGGCGGACCGCATCCGGGCCGACGGGAGAGGGGATCTGCGGATCCTGAACCTGTTCGGATACACCGGCGGCGCCACCGCGGCCTGCGCAAAGGCGGGCGCCCACGTGACCCACGTCGACGCGGCGAAGGGCATGGTGGCCTGGGCGAAGGAGAACCGGGAGCTGTGCGGGCTGCCGGAGACCAGCTGCCGGTGGATCGTGGAGGACGCGATGCGCTTCGTGCAGCGGGAAATCCGCCGGGGCAACCGCTATGACGGCATCCTGATGGATCCGCCCAGCTACGGGAGGGGACCCTCCGGCGAGGTATGGAAGCTGGAAAACGAGCTGTACAACCTGATCGAGACCAGCGCCGCGGCCCTTTCGGAGCGGCCGGTGTTCTTCCTGATTAACAGCTATACCACCGGCTTCCAGGCCAGCGTGCTGGACAATATGCTGCGGAAATGCGTCTGCGGCCGCTTCGGCGGGCGGACGGACTGCGAGGAGCTCTGCCTGCCGGTGACCAGCGGCGGAGTGCTGCCCTGCGGCGCCAGCGGACGATGGACAAACGAGGAAGGATAGCGGCCCATGCCCGATGTACTGTATGAAGACAACCAGGTGATCGTGGCGGTGAAGCCTCCGAATATGCTGTCCCAGGGGGATCAGACGGGGGACGCGGATCTGCTGACGATCCTGAAGGAATACATCCGCGAGGAGTACCACAAGCCCGGAAACGTCTATCTGGGACTGGTTCACCGGCTGGACCGGCCGGTGGGCGGGCTGATGGTTTTCGCGCGGACCAGCAAGGCGGCGGCCCGCCTGTCCGAGCAGATGCGGAAGCATGAGATGGGGCGGGAATACCTTTGCATCACCGCCGGGGACCTGCCGGATGAGTTCACGCTGACGGACTACCTCTGGAAGGATCCAATCCAGAACAAGGTCGTGGTCTGCGAGGCGGACCAGAAGGGCTGCCAGCTCGCCGTGCTGCACGGGCGCTGCCTGGCCCGGCGGGAAAGCACCAGCCTCTGCGCCATCCGGCTGGAGACCGGGCGAAAGCACCAGATCCGGGCTCAGATGAGCCACGCCGGGGCTCCGTTGTGGGGGGACAACAAATATGGCGGGGGCATCCGCGGGCAGCAAATCGCCCTGTGGGGATACAAGCTGACTTTCCGGCACCCGACCACCCAGCGGGTGATGCGGTTCTTCTCCATGCCCTCGGGAAACGCCTGGGGCCTGTACTGGGATCTGCTGAATGTGCCGGAGGACACGGAGGAGCCGGAGAAGCCCCGGGAGATCACCCTGTCCGATCAGGTGATCCGCACCTTCAAGGCCTTCAACGGCCGGCTGTACGTGCCGGAGGAGGAGAAGGAGACGGAGCCGGCGGAAGAGCCGGAGGACACGCCGGAGGAGCCGGAGAACCTGCTGTAGGCAGGGCCCGAAAGGGCGCCGGCTGCCCGGGAAGAAAGAGAAAAGGACGGAGAAAGCCGCCCGGAAAACCGGCCGTACCGCCGCAGAAGGAAAGGCCGGGGGGCTGCGCCCCGGGATCACCGGACAGGCCTCCGGAAAGAAAGGAAAACAACCAGCGTGAATCAGCCGTTTTCATATGAAGTGACCCATGTCTGCAAACAGTCCGGCGCCCGGCTCGGGGTGCTGCACACGCCCCACGGGGACATACAGACGCCGATTTACATGCCGGTGGGCACCTCCGCCTGCGTGAAGGCAATGACCTCCCGGGAGATGGAGGAGATCGGAACCCAGATTCTGCTCTCCAACACCTATCATCTGCATCTGCGCCCGGGGGAGGAGCTGATCCGGGAGGCGGGCGGCCTGCACGCCTTCATGGACTGGCACAGGCCCATCCTGACGGACAGCGGCGGCTTTCAGGTCTTTTCCCTGGCGGGGATCCGGAAGATCAAGGAGGAGGGCGTGACCTTCCAGAGCCATCTGGACGGCAGCCGGAAATTCATTTCTCCCGAGGTCTCCATGGACATCCAGCAGGCGCTGGGATCGGACATCGCGATGGCCTTTGACGTCTGTTCTCCTTTCCCCTGCGACTATAAGACGGCGAAGGAGGCCATGGAGAGGACCCACCGGTGGGCCGAGCGCTGCAAGGCGCACCATACCCGGGAGGATCAGGCCCTGTTCGGCATCGTGCAGGGGGCGTTCTACGAGGATCTGCGCATCGAGAGCGCAAAGACCCTGGCGGACATGGATTTCATCGGATACGGCATCGGCGGGCTCAGCGTGGGCGAGCCGAAGCCGGTCATGTACGAGATGCTGGACAAAATCCGGCCCTTCATGCCCGAGAACAAGCCGAGATACCTGATGGGCGTCGGATCCCCGGACTGCCTGATCGAGGGCGTGCTGCGGGGCGTCGACATGTTCGACTGCGTGCTGGCCACCCGGATCGCCCGGAACGGCTCCGTGTTTACGAACCGGGGCCGGGTGGTGATCAAGAACGCGAAATACGCCCGCGACTTCGGGCCGATGGACGAAACGTGCGACTGCTATGCCTGCACGCATTTCTCCCGGGCGTACATCCGGCATCTGTTCAACGCGAAGGAGATCACCGGAGGAAGGCTGGCCTCCATCCATAACCTGCGGTTCCTGCTGCATATGATGGAGGAGATCCGGCAGGCCATCGCGGAGGACCGGCTGCTGGACTACCGGAAGGAATTCTACGAGCGGTACGATCTGACGAAGAACTTTTAATCAAAAGGAGACGGAGACGGCTGTCCGCGGGGCGGCGAGGGGAGGACGGGAGAAGACAGAAGAACCGTCCCTCTGTCTCCTCCTAAAAAGGAGTGTGCGGCGAAAGATGAAGAAACTGCTGATCATGCTGGGCGTGCTGCTTTGCTGGGCTTCGGTCGCCCTCGCGGCGGTGACGGTGACGCAGCAGCCCGTCACGCAGACGGTGAAGGCCGGCGGGAAGGTTTCCTTTTCGGCCAAGGCAAAAGGAGCGGGAAACGGCGGCATCACCTGGCATTTTGTGGAGGAGAGCTCCGGGGAGGACGTGACCGGGAGAAAGCTGTCCGAACGGTTCAAGGGCCTGAAGGTCAAAAACCCCAACACCCTGACCATCACGCTCCAGAACGTGCCGGAGGAAATGCACGGCTGGCAGGTGTACTGTCATATCGGCCCGAAAAACGGCGGCGTCGACACGGACAGGGTACAGCTGCTGATTGAAGGGCTGGAGGCCGGAGAAGCCGCGGAAGCAGCAGAAGCGGAATCCGCGGGGGAGAAGGATCCGGACGCGGAGGCGGAAGAAGAGCCCGCGGAGGACGGGGACCCGGACGCGGAGGCGGAAGCGGAACCTGCCGGGGACGAAGACCCTGACGCCGAGGCAGAAGCGGAGCCGGCAGAGGATGGAAATCCTGATGCGGAGGCGGAAACGGAGCCCGCGGAGGACGGGAACCCTGACGCGGAACCTGCCGGGGACGAAGACCCTGACGCCGAGGCAGAAGCGCAGCCTGCCGTAAGCAGCCGGAGCGGGGCAGCGGATTCCTCCGATCCGGTGTATCCGGAAATCCTGGGATACCGGGATCCGGATCAATACCAGTTCCTGCAGCTGGGCACCTACTATTATGACGAGAACGGGGGAAAGGCGCCGCTGCTGTGGCGCATCCTGTACCGGGAAGGGAACAGGCTGACCCTGTTCACGGAATACATCATCGACACCCATCAGATGTACGAGACGGATATCTATTATGACCGGACGCAGAAGAAGAAATACAAGAGCCATTTCAATGATCCCTACGAGGAGCAGGGCATCTATTTCTGGCTGAACGGGGAAATGGCGGAGACGATCTTCTCGGATACGGATTTCAGCTCGGCCATCATTCCGCACAAGGTCAAGGAAACCTACAAGAACGAGGCGAACGAATCGGATGTGCCCGAGTGGCCGGATGAATACACGGAGGCGATGATCGCCGCCGGCGGCGGGGAAGAGGATCCGGAGAAGTTCCCCTACGGAAGGGATCTGTTCTACATCATGACCTACGGGGATATGATGAAGGAATGGTACGGCTTCCCGCCCACCTTCTCCGGCGACGCGATCGAGCAGCCCGGGGAAATCGCCGTTCCGGAGGCCGGACGGCGGAAAACCTGGGCCACCCCCTACGCGAGAAACAAGATCATCTATCCCCAGTGGAAGAAAAAGCTGCAGCTCACCGTCATGTCGGAATACAACGGCACCTCGCCCTACTGGGCGGTCAAGCGGCGGAAGAACTATTACATGACCGGCATCGTGGGCGGAAACGGGCATCTCAGCTGGCGGGCCATGGATTCCGTACAGATCGGCGTACGTCCGGCCATGAGGCTGGACCTGAGCCGGCTGAAGCTTACCGGCGGAAAGGGCACCCGCGAGGATCCCTGGCGGATGACCATGCCCTGAAAGGACGGAGGAAGAAACAGAGTGAAACGCAGAATTCTGGCGGCGCTACTGGCCTGGGCGCTGACGGCCGGCACGGCCGCGGCCCGGGGAGAGAATGCGTCTCCGGATCCGGGAAGCAGCGGAACGGCGCAGGCAGTGACCGCGGCGGAGGCGGAGCAGGAGGCCGATTCACCGGAGGACAGGAAGCCGGATGAAGAACTCCGGCCGAAGGAAATGGCCCGGGACCTGAGCCGGGAGTGCCTCTTTGACGGGAGGTCAGGCGAGCATCACGAGCTGACGGACGGCTCCTACGCCCGGGATTACCGGACCAGGGCCCCGAACGGGCTGAGCAGCCTGCGGGTCACGGCGCCGGAGGGAGAGGTTGTCGGCGCGGTCTATATCCAGTGGCATTCGCTGCCCCGGCCGCTGCTGATCCAGGTTCCCGGAGAGGGGGACGAATGGGTCACGGTTTCGGAATGCGACGGGGACTTTTACGCCCAGTACATTCCGATCCCGGAGCTTTCGGATTTCCGGCTGGTCTGCCGGGAGGATCCCTCGGAACGGATGGAAATCTGCGAGATGAAGGTGCTTTCGCCCGGAACCCCGCCGGAGGATATTCAGCTCTGGCATAAGCCGGGGGACAAGGTGGACATGATGCTGATTGCCGGCCACCCGGACGATGAGCTGCTGTGGTTCGGCGGGCTGCTGCCGTACTACGGCGGAGAGCTGGGCAAAAACGTGCTGGTCATCTGCGCCGCCATGAACCGCTCCATCCGGCGGCTGGAGCTGCTGGACGCGCTTTGGGCCTGCGGGGTCAGGACGCATCCGATCCACTGCATGCTGTATGATTTCACGACGGGGGACATGAAGGAAGTCCTGCACAAATGGGGCGGGGAGGAGAAGCTGGAGGAGATGTTCACCGGCTTCTACCGCCGGTATAAGCCGGATGTCGTGGTGCTGCACGATGTGAACGGGGAATACGGCCACGGGATTCACCGGGCGGTTTCCTGGCTGGGAAGGAAATGCGCGGAGCTCTCCAAGGAGGCCTGGGCTTTTCCGGAACAGGCGGAGCTTTACGGCCTGTGGGATGTACCGAAGATCTACATTCACCTGTATCCCGAGAATCAGATCCGGATGAACTGGCATCAGCCGCTGAAGGCCTTCGGCGGAAAGACCGCCCTGAAGGCGGCACAGGAGGCCATGCTGATGCACAAAACCCAGATCGAGCACGGCTGGGCGGTTCAGGACGGGGGCGAGATGGACAACGAGCTCTACGGACTGTACCGAACGCTGGTGGGCCCCGACCTCAAAAAGAACGACCTGATGGAGAATATTCCGGCGCATTGAACGGCCGGCCGAGGGAAAGGCCGGAGAAGCCCGGAACCCGATCTGGAAAGAAACTCTGCCGGAGAAATATCCGGCAGGTTTTTTTTTCAGGCCGCTTTCCTTCGGATTTCGGAACCTGAATAGTCAGGTATCGGCAGAAGAAACGGACAAAAAAGAACCTCCCGGGGATGATACCCGGGAGGTTCTGAGAGTTGCGCTGTTTCCGCAGGAAAGCGGACTTACTGGGGCTTCATCTCGATGGTCGTATCCGCTTCCACCACCAGCTTGAAGGTCGCCTGGTTCTTGTACTCGCCCTTCTTCGCGCCGTTGATGAAATAGCCGCTGCCGATCAGGCCGCCGTCCGCGATGACGGTGATCGTCGTACCCGCGGGCACCTGGCCGGACTGGGCCAGCTTGTTGCGCCAGCCGTTGAAGCGGCAGTTGGTGCAGGTGACGGTGACGAGGGTGGATTCATCCACGGGCGCCTCTTCCGCCTTGGCCGCTTCAGCCGCAGCCGCGGCCGCCGCCAGCTCGGAAGGATCCGCCAGCTTCAGCTTGACGGAGGCGCTCTTCTTCAGGCCGCGGACGGTCATGCCCTCCAGAGCCTCCGCGTCTCCGGTGGGGGTGATCCGCAGGTCATCGATCAGCAGATACTGAATGATGCCCTCGGCGGAATCGGGCTTCCGGACGTAGAAGTTCGCCGTCGTGCCGGCGTCAAAGGTCAGCTCGGTCGCGGCATCTCCGACAGGATTGCCGCTGCGGTCCAGCTTGAACAGCTCCACCTTGCTGCCCTTGATGACGATGGGGGTCAGGGGTTCCGGAGTGGGCGTCACATAGATGATCTCGGGTTCGGGGGTCACGGAAGACGCCTTGGAGGAGGATTTGCCGGAGGACTTGGAGGCGGACTTGCCTTCTCCCTCATCTTCTCCGTCATCCTCGGCTTCCTCCGGAACGGGGGCGGACTCTTCCTCCCCGGCGGGAGCCGGCGCGGGAGCGAATTCCGGCTCGGGGAGACCGGCGATCAGGATCGTCACCGTGTCCGAATCCACGCCGCCGCTCTTCGGGCCGATATGGCAGTACGCCGTCCAGCCGTGCATTTCCTCAGGAACCTTTCTCAGCGTGATGCTCAGGCTGTTGGGGTTCTTCACCTTGACACCCTTTACCACGGAGCTCAGCTTTTTGCCGGTCACGGATTCCCCCGTCGCGGGGTTGGTGAAATGCCAGGTGATCGGGGTGCCGCTGCCGACGCCCTTGGCCTTGATTTTATAGGTAACATTACCGCCGGCCTTGACGGTCTGGGTTTCCGGCTGCTTTGTGATGGAAACGGCCGCCTGGGCCACGGAAAGAGAACCCAGCGTCAGGCACAGCAACAGCAGGATGGCAAGAATCCTTTTCATGAAAATATACCTCCCTGTAAAAAACTTGTTTTATAGTAACATATATTTGTAACAATTGCAATATAAACCGTGATAATCTTTTTCCCCGTACGGGCCGCAGCGCTTATGGAACAAGGGCAGACGCCGCGCCTGTACACTGCGCGTCCGGCCCGGAGAAAACCGGCCGCCCGGGAACTCCCTTTACCGGGCGGGACGCACCCGGCGCGGTCATTGCTGCCCGGCTGGTTTCTTCAGCTGCAGGAGACGGAGCATGACGGATTCCACGGCGCCCTCCTCCCTGAGACGGCCCGATTTGACCTGATAATCCGTATCGAGGCATAGGGCCACGGCCTCCTTGACCTGCCGGCCGTTATAGCCCGAGGCCTGGCGGAGCAGCTGCCTGAAGGCATAGGGACTCATGGAAAGCCCGTCCATCATCTGCTGCTGGGTGCGCTTCTCGTACTGCATGATCTTGATATGCTGCATGAGGCGGAACTGGCGCATCAGCATGAAGAGAATCATGGTGCGGGTTTCTCCGGACAGGAGGAGGCTCTCGAGCAGGGAAAAGGCCCGGGCGTCCTGGCCTGCGAGAATCGCGTCCACGAGGGAGAAGACCTTGCTCTCCGAGGTCGGGACGGCCAGGGCCTGGATATCCTCCGCGCTGACGCGGGGCTCCTCCGGATGATAGGCGGAGATCTTGGCGACCTCGTTCAGCAGCCGGTTCGTATCCGCCCCGGCGATGAAGATCAGCAGATCCGCCGTGCGCGCGTCGCACTCCCGGCCCTGCTGATGAAAGGCGTCGGTGACAAAGGAGGTCAGCGCGGCCCCGGTCAGGGGCTTGAATTCCACGAGGCCGCCGAGCTTCTGCACCGCGTTTTTGATCTTTTTCTGGCGGACGGGCTGGACGCAGTAGAAAACAATCACCGCGGTGGAGGGCGCCTGAGGCAGATATTCCAGCAGCCGGTCATCCGCCTCCGCCCGCCCGGTGACGGCGGGATGATCCCGCAGGAGGATCAGCCGCTGATCCGCCATGAAGGGGAGGGTCTCGGCGGCGGCGATCAGCTCGTCCGTCTCCGGCGCGTTCAGCCGGCTCTCGTTCAGCTCCTCCATGCCCTCCGGCAGCAGGGCCCGTCGCAGATTCTGCAGGGCGGTCTGCTTCAGATGCTCCTCGGGCCCTTCAAAGAAAAGCACGGAGGGCAGGCTGCGCTGTTCCAGCCTGCGGGCGAATTCCAGATGATCCATGATGTGCCTCCTCTTTTCGTTTCAGGGCAGGGGAGCGTCCGCTTCTCCGGATTCCCCCGGGGCTCCGTGAAGCTCCGGGCCGGGATCGGGCGCGGGGGAAAGAAAGGTATTCACCGTATAGCCGCCCTCCTCAAACCGGACGGTCAGAAGCCCGTGGATCGGGGTGGCGAAAAGCGCGGTCTCCGGATCCAGCCGCTCCCGGAACCGGGCATACCGCTCCGCGTCCCCGCAGGAGAGCAGGGCCGTCTGCGGACGGACGGAGGCCAGGAAGGCCTCCGAGGAGGAGCTTTGGGAGCCGTGGTGCGCAACCTTGAGCAGGTCCGACGGGGCGGCGGCGTACATCTCGTAGCGGCCGTCCAGATCCCCGGTATGCAGAAGGGAGGTTCCCTTCAGGGTGAGCCTGGCCGTCAGGGAATACATGTTGGCATCCTGGCCCGGGCGGGTCCGGCCTTTTTCCGGCCAGAGCACCTCCAGGGCTCCGGAAGGAAGGGGCAGCGTATCCCCGGCGGAAAGGAAGCGGATCTCCGTTCCCTCCGCGGCCAGCTCCTCCAGCAGGGCGAGGACGTCCGGATGCACCGCCGCCTCCTTCGCCCCGGAGGGCAGATAAATCACCCGGATGGGGATCCGGTCCTCCCGGAGGGCCCGGAGACCCATCGCGTGATCGGCGTGCAGATGGGTCAGAACCACCGCGTCCGGCGTCAGGCGGCGCCGGTGCAGGAAATCACTGAGCACCCCGTCCTCATATCCCGCGTCGATCACAAGGGAGGTATCTCCGTCCCAGAGCAGGGCGGCGTCCGCGTCCCCGACGCTGAACTGATAATACTCCGTCGCGGCATGGGGCAGCGGGATCAGGGAAAAGGCCAGCAGGAGCAGCCCCGGTATCAGAAGGGACAGGCGGGTCCGCGCCCGCCAGCGGGGCAGAAAGCAGAGCCCGGCTGTGACCAGCAGCACTCCCGCCGCCGAGAGCAGATCCGGCGCCTTCGTCCAGAGGGTAATGCCGGGAAAGGTTCCCAGAAAGCGCACGGCGCCGAGCAGCCCGGAGGTAGCCAGCCGGGCGAGGGCGCAGACCGGCGCGGAGAGCCAGGGCAGGGGAAGGGTCAGCAGTGCGGCCCAGTACAGCCCGATGAGCCCCGCGGAAAAGAACAGCACGGGAATATTCATCAAAAGCCCCAGCAGGGGCAGCTCCTGGAAGGCGTACAGCTGCGGCAGAAGGATGCCGGCCTGGGCGCCGAGGCCCGCGGCCAGGGAATCCCGCAGCCGGCGGCTCCATCCCTGCCGGGCGGGGACCAGGGAGGAAAGAAAGGGCGTGATCAGGGCCAGGCCCAGCACCGCCCCGAAGGACAGCTGGAAGGAGAGGCCGGTCAGCTGCACCGGGGAAAGCGCCAGCTGAAGAATCCAGGCGGCGCAGAGCAGATGCAGCAGGCTCCGGGGCCGGGCCAGCATCCGCCCCCGCTGATACAGAAGCAGCAGCAGGGAGGCCCGGAGCACGGGCTGGGCGCTGCCACAGAGGAGCACATAGGCGCCCAGCAGCAGGGCATAGCCGCCCAGGCGGACTCCCTGGGGGAGGCGCAGCAGGCGGAACACCAGCGCCAGAAAGCCGATCAGAAGACCGGCATGAAAGCCGCTGACGGAAAGAATATGCGCGATGCCGAGCCGGGAGAAGGCCGTCCGGTCCTCCCGGGGGAGAAAGCGGCGGGTGCCCAGGAGCATGGCCGCGGCATAGCCGCCGGCCTCCTCCCCGAGCGGGGAGGCCAGGAGCGCCGCGGTCAGTCGGCTGCGCACCGCGGCAGCCGTCCCCGGCAGGGAAAAAAAGGAGGGCGCCTCGCAGGTCAGATCCCCGAAGCCGTAGAGCCCGACGACCGCGCCCCGGCGGAGCAGCTCCTCCCGAAAATCATAGCCGTCCGGATTGGAGGGCCCGGAGGGATGATACAGCCGGGCCTGAAAGGAAACCTGAACTCCCGGCTCCAGCCCGGCGGGGATCTCCTCCTCATAGAAGGACCAGTAAGCGCCGCCGGACAGGGGTTTCCCGTCCAGCAGGACATGGGCCAGCCGGGTCCGGACCTGACGGCCGTCCCGGAGCTCCACCTCGTCGCAGACGACGCCGGAAACCGCGTATTCCCCTTCCGGAGGAAGGGAGGGATGCCAGGCGAACCAGCCCCGGAGACAGCCCAGGGCCAGCGCCAGGGCGAGCACCGCCAGAAAACGCCCGCGGCGGCGGAGAAGCAGGCAGGCGCCCAGCGCGGCCAGGCTGCCGGCCGCTCCCCAGACCCAGGAGGCTCCGGCGCGGCCCAGCAGAAGCCCGGCCGCGAAGCAGACCGCCAGGGGAGGCAGGAGCCAGCCCCGCTCCCGGGGCGTCACAGCGTCAGATCGGCGCCGGCTTCCGCGACGGAAACCTCCCGGAAAACGGCGCGGGCTTCCCGGAGCAGCAGCCCGGGAGCATGGGCGGGATGAAGATGGGTCAGGACCAGGCGTCCGACGCCGGCGTCCCGGGCCAGTTCGGCCGCCAGGGCGGCGGAAAGATGGGGCAGGGATTCCGCCCACTTCTCCTCCGGGAAGAGCCCGTCCGCCAGCAGCAGGTCACAGCCCCGATAGCTGTCCGCCAGGGCGGGCAGGGTGTTCGTGTCCCCGGTATAGCCGAAGGCCTTTCCCTCCGCCTCGATCCGGTATCCGACCCCGGGCACGGGATGGCGCGCGGGACAGACCCGGACCCGGACGGAGCCCAGGCTCAGCTCCTCTCCGGCCTTGACGGCATGGAGGTCCAGACAGGAGGCGCCGGCGGCGATTCTCCGGATTTCGGAAGCGCCGTCCTCCGGCCCGTAGACGGGCAGCACCTTTCCCAGGGCCTGCAGCCGATAGATCAGGGGCAGCAGGTCGCTCGTGTGATCAAAATGCCAGTGGGAGATCAGCAGGGCGTCCAGGGACTCCGGCGGATACAGCGCGGTCAGCCGCCCGAGCACGCCGGCGCCCAGATCCAGCTGCAGCACCTGATCCCCGGCCTCCAGCAGATAGCCGGAGGTGGCCCCGCCGGAGGCGGGGAAGGGGCCGTTGACCCCCAGAAGATGAAGACGCATGGCTTACAGCTCCTTTACTTCTCCGCCGTTGTCCGCAAAGACCCGGGCCGCCAGCTTCAGCGCCGCGTTGACCTCCTCCGTCCCGTTCAGGGCATACCAGAGTGCGGGGCAGTCGGGAAACTCTCCCAGGCAGTCGTTCAGCGCGTCCGCGTTCATCCCGTAATAATCCGGGAACTCCAGAAGGTTTTTCAGCGCTTCATGCAGCGCGCGGGGGGATTCGTAATCCGCTCCGAAAAGACAGATGGTACTCATGGCCGTTCCTTTCTTCAGGCGCCGGTCCGGAAACCGGGCGCGGAATGCTTATTTCAGATTCCCCGCCCCGTGCGGACGGAGAAGGCGATCATATAGGCCGCGAAGGCGCTCTCCACGGTAATGATCCGGGTATCCAGCGTCGAGAGCAGGCGCAGCAGGGGGATATTCACCCCCATGGAGGACAGATACTGGCTGATCAGAACCGCCAGGGTGACCGCGGCCGGAATCCACAGCAGATGGGCAAAGGGCTCCCGCAGGCGGGTGGCACCGGCCAGGGGCAGCAGCAGCGCCAGCGCGACGCCGAGCAGCGCGCCCAGCACCACGCTGCCGAAAAAGGGCCCCAGCCCGGAAAGCACCGGGACCAGCAGGCAGACCGCCAGCATCAGGGCCAGGGGCACCGCAAGGACGGTCAGCTTTCGGGTAAACATGTATCCTTCAACTCCTTCAGGATCATTCGATCCCGCGGGCTCAGCTCCGCGCTTTCCAGCAGGTCCGGCCGGAAGCGGAGGGTGGCCTTCAGGCTCTCCCGCCGCCGCCACTCGCGGATTCTGGCATGGTCGCCGCTGAGCAGCACCTCCGGGACGCTCCGCCCCTCCCACTCCCGGGGGCGGGTGTACTGGGGATACTCGAGCAGCCCGTCCGAGAAGGATTCCTCCTCCGGGCTTTCGGCGCTGCCGAGGACGCCGGGAATGAAGCGGGCGACGCAGTCCGTCAGCACCATGGCGGCCAGCTCGCCGCCGGTGAGAATATAGTCTCCGAGACTGATTTCCTCATCCACGCAGGCGTCCAGCGCCCGCTGGTCCACGCCCTCGTAGTGCCCGCAGAGCAGGATCAGCTCCTCCTCCCGGGCGAGCTCCCGGGCCAGGGCCGTGGTGAGCTTCCGCCCGCGGGGCCCCAGATAGATCCGGCGGCCGCGGAAGTTTTCCCCCATGGCCGCGGCCATGGCGTCATGGACGGGCTGGGCCAGCATGACCATGCCCGCGCCGCCGCCGAAGGGATAATCGTCGGTGTTCTTGTGCTTCCGGTCCGAAAAGGGCCGGATGTCCACCGGCATCACCTCCAGCAGCCCCTGCTCCCGGGCCCGGCCCAGGATGCTGGCGGACAGGACGCTGTCAAACATCTCCGGAAAGACGGTCAGGATTTTAATCTTCAAACACGGCCACCTCGTTCAGCTTTTCAGAGACCACCCGGATCAGCTTCGCCTCGGCGTCCACCTCCGGGAAGACCGCCCGCAGGGCGGGGGCCATGAAGGGGCGGGGCCCGGCAAACACCCAGGTGTCCACCGTGCCGTACTGCAGGACATCCGTCAGATGCCCCAGCTCCCGGCCTTCCTCGTCCACGGCCCGGCAGCCGATCAGATCGGCGATATAGACGGCGCCCTCCTCCAGGGGTGCGGCGTGCGCCCGGTCGATGTACAGCTCCGTGCCCCGGAAGCGCTCCGCGTCCTCCGCGGAGGCGCAGCCCTCCAGCACCGCGTAGACAAAGCCGTCATGCACCCGGCGCAGGGAGAAGGAGAGCGGGGCATAGCCGTCCCCCTCCTTCCGGTAAACCGTGTCCCAGGACGCAAAAAGGGAAGGATCCGCCGCGCAGGGGCGGATCTTGCATTCTCCGCGGAGGCCCTGGGGCTTCAGCACCTCCCCGATCATCAGGTATGGAATCATCGCGAACACTTTCTCCGGCGCGGCCGGCTTCAAAAAAGGAAAAGCGGAATCCGCATGGATCCGCGGATTCCGCTTTTGCAATCACTGAATCTCAACAAAAACGGGTTTGGCGTTTTTCGCTGTGGCCGCTTTGATCACCGCGCGGATCGCTCTGGCGATACGGCCCTGCTTGCCGATCACCTTTCCCATATCCTCCTCGGCGACGTGCAGCTCGAGGATGATCGCCTCGGGGCCTTCCGTCTCCGTCACGGAGACCTGATCCGGGTGCTCAACAAGGGACTGCGCCACAAATGTAAGCAATTCCTGCATAGTACATCCTTTCTGCCAGAAGGCGTCCGGAAGAGAATTACTTCTCCTCAATCGCGCCGGTCTTCTTCAGCAGAATGCGCACGGTATCCGTGGGCTGCGCGCCGACACCCAGCCAGTACTTGGCCCGGTCATTGTCCACCTTGATCTCGGCAGGCTTGGTCATGGGATTGTAATAGCCGATCTCCTCGATGAAGCGGCCGTCCCGGGGGCTGCGGATATCCGCAACGACAACGCGGTAGAAAGGCTTTTTCTTCATTCCCATTCTCTTCAGACGAATTTTAACGGACATGGATCAGATTCCTCCTAAAATAAGAATAATATTCTGGAAATCATATACGGAGTATATGAGACCAAACACAGGAAAGGGGGGCGGCCGACGGTCGGCGGCCGCAGCCTCAATCGTCGCGCACCGGCCTTGGAGCGGCCGCTGCGCTGGTTTCGGCTGAGATGCGCGCCTTCCTTCAGCTGGCGCTGACAGTCCACTGGACTGACGGAAGGCTTACATCCCCGGGAATTTCATTTTCCCCAGTCGGCCCTTCATCTTGCCCTTCATCCCCATCATCTGCTTCATCATCTGCTGCGTCTGCTCAAACTGGCGCATCAGCTGATTGACATCCTGCACCGTCGTCCCGGAGCCGGCGGCAATCCGCTTCCGGCGGGAGGCATTCAGCAGAGAAGGATCCCGCCGCTCGGCGGGGGTCATGGAGCGGATGATGGCTTCCGGCTTCTTCAGGGCGTTCTCATCGATATCGTCCTCATTGATCCGGACGCCGGGGAGCATCTTGAGCATGCTGCGGATGCCGCCCATTTTCTTCATGCTCTGCATCTGCTCGAGAAAATCCTCCAGCGTCAGGCGGCTGCTCATGCCCTTGCGGGCGAACTTCTCCGCGTCATGGGCATCGAAGGCCTCGGAGGCCTTGTCGATCAGCGTCAGCACATCGCCCATGCCGAGAATGCGGCTGGCCATCCGGTCCGGATGGAAGGGCTCGATGTCGGTCAGCTTTTCGCCCACGCCGCTGAACTTGATGGGCTTGCCGGTGACCGCCTTGATGGACAGGGCCGCGCCGCCGCGGGTATCGCCGTCCAGCTTGGTCAGGATCACGCCGGTCACATCCAGCTTTTCATCGAAGGCCTTGGCGACGTTGACCGCGTCCTGACCGGTCATGGCGTCGACGGTCAGCAGAATCTCCGCCGGGTGAACCGCGTCGCGGATGCGGAGCAGCTCATCCATCAGGGTTTCGTCGATATGCAGGCGGCCGGCCGTATCGATGATCAGCACGTCCCGCCCGTAGTACCGGGCATTTTCGACGGCTTCGAGCGCCGTCTTCACCGGATCCTGCGTCCCCTTCTCAAAGACGGGAACCCCGACCTGGCCGCCGACGACCTGGAGCTGCTTGATGGCGGCGGGGCGGTAAATATCGCAGGCGGCGAGCATGGGCTTCTTGCCCTGCTTGGTCAGATATCCGGCCAGCTTGGCGCACATGGTCGTCTTACCGGCGCCCTGCAGGCCGCAGAGCATAATGACCGAGGGCACGGAGGAGGACCAGACCAGGCGGGAGTTGGTGGAGCCCATCAGCTCCGTCATCTCTTCCTGGACGATCTTGATCACCTGCTGGGAGGGCGTCATGGAGGAAAGAACCTCCTGCCCCACGCAGCGCTCGGTCACCTTTTTGATGAAATCCTTGGCGACGGCGTAGTTCACGTCTGCCTCCAGGAGGGCCATCCGGACCTCGCGCATGCCTTCCTTCACGGCCTGCTCGGTCAGCTTTCCGCGGCCCGTCATCTTCCGCAGGGCGCCCTGCAGCTTTTCACTCAAGCCTTCAAAGGCCATTTTTCTCCTCCTGATCCAGGGTCAGCAGATCCTGAAGAACCCGCTCCGCCCCGGGATAATCCTTCTTCCGCAGGGAGGCCAGCGCGGCGTCCAGCCCGGCCTCCATCCTCCGGAAGCGCTCCGCCATGCCCAGGGCGGCCTCCAGCTCATACAGCCGGCCCGAAGCGCGGGAAAGCGACTCGTGCACCGACTGGCGGGAAACGCCCAGCTCCTCCGCAATCTCCCCAAGGGAGAGATCCTCCTCACAGTGAAGGGAGAGGACCCGGCGCTGATTCTCCGTCAGCAGGGCGCCGTAGAACGCGGCGAGGAAAGCCAGATCCACCTTCTTTGAAAGATCCTCCCTCGCCATGGCGACGCCTCCTCCGCCAGGGGAAAAACCCTGACAGTGGTTCATTATACACAAAAAAGGGGGACTGTCAAGGGCTTTTCACTGACAGTCCCGCCAAACGTGTTCTTTACAGATCCGCCTGGGGCAGATCGGGGCACTGATCCAGCAGCTCGCCCGGAGCGACCACGCAGACGGAGCCCTTTTCGGCAAAGGCGTCCAGGAGCGCGGCGGACCGGCGGAGATCCTCCGGCGTGACGTACAGGATTTCCTTCCGAAGCTTTTCCGCCTCCTCCCGGGTGTATCCGGAAAGCCAGCGGCTGTCGGCCACGGCGCCCTTGTCCCGGGGGGCCAGAAGGGGATTGAGGTCATTGAGGGTGGAGATGATGAACTTGTCCAGCCCCTCGCCGCCTGCAAGGAACTCCTTCAGGAAGGCGGAGGCCTCCGCGTCCACGGCCAGAGTCCGGCCGGGGGTGGGATCCCGGAAGGAATAGGACATCAGATGGCCGAAGCGGTCCGCCTGGAAGCCGCAGCCGTAGGCGCCGCCCTGCACCCGGACCCGGTTCCACAGGAAGGAATAGGTCAGGAGGTTCGCCAGTAGCAGGAGGCTGCCGTGGAAGGGCGCTCCCATCCGGGACAGATGCCAGCCCCGGGCGGCGAAGCCGACCTGGGCCGGAATGCGGAAGCCCTGACGGGGCGCGCTGTCCGAGGAGAAGGAGACATATTCCGGAGCCTCCGTGCCCTCGGCCAGGGCAGCCGCGAGCGGGGCGCAGTCCGCCGGCCGGTCCGCGGTGACGCTCAGGGTCATCCGGCGCCGGCAGGCGATCTCCTCGGGAAGGAGCGCCGCCGTCTCCCGGAGGGAGGGCAGGCTGTCCTCCGGCCGGAGGGCGAAGGCATGCAGGTAGGAGACCGCCAGGCTGCCGTCCAGGGCGTTTTTCAGCGCGGCCTCCGAGGAATAGGCGGAAAGGGCATGGCGCAGGGCGATGACGTGCCCGGCCCCGACGATCCGCTGACGGGAGGCCAGCTCCAGCTGGCGGACGATCTCCATGATCTTCCCGGTATCCGAGAAATCGGTCGTGAGGAGAATTTCCGTCATCAGCTCCTGCCCCTTTTTCAGGTTTTCCGGCAGGACGCTGACGGACGCGGTCAGGAAGGGGCAGCACAGGGCCGGATTTTCCCGGTGCCCCCGGCAGGCCACCGAGAAGGAAAGCCGGCCGGTATAGCGCTTGATGTCCCGCTGCAGGGTCAGGGAATCATGATGCGCGGTGGGCAGCTTGCCCAGCAGGGAGGAGATCAGGCTGAGATCCTGAATCCGCCTCAGGGGAAGACCGCCGAGCCGGAAATAGGCCCGAAGATGGACGATGCCGCCCGTCGGCTGGGCATGAAAGAGAACCGGAATGCCATCCGCATCGGAAAGCTCGGTCTCCGGCCACTCCGGTGGAATGTCCGCGTCCTCCTTTTTCAGCATCGGGAGCGCGGAGAGCGCCTCCGGCGTGTCCGGCGTTTCCTGCCAGGCCCGGAGGGATTCCAGCAGCGCCTCGTTGGCGGCCTTCTGCTCCGGGGTCCATGCTCCGGTGATCCGGGCCAGACGGGTCTCCTCCTCCCGGCGCTTTTCGGCGCCGAGGGTCTTCGAGGGCTTCAGCGTCAGCCGGCACAGCCCCTCCGTGCCCCGGAGCATGGAGACGGCCAGGGGCGTGAAGGCGTCCGCGGCCAGCATCTCCCGGAGCTCCGAGAGCTGGGCGTCGTTCTCCAGGGCGAAGAGGGGATCCCCGTCATACAGCCAGGAGCCCATGACCCGCACGGCGCGCTCGATGCCCTGGGGTTCGTCCTCCTCCTTCAGGGAGAAGGCGAAGCGGTTCAGGGAGGCCTCGACCGCCTCCGGATCCAGCCCTTCTTTTTCCAACCGGTCCGCGAAGACCGCGACGGTCTCCAGCAGCTCCTCCTCCCGGCCGTCCGCCACGTTTTCCGCATGGATGCCGACGACGGACTGCAGGGCGGAATCATCGACGGAGAGGGAGATGTTCTGGGCCAGCTGCTTCTCCAGAATCAGCCGCTTCAGCGGCGCGTCGTTCGTGCCGGTCAGCACGTCCCCGATGACCGAGGCGGCCATGTTCCGGGTTTTGTCCCGCCAGGAGCCGAAGATCCGGGCGAGATACAGATGGCCCCGGTTCTCTGCGTCCTCCTCCTGCCCCAGCTCGTAGGCGATTTCCCGCCGGGCGGACACGGGGGTCTGGAGCGTGAAGGCGGGCAGATCCTCCTCCCGCTCATAGGTATCCAGATAGGAGGCGATCAGCGGCAGCATATCGTCCATGGGCACATCGCCGTCCAGATAGATCCAGGCGTTCGAGGGATGATAATGGCGCAGATAGGTCTGGCGGTATTTTTCCCAGGTCAGGGTCGAAATCGCCTCCGGATCCCCGCCGGAGTTGAAGCCGTAGCCGGTATCCGGGAAGAGCACGCGGGACAGCTCCCGCTCCCCGACGTCGCCCACGTCGCTCATGGCGCCCTTCATCTCATTGAAGACGACGCCCTTGTAGATATATTTGCCGCTCTCATCGGGCTCGATATTCCAGCCCTCCTGGCGGAAGATCCGCTCGTCCGTCAGCATCCGAGGGCGGAAGACCGCGTCCAGATAGACCTCGGTCAGGTTCAGCAGATCCCGGTTGTTCCGGGAGGCGACGGGATACATCGTCATGTCCGGGAAGGTCATGGCGTTCAGGAAGGTGTTCATGGAGCCCTTCAGCAGCTCCACGAAGGGCTCCCGGACCGGATACTTTTCGCTGCCGCAGAGGACGGAATGCTCCAGAATATGGAACACGCCGGTGTTGTCCTCGGGCAGGGTCCGGAAGGCGACGGAGAAGGTCTTGTTCTCCAGCCCGTTGGAGAGCCAGGAGAGGCGGGCTCCGGTTTTCTCGTGCTCCATTTCGATCAGGTCGCCGCCAAGCTCCGCGGAGGAACGGATCCGGGTTACCCGGAAGCCGTATTTCTGTTCATTCAGTTCAAAGGTCATACCCTTTTGCTTTCCTTTCTCATCCGGCCGGCCCGCCGCGGGGCGGAACCGGCGCCTTTCTTTTCCCGGAGGGGAATCAGTCGTAGATTTTCCGGCCCCGGGCGTCCGGAACGCCGGAGAGACGGTGGAAGAAGGTGTTGATCACATCCCGCCAGTTCTGCGCGTTTTCCCGCTGCTTCGCGGCGCGGCGGGCGATCTCCCCGGCGTCCGGCTCCGGGAAGGGGAGGGCCGTCAGCTCTCGCTCCATGCGGGCCGCCAGCTCCGCGCCCTCGAAGTGATCGTCGTAGAGCCGCTGGATCAGGGGGCAGCCGTCCTTCAGGGCAAAGCTGTAGGGCAGGCGGTGGAAGAACAGCAGCAGGTTGTCCGGGCAGGTTTCGGGATCCCGGTACCGGTCGGCCAGCTCCGGCGGATACTGGGAAATGTACCCGGTGCCCTTCTCCGTCCGGTCGATGCCCACCGCGTCCCGGGAGGCACGGTGATAGGTTCCCCAGAGGTCGTACTCATAGCCGGAGGGGTTCGGCCCGTAATGGGTGTGGGGCGTGATCATCCAGCAGAGCCCCAGCTGACCGGCATAGAGTTCGTAGATCTCCCGGGAGGAGAGCATCCACCGCTTCAGGTTGTCCGCCTGCTCCGCGGAGAAATCATAGGTCAGACGGATCCACTGGGCCACGGATTCCGCCGGCGAAAAATCCGGATTCCAGCTCATCAGCCCGAAGCCGAAGAAATTGGCCGCCGCCAGGGGATGGCCGAAATAGTTTTCGTCCCGCCCGAGGTTCGAGACCGCCGCGGCGGCCGAAAGGTTCTCCTGAGGCAGATCCTCAAAGATCTCGCGCCACAGGGGCGCCATGGTGTACAGATCGATCTGCTGGCCGGTATACTCCTGGGCCAGCTGCACCTCCAGGGCCAGGGACGTCTTCTTCATGGAGAGGAGCAGGGGGGAGAGGGGTTCCCGGATCTGGAAATCGAAGGGCCCGTTCTTGACCTGCAGGATCACGTTGTCCTCGAAGAGCCCGTCCAGGGGCTGATAGGTTTCGAAGGCCGCCTTTCCCCGGTCGGTGGCCGTGTCCCGCCAGTCCTGCCGGCAGTTGTATACGAAGCACCGCCAGACCAGCGTGCCGCCGAAGGGCTTCAGCGCGCGGGCCAGCAGGTTCGCACCGTCTGCGTGGCTGCGGCCGTAGGTGAAGGGTCCCGGGCGGCCCTCGCTGTCCGCCTTGACCAGGAAGCCGGCCAGATCCGGCACCTCGTCATAGACCTTCTCCGCCGTGCGGCGCCACCAGGCCTGGACGTCCGGATCCAGCGGGTCCGCCGTGGGCAGGCCCTCCCGCAGGGGCATGGAGAAATCCACGCTGACCATGAGCCGGACCCCGAAGGGGCGGAAAAGGTCCGCCAGGGCGGAGAGCTCCGGCAGCCGCTCCGCGATCAGCCCCTGGGCGGGCTCATGCACGTTCACGTTGTTGATGCAGATCACATTCAGCCCCACGGAGGCCATCATCCGGGCCAGATGGCGGATCCTCGCGGGATCGTAGGCGAACTCGCCGCCCTCGAAGAAGAGGCTGCGCCCGGCGTAGCCCCGCTCGACGCTGCCGTCCATGTTGTCCCAGCAGTTGATCATCCGCAGCGGATACCGGGGGCTGGACTCGGCGGGCAGGGGAGCGCCGCCCTGCATATGGCGCAGCAGGGCCCAGACGCCGTAGAGCAGCCCGGTTTCGCCGCCGGTGACGGTGCTGCCCGAGATCCGGAACCCGTCCCCCAGGTCGGGCTCCTTCACCAGGGTGAAGGAGTGGGCGGGCAGCCACTGGGACAGCTCCCAGGCCGCCAGATCGGAGGGCTTTTCCAGGGCGGAGAAATCCGCCGGCAGATCGGGAAACTTCCGAAGCCAGTTCCTGTACATCTGAAAACCTTCTTTCATCCTTAATGGAAGTATTCACAGTGAGGATATCCGTTCTCCCGCACAGCGGGAGAACTCCGATCCGCATGGAAGGGAATGCTGTTTTCCGCGGGAAAACAGGAAACAGCAGGCTCCCTTACTGCTCAAACTGGGCGCGGTACAGCCCGGCGTAGAACCCGCCTCTGGCCAGCAGGCTCTCGTGGGTGCCCTGCTCGACGACCTTGCCCGCGTTCATGACCAGGATCAGGTCCGCCTCCCGGATCGTGGACAGTCGGTGGGCCACGACGAAGGAGGTGCGGCCCGCCATCATGGCGGTGAAGGCCTTCTGGATCCGCTGCTCGGTCCGCAGGTCGATGGAGGAGGTGGCCTCATCCAGGATCAGCACCGGGGGAAGGGCCAGCATGACCCGGGCGATGCAGAGCAGCTGCTGCTGCCCCTGGGAGAGGGAGCCCCCCGCCTCGGCGATAGGCGTGTCATATCCCTGGGGCAGGCGGCGGATAAAGGAATGGGCGTGGGCCGCCTTCGCGGCCGCCACGATTTCCTCCTCCGACGCGTCCGGGCGGGAGTAGGCGATGATCTCCCGGACCGTGCCCGCCGGAAGCCAGGTATCCTGCAGCACCATGCCGATCTGTTCCCGCAGGCCGGCGCGGGTCAGGCTCCGGGTTTCTGTCCCGTCCAGGAAAATCTCACCCCGGTCCGCGTCGTAGAAGCGCATCAGCAGGTTGATCAGGGTCGTTTTTCCGCAGCCCGTGGGGCCGACGATGGCGATCCGCTGGCCGGGCCTGGCCCGCAGGGACAGGTTTTCGATCAGCGGCCGGGCCGGATCGTAGGAGAAGCAGACCTTCCTGAGCTCGAAATCCCCCTTCACCCCGGAGAGCACCGCGGGCTTCTCCGGATCCGGAACCATGGGCGGCTCGTCCATCAGGTCGAAGATCCGCCCGGCGCAGGCCAGCGCGTTCTCCAGCTCCGTCACGACGCCGGAAATCTCATTGAAGGGCTTGGTGTACTGATTGGCATAGGACAGGAAGGAGGTCAGCGTGCCGACGGTCAGCCCGCCGGAAAGCACGGCGAAGGCCCCGGAGAGCGCCACCGCGGCATAGACCAGGGCGTTGACGAACCGGGTCACGGGGTTGACCAGGGAGGAATAGAAGGTGGCCTTCAGGGAGCAGTCCTGCAGGCGGGCATTGACCTCGTCAAAGCGGGCGACGGTCGCCGCCTCGCGGGAGAAGGCCCGGATCAGCTTCAGATCGCCCACCGCCTCGTTCAGCACGGAGGTCTGCTCGCCCCGGGTCTTCGACTGCAGCCGGAACATCTCATAGGTATGGGAGGCGATGAACCGGGCCGCGAAGAGGGACAGCGGCGTCAGCACGACGACGGCCAGGGTGATCCAGGGGGACAGGGTCAGCATGAAGACCAGCGTGCCCAGGATCGTGACCGCCCCGGTGAAGAGCTGGGTAAAGCCCATGAGCAGCCCGTCGGCAAAGGTATCCACATCCGCGATCATCCGGGACAGAATGTCCCCGGAGGAATGTTTGTCCAGATACTTCAGGGGCAGAACATGGAGATGGGCAAAGGCATCCTGCCGCAGGGACTGCACCGTCCGGAAGACGGCGCGGTTGTTCAGCACCCCGGTGATCCACTGCAGGGCCGCGTTTCCGGCGATGCAGAGGCCGAAGACGGAAAGTTCCTTTCCCAGCCGGGCGAAATCCACCCGGCCCGCGCCGGCCACCGCGTCGACCGCGCGGCCGATCAGGATCGGAACATACAGCGTCAGGGCGACGGAGAGCAGACTGAAAAACAGGCTCAGCCCGAGCAGGGGAGACTGGGGGCGGATATACCGCAGCACCCGGCGGGCTGTTTTCCGGTCAAAGACGCGCTTCTTCTTCTCAGCCATGCACGGACGCCTCCTCTCCGCCGGAAATGGCGTGAATCTCCCGGTAGACCGGGCAGGAGGTCAGCAGCTCCTCATGGGTGCCCAGGCCGACGCAAAGCCCGTCCTCCAGGACGAGGATCTGATCCGCGAAGCGGACGGAGGACGTCCGCTGGGAAACGATGAAGGTCAGGGGAGGATCCGGCCTCTCCCGCAGCGCCCGGCGCAGGGCCGCGTCCGTCGCGTAATCCAGGGCGGAGGCGCTGTCATCCAGAATCAGGATTGCCGGACGGCGGACCAGGGCGCGGGCAATGGTCAGGCGCTGGCGCTGGCCGCCGGAGAAGTTTCTGCCGCCCTGCTGCACGGGCTCCTCCAGCCCGCCGGGCTTCTCCCGCACGAGCTGTGCGGCCTGGGCGGTCTCCAGCGCGTCCCAGAGCTCCGCCTCCGACGCGTCCGGATTGCCCCAGAGCAGGTTGGAACGGATCGTTCCCTCAAAGAGCGCGGCATGCTGGGGCACCACTCCGATGGCGCCGCGGAGGGAGGAAAGCTTCAGCTCCCGGATCGGCGTGTCCCCGAAAAGAATCTCGCCGGAGGTATGGTCATAGAACCGGGGAATCAGGTTCACGAGGGTGGTTTTGCCGGAGCCGGTGCCGCCGATGATGCCGACGGTTTCCCCAGGGCGGGCAGTGAAGGAGATGTGCTCCAGGGCCGCGTCACCGGAGGCGTGATAGGCGATGCCGACGTCCCGGAAGGTCAGGCTGCGCAGATCCGCGGCGGTGAGCTCCTTCGTCCCGTCCTTCTGGGAGGGCTCAATGTCCAGCACCTCCGAGACGCGGCGGGCGCAGGCGGCGGATTTGGTCAGGGTGACGATCAGGTTGGCGAGCTTGACCAGCTCGACCAGAATCTGGCTCATATAGTTGTACAGCGCGATCAGCTGCCCCTGGGTCAGGGTGCCCGCGTCCACCCGGAGGGCGCCGGAGCGGAGCAGCAGGATGACCGCCAGGTTCAGCACCACCCAGGTCAGGGGATTGAGGGCGGCGGTGAACCGGCCCACATGCAGCTGGGCCCGGGTCAGCACCTCGTTCAGGCGGCGGAAGCGCTCGGTCTCGGTTCCCTCCCGGCGGAAGGCCCGGATGACCCGGACGCCGGAGAGATTCTCCCGCGCGGCGGCGGCCACCTGATCCGTCTCCGTCCGCACCCGCTGCTGCATGGGCATCGTCCCCAGAATAATGCCGAACACGATGACAAACAGCACGGCGATGACCCCGACGAAGATCAGGGCCAGCCGGGCGTCGATGGTAAAGGCCATGATCATGGCCCCGAAAACGACGAAGGGGGAGCGCAGCAGCAGGCGCAGGCCCAGGTTCACCCCGGTCTGCACCTGATTGATGTCCCCGGTCAGGCGGGTGACCAGCGTGGCGGAGCCCAGCCGGTCCAGATCCGCGTAGGACAGGGTATGAATATGGGAAAAGACCGCGTGCCGCAGGGCCGTCGAAAACCCGATGGCGGCCTTCGCGGCAAAGAACTGGGCCGTGACGGAGGCGGCAAGGCCGATCAGGGCCAGCAGCGCCAGCAGCAGGCCGCAGCGCACCACGGGCCCGGCCTCCCCGGAGGGGATCGCCTGATCCACCAGCTGCGCGATGATCAGGGGAACGATCAGCTCAAAAAGGGCCTCCAGCAGCTTGAACAGAGGACCCAGAATACATTCCTTCCGGTAGGGCGACATCCAGACGGCCAGCTTCTTCATACAATACGACTCCGCAATCCTGAGTGTCCTGCTTTCATCCTTGTCTCGCAAGCCTTCCCATTCTATCATAAAAACCCGCGAAGGAAAAGGCTCAGCACAAATTATATTTGATAAAATATTTTTTTCCAAAACCCGTTGACACGCTATCCGGCCGATGTTAAGATACCCTCAATCCGGTATACGGAGGAGGCTTTTTCCCGGGAAGAAAAGAGGCCCCGGGAGGGCCGGGTTTGAGAGAAAATGAATGGTCCGGGGATCCGGAAAAATACGAGCAGGAGGAATGAATGATGAAGAAAATGACTGCGATTCTGCTGGCGCTGACGCTGGTGCTGACCGCGGCCTTCGCCCTGGCGGAAGGGGACCTGCTGAAGGAGATTCAGGAGAGAGGCTACATCAGCATTGCGACGGAGGGCGACTGGGCCCCCTACACCTACCATGACGAGAGCAACAAGCTGGTCGGCTACGATGTGGAAATCGGCCAGGCCATCGCCGATGCCCTGGGCGTCGAGGCGAAGTTCGAGGAGACCGGCTGGGACGCGATCCTGGCGGGCGTCAAGGGCGGCCGCTTTGACATCGCCTGCAACGGCGTGAGCTACACGGAGGAGAGGGCGGAGTCCTACAATTTCTCCACCCCCTACCTGTACACCCCCAGCGTGCTCGTCGTGAAGAACGACAATGAGACCATCAAGACGGTCGAGGATCTGCAGGGGAAGAAGACCGCCAACACGATCTCCAGCATCTACGCCGGCATGGCGGAGGAATACGGCGCGACGGTCCAGGGCGTGGACACCCTGGCGGACACCATCCAGCTCGTGATTCAGGGCCGGGTGGACGCGACCATCAACGCCCAGGTCAGCATCGAGGACTATCTGAAGGAGCATCCGGACGCGCCGATCAAGATCGCCCAGTATCTGGAGGGCGACATCAACGCCTTCCCGGTCCGCAAGGACGCGTCGACCGACACACTGCTGGCCGCGGTGAACGAAGCCCTGCAGGCGATGCGGGACGACGGGCGCCTGGCGGAGCTGAGCGTCAAGTACTTCGGAGCGGATCTGACCAATCCTGCGGAATAAGTCAGCCGCTGATGGAGGGGTCATTCGGGGCGCGGGTTTCATACCGCCCCCTTTTTTCACGGAAGGGAGGCCGCTCCAGCCTCCGCTCCGCGGCGGAAAAACACACGTACAGGTGGGAAAATGAGCGAACGGGTGCTGCAGATTGTGCGGGACGCCTTCCCGCAGCTGATTGAAAAATTCTTTACGATGACGATCCCCCTGACGGTCCTTTCCTTCGCGCTGGCCCTGACCATCGCGGTGGGGGTCGCCATGATTCAGTATGCCCACGTCAGGGGCCTGCAGAGGCTTTGCCGGATCTATATCTGGATCGTCCGCTGCACGCCGCTGCTGGTCCAGCTGTATCTGGTGTATTACGGACTGCCGAGCGTCGGGATCTATCTGAACGCCTTTCCGACCGTGGTCCTCGTGTTCGGAATCAACGAGGGCGCCTATCTGGCGGAGACCATGCGCGCCGCCCTGGAGGCCGTGCCGGCGGGACAGATGGAGGCCGGCTACTGCGTGGGCATGAGCTATTTCCAGATCATGCGCCAGGTCGTGCTGCCCCAGGCCTTCCGCACCGCCTTCCCCTCGCTTTTCAACAGCATCATCTCCATGGTGAAGGAGACCTCCCTGGCCTCGACAATCACCGTGACGGAGATGTTCCGGCAGGCCATCGTCATCAACGGCCGGGTCTATGAAACCCTGGCCCTGTATACCGAGGTGGCCCTGATCTACCTGGCCTTCTGCTCGCTGCTGACCGTGGCGCAGCACTGGGGCGAGAAAAAACTGAGCAGTTACGGAGGCGTCCGATGAGCATGCTGAAGGCGGAGAATGTCCGCAAAACCTTCGGGGACAACCAGGTGCTGAAGGGAATCGACCTGGAGGTGAACCGCGGGGACGTGATCGCGATCCTGGGCCCCTCCGGCTCCGGAAAGACGACCTTCCTGCGCTGCCTCAATTTTCTGGAGCGGGCGGATCAGGGGATTCTGACCCTGGACGGGCAGCCCCATGACATGGCGGCCGCAACCAAGTCCGAGATCGTCGCGATCCGGCGGAAAACGGCCTTCGTGTTTCAGAACTACAACCTGTTTCTGAACAAGACCGTGCTGCAGAACGTGACCCTGGGGCTGACCTGCGCCCGGGGCATGAAGAAAAACGAGGCGGAGGAAATCGCCCGGGAGGCCCTGAACCGGGTCGGCATGCTGGGGAAGGCGGATGCCTATCCGATCCAGCTGTCCGGCGGCCAGCAGCAGCGCGTGGCCATCGCCCGGGGCCTGGCGACCAGCCCGGAGATCATCTATTTCGACGAACCCACCAGCGCGCTGGATCCGGAGCTGATCGGCGAGGTGCTGAGCGTCATGCGCCAGCTGGCGGAGGAGGGGATGACCATGCTGGTGGTCACCCATGAGATGGACTTCGCCCGGAACGTATCCAGCCGGGTCCTGTTCATGGAGGGCGGCAACGTCATCGAAAGCGGGCCCTCCGGCGAATTCTTCGCCCATCCCCGGCAGCCCCGGACGCGGGAGTTTATCCGCAGCATCCTGGAGGCCCGGCAGTAAAAAAACGGCCGGAATTCCGGCCCCCGGAGCGCAAAAAACGCGCCAAAAACGGATTGACTTTTCTGAAGAAAAGACAGTATAATATCCCTTGGCCGAAGGAATTCGGAAACGTGAAAAATCAAAGGAGGGAATGTCATGGACGCTGGGAGTAGCGGCGGCGTACCGGTTGGGCGAAGACAGCGGAACCGGAACGGCATGACGTTCCTGTTCTGTATAAAGCCTTGATGACCGTTTTTGAGGGATGATCCGCATCCTTCGGGAGAGGGGATCGCTGCTTCGCGCCCGTTTCCCGGAAAACGGTTTCCTGACCGCGCGCCGGCTACCCATGGCCACCGCTGAGTGTGGCGAAGGGTTTCCCGAAAGGGATTCCTCATCATGACGAAGGAGGAAAAATGCATGGCGGAGCATAATGTAACGGTTGAAACCACACTTCAGGCGCTTCTTTCCGAAAAAAAATACGCCACGATCCGGGATATTCTGATCACGATGAATCCCGCGGATATCGCCGCGGTTTTCACCGGGTTGAACCCGGAACAGCTGCCCCTGCTTTTCCGGCTGCTCCCCAAGGAGCTGGCCGCGGAGAGCTTTGTCGAGATGGAGCCGGAGGAGCAGGAAACCCTGATCCGCGGCATCAGCGACAGCGAGCTGAAGCAGGTCATGGACGAGCTGTACGTGGACGACGCGGTGGACATCGTTGAGGAGATGCCCGCCAACGTGGTGCAGAGGATTCTGGCCCAGAGCGATCCCCAGATGCGCAAGGAGATCAACGAGATCCTGCAGTATCCGGAGAACTCGGCCGGGTCGGTCATGACGACGGAGTACGTCAGCCTGAATCCGAACATGACGGTCGGGGACGCGATTCTCCGCATCCGGCGGACCGGCGTGGACAAGGAAACGATCTACACCTGCTACGTGCTGAAGAACCGGCTGCTGATCGGCACGGTCACGGTCAAGGATCTGCTGCTCGCCCCCAGCGACATGCAGACCATCGACAGCATCATGGACACCGGCGGCAACCTGATCACCGTCACCACCCATACGGACCAGGAAGAAGTGGCCCGGATGATGAGCAAATACAACCTGCTGGCGATCCCCGTCGTGGACGGGGACAACCGCATGGTCGGGATCGTCACCTTCGATGACGCCATGGACGTCATGGAGGATGAGACCACCGAGGACATGGAGATCATGGCCGGTATGACGCCCAGCGACAAGACCTATCTTAGGTCTTCTCCCTGGGATCTGTTCCGGCACCGGATCCCCTGGCTGGCCCTGCTGATGGTCTCCGCCACCTTTACCGGGCTGATCATCACCAGCTTCGAGGAGGCCCTCGCGGCTCAGGTGGCCCTGACGGCCTTCATCCCCATGCTGATGGACACCGGCGGCAACTCCGGATCCCAGAGCTCGGTCACGATCATCCGTGCCCTGAGCCTGAACGAGCTTGAGTTCAGCGACCTGCCGAAGGTCGTCTGGAAGGAAATCCGGACGGCCGTCTTGTGCGGCATCGCCCTGGCGGTGCTCTGCTTCGGCAAGATCATGCTGGTGGACCGCCTGCTGCTCGGAAACGGCGAGATCACGGTGCTGGTCGCCGCGGTCGTGTGCCTGACGATGGCGGTCACCATCCTCTGCGCCAAGATCGTGGGCTGCAGCCTGCCCATGCTGGCGAAGAAGCTGGGCTTCGATCCGGCGGTCATGGCCAGCCCCTTCATCACGACGATCGTCGACGCCCTGAGCCTGCTGGTCTACTTCGGCATCGCCAAGGCGCTGCTGCACCTGTAACGTGAAACCGCGGGGGAAAACAGCCCCCACGGGAGAACAAACGAAAAAACTGCCCGGGGAGGACACCTCCCCGGGCCTTCAAAACGGAGGAAAGCATGGCCGTCAGCACGAGAAAAAACGCGATGTACAATGTGGCGTACCGCCTGTTTTCCGTGCTGCTGCCCCTCGTCACCGCCCCCTACCTTTCCCGAACCGTGGGCCCGGAGGGTGTGGGGCTTTATCATACCGCCTGGAACATCAGCTATATCTTCTGCCTCGCGGCGATGCTGGGGCTGAATGATTACGGCGTCCGGGCGGTGGCCAGGGTCCGGGACGACCGGGAGACCCTGGACCGGACCTTCTCGGCCATCTGGCAGATGCAGCTGATGGTCGCCGGGGCCATGCTGGTCCTCTGGTTCGGATATGTCTTTCTGATCGCCGGGGAGGAGAAGCAGATTGCCTTCCATCTGACCCTGATGAGCGTCAGCTGCCTGGTGAGCTTCGACTGGGCCCTGATGGGTCTGGGGGATTTCCGTCCCATCGCCCTGCGAAATACCTTCGTCAAGAGCGCGGCAGCGGCCTGCGTCTTTGTTTTCGTGAAGCAGAAGGAAGATCTGTGGATCTACGGCCTGGTCTGGAGCCTGGCCACCCTGATCGGCAACCTGAGCTGCGTGCCCGGGCTGCGGGGCCGGGTCAGCTACAGGCCCGTCCCCCTGCGGGAAAGCCTGAAGCATCTCGCCCCCTGTGCCACGCTGTTCATCTCCGTGCTGGCGGTCAGCGTCTACCGGACCATGGACAAGGTCATGGTCAGCGCCATCGCGGGCCTGGAGCAGAACGGATACTACGAGAACGCGGAGAAGATCATCTACTGCCTCAGCGGGTTCATCTCCGCCATCGGCACCGTCATGATGCCGAAGATCAGCCATATGCAGCGGCAGGGGCGGACGGAGGAAATCCGGAAGCATATCGACAAGAGCATGAGCCTGATCCTGTGCATGGTCAGCGCCCTGGCCTTCGGCGTAGCCGCCGTGGCGGACCGCTTCTCCGTGCTGTTCTACGGGGAGGATTTCGCCTATTCCGGCACGCTGATGGCACCCCTGGCCTTTACCCTGATCATGATCGGCTTTGCCAACGTGATCCGGACCCAGTGGGTCCTGCCCCAGGGGCGGGACAGCATCTTTGTCCGCAGCGTCTGCGCCGGGGCGGCGGTAAATCTCATCGTCAACCTCCTGCTCATTCCCGGAATGAAGAGCATGGGCGCGGTGATCGGCACCCTGATGGCCGAGATGACCGTGCCTGTCGTGCAGTATCTCCTGCTGCGGAAGGAGCTGCCCTACGGGCGATTCCTGGGCTATACCGGGATCTATGCCGGCATCGGCCTTGTGATGCTCATCTGCGTCCGCCTGACCGGCCGCCTGCTGCCCTGGACGGGTTGGGCTGGCCTGGCGGTTCAGGTGACCGCCGGGATGATCGTCTACGGTCTGCTGTGCCTGCCGGTCTGGAAAAAGCAGGGACTGCTCCGGAAAGGAATATTGCCCGGAAGAGGCCGAAAAAACTGATTTTATCAAAAATAATTCGAACCTGAGACGAAACTCCGGTATATTTTTACGGAACTGTAAACTCAAAAACGGGAGTCTGATCCCCGAAATATTCAATCTGTGCCAATTCTAATCAATATTTGCTTTATAACGTTTCAATATTTTCCCGGATGTTGACCGGCAGGTTTGTTTCAAATTATACTGTAAACGGTTCAGAAGTCTTCTGTTTCAAGGACTTGAGACGATCGAGAAAATGCGAAGCAGACCGCGGGGTATTCTCAGAAAATGCCCGACACAGCCTTTTCTTCAGGACCCGACAGACGGGGGGGGAGCAGAAATGAAAAAGAGCCTCTGGAACACCAACACCGCTAAAACCACGAAGGGATACAGCCTGGGGGACAGGCTGCGCAGGGCGCTGGCCATGCTGACCGTGGCTTCGATGCTGATGCCTGCCGGAGGCTTCGGAACGGAGGTCAGGGAGCTGGTCTGCACGCTTCCGGAAACCGACCCGGAAGTCAGGACGGTCGGGGAATTCCATGCGAACTTCAAGACCCACACCCATTCCGGCGACTGCTGGGACGGGGACGGGAACCTGATCTGCGGCAAAGTGGAAGGGGAGTATATCCACCATCATAATTCCTTCTGCTTTGACGAAGCCGGGAACCAGGTCTGCGGCCTTGATGAGAGAAATGCTCACGAGCATGACAGCTCCTGCTATGACGAGAACGGCAGCGTGATCTGCGCCTTCAAGGGCGAGGTTCCGGTGTTCGAATGCAGTGCGGACAACTGGACCTACCGGGAAGAAGTGGTCAATCCAGGACACAAGCACACGGATGAATGCTACGAGACCAAGGTGATCGAGCCCGAACCTGAACCTGAACCCGAACCCGAACCTGAACCCGAACCTGAACCCGACCCCGTGGTTGAACAGGAGCAGGAACAGGAAGAGGAACAGATCGAGCAGGAGCAGGAAGAGAAACAGGTCGAACAAGAGCAGGAAGAGGAAGAGAAGGAACCTGAGCAGGAGCAGGAACAGGAAAAGAACCAGGAATCCGAGAAAGAGGTTTCCACTGCGCCTGAAGAGAAAAACCAGAACTACGAACAGGAAGCTGGAAACAATAAGCAGCCCGGCCTGAATGAAAACGGCAACCTGGAAGACGATCTGGATAAAGTTCAGGATGACGGTCAGAACGACAACCAGAACAATAACAACGACGACAACCAGGACGCCAATCAGGACGATGACCTGAAAAATAACGACGACGACAACCAGGACGTTAATCAGGATGATGTCCAGAACGACGACCTGAACAATAACAATGACGACAACCAGGACATCAATCAGGATGATGGTCAGGATGATGAACTGGACGGTGACCAGGATGGCGATCAGAACAATGATCCGGACTCAGACGAAAGCGTAGATCATCTGACGAACAGCGATGGAGATGCCCTCAATTCGGAAGATGAACAGCCGACTGATTCCGAGAACCTGACGGACGACGTTGGGGAGAACCCTGAAGAGAACTCCGAAGAGGGCGATCCCTCCCAAGATGCCGACGAGATTGATGCCGCTGCCCAGGAGAACGCCGAGACAGCTGCCGACGCGGTAGATGCTTCCGTGCAGGAGGGCGCCGAGACGGCCGCCAACGCCGAAGGAACTGAAGAGCTTCCGGCGGAGGATGCAGAACCCGAATATCTGGAAGGAACGCTGGTCTACGAAGGCCCGACCTACACGGTCTCCGCGACAGTCGGAAAGGACGCCTGCCTCCCAGCTGACACGGTTCTGGCGGTGGAAGAGATTCTGCCCGGCACCGCGGAATATGAGGAGTATCTCCGGCAGGCCGGTATCGCCCTGAGCGAAGCGGACAGCTGGAGTGAAATCGGAGATTTCGCGTGCCTGCTGGATATCGCCTTCCGGAGCGAGGAGCAGGAGCTGGAGCCCCAGGCCTATGTGGACGTTCAGGTCGTTTTCCATGAGAAGATTACCATGGAGGAAGAGTCTGACCTGAAGGCCATCCACTTTGCCGAAGACGGCGCGGAGGTGCTGGATTCCCAGACGCACTCCACCGAGGCGGCTGTCCAGGATGCAGAGGCGGTCGACACGGTGACCTTCTCCTCCGACAGCTTCTCCGTCTACATGTTCCTCAAATCTCTCATCACAAAAACAAAAACCATCTCCGCGGACGGCCAGTCCTACGAGATCGAGGTGACCTATTCCCAGTCCGCCAACATCCCGGATACCGCGGAAGTGGTCGTGGAAGAGATCACGGAAAGCCATCCGGATTATGAATACTACCGTTCTCAGGCGGCCGCAGCGCTGGAATCCGACGATGTCCGTATGCCCGGCCTCTATGACATAAGCATCATGGACGGAGAAAACAAAATCCAGCCGAATGGCTCCGTCAAGGTCAGCATCCATCTGTTGGACGGCTCCGCCATGTCCGGAAATGAAGAGCTTCATGTCGTTCACTTCCCCGATGGCATCGAACCGGCCAGGGAAGCCGGAGCGGTAATTAGCCAGGTTGGGGAAGCTCAAAACGAAACCCAGTCTGTTTCGACCGAAACAGAGATCGTACAGATAGAGGCTCAACCGGAAGAAGCAATACCAACCCCTCAGGAAAGCAAACCGGAACTCCTCGTGGAAGCAGAAGTCATAGCTCCGACAGTTGAAGAACAGACGGTGACATTCGATGCCACCGGTTTTTCTGTTTATGCCTTGGCTTATACAGTTGACTTTTATTACGGTGAATTTGAGTATCACCTGACGGGTGGTGGAGCGCTGACTCTTACTGAGCTGTTTGCGCTATTGAATATTGATCGGAACGTATCCGATGTCTCTTCTGTTTCTTTCTCCGATCCGAATCTGATTCGAATAATTAAGTTGGAGGAAGAGACTACACTTGGCGCGGTCATTGACAGTCTTGGCTTGGAAATAATTTACTCAGATGACATGTCGGAGGAGGAAAAAGAAAAGTTCAGGGGAAAAGTACTATCAGCGAATGAATGGGTGATAGTCAGTCTGAAGCCTTTCCTAAGCCACGAGTTTCTGACAATCTGTCTGAGAGATAACGGTATCATTAAGATACAGGTTGATGATGATCAGTATCATTCTTTCCATTTTGTAGTAAATGACGATAATAGAGGCTACCTCTCAGTAAGCGATAACGGAAGACAAAGAATTGTTTCTGGCACAGCAAGTTATAATAATTCTGGCGAACTGATTAAGTTTGACTACAAGCAAAACTCTACTGCGTATGTAACACCTAATGCTTTCAGTGGTTCTCGGTTTGTTACTTGGGTTCGCAATGATGGAGGAGCATTCTCCACAAATAAATCATCTTGGGCGGGTGATAGTGACAACTATACACAGGATTTCACTTATATAGCTTATTTTGCACCCAACAGTCAGTACCTTATAAGGTATGTTGCTGGGGAACATGGTTCAATCGACAATGGTGATCGTAACATTACGGATCATACAGGAAAGAAACATTACTTTTCATATTCCGGGGATGCTTTATATGCTCACGCTGTGCCGGATTGGGGATATGTATTTTCCGGTTGGTATCAAGGTGACACTTTCCTGTCTGCGGATGAATGGTTAAACCTTGAAAATGTTACCAGTGATATGCTTATCACTGCAAGATTCCGCCCTCGCGCGACTTATGAAATCAAGTATCATACGACATGGTATTATACAAATCTAAAGATTAATGGCGGAGAAACAGCTTATGCACAAGGCTCGGATGGAGCCTGGGTCAGCGAATATGTCTCCGATGGGGGAACTGCCAAAGGCGTAACCGCCAGTTCACACGGTAATCCTAACGACGCCTCACAGTATAGTTACTTTATTGCATGGATTGATTCAGAAGGTAATCATGTCAGCAGTAATGCCAATTTTGTTCCAACAGGAGATCAAATAAAGAATACAACTTATACGGCAGTATTCTCAAGTGCGAGTGATTATGTCGTCATAGACTGCGATTATCATTGCGGAACTGTTGGCGGAACGTCTGGTCTTTACACTGGACCCCTTGACCTGGAAAGTGCTAATACTGCCACAAATATAGTTTTTGCAAAGTATAATAGCTCAGGCAATCTTTTGGGGGATTTATGGCCTATCCCCAATGAAGGATATGTATTTGATCATTGGGAATGGACACCCTTCGGCGGAAGTACTGTAGTTATCACAGATGATAGAATAGTTTATAATGATAGTAGGATTCGTGGAAGAGGAACACTAAAAGCAGTCTTCAAACCCCATATTACTTATGATATTGGCGTAATTAACCGTGTGGGTATCAATTCAGCTGATTCACAGCACTGGTATTCTGCCAGTTGGTGTCCGACACCGGTTGTTGAAGGTGCGAATGCTACATGGGACGAAAATATCTATACACTTTCTGTTCCGTACAATTCGAATCTCACTGTAAGCGGGCTGAACCGGGAAACCAGAGTCACTCAGACAAACAACGGATACAATTTGCTAACCCATTATTTTAAGGGCTGGAAAGCCAACAGGGATATCACTTTAGCGAATGGTACTGTAGTCCGTGCAGGGGATTTGATTCCTGCAGGTGCTCAGATTAATAATGTTACACAGGCAATTACATTTACCGCTGTCTGGTCTTCCACTTTCCCAGGGAAAAAAGAATACAACGGCGGAAATGAGACCGGCCCACGCTACAACACCAACTCTGTCGGCTTCTTTGTCCGCATTGTTGACACTGTGGGTGATGTTGGAGATACAGCGAAGTACACCGATTGTCTGTACACTTCCAGACTGTTGCTTTCCGGAACCGGATCTTTTGCCACAAACAATAATACAACGGGCAGCCGGCATGACTTCTTCGGAAACGGCAGTGTCAAGGATATGAACACGATTGCGACAATTGACCGTGATCTTCGGGCGGGCCATTCGGGCCTTTCTTACAGCGGAAATAGTTACGGGAATACTCAGAATCCTGATTCACGATACGCAAATGTGATCATTGGCGTTGAGAACTTCCCGAGCGACAGTACGATCTTTTCGATGATCCGCCAGTGGAATGCTTCAAGGCATACAATAACAGTCAGCGGCGTTCAGGTTCCTCAAAGTATGCTTACTTCTGACTATTTCGAGATTAAGTGGTATGTGCTGAAGGATCAGGAAAACCAGTGGCATATCGACGGAGCCCTGATTCCGAAATATGCGAAGCTGGTTGTAAAGAAAACATTTGTAGGCGCTACGAATGTTGTTGAAGCTGCCAAAGAAGGCTACCAGATTCTTGTTACGAAAAACGGAAACAGCCCTGCGGACTATACACTTACGCTGGGTCAGAATCCATACAATGATGTCATAACTCACTTTGACAGTGAGAAAAACGAGTATATCTGGGAGCTGACAAAGCTGATCCCGCTGACGGCCTACACGGTTCAGGAACAGAATTATACAGCCACGATTGAAGGAACAACTTACAAAACAAACATATCCTATCAAATCACCAATACGCCTCAGAGCAATACCAGCGGGAATAGTGCTACTGCTGAAGTGGAACAGGCATACTCTTATCCGGACAGAGCTACATATCCTACTTTCCAAACCGTGGCGTTCACCAATATGTACATGAAGCCTTTTGTAATGACCATTCTGAAGCAGGATGGGACAACGCTTCATGGACTGGATAGGGTATACTTTGATTATGAGGTCAGAAGGGAAGATGGCTCCTTACTGGAAAAAGATACCAAGCAATCTGACGACAACGGCCAGATTGAGATTGAATTCCCAAATACTGCCGGAACTTATACCTTCAGTCTGAAAGAGAGAGAGCATGAAGGATATTCTGCTCTTTCCACGATTAGCGGCACAGCCGATGTTAATGGCCAAGGTGTTGTTACTATCCGGAATGATATCAGTGCAGAGGTTTCAGGCGACAACGCACTCGTCAGGGTAGATGGAAACGACCCGTCTATTGTTTATGTCATCAACACTCCAGACAGAAAACAGATTACGGTGACGAAGAACTGGACGGATTCTTCCAACACACCTGTAACTATGCAGCTGCTTCGCAATAATATTCCCGTACAGGGAAAGCAGGTGGTTCTGGGCTATACAGAAAACTCAGCAGCCAATGCAAATCCCGTAACTATTACCGGATGGACATATACATGGAACGATCTTCCGGGTTACGTGGATGGCGAAGAAGTTGTCTATTCCGTACGCGAGGAGTGGATCGGGTATCCCGGCGGCGACCATAGCGTCCATTTCGACAACAGAAAGGATGCCGACGGATATGAGGACTATATCGTTAGCCAGTCCCAGACAGAGGCAACGGAAAAAATCGGCGATACGGTTGTTACAACAGTAAATGTGTATGTGGAGAATACGCCTGATAACGGACAGATTGTTTTCTCTAAGATCGATGATAAACAGAAGGCAGTTCCCGGGGCTGAGTTCAGTGTTTACCAGAACATAAATGGCGGTATTGCAACAAAAACTGACGGTTCACAAGCAATTTACACTTCGGACAACAACGGTGTTGTTACGGTTGATAAACTGTCGCTTGGTACATATTACCTCAAGGAAACAAATACACCTGCAGGATACATCGCAGATTCCAGATGGTATTGTCTGAAAATTGCTCCGCATAATTCCAAGATGTATGCTTATGATCAGGCAAGCGGTGTTGATGAATCGGAAGACTTGGACAGAATCATTAACCTTCCGTTCAAAGCGGATATTGTCCTTGTTAAAAAGAATAAGGCAGGAGAGACGTTGCCCGGAGCCGTTTTCTCTCTGCACCGTTCTTTCTTTGACTATATGCTTCCCGTTCCCATGTCTGGTTATGAAGAGCTGACGACCGATGAGAACGGACAGGTTCAAATCACGGGGCTTGCAGAAGATACCTATTTCCTGAAGGAAGAATCCGCGCCGGATGGATATGTTTCCCTCGAAGCACCGATTAAAATCGTGATTGCCGACACCAAGCGGGCCAATGTTGATCAGACGCTGACCGCAACGATTACAATCGGAAATGAGCTTCTGTCAGTCAATGGCCTGACCCTGAATGTTTTGAACCTGCCAGAGTCTGAAACAGTGGTTCTTCGGAAGAGATACAAAAATAACAGTACCAATGAAAGCACTTACCTGGGAGGAGCAGAATTCCAGCTCTATACCCTTGAAGAATATGTGAAGGGCGAGGGAAGCAGGACGCCTCTGAGCAAAAACGATCTTGATTCGGCTGCTGGTTCGTACTTCAAGGACGACAACAATACCATGCTTTCCGATGGCAGCAAGGACGGACGATTCTATGAAGGAAAACTGGCCCGCGGGATGTATGTACTGGTTGAGACCAAAGCTCCGGAGCATTATATGGCGACGGAGTCTCCGATAGTCCTGAATGTTGATACTTCTTCAAGCGTAGTCGTCAAGTGGCAGTATTTCAGCCAGAATAAATGGAACGGAACTGCTTACACTGAAACCAACTGGAATGACGGCAATGCTGGTTCAACTGTGACTTCCAGCAGTCAGCCAGGATACACTGTATATGTTGATAATACTCCTCTGGGAGCTCTGAAGCTGACAAAAACCGTAACTGTGAACAGCAAGGCTCCGACATCGGATCAATACTCTTTGGTGGACAAGAATTATGTTTTCAAGGTAGAGAGCACAGCGGGAATCGTTCCCGCCGTAAGCAAGTATGTTCAGATTACGGTGAACAATGGCGCCGCTTCTTCTTACAAAGTCATTGATAAGGCTACACCGCCAACTGACAGTGAGTGGCAGAGTGCTGCATCGACAACAGCAGCCGCAGCTCTATTGACAGATCTCGTGCCTGGTGATTATACCATTACAGAGGTTGAGAAGAACGGACTTGTGCTTGCTGATATAACCGGCGGCAAGGCCAACGGCATAGACAAAGAACACAATCAAGTCACTGTGACTGTGACATCTGGAGATACCACCGCAGCTGATAAAGAGGCTCAGGCGACATTTACAAACGAAATGACACTGACAGACGTCTCTGTTACAAAAGAATGGGCAAGGAATGGCGATCAAACATGGCCGGAAGGCATAAACGTTAATGTTGGCCTATACGTCGGCGACACGGCAGTGACCGTCAAGGCCGCAGATTCTGATCAGCAGATTCCGTATACTGCTGTTCTGAAAAACGAGGCCGGGAAAACAGACTTCACTTTCACCGGCGTTCCGAAATACGATGAGAATGGCGAGGAGATCAACTACACGGTCAAGGAACTCGACGGCACAGGCACCCCGGTGGGGAATGGCATGCAGACTTCTCTGAAGACCGGTGAGAATGGAGCAGATGAAATCTGGACAGTTATTATTGCCGGCGACAGGACTACCGGTTTTACGATCAAGAATACGCAGGACAACGGAAAGGTGTTCGTTCATAAAACTTGGTACGATGCCTATGGTAATCCTGTGCCCGGTGTGACCCAGAAGGTTACAGTCGACCTCTATAAATATGCTGAGAGCGGGGAGACTGTGAAGGTCGGAACAAAGGAAATTGATCCAGGTCAGAACGTTGGATTTGATGTATCTGAGTACATCACTGCTCAGGAGCCTGATCCCAAATTTTATGTAATAGAAACGGACACGTTTGCCGGGTACGAGAGAAGATATTCGGCTGAACTGCTTGCAAGCAGCCTGGATGTGTCCCAGAATGATAGCTTTGTTGGGGCTTCTGATGGAACTCAGGTAAAAGTTTCCGCGGGCGGTACGCTGTACATTATGAATACTGCGACACTGACCGGTATGCAGATAGTCATGCACAAAAAATGGGTAGAGTTCAAGGATCAGGGCGGACAGTTCTATCTTGGTCAGCTTGATGGCTTTACAACCAATGCTGATGAGAACAGAAAAATGATGAAGCTGAAAATTGAACTGCTTTATGATATTTACCCATTATCAGGAAACCAGGCGATCAGAACCGATCAGAAAGCGACAGATGATGAGATTATTGTGTGGGAGGAGAGAACAAGCGGACATGCATTCCCAACGAAGCATCTTTCCAATAACATAATTCCTGAATCCCGAACCCTTGATTTGAACTATATTGGTGACTGGGAATGGGGGTTCCGCGAGAATACCGGGTCCGGTCAGGCTGGCGGTGCTGGTAATTTGCCGGAATATGGATACTATAATGGACAACTGGTGCATTATATATATCATTTCGATGAGCTTAGAGTTTACGACGGCAGTGTAGATTGGGAGAATCCCGAAGATGTTACAGATGAATGGTGGAAACTGCTGCAGAACCCGGAAATCACAAATGGAAAAACCAGAACTAACTGGGAAAACCGGCCTAAGAAGCTGCCCGTGAAAAAAGAATGGAAGGATGAAAACGGTAACGACATCTCTGCAGCAGAAATGGCTGACTATGAGGATTTGATGAATCAGATCTCAATCACGGTGATTCTTTACGTGAGTTTTGATAATCAGACTTCCTGGCATGTAGGAGCAAGGAAAACACTCTACAAGGATCATTGGAGCGAGTGTTTTGAGGATCTGGAAAGCATTACGGAAAACGTTGGACAAGAAGTAGGCGCAACGCGTGAACAAATCGCAAATGCAAAGTATAAACTGGAAGAAATCTGGGATGAGGAATTTGCGCGTACAAGTTTACATTACAAGGACCATGAAGCTGTTATACAAAACAGGATTATGCCGAAGGGGTCTATCAAAGTTGAAAAAGAATGGATAGATGGAGATATAGGTGCTAAAGCTGTCCTGCTGAAACTGAGGAGAGCCTCCAATAATACAATCGATCCTGATTCTGTTCTTTCAGAACTTTACGAGCATCCCGAAAAATATAATCTGTCAAATAAGATCTATACGGACAGTACTACAGGAGAAAAGTATATCCTCCTGGCAAAAGATCAGGAGAATTGGCCAACGCTGGAGATAACTAACCTGCTTATGAAGCATTCCGTTCAGGATACTGATGGGTCCGACGAACAGATCTATGAATGCTACTATTTCATCGAGGAGAAAGGCTATCTGGATGCGGACGATCATATTCAGACGATTCCTGTCTCCGGAGATAATGCATGGACAGTAACATATAGCGGAACTGCTGATTATGCAGGGAAAAAGGCAGTGCAGGCTAAGAAAAGCGATCCTGCCACATTGAAAGTATCGAATAAGGTGCCTTTTGGGAAAATATCAGTGACTAAAGCTTTCATTGGTCTTCCGACGGAAACCCTGCCTGAAGGATTCCAGATTGTTGCAAGCTGGGCTGATCCGAACGCTCCAGCAGATGTCCCTGCTTCGGATGATTCGACAGAGACCGAGGATACACATATGAAGAGTGTGATTTTGAAGGTCGGGGACGAATCTGTGGTCAGTGTGGATGATCTCACTATTACATATTCAGCTGCTGTATCAGAGGAAGAAAATCCCATTTATACCTGGACGATTTCCGGACTTCCGACGGACACGGAAGTAATATTCACGGAAGAAGGCTATAGTGTTGCAGGGTACATATGGAGCGGAACCGTGAAGGTTAATAACGAGGAACCTGCAAACGGGACGATAGGTAAAGCAAAAGCTACAAGCACAGGGGAAACCGTTACATTTACCAACACTTACGCTCCGGGTGTCGAGCTTCCCGCCACGGGCGGAAGAGGCACGCTGGTCTTCACGGTGTCCGGACTGGCGCTGATGATGCTGGCGGGCGTGCTGATGATTAGCAGGAAACGGAGAAACAACAGGTAAGAGCTGAACGGAATCCATGGAGCCGGCTTCGGCCGGCTCCCTTTCTTTGCTCCGGGCGGGTATTCATTCGAAAACCGGGAGGATATTTCCGCCGGGGGACCTGGCCGGGAAAAGAAAAGCTTCCGACGGGGCAAAGGGCCGGAGACGAAAAAAGAGAAAACGAGGAGAAGAGTGATATGAGAACGCTGCTGAAGAACGCGAAGATTTACGACGGAACGGGCGCGGAGCCTTTTGCGGGGGATATCCTGATCGAGGAGGATCGGATCGTTCGGGTTGCGCCGAAGGTTGAAGAGGATGCCGACTGCGTGATGGACCTGAAGGGGCTTTCCGTATCCTCTGGCTTTATCGACGGGCATTCCCACAATGACTGGTTCGCGATCAAGAAGGATCCGCTGCCTTACTTCAGCCCCTTCCTGCATCAGGGAATCACAACCTTTATCACCGGTAACTGTGGGATCTCCGAGATCGGTTTTGAGAAGGACTGTCCCTATGAGGACAAGCTGGGCGGAGGGCTGTTCAGCTTCGAGGACACGCGGGGAAGGTACGGCATGCCGGAGGAGTACTTCCGGGCGACGGACCGGCAGATGCCCTGCAACATGGCGGTGCTGGTCGGGCACTGTTCCGCCCGCGCGGCGGCCGGCGGGAACGAGAACCGGAAGCTGACCCCCGAGGAGGAACGGCGCATGCTGGACATCCTGGAAAAGGCCCTGCAGCAGGGCGCGGCCGGGATCTCCCTGGGGCTGATGTATGAGCCGGGACTTTACGCGGACGTTGAGGAGCTGAAAAAGGTCGCGGCGCTGTGCGAAAAATACAACAAGCCGCTGACCGTTCATCCCCGGGCGGAATCGAAGGTTTCCATGGCCTATCCCCAGCTGCTGGGCAGATCCCATCTGCTGCGCGCGTTCGACGAGCTGGCTGAGATCACGAAAGGGAGGAAGATGAAGCTGCAGTACTCCCACGCGATTTTCGTCGGCCGGAGATCCCTTGGGGCCAAGGAGGAGCTGCTCCGCATGATGGATCAGATGCGGGCGGAGGGCGTGGACGTCATGTTTGACATCTACAACGAAACCCTGGGCGTATCCGTCATTACGGTGATTCTGCCGGCCTGGTATCAGGCGCTGACGCCGGAGGAGAAGAAGAAACCGCTCACCCGGCTGAAGCTGGCGGTACTGGTTCGGGCGACGGCGCTGCTGCTCGGATTCGACTTTCCGGACATCCAGATCGCGTACATCGGCCCCGGATACGAGAAATACGAGGGAAAGAGCGTGCACGACATCGCCGTTGAGGAAAAGACCAGCGACCTGGACGCGTATCTGAAGCTGTGCGAGATCAGCGATTTCAAGGGTCGGGTCAACATGGGCCCCTATTCCACACCGGAGATCATCTCCGAATTTGAGAAGAATGAGCACTGCCTGTTTATCACGGACGCCTGGGTTGAGGAGCACGGCGTGCAGAATCCGGCGATCTACGACTGCTATCCCAAATTCCTGCAGGATTCCCTGAAGGGAACGGGCGACACGATGCCCAAAACCATCCGGAGGATGACCGGCGCCATTGCCGACCGATACATGCTGAAGGACCGGGGATACCTGAAGGAAGGGTACTTTGCGGATCTGACCGTTTTCAACGAGGAGGAGATCCGGAAGGCCCAGCCGGATCAGGAAAAGTCCTTCGGGATTGAGAAGGTGATCATCAACGGAAGGCTGGTTCTCGACGGCGGGAAGCTGGACGGGGAGGCACTGAAAACCACAGGACGCGCCCTTCCCATTCTGTAAGGATTCAGCGGATATGGTGATCTCCGGGCAGGACGCTCATTGCTTCCTGCCGGGCGCGCTGCTTTGTTTCCTGCCAGCAGTTTCCCATGTTGCCCTTACAGGGGTGCAGGCCCAGACGATTGCCTATCCATGCAGCGGAATAAAGCCAAACCAACTGAGGTCAAAACCGAATAACTCAAAAACGGGCTCCGATACAGGCGTACCGGAGCCCTTCCTTATGCTTCCCGACGGCCGGCCCGGAGGTCGGCCGTCTTCCTTTTTTCTCAGATGCCCGCCATGGCCTCCTGGCCCCGGCGGCCCAGATCGATCAGACGGCGGCAGTAATCATCGCTGCGCTGCTGGATATCATCCTGATAGACCTCCAGCTCCGGCATGGAGACCGCGAAGAAGTCATAGCCGACGCGGTCGAAAAGATGCTGCTCCCCGAAGATGATCAGCTGATGGAAGGATTTCTTTGCCTTCTCCGGCTCGCCCAGGGCGGCCCAGGCCAGGCCCTGATAATAGATATAATCGGAAGGCTGATCATTGTAATAGCGCACGGGCTCGGGCACCTGGGAGCCGGCGGACGCCTTCTCGAAGCATTCCCGGGCCCGGACTTCGTCGCCCTTCTGCCGGAAGGCACAGCCCATCACATACCAGGCGCGGTTGTCCGGCACGTTGTCCAGCTTGCCCTCGCCGAGGTTTTCGGGATAGGAGAGGGTGCGCTCCGCGAAGGCGGCGGCGTCCTCCGGCCGGCCCTCGGCCAGGGCCTGGTCCGCCAGGGCGAAGAGCGCGGCCTTGTATTCATCCGCCACCTTGCCCTCGCCGCCTTCCCAGACATGGAAGGTGTAATGGGTCAGCAGATCCAGAGCCCGCTCATGCTGCCCATCCTGATTGAGCAGGGACACATAGGCGAGCATCAGGGCATACCGATCCGGAAGCAGCTCTCTGCGGGCATCCAGCATGGCCAAACGCTCCTTCACGGGCCGGCCGAGGCGACGGAGCAGCTGCTCCCGCTCGAGCAGGAAACGGCTGTTTCCGGGCTCCAGACGGCATGCCTCGGAGATCTCTCCTTCGGCCAGGGCGCGGTCGCCGTGGTTGAAATACGCGATGGACAGATTCCGGTGCGCCGGGGCCAGGGTGGGAAGCTGCATGGCCGCGGCCTGCCAGTGGCTGACGGCGGCGGCATACTGCCGGCGGTCATAGAGCAGGCAGCCGAGGTAATAATGGGCTTTCGGCGCGGCGGGCAGCAGGGAAACGGCGTATTCCAGAATCCGCCTTTCCTCGGGCTTATTCGGGAAGCACAGATCCGTGGACAGGGTCTCCGCCTTTTCCGCAAAGGCCTTTGCGGCCTCAGGGCGGTTCAGCCGGCCCTCCGCGAAGGCCCGGGCATAATATTTCAGGGGGCTTTCCGCGGGGCAGCGGTCCAGAAGGTCCGCGGCATCCTGCCAGAAGCCGAAGCGGAAGAAATCATAGGCGACGGACAGATATTCCTCGATCCGCCCGCCGGTCGCCCGGTCAAAGGCGGCCTGATCCACGTTCCGGCAGAGCAGGGACAGATACAGGGGATCGATGGCCAGGCTTTCGTCCAGGAAGTTCTGGTATACCGGGCTTTCCGGGCACAGATGGGCCAGGATGGAGGCCTTCAGGCTCCGTGCCCTCATGTTGTGCCAGCCGCGCAGGAGGCTTTCCTCCGCGAAGCGCAGCGCCTGCGGGAGATCTCCCCGGCGCACGCAGAGGCAGGAGAGATGGAAGAAGGCGGCCCCGGCCGTCTCGCCGCTCCAGACGGCCTTGAAGAAGGCGTCATAGGCCTCGGGGAGCCTTTCCAGCTCCTCCAGGGCCAGACCCATGTTGAAATAAGCCTCCCCGGCCCAGGGATTCGGATTGCGCCAGGTCTGCTTCCGGATCGCCGCGCGGAAGCAGTCCACACTCTCCTCCGCCTGCCCATTCCGGAGAAGATAGAGACCGAGCGCGTTGTTCAGCCGGATATCGGTGGGATCCCGGCGGAGCCCCTCCCGGTAATAATCCTCCGGCAGGAAGGTTGCGTGGCGGTACTGCTCCAGATGCTGACCGGCCAGATACAGCTCCTCCAGGCTCCGGAGCTCCTGCGGGGAACGGAGCGCCTCGGCGGGCTCCGGAATGGGCTGGTTCTGCTTCACATATTCGGTGTATTCGCACAGGACGCGGCCGCTTTCATCCAGCACCGCCGCCCGATAGTCCCGCAGGCCCTCCACGGTATCCGTGAAGGCGGCGAGGGGACTCAGATCCACGGTACGGCGGTAGACTTCCTTCTCGCCGGACCAGAGTACCACGGAGGCATTCCGGTATTCCCCGGTGGCATACACCGTGACGCGGGCGGCCGCGGCGCGGCTTTCCGCGGAAGCTCCGGCCCCGAAGGGATCCGCCTCCACGGGCTTTCCGTCCGCGTCCACATACGCGATGCCGAGCACGACGTCCCGGGTCGCGTTGCTGACCCGGCCGACGGATTTATAAGGCATGAAATACTGGACGAAGGTCTTCTCCTCCTGGGGGCGGAGCCAGGCGAAGTCTGGCTGATTGTCGCAGAACACGCCGGTCATCAGCTCGATGTACGGGCCGTCCTCGTCGGTCAGATTCCGGTCCCAGGTCTTTCCGAAGTCCCCGCAGCCCCAGGTCCACTGCTTCTTGCCGGGGCTGATGTGATGATCCGCGACATGCAGGAGGCCCGCGTCCCGGCCCTCGTCAAAGTTGCCCACGAAATCGAAATCGGAATGGGCGGCCATGTAGGAGGTAGGCACCCGGATATTCTTATACCGGGAGATGTCCACCCCGGCGGAATAATCCGCCTTGTAATACTCCCCGGTCGCGATCGGGAAGGTGGAAACCGCCCGCTTTCCGTGATCCATGACGGCATTGACATCCGGCGGGAAGACGGAGAAGGTGCTGTCATTGACGGAGACCGCCGGATTCGCCCACCAGAGGAAGGTCTGGGGATAATCGGTGGGGTTGAAGAGCCGGCCCCGGATTTCGATATACGCCCGGCCGGGATAAAGGGTAATGACCGTGTTCCCTTTGGTGCCGTGGATCCGGTCCGTCTCACCCAGGGTCACCGAGGCGGAGCCGTCCGGATTCTGCGAGAGGGTATAATCCACGGGCATGAAGGTGGAGGGACGGTGATGCTGCGGCCAGTTGAACTCAATGCCCCCGGAGATCCAGGGCCCGGCCAGCCCCACCAGCGCGGGCTTGATCACCCGGTTGTAATAGATAAAATCATAGTTGTTGGTCTTGTCCAGCGCCCGCTGAATCCGGCCGCCCAGTTCCGGCAGGACCATGACATACAGATACTCATTCTCCAGGATGACGGCCCGGTAGGAAACATCCTCCTTCTCCTCGCCGATGCTCTCGCAGATCGGCACGGGATAGACCTTGCCCGTGGATCCCTGATAGGCCCGTTTTTCAATAAAAAGCGGGTTCTTTTCGAACGGCCCCGTCCGGTAGGTCGGGATGACGACATTTTGCTCATAGACAGAAGCTCTTTCCATTTTCTGCTCCTTCGGGCGTGTGCCCCTCCTGTTTATTTCTTACAGCTCCAGCTCGTAGACCGGCTGAAGCTCTGCGGATTCCAGATCGCCGATTTCGCAAAGGCTTTCCTCGCTGCGAGCGGCCATGGCGGTTTCCGCGGTGACCACGGCTCCCTTCCGGACGGGGGCGACGGTCAGCACCGGGCTCTCCGCCTTCAGCGCCTCCCGATGCTCCCGGAGGCCGATCTCCCAGACATCCCCGTTGCAGAAGTTGTCGCTGATCATCTGTCCGCCCAGGAACAGCATGCCGATATCGCCCCGGTAACGGATCCGGAGGCGGACATCCTTCAGGGTGTCCGGCCACTCCGGCAGGGAGAAGATGTATTTATGCCGCGCGGAGGGATGGACGGACAGGGGCAGGGAAACCTCCCCGGTTTCCGCCCGCCAGGCGCCCAGCGGACCCTGATCCGGCAGGCGGCGCAGCCTTCCGGAGACACCCAGGCGCTCCGGCGGCCAGCAAAGCAGGGTGTTTTCCGGCTCCGTCGTCTCCAGCCGCAGGCCGCCGCGCTCATCCTCCAGCAGGGCGGCCTCCGTGAAGACCAGGCTGCCGTCCCGCAGCAGGAACAGGCGGTTCGACATCTCCCGGCTGAGCAGGAGCACATCGATTTCCCGGCCCTCCCAGCGGACGGTGAAACGCCGGAAATCCGCCCCGCGCAGCGGGCCCGCATCCCCGAGAATCTCCGCGCCGGTTTCGAAACGGAAATCCGCCTCCATGCCGTCGGGCTCCAGGAACACCCAGGTGATCCGGCCGCCCGCCTCCGTGCGCAGCACCGGCTGCGCGGAGGCCTGCAGAAGCAGGATGCCGTCCAGATCCAGCCGGAAGGGCAGGACCGCGTTCTCCTCCGGCGCGAGGGAGATATCAAAATCAAAGGCATCCCCGGCGGTCTCGATCCGCACCCGGTCATGGACCCGGGCGGGGAGATTCAAATGATCCTGGAAATTGTTGACGAAGAGGAAGCCGGAGCTTCCGTCGGTGCGGACCGCGAAGCGGAGCGTCTCGGTATCCCGGGGATCCACGGACGAGGCGCCCTCGGGCAGCACCGTCTCCATCGGGGCCAGCCGGTCTCCGAGGAAGCGGGTCAGGAAATGGAGGCTCTTCAGGCGGCTGTAGGACTCCCGGACCTGGCCGAACTCGCCCAGCGCCGCCTGATAATCATAGGAGAGCTTCGGCACCTGGGCTTCGTTGAGATAGGCGCCGTGCTTTCCGAGCGGGTTGGTTCCGCCGTGGAACATGTAATAGCCCAGGAAGTTGCAGCCCGAGGCCAGCTTGATGTTCGCCAGCGCGTCCACGCTGCGGTAGGGATAGATGAAGCGGTAATAATAGCAGCACATCATGCCCGCGCCCATTTCGCAGCAGGCATAGGGGCGGTCCTGCGGCGGATAGGGCGGGTCGAAGTCATCCGCCCAGTCGGCATCCGCATGATGATAATCCTCGTAAATGTATTCCTCCGTCGCGGGATGCTCTCCCCGGTGGGAATAGAAGATCCAGGGCCGGTAGGCATAGCCGCCCCACAGGGGCAGCACGCGGGGCGAATACGCGGCTCCGCCCCAGGCCGTTCCGGTAAAGAACGCCGGCGTCAGGCCGCTTTCCAGCGCGATCTCCCGCAGGGCGAGGATGTATTTCTCCCCCTCGTCGCCCTTGTTGATCCACTCGTTCGAGATCCCGGTCGTGATCTCCCACATGGCGGAGGAGTGCATGTACTCATTGTCCAGCTGGACGGCGATGACCGGCCCGCCGTCCCGATAGAAGAGGCCGCGGACCTGCTCCCCGATTCTCTCATACAGGCGGCGCACATACCGCAGGAAGCCCACATCCGTCGTGCGGACGACGAAGGGTTTTCCGTACAGCCAGTCCGGCAGGCCGCCGTTGCGGACCTCGCCGTGGTCAAAGGGACCGACCCGCAGGATCACGTACATCCCGTGCTTCGCGCACAGGGAGACGAAACGGCGCAGATCCCGCCGGCCGGAGAAGTCGAAGACGCCCTCCTCCTCCTCGATATGGTTCCAGAAGAGGTAGGTCGAGACGATGTTGATCCCGCCCAGGCGCATCTTGATCAGCTCGTCCTCCCAGCGGGCGGCGTCCATCCGGCTGTAGTGAAACTCCCCGGAGACTGGATAGAAGGGCTTTCCATCCTTCTCCATATAGTAATTGTTGAAGCTGATCCGCCCGTCCGCAGGGGAGCTTCCCGAGAAATCGGGACCAAGGTCGAAAAGGGAACCGGCCTTGTACTGACTCAGATCCATCCGATACTGCATATGCGGCACCTCGCTGTGTTGGCTTTTCCGGAACCATTTTACCCTATTTCGATGGTTTTTTACACCCATTTTTTGCTTCGAAGCTGCACTTCAATGGTGTGCCGACAAAAAAAGCCGGGGCCGGTTTTGATACCGACCTCGGCAATCCTGCTTGTCGCTGATGCGTTCTTTCTTTTAACGCCGGGAATTATTGCGCGGCGGCAGTTTCCGCGGCGCCGTTTTCCTCCATGCGCAGGATCGGGATCGTGGATCCGTTTCCGCCGCCCATGTAGGTGGGCAGCTTGCCGTCCCAGGCCTTGATCTCGTTCTGCCGCAGCAGGTTCTCCGTCAGGGATTCGGCGATCAGCTTGTTGGCCTCGGATTCCGCCTCGCTGCGGACCTTGACCGCGTAGGCATCGGCGTCCGCGTTGATCTTCGCGACATTGGCCGCGGCCTCGGCGTTGATCCGCTGCCGCTCGGCCTGCTGCTGGGTTTCCATGGTCATCTGGCTCTGCTCGATTTCGGCCTGCAGCTTTTTCTGGGCAGCCACCTGCTTGGCCTCGACCGCGTCGGTGAAGGCATCGGTGAAGTCAATGTTCTCGATGCTCAGGCTGATGACGTTGATGCCGTAGGACTCCAGCTCGGAGTACAGCCCGTCCCGGATGGACTCGCTCAGCGTCTGCCGGTTGGCCACCAGGTTTTCCGCAGTGTACTTGCTGAAAACGCCCTTGGTGATCTCCAGCATCCGGGGATAGACCAGCTTGTTGAAATAATCCGTGCCCACTTCCTTGAAAAGGTTCATGGCGGTGGACTTGTTGATCGCGTAGTTGATGGAGCCGGTGATGTTCACCTGCTGGATATCGCTGGAGAAGGCCTCCGTCGTGAAGGTGGATTTCTGCTCCCGGTTATCCATGACCACGATCTGCTGGAAGGGGCTCTTGAAATGCAGGCCGGCCTCCATGGTGATGTCCTCAACCTTGCCGAAGGTGGTTACGATGCCGGTATATCCCGTTTCCACGGTGGCGGTGCAGGTCGTGGCGATGAGCAGGGCCACAATGACCACTCCGGCGAGAATGATCAGCGTCTTTTTCTTCATAATCATAAACCTCCTGTTCCTCAGTTCCGCCGCGCGTACTCCGAGAGTCCGGCCTCAGGGCCCGGCTTGGGCAGCCGCGGCTTTTCACGCCTCTCCGGCGGTTCCTTCCGCCGATGGGAGTATGATATCAGGAAAACGGGAGAAGGAAAACAGTCAGTTCGGAAAAATAAGCGGGATTAATTTGCGATTATACCAGGTGCTGACTGCTGCTTATCTGAAGATTGAATGAAAAAGGGATCGGCAAATCTTCCCGATCGGGAAGATTTGGACACTAATCCTCAAATAACATCCCGATCGGATTTCTTGAGTTTCTTCCCGATCGGGAATATAATAGAAATGAAAGCTTTGGCAGGAAGCTGCTGGATGTCCTGCATGTCAGCAGAAAGCCGCAATTCCGGAACGAATACCCGGAAATGCAGGGAGGTGCGCATATGGAGAATCCGATCGGAATGTTTATCCGGAGAAAGAGGAAGGAAGCTGGGCTGACGCAGGAAGAGTTTGCCATGCGGTCAGGTTTGGGTCTTCGTTTTGTCCATGAACTGGAACGGGGGAAACCCAGTGTGCGTCTCGATAAAGTGAACCAGGCACTGGCTATGTTCGGCATGGAAGCAGTTCCAGGGGAGATGGAAAGAAAAACAGGAGAAGAGGAAGAATGAGCGTTCTCAGGGAAGGAAAGGTTTTCGTACGAAGTGTATTTGCGGGGGTAATTCAGGAGACGGACGAAGGTTATCTGTTTCAATACGATGAAGCGTACCTGAGCCGAAAAGATGCCTGCTCCGTTTCTCTTACACTGCCTTTGCGGTCTGCAGTTTACAGATCTCATACACTCTTTCCATTCTTTGATGGGCTGATCCCTGAAGGGTGGCTGCTGAATCTGGCCTGCAGAAACTGGAAAATTGATCCCAATGATCGGTTTGGCTTGCTGCTGACAGCATGCAGAGATTGCATTGGCTGCGTTACAATACAGGGGGTGGAGGCATGAACTGCTTATGCTGCGGAAAACCCATCCGTTCTTCGCAATGCCGTTCAGGCTGGCATATCGCCTGTATCCAGCGGTTTTTCGGAACTGAAGAACTGCCGGATCTGGAACTGAACGATGAAACGCTTCAGCTCCTTGCAGAAAAAAATGTAAAAAGCGGATACACCGTTCCAGGTGTTCAAAAAAAGCTATCTCTGCATCTGTCCAGAGAAGAGAAAAGCAGGCTGACCCTGGTGGATTATCCCAACGGATACATTCTGAAACCCCAGGTGCAGGAATTTGAAATGCTGCCGGAATCGGAGCATCTTGTGATGCTGATGGCTGAGAGCAGCGGCCTGACCGTTGTTCCTCATGCGCTGATGGAATTGAACGGAACCTATGCGTATATTACCAAAAGAATTGACAGGGATCTCTCAGGGCAAACACCGGGGATTTTTGCCATGGAAGATTTCTGTCAGCTGAGTCTACGCATGACAGCGGACAAATACAAGGGATCCTATGAGCAGTGCGCAAAGGTCATCAGTCAGTATTCAAGCAGTCCGGGGCTGGATTTATCAGAGCTGTATCTACGGCTTGTGTTCTGCTTCCTGACGGGTAATTCGGACATGCATCTGAAAAATTTTTCCATGATTGAAACGGCCCCTGCCAGCGGGAAATACATCCTTTCACCGGCATACGATCTGCTCCCGGTCAATGTCATTATGCCTGAGGATCGGGAACAGTTTGCACTGCAGATGAACGGGAAGAAATCAAAACTGCGAAAAAAGCATTTTCTGGCATTTGCGAATACCATCGGTATCAATCAGCACGCGGCGGAGGCAATGATCCGGGCGATGCTCGGCAAAACGCAGCGATGGATCAACATGTGTGAGGAGTCACTTTTATCCCCTGACATGAAGACGAGATTCAAAGAGCTGATTATCATGCGGGCGGAAAACCTGGAGCAGGAATCACCTATTCCGCGGACAAGACCGCGAATCACCTGATCTGGAACAACACCTACTCCGATGACGAGGATCTGTATTATCGGGCGGTGAACATGCGGCAGACGGATCCGAAGGACGTCTACGACTACGTCTCGAAGTGGATCAGCTTCCAGGAAAGATACAACGAGGTGCTGCCCGCCATTCCGATTTACTCCAACATTTACTTTGACTTCTACACCAGCGAGCTGCAGAATTACCACGTCACAGGGCATGTGACCTGGAGCCAGGCCATCCTGCAGAGCTACTTCGGAGAGCCGATGGAGATCGCTCCGGCGGAGGAAGAAGGAACCGAAGACGGCGAGCTGATGCTCGAAGACTGACAGGAGAAGCGGGAACTGCTTCTGCATCGGCTGAACAGAATAAGCAACAGGGGAAGGGCGGAGCCTGATTCAGGGCTCCGCCCTTTGTTTCCGGCCTCGAATTTGCATCCTGGATACAAATCTGATAGAATCGAGAAGCGGCACGCGGATGGCGGGAGCATTTCCTTCCGGTGTCCGGCCGCGGGAAATCAAGACTGCGAACCAAGGAGGAAATCAGCTGATGAAAAAAAGAGATTATGCCGAAATTACGCCGGAGCTGCTTCAGCTGACCGATCTTCTCGAGCGAAACGGTCAGATTGACAAGGAACTGTATGAGCGATACCAGGTCAACCGGGGACTGCGGGACCTGAACGGAAACGGCGTTCTGACCGGGCTGACGGAGATCAGCGAGGTCGACGCCAAGACGCCCGAGGGCAAGCCGAAGGAGGGCGAGCTGTTTTACCGGGGATACCCGCTGCCGGACCTGATCCGGGGGATGATCAGCGAAAAACGATTCGGCTTTGAGGAGATCACCTATCTGCTGCTTTTCGGGGCGCTGCCGGACGAAGGGGAGCTGAAGGGCTTTCAGGAGTTGCTGGGCAGCTACCGCAGCCTTCCGAACTCCTTTGTGCGGGACATCATCATGAAGGCCCCCAGCACGAACATCATGAACTCCATGGCGCGGAGCGTGCTGACGCTGTATTCCTACGACCGGAATCCGGACGATCTGTCCCTGCCGAACGTGCTGCGCCAGTGCATCCAGCTGATCGCCATGTTTCCGCAGCTGGCGCTTCACAGCTATCAGGCGTATGACTACTATCGCCGGGACAGCGCGAGCTTCTTCATCCATGACCCGAGGCCGGAGCTTTCCACGGCGGAGAACATCCTGTACATGCTGCGGCTGGACGGGAAATACACGGAGGTTGAGGCCCGGGTGCTGGACATGGCCCTCGTGCTTCATGCGGAGCACGGCGGCGGCAACAACTCCAGCTTTACGACGCATGTCGTGACCTCCTCCGGAACCGACACCTACGCGGCCATCTCCTCCGCGCTGGGCTCCCTGAAGGGACCCAAGCACGGCGGGGCCAACATCAAGGTCACGCACATGTTTGAGGAGATCAGAAGCCACGTCAGGGACTGGTCCGACGAGGGGGAGATCACCTCCTACGTGCAGCGGATTCTGTCCGGGGACGCCTTCGACCGCACAGGCCTGGTCTACGGAATCGGCCACGCGATCTACTCCAAATCAGACCCCCGGGCGGAGATCTTCCGGGGCTTTGTGCGGGATCTGGCCAAGGAAAAGAATAATGAGCAGGAATTCCATCTGTACGAGACGGTCGAGCGCGCCGCTGTGAACCTGATTACCGGGCAAAGGAAGATCTACAAGGGCGTCTGCGCCAATGTGGACTTTTACAGCGGATTTGTCTATCAGATGCTGGGCATCCCGGAGGAGCTGTTCACGCCGATTTTTGCCATCGCGCGGATTGCCGGATGGAGCGCCCACCGGATCGAGGAACTGATCAACGGAAACCGGATCATCCGGCCGTCGTACCGGGCGGTTCAGCCCAGAAGGGAATATGTGCCCCTCGGAAAACGCTGAGCGGAACGGCCTGCGGGGGAGGCAATTTTGCAGGAAGGGCAGAAAAAAGCTCCCTCGCGAACGGGGGAGCGATAAAAGTCAGTTCATCAACGGGAAGGTAGGGAGAGCACTCCCGCGGACCGGAATCCATTGGATTCAGCGCGCGGACGGCGGATCTCAAACGGCACCGGCGGCCGGTTCGGATTCCGCTTTTGGTGCACCGTTGGCCGCGATCAGATTCCGATAGAAATCCACGGCGCCGGGGAGACAGTTGTACTCAATGTTCTCATTCATCCCGTGCATGCCCTTCATCTGTTCGGGACCGTAAATCACCGGGGCGAAACGGACCACATGATCCGCGATGGGCTCATAGTTCCGGGCATCGGTGGCGCCGGTCATGACATAGGGGCAGGTTTCCAGGCCGGGGAAGGTCTCCCCGATCACCTGACGGACGAGGGAGAAGCCCTCTCCGCGGATATCCACGCTGCGGGAGGGTTCGACCCCGTGGAAAACCTCCAGCTCCAGATCATGCTTTTTCGCAGCCCTGCGCACCTTGCGCAGGCTTTTTTTCATGCCCTCGTGGGGGATGAAGCGCATATTGGCGCCGAGAGTCGCCTCCTGGGGCAGGACATTGTAAGCATCGGAGCCGGAGAGGCGGGTAAAGGCGATCGTCGTCTGAAGCATGGCGCCGGCCTGGGCGCTGATCATCGGCAGCACCCGGATCAGCAGGGGCCTGAACAGCCACATATTGGCGAACAGCAGGCGCATATAGAAGGGGGCATAAGGGGCCAGCTGCTCGAAGAGCGCCCGGACCTCCGGCGCCATTTTGCGCTTGAAGGGGCTGTGATGCTCAAAGGACCAGACGAAATCCGCCAGCCGGGCCACCGGGGTATGCTTTCCCGGAGCGCTGGCATGGCCGCCCTGGGATTTTGCCTTCAGCAGCAGATCCGCCTTTCCCTTTTCGAACACGCCCACCATCGCGAAATTGCCGTGAATGCCGCCGACGGGATCCGTGATGATGCCGCCGCCCTCATCGCAGACCAAGAAGGGATGGACGCCGCGGCGGCGAAGCTCCTCGACCAGCTTTCCGCAGCCGTCTCCGGCCCATTCCTCCGTGCAGGAGGAGGAGAGATAGACATCCTGCTCCGGGACAAAGCCCTCCCGCAGCAGCTCCTCCGCGGCCTGGAAGAAGGCCATGAGGCTGCATTTCGTGTCCGAGGCGCCCCGGCCCCAGACCTTTCCCTCCGAGATCTGCCCTGAGAAGGGAGGGTATTTCCACTCGCCCTCCGCCGGAACCACGTCCTGATGGCTCATCAGCACCAGGGGACGGGCGGAGGATTTCCCCTTCCAGAAGAACAGCAGATTGCCGTCGATCTCCGTCTTCTCCAGCTTTTCATACACGAGAGGAAAGAGCTCCTGCAGCAGCGCGTGGAAGGGCAGAAACTTTTTCCGCTGATTGGTTTCCGGGATGCTGACCGTATCAAAGGCGACCATTCGGCTCAGCTTTTCGGCATACTGCTCCGCCCGGGTATCGGCGGCCGGCGCCCGGTATTCCGCCTTTTTCCGCGGGAGCTTCAGCGCCCGGACAACGGCAATGCCAAGGAGAATGAGCACCAGGGCCAGCAGGCCGAGCAGAACAATGACAACGGGACTGATGCCTTGCGTCATGCCTTGCGCTCCTTTCTGAACTTCAGCCAGGCCAGACCGATGGCCAGGGCTCCGCTGGGCAGGATCAGGATGCTGGTCTGGCTCTGCAGGGAGGGAACCAGGATGAACAGCGCGGCCATCATCAGCAGCGGCCAGATCGCCAGCCCCATGTTTTTCCGATAATACTTGTACGCCATGGCGCCGAAGAGCGCCGGGACGACGTTGTCAAAGGCGGGCTGCAGCGCGGGGCTCTGCAGCAGGGGCTGCAGGGGCTGGAGAAGCAGTACGCCCACGGCCAGCACCAGAATCGTCACCAGGGAGGAAACCGCGATGGACAGGGTGGACACGATTTCGTTTTCCTTCGTGCCCGCCTTGACGCCGGCCAGATCCCGGGCGTTGACCGCGCAGGGAATCTTCATGTTGATCAGGTTGCCGGTGATGAAGGCCAGATAGCTGCCTCCGGAGCCCAGCATCGGCGTATAGACCAGAAACTCCACCACGGAGGAAACCGTCCAGATCAGTCCCACCGCGAGGAAGCCGCGGCCGACGGCGCCCAGATCCGGCATGGCGCCGAGCACGCTGCCGATCAGGAAGGGCGCGCCTACCAGCAGCACCAGGGTGATCAGAGAGACCAGCCGGCCCAGCCGGTGGGTATCCCGCTCATATTTTGCGATGATTTCACTGCGATCCATTTTATACGCCTCCTTCTCAGAACAGCCGGTGCAGCAGCGCCGCGCAGGCCATGCCCGCCAGCATGGACAGGGCCAGGGAGAAATCCTCCAGACGGTTGAGCTGCTTCTTTTCCGCGATCAGCGTCAACAGCGCCATCACCGCCCCGGCGCACAGCGCTGTCAGCAGGGGAATGACATTTCCCGAGAAGGTGAAGAGGCCGTTTCCGGAAATCCACTGGCCCAGATAGGAGCCCAGATAGGCGCTGACCAGGCCGACGAACATCGCCGTCATGGCCGCGTCGCCGAAGGAAGCGCCGCCCTGCGCCCCGCCGGAGCGGGACAGCCGGGAGGTATATTTTTTATTCAGGAAAAGATTCAGAATCATGCCCCACATGATGCACAGGGACATGAGCAGCGCGATGGTCGCAAAGGCGGAAAGGGTCATCTCGCTGCCGGACAGATGGATGCCCACCTGCTCCGCCGCGCCCTGGGCCACCTGGGTTTCATAATGCAGGGCGCCGATGACGCTCAGCCGGAGCCAGGGCCACGGAATGCCCAGGGCGCCGGAAAGTGCGATGACGCCCAGCAGAATGCCGACCGCAGGAAGCACCGAGAAGGACGCGGAGAAGGTGACGACCCGGCGCAGCACGGC
>CACYWL010000004.1:405-150136 GCA_902778055.1 uncultured Eubacteriales bacterium | reverse complement strand
CACCTCGCGGTGGACACCCTTGCCTTCGGCTATACCCTTCCCACTACCGGGCGGGTTCGGGACTCTCACCCTTTAGAAACGTGCGCCGCCGGGCGCACCCAATGAAAACGGCCGTCGGCTCATGAATGCCGGCGGCCGTTGTTTTTTCTGTTTTCCTTTTTCTGCTGTCTGCCCGCGGATTCTTTTCTACTCCTCTGTTTTCAGGGCCGCGACCATGTCAATATGCCTGTTCTTCCGCGAAACCATGAGTCCGACCAGCAGGGAGACCCCCGTCGTCAGCAGGATACTGATCAGGTAAGTAACCGGCCCGATCACCAGCTGAAGCTTATATTCCCCGGCCAGCGCATCCAGCAGGTATCTCAGAATCCCCCATCCCGCGGGAAGGCCGATCAGGATCCCGAGCACTGTCAGCCAGAGATTCTGACTGACCAGCAGTCTGCCGATCCTCCGGTCCTTGAATCCCAGCACCTTCAGCGTCGCCATCTCCCTGTACCGCTCCGTATAGCTCATGACGCCGAGATTATACAGCACGACGATGCCCAGCACAACCGCCGCCGTCACCAGCAGGAAAACCATCACGTTCATCAACTGCATGAAGGTATCGAAGGAATCCATAATCGCCTGGCGGCTCTGGACGTTCAGCACCGCCTTTCCCGTCGGAATCTCCTTTTCCCGGGTAAAAATGGTGTTGATCCGATAGTAGGAGCAGATCGGGAAAAATATTCCCAAAAAGCCGGGCAGTCCGAAAAAAGCCCTTCTCAGCTCCGGATCAGCGTTTCCCTGGCCCGCACCGCGTTCTCCGGCACGGTATTCTCCAGCGTCATGGAAAGATCTCTTTCCCGCGCAAAGGCCATCAGCGCCCGGTAATCCATCTCCCCCTCGCCGCAGGCCATCGCAGGCAGCTGACCGTTCTCTCTCCGGTAATCCTTCATATGCAGCAGCGCCACCCGATCGCCCAGCCTGCGCATCGCCTCCTCCAGCACCGCGTCCCTTCTCTCCAGGTTGCCGCTGCCGAGAAGGTTGACCGCATCCAGAATGATCTTCAGGTGGTCGCTGTGAATTTCCTCCAGCATGCGTTCGGCACGTTCCGGCGTGGAAACGATGTGGGAATACACGGGCTCGATGGCCATGATCACATTCTCTTCCTCCGCCCTGCGCACGATCGGCCGAAGCTGATCCAGGAAGAAGCGGAAAGCCTCCTCGCTCCTGGGAGCGTCTGCGGCCAGGGGACTGTCCGGATGCGCGGGGGTCTCGGATCCCACCATCCAGGCGCCGGTTTTTCCGGCAAAGGCCAGGTGCGCAAAATAGATCTCCCGGGTTCTGAGCCGCTCCTCCTCCCGCGGATGGGTCAGGTTCAGGTAGCAGCCCAGCACCGCGCAGTCCATGCCCGTCCGCTCAAAGGTTCCCCGGATCTCCTCCGCGAATTCCGGGCGGGCCAGCTTTTCCGGCGCGTCCTCCATGCGGAAGTCCGGGAGGGTCTTGCTCAGGGCCAGGTGAACACATTCGAAGCCCTGTCCCCTGACAAAGGCCAGCCGCTGCTCCAGGGTTCCCTCGATGGTGTCATGCAGTCGAATTCCGATTTTCATCCGCTTTCGCTCCTTTCTTTTTGCCTTTGGGTTGGATACTGCCGCCGTAAACCGAAAAACAGCCTCTCCGAACGGGAGCGGCTGTGAAAAAAAACAATCCTGCGTCCGTCTCCGGATTAAACCAGGCGGATGCCGGCTTCCTGCTGTTCCCGCTCGTAGCGTTTCAGCAGAGCGTGAATCCGGTCATAGGGATTCAGCAGCTTGGACAGGCTGCGGTCATGGTTCAGCGTGGCGATGATGAAGGAAATATACTTGCTCATGTCCGCCTCGATAAACCATTCCCGCTGCAAAACTTCCGGGTTGCGGTAGGTCAGATTTGTGGAAATGACCCGGTCAATAATCCCGTCCCTGTAGGCACGGTCATATTCCTCCAGGCCGTTGGTAAACAGCGCAAAGGTTGCCGCGGCAAAAATCCGGTTCGCCTTCCGTTTTTTCAGCTCCCTCGCCAGCTCGATCACGCTTTCGCCGCTGGAGATGATATCGTCCGCCACAAAGACGTCCTTCCCCTCCACGGTGTTTCCCATATATTCGTGGGCCACGATGGGATTCCGGCCGTTCTCGATCCGGGTGTAATCCCGGCGCTTGTAGAACATGCCCATGTCCAGCCCCAGCACAGAGGCGTAGAAAATGTTCCGGTCAATGGCGCCCTCGTCCGGAGAAACGATCATCAGATGATCCTTGTCGATCCGGAGCGTCTTATCCCGCTTCAGCAGCGCCTTGAAAACCTGATAGCTCGGCATGAAGCTCTCGAACCCGAGGGTCGGGATCGCGTTCTGCACGCGGGGATCATGGGCGTCAAAGGTGATGATGTTGCTGACCCCCATGCGCTCCAGATCCTGCAGCATCATGGCGCAGTCCAGGCTTTCCCGGCTGGCCCGGCGGTGCTGCCGGCCCTCATACAGCATGGGCATAATCACGGAAATGCGCTTGGCCTTCCCGTTGGTCGCGGCGATGATCCGCTTCAGATTCGCAAAATGGTCATCCGGGCTCAGCGGCACATCCATGCCGTACATCCTGTAGGTCTGGTTGTACGCTCCCGGGTCGGACAAAATAAAAAGATCATATCCGCGGATGCTTTCCTTGATCAGGCCTTTGCCTTCCCCGTTTCCAAACCGGGGGCAGCTCACCCGGATCAGGAAGTCCTCCCTTTCCGCGCCGGGGGTGGTTCTCATATCATCCCCCAGGGATTCCTCCGTATGATCTCTCCATTTTTTCAGCCAGCTGTTTACTTTTTCCCCGATCGGCTCCGTCCCGGGCATCGCGATCAGGCCGAGGGGGCCAACCGGATAAGTCAGAAAGGATTCATTGTTCCAGGAACTCACGAAATCCGTCATGCAGTCCTCCCTTTCCATTTCACGCATAGGGGTGACATAGCCTATTATAGCTGAAAAAAATCGGGCTGAAAAGGGGGAAAATGTCAATTTTTTCAAAGGATTTCAGGCTTCCGGACGATCTGGTTCCGTTCCTGCTTTTTTTTCACATCAAATCGTTTACATTCCGTTCATACTCCGGACAAAAAGCTGTTTTATACTGATCCCGAAATCCGGAAAGGAGGATTTTGAAGATGATGAAGAAATTTCTGAACAGGAAAGTATTGGGATATATCGCCCTGGCCGTCGCCTGTCTGATGATCGGCTCCGGCTTCATGAGTTCCCGCCCCGCGCAGGCCTCTGACTCCGTCATGGCAGCCTCGGCCTCGCCCTTTGTGGATGCCATCGCAAAGGTAAAGGACAGCGTCGTCGGCGTAAACAACTATCAGCTGGTTTCCAACCGCTATGACAGCTACGGCAACGGCGGCTTCAACTATTTCCCCTGGGGGGACTTCTTCGGTTACAATTACCCCTACGGCAACGGCGGCAATCAGGACTCCGGCCGTGAGGTGAAGTACGGCAGCGGTTCCGGTGTCGTTGTCGCGAAGGAATATGTCATGACCAACTACCATGTGGTCGACGGCGCCAGCAGCCTTGAAGTCTCCGTGGACCGGGAAGGCCAGGCGGAGCCGGAGCTCCTGAAGGCGACGGTTGCGGCCTCCGATTCCGATCTGGATGTGGCCGTGCTGTACGTGCCGGGGCTGGATCTGGAGCCCGTGGAGCTGGGGGACAGCGACGCGCTGCAGGTCGGTGATCTCGTGTTCAACATCGGCAACCCCATCGGCTTCAACGGAACCGTCACGGCGGGCATCGTTTCCGGTCTGAACCGGGAAATCAATACCGGTACCTCGACGGATCGCTACGGCCGTACCTCCGAGGTTATCAATACCATGATCCAGACCGACGCGGCCATCAACAGCGGCAACAGCGGCGGCGGCATGTTCAACCTGAACGCGCAGCTGGTCGGCATCCCGACCCTGAAATACACCGGCAGCCGGTATTCCTCCGGCGCCAATGTGGAATCCATCGGCATGTGCATTCCGGTCAACGATGCCAAGACCGTGATCGACGCCGCGATGAAGGCGGATGTCTCAGACTTTGAGGGCGGCACCTCCTCCGAGGGCAACGCTGCGAAGTCCGGGGAAAACGGCCAGGGTCTGAGCGGCCGTCCCCGCATGGGCGTCACCGTCACAACCCTGAATCTCGGCTCTGCCCAGAGCTCCCTTCCCCGCGGCGCGTACGTGATGGAAGTGGAAAGCGGCAGCCCCGCGGAAGCGGCGGGTGTCAAGCCCTGGGACATCATCGTGGAAGCCAACGGCACAGTGGTTGCCTCTACCTCGGATCTGACCGGTGTCATCGGCAGCCTGAAGGAAGGCGATCAGGTTGCTCTGAAGGTCTTCCGGACGGGCGTGGATCTGAACAATGCCACCGAGATTCCGAAGGACGGCGAATATGTGGATCTGACCGTGACCCTCTCCATCGTGGATGCAGTTGCTCAGTAATCCCGGATGAAAACCGCCCCGGCTGAAAAGCCGGGGCGGTTTTTTCTGTTCTGTCTGGCTCCGCGGAAGGATCCGCGGGCTTCCGTTTCATGGGTCCTCCGCGGGAAGCGGATCGGCTGTCCCGTTTGAGAAGAACGGGCTCAGAGCAGCTTCTCCATGACCGTTTTCCGGGGCGTATACCCCATCTGCCTGTAGAAGCCCATCGCGCGGTCGTTGCCCTCCCATACGTTGAGGGTAATGTCGTAGCAGCCGATTTTCTTCGCATAGGAGACCACATAGCCGTTCAGCAGCCGGCCCACGTGCTGGCCGCGGCAGCGCTCATCAACACAGAAATCGTCGATATAAAGGCTCTTGGAATCCCGCAGGTTGTTGGCATGCTCGGTTTGCTGCAGAATGCAGAAGCAGTAGGCCACCACCTGATCCTCTTCATCCACCGCGACAAAAACCGGCCGGTTTTCGTCCCGGAAGATCTGCTGCACTTCCTCCTTGGTATACTTCCGGGTACCGGAAACAAAAAGGTCCGGCCGGATTTCCGCGTGCACCTCCAGCACCTGGCTCAGAAGCCTCAGCACGCCCTCCGTATCTCTTTCCTCTGCTCTTCGAATGCTCAGCATTGACTTTTCCTTTCCTTTCGGGCCGAGCCGGCCAAAATGACAGCAAAGAACCGTACCCCCCAAAGCAGGGGCACGGTTCCGTCCAGCCTTCAGCTGGCAGCTTCGATTCTTTCGTTGATGGCTTCGACCACCTGCGCCGGATCAAACCCGTGCACCATGCACGCATCCTCCAGGCTTTCCATCTGGCTGGCCGGGCAGCCCAGGCAGTGCATCCCGATGGACATCAGCACTTCCACCGCTTCCGGATGATTCCTTACAATCTCTCCGACAAGAGTCTTTTCATTGACCATGCTTGAATACTCCTTCCGAAATCAGGGATTTCCCTGCAGATTTCGCGGGTATTCTATCATGCCTCCGCTTGATTTGCAACCTTTCCGGCTTAATTTGGCCCTGTTGTCCAGTTTTTCAGCCGAGTCTGTTTTCCGGTATATTCACTCTCCGTTTTCCCGATCCGGGCCTTCTTTTTTTGGATACATCCAGCCTGTTTCTCCGTTTCGGACGAGCTGCTTCACGCATGAGCGAAGCAGGATCAAGAATTCAGAAAAAAAGCTCCCCCGGTTTGGGGGAGCGAAATACGCGGGAAAATCAGGCCTTACCGTTGCAGCCCAGCACGTCCACAATCTTGTGGGCGACCATGTCCTTGACCGCCTGGCGGGCCGGCTTCAGGTACTGGCGGGGATCAAAGTGATCCGGATGCTCCGCGAAGTACTTCCGGATGCTCGCGGTCATGGCGAGACGGATGTCGGAGTCAATGTTGATCTTGCAGACCGCCATCTTCGCGGCCTGAGCCAGCTGCTCCTCCGGAATGCCGATGGCGCCGGGCATGTTGCCTCCGTAGCTGTTGATCTCCTTGACGAATTCCTGCGGAACGGAAGAAGCTCCGTGCAGCACGATCGGGAAACCGGGCAGCCTGCGGGAGCACTCCTCCAGCACGTCAAACCGCAGCTGGGGCTTGGTGCCGGGCTTGAACTTGTAGGCGCCGTGGCTGGTTCCGATCGCGATGGCCAGGCTGTCGCAGCCGGTCCGGGTCGCAAAATCCTCCACCTCTTCCGGATGGGTATACATGGCCTTGTCGGCGTCCACGGAAACCTCGTCCTCCACGCCGGCCAGGGTGCCCAGCTCCGCCTCGACCACCACGCCGTGGTCATGGGCGTACTCAACCACCTTGCGGGTCAGGGCAATGTTCTCCTCATAGGGCTTGGAGCTGGCGTCGATCATGACGGAGGTAAAGCCGCCGTCGATGCAGTCCTTGCAGAGCTCGAAGGTATCTCCGTGATCCAGGTGCAGGGCGATCGGAATCTCCGGATAGTTTTCCGCCGCGGCACGGACCAGGTGCACCAGATAGTTGTGGTTCGCATAGGCCCGGGCGCCCTTGGAAACCTGCAGAATCACGGGCGCCTTCAGCTCGCCGGCCGCCTCGGTGATCCCTTGAACAATTTCCATGTTGTTGACATTGAACGCGCCTACCGCATATCCGCCGGCATAGGCCTTCTTAAACATTTCGGTTGTTGTAACAATGGGCATGGGAATTCCTCCTCTTCCTAAGATACATGCATTATAGCACAGGTTTGCACTTCTGAAAAGACCGTTTTCCGGGCATGCGGAGCCTCTCCGTCCGTCTGTCCCCGTACGCTGCTTTATCCCTAGTCCCCCCGCCGGTTCACGCCCACATAGATTCTCTCCGGCTTCGGATCATAGGTATCCGTGTAGAGGATCGTGCGTTCCGTCTCCGTGTTTCCGGCGTATTTCACCCGATAGCTCTCGACGACGTATCCGGGCTTGGCCTTGGATACGGATTTCTGCTGATCCGTATAGGTGACATAGGTCCCCTCCTTGTCCTTCACGTAGACCGGGTTTTCCGGGGGATCTATTTCCTGTACGGTTTTGGTCTCGATTTCGTAGCGCACGTCGCCCATATCCGCGCCGTACATCATGACCTTGGCAATCAGGCGCCGCTTGTTGCTCGGATCCTGCAGAACGGAGGCCACCATGTAGATCGGATCCTCGGAGCTGTTTCTGAAGACCAGGTCGATCTTCCGCTTGCCCACCCAGTAAACCGTGGCATCCTTTCCGTATTCCGTATAGGAAACGGCGTCGGAATGGGGCTGACGCTTGACGATCTGCAGCCCGGCACAGACGGCCGCCTGGTACAGGGTGGTGCTCGCCTGGCAGACGCCGCCGCCGATGCCCATCACGTGCTCGCCGTAAGCGTATTCAATGGCCGGAAAGAAGCCGTTTTCCTCCGTCCGCTGGCCGACCACGCTGTTGAAGCTGAACTGATCTCCGGGCTGAAGCACATAGCCGTTGATGAATTCAAAGGCCCGCCGGATGTTGTTGTTCCGGTTCTCCTCCGAGGAAGTGGAAATCGGGGTATAGACGGAGGATCTCAGCATATAGTGCTTCTGCAGATCCAGAATGTGCACCTCCGGCTCCACCGTCTCCGGCTGAAGCTCCAGGGTACCGCTGCTCATGGTGGAAACCATGTGATACAGCTCTGTGCGCAGCTCCTCCGTGTTCAGCCGCAGCCCGCTGGATTCCTCCTGGAAGGAGAAGGGGTACGCCTGCGTGGGATCGAAGGCCAGCAGCCTTGCGTTGACTGCCTGGCGGTCGATCTGGCTCTTGACCTGCAGCAGCACATGATCGATCACGGACGTGTCCCCGCTCGGGGTGGCCGTGTAGGCTTCATAGGGATGCTCCCGCAGCGCCTGCATCTGCGCGTATCTTTCCTCATCGGTGCCGTATCTGGCCTGCGCCCAGGCATCGTTGAGCACCTGCCCGATGTCCACGCTCATGCCCAGCATGCCCGCGTTGATCTGGGCCATCTGCGTACCCTGATAGCTCAGTGTCACCAGCCAGGCATCGTTGCGGCGCTGAATCTGGCTCTGAACGGAGTTCTGCCCCTGCTCCGGGGTCATGCCGCCCAGATGAATACCGTCGACATAGACGCCCTCGGCGAAAAAGTTGTCGTAGGCCGCCACAGCCTCATGAATCTGCCTGGCGCGCTGATAGGACTGCAGGCCGACCACGCCGCCCGTGATCAGCACCACCGCCAGCGCTGCGAGCACGAGAATCAGCCCAAGCCGTTTTCCGGGCTTCGGCTGCGCCGGAGGTTCGGCCCCCCGGTTTCCCGGGCCGACAGGGATTTCGCCCGTATAGCCCCTGAAGGCGCCGTGGCTGGAGGTCTGGGAGGATACTCTCTCCCGCTCCTGTCGCTGCTGCTCCTGTCTCTGCTGTTCCTGGAGCTGCATCTGCCGCTGCTGCTCCCGCTGCCAGGCCTCCTGAAGCGCCATCTCCTGCTGCATCGCCTGCTGCTGATACTGCTGCTGCGCATACTGCGGCGGATAAGGCTGCTGCGCAGGCTGGGCATAGGCGGGCATGCCCTGGGGCGGATAGGGAGCCGCTCCCTGCGGCGGAAATCCCGTCTGGGGAGCCATCTGAGGAATCCCCTGAGACGGATAGCGGGAAACCTGCGCCGCCCCGGACTGCTCCTGAAGCGCCGCGGAGGGAACAGCATTTTCCCCGGCCGAAGCCGGATGGGCGGCTGCGTCGCTGACCCGCTGAGGTGCCTGTGTATACCGGTCCGCCCGGCGCGGGCGGCGTGTCTGCTCCGCCATGGCTGCTATCCCTCCTTTCCCTTTTGCTTCTGTCTTATCCGGGCCGAAGCCCGCCCCGTCTCTTCGCTCTTCCGGACGGGGTCCGTTCCCCGCGGATCCGCGGGGCTTCAGTCGTTCAGATATTCCGTGGAATCCTTTTCAGGCGCCGGACGGTACCCCTCGGACGGAGCGGACGGCTCCTCCTCGGGCGCATGCTCCGCCGTTTCCCCGTTCTCCGGTGCGGCGTTCTCTTCCTTTCCGGCGTCCTCCAGAATCTGCTGCAGGCCCCGGGGCTTGTCCCCGTCCGATCCGTCCGGCTTGATTCCCTGATCCATCAGCGCGACAAACTCCGCCCTGTTCAGGGTCTCCTGGGCCAGAAGAGCCTCCACCAGCATTTCCATCCGGTCCCTGTTTTTCTCCAGAATCGCCTTTGCCCGGTCGTAGGCGGTCTCCAGCATCCGTCCGACCTCCCGGTCGATCCTGGCTGCGACCTCCTCGCTGTATTCCCGGGTCTGGCCGAACTCCATGCCGACAAAGACTTCCTGGTCGCTCCCCAGGTAAATGGTTCCGATCTCGTCGCTCATGCCGAACTGGGTCACCATCTTGCGGCAGATCTCCGTCGCCCGCTTCAGATCGCTGGAGGAGCCGGTATAGATCTCATGGAGGAAAACCTCCTCCGCCGCGTGTCCGCCCAGCATCATGGCCAGCTGATCCGTCAGCTCGCTCCGGCTCAGGTTGTCATGCTCCTCCGCCGGCAGCGCCAGCGTATGACCGGCGGCCATGCCCCGGGGAACGATCGTGATGAGATGCACGTCGTCGCAGCCGGGCAGCACATGTCCCACAATCGCGTGTCCGCCCTCGTGGAAAGCCACCATGCGGCGGTCCTTTTCGTTGACCTTGTGGCTCTTCTTTTCCGGTCCCATCTGCACCCGGGCAATCGCGTCCACCAGCAGCTGCTGGTCGATCTGCTTCTTCCGGGCCCGGGTCGCCAGAATGGCGGCCTCGTTCATGACATTTTCCAGATCCGCGCCCGTCGCATAGGGCATGCGCTTGGCAATGTTGTTCAGATCCACGTCCGCCGCCAGGGGCTTGCCCCGGCTGTGGACCTTCAGAATGGCCACGCGGCCGTCCTGATCGGGATAATTGACGGTCACCTGCCGGTCAAACCTGCCCGGGCGCATCAGCGCCGGATCCAGGATATCCCGCCGGTTCGTGGCCGCCATGACGATGATTCCCTCATTCACGGCGAAGCCGTCCATCTCCACCAGCAGCTGGTTCAGCGTCTGCTCCCGTTCATCGTGTCCTCCGCCCAGGCCGGCGCCGCGGTGACGGCCCACCGCGTCGATTTCATCGATGAACACAATCGCCGGAGCCACCTTCTTGGCCTGGTCAAAAAGATCCCGGACGCGGCTGGCGCCGACGCCCACAAACATTTCCACAAAGTCGCTGCCGCTGATGGAGAAAAAGGGAACGCCGGCCTCTCCGGCCACCGCCTTGGCCAGCAGCGTCTTGCCCGTTCCGGGAGGTCCAACCAGCAGAACGCCCTTCGGAATGCGGGCTCCCATCTCCGTATAGCCCTTCGGATTTTTCAGGAAATCAACCATTTCCTGAAGCTCTTCCTTCTCCTCCTCCGCGCCGGCCACGTCCGCGAAAGTAACCTTCATCTTGGTCTGGTCCGCCACCTTGGCCCGGCTGCGGGAGAAATTCATGACGCCCCGGCCGCCGCCCTGGGAGCGCAGCATGAACATCCAGAACGCCGCCATCAGCACGAGCATGATCACATAGGGCAGGAATTCATACCACCAGGGGATCTGCACCGGCGCGCGGTACTGAATCTGAAAGTCCAGATCATGAATGGAAATCAGGGACGGGTCCACCCCGTCCTTCTTCGCCTTCATCACCCGAACGGTATCCCAGAAATCGCTGCCGATCGTTGTTTCAAAGTCATAGTCCGACTCCGGAAACGCGAGGCTCGGCACCTGCGTGTTTTTCGTCAGGCCGACCAGCGAATTGTTCCGGATGGCGACCCGGGCCACCTTGCCCTCCTCGATCATCTGCAGCAGCTGCGGATACTCAATCCGTCTGGAAACGGTCTGATTCAGTCCGCCGTTCAGCAGCACGGCGATCACCAGCAGCGTGCCCAGCAGCGCCAGATAGCCGCCAATCCCCCTGGATTTTTTCAAGGCTTTGTCCTCCCTGTCTTAGCGTTTCTCATAGACCTTCGGTGACAGCACACCGATATCCGGAAGATTCCGGTAGGCCTGATCATAATCGAGTCCGTAGCCCACCACAAACTCGTCCGGGATGTTGAAACAGCTGTAATCCACCTTCAGATCCTTTACCCGCCGCCGCTCCGGCTTGTCCAGCAGCGTCACGATGCAGATGGACGCGGCTCCCCGGTGCTGCAGCATGCCCTTCAGGTAGTTCAGCGTCACGCCGGAGTCCACGATGTCCTCCACAATGATGACATCCCGGCCCAGAACATCGTTGTCCAGATCCTTCAGCACCCGGACCACCCCGCTGGTCTTGGTGGCGCTGCCGTAGCTTGAAACCGCCATGAATTCCATGGTCAGCGGAAGGTCAATCTCCCGGACCAGATCCGTAAAAAAGGTCGCAGCCCCCTTCAGGATGCACACCATCACGGGGCTTTTTCCCTGATAGCGCTCCGTCAGCACCCGGCCCAGGTCCCGGACCTTCTCGGCAATCTGGTCCCTGGTCACCAGAATCTTGGTCAGATCCTGATACAGCGTTCCCTTGGTATCAATCATGCGTTCTTCCCTTCTTCCTTCCGGGACGGTTGTTCTTCGTTCTGTTCTCCGGATCCAGCAGCCGGAGCCGGTCCTTTTCCCGGCGGACGCGCCAGCCTCCGGGAAGGTTTTCAATGGTTCCCCGGGGAGCCTCCGGCAGGGCCGTCACCCTCCGGGTCTGATCGTAGCTCAGCTCCCTCTCCTCCCTCGGCGGTACGCTCCGGCGCCACCAGCGGCGGATCACCCGTCCCCGGAGCGCCTCCGGGGCTTCCTCCAGGGGCTGAAGCATCAGGCCCTCCGGCGCTTCGCAGGCCTCCAGCAGCCGCTCCGCCTCCGCGGTCATCGCCTCGTTTTCCCGGCCGATCAGCCCCGCGGCCCGTGCAATCCGTCCGGCCGCACCGGGAATCATGCTCTCCATCAGCGGCATCAGCTCCAGCCGGATCCGGTTCCTGAAATAGGCGGGATCCCGGTTGCTTCCGTCCTCCCGCCAGGGGATTCCCGCAGCCCGCAGCGCTTCCCGGATCTCCGCTCCGGAAATCTCCAGCATCGGCCGGAGAAGCGTGTATTCCCCGCGTTTTTCCTCCGGCCTCATGCCTGCCAGTCCTTCCGGTCCGGCGCCCCGGAGCAGCCGCATCAGGAAGGTTTCCGCCTGATCGTCCATCTGGTGCGCCAGGATCAGCGTCCGAAGGCCGAGTTCCCTCATCGTCTCCTCAAAAACCTTGTACCGGGCCTCCCGGGCCGCGTTCTCATCGCGCCTTCCGCCCAGCTCCAGCCGGACGGACCGGAAGGGTACGCCTTCCCTCGCGCACAGTTCCCGTGCAAAGGCCTCGTCCCCGTCGGACTCCGCCCCGCGAAGCCCGTGGTTTACATGAACCGCCTCCAGCTGAAACCCGTTCTTCTCGCGCAGAGGGAGCAGCAGATGCATCAGCCCCACCGAATCCGCTCCCCCGCTGAGGCCCATCAGGCACGGTCCCTCCGGCAGCGGCCGGAGTCTTTCCCGGAGCGCGTCCAGCCCGGTCAAGGCCGCAGCGGCGCCGCGCATACGTTGCAGGGGGACAGCTTGGCATATTCCCCGTTATTGATCTCCCCGTAGGTAAAATGCCCCTTCAGCGGGAGATACTTGGCGTGCACGCTCTTGCAGTTCTGATCGGCGTGATACATGGATCCGCCGTCCGGGTTGTAGTACAGGGGCGTACTGGAATTCACCAGCGGTTCCGGCGAGGGAGACGGAGTAGCGGTAATCGAAGGATCCGGCGTTTCCGCCTCGTCATAGGTCTTCAGGCTCTGGGGATCCACATACCACTGATCCCCCTCCCGGACCATCAGCACGTTCAGCCGGTATTTCACCGGTTCCTTTCCGTTGTTCCGGTCCATCGTGGAGGTCACCGTCACCGTACGGGAGGTGTCCTCGCTGACGCCGGAAATCTTTTCGACCGTATAGTCCAGCGGCGTCCGGTTGGCCATCAGCCCGAACAGCGCCGTCTTCGGATTGTCGACGCTGCTCTGCCAGGAGGGCGCGCAGAGCGTCAGCATTTCATCCTGACGGTTGGCGCTCCAGTAGCGGAAAAAGGACTCCAGACGTTCCGTCGTCGAGTTGTCCTCCACTGCGGGCGTAGCCGTCGGGGGAGCCTCCGTCCGGACGACGGAGCTGATCGTGTTTCCCGTCTCCGGGTCAACCACCGCGCCGGTATTCCCGCCGGGCTGAGCTGTCACCGACGCGCCCGCCGTCTGATTCCGGGCGGTATCCGTCCTGGGCGCCAGCAGCCCCAGCGCGTTCACCAGGGCCAGCAGGCTGAGCACACCGAAGACGACCGTAAAGCAGAGCCGCTGATTCGCGGAGATCATCGGCCGCACAAAGAACACCGCGATCGCGGCCGCGCTCAGCGCAATGAACACCCAAAGCAGCGCTCCGGCACCCGGGATGAACATGCCCGCGGCGAACAGCACCGCCAGCCCGGCGCCCAGCGCGATCAGCATCCAGGTTTTCATGACGAAGGGCTGCCTGCGCACCGGCACCGCCGGCGGAACATATCCGCCGCCGTTGAGCGGAATCTGGCTGCCCGGATCCTGGGAAGGCGTCTGATTCCTTCCCATCTGCGCGAAGGCGCTGTAGCCCTGCGCCTGATATCCCCCGGCCTGGCCGGCCGTATATCCGCTCTGCGCGCCGTATCCCTGGGGAACGTTCATCTGAGGATAGGCATAGCCTCCCTGCCGGGCGGCGCCGCCCTGCCCCTGGGCATAGCCTGCCCCGGGCTGGGTGTAACCCGATCCCGGCTGGGCATATCCCGCGCCGGGCTGCGCATACCCCGCTCCGGGCTGCGTGTAGCCGTTTCCCGGCTGAGCATATCCCGCGCCCTGCTGCGCATAGCCCGTTCCGGACTGCGCGTATCCTGCGCCGGGCTGAGCATACCCCGCACCCGGCTGCGCATAGCCCGCCCCGGGCTGCGTATAGCCGCTTCCGGTCTGCGCGTAGCCCGTTCCCTGCTGGGCGTAGCCGCTTCCGGTCTGCGCATAGCCCGTTCCCTGCTGGGCGTAGCCGCTTCCGGTCTGCGCGTAACCCATTCCCTGCTGAGCGTACCCGCTCTGTCCCCAGGCGCCGGCGGAGCCCTGCCCGCCCGTTCCGGGCGTATAGCCCGCGTATCCCGTCCCGGAAGGCTGAACCGGGTAGCCCGCCGCCGTCCAGGCTGAGGGGGTCCCGGCCGCGCTTCCGTCCGGAGTGCTTCCCGGCGTGCCGGGAACCTGTCCCTGCTGATGATTTCTGCCAAAGATCATGAAGCTGAATCCTTTCTGCCCCGCGGAGCGAACGTTTTCCTTCGGTCCCTTCCGTCCGTCCGGCCAGCCTCTCCTCAAAGCCCATCGGGCTTCTTTAAAACAGGAAAGCCTCGAAAAAAAGTCACGTCAAAACCAGGAGCCTGTTGGCTCATTTTGGTAGTTTATCATGTCCTTCGCGCGTTGTAAACCTCTTTCGGTTCAGAAATTTGATGGAATTGTAACAAATTGACGGTCCTTTTCTGCTATGATATTATCATGCTGTTTACGGAAAGAAGGAGGCGTTTTCCGGTGGCGATCAAGACCCGTTCCTTTCATCAGGTCAAGTCCGACCTGGCGATCGGGGCGATGACAGTTCTGCTCTATGGCCTGCTGGCCGCCGTCTTCTTTGCCTGCCTTTCCATTCCCAACATCTTTCTCCGCCATCTGAACCGTACGCTGGCGACCACACTGCTGACCTTTGTCGTTCTGATCTGTGCCATGCACGCGGTCTACGGCGGCTTTGACGTGGGAAGAAAAAAGTCCAAGCCGGTGATTTCCGCGCTGATCATCGGGACGGTGATTACGGATCTGGTGTCCTATCTTCAGCTGGAAATCATGAACGTCAACGACAACTACAATGATCATCTGGTTCTCTTCGGGCTGGATCTGCTCTACCTGTTCTTTGCGATGCTGCTGCAGGTGGGGCTCATCGTGGTCTTTGTCCGTCTGGGGAACGACCTTTACTTTCACTTTCATCCCCCCCGCTCCGTGCTGCTGATCATCGGCGACGCGGATCAGGAGGTTCCCCTCCGCTCGAAAGTCGGGCGGTACCAGCTGCAGTGGACCGTGAAGGACTGCGCCATGTACGACGATCCGGACCTGCGGGAAAAGATCCGCGCCGCGGAGGTCATCTTTCTCGGCCAGATTCCGCAGACCGACAAGGCCCTGGTGCTGAAAACATGCTATGATCTCCGGAAGGATATCATGTGCAAGGCCCAGCTGCAGGAGACCATCCTCTGCAACTCCCGGGCCGCCATCGTGGATGACGCCCCCTTCCTGGAGATGGAGTTCTTCAAGATGTCCTTCTTCCAGCGGGCGGCAAAGCGGCTGGGCGATATCGTGATTTCCCTCATATGTCTCGTGCTGCTTTCCCCGCTGATGGGGATCATCGCCCTGGCCATCCGGATGGAGGATCACGGGCCGGTCTTCTTCCGTCAGAAGCGGCTGACCATCCGGGGCTGGGAATTCACGATCTGGAAATTCAGGACCATGACGGTGGAGGACTCTCTCAGCGGCAGTCCCGTTTCCACCGCCGTCAACGATCCCCGGATCACGCGGGTCGGCCGGGTGCTCCGGCGCTTCCGCATGGACGAAATTCCCCAGTTTCTGAACGTCCTGAAGGGGGAGATGAGTCTGGTGGGCCCCCGTCCGGAAATGCTGTCCAATATCGACCGCTACAAGGAAACCTATCCGGACTTTGCCTATCGGGAAAAGATGAAGGCCGGCATCACGGGATACGCGCAGATCGAAGGGCGGTACAACACCACGCCCGAGGACAAGCTGATGCTCGACCTGATGTACATCGAGAGCTTTTCCATCTGGCTGGATATCAAGCTTTTGATGCGGACGGCCACCGTCCTGTTCAAACGCGATTCGACTCAGGGGTTTGTTCCGGCTCCCAGGCCGGCCCCTGTCGAAATACAAGGTAACAAGAGAAGAAGAAGGAGTGGAGTATCATGAATACAACCCTGCTGATCATGGCTGCCGGTCTCGGATCCCGCTACGGCGGAAACAAGCAGATCGACCGCATCGGCCCCAACGGTGAAATTCTGATGGAGTATTCCATCCATGACGCGATCGAAGCCGGCTTTGACAAGGTGGTTTTTGTCATTCGGAAAAGCATGGCCGACCTGTTCCGCGAGATGATCGGAGACAAGATTTCGAAGAAGGTGAAGGTGGAATACGCCTTCCAGGAATATGATTCCCTGCCCGGCGGCTTCCAGGCTCCTGCGGACCGGACCAAGCCCTACGGGACCGTCCACGCGGTGACCTGCGCGAAAAACGTGATTCACGAGCCCTTCGCCGTGATCAACGCGGACGACTATTACGGCCGGGATGCCTTCGCCGCCATGGCGGACAGTCTGCACCGCCTGCAGGGGACCGAGGGCCGGGCCTCCATGGTCGCCTATTACCTGAAGAATACCGTCTCCGAAAACGGACATGTCACCCGCGGTGTCTGCACCAAGGACGGGGATGGCAACCTGCTCCGGGTGACGGAAACCTACAAGATCCTGCCCTTCCCGGACGGGACGATCCGGGACATCAACGATGATCCGGACGGTGTGATTCTGGATCCCAATGCCCTGGTTTCCATGAATTTCTGGGGCTTCGCTCCCTCCTTCTTCGCGGAAGGGGAAAAGTACCTCGCCTCCTTCCTGGCCTCTCCCGAAGGGGATCCCCTGAAGAAGGAATACGTTCTGCCCGCGCTGGTGGATACCCTGATGCATGAGCAGGGCCTGAAGGTCGAGGTGCTGTCCACCGATGCGGTCTGGTTCGGCGTCACCTATAAGGAAGACAAGCAGTATGTCGCCGGCGAGCTCAAAAAGCTGCATGACCGGGGTGTCTATCCCGCGGCGCTGTAAGCCCGGCAGGCTCCCGTCCCTCACAAAACGGAAAGGACTATGCCATGAAAATTCTGCTGACCGGCGGCGCCGGCTTTATCGGATCCCACACCTGCGTGGAGCTCTGTCAGGCTGGTCATGAGGCCGTCATCGTCGATAATTACGTGAATTCCAGCCCCGAGGCGGTTCGGCGTGTGGAGAAAATCGTCAGGCATCCTGTCGTCTGCTATGAGGCGGATGTGCGGGACGCGGCCGCCATGAACCGGATCTTTGACGAGCACAGCTTTGACGCGGTGATCCATTTTGCCGGCCTGAAGGCCGTTGGGGAGAGCGTCGCGCAGCCCCTGCGGTACTATCGCAACAACCTGGATTCCACCCTCACCCTGATGGAGGTGATGCAGGCCCACGGCGTAAAGCGCATCGTCTTCTCCTCCTCCGCCACGGTCTACGGCAATCAGCCCGTCGTCCCCTACCGGGAGGATATGCCCTCCCTGGGCTGCACGAATCCCTACGGCTGGACGAAATTCATGATTGAAAAGATCCTGGAGGGCCAGGCCGCCGCCGATCCGGAGTGGAGCGTCGTGCTCCTTCGGTATTTCAATCCCATCGGCGCCCACGCCTCCGGGCTGATCGGGGAGGATCCCTCCGGCATTCCGAACAACCTGATGCCCTACATCGCCAAGGTCGCCGTCGGAGAGCTGGATCACCTGAACGTTTTCGGAAATGACTATCCGACGAAGGACGGCACCGGCGTGCGGGATTACATCCATGTGGTGGATCTGGCCCGCGGACATGTCCTGGCCTGCGGCTATGCCGCGGAGCATACCGGGAGCGAGATCATCAATCTCGGTACCGGCGTGGGGTACTCCGTGCTGGATCTGGTGCATACCTTTGACCGGGTGAACAATGTTCATATCCCCTATGTCATTGCCCCCCGCCGGGCGGGAGATATCGCGGAAAACTATGCGGATCCCTCGAAGGCCCTGGCGCTGCTGGGCTGGAAGGCGGAGAAGAACCTGGAGGACATGTGCCGGGACACCTATCATTTCCAGACGCTGAACCCGAAGGGCTATCACGGCTCGGCCGGGGTCTGAAACAATCTTCACACGCAGAAGAACAGGGAGGGCAGAACGCCCTCCCTGTTTTATGATGCGAGCATCCCTCCCGCGGATCAGATCGGCTTCGGCGCATGCACCGTGTCCGTTCCGTCCAGGAAAAAGTACTCGCAGTAGATCCAGATTTCGCCCATGCCCGAGGCCGGAAAGACGGTAACCGTCAGGGGCTCGGCGAGGGAAACTGTTTCCGTCTCCACGCTGATCGTATCCACGGGGGCCTCGGTCTTCTCCATCACGCGCAGCACCGGCTCCGCCGTATCCAGCAGTCCCAGGGGCGCCTGATCATATTTTCCCCCCAGCTCGCTGGATTCCATCGTCTGCCGGGTCACCCGGAACCCCGTCTCCGGGTTCCCCCGGATCTCTGCCTGCAGCGTCGCGAAAAAGACGCTTTCCCCCGTCATACTGATGTCCTCGGTCCGGAAGACGGTTTCCTCCCCGCTGTGCTTCTCCAGGATCTCCAAGGGCTGTGCCCCGTCCTCCCCGAAGCGGACCGCCAGTCCGCTGTAGGTGCCCTCCGCGTTTCCCTCCTCGTCCACCTGCAGGAGGATCTGGCAGAAGGGAATCAGCGTTTCTTCCCGGCGCAGGCAGACCCACGCCCGGCCGTAATCCAGCCTGGCGGTCTCCTCCGCCGTAATCCGGTCCCGGATCGGGATGGGGGCGGGAGTCTCCCCGGGGGCCGTCCTCGCTTCACCCCGGATCACCTGCGTTTCCGTTTCCCCGAAAGCAGCCGGTACGCTGGCCTCCGGATTCTCCGGAAAAAGCTCCGCCTCCGCGGACAGCCTTCCCCGATAGGACAGGCGCAGCGAAATCCGGCTGAAGCGCTCCTGTCCTTCCGCGGGCAGAACCGTCAGCCCGGCCGTGAATTTCTCCCCCGGGGGAAGAACCGTCTCCTCGCTGGGCCACCCGCTGCCAAAGACCGTATCCTTTCCGTCGGTCTTGGGCACGAGAAACAGCAGGCTTTCCTCCCGTTCCGTCCGGTTCAGGCAGATCAGGGTCAGTCGGACGCCGTCCCCCTCCGGTTCCGCGCTCTCGATCCGGATCAACAGATCCGGCTCCTCCGCCAGCCGGCACGCCTCCGCCCGGGCCGGCCCCCGTCCGGCCCAGAGCAACAGCGCCGCCAGGGCGGCGGTCAAGATCATTCTCATTTCGATGCTTCTTCCATTCCTTTCAGGGGCAGCGCCGTTCTCACCGTTACGGAAATCACCGCCAGGGTCTTCTCCGGATCCGCCGCATCCTCCGCTTCCAGATCAAAGGTGATCTCCCGGATCTCCGCTTCGTCCTGCAGCTCCTCCCGGCTGAAGGTCAGACTGAAGGGCTGCCTTTCATCCTTCAGCAGGCCCCAGTTGTCGCCCATGCCGTAGATTTCCGCCGTGCAGTCCAGCTCCCGTCCGTTGATCTTCAGATGGTTCAGCTTCACGATGATCTCCGTATCCGTCAGGCTGACCGCCTCCGCGGCCATCACCGCCTGCTGCTGCTCGGTCTGCCAGGTCAGCTCCAGGTTTTCCGCCTTCAGCGTGTCCCTGTCGTCATACTCCACCGTCAGCACATCCGGCGTGATCACCTCCGGCCGCAGCTTCTTCAGCGTGCTGGCATGGAAGGTGCCCTGGCTGTCCTGAATTTCGAAGGAGGCATGCAGCTGATCCGCCTCCGGCGTCACATCCAGCATCCGGAATTCCCAGCTTCCGTCGATGGGCAGCTCCCATTCTTCCTTTCCCGCCTCTTCCCAGGCGTCAAAGGGCAGCAGCGCGCCCTCCCCGTCCAGGGTCTCTTTCCGGTGGACGCGGGTCAGCCTGGCCCGGCTGTAGTCCGAAAAAACCGTGTTGTATATGCTCGTCCAGCAGTCCGTCGTTTCATCCCAGACCAGCACGCCGCCCGTCTGCAGCGGCTCCTTTTCCGAAGACATTCCGGCATAGATCATCGCCCGGTGCACGGCCGGCGCTTCTCCCTCCTCGCCGGGCAGGGTCAGCTCCGCGGGAATCAGCAGGCTGCCGTTGGGCGCCAGGGTATAGGGCAGCGTTCCGGTGATCGGGGTTCCGTCCGGACCCGCCGCGAAGAGACCCAGGCCGTCAAATTCGCCCGTCAGCCTTCCGTTTTCGAACCGCGTCCCCTCGTTCATGTGGGTAAAGGAGTAACTGCCGTCCCCGTTCTGCCACAGAATCCGCATGGTGGATGCGCCGTACTGGGCTGCCTGCTCCCCGTTCAGCGTCAGGGTGAACTGGGTTCGGTTCAGCTTTTCCCCCTCCGGCTTCCCGGTCAGCAGCCCGGCCCAGCTGGCCAGAGGCTTGCCGGTCATGACGGAGGTATAGTTGATCACATGGTCCACGTACGCGGGAGCAAAACCCAGCCCGGCATAAATCTCCATGGAGCTGGCCGCCCGCTGCTGGTTCAGATAGGGATGATAGATGGTCAGGCCCACGCAGTTCTCGACATCCGTCGCGAGATAGGCCACCGCATCCTGCAGAGCCTCCATCGTCTCGGCGCCCTCGGCAGTATCCTCCTCCAGGCTCGTGATCAGGCTTCCGACGTCCGCCAGATCGTACTGGCTGCTTCCGCCGCTGGATCCGACGCCGAAATCCACTGCGTCCCGGCGTCTTCCGGAAACCAGGGTAAAGTTCTCCGCATTGACCTGGGGCTGCCCTGCAAAGAAGCGGTCCAGCGCCGGCACCGCCATCGGAATCTTCTCCAGGTCGATGACGGCGACAGAGTTCAGCTGGCTCGCCTTCTTGGCCGCAATAACCTCTTTATTCTTCTGATAGGTCGCGTCCGCAATCCGCTTCGCGGTATCCAGCGGATCTTCATCCTTCTCCAGCCCGGACAGCCATTCGTACCCCAGGCCGTACATGGAATCCTCCGTCGACACCATGTACCGGGCATAGGGAGCCAGGCTGCTGCTGATCTCCAGAGAGCCCATCAGGCAGCAGTTGAAGGCGATCGTATCCAGTCCCCGTTCCGCAAAGGCGCTGTCCGCCAGCGCCCGGCTCAGCGCGTTGACGCTCAGCATGGAGCGGTCGAACAGGAAATCCACGCAGCAGCCCATCAGCGGCCCGCCGCCGTGATCGCTGATCACCAGGATGTAGTCCTCCGCCGGATAGTTCTCCCGGCAGTAGTTCAGGAAGGCGGTCATCGTCCCGGCCTCGCTCATGGGGGCCAGCGGCATCTCGTCCACCTGCGTCGGCCTCCGCCCGCTGACGTCCACAATGCTCAGCACGCCGGGGTCAAACCGGTTCCCCGCCCATCGGGGCGTCCCGCCCAGCAGGGCGATGACGTTGATTTCCTCCGTATTGTACCGGGTCGCGAGGATCTCCGCCAGGGAAGCGCTCTCCTGCCCGTTGTCCCGCTCCAGATCCGCTCCGCAGACGTAGAGCATGACGGTGTATTTTTTGGCCGGCGCCGCGCTGCCCGCGGGAATCAGTCCGGACACCAGGGCCAGGATCAGCAGAACCGCCAGCCATCCCCGCCGGTTCCGGTTGTATGCATGCTTCATTTTGATTCCTCCCGATCCATCCCGGAGATCGTTTCTCCGGGGATTATCCGAAAGCGCCGGCCTTTCCGTCTCCCGCCGGGTTCCGCCAAAACAGAAAAAGGGCCGCGGAGGCAGCCGCCCGCCTCCGCAACCCGAAAGTATTATTCAACCTTCAGCACGTTGATGAAATCGGTGAAGTCGGCAAAATCATTCTCCGTCATTGCGGCTCCCTCCGCAGCGAGATATCCGACGATCACATACTCGGAGTTGGCGATGCTCAGCATCAGATTGTCTCCCAGCTGAATCCAGATATTATCGTTGGCCTCATGCAGCTGATACCCGCTCACCTCGAAGTTCGTGGCCAGGGCGCTGGCCACCGCGGCCAGCTCGTCCTTGGTCAGCATCTTCAGGTTCCGCACATGCTTGCTCAGCCCATCGTAGAGGCCGGCCCGGACCTGAATCTCATCGAAGGCGCCGTAGGCGTCCAGCACCAGCAGATGAATATGGTTCTCCTTCAATGCGTTGATCAGCTGATCCGGATCCTTGATCTGCATATAGAGATCCAGGGACGCAAAGTAGTTCTGGGTGTAGACGACGTAGGGCATCTGGCTCGCGTCCAGCGTCAGCTTGGTTCCGCTGGGCAGCTTCACCTCGTAGACACCGTTTTCAATCTTTACCTCGTCCTCTTCCGTCACCTCCCGGGCGCTCCCGCTCAGCTCGGGCTTGCCGATCACCTCCGCATTGTCCGGCAGGGTCAGGCTGATCTCACTGGGATCAACGGTCAGTGCGCCCTCTCCCGCGGCCAGCGCGGACACGGCGCAGATCATCAGGGCCGCCAGCATGCAAACCAGTTTTTTCATGGATTTCAATCTCCTTTCATGAGCTGCTGCTCAGTTCCTTCTTGAATGATCCGTCCATTCCCCTTGGGAACTCGGATCCCGGTGTTTTTTATTCCGCCTGCTCCTGTCCGATCATCACCCGTACGGGTACGGTGCCGCCTTCGGTATTGTCCGCCGCGTTCTGCAGCTGAAGGTCAAAGGTCATCTCGGTAACGGGCTCCTCCGGCAGGTGCTCCCCGGTCACCGTCAGGCTCAGGGTCTGGGCCTCGTCCTTCAGCAGGCCCCAGTTTTCACCCGTGCCGTAGGCCTCCGCGGTCTCTGGCGCCGCCTGGCCGTTGATCGTCAGGTTTCGAAGGGCGATGATGCTTTCCGTTTCCGTCAGGTTGACAACCTCCAGGGACAGCACCATCTGTCCGCCCAGCGTGGAGAGGCTGGCATTGTTCGCGTTGATCCTGATCAGGTTCAGGTCGTCGTAATCCACCTGAACTCCGATCGGACCGGGTCCGCCAAGCTGGAGCAGATCGCTGGAATAACGGTAATTCTGCGTGTCCGTGACCTCAAAGGTCAGGTACAGGTCCTTCTCGTCCAGCGCTTCCTCGGTCAGAACGAAGTCCCAGCTGCCGTCCAGGGCGCCGGTCCATTCGCGGGACGCGGTTTCCTTCCACTCGTCGAAAGGCAGCAGCGTTCCCTTCTCGTTCCGGGTTTCCTCCCGGGAGACAAAGCTCAGCCGGATCTCATCGTAGTCGGAATACTGCATTCCGTAGGCCACGGTGTAGCCGCCGGTCTGCTCGTTCAGCAGATGCACGCTGCCCGGAATCAGCTTCCGGGTCTCCTGATCGTAGCCAAAGGTGATCAGCGCCTGATCCGCGCTTTCCCCGTATTCCTCCGTCTCATGCTTGATCAGCGTAGCGGGAATCACGTACTGCCCGTTTTCGCGAACCTCATAGGCCACCGCCTCGGACAGCCGGTTTCCCTGCGCGTCGGTGGGGAACACCGCGTTCTTCACATATTCACCGGACACCGTTCCGTCCTTCAGCGCGGTTTCCCGGCCCATGTAGGTGAAGGTATAGCTGCCGTCCTCGCCCTTCAGGAGCACCTTGACGGTGGATTCGCCGTAATATTTGGCCTGATCCTCCGTCAGGGGCATGATGTACAGCACCCGTGCATCCTTGCTGGCCTCCGGCCGTCCGGCGGCCAGATTCACGTAGTCCGCCCGGGGATCATCCTTCAGGTAGTCCACAAAGCTGTTCAGATAATTGGCATAAGCCTTCGAGAACTCCAGCTCTTCATAGATCTCGAGGCGGCTTGATGCCATCTTTTTGTTCCGATAGGGATGGAATACCGTCATGCCGCAGCAGAGCTCGTCATTGACGCTCTTCTTGTGCACGACCGCATCCGCAATTGCGGCATCCAGGGCAGCCGCCTTCTCCGGCGAGCTGTCGCGGTACCGGTTGACCAGGTCTCCCAGGTCCACCAGGTCGAAGTCCGAGTTGCCTCCGCTTTCACCCTTGCCGAAGGCCTGCACATCCCGGCGGTATCCGGACAGGGTGTTCAGGGTGTCGTCCGACATGGTCGCCGTCACCTCGGAGAAGAACCCGTCGACCGCCTCGCTCACCGCCTGCATTTTGCTCAGATCCAGCACAGCAAAGGAGTTGGTCTCGCTCTCGTCCTGCTCCTCGATCACCTTGCTGTTGAACGCGAAGCTGCCGTCCACCATCTTCTGCGCGGTTTCCAGGGGAGTCGCGTTTTCAATGCCGCTCAGCCATCCGTAGTCCAGGCCGAACTGGCTGTCCTCGGAAGCGATGTAGTACTTCGCATAGGGGGCCACGGCATAGGCAAATTCCGCCGATCCCATCAGGCAGGCATGCATGGCGATCAGATCGATGCCCTTTTCTCCGAGTACGCTGCCGCTCAGGGCCTGGATCATCTCCTGCGTCGTCAGATAGTCTTCCCCATGGAGATAATCGCCGCAGACGCCGTACAGCGGCCCGCCGCCGTGATTCCACAGCACCAGGTCATAGGTTTCGGCCGGGTACTTTTCTGCGCACAGGTTCAGGAAGGCGGTCAGGGTTTCCGGCTCTCCCATGTTGGCCTGCGGAAGCTCCTCCGCCACAAACAGGGAACGCCGCTCGCCCTTGCCCACGTCCACCACGGACAGGGCCTCGGTGCTCAGCCCGGAATACCATTTTCTGCTGCCGCCGCAAAGGACGATGACGTTGACCTCGTCCTGGTTGAAGCGGGTGGCGTACATCTGGGAAATCACCCGGCTTCCGGCTCTCGCCTTCAGCTCCAGGTCCGCTCCGCTCATGTAGACCATGACGGTCACCTTTTTCCGGGGCGTTTCCGCGCGGGCGCCGATGCAGCCCATCGCCAGAGCCAGGATCAGAAGCAGGCTGATCCAGGCCTTGATTCGATTCCTTCTCATTCGATCTCATCCTTTCCAAGGATCAGCAGAGAGCGCATGAAGTTGGAGAAATCGGTGAAATCCTCGCTCGTCATGCTGGACCCCTTCGGCTTGAAATAGACCCTCTGATACTCACCGTTGACGATGGTGACAAGGGTCTGGGCATTCAGCTGAATCCAGATATTGTTGTTGAAGCCGTACAGATCGTAGCTGGTGAGGCCGTTGGCCTGGGCCAGTGCGGAGGCGACGGTATGAATGTCGTTTTCGCTCAGCCGGTTCAGGTTGCCCACCTTCTGGGTCAGCCCGTCGCTGCCGCAGGTATCCAGCGCAATCAGATCAAAGGCGTCGTACTGATCCCACACGATGATGTGGAAATCATCCTCGGCCATCGACTGGATGTATTGCTGCACCGTAGCCGTGTCCTTGAAAAGCTTGTACACATCGTAGGAAGCCTTGTAGTCCTGGGTCAGGGTCATGAAGCTCAGGCCCCGGGGATCGAAAACGATCAGAGCCCCGGTCTTCGTCAGGATACCGTACACTCCGTCCTGATTGACCACCGAGTCCGTAGCGGTCACGGCGCGGGCATTCTCATCCTTTTCAATCTCAGGAAGCTCAGCAATGCCGATTCCGTCAAGCTTGATCTCGTCCTGCGAGAAATCAAACCCCAGCTCCGCGAACGCGGTCAGCGAGGCAGCGCACATCAAAAGCGCCAGTAAAACAGCAACAATTTTCTTCATCCCTTTTTCCGCCTTTCTTCGTTCTGTTTTCACCTTCCCAATCCGGAAGGAATCTAACCGGATTATATATCAGTTTTTTCTCTGTTGTCAATGATAATCGAAGAAAACGATGGCCCGGCCGCGGCTCTTCTCCGGAAAAAGCAGTTTTCGGCGCAGACGAAGCATGTTCCGGGCGGACCGGAAGATAATCCCAAAAAGCGGAAGCGCCTCCGCGCCTCCGCCATGGATCCTGCATTCGTTTACTCGGGTTTGATCAAATCGGATACATTTTCCGTAAGGATACCGTTCAGCAGGCTGCTTCCGATGTCTCTCGCACCGTCCTCCCGGATGCCGGCCGTCAGGGATTCCAGAGATTTGAGGTTCAGGTCCAGGTTCACCAGTTTCCCGAACCCGAAGGGATCCTCGTCCAGAATCGGGATCAGTTCTCCATGCAGGGTAAGGGTCGCTCCGCCGGTCATCACCGCGTGCTTCTCCCCGGTCAGTCCCGCTTCCGTCCCCAGGGTCAGCTCGCCGATCTGATTCTTCAGCGGCTCCAGTCCTTCCGTGCTCTCCCCGAGCTTCACCTCGCCGATTTTCTCCAGGATCAGGGCCGTCCCGTCCGTTTCCGCGCAGCCCGCCGTCACCGTCATCGCAGCCAGCACCATCACCGCAGCCATCATCGCCATCAGCTTCTTCATGTTTTTGTCCTCCGTTTTCTTTTCTTTCTTTTCGTTTTCTTTTTCAGGCATCCTGGAGTCCCTGGCCGGTTCTCCTCTGCCGGGCTGCCTGCCCGCCTCTCCCGGCTTCCGCTACCGGCTGAGCTTTCGCTCCGTTCCCCCTTACATCCTGTCAGACGCGGGGTTCGGAAAAAAGTTCCGTCCGGTTTTGCTTTTTTCTTTTTTCCCTTCCGTTGCTCCCCAAAACAGGCATGCCGCCGCCCCGGCGGCGGATTTCGCAGGCACCGTGAACGAAAGGGAAAAGGACGGTCCCTCGCGGAACCGTCCCTCTGCTTTTCCCTGATTATCCCAGGATAACCTCCACCTGATGCGTTCCGTCCGGGAAAGCGGGAATCACGTTCCCGTCCACGGTCTTTCCGTCCACGGTGATCTGCTTCACGCCCCGGCAGACATGCGCCGGGTTTTTGATCTCGATCTCATAGACCGCGCCGCGGAAACGGCGGCTGACGGAGTAGCCGTCCCACACGTGCGGAATGCAGGGATCGATTTTCAGTCCGTCCCAGTCCGGCTTGATGCCGAGAATGTAATTGCTGATAACGTAGAAGTTCCAGGCCGCGGTGCCCGTCAGCCAGGAGTTCTTTGCCTGACCGAAATGCGGAGCATCCTTTCCTGCAATCATCTGACTGTAGACGTAGGGCTCCATCTTATGCAGATCGGAGATTTCCTCCCGCCAGGCGGGAGCGATCCGGCTGTACAGGTCGAAGGCCCGGTCCCCGTGTCCGACCACGGTTTCGGCGGCGATAATCCAGGGGTTGTTGTGGCAGAAAATGCCCGCGTTCTCCTTGTATCCGCCGGGATAGGAGCTCACCTCGCCCAGCTCCAGATGGTATTCCTTATAGGCCGGCTGCAGCAGCACGATGCCGTGTTCGGTCTCCAGGTATTTGTGGACGCTCTCCAGCGCCTTCTCCGCCTTGCCGTCCTGCAGGCCGATGCCGGCCATGACGCAGTAGCCCTGGCTTTCGATGTAAATCTTGCCGTCCTCGCACTCTTTGGAGCCCACCTTGTGGCCCATGGCATCATAGGCGCGGACAAACCATTCGCCGTCCCAGCCGTCCTTCTCGACAGCCGCGGTCATGTCGTCGATGGCCTTCTGATACTCCTCCGCCTTCTCCGTCCGGCCCAGCCTCCGCTCCAGGGCGACCAGCTCCGGCCCGATGGATACGAACATGCCGGCGATCAGCACGCTCTCCGCGACGCGATCGTCCGGCGCGTTGGGGTTGGAGAAGGTCTGGAAGCTCTCATCCGGCGTATCGCTGTAGCAGTTCAGGTTCAGGCAGTCGTTCCAGTCCGCCCGGCCGATCAGCGGCAGCCCGTGGGGGCCGCGGTTCTGAATCACGTGCTCCAGGCTGACCTCCAGGTGCTCCAGCAGCGTCCCGCAGTCCTCGGGATTGCAGTCATAGGGAGTCGTGGCGTCCAGGATTCCGAAATCCCCGGTCTCCTTGATATAGGCGGCCGTGCCCGCAATCAGCCACAGCGGATCGTCTCCGAAGCCGCCGCCGATGTCATTGTTGCCCTTCTTGGTCAGGGGCTGATACTGGTGGTAGCATCCGCCGTCCCGGAACTGGGTCGCGGCGATGTCGAGAATCCGCTCCCTCGCCCGCTCCGGAATCTGGTGCACAAAGCCCAGCAGATCCTGGCTGGAATCGCGGAAGCCCATGCCCCGGCCGATGCCGCTCTCAAACATGGAGGTGCTCCGGCTCATGTTGAAGGTCACCATGCACTGATAAGGATTCCAGATATTGACCATCCGGCCCAGCTTCTCGTTGTCCGTCTTCAGCGTATAGGCGCTCAGCAGGTTGTCCCAGTGCTTCCGCAGCTGCTGGAATTTCTCCTCGATCTGGGCGTCGGTGGTCAGGCTCTTCAGCAGCTCCTTCGCGGGCTTCTTGTTGATGATGCCCGGGGCCGCCCACTTTTCCTCGTTCGGCAGCTCCACATAGCCCAGCACGAAGTTGAATTTCTTCTCCTCGCCGGCCGCCAGGTGCACCTTGATCTGGTGCGCCGCCATGGGCTGCCATCCGGAGGCGATGGAATTGCCCATCTTCCCGGTCAGGACGGCCTGGGGATTCTCGAAGCCGTTGTACAGGCCCAGGAAGGTTTCCATATCCGTGTCAAACCCGTCGATCGGCGTGTTCACGGCATAGAAGGAATAATGATTTCTCCGCTCGCGGTACTCGGTCTTGTGATAGATGACGCCGTCCTCGACCTCGACCTCGCCCGTGGAGAAGTTCCGCTGGAAGTTCAGCATATCGTCCTGGGCGTTCCACAGGCAGAATTCCACGAAGCTGGTCAGGATCACGTCCTTCTCCGCGCCGGATTCGTTCTTCAGGGTGATCTGATGCACCTCAGCATCGAAGCCCATGGGCACGAAGGAGCGCTGGCTGGCCGTCAGCCCGTTCTTCTTTCCGGTGATGATCGTATAGCCCATGCCGTGCTGGCAGGAGTATTCATCCAGCTCGGTCTTGACGGGCTTCCAGCCCGGATTCCAGACCGTGTCCCCGTCCTTGATATAGAAGTAACGGCCCCCGTTGTCCACGGGCATATTGTTATAACGGTACCGCGTGATTCTGCGCAGCCGGGCGTCCCGGTAAAAGCAGTATCCGCCGGCCGTATTGCTGATGATTCCGAAGAATTTCTCGCATCCCAGATAGTTGATCCAGGGATACGGCGTCCGGGGCGTCTCGATCACATATTCCCGGGCTTTGTCATCAAAATGTCCGAATTTCATGGGAATCCCCTCCACATTCATTTTTTGCTGCCTGAAAGTATAGCACTTCCTGCCAGAAGCCGCAACCTGCAAATTCCGGACTCATTTCTCATTCCAGAAAGAACATCTGCTTCAGCTTCGGCTGTGCGCCGGTTTCCGGATCCATGACCAGCTCCAGCACGTCATCCATGTATTCGTTCCACCGGTCCACGATCGGGCTTCCCGCCTGGGTCTTCTCCGCGAATTCGATGCCCTGCTCGCATTCATAGTAGCCGAATACATCCCGGCCGTCGCTCCAGATGGAGTAGTTCCTGATGCCCGCGCTCTTCAGCAGGGCCAGCATCTCCGGCCAGATTTCGTCATGCCGGCGCTTGTATTCCGCCTGCATGCCCTCCTTGATCCTTCCCTTCCACGCGAACCTTTCCATCCGGTTCTCCTCCGGCTTCACCCAGTCCCGGCATTCCGGAATCTTCCTCATTTCCTCCGCCACCAGGGCCGCGATCCGATCCGCGCCGTAGGCATTGAAATGCGTCTTGTCATCGTGCCCCTCCGGGAAGTCCGGATTCTCCCCGGGCTTCAGCTGCACGAAGAGCTTCGCCGCGCCCTCCTGCCCCAGCTTCAGATAGAGCTCCCGGCTGCGGAGCTTCAGCTCAATCAGCGGAATCCCCCGTTTCTCCGCCAGCAGGCGCACCGCCCGGGGATATTCCCCGTGGGTATACAGCACGCTGCTTTCCCCGGCGAAGAAGCGCCGGGCCACCGGGGTGATCAGCACGGGCTGGGCCCCTTTCCGCACCGCGGCGTCGATATAGCGGTTCAGATACTCCGGATAGGTCGTTTCCGGATCCGTGTGCCGCTCGGCATCGTCCTTCTCGTCGTTGTGGCCAAACTGGATCAGCAGCAGATCCCCCGCTCCCATCTCCGCCTCCACGGGTTCGAACAGCTTCTCATCCCAGAAGCTCTTGCTGGATCGTCCGCTGAGGGCATGGTTCTTTACGGTGACGTCCTCCCGCACAAACCTGGGCAGCGCCCATCCCCATCCCCGGAAGGGCGGCTGATTGTCATCCACCGTGGAATCTCCGATCAGATAAATCGTACGCATGTCTTTCCTCTCCTCCTCTTTCAGAATTGCATCGTGTTCCCGTCCCGCAGGATGACGGCTTTTTCGCGGAACAGTCATCCGATTTTTTGCTTCCGGCAGCCTTGCGTTTTACAGCTCCCAGGGTTTCTCCAGATTGGTCCCGGGATCCGTGGAATCCACTCCGGTGTAGCATTCCGGGAAGAGCCCCGCCGTCGATCTTCTTTCCCCGGCGGACTCCAGGTGGGAGATATCTCCCAGCCGGGTCACCCGGAAGAACACCTCGCCGGGAATTCTCTCCTCCGTCACGACCTCCGTCAGGGAGGAGGTCAGCGTCATCATCCGATGCCACAGCGGCACGGGAGAGCAGCCCTGCAGGCAGGCCAGCACGGCCATCGAGATCCCGAAATGGCAGAACAGGGCGATCGTATCCCGGCAGTTATGCTCGCTCAGCCAGACCGCTCCGTCCCTTCGGAATCCGTACCGGGACATCAGGGCATCCACCCCGCTTCTGGTTTCCTCCCAGACCTCCCGCGCATTGCCGCCCGCGTACACGGGAGAATCTGCCCAGTTCTCCGGATCCGCCAGCTCCGGGTGAGCCGTCCAGACCCGCGGCTTCAGATCCCAGCAGATTCGCTCATGGCCGGCCTCGGCGTCGTAGTATCTCGCCCGGAATTCCGCCAGCCAGGGGAGTATTTCCGCCTCCCGTCCCGCAGCGCGCAGGGTATATTCCGCGGTTTCCCGCGCCCTTCCCAGCGGGGAGACATAGTAATCCCGGATATGGTAGGCCGCCATCCGCCGGCTCAGCAGCTCCGCCTCCCGTCTTCCCGTCGGAGTCAGCGTATCCGTCGTATAGTCCGGCTCGCCGTGCCGGATCAGCAGTATCCGCATGTGCTTCTTTCCTCTCCTGTTATTCCCCGGCTCCGCTCCTCCGGCCTTCTGTGTCCTCCGCAGCGCCGGATTCCGCCCGCGCCGTCTCCCGGAACGCCGGCCTGCTCCGGTCGCTCCGCACCGCGGCATACAGCAGCACATCCACCGCTTCGCCCTTGTTGTACACCCGCTGCCGGAGAATTCCTTCCCGGCGCATCCCGCATTTTTCCATGACCCGGGCGCTGGCCGGGTTGCGCACATCGCACATGGCCTCCACCCGGTTGACCCCCGGCTCCGCAAACAGCCTGTTCAGCAGCTCGGCCAGGGCCTCCGACGCGTAGCCCTGACGCCACCATTTCCGGCCGAGGGAATACCCGACCTCCGCACAGTGATGATCCGGCACCCAGGCCATGACGCCGATGGTCCCGATCATTCTTCCCGTCTCCTTCAGCTCGATGCCCCAGGAGGCGGGCAGACGGTGCCGGTACAGCCAGCGGATGTACCTCAGGTATTCCCGGGTGTCCCTCAGGCTTCCGTGCGCGTCCCAGAGCACATACCGTGCCACCTCCGGGTCCGAGGCCCATGCGTAGATATCCTCCGCGTCGCTCCTTCGCATTTTCCGCAGCCGGAGCCGGGCGGTCTCCATCGCCGGCGGATGCTGAAAGAGGCTGAGGTACCGCTCTCCCCCGGGTGTCAGATCCGCCATTCCGATCTCCGGGGCCGGCCGTTTATCCATCCGATCCTCCGGCCTCCTTCTTTTCGCGGCTGCCCGCGTGAACAGATTCTCCTGCTCCCTTCGCCATGGCCGCATGCTCGGCCAGCAGCTCCCGCCGAAGCGTTTCCGCCGTCCATCGGAGATTGTGCTCCGTGGTGACCGCCTTCAGGGGAATCCGGATTCCCTGCGCCTTCAGGCTTTCCAGAAAGCCGTGAAACTGGCGGGGGGAGAGCCCGTGCATCACGATCATCTCCTCCGGAAAGGGCTTCTCCGGAACTGCTTCCGGGGTTTCCTCCGCCGTGCTGCCGCTCTCCGAATCCAGCAGTGCGCCGAGGGTCCGTCCCTGCTCTTCGGGGAGAACCTCCCGTCCGGAAAGGCCGCACCGGAACAGCGCCGCCTTCACCTTCTTCCGGCGGCTCTCCTCCGTAAGATTAAACAGCAGCACTCTGCCCATCTTCTTCCTCCCTGCCGGCGCGTCCCGGCACGAAGCCCGCACGCAGTCCAGCCGCTTTTCCGGGCCCCGCCTTTTTCCGCGGACGAAGAAGGGGGCTCAGGCCCCCTTCTCCTCCGTTCCGTATTGGCATTTATGCAGCAGGTCCACCGCGATTTCAAGCAGCCTGCCCTCCGGGACGCCGCTCCGCGCGCCCATGGTCAGCGTGTAGATGCCCTCGTCCGCCGCCCGGACATTCGCCTGATAGACCCGATAGGCCTGGGCCATTTTTCTTTCCAGTTCCTCTCCCCGGGGAAAATCCTCCGTCTGTGCCACTTCTCCCGTCACCTCCGGTAAACCCGGATCTGCCGGTTTCCCTTTTCATCCACGATCCAGGATTCCCCGCTGGCCCGCTGCGTGGAAATGGTCAGCCGGTCGTTCAGGTTGATTTTCCGCCAGTCCTCCTCCGTCAGCACCCAGGTCTCCGTTTTCTCCTTGCTGTCGGTGACGGTGAAGCCGTACTCCTCCCTTCGGGGGGAACCCTCCCGCTCGTTCTCCTCCAGGATGAGCTCCGGCCAGAAGGCGTCGTGGTTCTCTCCCGACGCCCCGGCCTCCCGGACCTTTACCCATCGCCAGATCGTGTAGGTGTATTTCGTCGCGTATCGGGGTACGGTCCGGTAGACCGGCTTTGACTCCGTCTCCGTGTAGTATTCCGTCCGGTAGACCGGCCGCTCATGCGGGATCTCCTCGAAGGAGCCGTTCCCGTTGTCCCTGTAGGTGTAATAGGTTTCATAGTGGTCCAGCACATCCCGGGACCGCTGAACCTCGACGTCCTCATAGTGATCCAGCACCTGGTCGTAGTGATGGATTTCCTGCCGGCGGCCGACCTCCGTTCCGCCCTCCGGGATGCTCCATCCGCTCTCGGTGAACTCCTGGTTCTGCTCAATCGGAATCACCCGGCTCCAGTTCAGCCCGGTCACCTTCAGGTCGCCCGAGACGTTGCTCCCGCTCAGGTACCTCACCAGCAGAAAAACACCGACCAGGAGAATCAGCAACAGAGGCCACCGGCTTTTCTTCCTGGCCGGAGGCGTGCTGACCTGAGGCTGCGCGGCCTTTTCCGCCGCCTCCGCCTCCTTCCGTTTTTTCAGCTGATCAAAGTAGTTGCTCTCCGAGGATTCCCGGCTTGCTCCGCAGTTGGTGCAGAAGGCGGCATTGTCCTTGTTCAGGGAATTGCAGAAGGAGCAGTACCAGTCGGGATTTTTTCCGATCTCCTGGGCCTGCTCCTCGCTGAGGTACTCAATGTCCCCCCGCTCGTCCTCCTCCCGGACGGAGTTTTCCGCGCCGTCCTTCATGTAGAACTGCACATCGCCCCGGGCCCGTCCGCAGGAAGGACAGTTCATCACATTCCCTGCGACGCCCTTCTGCCCGCAGACCGGGCAGTCCCAGTATCCCATGACCGTTCTTCCCATCGTCTTTTCCCCTTTTCTGCGGTTTTCCTTCCCTGTCGCTTCCCGGCCCGGTCTCCGCCCGTATCATCTGCGTTTTCCTTTTCGTTCAAAGGCACTGCCGCACAGCTTCCGGACCCGGTCCCGGTCTCTGTTCCTTCGCTTTTATTCTCCGGAGTCCTCCCGGGTTGCCTGCTTCGGCTCCTCCCGTTCCTCCTCCGCGTTTTCCTCCGTGTTTTCCTCCGTGTTTTCCTCCGGCTCCGCTTCCTTCTCCGGCATTTTTTCCGCCCGGATCTCCGTTACGCGGAACCCGTCCATATCCGTGACCTCAAATCGGTATCCGGCTGTCTCAAAGCTGTCGCCGATTTCCGGAACCCGGCGGATCATCTCGCCGACCCATCCGCCGACGGTGTCCGCCTCATATCCGCCGTCCTCAAGGCCGAACTGCTCCAGCAGATCCTGCAGCTGGGTGCCGCCGCTGATTCTCCAGCCGCCGTCCTCCGTCAGGGCGATCTCCTCCTGCACCTCGTCATGCTCGTCGTAGATTTCCCCGACCAGTTCCTCCAGCACATCTTCCAGCGTCACGATCCCGTCCGTCCCGCCGAACTCGTCCAGCAGGATGATCTGGTGCGTCTTGGAGGTGCGGAACTGCTTCAGCAGGCTGGAGATGGGCAGCGTGGCGGGGGCAAAGACCGGCTCCTTCATGATGCGGGTGATCTCCGTGCACCCCTCGTGGGTCATCTTGTAGAAGTCCTTCTCGTGCAGCGTGCCGACGATATGATCCAGGTCCTCGTGATACACGGGAATCCGGGAGAAGAAGGTAGTCCGGAAAATCTCCGCCACCTCCTCGATCGTGGCGTTGTCCTCCACCGCGGTCACATCGACCCGGGGCGTCATGATATCGGAGGCATCCTGATCGTTGAACTCAATCGCGGAGCGGATCAGCTCGCTCTCCTCCTCCTCCAGGTCGCCCTCGGTCTGTGCCTCGTCGATCATGGTCATCAGCTCTTCTTCGATCTGGGGCTCATCCGGCTCAGCCCGGATCATTGAGGAAAGCAGTTTCCGCCACAGGGAGAAAAGCCAGTCGACCGGCTTCAGCAGCGTCATCAGCACCTGGATGACGGGAGTTGCCAGAATCGCAAAGCGGTTCGGCTGCTGCTTGGCCAGGGTTTTCGGCCCAACCTCGCCCACAAACAGCACCACGACCGTCATGACAATGGAGGCCACCGTGGCTCCCTGATCCTCGGATCCGTTCATGATCCGTGTAAACAGAATGGTCGCGATGGAGGTGCCGGCGATGTTGACCACATTGTTGCCCACCAGCACCGTGGTCAGCAGGGAATCATAATTTTCGAGAAGGTGCAGGGCCGTCTGCGCGCGGGGTTTCTTTTCCCCCTCCACGGTTTTCAGCCGGACCCGGCTGGCAGCGGAGAAAGCCGTCTCCGTCGCCGAGAAAAAGGCAGACAGCGCGATGCATGCGATCAGCGCAATCCATAGGCCCATGTCAGTTTCAAATCCTTTCCGCTTCTTCCGCTGTCCCCCATCACCCGGGATCCGGTCCGGGCGAACATCCCGGAGAAGCCGTCCAAAATACTTTTTCTGGAAACGCGGGCATTATACCATGCTTTCCCCGCCCATTGCAAACCTCTTTCCCCCTCAGGCCTGATCCTCCTCCAGGCCGATGCGGGCATTGAAGGCCACGGAGAACCCGGCGGAAAAGATCAGAAAGACGGCCGCGGCCAGCCCAAGCAGCCCGACAGCCATCCTGTTGAAGGGAATCCGCAGGATCTGCTGCAGGCAGAGGATGCACAGCAGGTTGGCGGACAGGGTGTCAAAGTAGTTGACCCCGGCGCACCGGCGGAATCGGAAAAAAGTCCGGATATTGCTGATCAGAATCACCGCTCCGTTGAGGATCAGCGTATACAGAAGCCATCTCATCCGGGGCATCTGCGCCGCCAGGGAGATCATCATGGCCGTGTCCGTCATCACGCCCACCGCGTGGGAGAAAAGAAAGGAAAGCCGGTTGGAGGAGGCATAGGTGTTGCAGACCGCGTTGAACAGGATCCGAAGTCCCTGGCTGACCCCATAGAAAACCAGGATCATTTCCCGATTGCCCAGCCCCAGCATCGTGATCAGCGGAATCAGCAGCAGCAGGCGCACCAGGTTGCAGAAGAACAGAATGGTCCGGCGGACCGGCGTGCTGTCCTCCTTCTCAACTCCGCGGTTTTCCGCCGCCATTTCGCGGATCCGGCGGTTCAGCGTCTCCGAAACCCGTTCGGTTTCCGGGGCGGGTTCCGCCTCCGGGTCATAGCTCTCCAGCTCTCCGATCCGGATGCGGTGATGCTGCTCGTCGATATAGCAGGGGCAGAACCGCAGCACCTTTCCCGTCTTTCGGTAGTAAAGCCGGCCCAGCATGGCAAAACCGGAATAGAAGGGCGTCACGGAGGTCAGGGAATACTCCGGATCCCCGGTCTCGGGAAAGATCAGCAGGTTGTGCCCCTCTTCCAGCGCGGCGATGCTCTGCCGCATGGTGGAAATCAGCCTGGAAGGCTGATTCCGGTCCACGGGGATCATGCCGACCTGGCGCAGCACGTAGGAGATGAAGGCGGCAATCTTTTCGCAGAGCCATTCCACCCGCGTTTCCCGGAGGAAGGGCAGCAACCGCCGGATTCCCGGCCGCAGGCTCACCTTCGCCGTCTCCTGATCCACCAGCTCCTGATTCATCCAGATATTGTAAACCAGCGGCATGGACAGCACAAAGCTGAGGGGGCCGAACACATTGTAGTGGTTCGCGATAAAGACCACCGGCTCTTCGCTGTTCTCCAGCTCCTCCGGCAGGCGGACCCGGCAGTGAAAGTAGGGGTAGAGCACCCGGTAGAGCCATCTCATCCCCCGGGCCTGAAAGCCGGGCCGCTCCTTCAGTTTCTTCCGTTGAAAGGGGTGGGGCGCCGGCTCGTTCCGGGCCGGTTCCGTTCCCTTCCTGCGTTCCTCGTCCATCGAATTACTCCTCCGTGACGGGCAGCGTCCGGAAATCGACGTATCCCGTCGTCAGAAAGCTCTCCGGCAGGGAAGACGCGGGAGACGCCTTGTGCTTCGGATACCCGTTGTAGTACATCTTCTCCCAGATCCGCGCCTGAACCTCCCCGTCCTTCACGGGATAGGGCCGGAAATCACCGTCCTTGTGCATCTTGAAGGGAAGAACGGACAGCTCCCTCGCGGTCATGGTCCCGTCCTCATGGATGTCGAAGGAAATCTGCGCCACCGCGGTATCATCGTCCCGGGGCGAAGCGTCGGCCCCGAAGGTAAAATTGCTCAGCCCGTAGAAAATCACCTTGCCCTTGTACCAGCGGATCATCTGGCAGGTATGGGATCCGTGGCCGTACACCATGTCAAACCCCGCGTCAATCAGTTTGATGCCGTATTTCTGGTTCCCGTCCAGCAGGTATTCCTTGCCGTTGGATTTTCCCCGGGTCGGCTCCGTGCCCCAGTGGGCCGAGGCCACCACAAAGGTGCAGCCCTCCGCCCGCAGCTTCTCCATGCCCTGGACATATTTCTTCAGCTTTCCGTCGTTCATGGGATAGGTATATCCGACGAAGCCCACCTTCACGCCCTTGATCTCCGTGCTCCAGGTGTTGTCGTCATAGAAATACCCGATTCCCTGAGCGCTCAGCGCCGCGGAGGTATCCTCCCCGCCTTTCTTGCCGATGTCCCGCAGGCAGTGATTGTTAGCCAGGTTGCACACATCCACGTTTCCCAGCTTCAGCACCTCCGCGAATTCCGGCGGCGCGAGCATCGGAAAATAGATGCCGTTGCGGGGCTTCGTGCGCTCCGTAAAGGTGCATTCGCAGTTGGCCACCGTCAGATCATCCTCCGCAAACATGTCCGCCACCAGGCTGAAGGGATAGTCCATGCCCGCGTTTCTGATTTTGCTGATATAGCCGCTCTTCGTTCCCGGCGACCAGGCGTTGTCCCCGATGCAGCAGTCGCCGACCAGGGAGAAAACAAAAATATTGTCTCCGCTCTCGAGAGCGCTCTGAACGGACTGGTTCTTCTCAGCCCCCGCGGCCGTCAGACCGCACGCCAGCGCCGCGGCGCACAGCAGCGCGAGAATTCGCTTCATCATTCCGGTCTTCTCCTTTCCTTCCATCCCTGTCCCCTATTCTCCGCCGGGCGCGTAAATGATGTCCTCCCTCAGGCGGTACAGCGTGGCGCCCCGCTTCCTGTGGCAGAAGGCGTCCGCCCACCATTCCACGCTTTTCACCTCGTCAAACTGCACCAGACCGTATCGGATGCCGTCCTTCTTTCCGCCCCGCATGTTGCTGTCCATCCAGTGGATCTCGTCCGTCTCCGGATCATACCCAAGCATAATCGCGCTGTGAGCCCCGACGCCGTATTCATAGTCGGCGGACATCTGGAAGAAATCCCCGCGCCGGGCCTGCCGCATGAAGTCCATGGCCAGCGCCATGTTCTCCTCCCGGCTCAGGTCCGGATTGTAGATGAACTGCGCCGCCGCCTCAAAGGGGTTTCCCTTCTCTGCGGGAATATCCTCCCAGAGAAAGCCGTAGGCATAGGGCTTGCATTTCGCAGCCGGCAGGTTGTTCGGAATCACCAGCGGCGTCTCCGGATATTCCGCCATCCGGAAGTCGTCCCGGTTCTGTCGGAACAGATACACCGTAAAATTCTTGCATACGTAGATGTCCGAAGCATAGTGGGCGCGCTTCCGTTTTCCGTCCGCATCCTGGTACAGCTTCTCTCCCAGCGCCACGATTCGGTCGATGAAATCCTCCCTCGCGCCGCCGGTCTCTGTCACCGCCCCGGATTCCTCCGGATTTTCCTCCGGGATTTCCGTTCCGTCATCATCCAGCAGGACGTTCTCGACAATCTCCCCGATGTCCGTATCGTCCTCTTCCGCCCCGCCCGCGCCCGGCATCGCCAGCATCATCAGCGCGATCAGGCCGGCCGTCAGCGCGATCCGTCTTTTTCTCACGTCCGGTTTCTCCTTCCCTGGGCCGCTTTCGGTCTATTATAGCAGATGCGTTTCTCCCCCGCAATGCCTCAAAACCTGCCCGGGCCTTGCCCGGAAGGATGAAAAGGCATTATAATGGGGGCAGAGAATCAGGAGGTTCTGAGAAGGATGAGTGAGCAGGAAATCAGGCAGGGCGATTTTTCAAGAGGCAGCGTTCCCCGGATCATCTGGCGCCTCGGTCTGCCGGTCCTGCTGGCTGAGCTGGTGCATGTCCTCTACAATATTGTGGATCGGACCTTCATCGGATATATGGGCGAAGGGGGCACCCTGGCGCTGACCGGGCTGGGCATCTGTTTCCCGCTGATCACCTTCATCGGCGCCTTTGCGCAGCTTTTCAGCACCGGAGGCGCCACCCTGGCCACCATCGCCCGCGGCCGGGGGGACGATGCCCGCGCGGAGCGGATTCTCTGCACCTCCTTTACCCTGCTGACGGGCAGCGGAGCCCTGCTGACCATCCTTTTCTACGCGGCGGCGCCGATGGTGCTGACCTGGCTCGGCGGGGATGCGCAGACGCTTCCCCCCGCGCTGGATTATTTCCGGATCTATGTGCTGGGAACGATTCCGGTTCAGATCAGCCTGGGCATGAATCCCTTCATCAACGCCCAGGGTTTCCCCCGGGTGGGCATGGTGACGGTCATTCTCGGCGCGGCGCTGAACATCCTGCTGGATCCGCTGCTGATCTCCGTCGCAGGTCTGGGCGTGAAGGGCGCCGCCCTGGCCACGGTGATCTCCCAGACCGTCAGCGCAGTCTGGGCCCTGGTCTTCCTGTGCGGCCGGATTCCGCCGCTCCGGCTTCGCGGGCTGATGCTGGACCGGGCGGAAATCCCGCGGATTCTGCGGCTCGGAGTCACCGGTTTCACCTTCCGGATGACCAACAGCCTGACCCAGGCCCTGGTCAACATCACGCTGAAAGCCTGGGGCGGCCCCCTGAGCATGCTCTATGTCGGCGGCATGAGCCTGATCAACAGCCTCCGGGAAATCATCAGCCTGCCCAATAATGCCCTGGTCGCCGGCGGACAGAATGTCATGAGCTTCAATTTCGGCGCCAGGCTGTATCACCGGGTGTCGGACAGCATTCGCTTTATCTTTCTCTGCGGCGTGGGCATGAACGCAGCCATGTGGGTGCTGGTTCTGTCTGTGCCAGAAATCCTGTTCCGCGTCTTTACCCCGGATGAGGAGCTCATCCGCGTCGCCTCCGACTGCGCGAGAATCTATTTCGGCGCTTTTCCCTTCATGGCCCTGCAGCAGGCCGGGCAGAGCACCTTCGTGGCGCTGAATTATCCCCGTCACGCGCTTTTCTTCTCGCTTTTCCGAAAGGTCGTCCTGGTCGCGCCGCTGACGCTTCTTCTTCCCCCTCTCGGTCTGGGGGTGGACGGGGTTTTCTGGGCCGAATTCATCAGCCAGCTGGTGGGCGCCACCGCCTGCTTCCTGACCATGAACCGGGTTATCTGGCGCAGAATGCGCGCCGCGGCGGACGGGGATCCCAGCATCCCGGTTTCCGGATAATCGCTTCCACCGCGGATTTTGATTTTCCGCGGCTCTTCCGTTTTGAGCGGACGGCTTTTCCCGTCCGTTTTTCTGTGCCGGAATTTCTTCTCCGTCCATTTCGTCCCCCTGCGCCCTGCATAGGAAAAAAGCGCTGCGTTTCCGCAGCGCCCTTGGGGGTGATTTCCGTCGGAACGGCTCAGCCTTCCCCGTCGGTTTCCTCCGTCATGTCCGGTCCGCCGATGGACAGGGTTCCCTCGGGAACGAAGCCGCGGGCCGTCTGTCCGTCGATCGTGGTCTCGATGTAGTCCCACGCCGTGTTGTTGAACATGGAGGTCAGGTAGGTCACCTTCGTCCCTTCCGGCAGATAGGTCATCGCGTTGCCGGTCAGGGCCGGATCGTCCGTCAGGCTGGTGCCCTGAATCACCTCACAGGGCTCCATCTCCCAGGTCAGATAGTCCAGATTCGGCCGGTTCCCCCGGATGGCGGATCCGTCCACATACCCCACCCGGTACTGTCCGGCATAGTTCGCCTCGTACAGCATCAGCATCCAGCCGTTGTCCCAGCCCAGGGCGTATACCGCGCCGTTGGTATTGACCAGGGCCTTGCCGTTGTTCGCCCGGAAGGCGTAGGAGGAGGGCGCGGAATAGACCGGCAGCTTCTGCCCGGCCTTCAGGTTCACGTACTCAAAGCCCCGGGGCTTGTTGACGTTCTGGGCCGGCGGGGTGGGCATCCCCTTGCCGCCGGAGTTGGTGATTCCCAGTTCGCGCATCTCCCGGCGAACGGACTTGATCAGGTCCACGTTCCGGTTCTCAATCGCCGAGCACTGGGAGTAGGTCTCGTGATGATTCTTGGAGGATTCGCTCTCGTTGGGCTTGTACCAGGGCATCATCGTGAACCAGTTGTAGCACCGGCTGCCCGTCTCGAATTTGTATCCGTGGCGCGCATAGATCTCGTTGAAGGCATACAGCAGCGTATCATACTGATACCCCCAGAGCTCATCGTAGGTCAGCTCCCGGGTATTGCTGTCGGGAATGATGTACAGGGAATCCGCGCCCGCAGCCGTCAGCCCGGTCAGCCCCGCCGCCGTGAACACCAGCGCCAGAATCAGCGCAGCAGCTTTTTTCACCTTTTTTCCCTCCGTTTCTTTCGGTTTTTGCCCTTTTTTCGGGCTTCATTATACACCTTTCGCTTTCTCCCGTCCAGAGAACGGCCGTGAAAAAGCCCTGCCGCTTCAGGTGCGGATTTTCAGCTGCTCCTGCAGGTTGTCGCCTGCAAAAACCATCTTTTCCAGGATCTCCAGCCGCACCGCATCCCCGGGCCGGAAATCCCGATGGGAGAATCCGTCCGAGATCACACGCACCGAGGCTTTCCCGACCCGCACGCGGAAATCGGTGCTGTCTCCCATGTAATACATCCGTTCAACGGTTCCGGAAATGCCGTCCTCCCCCTTCCGGATCCGGATGTTTTCGGGCCGGATGCCCACCGTTACCGGGCCCTCCGGCGTTTTTCCGTCCCCGGGAAGGTCGCATTCCCAGTCCGTCAGGCGGATCTTGCCCTTCTCCGCTCTCCCGCGGTAGAAGGATACCTTGCCGAGGAAATCCGCCACGAACGGGTTCACCGGGTGGGTATAGATTTCGGCCGGCGGCCCGCTCTGCTGGACCTCGCCGCTGTTCAGCAGGAAAATCCGGTCGCTCATCGTCATGGCCTCGCTCTGGTCGTGGGTCACGTAGACCACGGTGATCCCCATCTCCCGGGCCAGGTCCTTGATCTCGAACCGCATGGATTCCCGCAGCTTGGCGTCCAGGTTGCTCAGCGGCTCATCCAGCAGGAGAAGGCTGGGCTCCGCCAGCAGCGCCCGGGCCAGTGCGACCCGCTGCTGCTGCCCTCCGGAAAGCTGGCTCGGCAGCCGCTTTGCGTACTGATCCAGATGAACCGTCCTCAGCATTGCCTCCACCCGTTCCGCCGTTTCGGCCTTGGGCATGCGCCGGATGCAGAGCGGGTAGGCCGCGTTCTCCTCGACGGTCATGTGCGGCCAGACGGCATAGCTCTGGAACACCATCCCGATGTTCCGCTTTTCCGGCGGCAGCAGCGTCTTTCCTCCGGAAACCAGGGTATCCCCGATCCAGATTTCCCCGGAGCTGGGCTGCTCGAATCCCGCCAGCAGCCGGAGAATCGTGGTTTTCCCGCATCCCGAGGGCCCCAGAAGCGTCACAAACTCCCCGTCCTGAAACCGGACGTTCAGCTCCTTGAGTACCTGGACACCGTCGTAGCTCTTGGTCAGATTTTTAATGGTCACCGCAGCCATGGCTTTCCTCCCGCGTCAGATGGTGAATTCCCCTTTGGTCAGCTTGTTCAGCACAAAGTTCAGCGCCACGACGAACAGCAGGATGCCGGAGGCCATGGCGCAGGCCTGGGGCTGGCTGGTAAAGGTCCAGTACTGGTACAGCTGGAACCCGATGGTCTTGGTGTCGCTGGTATATAGCAGCGTCGTCATGCTGAGCTCATAGAAGCAGGGGATGAAAATCAGGAACCACCCCGCGGCGATGGAGGGCAGGATCAGCGGCCCGGTGATCCGGGTCATGGTCCGCAGCCATCCCGCGCCGGAAATCTGGGAGGATTCCTCAAGGGAAACATGGATCTGGGACATGGCGGAGGACACCGTGCGCATGCCCATCATCAGGTATTTGATCAGATATGCGATGATCAGGATGGCCGCCGTATTGTAGATGTCGACGCCGTACTGCCCCCGCATGGTCATGATCAGCCCCAGGGCGATGACGACGGAAGGCGTGCCGGAGCCCAGCGTAATCAGGAAATCCGGCAGCTTTCTTCCCCGGATCCGGGTGCGCTGCAGCAGGTAGCTCATCACGCAGGAGATCACGGTGCCGACGGTCGCCGCAACGGCGCCGAAGATCAGCGAGTTTTTCAGGCAGTCCAGGGTCTCGCTCCGGATCAGCGCCCCCCACTGGTTCATCGTAAAGTTGCCCGCCTCCAGCAGCGATTTGCCCACATCCACCTTGAAGGAGGTGACCAGGATCGTCGCAAAGGGAACAGCCACCGCGATGACGGCAAACAGCGCCGTCGCCGCGGTCAGCGGGATCCGCCATTTCCGCAGATCCACGGAGGCCGGCTGGGTGGATTTTCCGGAGACCGTCACGTACTGCTTTTTCGCCACGACGAAATCCGAAATGTACAGAACCACCAGCGCGATCAGAATCAGACAGAACGCGAGCCCCGTGGCATCGTTGACGCCCTGCACGCCCAGCCCGTAGTATTCGATGATCCGGGTGGTCACGGTATGCACGTTGCCGGGCGCCCCGATGATGGACGGAATCCCGTAGCAGCTGGCGGCGCAGACGAACACCAGCAGAGCCCCGGCGATCAGCGACGGCGTCATGATGGGCAGCGTAATCCGCAGCACCGTCCGGAAGGGGCTGGCTCCGGAGATCCGGGAGGCCTCCTCCAGGGTGGGATCCATCTTCTCCATGGCCCGGGAGATGGTGATAAAGGCATAGGGAAAGTAGAAGGTCGTCAGCACCCAGATCAGCCCGCCGAGGGAATAGATGTTCAGCGGTCCCTCGGTGACCGGCAGGCTGAACAGCCGCCGCAGGATCAGGTTGATCGTCCCGACATTCCGGTTCAGCAGCCGCAGCCACGCCATGGCGCCGACATAGGGCGGAACCATGTAGGTCATCACAAACAGGGATCGGAAAAACCTGCGGCCGTACAGGTTGGTCCGGCCCACCAGGTATGCCAGCGGGTAGGCGATGATCGTCCCGAGCACCATCGTGCAGGTCGCCGCGGTGACGGTATTGGTCAGCGCCTGCCAGTTCATGGAATAGCCGTAAAGCCGCCGGAAAATCTCCAGTGAGAATTCACCCTCCGGAAAAAAGGCCCGAATCAGCAGGTAGACGAGCGGCAGCAGCTGAAAAACCACCAGGAAATCAACGATCAGCAGGATCAGGATCCACTTGAAGTCCACCTTCCGGCTCTTCTCCTGAAGCATCAGGATCCACAGCAGCGCCGCGTCCAGCACTCCCAGTGCGCCGATCAGGAGGACGGTGCGGGCATGCTCCGTGACCCAGGCATTGACCAGGGATACGCCCCCGTCCGCCCAGCTTCGCATTGCCTCGATCTCCCGGCGCTCATCCCCGGCAGCCCGGGTAAAGGCCAGGGAGGTCTCCTTGTCCAGCACCGTTGCGTTTTCGTTCGGAACGGCGAGGAAGACCTGCGCGATCATGGCCCCGTCCGCGCCCTCCAGCGCTTTCACGCCGGCCAGAACCGGATCGTCCTCCGGGACGCCCCCGGCGGCGAGGGCCGCCAGCATATGCCGGCCGGCCTCCTCCGCATCGGGAAGCGCGGCGAGGGATTTTCTCCCTGCGGAGGAGATCTTCTTCCGGCTGTAGGAGTAGGTCATGCTCAGCAGCTTCCACACCTGCCCGTCGGAATACCCCGCCAGCTCTTCCTCCCCGGCGCCCCATTCCGCGGCCAGCAGCCGCCGGGCGGCCGCGTGGCCTCCGGCCTGCTCCTCCGCGGAGATGCCGCTCATCTCCGGCGCAATCCAGTCCCGGTACAGGCTTTCCGCCTCCCCGCCCAGCTCCCTCGTCCGCGTCCAGATATCAGCCGTGGAAAAACCGGAGCGCTCAAAGCCGGCCTGGCCGTGAAGGCCGGCCAGGATCAGCAGCAATGAAAAAAGGAGCAGCACCGCCGGAACCATCCGAAAGGCGGTTCCGACGGGCTGCTTTTTTGTCTGATGGATCAATTTTCTTCACCTCAGGGAAGCGTCACGGCTTCCTGGAATTTTGACCGGATCTCGTCCCTGTCCTTATAGCACCGCTCCCAGTTCACACCCATATCCTTCTGGATCAGCGAGTCCGTATCCACGGAATCATAGGGATATTCGGTCATGCCCTTCCGGACGGAATGCATGTATCCGGACAGGATGCATTTCTGTCCCGCCTCACTGAGCAGCCACTCCGTCAGCGCCTCGCATGCCTCAATGTTTGCGTTGGCGCTCCGGTTCTCCGCCACGGTCATGACTGTGCTGGGCACGAGAATGACCCCGTCCTCCGGATAAATCACCGTAATCGGGGAATTCTCCTCCTTCCGGATCTTCAGCACGGATTCCTCCAGGATCATGATGGCCTTGCATTCTCCGGTCTGCAGCTTGGCCAGCGCGGTGGATCCGCTCTCGACCATGACGTGGTTCTCCCCAAGGGCCTTGAAGTAGTCATATCCGTATTTGTCGGACAGCGCCACGATGGCCGCCATGGCGGTGCCGGAGGTCAGCGGATTGCCCATGGAAATCTTGCCGTCGTTCGCCTTGTCCTCCGCAAAGTCCTTGAAGGTCTTCGGCACCTCGTCCAGGCTGTATTTTTCCGGATTGTAGGCCAGCACCATGTTCAGCGTGCGCACGGGGTACCAGTATCCCTCCGGATCGTATTCGAAGCGAAGCTTCTCCTCCGGGTTCTCGATCTGCACGGGCTCCAGATAGCCGTATTCCTTCAGCTCCAGGGAATACGCCGGCTCCGCCACCAGCAGCATGTCGCAGCTCAGCTGGCCCTTCCGGTCATTCCCCATCTCACCGGCCAGCTTTGTCTGCAGATCGCCGGTTCCGCCGTAGAAAAACTCGGCGTCCAGGTTGGGGAACTCGGCCTTCACCGCCTCCGTCATCTGGTCAATCATGAAGGGATACATGGAGGTATAGATCACCACCCGACCCTCAATATCCTCATTTACGGCCAGGGCCGGCGCGCACACCCCCAGAGCCAGCGCCAGCGCAAGAACAAGCATAATCACCTTTTTCACGGCACAATCCTCCTTCGCTCCTGAAGAAAATCAGCAGACAGTCCGTCTCCCGGAATCGGGCCCTTCTCTGCGAAAAAACACCCGGATTTCTCCGCGGTCTCCTGTCTTCCTTTCCCTTGACCGGTCAAGTATATCACACCGGCCGCTTTGCATACAAGCAAATCCATGAAATTCGCGCCGGCCTTTTCACCCTCTCCTCCGTTCCTCATGCCCTCTCAGGTCGTCCGCATCCCAGCATTCGTTCTGTGCGCTCCCGTCCCGGTAGGTGGGTTCATATTCTTCCTCTTCCTCCCCGTCCGGGATCTCATCCGCCCATTCCCGTTCCTTTTTCGGATCTGGCATCTTCCCTTTCCTCCTTTTCATCCTTCAGTGATCTTTGTACTCCGTTTCGCCTTTTTTATTCCAGAATGCCCCGGATTCCCTTCGCGGTTCTGAGTGCATCCTCGCTGAAATGATTGCCCGGATTGAGCTCCCAGGTCACGGGAATGCCCAGCGCTTCGCAGTGCTCCCTGATCTCCTCGGTATTGCTCTGTACGGTCTTCAGAATCGGGTGTCTTGTTTTGGCCTCCCGGTCTCCAAGGGAAAAATACAGCTTTTCGGGCCGGCGTATCGGATCATGGGTCAGCACATACTCCCTGAAGCCCGGGAACCAGAAGGAGCCGGACATGCAGGCCGCCCGGTCAAAGGCATCGCACCGCCACGCGGCGTACAGGGCGAAAAGCCCCGCCAGGGAATAGCCGGCAATCCCCAGGAAGGAAGGGCGTCCGCCGGTCAAGGCCAGCGCCTCCGGGATCAACCGGGTCCGCAGCAGGTTCAGATGCTCATCCGCCCCTCCCGTGTAGGGCGCATCGTTTCGGATCACCGGCGCGCAGTCCCAGGGGGCCATGTCATGGTTCCACCTGATATTTCCGACAACAAGCAGGCTGCAGTCGGGCATGTCGATCTCCCGCATGGCCCGGAGGACGGAGTCGCCGTCATCCTCGGAATAATGATTCAGCACAATCAGCGGCGCGTCCGCCTTTTCGCCGCAGTACAGGGCTGCTTTTCTCCCGCCGCACTCAAAGGATTTCTTTTCCATGCTTTCCTCCAGGGCTGCTCTTTTCTTTCGCTTTCTCCCGGGCTCCGGATACCGCCGGGCGCTCAGGGATCAGTTCTCTTCACGCTTCGGATCAGCCTTCGCTTTCTTTCTTCTGAAACCGATCAGCAGGCAGACGATTCCGGGGCTGGCCAGCAGCAGCCCCGCGGACAGCTCCAGCGGACTCCAGAAGCCCAGCTCAATGATGCAGGCCAGACAGATCAGGCACCACAGGACACCCAGGGCGATGAGAATAATATCCAGCAGGTTTCTCTTCCCGCGGGACATTTTCTCCTTCCCGCCCTCCGAAGCCTGATTCCGGCTGGAGCCGCAGTAGGTGCAGACGGTGTCTGACATCGGTGCGCCGCAATTGGGGCATTTCATCTCGTTCCTCCTGTCCATCCCGGCCTTCAGTTCCTTCCCAGCTTCTTCAGCCGGCTTCGGATGGCTCCGGATGTCCTTCTGTGAATCTCTGACATCTCCCGGATGGTTTTCCCGTCTTCGTACTCCCGGACCAGTTGCTGATCTTCCTTTTCGGACCAGGATTGATAGGCTTCCGTGTTTCCCCTGGCGATTACCCTGTCTCTGCAGGTCTGAGAGGTTCCGGCTGAAGCGGCTTTCCCGCTTTCCTTCCGGGTTTTGGCGCTGCTCATGCTTTTCTCCGGTTTCGCTTCGGGAGCATAGCGCCCGATCACCTGCAGAATCTGATCCCCGTACCGGTTGGCCTTGAACACGCCCATTCCTTCCACAGCGGCAAGCTGTTTCCTGGTTCGGGGAAGGGCTCTGCAGAGATCGCGCAGAACCACGTCCGAAAAAAGGGCGGAGGCGGCAACATATTCCCTGGCGGAGATCTCATACCGCAGTCTCTGCAGTGCCTGGAACAGATCTTCTCCGCCGATTTCCTTCCGGTTTTTGGGGCCCCGTTTCATCACCGCCCGGCGCTTGCTGTACAGCACGGATCTGGACTGATCGTTCAGCCTCAGGCAGTCCCGGTCATCCCGTTCCAGATACCCCTGATCCAGCAGGGCCCCGGTGATTTCCCTGACAGCCGGTTCCTCCATGTCGTTCATCAGTCCGAACGTTGTCAGTTCGGCCGGGTTGATTTCCTCCGACAGTGAATCCGGCAGCACGCCGCGCATCAGCTCGATAATGATTTCTTCATCGTACTGCTGCCCCGTTCTGGCCACGCAGGACAGAATCATCTGCGCTTCCATGGTAATGTCCACATGTTCGCAGTCCGGAACACAGTTGGAACAGTTCCCGCAGACATCCGGCGCCTTTTCCCCGAAATAGCGGAGAAGATCCTTCCGCAGGCACCTGCGGGATCGGGCATAGTATGTCATCCACTTTAACCGCTCTTCGTCCTTTTCCCTCACCTGCGCCTGTTCCTCCGGGGTCAGATCCGGATTGGGCTCCGAATGATCGATCAGCCATCGGGCGGTGATCACATCCTGAGGCGAATACAGCAGGATACAGTCCGCGTCGCAGCCGTCCCTTCCCGCGCGCCCGGCCTCCTGATAATATGCCTCCAGGCTCTTGGGCATATTGTAATGAATCACATAGGACACGTTTGATTTGTCGATTCCCATCCCAAAGGCATTTGTCGCCACCATGATCCGTTTCCGGTCAAACAGAAAATCTTCCTGATTCTTCCGCCGCTCCTCCGCATCCAGGCCGGCATGATAGCGGGTTGCGGGGAACCCTTCTTCCTCCAGCTGCGCGCAGACGGCCTCCACATTCTTGCGCGTGGCGCAGTAGATGATGCCGGATTGACGGTATCTGTCCCTCAGCAGCTCCAGAAGCATCCGGTCCCTGTCTTTGGGCTGATAAACGGAAAAGGAAAGATTGGGCCGGTCAAACCCGGTCGTGACAACCACCGGGGTCTGCAGTTTCAGGTTGTTCAGAATATCTTCCCTGACATTCGGAGTAGCCGTTGCCGTAAATGCGCCGAGAATCGGACGTACGGGCAGCGACGCGACAAATTCCGGGATTTTCAGATAGCTGGGGCGGAAGTCCTGCCCCCACTGGGAAATGCAGTGCGCTTCATCCACGGCCACAAGCGGAATGCTGATATGCCTGCACATCTCCAGAAAGCCGGGCGCCTGCAGCCTTTCCGGCGCCACATACATAATGGAATAGGCCCCCCTGGCGGCCTGATAAACAGTCTCCTGATAGGATGCTTCATCCATCGAGCTGTTCAGATAAGCCGCCGGAAGTCCGCGAAGCTTCAACGCCGTGACCTGATCCTTCATCAGGGAGATCAGCGGTGAGATCACCAGCGTTGTACCCGGCAGCAGAAGCGCCGGAATCTGATAGCACAATGATTTTCCGGAACCTGTCGGCATCACGCCGAGCACATCCCTTCCGCTCAGCAGCCCCTCAACAAGCTCCTGCTGTCCGGGGCGGTAGGAATGATGTCCGTAGGTTTTCAGCAGGATCTCCCTTGCCTTTTCCTTGATATCCATCCTGTTTCACCAACCGCCAGAGTCGATTTGATATCCATGCAGCCCTATTCTGCAGTATATCCGGGCGGCGTCAAATCGTCAACATCCTGTCCATGATTCAGAGGTAAAAAGAAAACTCCGAAGCCGTATCTCAGCTTCGGAGCTCCGTGGAGCATAGCGGATTCGAACCGCTGACCCCCACACTGCCAGTGTGGTGCGCTACCAGCTGCGCTAATGCCCCGCGAACAGGCAGTAATTTACCACAACCCGTTCAGTTTGTAAAGTGTTTTTTCAAAATCTGTTGATTTTCCCACTTTTATTCCACTTTGTATCTGTATTCTGTCAAAATAGCTTTTCTGTCTCCCACATTTTAAGCAGATACAGGCCTTTTATTCCTTTTCCCAGGATACCACCTGTCCCGCGGGATCCGACACCATCCGCACCCGGTATAAAAAGTGAAGTCCGGGATTTTCGGCCGCCTTGGATTTGGACAGTCCGGCAAAGTCCTCATAGGTTTTGACCTTCGCTTCGGCATCCCCGGTTCCCGTATCCGGGACAATCTCATAGACCGCCACCGTCCACCGGTCCTCCTTCCCCAGGAAGGGATGATAGGCGGCTTCGACCACGGCAACGATGTCTTCCCGGCCCTGCAGCTCCGGATCCTTCGCAAGCACCATCTCCCTGCAGCTGAGGTTTGCTTCCTTCCGTTCCTCGGCCGAGTAGCTGGCGGAGAGAGAAACCTGATCGTGCAGATAATAGCTTCCTCCGACAAAGACGCCAATGCCCAGCAGGCTCAGAGCTGCCAGCTGGATCCAGCCCTTCCGGCTGAAAACCAGCCCGTCCTCCCGGCTCCGCATCACCCCCATCCGGGACAGGGGCGGCATGGCGGCGCGAAGGAAAATCACCAGAACCAGGGCTTCAAAGGGGAACAGCGCCATGTTCTTGATGATCCGGGGCAGGTCAAAGATCGCATAGCTCTTCCCCAGAACCATCTGATAATATAGCATCATCACCGGGGTCTGCAGCACCAGATTGACGAAGAAATTGATGGAAAACCTGGCCAGCAGCACCCGAAGCACCGTGATTTTTGCCCGGTACAGGAACAGGGCAAAGATCAGGCTTCCGGCAATTTCGATGAAGATAAACGGGAAGAAATAAGGACCGCTTGGCACCAGCAGGCACCCCAGCGTATCGGAGATGGCTGCCGCCAGAATGGCCACCACGGGACCGTAGGTCATCGCTCCCAGCGCATTGACCAGGAAGGCGGTGTTAATGTCCAGATAAGGCCCTACAGGGATCCTTATCGCCTTCATCGCCACTCTGAGTGCGATCATCAGGGCGGCAAAAATCAGCATCCGGGTATTCTTCATCTCCGCAGCGGCATCCTGCCAGTAAGCCCTGCTGAAGGGATGATCGTAAAGCCTTGCGGAACCTTTTCCTGACATGAAAAAAACCTCCTTTCAGAGCAAACACTTGCTGCATAAGGAGGTTTCAATTTCCTCATTATGTGGAATCAGCGGGTGCGGGCCTGCAACCGCGGCGTTCGCCTTCGTCCCCCGTTCAACTCCCCGTTCCGGAGGCACTTAACGAAGCAGGCCCTACTCTGACCCGCACATTATAAAACGCCTTCGCCCGCTTTGCAACCCGGCGGAAGCAAAACCTCTGCTTTTCCCCTGTTTTCCCTATTCGCTTCTCAGCGCCTCCACGGGATCCTGCCGCGCGGCTTTCCGGGCGGGAATAAATCCGCCGATCATGTTCAGGAGCACGCAGAGCGCGATCAGAATTCCCCCGGCTCCCGGCGGCAGGAAAGCACGGATCCCTTCCTGATTCGCCAGGGTGCGGATCACATAATTGATCGGAATCTGCAGCAGCAGCGTCAGCCCGATTCCGAGGGCTCCCGCCAGCAGCCCGATGATAAAGGTCTCCGCGTTGAACACGCTGGTGACGTTCCGCTTCGAGGCGCCCATGGCCCGGAGAATCCCGATTTCCTTTCTTCTCTCCAGCACGGAGATGTAGGTAATGATGCCGATCATGATGGAGGATACCACGAGGGAAACGGCCACAAACGCGATCAGGACATAGGTGATGACGTCAATGATCGTCGTCACGGAGGACATGAGCGTGCCCACATAATCCGTATACGCAATGACTTTCTCCGGATGCCCCTCCTCCTTCATGACCGCGTTGTAGGCGTCCAGGATCCGGGTCACTTCCGTCTTGCTTTCGAAGTCATTGGGATAGAAGGTAATCATGGTCGGGCGCTCCGGCTCGGAGTACCCGAATTTCAGCAGATTTCCGTTCAGGGTGGCCGTGGCGGCCTCGGCGCGGGACAGGAACAGCTCCTGCAGCCGGCTCTCCTCCATCTCCAGGGAGATGGCCTCCCCGATTTTTTCCTCATCGATTTCAACCAGATCCATCAGCAGCGGCATCGCGGCTTCGATCATTCCCTGAAGCGTCGGGGACTCCCCTGTCCGCCGAAGCTCCCGGATAATGCTGACCAGCCGTTTCGCGGTCATCCGGGTCTCCTCCGTTTCGATCTTTTCCAGATCGCGCCAGCGGAAGGAAACCGCCTCTCCCAGCTGTTTCGGATGAATCTCAATCATGTCCATCAGGAATCCCAGGCCGGCATCCGCCGTTTCGCCGAAGACCGTCCCGGTCAGGATATCCTTTTCGGGTTCGCTCATCTGGGCCCGCACTGCCGGGCTTTCCGCGGCCTCTTCCATCAGCCGCTGAATCAGTCTCGCCGGATACTCGATCCCCAGCTGCAGAATGCCGAAGGAGTTTCCCGTCTTCGGCTTCACCACGCCGGTGATCCGCATCTCCTGCCCCTTTTCCCGCAGCAGCGCCTTCATGGCCGTCTCGTTCTCCCGGCAGTCCGTCCATACGCCGAGCTTTTCGTCCATGCTGAAGCGTTCAAAGGCCGGAAGCAGCGTAAAGGTAATGCCGAGAAAATCCTCCGGGCGGTAGCTTCGGGTCGCTTTCAGGCTGGTATCCACCTCGCTGCCCGCGACCACGCCCTCGATCATCTCGTCCAGCCGGTCTCCGTCCCGCAGCCCCATGGTATACAGCATGATGTCCGGGATGCTGCCGCTTCCGGTCAGCACCACGACGCAGTCCGTGTCCTTCCGCGGCCAGGCGCCGGCCATCAGCTCGTATTCGTCCCGGTACAGCTCCTCCTTCTCCGGCAGGGCGCGGAAAACCTCGCTTGCGCCGTAGTTGGCCATGATGCCGGCCAGCTGCTCATTCATCTGGACGCCGAAGGTGGACAGGGTCTGATCCGGATTGACCTGGCGGTATCCTTTCTCCGTTTCCAGATAGATCTGGGGCATCACGCCGTAGGAATAGGCAATGCCCCGGGTATAGTCCTCCATTCCGCTGTAGCCGCTGTCCAGCCATCTTTTCAGGGAAGCGAGATCGTTCGTTGCGGCGGAAGCCATCAGCCCGCCCATCATCTGGGTTTCCCGGATGGTCCCGTCGCCTCCCGCCTCCGCCGCGTCCTGGCGCAGCTGGGCGAATGCCATCAGGGAATCCTCCATGGAAAAGGCGGAGTTCATGATCTGCAGCGGATACTGGCTCAGGCTTTCCTGCTCCATCCTGTGAATGTACGAACTGGCCCCGTTGGAGAGCGACAGGATCAGCGCAATGCCCACGATCCCGATGGACGCGGCGAAGGCCACCAGAATCGTCCTGGCTTTCTTTGACCAGAGATTGGCCAGGGAAAGGCTCAGGGACGTCCCCCAGGACATGGAGGGCTTCCGGAGCCGCTGCTTTTCCCCGGTTTCCTCCGCATCCGTGCAGGGATTGGAGTCCTTCGTGATCCGGCCGTCCTTCAGCTTCACGATCCGGGTGGCGTATTTTTTCGCGAGCTTCGGGTTGTGCGTCACCATGACCACCAGGTGATCCTTCGCTACTTCCTTCAGCAGCTCCATCACCTGCTCCCCCGTGTCCGAATCCAGGGCGCCCGTCGGTTCGTCCGCCAGCAGGATCGCAGGGCGGTTCACCAGCGCCCGGGCGATAGCCACCCGCTGCATCTGACCCCCGGAAAGCTGGGCAGGCTTTTTCTGGGCCTGTTCCTTCAGGCCGACCTTTTCCAGCGCCTCCAGGGCCCGCTCCCGCCGTTCCGCCCGGCCGACGCCGTTCAGGGTCAGTGCCAGCTCCACATTGGCCAGCAGGGTCTGATGCGGAATCAGGTTATAGCTCTGAAAAATGAAGCCGACCGTATGGTTCCGGTAGGTGTCCCAGTCCCGGTCGCTGTATTCCCTGGTCGAAATGCCCCGGATCAGCAGGTCCCCGCTGTCATACCGGTCCAGCCCGCCGATCATGTTCAGCAGCGTGGTTTTCCCGGATCCGGAGGGCCCCAGAATCGCGACGAACTCATTTTCGCGGAAAGACAGAGAGACCCCGTCCAGCGCTTTCTGGACGAGGCTTCCCGTTCTGTATTCCTTCCGCAGATTCTGAATCGTCAGCATGACTTCTCCTGGGCCTTTCAGCCGTTTACTGGTTCACCGGGGGCCGGAGTTTCCATCGGGGGAACGGTGACATCAACCCCGTTTTTTTCCTCCTGGTTCGCATTCTGCTCCGGCGCAGCTTCTCCGGTCTTCTCCTCGGGTTTCTTCTCCTCGGAAGCCTTTTCCCCTTCGGCTTCCTCAGCCGCGGGCACCGCTTCGCTCTCCTCCGCGGCAGGCGCTTTCTCATCGGTTTCCGCAGCCGCGGGGACTGTTTCGCTGCCCTCCGTCTCCTCGGCAGGCACCTCCGCCGCGGGCTCTCCCGTGCCGAATTTCTCCTTTACGCGGTTTCTGGTATTCTCCCCAACCTGTTCCAGCTCGTCCCTGGTCTCCTCAACAATCTCCCGGGCGTCCTGGAGAACCTCCTCCGCGTGCTGCACGCGTTCATCCTGCCGGATGCTTTCCGTCACCTCATCCATAATGGCGGCGCTTTCATCAACGATCACGTCGAGATGCTCCTGCACCCGGCTTTTCAGCTCATCATCCGAAGCGCTCGGCGCCTTCGTGCTTTCCGCCCCGAGATTGAACGCAAAAAACAGGCTCATCAGCCACGCTAAAAACTTCATTTCACTCACGCTCCTTCGGCTTATTCGGCGGATTCCTTCCGCTCGGATCATTTTACTCCCTTCCCCACCCATTGGCAAGTGCGGTTTGTATTCCTCCCCCGGGTCTGGTATACTGTCCGCATCAGACAGAAAGGACGGCGCGGGACTTTGGATACGCGGGATACGGAGCAGCGGTGCCGGGAGGCCTATCTGCGGGGCATGCTGAAGGAGCTGGAGGGGCAGATCTATCAGCGCACGCTGAAGAAGGCGGAGATCATCACCCGCAGCATGCAGCCCGGGGAGAAGGCGGAATACCTGCGGAGCAAGGCCTTTCAGAACGCCCTGAATCAGACCCGGAAGAAGGACCGGCTGTATCAGTCCCTTGCTCAGGGGGAGCTGCCGCCGGATTACGAGGCGGAATACCGCCGTCTCCGGCCGCTGATTGAAGCATCGCTGTCCGCCGGCCGGAAGGCCGACCTTCATTTTCTCAAATCCGTGCTCCGGGTCCGGTGCTCCCTTCGGGATGCCCTCCAGGCCCAGAGGATTCTGCAGGAAGGGAAACCCCGCGCCAGCCTGCAGAAAAACGCCGGCCGTATCGCCGGCCGGCTGGACCGGGAAATCATGCGCTATCTTTCCGCCGGGGATCTGTCCCATCTGATCCGGCGGGAGGAGCTTCGCGGTTCGGTGGTGGAAAGCCTTCTGAAAACCGTCTTCCGGTCCGGGCTGCCGGAAAGGATTGTGGACGAGGCGCTGCCGGAAGGCAGCCTGTCCCTTCTTCTTGAAAAGGAAATCCTGGAAGCCTACCCCGTGCTGGGCCGCTGCCGTGCGCTCCGCCTGGAGGAAGGCGGCTCGGTGGAGTCCGCCGTCCGAAATCAGGCGCGGGAATCCGGGGATGCCGTGCTCCGCGCCCTGCGGTCCCACTTTCCCCAGGGACGGCTTCGCAGACATCTGAAGCAGAATCAGGCCCTTCAGTCGATCCAGCGCCAGCGGGAAAGAACGCAGGCCGAAAAGAAAAACCTGAAGGAAGCGCTGCTCAAAGCCATTCCCGCGGAGATGAAGGATCTGTATCCCCTGGCCCGGAGGATGCACCGACGTTTTATCCTGCACCTGGGCCCGACCAACTCGGGAAAAACCTGGGAGAGCATCCAGCGCCTTCAGACCGCGCGCCGCGGCATCTATCTCGGCCCCCTTCGCCTGCTGGCCTTTGAGCAGTTTGAGACCCTGAACGTCGCGGATGTTCCCTGCTCCCTGGTGACCGGGGAGGAGCGCATCTCCGTTCCGAACAGCCGGATTCAGTCTTCGACGATCGAAATGGCGGATCTGGAGACGGAGTACGACATTGCGGTCATTGATGAGTGCCAGATGATCTCCGACCGGGACCGGGGCGGCGCATGGAGCGCGGCCGTGCTCGGGCTTTGCGCGGAGGAAATCCACCTCTGCGCCTCTCCGGACGCGGAGCGTCTGCTGACGGCGATGATTCTTGATTGCGGCGATGAAATGACCGTCGTCCGTCATGAGCGGATGGCTCCGCTGGTCGTCGAGGAAAGCGGCTTTCATTTTCCTTCCGGCGTGCGCCGGGGAGACGCCCTGATTGTCTTTTCCAAAGCCCGGGTGCACGCCCTGGCCGCAGAGCTGAAGCAGCAGGGCTTCAGCGTATCCCTGATCTACGGCGCGCTGCCTCCGGATGTGCGCCGGAACCAGGCGGAGCGCTTCCGTACCGGGGAAACGGAGATTGTCGTTTCCACGGACGCCATCGCCATGGGCATGAATCTGCCCATCGCCCGGGTGGTTTTTATGGAGAGTGAAAAATATGACGGGGATATCACCCGCCAGCTGACGGATTCCGAAATCCGTCAGATTGCCGGCCGCGCCGGAAGATACGGGCAGTATGACATCGGCTATGTCAACGCCCTGGGCTTCCGTCCCTTCATCGCCGCGGCCCTGAGCCGCCCCGCGCTGCCGCTGACCACGGCGGTCATCCGCTTTCCGGAGTCCCTGCTGGGGCTGCCGCTGAGCCTGACGGAGACGCTGAACCAGTGGATCAGCATGAAGGACCGGGATTATTTTTCCAAGGCCTCCACCGTGCGGATGATGAGCCTGGCCTCCCGGCTGGAGACCCGCGGCACCGACAAGCGCCTCCTGTATGAGTTTCTCTGTATTCCCTTTGACGAGGAGGACCCCTTCCTGCTGGCCGAGTGGAAAAGCATGTATCACGCGGAATCCACCCGCCGGCACTATGACGTCATGAGCGTGCTGCCGGATTTGATCGATCCGGAAAGCTGCACGGTCGCCCGGCTGGATCGTCTGGAGGCGGACTACCGGCTCTGCGATCTCTGCTACAACTATGCGAGGCGCTTTCTGGAGGATTCGGATTCCCTGCTGCAGACCATTCAGCAGCGAAAGGATCTGATTTCCTCCGGCATTATCCATGTGCTGTCCACCCAGAAGCTGCCCGGCCGGAAATGCAAAAACTGCGGACACCGGCTGCCCTGGAACTGGCCCTACACCATCTTCGATCACTGCCATGCCACCCGGGGCGGCTTCCGTCCCGGCTCCCGAGGCTGACCCTTTCTCCCGGAATCTTCCCGGAAATCCCGGCGCATTGAAAAACCGTGCGGTTGTTCTGCCGCACGGTTTTTCTCTGGAAGCCCTCCGGAAATGCCTGTCCGGAAGCGCGGTGCCCCGTCTCGGGGCCTGCAGGCCTTACATAACCACCTGATTGCGCCCGTTGTTCTTTCCCATGTAAAGCTTCTTGTCCGCCTCGTCCAGAAGTGTTTCCAGCGAGGACAGAAAGTCATATTCGGCCACGCCGATTGTAATTGTCAGCGTGAAATCATTTCCCTCGAAGCTGAAGGGATGCTCACTGACCGCAATCGCCAGATCGTTCATCAAGGTTCCCGCCTCATCCAGGTTCACCCCCGGCAGGAAAAAGCAGAACTCCTCGCCGCCCCACCGTGCGCACTGATACCGGCCCAGCCCGGCCTGCCGGAACAGGGACGCCAGCTCGGAAAGCGCGTAATCCCCGCAGGGATGCCCGTAGGTATCGTTCACGTGCTTGAAGAAATCAATATCGGCAATCGCCGCGCAGAAGGGTTCCCTTGCACCTCCGGCCAGATAGCGCTGCATCTGTCCGATCAGGAAGCGGCGGTTTGGAAGTCCCGTCAGCGGATCGGTTTCCGCTTCCCTGGAGAGCTCCTGATTGTCCAGTCTCAGCTGGCGTTCCGTCTCCTGGATGCTGTTGCTGAGGATCGTGCAGACGCTGGCCATCAGCACAAACAGCGTCGTGCTGTTCAGGGTCTGAAAAGCCAGCCCGGCGTCCGTCGTCAGAGCAAAGACCGGGTCATTGGACTGCGAATAGGAGAACAGCAGCATCCGATAGCCGATCAGCGCCAGGAAGCAGCCGATTTTCCCCCAGGGAGGCATAAAAATATTGAAAAAGCAGAGCAGCAGAAGCGGCAGCAGGAAATGCTGACCGCCGCAGCCCCAGCCCACCTGGCGGACATACCACCCGCACCAGAGCATGCACAAAGCGCCGAACAGGAGAAAACCGAGCAGCACATTCCGGCGCCGCACGGAGTATTCGCACGCTCCCACTCCGAAAAGCATCAGCAGCGGGAACAGCTCCCAGCCTCCGGTCTTCCACGGAAAAAGAAAAAAATGGATCAGAAAATACAGCCCAAGCAGTTCCTCGCTCACCGCCAGGGCGCGCCGGTAATAGACGGGTGCGTTTTTTCCCGCTTTCGGCGTCTCCTTGGTCAAAAAGCTTCTGATCTTCTCCATACGGTCATCCTGCAGGAAGCGTCCCGGCCGTATAACAGCGCCGTCCGCTCCTGTCTGTTTCTTTTTTTTCGATTATACTCAATTTGGATTCATCTGTAAAGAACAGGCTCCGCGCCGGTCTCCTTCCGGGCCGGACGTCAGATCTTTTTTCGCAGGGTCAGGATGTTTTTCCCGTCCCTCCGGACATACTCCACACCGTCCATGGTTTTCTTGACCAGAAAAATCCCCAGACCTCCGATGGCTCTTTTCTCGGCGGAAAGCGTGACATCGGGATCCTCCTTCTCCAGCGGATTGAAGGGGACCCCCTGATCCGTAAAGGTCAGCGTGACCGTCCGGTCCGCCGGATCAAATTCAAACCGGACCTGCGCTTCTCCCGTTCCGGAAGGGTATGCGTAGCTGGCAATGTTGCAGAACACCTCGTCGATCGCGACGTCAATCTGCATCTGCTCCTTCATCGGACAGTCCAGCGCCTCCAGCTCTCCGTCCACGAAGTCCGTAATTCGGGGAATGCTTTCGATCACGGCCTTCAGCGTCATTTCCTTCATGGCCTTTTCCTCCCTGAGCTCTCGGCCTCTCATACGCAGCCCTGTCGTTTCTCTCTTCTCCCATTCTATCATTCTCTGCCGTTTTGCGCAATCCTGATTCCCTGTCTTGAAGAATCAGCGTGAATCAGGTTGAAGAACCCGATGGGCTTCGGCGCGGTCCATACCCGGTCCGGACAGTGCGCTCCGATCATGGGCCGTTTGATCCCGAGCCGGTACGGCGCCCTGGCCGTAAACGTACAGTTCACCCCTGCGTCAGCTTCAGCTCCAGCTGATTCGGCAGCGGCTCCTCCCCCGTCCAGGTGTAACGGATTTCCTTCGTGATCCCCCGCAGGAGCGAGGTTTCCAGCTTTCCTCCGACCTCGGCCGGATTCAGCCTCCCTCCGCCGTAGCGGATGGTCCATTCCGCGGATTCCGTGACCTCGGAGTATTCGCAGACCGCCTGGATCCGGGGCTCGTCCAGGGCTTTCACCAGCATCTGGACCGTTTCTTCGAAGGCCAGCTGGATCCTGCCGGAAGTTCTGAGGGGGATCTGGTTTTTGCGGCAGTAGGTGTCAATCTGACCCGCCATGCCCGGGAAGTCGTAATTCCGGCTTTCGATATGCAGCTCCAGCACCCGCAGTTTTCTGATAAAGCGGCGGGTGTTTTCCCGCTGCGGATGCTCGAAAATCTGCTCCGGCGTTCCGTCCTCGTAAATGCCGCCCTCATCCATATAGAAGACGCGGTTGGACACCGTCTTCGCAAAATACATTTCGTGGGTCACGATGAGCATGGTTTTGCCGGTTTTGGCCAGCTCCCGAATCACCGCCTGCACCTCGCCCACCATGGTGGGGTCCAGGGCGCTGGTGGGCTCATCCAGCAGAATGACGTCCGGATTCATGGCCAGGGTACGGGCGATGGCGACGCGCTGCCGCTGGCCGCCTGACAGCTCGTCGGGATAACTCAGTGCTTTTTCCGCCAGGCCCACGGTGCGCAGCAGCTTCATGCCCTCGTCATAGGCTTCCTGCCTGCTTTTTCCCAGCAGGTCCATGGGGGAGAGCATGATATTTTCGATGGCTGTCAGATGACCGAACAGATTAAAGCTCTGGAACACCATGCCCATTTTCTGCCGGACCCGGCTGATGTCGCACTTCCTGTCCGTGATTTCCACGTCGTCCAGCCATACCCGCCCCGAGGTGGGCTTTTCCAGCTGGTTGATACAGCGCAGCAGCGTGCTCTTGCCGGTGCCCGAGGGGCCGATCACCGAGATGACGTCCCCGTCATGGATTTCCACGGTCACATCCTTCAGGGGGGTCACTTTGGGATATACCTTTTTCAAATGCTCAATCCTGATCATGAACGTTCACCCCCTTCAGAATTTTCTCCCGCTTCCGCTTTTTGGGATCGATGCTGATTCGGATCCGGCTGACGGCAATGCTGAAGAGCCCTTCCAGCAGGAAGTAAATCACCGTTATGGCGATCAGCGGGAAGAAGGCTTCATAGGTGCGGCTGCGCACGATATCCCCCATCTTCGTCAGATCCTGCACGGCGATATAGCCCACGATGGCCGTGGACTTGATCAGCCCGACGATCTCTGCCTGATAGGCCGGCAGCACATGGGGGATCGCCTGGGGCAGAATGATCCGGAAGAAGGTATGCCGGCTGCTGTGGCCCAGAGCATAGGCCGCTTCGTACTGGCCCCGGTCCACGGTGCCGACACCCATCCGGAGAAGGCCCAGCACCGCCGCGCCAAAGGTGAGGGTAAAGCCGATAACCGCCACCGTAATGCCGCTGATGGCCACGGAACCGAACACAAGATAATACAGGATCATCATCAGCACCACCATGGGGGTGCCCGACACGAGCCAGACGCTGAAGCCGGTGATTTTATTCGCGAGAGGATTCCCGTTCCTGCACAGCATAAAGACCAGGAAGCCCAGCGCAGTACCGAAAAGGATGGAAAGCACCGTAATCAGCAGGGTGGTGCCGATGCCCTCCAGGAAGAGCTTCCAGCGGGATTCCCGGAGGAAGGTCTTTTCAAAGCTGGAGGACAGGCTGGACCAGAAGGAGCCTTCCGGCTTTTTCTCCGTCGGGGTCTCCTCCTGAAACGCCGCCGCCTGCGTCTTCAGGGTCACCAGCACCGTACCGCCGGTATAGTTCGGATCGGAAAAAGAAACGCTTTCCGCCCGCTCCGGGGTGAAGCTGATGCCGGCCGCCGCGAAATCGCATTTCCCCGTCTGGACCGCGGGAAGAACCGCGTCGAAATTCATATCCACGATTTCCAGGCCATAGCCGCTGTCCTCGCAGAACAGGGCGGCAATTTCCATATCGTAGCCTACGACCTGGCCGTCCCGCACATATTCAAAGGGCGCATAGCCCGACTCCGTAGCCAGCCGAAGGGTTCCGTTGGGCGCAGGCAGGCTCGCGGGATCCGGCATCGTCTTGGCGTTCTCGTCCTCGCCGAACCACTTCTGCTCCAGCGCTTCCAGCTTTTCCTTCCCCAGTTTTTCCAGGAAGGCGTTGTACTGCTTTCTCAGCGCTTCTCCCGCCTCGTTTTTCGGAAACACGAAGGCGAATTCGTATTTTTCCAGATAATCCGGAAGGCTGGCAAGGCGGTCGTCCTCCCGCATCAGGATCTGAGCCACCGGTTCATCCACCACAAAGGCGTCCACCTTGTTTCCGGTAAGCGCCGCCACCAGGTCCGCCTTTCCGTTGTAGTACGCCAGCTGGGCCTCCGGCAGAAGCTCCGCCACCGCCTTGTCAAAGCTGGCGCCGGTCTGCACGCCGATGATCTTTCCATTGTAAGCCTGCCAGGCAGGCACAGCTTCTTTCTTCGCTTCTCCCCGAACCATGATGCCCTGCATTTCCTCGAACAGAGTATCCGAGAAGGGCAGCTGCTCCGCCCGCTCCGGGGTATACTGCAGGTTGGACATGATGACATCCACCTTGCCGGACTGGGCGGCGGCGACCAACCCGGCAAAGTCATAAACCTGAAAGGACAGATCCGCCCCCAACCAGGCGGCGAAACGGTGCGCCAGCTCAATGTCATAACCGTTCAGACTGTCTGACTCATAATAGCTGTAGGGCGGCACAATACCGGCGGTGCCCACTGTCAGATGAACCGCAGAGGATTCAGGAACAGGGATTTCCGGCATCGTCCGGTTTCCCTCCATCACCCAGCGGCGGTACATATCGTCCAGGATCCCGTCGGCGCGGATTTCCGCAATAAAGCGGTTAACCTTCTTTTCCAGATCGGGAATCCGGGACACGGGGGATAAGCCCACGGCAATCCGGACCGGGTCGCCCAGGGTTTCCTCCAGCAGGTGCACGCCCGTCTGGCCGTTCTGAATCGTTAACTGCATCTGTACCCGGTCGTACACGAAAGCGTCAATTTTACCCTGGGCCAGCGCAGTAAAGCCCAGAAACCTATCCGTGTAATGGGCGACATTCGCCAGCGGCAGCAGCTCCCGCACGGTGATTTCCGCGATGCTTCCCTGGCTTACCCCCACCGTCATGCCCGGAGCATTCAGCTGCGCTGCTTCCGTAATCTCCGCCTGAGCGATTGCTGCCCAGAGAAGCAGCGCGGTCAGCAGAACAAGAAATCTTTTCATAATCCTGACTTCCTTTATCTTTTATGATGATCCGGGGTGTCTCGTCCGATCCGGCCACAGCCCCGCAAGGAAAAAAGCAGCTCCCATACCGCCAAAGACGTAAAGGAAGATCCGGGGATCTCCGGGCTTTTCTCCAATCCTGAAGTGGTGAAAAAGCACGCCCATGGCCAGAAAGAAGAAGCCCAGCGGCGAAAAGATCATCCCTACGATGCCCTTGGCCGTCCAGCCGTATTTCCTGCGCTTTGTCATCGTTTATCCTTCCCTTTGGTTTATGTGCCCCTGCTGTTCTTCATCCAAGCGACTCCAGCATCTGAGCCGGATTGTCCTTCGCCTTCACCGCGCCGAAAGCTTTCACAATCACTCCGTTCTCGTCAATCAGATACGTGGAGCGGATCAGGCTCTTCGTGGGTTGCCCGTCCTTGCCGCGCTTCTGCACGTCATAGGCGGCGATCACCTGCAGCTCCGGGTCGGACAGCAGCGTGAAGGGCAGGCCGTGGGTCTCTTCAAAACGCTTGTGGGACGCCACGCTGTCCCTGCTCACGCCCAGCACCACCGCCCCTTTTTCGCGGAACTGCGGGTAGAGATCGCGGAAGGAGCAGGCCTGGCTGGTGCAGCCGCTGGTCATGTCCTTGGGATAAAAGTAAAGGATGACCTTCTGTCCCCTGTATTCGGACAGGGAATGGGGCGTCCCGTTCTGGTCCGCCAGGGTAAAATCCGGAGCTTCTGTTCCGACAGTGAGCATGCTGTTGCCTCCTTTCGGTTTTCAAAAACATGAAAACCCGCGTGAACAAAGCGTTCATGCGGGCTGTTTCCTGGCGGAGCGGGTGGGATTCGAACCCACGTGGCGTTGCCGCCAAACTGATTTCGAGTCAGCCCCGTTATGACCGCTTCGATACCGCTCCACAGAGTGGGTGCATTATAGCACAGGATTTCTGTTTTTTCAACCGGCCTCTTTGTCTTTCATCCGCCGGGTCCAGGACAGGTTCAGCCCCGTTCCCGCGCGGGGACAGGTCTGCCGCAATGCTCCGGAGGAAGGGCGGAAAAAAACCGGGTGCTCAAACGCTGCCCGGTTTTGCTCCATCAGGATTCTCAGCCCTGCTTCTGCTTATGCTTCGGATTCTCGCAAATGACCATGACCCGGCCCTTGCGCTTGATAATCTTGCATTTTTCGCAAATCGGCTTGACAGACGGACGAACCTTCATAAGTCTCTACCTCCTTTTCTCGGTACCCGGCTTCCTTTCCCTGAAGCGCCTTCCCGGTCCGATTCCCCGGATACGGAAATGCCTTTTCTCCCGGAAGCCTTTAATTCTTGCTGCGCCAGGTGATCCGGCCGCGGGTCAGATCATAGGGCGAAAGTTCAATCGTTACCTTATCGCCGGGATAAATCCGGATAAAATTCATCCGCATTTTTCCGGAGATATGTGCCAGAATCTGGTGACCGTTCTGCAGCTCCACCTGAAACATGGCGTTGGGCAAGGCTTCGACAACCTTGCCTTCCATCTCGATCACATCGCTCTTGGACAAATATCAGCCCTCCTTGCACAGCGAGCGGTCTACCGCGAAACCATTCATCTCCAGCGCCCTGCGTAGGTCGCTGTCCTGAATTCTTCCCCCTTCGGGGCGAACCGTTTTTAAGTTTACCACAATCGGTTTCGCATGTAAATGCCTGGTTTTCTTTTTTTTCGGGCGGTTCAGCGGATGGGCACGCCCGTCCGCAACCGTCACCATGCCGCCGCCCAGCTCCTCCAGCACCAGGAAGTATCTTCCCTTGTCCCGGCCCTGCAGGCTCTGAACGACTCTCCCCGGCTCGAAGGATAAAGGTTCCTTCATTCCTGCGCCTCCTCCGGTTCCTCGGCCAGGCAGGAAACGCGGGGATATCCCCGGCTGTTCAGGGGAGTATTATCCCAGCTGAAATCGGGCAGCGTCAGTATGTCGGGCAGGCCTTCCCCATTGATGGCGATCGTATGCTCATAATGGGAGCACAGCCTGTGATCCTTCGTTCTGACCGTCCATCCGTCCGGATCATTCAGGAGGTGCCAGTCGCCCTCCACGATCATGGGCTCCACGGCGATGGTCATCCCGGCGCGGAGCCTGAGGCCCCGTCCCGGCTCTCCGAAGTTGAAGACGGAAGGATCCTCGTGCATCTCCCGGCCGATCCCATGCCCGGTATAATCCCTGATGGGCGCATAGCCGAAGGACTTCGCATGGGTTTCCACCGCGTGTCCCACATCTCCGAGCCGGTTTCCCACCACGCACTGGCGGATCCCGTCCCAGAAGCACTCCTCCGTGGCACGGATCAGCCGTTTCGCTTCTTCGGTGATTTTTCCGACGCCGACGGTAAAGGCGGAGTCAGCCTGCCAGCCGTCCAGCACAAGCGTACAGTCCACGGAGATGATATCTCCCTCCTGCAGCACCTGGCGGTCGCTGGGAATGCCGTGAACCACCACGTCATTCACGCTGGCGCAGATGGAGCAGGGATACCCCATGTATCCCTTTTCGGAGGGGATTCCTCCGCCCTTCCGGATCAGCTGCTCGGCCAGAACGTCCACGTCAGCCGTGGTCATCCCGGGCTGAATGGCTTCCCTCACCTGGGATTCCACTTCGTAGAGAAGCTTTCCCGCGTCCCGCATCTTCTGAATCTGACCCGCGTTTTTCAGACTGATCATGCGTTCGCTCCCAGCGCTGCGAGAATGGCCCTGGTCGTGTTCTCCAGTCCCTGGGCGCCGTCAATCTTCTTCAGGATGCCCTTTTTCTCGTAGTATCCGATCAGGGGCGCCGTCTGCTCGTGATAAACCTTCAGCCGGTTCAGAACGGTTTCGGGCTTGTCATCGTTGCGCTGAATCAGCTCTTCCCCGCAGTTGGCGCAGTGGGTTTCGCCGCCCAGCATGCTCAGATGGTAGGTCGCGCCGCATTTCACGCAGACCCTGCGGCCGCTCAGCCGGTCCACCAGCGTCTGATCCGCCACATCCAGCTCGATCACGCTGTCGATGGTCGCAAAGGTATCCAGGGCTTCCGCCTGGGGTACGGTGCGGGGGAAGCCGTCCAGGATGTATCCGCCCCGGCAGTCTTCCATCTGCAGGCGCTCCTTCACGATGTCAATGATGACCTCGTCCGGAACCAGCTGGCCGGCGTCGATGTAGCTCTTCGCCTTTTTCCCGGTTTCCGTACCTTCCTTCATGGCCCTGCGGAGAATATCGCCCGTGGAAATCTGGGGAATGTTCAGTGCCGCGCAGATCTTCTGCGCCTGGGTTCCCTTTCCCGCACCGGGAGGTCCAAGGAAAATAACGTTCATTCCGTTGCGCTCCTTTCCATGAAATGAGGGGGCGAGGCCTGTCCTCGCCCCCTGATGGCTTTCAATTACATAAATCCAACGTTGTCCATATCCATGTCGATGCCGCGGATGCTCATCTCACCCTGCAGGGTGCGGATGGTCTCCAGCGATACGCTGACGGCGATCAGAATGGAGCTGGCCGCGAAGGGAACGCTGACGCCCGCGAGGCGGAGCAGCAGCGTGGGCACCGCGCTCAGCACCGCCAGGAACAGGGCCGCGAACAGGTTCAGTCTGTTCATGGTGTTCTGCAGATACTGACGCACGTTCTTCCCGCGCTGACCGGGGATCACAGCGCCCTGCTGCTGCAGCTGCTCAGCCTGCTGTTTCGGGTCAAAGCTGATGCTGGAGTAGAAGAACGTGAAGGCAATGATCAGCAGCGCGCTGATGATCATGTACCAAACGGATCCCGTGTACATGGTTGTCGCCCACCAGTAGGCAAAGGAGCCGGGCTGGGCGTTGGGGTTGATCAGCTGGGCAATGGTGCCCGGGAAGGCCAGGAAGCTGTAGGCAAAGATCAGAGGCAGCACGCCGACGGAAACAACCTTCAGGCTCATGTGCGTGTTCTGTCCGCCGTAAACCCGGCGTCCCTTGACCTGCTTGGCGATCTGCAGGTTAATCCTGCGCTCGCCCAGCTCGACGAAGGTCACGACCACGGTCATGACAATTGTCGTCACGATGATGACCGCCAGGTTGATCCACCCGGAGGTGGTTCCCGTGGTCGCAGCCGTGTTGAAGCCGGAGATGATGCCGTTGAACAGGTTGGAGATGATGCCGACAAAGATCAGCAGGCTGATTCCGTTGCCGATGCCCTTCTCAGTAATCCGTTCGCCGATCCACATGGCCAGGGCGGTACCGCCGGCCATGGTCACACCGACCAGAACGTAGTTGATCCAGCCGCTCTTGATGTAGCCCAGGCCGCGGACCAGACCGATGGCCTGCAGGGCCGCCAGACCCACGGTCACATACCTGGTGATCCGGTTGATCTTCTGGCGTCCGTCTTCTTCCTTGGACAGCCGCTCCAGTGCGGGAATCGCAATGGTCAGCAGCTGCATGATAATGCTGGCGTTGATGTAGGGCGTAATACCCATCGCCATGACGGTCATCTGGCTGAAGTTGTTACCGGTCATCATGTTGACCAGCTCCAGCAGCGGCAGATTGCTCGTTCCGTTGGAGGCCATCACCCGCGCGGCATCAACGCCGGGCGCGGGAATGACGCCTACCAGACGGTAAAGAACCAGCATCAGAAAGGTATAGATCAGTTTCCTGCGGATCTCGCCGATTTTCCACATCTTACGGATGTTTTCAATCATGTCAGATCACCTCGGCTTTCCCACCAGCGGCCTCAATCTTTTCCTTCGCGCCGGCCGTGAATTTCTGCGCCTGGACCGTCAGCTTTTTCGACAGATCGCCGTTGCCCAGAATCTTCACACCGTCCAGGGTCTTCTTGATAATTCCTGCTTCCAGAAGCTTTTCCACGGTAACGGTATCGCCGTCATTGAAAATCTCCAGCCGCTCCACGTTCACTTCGGCGTACTCGGTTCCAAAGATGTTGTTGAAACCGCGCTTCGGGACGCGGCGGTACAGGGGCATCTGGCCGCCTTCGAATCCGGGCCGCTTGCCGCCGCCGCTACGGGCCTTGGCACCCTTGTGGCCTTTACCGGAGGTCTTGCCCAGACCGGAACCGGTACCGCGGCCCAGCCGCTTCTGCGCGGTGGTGGACCCTTCAGCGGGATGCAGTTCATGCAGTTTCATGGGTTATTCCTCCTTTATTCGTCAACTTCCTCAACCTTCACCATATGCTTGACGGCGAAGATCTGTCCGCGAATCGCGGGATTGTCGGGATGAATTACCGTGTGGCCCACCTTGCGGAGTCCCAGCGCGGCAACCGTCGCCTTATGCTTGGGAAGGCTGGCGATCGGAGACTTCACCAGAGTAATCTTCAGTTTCATCTCTTCGTCCTCCTTATCCCAGAATCTCTTCCACGGTCTTGCCGCGCATTTTGGCGACCTGCTCCGCGCTGCGGAGCTTCTTCAGCGCCTCGATGGTGGCCTTTACCATGTTGATGGGGTTGTTGGTGCCGTAGCTCTTGGTCCGGATATCGCGGATACCGGCCATTTCCAGCACGGCACGGGCCGCGCCGCCGGCGATCACGCCGGTTCCTTCGGGAGCGGGCATCAGCACCGATTTGGCGGTGGAATAGTATCCGGTCATCTCATGCGGGATGGTCGTGCCGTCGATCGGCACATTCACCAGATGCTTCTTGGCGTCCTCTCCGGCCTTGCGGATGGCTTCCGGGATTTCCGCAGCCTTCCCCATTCCGGCGCCTACGCGGCCGTTCTCATCGCCGACCACGACCAGGGCGCTGAACCGCATGTTGCGGCCGCCCTTGACGGTCTTGGAAACGCGGTTCACGGACACCAAACGCTCTTTAAACTCGCTTTCCTGTTCAAACCTGGGCATTTGCGTAGTCCTCCTTTATCAGAATTCAAGTCCGGCTTCCCGGGCGCCGTCGGCAACAGAGGCCACACGGCCGGTATATACATACCCGCCCCGGTCGAAGACCACGTTCTTGATGCCGGCCTGAACGGCCCGCTCACCAAGGAGCTTTCCAACCAGCTTCGCGGCGCCCTTCTTGTCCACCTCTTCGAGCTGGCCCTTCAGCGCCGCATCCAGGGTGCTGGCGGCCACCAGGGTCACGCCCTTGGTGTCGTCAATAATCTGGGCCTGGATGTGTTTGTTGCTCCGATACACGGAAAGACGCGGCATTTCGGGGGTGCCGCTGATCTTTTTACGGACCCGCGCATGACGAATCACGCGAACTTCGTTCCGGTCACGTTTCTTGAACATTTGCAGTCACTCCCTCTCTTACTTCTTACCAGCTTTGCCTTCCTTGCGGCGGATGTGCTCATCGTGATACTTGATGCCCTTGCCCAGATAGGGTTCAGGCTTCCGGATGGCACGGATATCCGCGGCAAGGTTGCCGACCTGCTGTTTATTGGCGCCCTTGACCAGAATGGTGGTCTGGTTGGGGGTCTCATAGGTGATTCCTTCCGGCGCTTCCAGCACAACGGGATGGCTGAAGCCGATGTTGATCGTCAGGGTCTTTCCCTCCGCGCTGGCCCGGTAGCCTGTGCCCACCAGCTCCAGCGTCTTGGTGAAGCCGTCGGTCACGCCGACGACCATGTTGTGAATCAGTGCCCGGTACAGGCCGTGCATGGCCTTGTGGGGCTTAGCGTCCGTGGGGCGGGTGAGGGTCAGAACATTGCCCTCCTGCTTCACGGTGATGATCGGATTGACCTGCTGGCACAGAGTTCCCTTCGGGCCCTTCACTGTCACCAGGTTATCCTCATCCACCGTAACCGTCACGCCCGCGGGGACAGTGATCGGAAGCTTTCCGATTCGAGACATTTTGTCGCACCTCCTATAGCGTGTCGGTTCATTACCAGATGTAGGCCAGCACTTCGCCGCCCACTTCGTTCTTTCTGGCTTCCTTGTCGGTCATCAGGCCCTTGCTGGTGCTGATGATGGCAATTCCCAGGCCGCCCAGGACCTTGGGCAGCTCCTCGCACTTCGCGTAAACCCGCAGGCCGGGCTTGCTGATCCGCTTGAGACCGGCAATCACGGGCTGCTGTTTTCCGTTCAGATACTTCAGGGTAATTTTGATCTCTCCCTGCAGGCCGTCGTCAATCATGTCCACGGCCTTGACATAACCTTCGCTCAGCAGGATCTTCGCGATGGCCTTCTTGGTGTTGCTGGCGGGCACGGTCACAAAATCGTGACGGGCCACCTGTCCATTCCGGATGCGTGTAAGCATATCGGCAATGGGATCGTTCACTACCATGGTTTTGACCTCCTTGTATCATGCTCTCACAGACAGTTCGGGAAACCCGCTTGTTCTGTGATCCGCGGACAGTTCGTGCCTGTCTGCACGCTTATCCGCGAGTTACCAAAACCTTCTTCCCTCTTACCAGGAAGCCTTCTTGACTCCGGGGATCTGGCCCTTGTAGGCCAGCTCTCTGAAGCAGATCCGGCACACGCCGTACTTGCGCAGCACGCTGTGGGGACGTCCGCAGATCCTGCACCGCGTGTAGGCGCGGGTCGAGAACTTGGCGGGTCTGCTCTGCTTGAGTTTCATGCTCAGCTTAGCCACTTTTTTCTTCCTCCTTCAACCTGGTTCTTACGCCTGGGCAAAAGGCATGCCCAGCAGCCTCAGCAGCTCCATGCATTCCTCATCGGTTTTGGCCGTGGTGACGAAGATCATTTCCATGCCGCGGATCTTCTCCACCTTGTCATACTCGATTTCGGGGAACAGCAGCTGCTCACGGATGCCCAGAGCGTAATTGCCACGGCCGTCAAAGGCCTTGGTGCTCACGCCGCGGAAGTCACGTACGCGGGGCAGTGCGACGGATACCAGCTTGTCCATGAACTCTTCCATGCGCTCGCCGCGAAGCGTCACCTTGGCGCCGACGTTCATGCCCTCACGGACCTTGAAGTTCGCGATGGACTTCTTCGCCTTGGTCACCATGGGCTTCTGGCCCGCGATGGTCGTCAGCTCATTCACTGCCATTTCCATGGCCTTGGCATTGTCCTTGCAGTCGCCCAGGCCCATGTTGATCACGATCTTGCTCAGCTTCGGGATTTCCATGACATTCTTGTAGCCGAACTTCTGCTGCAAAGCAGGAACAGCCTCGGCCAGATACTTTTCCTTGATTCTGGTAGCCATTATGGCGCTCCTCCTTTATCAGTCGATCTCCGCGCCGCACTTCTTGCAGACACGGATCATCCTGCGATGCTGTTTGCCGTTGTCGTCCGCCACCTGGGTGACCTTGTGGGACACACGGGCCGGCTTGCCGCACTTGGGGCACACAAGCATGACATTGCTGGCGTCAATGGGCATCTCCTTGTGGATAATGCCGCCGGGCTGCATCTGGTTGCGGGCCTTCTGGTGCTTGGTCACCACGTTGACGCCTTCGACAGTCACCCGGTTCAGCTTCGGGAAAGCGGCGGAAATCTTCCCCTTCTTTCCCTTATCCTTTCCGGAGATCACGATGACGGTATCCTTGGATTTTACGTGCATTACCGTTCCGCCTCCTTACAGTACTTCGGGAGCCAGAGAGACGATCTTCATAAAATCCTTCTCACGCAGCTCGCGAGCCACGGGCCCAAAGATTCGGGTTCCGCGGGGCATTTTCTGGTCATTGATGATGACGGCAGCGTTGTCGTCGAACTTGATGTAGCTGCCATCGGGGCGACGCTTATTCTTGCGCATCCGGACGATCACGGCCTTGACGACCTCGCCCTTCTTCACGGTGCCGCCGGGAGTCGCGCTCTTGACGCTGGCCACGATCACATCACCGATGCTGCCGTCGCGCCGGAAAGAGCCGCCCAGGACACGGATGCACATGATTTCCTTGGCGCCGGAGTTATCGGCCACCTTAAGCCGGGTTTGCGGCTGAATCATTGTGTTTTTCCTCCTTCATTCATACCTCGGGAAATCCTCCTCCCGGTTTTCATCGGCAGGCATCTGTCTGCAAAGGCTCAGACAAACCGATGAATCCGGGAACGGGTCCCCCTGCCAGCTTACTTCGCCTTCTCGAGAATCTCGACCAGGCGCCAGCGCTTGTCTTTGCTCAGCGGACGGGTTTCCATCACGCGGATGGTGTCGCCGATGCCGCACTCGTTGTTTTCGTCATGGACCTTCAGCTTGCTCGTCCGGTTCAGAATCTTGCCGTACAGCGGATGACGGACGCGCGTCTTGATCTGAATGACGCAGGTCTTGTCCATCTTGTCGCTGATGACGACGCCGATACGGGTTTTACGCAGTCCTCTTTCTTCCATCTTTCAGCTGCCTCCTCTCTTAAGCCTGTTCCTTCTGGCGAAGGATGGTCTTGCACCGTGCGATGTCGCGCTTGGTTTCGCTGATCTGCATGGTGTTCTGCAGCTGACCTGTCGCAAGCTGGAAGCGAAGGGTAAACAACTGGCTCTTCAGCTCAGTGACCTTTTCCTGCAGCTGCTCTTTGGTCATTTCGGTCAATTCGTTTGCCTTCATGCTTCTTCACCACCCGCTTCAGTCTTGGCCTCAGGGGCCTTCATCATAAACTTGGTCTTCAGGGGCAGCTTGTGGCTCGCCAGACGGAGGGCCTCACGGGCAGTCTCTTCCGGCACACCCTTGATCTCAAACAGCACACGGCCGGGCTTCACCACGGCAACCCAGTACTCCGGAGCACCCTTACCGGAACCCATGCGGGTCTCCGCGGGCTTCGCGGTCACAGGCTTGTCAGGGAAAATCTTGATCCACACCTGACCGCCACGCTTGGTGTAACGGGTCAGGGCGATACGGGCAGCCTCAATCTGCTGGCTGGTGATCCAGCAGGGCTCCATGGCCGCCAGGCCGTAATCTCCATATGCCAGGAAATTACCGCGCTGGGCCTTGCCCTTCATGCGTCCGCGGAATACCTTGCGGCGCTTTACTCTCTTCGGCATCAGCATAGGTTATTTTCCCTCCTTCGCGATGGGGGCCTTCTTGGACTTGGGCAGGATCTGTCCCTTGTAGATCCAGACCTTCACGCCCAGCCGACCGTACGTGGTCTTCGCTTCGGCAAAGCCGTAGTCGATGTTCGCGCGCAGCGTCTGCAGCGGAGTGGAGCCTTCGTGATAACGCTCGGTCCGGGCAATGTCGGCACCGCCCAGACGTCCGCCGACAGCGGTCTTGATTCCCTTGACGCCGGGAATCTTCATGGCGCGCTGCTGGCTCTGCTTCATGGCGCGGCGGAAGCTGATCCGCTTCTCCAGCTGCTGGGCGATGTTCTCCGCCACCAGCTGGGCATCCGCGTCGGGCTGCTTGATTTCCATCACATTGATGTGAGCCGGATGGCCCAGGAAATCATGGATGGTCTTCTTCAGCTCTTCGATGCCGGCGCCGCCGCGGCCGATGATCATGCCGGGCTTCGCGGTGAAGATGTTCACGGTCATCGTCTGCGCGGTGCGCTCGATATCAATGTGAGAAATCCCGGTGGAGTAGTACTTTTCCTTCAGCATCTTGCGAAGCTTGTAATCTTCCACCAGATGATCTGCGAAATCCTTTTTCCCGGCGTACCAGCGGGTGCTCCAGTCATAGATGACACCGACGCGCGCGCCATGGGGATTTACCTTGTGACCCATGTTGAATCCTCCTTCGCCTTACTTCTGGTCAAGCACCACGCTGATATGGCTGGTGCGCTTGAGCATGGGAGATGCGCTGCCGCGGCTGCGGGCAACGTACCGCTTCAGGGTGGGGCCGGGATTGGCATACACCTCTGCAACATAAAGGTTCTGGCGGTTCAACTCCTGGTTGTTCACCGCGTTGGCGATCGCGCTTTCCAGCAGCTTGGCGACAACGGAGCTCGCAGCCTTGGGGGTATACTGCAGAATGGCCAGCGCTTCATCCACATCCTTGCCGCGGATCAGATCGATGACGATCTTGACCTTGCGGGGAGAGATGCGAACGTACCTGGCATGGGCCTGCGGGCGCCTGTCAGCATTCGCCTTCCGGGCTGCCGCCTTTTCCTTGGAACGGGTAGCCATTGACTTTCAACTCCTCTCCTTATTTCCGATTGCTGTTCTTATCCCCGGCATGCCCGCGGAAAGTGCGGGTGGGGGCAAATTCGCCCAGCTTGTGGCCGACCATATCTTCCGTCACATAGACCGGAACATGCTTCCGGCCGTCATGCACGGCCACGGTGTGGCCGACGAAATCCGGAAAGATCGTGCTGGAGCGGCTCCAGGTCTTCACGACGCTCTTCTTGCCGGACTGATTCATCTCTTCAATGCGCTTCATCAGCGCGCCCTCTACATAGGGGCCCTTCTTAATGGAACGACTCATTTCCTCTCAGTAGCCTCCTTCCGATTACTTGTTGCCGGCGCGCTTGACGATCATCTTGTTAGAATACTTCTTGTGCTTCCTGGTCTTGTAACCCAGAGCGGGCTTGCCCCACGGGGTCACAGGAGCAGGCATACCGACGGGGCTCTTGCCCTCGCCGCCGCCGTGCGGGTGATCGTTCGGGTTCATGACAACACCGCGGACGGTCGGACGGACGCCCATGTGGCGGACACGGCCGGCCTTGCCCAGACGGACATTCTCATGATCGGTGTTGCCGACGGTGCCGATGGTGGCCCGGGCATTCAGCGGAAGCTTCCGCATTTCGCCGCTGGGCAGACGCACCTGCGCGTATCCGTTCTCCTTCGCCATCAGCTGGGCGCTCATGCCGGCGCTGCGCACCAGCTGGCCGCCGCGGCCGGGCTTGATCTCGAGGTTGTGGATCAGCGTACCGACGGGAATGTTGCTGATCGGCAGCGCGTTGCCGGGCTTGATGTCGGCATTTTCGCTGGAGACCACCGTGTCGCCCACCTTCAGGCCCAGAGGAGCCAGGATGTAGCGCTTCTCTCCATCGGCGTAGAACAGCAGGGCGATGAAGGCGCTGCGGTTCGGATCGTACTCGATGGCATTCACCTTCGCGGGGATATCGATCTTATCCCGCTTGAAGTCGATGATACGATACTTGATTTTGTTTCCGCCGCCCTGATGACGGACGGTGATCTTGCCCTGATTGTTGCGGCCGGCGTTCTTCTTGAGGTACTCGGTCAGGCTCTTCTCGGGCTTTTTCTTCGTAATCTCCTCATAGGTCAGAACCGACATGAAACGCCGGGCGGGCGAAGTCGGCTTGTAAACTCGAATAGCCATGTTTTCGTCTCCTCCCTGCTGTTACTGCGCCATGCCTTCGAAGAACTTGATGGGCTTGGAGTCCTTCTTCAGCGTGACATAGGCCTTCTTGGTCTCGGGTGTCCTGCCCTGGGTCCGTCCCTGCCGCTTCATCTTGCCGATGGTCCGCAGGGTGTTCACCTTTTCCACCTTCACGCCGTCATCGGCGAAGACGGTTTCGATCGCGGCCTTGATTTCGGCCTTGTTCGCGTGGATATCCACTTCGAAGACGTAGCGCTTGTCCTCGATGCCCTCGTAGGCTTTCTCGGTGAGAACGGGCCGCTTGATGATATCATAAGCTGTCTTCATTCCGCGTACACCTCCTCGACGGATTCCTTGGCGGCCTTGGTCAGCACGACCTTGCCCGCGTTCAGGATGTCATACACGTTCAGGGTATTGACGTACGTCGTTTTCGCCTGGGCCAGATTCGCGGTGGCGCGAACCACGTTCTCGTCCCGCTCGGGCAGAACGACCAGGGCTTTCTTCTCGGCGCTCAGCTTCTTCAGCGTCTCCGCCATCAGCTTCGTCTTGGCTTCCTTCAGGGTCAGGCTGTCCACCACGATGATTTCCCCGGCGTTGAACTTGGCGGTCATCGCGCTGCGGAACGCAAGGCGGCGGACCTTCTTGTTCACGTTCACAACATAATCCCGGGGCTTCGGAGCGAACACCACGCCGCCATGCTTGAACTGGGGAGCGCGGTTGCCATGGTGCCGGGCATTGCCCGTGCCCTTCTGGCGGTAGATCTTCCGGCCGCCCCCGCGAACCTCTCCGCGGGTCAGGGCGCTCTGGGTGCCCTGGCGCTGGGCTGCCAGGTAGGAGCGGACAACCAGATGCATCGCGGACTCATTGATGGGGGCGGCGAAAATCGCGTCGCTCATCTCCACCTCGCCGATGGTCGCTCCTTCCATATTATAAAGAGCAGTCTTAGCCATTGTACTTTCTCCTTCCTCTCAGCCTTACGCCTTCACGCTGTCGCGGATCAGCAGCAGGCCTTCGTTGGGGCCGGGCACAGCGCCCTTGACCAGCAGCAGGTTGCGCTCCGCGTCCACCTGGACAACTTCCAGATTCTGCACCGTTACGCGGTCCACACCGTACTGTCCGGCCATGTGCTTGTTCTTGAACACCCGGCTCGGGTCGGAGTTCGCGCTCAGGGAGCCGACGCCGCGATGGTACTTGGAGCCGTGCGCCATGGGGCCGGTATGCTGATTCCAGCGCTGAATGGCGCCGGTGTAGCCGTGGCCCTTGCTGGTGCCGGTGATGTCGATCCGGTCGCCGCTGGCGAACTGATCCGCCTTCAGCACATCGCCGACCTTGTAGCCGCTGCAGTCATCGAACCGGAGTTCCCGCAGATGACGCTTGGCATCCACGCCGGCCTTCTTGAAATGACCCAGCTCAGGCTTGTTCAGAAGCTTCTTCGCGCGGTTTTCGGTCAGATCGCCGAAACCAACCTGTACGGCGTCGTAGCCGTCGCTTTCCTTATTCTTGGTCTGCACCACAGTGCAGGGGCCCGCTTCAATCACGGTGACCGGGATCAGCCGCCCGTCTTCGGAGAAGACCTGGGTCATCCCGATCTTTTTGCCCACGATCGCTTTCTTCATTCTTCTTTCCTCCCGCTCACAGCTTCATTTCGATTTCGACACCAGCAGGAAGATCCAGCTTCATCATGGCGTCCACCGTTTTGGGATTCGGGTTAATGATGTCGATCAGGCGCTTGTGCGTCCGGCGCTCGAACTGCTCACGGCTGTCCTTGTACTTGTGCACCGCGCGCAGGATGGTCACTACCTCGCGCTCTGTGGGCAGCGGGATCGGTCCGGAAACCCGGGCACCCGTACGCTTGGCGGTCTCAACGATCCGCTCGGCGCTCTGGTCGATCAGTTTGTGCTCGTAGCTTTTCAGCTTGATACGAATTTTCTGGCTGGCCATTACCTTTCTTACCTCCTACATTTCGTTCTCGTTCTGCCGCTTTGGGAGACGCTCGCAGGTGCGTCTCCGGGTTCGGCCTTTCGAGTCCGTCGCCCGATTGACGGGCTGGTCCGTGATAATTACCCGCCTGGCCTGGCGGCAACTTACCACTTCATCCCTACACAGACAACAGTCGCATTATACACGAGTCAGAAGGGCAAATCAAGGGGATGAAGCCCTGTTTTGAAAATTTTTTTTCGTTTTTTTCTCCCTCGAGGTGCGCTCCTCTTCCCTTCTTTACTGCGTTTCCCGCTCAGGCATATGCACACGTTTTCGGGCGTGTCCATCATTTCCCGTTCCCGGGCTGTTTTGACTTCTTTCCCAGGCCAAAAAGAAAACAGGGAATCCTGAAAAGCCTTGTTTTTCGGGATTCCCTGTCTTCAATCCATGCACACGCTTTCTGGCGTGTCCATTCACATATCCTCCTGCTCCCACCGCTCGTAGAGCGCGTCGATCCTCTCTTTCATCCGGTGATACTCCTGCGTCAGCCTCGCGCCCTCCTCCGGATTCCTGTAGGTCTCCGGGTCCGCGAGCCGGGCCTCCATCTCCGCCGCCGTCTTCTCCGCGTCGGAGATTTCCTTCTCCAGCGCCTTCAGGGCTTCTTTCTTTTCCTTCTCCCTGCGCTGCTCCTCGCGGCTTTTCCTCTTCTCCTTTTCCGCGGCCGTGCGCGTCCTCTGCGGCAGATCCCCGTCCGGCTCCTGATCCCGGCTGATCTTCAGGAAATAATCGTCGTAATTGCCCAGATACTCCTTCAGCCGCCCGTCCTCCAGCACGCAGACCTTCTGTGCAAACCGGTTGATGAAATACCGGTCGTGGCTGATGGCGATGATCGTTCCCTCGAAATCCTCCAGCGCCTCCTCCAGCACCTCGCGGCTGTCCATGTCGAGATGGTTGGTCGGCTCGTCCAGCAGCAGCACGTTGTCCTTTCTCAGCATCAGCTCCGTCAGCGCCACCCGGCCCTTCTCGCCTCCGCTGAGGGTGGAAACGGGGCTGAACACCTCGTCTCCCGTAAACAGGAACTGTCCCAGCGCACCCCGTACCTCGTACTGCTCCAGCCTCCGGAATTTGTCCCAGACCTCATCCAGCACGGTTTTGCGGTCGTCCAGCCCGGCCTGATGCTGGTCGTAGTAGCCGATATCCACGCCTGCTCCCCAGCGGATGATCCCCGCGTCCGGCTTTTCCTGCGCGATCAGGCATTTGAACAGCGTGGATTTCCCGGTGCCGTTGTCTCCGATCAGGGCGATTCTCTCCCCGGCCCGCACGTGCATCCGCAGATCCGAAAACAGCGTCCGGCCCTGATAACCCTTCCGAAGCCCCTCGGCGATCAGCACATCCTCTCCGGTCCGCCGGCGGGTTTCGAAGCGGAAGTGGATTTCCCCCTCCTCCGCGGGTTTTTCGAGCCGCTCCATCTTCTCCAGCCGCTTTTCCCGGCTTTCCGCCGCCCGGATGCTCTTCTCCCGGTTAAACCGGCGGTAGGTCGCGATAACGGCCTCCTCCCGGGCGATTTCCTTCTGCTGCAGCTGCCAGGCCTTCATCCGGACCTCGTAGACGGCAGTCCGCTTCTCCAGATATTCGGTATAGTTTCCCGTATAGGTCTCGATGTTTCCCGTCAGCAGCTCCGCCATCCGGCCGCATACCCGGTCCAGGAAGTACCGGTCATGGCTGATCACCAGCACGGCGCCCCGGAAATCCTGAAGGTATTCCTCGAGCCAGGCGATGCTCTTCAGGTCCAGATGGTTGGTCGGCTCGTCGAGCAGCAGCAGATCCGGCCGGGTCAGCAGCATCCGGCCCAGGCAGAGCCTCGTCCGCTCGCCGCCGGAAAGAATCCGGGTGGGCTGGTCCTGGTATTCCCGCAGGTTCAGCCCGGCCAGCACCCCCTGCACCTGGCTGCGCCATCCGTATCCGTTTCCTTCCTCAAAGGCCCGGGTCAGGCTGTCATACTTTCCTCCCAGCCGGCGAAGCAGCTCCTCGTCTCCCGCGGTCTCCGCCATCCGGGCCTCGGTCTCCCGCATTTCCTTTTCAAGGGCGATGATCGGGTCAAACACGCTCTCCAGCGCCCGCAGCACGGTTTCCTCTCCGCTGAGCTCCCCCTGCTGCGCCAGATAGCCGATGCGAAGGCCCTTCTGAATGCTCACGCTTCCCTCGTCCGGGTTTTCCAGCCCGGCGATGATTTTCATCAGGGTGCTTTTCCCGCTGCCGTTCACCCCGACCAGGCCCATCTTCTCCCCGTCCTGCAGGGTCAGGGACGCGTTCCTGAGCACCTCGTGGGTTCCGAAGCTCTTCCTGATTCCCTGCAAAGCCAAGATAATCATTCTGTCCAACCACCGTCCGAAACTTAATGTATGCCGTCCCCGCCCGGGTTTTCCTGTTTGCTCCGGCTGCGAAGCGTATAGACCGCGCCCCTCGTATCCCGGAGCGCAACATTCAGCTGAACATCCTGTCCGGCCCGGATTCCCTCCCGGGCCAGGGCTTCCGTGGAGACCCGCCTTGCCAGCTCCGGCGTATTGTTTTCCCCGCTCAGATGGCCCAGCAGCACCGTTCCCGTTCCCGCCGCAATCAGGCGGATCAGCGCACCGGCGCAGCTTTCGTTGCTCAGGTGACCGTGGTCTCCCAGAATTCTGGCCTTCAGCCGGGCATTGTAGTGCGGATTGGCCCTCAGCATGTCCGGATCATGGTTGCTCTCCAGCAGAATCAGATCGCTCCCCGCGATCTGATCATACACAAATCTCGAAAAATGGCCCAGATCCGTCGCCGTGGAAACGCTCAGGCTTCCGCCGTACAGCCGGTATCCGACCGGATCCGCGGCGTCGTGCGGAATCGGAAAGGGAACGACCCCGATCTCCCCGAGATAGAAGTCCCGCCCCGCCATAATCTCCCGGCGCATGCCCGGTTCGATCCGGCCGAGCTTTCCCTCCATGGCCTCCCAGGTGCCCGGGGTCGCGTACAGGGGCAGATGGTATTTCCGGGACAGGATGCCCGCCCCGTGAATATGGTCGCTGTGCTCATGGGTGATCAGCACCCCGGCCAGGGTGCCGGGATCCACGCCGATCGACCGAAGCGCCTCTTCGATCTGTTTTCCCGGCTTGCCCGCGTCGATCAGCAGCCGCGTGCTGCCATACTGGCAGAACAGCGCGTTTCCGCTGGATCCGGAATACAGAGGGCAAAAATACATCTCCATGCTCAGTACATCCTGTTCCGCCGTCTCGCGGCTTTTTCCGGGCGGCGCCCTTACAGGTCCAGGTGCTTGGCGACCCGCTCCTCCGGAGGCGGAGGCGTCATGTAATCCGGTCCGAAAAGAACCGTCAGCACCTCGTCGTATTTCCGGGGAATCAGGCAGTTCACATCCTCGAAGGGCACCGTGATCTTCTCCGCAAACTGCTCCGGATGCCAGACGTGTGTCATCAGCTCAAAGGCGCCGTTGCTCATGTGCAGATCCCGGCCCGAAGCAACCCTGGTGGAGACCTTTTCATACCTTTTCGCCTTCCAGCGGTAGGAAAAGGGCAGACCCATCAGATGGGTGGCCCGCAGCAGGATCCGGTTTTTCAGTCCGAAGCGCGAGTAATCCACGTTTTTCTTCATCATCCCCTGCAGCAGATGCAGGTGCAGCAGATGCAGCTTCCGCCGCCATCCCTCCGGGGGAAGCGGATCCAGGATAAACAGGTCCGTAAAGGCCGCTGCCTTTTCCGGATCCCGGTTCATGACCCGCGGCGTCCAGGTATCCAGATACGTCAGCTCAAATCGCCGGTCGCATTCCTCCGGGTAAACCTTTCTCAGCTTGTTGAATTCCTCCCGGGTCAGCAGCAGGTCCACGTCGTCATCCCAGGGGATGAAGCCGTGATGGCGCACCGCGCCCAGCAGGGTGCCGCACATCAGATTGTACTGAATGCCGTGCCGGCTGCAGACCGCGGTGATATCCCGCAGCTGCTCCAGCAGCTCCTCATGGATTTCTTCCAGCGTCAGCTCTTTTTTCATCTTCATTCCCGGCCTCCCGAAAGGGCATGTCCCTGCCCGGGGAGCCGCCGTTCCTTCCTTCATTTCCCCTGCAGAATCTGTTCGGCACGGGTTTCAATTCCCTCCGCGTCCATTCCGTACCAGTGCCGCAGATAGGCCTGCGTCCCCACCTTCGAAGCGAAGCAGTCCTTCAGTCCCATCCTGTGCACCCGGCATCCCGATCCGCATTCCGCGACGATCTCGCAGACGGCGCTTCCGAATCCGCCCTCAATCGTATGCTCCTCCACGGTGATCAGATCCGTGTACTCCTCCGCCAGCTGCCGGATGCGGTTCTCATCGATCGGTTTCAGGCAGGGGAAGCTCCAGACGGCTGCGTTTTTGCCGTGCTCCTCCAGCAGGCAGGAGGCGCGCCATGCCTCAATCAGGATTCCTCCGGCGGTGAGCAGGGCGATATCCTTTCCCTCCCGCACCCGGATGGCTTCCGGGAAAGTCCAGTTCTCCACCCGCTCCTGATGGACATGGGGTTCGTTTCCCCTGCCCAGGCGGAGATAGCAGGTTCCGGGGGTATCGAACATCACCGGCACCACGGCCTCCGTCTCAGCCGGATCCCCGGGCGTAAAGCAGGTGATCCCCGGAATCGCCCGCATCACCGCCATATCCTCCGTCGCGTGGTGGCTCATGCCCAGGCTGCCGTAAACAAACCCGCCGCCCACGCACACGATTTTCACGTCCAGGCCGTGATAGGCGCAGTCATTCCGGATCTGCTCCAGGGGGCGCAGGGTCGGAAAATTGCCGATGGAGTAGACGGCCACCTTCCGGCCCGTCATCGCGAGTCCCGCGGCCAGGCCCACCATGCTCTGCTCCGCGATGCCCGCGTTGATCAGCCGGTCCGGAAATCTTTCCCGCACGGGCCTCAGCACGCCGAAGCCAAGGTCGCCCGTGATCAGCACCACCCGGGAATCCCTTTCCATCTCCTCCAGCAGGGCCCGCACAAATGCATCTCTCATGGCCGCTGTGCCTCCAGTTCCTTCAGCGCCGCCTCGTATTCCTCTCCCTGCGGCGTCCGGTAATGCCAGAGAATGTTGTTTTCCATAAAGCTGACGCCCTTCCCCTTCACCGTATGGGCCAGGATGACGGAAGGCTTTCCGCTCCCCTCATTCTTCCGCGCCCATGCAAAGGCATCCTTCAGGGCCTCCGTGTCGTGGCCGTCGCAGCTCATCGCGTTCCAGCCGAAATCCCGCCACTTGGCCTCGAAGGGCTCCAGCCGCAGGGTTCTGTCCACAAAGTCCAGGCTCTGCATATGATTGTAATCCACGACGGCGGTCAGCCGGTCCAGGCCGAACTGGGCCGCCTGCAGCGCGCTCTCCCAGACCTCGCCCTCGTCGCATTCCCCGTCGCCCAGCACCACGAAGGTGCGCCAGGAGGCTCCGTCCATTTTCGCGCCCAGCGCAAGTCCCGCCCCGATCGCCAGGCCGTGGCCGAGCGAACCGGTGGACACCTCCACCCCGGGGACCCCCCGGTGGCTGACATGTCCGCTGAGCCGGGAACCGTCCTGATAGTGGGTTTTCAGTTCCTCAACCGGAAAGAAGCCCCGCTCCGCCAGCGCGGAATAAACGGCGCTGCCCGCGTGCCCCTTGCTCAGGATCATGCGGTCCCGCTCCGGCCAGGCGGGATTCTCCGGATCCACGCGCAGAACGGAGGTATACAGCACGGCGATAATCTCCGCCGCGCTGAAAATGCTGCCGATATGGCTCCCCCTGCTCAGATGGGTCATCTCCAGCCCGTTCCTGCGGATCAGCCAGGCCAGCACCTTCGGATCGCTGACATCCGGCCTGATTCCGCCAAACGCGCTGTGCACCCTGCTCTCATAGCTGCTCAGACTGCTCTCCACTGTTCTTCTCCCTCCGGCGCGGTTTCTGCGGTCCCGTATGCCTCAGCCCCGCTTCTCCGCCGCCGCCTTTTCCGCCTTCCGGAACACGCCGCCGATCGTCTCCCAGAACAGCCTCCAGTCCAGGGCAAAGCTCTGGTTCTTCGCGTATTCCACCCGCAGCTGATTCTTTCTCGGCAGGATCAGCCGCTCAAAGTTCCCGACCGGGTCCTCCTCCCCGACGATTTCGTCCTGGGAGATGTACTCGATGCTGCTCCGGTCCGTCACGCCGGGCCGGACCCACATGATGCACTGCTGTTCTGGGGTATACTGATTCGTGTACAGCAGCAGCTCAGGCCGCGGCCCGACAAAGCTCATGTCGCCCTTCAGGATGTTGAACAGCTGGGGCAGCTCGTCCAGCTTGAATCTTCTCATGATCCGTCCGGCCCGGGTCACCCGGCTGTCATTCTTCGCAGTCGTGCCGCCGGTCCGGTCCGCGCCCACCACCATGCTCCGGAACTTGTAGATGTAGAACGGCTGGTTGTGATACCCTCCGCGCACCGCCTTGTAGATCACCGGTCCCGGAGAATCCAGCTTCACCCAGACCGCCAGGGGAATCATGAGGATCGCCCCCGGAATCAGCAGCAGCAGAGCCAGCAGCAGATCAATCCCGCGCTTGACTGTGTGGCTGTAGAACGGATGGCTCAGAGGACCGTCCAGATACGGCAGCTTCGGCAAATCCTTCTTACTCATTTTTTCAGCTTCTCCGGTTGCTCTCTTCCCGGCTCGTTTCCCTTCTCAGATCTTCTCCAGCATCTCCGACAGCCGGTTCAGCTCGTCCAGGCTTCCGTACTGCAGCACGATTCTTCCCTTCCGGGGCGTTCCGGTCAGCGTGGCGCGCATGCCCGTTTTTTCCAGCAGCCTCTCCTGCAGCTCCGCCAGCTCCGGCTCCAGCGGCTTTCTGGCCGGGGGCTTCTTTTTGGCCGGAGCCTTCATCTGCGCCGCCAGGGCTTCAACCTGGCGCACGTTCAGCCCCTCCGCGGCGGCCTTCCGGCCCAGGCTCAGCTGTTCCTCCGGGCTGGTCAGCCCGGCCAGCACCCGGGCATGCCCGGCGCTCAGCTGTCCCTCCCGGACCATGTCCGTAATTTCCTCCGGCAGCCCGAGCACCCGCAGCAGGTTGGCCACCGCCGGCCTGCTTTTGCCCAGGCGGGCCGCCACCTTGTCCTGCGTGTAGCCGCACTGCTGCATCAGCGCGCGGATTCCCTTCGCCGCGTCGATGGGATTCAGATCCTCCCGCTGCAGATTTTCGATCAGGGCGATCTCCATCTGCCGGACGATGTCCAGGTCCTTCACGATGCACGGCACCTTTTCCAGGCCCGCCATCCGGCAGGCTCTGTAGCGGCGTTCCCCCGCGATGATCCGGTACCGTCCTCCCGGGGACGCGACCACGATCAGCGGCTGCAGCACGCCCTGATCCCGGATGCTCTCCGCCAGCAGGCCGATGCTCTCCTCATCAAAGCTTTTCCTGGGCTGATCCGGATTGATATCCAGCTCGCCGATCGGAATCTCCTGCAGCGGCGTGCTTTCCCAGTCCCCGGTTTCCGCAAACAGGGAGTCCAGCCCGCGGCCCAGGCCATGCGCCTTTCTTGCCATTTTTCAGCCTTCCTCCTTATCCTTTCTTCCGGTTCCGGGATATGACTTCCTTGGCCAGCGACTCGTAGGCCCTCGCGCCGGCGCTCTTCGGATCGTACAGATGAATCGGCTCCCCGTGGCTCGGCGCCTCTCCGAGCCGGACATTGCGGGGGATCGTGGTCGAGAACACTTCCTTTTTGAAATGCTTCTTGACCTGCTCCACCACCTGGAGACCCAGGTTGGTCCGGCCGTCCAGCATCGTCAGCAGCACGCCCTCCATCTCCAGATGGGGGTTCATCGTCTTTTTGACGCGGCTGATCGTGTTCATCAGGCTGGTCACGCCCTCCAGCGCGTAGTACTCGCACTGGATCGGAATCAGCACCGAATCCGCGGCCGCCAGGGCGTTGAGCGTCAGCAGGCTCAGGCTGGGCGGACAGTCGATCAGAATATACTCGAACTGGTCCCTCAGCGGAGCCAGCACCGTTTTCAGATAATATTCCCGTCTCTCCACGCCGACCAGCTCCACCTCGGCCCCGGCCAGCCGGATATCCGCGCCGATCAGCTTCAGCTTCTTCACCCCGGTTTTCTGGATGCAGTCCTCTATTTTCGCCTGCCCCATCATCGCTTCATAGATGGAATGCTGATCCCGGACCTTTCCTCCCAGGCCGCTGGTAGTATTGCCCTGCGGGTCCAGATCCACCATCAGGGTCTTCTTCCCCATTTCCGCCAGCCAGGCGGACAGGTTGACGGCGGTCGTGGTTTTCCCCACTCCGCCCTTCTGATTCGTCACCGCGATGATCTTCGCCATGGACGCAAATGCTCCCTTCCTGTTGATTTCTGCATAAATCAACAGGGTACATGATACATCATTATTCAGGCTTTTTCAAGAATTCCGGACACGGTCTGCCCCGCAGGGGGGCAGCTAAACCCCGTATTTGATTTTGACCCGGTGAAGCTTTTCCCCGATGGGTTTTCCCAGCACCATCAGGAAAACCACATTGCTCGCCGCATAGCTCAGCGTATAGGGAAGGGCGGTCAGCACCGCGGCCTGGTACATGGGCCAGTTGATGCCGCCGTTGTACCACAGCACCGTCCAGACATCCATGAACAGGGAGTAGGCCGCTCCCGCAAACACCCCGTAGGCTGCCAGCAGGAGGCGGTTCCTTTTCAGCGGCTCCGCCAGCACACCGGCCAGCAGTCCCAGCATGCCCCAGGCGAACATCTGAAAGGGCGTCCACGGGCCCTGTCCCGAAAAGAAATTGGAAATCAGCGCGGACAGCGCGCCGACCAGGAACCCCGTCTCTCCGCCGATCCAGATCGCCGTCAGCACCACCAGGGCGGTGATCGGCTTGAACCCGGGAATCGGAGCCAGCACAATCCGCCCCAGCACGCTCAGGGCGGTCATCACCGCCGCGACGGCCAGCCTTCTGGCTCCCGTGTTTCTTTTTTCGAAGCTGACAAAATAGAGCCCCTGCGTCAGCAGCACCATGCCCAGAATGCCCCAGGCATAGAACCGCTCTCCCATCAGGCCCCCGCCCAGCACGACGAACAGCGGCATCAGGACCAGCGGAATCGCCCAGCGCAGCACGCTTCGGATCCTTTTAAGCATCTTTTCCTCCGTGCATCAGGCGCTCAGCGGCCTCCGCCACGGTGACGCATCCCGGAACCAGCCGCGCCGCCGGGGCCGCGTAATAGCTCGCGCCCCGAAAGAAGGCATGCGGCTCCCCCGCAGCCTCGACCGCTCCCCGGAACAGCAGGCCGCACCGGTCCGCCGTTTCCGCCGCGAACTCCGCGTCGTGGGTCACCAGCAGCATGGACATCCCCTTCTTCTTCAGCTCCCGCAGCATCTCCCGGATCTTCCCGCGCCAGCCCGCGTCCAGCCCGCCCGTGGGCTCGTCCAGAAGCAGCAGCCTCGGCCGTCCCGCCAGCACCATGGTCAGCGCCAGCAGCTGCTGTTCACCCCCGGAGAGGTCGTAGGGATGCCGGTCCAGCAGGGCGTGCAGGTCAAAGGGCAGCTCCTCCCGGAGCATCCCGACGTCCTTCAGCTCCTCCCGGACGCTGGCCCGGAGGAAAAGGGTCTGGGGATCCTGGGGCAGCATGGCGACGCCCTCCCGTCGGAGATCGCCGTTTCTCCACTCCCGGAGCTTTTTCCCAAACAGTTCAATTTCTCCGCTGTAGGGGCGGATCAGCCCGGCGGCCATGCGCGTCAGCGTGGTTTTTCCGCTGCCGTTTCCGCCCAGCAGCGCAAAGATCTCCCCGGTCCGGATCTCCAGGCAGACGTCCCGGAGGATATCCCTTCCGCCGCGCTCAAACCGGAAGGACGCGTCCCGGATCCGCAGAGCCGGCGGAGCCGCCTCCCGGCCTTCCTCCCGTTCCCCGGCCGGCTGTCCTTCGCTTCCGGAAAGGCTTTTTTCGGCATAATGATCCTGAATCCATCTGCGGCCTTCCCCGGTATTCAGGGGACATTCCCCCCGCTTTCCGACGGCCCGCCACAGCCGGGAAGCCGCGGGCAGGGCGCCCTCCGCGGTGCTCCCCTCCGGAAGGCTGCCGCAGACCTCCCGCGGCTTTCCCTGATTCACCGCCCGGCCCTGCGCCATCACGATCAGCTTTCCCGCCCGGCTCAGGCTGTCCTCCAGCCGGTGCTCCGCCATCAGGATCGTCATGCCCGTCTCCCGGTTCAGCCGCTCCAGCGCGGCCAGAAACTGCTTCGCCGCGATGGGATCCAGCTTCGCCGTCGGTTCGTCCAGCAGCAGGAGCTCCGGCATCATCACCGTGGCCGCCGCCAGATTCAGCAGCTGCCTCTTTCCGCCCGACAGCTCCTCGGGGGAAGCATCAAAGCAGTCCTCCAGCCCGAAAAACTGGGCTGTTTCCGCAACCCTCCGCCGCATTTCCGCTTCGGGAATCCCCAGGTTTTCCAGCCCGAAGGCCAGCTCGTGCCAGACCCGGTCCGTGACCGTCTGCTCCTCCGGACGCTGGGCCACATAGCCGATTTTTTTCCCGGATTCCCGCGCGGTCAGCTCCTCCGCGTCCCGGCCGCCGATCAGGATCCGGCCCTCCCTCCGGCCCCGGGGCGCCAGCTCCCTTTTCAGCAGCCGCAGCAGCGTGGATTTTCCGCACCCGGTTTCGCCGGTGATCAGGGCAAATTCCCCGGTCTCCAGGGTGAAGGAAACCTCCCGGAGCGCGGGTTCCTTCTCTCCCGCGTAGGTGAAGCTCAGGCTGTCGACTTTCAGCATTTCCATCCGTGTTCCTCTGTTCCCCGTCCCGGATCCGGCTTTTCCGGAATTTCTCTCCGAAGACGTTTCCATCTGATTCTGTCCGCGATTTCAATCCAGGAGGCCGTCCAGCTGAGGGCCGCGTAGCAGAGATACGTCCCGGCCGACCGTACCGTAAGCCCCGGGCTGATCATCTCGGGATACCATATGTACCGGGTCCATCCCGCCAGGGCGGACGCCGCGGTCAGGATCAGGATCCCCAGGCTGAAGAGCGCTGTCCGGGTATCCGCCTTCTTCCACGGGTACAGCCGGTAGCGCGTTCGTTTCCCGGATCCGTATCCCCGGGCCGCCATGCTGTCCGCCGTCACGATCCCGTTCTCCAGTCCCCAGGTGACCAGCCCGTCAAAAACCCGCAGCGCGCCCTGCACGCGGTCCAGTCCGTTCTCCTCCCGGATCAGGCCGAGTCCCTTCTGGGCCTCCCGGGTCTTCTCCGCCTGCCGCCGCAGCATCGGGATGGCGCGCAGGGTCATGCTGACCACGACGGAAAGCCGCGGGCTCAGAAGCGCCGTCAGCGTCAGCAGCCGGTCCGTGTCCATCATGGCGGAGAAACACCGGAACCAGATCATCACCGCCGCGATCATCATACCCATGACCAGGCCGTACAGGATGGCCTCCCGCGTGACCGGATTCCCGTTCAGAAAGAACAGCGCCGTCTTTCCGTGATGGTTGAACAGCGGGTTGACGATCCCGCAGAGCAGCGCGGCTGGCAGGTAGAAAAGAAGGCTTTTCCGCCCGGCGGAAGGCTCGAGGAGCAGCAGCAGGGTAACCCCGGAGGCCAGCGCGATTCCCGCGGTCACCGGGTTCATCCCCCAGATCACCGGCAGGAGCACGCAGCCCACGTACAGGCTGACCGCTCCCGGGTGTCTCCGGCTCATCGCGTTCATTTTCGCTGACCTCCCGCGCCGTTTCCGGCCCTTTCGTTTTCTCAGTCCCGGCCAATGTTCCGGGTATAAAACCACTCCACCCGGTCGCCTTCCTGCAAAGGATACTGGCTGCATCCCACATCCGCGTAAACCCCGTTTACCCTGTACATCCATCCGGACAGGGTGCCGAAGTCATACTCATAGATATGGGCGATTCCCCTCACGTACGTCCCGGCCGCCGTGCCGTCGAAGTCCAGCTGAATCCGGTGCTTTCTGGCCGCGGTCATCAGCTGGTCGAAGGCGCTCTCCCCCTCCGCGGTAAGCACCTCCTCTTCCGCCAGAATCACGCCGTCCGCCGGTGTGTATTCGTTTTCCCCCGCCACCGTGTCGCAGCGGATGGAGAGGAAGGTGGAAACGTTCCGCCCCGCGTCCGTTTCCAGGCCTTCGCCGTAAAACCCTTCCGGGCTCTGGATTTGGATCCAGGCAATCCCCGCCGCCAGCACGGCGCCCGCCAGGAGGGGAAAGGCGTAGCTTCGCCAGTTCCTTTTTTTCCGGATCAGCGCGGCCGTCCAGGCTGCCGCCACGAGCAGTCCCGTCCCGGCGTACAGCCAGCTCCTGACCGGAATGTTTCGCAGAGAGAGACCGTTTCCCGTTTTCAGCGGCTCAAAGCCGAACACATAGTAGGGGCCGCCCCCCTGCCTCATGTTCTCATAGCTCACCAGCGCGTAAAGGCATTGAACGGTGGCAGTGTCATTCTTCCGCCCGGTCTTCAGATCATGGGCAAACCCCTCTCCCGGAATCCGGAAGCGCATCATCGCGTCCAGGACGGATGCGCCGTTTTTCAGAAAGCGGCTGTCCTCCGCCGCGTCGATACCCAGGCAGGAGAGCGCCGTCAGCACCTGTGCGCAGCTTTCCGCGCTTTCCATCCCCATGCCCAGGTATCCGCCGTTTTCCTGCTGAATGCCGGCCAGCGCCCCCAGCCCCCGCTCAATGGCCCGGGCTGTTTCCGTTTTCTCCCGCAGGGGGGCAAGGGCCTGCAGCGTCATGGCGGTGCAGTCCGGGTCGCATTCCTCCCCGATCACGGCCCATCCGCCGTCCTCCAGCTGCAGCTCCAGCAGCCTTTCGGCGGTCCGCTCCCTTGCTTCCGCCCATTTCGCCCCGCCGTTGTTCATCAGGTGCAGCGCGAACACAAGGGGCATCAGCGTCTCCTCATCCGCTCCCCGCGCCGCGGTCTCTTCAATGAATTCGTTTCCGCTGTTCAGGGCCTGCAGGGTCAGGGCCATGCGCTCCCGCTTCGTGATGCTGCCCTGCTCCCCGGCTGCCTTCTTCTCCAGCGCAGCCCGGGCGCCCGTGAAGTCCTGCTGTTCTTCCAGCATCCCCAGCTTTTCCAGCCGGCGCAGCGCGATCAGGTACCACCCGCCCGTGCCGTCCGCCGTTTCCGACAGCCCCGCGTTGATCCAGTCCTGAAGGGTTTCCGCTCCGCTGCCCCGGACCTGCTCCTCCAGGATCTCACCGATCAGTTCCTCCGGTTTCTTTTCCGCCCTTCCGGCGTTCTCCCCCTTCGCCGCGCCTCCCGCGAAAAGGAGCAGGATCAGCGAAAGCGCCAGGATTCCCGCGTGGATTCTTCTCATTCCCTTCACCTCCGCCTTTCCGCTCCGCCGCGCGGCTCTATTTTACCCGGCTTCCTTCGGTTCTGCAATCCCGCCCGGCCGGTTCGTTTCCTCGCCCGGGCTCTCCGGTTCCTTCCTTGTTTTTTCCGGTCCGAATGCTTATAATATGCCCTGAAAAAAACATGCCGTGCGCACCCGCCGCCGGGGGCGCGGAAATCTGAATGGACAGGAGATATACGCTATGCAGACCGTTCCCGTAACCGCGGATCATCCGCTTCTTCGCCTGCTTGGCCGCCTGGATCCTACCCAGTCTCCCCTCTGTCTGGACTGGACCGCTTCCGGCCTGGAATTCCGTCTCCGCGGATCCGATGTCTGGGCCGAACTGGAAGCTCCGGAAAAAAGCCCCATCTTCTACATGATCGTGCTCTCCGACGGCTGTCCCGTCTGCCGCTTCCCCGTGGAGCCCGGCATCCGGTTCTATCCCCTGATTCTGGGGATGGAGGCGGACAAGGAGCGAACCGTCACCCTGCTGAAGGAAACCCAGTGCATGCCGGACAGCCCCGCGGCCACGGTGCGCCTCCATTCCCTCCGCTTTGAGGGCGAGCTGCTTTCCCTTCCCCAAAGGGATCTGAAGATCGAATTCATCGGGGACAGCCTGACCAGCGGCGAGGGCGCCCTGGCGCCCCGGGGCAACGAGGAGTGGATCACCCCCTGGTTTTCCGCCCGGGGAAATTATTCCTGGTATGCCTGCGAAATGCTGAACGCCGAGTGCCGCGTGCTCAGCCAGAGCGGCTACGGCGTGATCTGGAATTATCTCCACGAGGAAGCCCGGAACATGTCCGACGGCTATCCGCTGATCGCGGGGGTGCTCTCCGGTCCGGAGGCGGAAGCCCGGGGCTGCCGCAAGCCGTACGATTTCTCCTCCTGGCCGACGGATATCGTCTGCATCCGGCTTCTGAGCAATGACGCGGGCGGAATGAATCATCTCGGTTCCTTTGACCGGGACCGGGACGCCCTGGTCCAGGGCTGCCTGCGTCTGATCCGGAAGGTCCGGGAATGCAATCCCGGGGCGAAAATCGTCTGGATCAAGCCGGCGACCGACTGCCATCCCGAGCTCGCCGAGGAGGCCGCGGAGCTGGCCCGCGCGGAGGGGCTGAAGGAGATTTATACCTTCGCCCTGCCGGACTACGGCCCGGAGGACTGCGGCGCCCGCAGCCATCCCTCCGCCCTGTGGAATCAGAAGGCCGGACAGCTGCTGGGAAGCTATCTCCGTTCCCTGCTGTGAGCCCCACCGGATTTCCGTCCGCACAAAATCCCCCTGGATGACCTCCAGGGGGATTGCTTTTTCAGGATTTGCCGGCCCCGGCCGGGCAGGCCCGTCTTACTTCACGCACTCCGCGCCCTTTTCCATGGCCTGGCGGTTGATGGGCAGCAGGTGCTCCTTCTTCGGGCCGAAGGTGGACTTCAGCGCTTCCATGGCCGCGTCGATGGAAACGATCCCCGTCTTCTGGAGGATGGCGCCCAGCATCACCATGTTCGCCGTGCGGGAATTCCCCAGCTGCTCGGCAATGCCGTTGCAGTCCACAGGAATCGCCGTGATGTCGTCCCGATCCGGCGTAATGTCGATCAGGGAGGAATTGTAAAGCATCACGCCGCCCTTTTCCATGGCGGGCGTGAACTTGATCATGCTGGGCTTGTTCATGATGACCGCGATCGGAATCTCCGTCACCAGCGGGGAACCGATGGGCTCGTCGGAAATCACCACGGCGCAGTTGGCTTCGCCGCCCCGCATCTCCGGGCCGTAGGACGGCATCCAGGAAACATTCATACCCTCGTGCATGGCCGCCTTGGCCAGCAGCTGGCCGATCAGCAGAACGCCCTGCCCGCCGAATCCGGCAATCAGGAATTGAGCTTCCATGGAATCATTCAACCTCCTTCTTTACGCCCAGAGGATACTGGGGAATCATGTTGGCTTCCAGCCAGTTCAGCGCTTCCCGCGGCGTCATGCCCCAGTTTGTCGGGCAGGAGGAGAGCACCTCCACCATGGAGAAGCCCTTCCTGGCGATCTGCGTTTCAAAGGCCTTGCGGATGCATTTTTTCGCGTCCATGATGTGCTTCACGTCATGCACGGAGCAGCGGGCGATGTAGGCCGGCCCGTCCAGGGTGGCCAGCATCTCGCTGACCCGGATCGGGTAGCCGCAAAGGGCGGGATCCCGTCCGTAGGGGGAGGTAGTGGTCACCTGGCCCGGCAGGGTGGTCGGCGCCATCTGGCCGCCGGTCATGCCGTAAATCGCGTTGTTCACAAAGATGACGGTGATATTCTCGCCCCGGGTCGCCGCGTGGGTGATTTCCGCCGCGCCGATGGAGGCCAGGTCGCCGTCTCCCTGATAGGTGAAGACAATATTGTCCGGATTCACGCGCTTGCAGCCGGTGGCCACCGCCGGCGCACGGCCGTGAGCAGCCTCCATCATGTCCGTGTTGAAGTAGTTGTAGGCAAACACGGCGCATCCGACCGGCGCGATGCCGATGGTCTTTCCCTGGATGCCCAGCTCGTCAATGGTTTCCGCCACGAGGCGATGAATGATCCCATGGGTGCATCCGGGGCAGTAATGAAGGGGCGTATCCGTCAGGATCCCGGTTTTTTCATACACAACGGCCATCTTATTTCCCCTCCTTCGCCAGATTTTCAACCTGGGTGATGATTTCGCGGACGGTGGGCACGATGCCTCCGGTCCGGCCGAAGAAGTGCACGGGCTTCTTGCCCTCCACGGCCAGCCGCACGTCCTCGACCATCTGACCCATGCTCATCTCGACCGTCAGGAAGGCCTTCGCGTGCTCTGCCGCCCTGGCGATCGGCGCGGCCGGGAAGGGCCACAGGGTAATGGGCCGGATCAGGCCCGCGCGGATGCCCTCCTCCCGCAGCTTCCGCATGGCGGAACGGGCGATTCGGGCGGTCGTGCCGTAGGCGACGAGGACGTAATCCGCGTCCTCGGTCATCTCCTCCTGCCAGCGGCATTCCGTCTGCTCCATCACGGCGTACTTTTCGTACAGGTGATTCACATGCTTCTCCAGCACGGCGGGATCGATGTACAGCGAATTGATGATCGCCCTCTCCCGGTCGGACTGGGGCGTCCAGCCCGTCGCGGCCCAGGTCTTGGGCGGCAGATCCGCGGGCTTCTGATAGTCCGGCATCTCGACGGGCTCCATCATCTGGCCGATCAGGCCGTCGCCCATGATCAGCACGGGATTGCGGTACCTGTCCGCCAGGTCAAACGCCTGCTGGGTCAGCTCCACCGCCTCCTGCACGGAGGAAGGGGCCAGCACCAGCATCCGGTAATCCCCGTGGCCGCCGCCGCGGGTGGACTGGAAATAGTCGCTCTGGGCCGGCTGGATCGAGCCCAGCCCGGGGCCGCCGCGGACCATGTTGACGATCACGCAGGGCAGCTCCGCCCCGACGATATAGCTGATCCCTTCCTGCTTCAGGGAGATTCCCGGAGAGGAGGAGGAGGTCATGACCCGGGCGCCGGCGCCGGCCGCGCCGTAGACCATGTTGATGGCCGCGACTTCGCTCTCCGCCTGCAGGAAGCAGCCGCCCTCGATTTTCGGCAGCCTTTTGGACATGTATTCCGGAATCTGATTCTGAGGGGTTATCGGATAGCCGAAGAAGAACCGGCAGCCCGCCTGGATCGCCGCCTCCGCGATGGCTTCATTCCCCTTCATGAGCATTTTCTGACCCATGGTTATCGCACTCCTTTATTTTTCGACCTTAATCACCGCGTCCGGGCACATCCTCGCGCAGAACGCGCATCCGATGCATTTCTCCTGATCGGTCACGGCAATGGGATGATAGCCCCTGGAATTGATATCCTTGCTCAGCGCCAGGATCTTTTTCGGGCAGACGTCGGCGCAGAGACCGCAGCCTTTGCAGGTTTCCCGGGCAATGGTCAGCAGAGCCATGGCTGTTTCGCCTCCTTCTTTGGGTTTAAGCTGAATTATAATGGATTTCCCGCATTTGCGTCAATGAAAAAACAGAATTGAAACAGCGGACGGTCATCTTCCCGGTGACCGTCCGCCGCTTTATTCCGTTTTTCAGGGATTCTCCGCCGTTTCCGTGCCGTTTTCCGCCCTGGTTTCCTCCGGCTGATCCTCCCCAAAGGAGTCAACCGAGTTCGTTTCCGCCGGTTCCTCTTCCGGTTCCTCCTCCGGCTCCGCACGGCAGACGGCCACCACCTGGCTGCCCTCCGCCAGCTTCATGATCCGGACGCCCTGGGTGGCCCGTCCGCAGAGGCGAACGTCCGCCGCCCTGGCCCGGATAATGGTTCCGTCGTCCGTGATCAGGAGAATGTCCTCCTCCTCATGGACAAACAGCAGCGCGGCCAGGTCTCCGGTCTTGTCGGTCAGGTTCATGGCCCGGATGCCCTTTCCTCCCCGGCCCTGTTCCCTGTATTCCTCGGGATCCGTCCGCTTGCCGAAGCCGTTGGTCGTAATCGCGAGGATGGTGGTATCCGGTTCGATGACGGCGATGTCGATCACCTCGTCGTCCTCGTCCAGCCGCATGGAGCGGACGCCGATGCTGTTCCGCCCCAGGTTGCGCACATGCCGCTCGTTGAAGCGGATGCACTTGCCCTTCCGGCTGCTCAGAAGCATCTCGTCGTCGCCCGTGCTCAGCCGGACGCCGATCAGCTCATCTCCCTCCCGCAGGGCGATGGCGATCAGGCCATTCTTCCGCAGGTTCCTGAATTCGTCCAGCGCGGTCTTCTTGATCATGGCGCCGCGGGTCGCCATCACAAGGTTGAACTCCTCCTCGCTCTCCTTCGGCATGGGCAGCATCGTGGAAACCTTCTCCCCGCTGGAAATCTGCAGCAGGTTGATGATCGCGGTTCCCCGGGCCTGTCTCCCGGCCTCCGGAATCTGATAGCACTTCAGGCTGTAGACCCGCCCCAGGTTGGTAAAGAACAGGATCTCCTGATGCGTGGAGACGACGCACATCTGGGTCGTGTAGTCGGTTTCCTTGACGGTCATGCCGCTGACGCCCCGGCCGCCCCTGTGCTGCGCGCGGTACACGCTGGAGGGCACGCGCTTCACATAGCCCTCGTGGGTCAGGGTGACCACCATGTTCTCCTCCTGGATCAGATCCTCGATGTCGATCTCATCCTCCACGACGGTCAGCTCGCTGCGGCGATCGTCGCCGAATTTATCCCGGATCTCGGAGATTTCGGTCTTGATCACGTTCATCAGCTCATGCTCGTCCGCCAGGATCTCCTGCAGGCGGGCAATCGTCTTTTCCAGCTCCTGGTATTCCTCCATCAGCCGTTCGCGCTCCAGGCCGGTCAGCCGGGCCAGGCGCATGTCGAGAATGGCCTGGGCCTGCCGGTCGGTGAACTCAAAGCGCATCATCAGGGCGTCCCGGGCCGTCTGCGTATCCTTGCTCGCCCGGATGATGGCCACGATCTCATCGATGTGGTCCAGCGCCTTCAGCAGGCCTTCCAGGATATGAGCCCGGTTCAGCGCCTTGTTCAGGTCAAAACGCGTTCTCCGGGTCACCACGTCCTTCTGGTGCTCGAGATAGTAGTAGATCATCTCCCGCAGGTTCAGCACCCGGGGCTTGCCGTCCACGAGGGCCAGCATGTTCGCCCCGAAATTCTCCTGCAGGGAGGTGTGCTTGTACAGCGTGTTCAGCACGACCTGGGGCTGAACGTCCTTCTTCAGCTCGATGACAATCCGCATGCCCTGCCGGTCGTTGGACTCATCCCGGATGTCGCTGATGCCCTCGAGCTTTTTCTCATGCACGAGATCCGCGATCTTCTTGACCAGAACGGCCTTGTTGACCTGGTAGGGAATCTCCGTCACCACGATGCGGCTGCGGTTCGGGCCCATTTCCTCGATGTTGGACTTGGCCCGCACGGTGATCCGGCCGTGCCCGGTATAGTAGGCCTCCCGGATGCCGCTCCGGCCCATGATCAGGCCGCCCGTCGGGAAGTCCGGGCCCTTGATGTGCTGCATCAGGTCGTCAATGCTGCAGTCCGGGTTGTCGATCATGCAGATGACGCCGTTGATGACCTCCCTCAGGTTATGGGGAGGAATGTTCGTCGCCATGCCGACGGCAATTCCGTTGGAGCCGTTCACCAGCAGGTTCGGGAAGCGGGCCGGCAGCACGGAGGGCTGCTGAAGCGTCTCGTCAAAGTTCGGATAGAAATCCACCGTATCCTTGTCGATGCCGTCCAGCAGATGCATGGTCAGCTTCTGCAGCCGGGCCTCGGTATAACGCATCGCGGCGGCGCCGTCCCCGTCGACGGAGCCGAAGTTTCCCTGCCCCTCGATCAGGGGATAGCGGATATTGAAGGGCTGGGCCAGACGAACCATCGCGTCGTACACGGAGGAATCGCCGTGGGGATGGAATTTACCGAGCACGTCTCCGACCACGCGGGCGCTCTTGCGGGTGGGCTTGTCCGGCGTCATGCCCAGCTCCTCGGACATGTCGTACAGGATCCGCCGGTGGACGGGCTTCAGTCCGTCCCGCACATCCGGCAGGGCCCGGTCCACAATCACCGCCATGGCATAGGCGATGAAGCTCTTTTTCATTTCCTGTTCCAGGTTGACCGGGATCAGCTTATCTTGAATCATTTCTGTTGTCCTTTTTCATTTTTTCCGGGGGATGCATTTCTCCGGCCCCCGGGCCGCGGGCTTCCGGGAAGCATCGGTCTCCTGCCGTTTTCCGCTTCCGTCCGCCTTATACATCCAGATCCTTGACCAGATCGCTGTTCTCCTGGATAAACAGCTTTCTCGGCTCCACCTGATCGCCCATCAGCAGGGTGAACAGCCGGTCCGCCTCCATGGCGTCGTCCGGCGTGATCTGCATCATCATCCGGGTTTCCGGGTTCATGGTCGTATCCCAGAGCTGCTGGGCGCTCATTTCGCCCAGTCCCTTGTACCGCTGGATATCCGGCTTGGGATCCCTTCCGATCTCGTCCAGCAGGCGGTTCAGCTCGTCGTCGTCGTAGACGTACCGGGAGATCTTTCCCTTCGTCACCTTGTACAGCGGGGGCATGGCCGCGTAGACATAGCCCTTCTCGACCAGCGGCCGCATGAAGCGGTAGAAGAAGGTCAGCAGCAGGATGCGGATATGCGCGCCGTCCACGTCCGCATCGGTCATGCAGACAATCCGGTGATACCGCAGCTTGCTCTCGTCAAACTGATCCCCGAACCCGCAGCCGAAGGCGGTAATCATGGCCCGGATCTCCTGGTTCTCCAGCGCCCGGTCCAGCCGGACCTTTTCGACATTCAGGATTTTTCCGCGCAGGGGCAGGATTGCCTGGGTCTTGCTGTCCCTTCCGCCCTTGGCGCTTCCGCCTGCGGAGTCTCCCTCCACCATGAAGATTTCGCACTTGGCAGGATCCCGTTCGCTGCAGTCCGCCAGTTTGCCCGGCAGGGAGGCGGATTCCAGCACCGTCTTTCTCCGGGTGGCCTCCCGGGCCTTTCGGGCGGCCTCCCGGGCCCGCTGGGCGTCCACGCAGCGGCTGACGATCGCCTTCGCCACCGTCGGGTTTTCCTCCAGGTAGGTCGTCAGCTCCTCGCTGACGAGGCTGTCCACCACGCCGCGCACCTGGCCGCTGCCCAGCTTGCTCTTCGTCTGGCTTTCGAACTGGGGATCCTCCATCTTGATGGAGATGATCGCCGTCAGGCTCTCCCGGACGTCCTCTCCCTTCAGCTTCGGCTCGTTTTCCTTCAGCAGCTTGTAGCGGAAGGCGTAATCGTTGATGGCCCGGGTCAGGGCCGTATTGAAGCCGGCCAGGTGGGTTCCTCCGTCCGGGGTGGCAATGTTGTTGGCGAAGGAGTAGACATTCTCCGCGTAGCTGTCGTTGTACTGCATCGCCATTTCGACGAGGATGCCGTCCTTCAGGCCTTCGGTGTAGATCGGCTCCGGGAAAAGCACCTGCTTGTTCTGGTTCAGGAAGAGCACGAACTCCTTCAGCCCGCCCTCGTAGCAGAAATCCTTTTCCTTCGGCGTCTCCGGCCGCTCGTCCCGGAATCTGATGCGGATGCCCTTGTTCAGGAAGGCCATTTCCCGCAGGCGGTTCCGCAGGGTTTCATACTCGAATTCCCCGGTTTCGAAAATGCCCTCGGGATTGTCCTCGCTCTTCACGTCCGGCCAGAACTCGATGGTCGTTCCGGTCCGCTCCGTCGTCCCGATCACCTTCAGGTCGTACAGATATTTTCCCCGGGAGTATTCCTGCTGATAGATCTGCCCGTTCTGATACACAGTGACGGTAAAATGCCGGCTCAGCGCGTTGACCACCGAGGCGCCCACGCCGTGCAGGCCGCCGGAGACCTTGTATCCCCCGCCGCCGAACTTTCCCCCGGCATGGAGGATGGTCAGGCAGACCTCCACCGCCGGCCGGTGCATCTTCGGATGCATGCCCACCGGGAATCCGCGGCCGTCGTCCTGAACCATGACGCTCCCGTCCTTCCGGAGCACGACGTCAATCTCCCGGCAGAAGCCGGCCAGCGCCTCGTCCACGGAGTTATCCACGATTTCATAGACCAGATGATGCAGTCCGCGCACATCCGTCGAGCCGATATACATGCCCGGCCGCTTCCGCACGGCCTCCAGGCCCTCCAGCACCTGAATTTGATCCTCGCCGTAATCCGAGGTTACCGCCATTTCCTTTTCCAGATCCAGATCCAATTCTTCCGCCATGATGTCCCTTTCATTGTTCGTGAAATCAGGTAGCTTTTCCGTCCGGATCCGCCTGCTTCATCCGGTCATTTTTCAGACAGTTTCCTCATGTCCGGAATATGGGAAAAAGCAGGGGTCCGCAACAGGCTGATTATACCATAAATTCCTTGAAAAATAAAGCGCTGAAGCGGTTTTTCTTCCGCTTCAGCGCCGTTTTTTTACCCATAAATCGGGGTGTTCCGTTTCACCTCGGACAGGCCTGCGGAGGGTCAGCTCTCCGGCACATCCGGAAGCACCCTTTCCCATCGGACAGCCTCCGGTCTTTCTCCCAGTCCGCAGCAGCAGAAGGCGTATCCTTCCGCCATTTCGTGTTCGTCATACCAGACCCCCGGTTCCGCCCTCAGGGTCTGAAAGCTGTCCAGCGGCAGGCTGAGTCCCCGCCCGACGGCCTTCAGATAGCTCTCCTTGCGGGTCCAGATCCGGGTGAAAAGCCTGTCCCAGGCTTCCGGATCCTTCTCCCGGGCCAGCGCCTCCCGTTCTCCGGGATGAAAGAAGCGCCGGACCAGCCTTTCATCTCCCCGTCCGAGCCGCTCCACATCGCAGCCCACGGGGGCCGGCCCCACAGCGCAGACCGCCCAGCTTCCGGCATGGCTCAGGCTGAAATGGAATTCCGGGTAATCGGGCAGCCAGGGCCGGCCGTATTCTTCTTCGGCCAGCCGGACCGTCCTTCCGTCCACGCCCCGCTTCGCCAGGGCCCGGTCCAGAAGGATGCCGGCGCCCAGACTCAGGCACCGGCCTTCCTCAAACCGCATGGCGTTTACCTTCTGCCTCCTCGGCTCCGGCATCCGTTCCAGCCATCGGCGGAACAGATCCGGATCCCGGAGCGGGCTGACCTCCAGGCAGGTCGTCACAAATGCGTCCTTCAAGTTCTTTTCCCCGTTTCGCCGCCGAGCGCCGGAGGAGAAAGCCTTCGCCGCTTCTTTTACTGGTCTTCCTTCAGCGTCTCCTCGGTGGCTTCCGTCGTCTCCACGGTTTCTGCGTCCGCCTTTTCCGCGGCGTCCAGGATGGCCTGGCCTTCCTCGGTATAGACGATCTCAGCCTCGTTCATCCAGCCCTCGACCATCTCCGTGACCGCGGCGGTTTCCTTCTCGCTGAGGAGCTCCTCCTCCAGCTGTTTCCGGATCTCCTCCGTCACCTCCACGGCACCCCCGGGGATATCCCTCGTGTAGTGCAGCAGATGGACGCCGTGGGAGCCCAGCACCGGCTCGCTGACTTCGCCGATCTCCTTCAGCGCCATCGCGCCTTCGGTGAAGGCCTTATCCCAGAGAATGCTGTCGGCATGAACCGCATAGCCTTCGGTCCTGGTCGGCTCCTGCTTCATGCCCGGATCCGTGCCGTATTCGTCAATCAGATCCACAAAGGGCGTACCGGACGCATATTTGGCCATGATCTCGTCGACCTGGGCCTGTACGCTGTCCATAATGGCCTGCCGGGCCGCGTCGATCATCTCCTGCGTCACGGGCTCCTTGGGCTCCTCCGTCGCCTCAGGCGCAGCGGTCGCATCCGCTTCGGCGGTCGCTTCCGCTTCGGCGGTCGCTTCCGCTTCAGCGTTTGCTTCCGCCTCGGTCCCGGCCGTGTTCTCCGCCGTGCCGTCCGCCGTTTCCTCTTCCTCCTGCTCCTCCATCCGGGCAACCAGGCTGGTGTAGTTATCCATCAGCTCCTTGTCCACATTGAGCAGGATATGCGTGATTCCCCGGTAACCCTCGGGGATGTAATAGCTGTTGGATCCCTGATAATGGGTATAGAATTCGTACATGGGGACATTGCCCTCATAGGTGGCCTTGTCCTCCTCGACCAGCTCGTTGAAGTAGGTCATGACCTCGTCGTCCGTGACCGAGAATTCCCCGAGCACCGCCTTCCGCACATTCTCGCGCAGCTGGGTCTCCCGGGAGCCTTCCACGTATTCGCTGATGTAGGACTCCTCCGTGTATCCCAGTTCGCTCTCGATATAGGCCAGCGCGTCGACCCGGGCCGCGGTTTTCTCCTCCTCGGTGGATTCCTCCGTCAGTCCGCCCCTGCTCTGCGCGTAATAGCTCACGGCCTGCTCCCACTCCGCCTTCGCGGCGGCTTCCAGCTCCGCCTTCTGGTCATCCGTCAGGTCCGCTACGCCAAGCTCCGCCGCCTTCTGGTGATACAGCGCGCCCTCGATGGCCCAGTGCAGGCCCGCGGCCTTCAGCTGCGCCAGCATGCCTTCGTCCGTCGTATCGTATCCGTAGGCGCTGTAATAGCTCAGGTAATAGTCGATCAGCGCCTGCATTTCCTCGTTGTTGCTCCAGATTTCATCGCCGTTCACGGAAGCCAGCAGCACGGGCTCCTCTTCCGCCGTCAGGTCAGCCACCACGGCCGCGTCCGTCCCCTCCGCCAGGGAACCCGCCAGGCAGCAGCTCAGCAGCCCGATCACAAGCAGCAGCGCCGTCAGCTTTTTGCTCCAGTAATTGTTATTCATGCCAGTCTCCTTTCAGGGCCGGACTCCCGACCGCTGAGGGTATTATAATCCAATTCATTTTTCCGGACAAGGACGGGATTGTAAACGTTCTGTGAATGTTGCCCGAAGGCGGATCCGTCCGCCGTCCGGACAGACGCCGCTTTCATCCGCCGGCAGCTCTGCGGGAACCGCCTTCCCGCCGGTTTCAGGGTAAAAAGAAATCCCTGCAAACGTTCGTTTGCGGGGACTTCTGAAGCAGCTCCGACGGGATTCGAACCCGTGTTTCCGCCTTGAGAGGGCGGCGTCCTAGGCCTCTAGACAACGGAGCCAAAAAGAAAAGCTGGGGAACTAGGATTCGAACCTAGACAATACGAGTCAGAGTCGTAGGTGCTGCCGTTACACCATTCCCCAACAACGCAGCTTTCGGCTGCGGAAGGTATACTATCAAAAATCGTCGGCTCTGTCAACCCTGAAAATAACTTTTTTTCAGATTCTCCATCCTCCGTTGACGGGAAGGACCTGACCCGTGATGTAGGACGCCCCTTCGCCGGCCAGGAAGAACGCCGTCTCCGCGACCTCTTCCGGCGTTCCCATCCGCCCAGCGGGAATCTCCCCGCAGATTTCTTCCTTTTCCTCAGCCGTCAGATGCCCGTTCATTCCGGTGTCGATCATCCCCGGGGCGATGCAGTTTACCCGGATTCCCGCTGCCCCGCCTTCCTTCGCGGCCGCCTGGGTCAGCGCGATCACCGCGGCCTTGGAGGCTGAGTAGACGGCCTCGCAGGAGGCGCCGGTCTGACCCCAGATGGAGGAAACCGTCAGGATGCATCCCTCTCTCCTCCAGAACATGCCCGGCATCACCGCCCGGATCGCGGCGAAGGTTCCGTACAGATTCGTATCCATCACCCGGCGGTATTCCTCGTCCGTCGTATCCATCAGCATCCCGTTCAGGCTGATGCCCGCGCTGCAGATCAGCACGTCAATCCGCCCCGCCTCCTCCAGCACGGTCCGTACGGCGCCGCCGATCTCCTCCCCCCGGGACACATCCGCCCGGAGCGCCCTGGCCCCGGTTTCCCCGCACAGGGAATCCGCTTCCGCGCGGGAATTCAGGTACGTAAACCAGACCCGGTCCCCGCCGGCGGAAAACCTTCTGACCATGGCCGCCCCGATGCCCTTCGAGCCGCCGGTAATCAGAATGATCCTTGCTTTCTTCTCCATGATGCTTGTCTCCCGCGCAGCCGCCCCGGCCGGGGAAAGCCGCTTTTTTCCGCTTCCGGAGGCGGCCCGTCCCCCTCCGGGAAGCGGCTTTTTCAAAAAAAGCAGCCGTGATACGGCTGCTTCAGACAGTTCATTCGGAGATCAATCCTCGTCCGTTTCCTCCGGCAGCTCCGGGAAAAGCTCCTTGCCGCAGTTCGGGCAGGGATGCCTGTCCTCCGAATCCAGCTCCTCCGGATCCAGCTCCACCGTTTTCCCGCAGTTCGGACATTCATATAGAAGAACTCCGCTCAGCTCCGGATCCTCTCCGTCCTCCGCGTCGTCCTCCTCCTCGTCCCCGGCCAGGTCCTCGTCTTCGTCGTCAAACAGATCCGCTTCCAGATCAGCCAGGTCCTCGTCAATGCTTTCCACGTAGTCGCTCAGCTCGCCATGGGATTCCGCGAGCGCTTCAAAGCTCTCGCCCACCTCGCCCAGCACCTCCAGGATGCCCTGGATCAGGCGGTGCGAATCCTTCTCCGGATTCAGCTTCATGCCCTCGGCCAGGCCCTGAAGATAGGAGATTTTATCCGTCAGCCTGCTCATGTCTTTCCTCCGGTTTACGCCCGCTTCAGGTATTCGCCGGTGCGGGTATCGATCTGGATCATATCGCCGGTGTTGATGAACAGCGGCACCTGCAGGGTGAATCCGGTCTCCAGCGTGGCCGGCTTGTAGGTGTTGGAGGCGGTGTCTCCGGCGAAGCCGGGTTCGGTATCGGTGACCTCCAGCACGACGAAGTTCGGCGCTTCGACGGAGAAGGGCTTGCCCTTGAAAAAGCGCATGGTGACGTTGGTGCCTTCCTTGACGAAGGGAATGGCATCCTCGACCTGATCATGGGTCATGGGCAGCTGCTCGTAGGTTTCCACGTCCATGAAGTAGTACAGATCCCCGTCATTGTAGACGTACTGCATTTCCTTGGTCTCGATAATGGCCCGGGGCATCTTGTCCGTCGGGTTGAAGCTGCGCTCCACGACCGCGCCGGTCATCACATTCTTGATCTTGGTCCGGACGAAGGCCGCGCCCTTTCCGGGCTTCACGTGCTGGAAGTCGACAATATTCCACACGCCGCCGTCCCACTCGATGGTAACGCCTTTTTTGAAATCTCCAGCTGTGATCATGGGTTTTCCTCCTCTACTCTGTGAAAAATTGTTATTGTCTCCTGAAAACAGGTTACAGGATAATCAGTTCCTTCCGGGCGGTCGTCAGCGGCTCCGAACCGTTTTCCTTCACCAGGCAGGTGTTCTCAATCCGAACCCCGCCCAGGCCCGGAACATAGATGCCCGGCTCGACGGTGATCACCATCCCGGCCTCCAGCGTGTCGTGGCAGGCAGGGCTCAGGCGCGGGTTCTCGTGAATTTCGATGCCAACGCAGTGTCCCAGCCCGTGGCCGAATCGCCCGGCATAGCCCTGGGAATCAATGTAGTCCCTCGCCAGCCGGTCGATATCGAAGCAGCTCTTCCCGGCGGCCAGCGCGGCCTCGCACATCGCCTGTGCCCGGAGCACCGTGCTGTAGATCTTCTTCATCTCGGCGGAAGGCTCGCCCAGCGCCACCGTCCGCGTCATGTCGCTGCAGTATCCTCCGACCTTGGCCCCGAAGTCCATGGTGATCATGTCCCCGTTCTGCAGCTTCCGGCTTCCCGGCACCGCGTGGGGCAGGCTCCCGTTGACTCCGCTGGCAATGATTGTATGAAAGGCCAGCTCATCCGCGCCCAGCCGGAACATCGTGTACTCCAGCTCCAGCCGCAGCTCCGTCTCCGTCATTCCGACCCGGATTTTCGGAAGAACAGCTTCAAAGGCCTCGCTGGTGATGGCGCCGGCCTTGCGCATGGTGACAATTTCCGCCGGCGTTTTGATCTCCCGGATCTTCTGGGGCGCCTGCCGGAGAGGAATCCAGCTGATCTCGTCCCCCAGCGCGCCGCGCAGCTTTTCGTAATCGTCCACGGAGAGGAAATTGCTCTCATACCGGAGCTCGCGCACCTGATCCGCTTCGCAGAGCTCAGCCAGACGCTTCGAAGCCGGATGATCCTTGTCCGTCATCACGACCTCAAAACCCGGCGCATCCTTCTCCGCCGCCTCCGTGTAACGGAAATCCGTAACGATGACCCGGCGCTCCGCCGTCAGATACACGAAGCCCTCGCCCGTGTATCCCTCCGTCAGGTAGAACATGTTCGAGGGATCGTGGATCAAAACCCCCATGCTCCCCGTCAGGTGAAGCAGATCCACCAGTTTTTCACTTGCGGTCATCCATCTTCCATCCCTTCCGGGCAAAAAGCCCGTTGTTTATGATACCATATTCCCGGCCGTTTGAAAAGCCTCTTTTTTGGGAAAAAGGCGATGGGAAAAGGGGAAAGGACCGCCGTGTTTTTCAGGAAGCGCCGCCGCAGGAGGTCAGTTGGTATAGATCACGTCCGTCACGTCGTTGGTGAGGATCATGAAGGTTTTCCCCCGCTGCATCCGGAGCTCGCTGCCGTCCTCGTCGACCAGCACAAGCCGGCCCGTCGCGTCCGTCCGGACCCAGGCGCCGCGCACATATTTTCCGTTCTGGAAGATCTCCGCGGTGCCGGAGCCGGTCATCTGGTTCTTCAGATAGATGTAGTTCCGGTCATAGGACATCTGGCAGCGGAGCACGATCACATTGGCGAAATAAACCGTCTCTCCCGTATCCCGGTCGATGTAGGTGCCGCTGGAATTGTCCCGAGTATAGGCCTTGCGGTCCGCGTCGTACTTGAAAACGGCCCGGCTGGCGGAATTGGATCCGGCCTTGGGATCCTCGCCCCGGTGAAGAACACGGATGATCGTCGCTTCCTGCCCCGTGGTTCTTTCCTCATCGGCAAAGAGGAAGGGTCTTTCCTCAAAGGAGACGCCCTTCTCGATCAGATTCCGGTGAATCATCCCGACATGACAGGCCAGGTTGTGCGATCCGCTTCCCTTCACCCGCTCGCCGTATCCGTTGGAATTCAGCAGGTTGTACACCCGGTGCGTCTGGCTCATCCCGTAGTTCTGCATCACCTCCAGCAGATCCGCCGGGCCGCCGCTTCCGGCAATCGCAGGCGGGCCAGCGAAGGCAAAGGCCGCGTTGAAGGCCAGCGCCGCGGGGGCCATGGAGCTCCGCCCGGAGCGCACGGGGCCCGCCATCTCCGGATACCGGTCCGCGAACAGGCCCAGCAGCTTGGTCGCGCCGGAACCGGCGTTGGGAACCTGGAAAAGAATGTCCGCGCCGGAGACGCCGAAATGCGGATAGGCGTCCTCCGCGTTGTCCAGCACCATGACCACCGGTGTATAGGGCTCGCCCGAGGCAGGCAGCCCGGTCAGGGGATTCATGCCCGCGGTGACGGGATTGTTTTCGGGATAGGTCTCCTGCAGGGGAACCTGGGCCTCCAGCACGCCCTCCACGTGCACGGACCGGTCCTCCGTGGGGGACATGTCCTCCGCGGAAATCGCGTGCAGGGAAATGCCCTCCTGCTCCGCGCCGGCCGTCAGTACCCATTTTTTCTTCGCCACGCTGAATTCATTGGTCGCGGTATAGCTCCCGATCGGTCCGAAGGCCTTCTCCGTCCCGTACCAGGTGGAGCCCGTGGCGTAATGCGCCACGTAGAACCCCTCCGGCACCTTCAGCGTCACGTTCTTTCCGGGTTCAATGAAGGCATCAGCCTGAATGACCCCCGTGTCCGCGTCTCTGAGCTGAACGTAGGTGTTTCTTCCGTCCTTGGCCACCTTCACCGTCACGCCGCGCCCCTTCTTCGCGTGGGTAATTGCGCCCGTCTTCGGCAGGGGCTGGGCGGCCTCCTCCGGCATGGCGCGGTAGGCCTCGGTTACCCGCCGGTAATACTCTCCCGGCACATAGCCGGCAAAATAGCTCATGTATTCCGCCGGCACGCGGCCCGCCAGCAGCTCGTCCAGGTCCAGCTCCATCCTGTAGGTCGACAGCCGCCCCTTCCGGGCACGCACCGCGGTCTCCGCCACGGTTTCCCTCCACAGCCCGGGCAGGGCGCTTTCCGCCGCCCGCTCCACTCCCGGCGTTCCGGCGAGGGACGCGGTCAGCGCGTCGTAGCACTTGTCCAGAAAGGCCGAAGGATCGGCGCCGTCCCAGGCCAGGCTGACGGCGTGAGGCCCCTTTTTCAGATCATACCGCCAGTTCCGCTGCAGGTAGAAAAGAGGAGCCCATTCCGCCGGATCCTCCCCGGGGAAAATGCCGGGGTTCGCCTGGATAAACGCGACAAAGTCCGCTTCCGGCGCCATCAGCTCAGCGGCGCCGGCGCTGTTCCCGTGAACGGGGAAGCAGAACAGCAGATCCGTCAGGGCGTTTTTCCAGTCCGGCTTTCCCAGCGCGCCCTTGGCGGCGCCGGCCGCGTTCTTGATCTGCTTCAGCAGCGCGGCGCCCTGCTTTTTGTCCGGCGTTCCGTCCTCGCCGAAGGTCATCCGGACCTCCAGGCTGTAGGCCTTCAGATTCTCCGCGGCCCGGTCCCGCCAGGCCTTCCGGTCCTCCGCCTTCTGATAGGCCCCCAGGCTTTTCAGATCCGGATCAAAGCTTCTCATCTGAAAAACGGCTGTGTTGCCCTCCCACCGGATGTTGCTCGCTCCGGCCTGAAGAATGGCCAGCACCCAGGGATCCTTCTGGGTCTCGGCCACCTGCTTCAGATAGTCCGTCACGCGGGAATCGCCGGCCGTCTCCGAAAGAGCCGGCAGGCAGCTTCCCATCACGGCGAGCGCCAGTATCACGGCCAGCCATTTTCTTATCCGCATGTTGATTCCTCCGTATTCCGTTGATTTCCGGAAGGCCTCCGCCCTCCTCGCTGTCCTGCGGCACGGGGTTCCCCGGCCATTTGCTTCAGATTATAACAATTTTGTAAACTGGGTGCAATATTTCTTGTGATCTTTCGGTGCCGATGGTACAATCGGTCCGTCCAAGAAGGAGTATTTTTTCCGGCCCGCTTCCCTGCGCCGCGTCCCGGCGCCGAGGAGCGGCCGGGTCTGCTTTGGACGGAAGGAGGGACGGAGCCATGTCTGAAATCCGGATTCTCGGCGCGGATGCCGGGCAGCAGCGCGCCTGGCTTTTTTCCCGTCTCTCGGAGGGCCGGAAGGACGGCCGGACAGCCGTGGTCTTTGTTCCGGAGCAGTACACGCTGCAGACCGAGCGCGATCTGCTGACCGGCATGCATCTTCCCGGTCTGCTGAATCTGGACGTGATCAGCCCCTCCCGCCTGAAAACCATGGTCCGGGAGACCGCCGGTTCCAGCGGGCGGGATGAGCTGGACGACACCGGCCGGGCCATGGCGATTCATCGGGCGCTGTATGCCTGTGAAAAGGATCTCGTCTATTATCAGCGGCTCGGCAGCCTCTACGGCGCGGTTCCCCGGATGGATCAGACGCTGCGCGAGCTGCAGGAGGAGCAGCTGACGCCGGAGGTGCTGGAGGAGCTGGCCTCCGCCGGAAGGGGCGGCGCGCAGAGGGCCAAATATCTGGATCTGAGCCGGATCATGAGAAGCTATGAGGCCCTCCTGTCGGACCGGTTCGCCGATCCTGTCCTCTCCTGGCGCGATCTCTGCGCCCGCCTGGCCTCCAGCGGCATGTGGCAGGGGACGGATCTTTACGTGTACGGCTTCGATACCCTCCGGCCCGATCTGAGGGATCTGATTCTCTCCTCCGCCGAAGTCTGCCGGAGCGTCAGCGTTCTGCTGACCATGTCCGATCCCTCCTCCCCCTCCGCCCGGATTTTCCGCACGCAGCGCGACAGCGCCCTGAAATTGACGTCCGCCCTGCGGGAGCAGGGCCATACCGTCCGTCTCGAATATCCGGATCCGGTTCCGCCGGCTCCGGAGGATGCTCTTGGGTTCCTGTCCCGTCATCTTTTCTGCGAGGGGAATGAAACCTTTCCCGGCGATCCGTCGCCCGCGCTGACTCTTTATGCGGCGCCGCATCCGACCGGCGAATCCCTGGCCGTCGTCTCCGTGCTGCGCGCGTGGCATGAGGAGGGCATTGCCTGGAGCCGGATGGCCGTCGCGCTTCCCCGTTCCTTCCAGGGGCTGTCCTCCCTGCTGGCCGCCTTTTCCCGCCATGGGATCCCATTTTTCATCAGCCGGAAGGAGGAGGTCGCCCGTCACGGCGCTGCCCGACTGTTTTCCTCCGCGCTGGCCTGCGTCGCCCGGGGATACGATACCGATCTTCTGCTGGAGATGGCTTCCTCCGGCTTTGGCGTGCTTTCCCCGGAGGAGGGCGCGCATCTGACGGAATACGTCCTGGCCTGGGGGATCGCCCGCAGCCGGTGGCGCCGTCCCTTTACCCGGGGAGAGGAGGCCGGGGAGGCCGAGGCGCTCCGTCTTCGTCTGCTCGCGCCGCTGGACCGCCTTCACGACGCTTTGCGGCAGGCTCCGAACGGCCGGGAATCCGCTCTGGCGCTCTACCGTTTTCTCCGGGAGGAGGGCGTCTATGAACAGCTTCAGGAACGCAGGCAGCTGCTGGAAAACAGCGGCCACGCCTCCGAAGCGGTCATCGACCGTCAGGTCTGGGAGCTGCTGATGAAGCTGCTGGATCAGTTTGTCTCGCTCCTGGGGGATCGGAAGGTCTCCCTCCGGGAGGTTTCCCAGCTGATTTCCGGCGCTCTGGAAAGGGCTTCCCTCTCCGCGCTGCCGGAAACGGAGGAGGGCGTTCCCGTCGGAGAAATCGGGCATATGCTGCCCGGAAGGACGGAAGCGCTGGTTCTCCCCGGCATGAATGAAGGTGTCATGAACATTCAGCCCGTTTCCCTGTTTTCGGACACGGAGCGCCGCGCCGTCCGGGATCTGACCGGCAAAAGCGTCGGCATGGATCACGGCCAGCTTGGCATGCTTGCCCGTTCCGATTATGTGCGCACCTTCTCCCTGCCGGAAAAAAGGCTCTTTGTCAGCTTCTGTCTGCGGGATGAGAGCGGCTCTGCCCAGCTTCCGGGCGAACCCGTCGCCGAGCTTCGCAGGCTTTTCCCGCTTTTGAAGGCCCGGGGCGGCCTGGCGGACACCGGCCTGCCCTTCCGGCCGGACTGTCCCTCCCTCGCGCTGGAGGGGCTGGGGCCTCTGCTCCGCGGGCTTTATTCCGGAGAGCTTCCGGATCTCTCCCCCGACTGGAAGGACGCGCTCCGTCTGCTCCTCCGGGACGGGGACACAGGGCCCGAGGCCCGTCGGATGCTTGCCCCGCTGCTGGATCCTCCCTCGCCCAGGAAAATTCCTGCAGAAACGGCCGTCCGGCTTTTCCGGGCCGGGCGCGTCTCCATCAGCCGGCTGGAGTGCTTCGCCTCCTGCCCTTACCGGCATTTTCTGAAATACGGCCTGAGGCCCCTTCTTCCCCGCAGCTTTGTCTTTACCGCGGGGGATGCGGGAGACTTCTTTCATCTGGCGCTCCAGCAGTACATGGACCGGGCGGTCCGGGAGCCGGAATGGCCGCATCTGGACGCGGACAGGGCTTCCGCCCTGATGGAAGCCATTCTGGATCAGCTGACCCAGTCCTGGGAGGAGGGGCCGCTCCGGGAAAGCGCCCTGGGCCGGTGGCAGGGGGAGGAATATCTCCGCCGCGTCCGTCACGCCGCCTCGGTCCTGACCCGTTTCGCCTCCAACGCCGACTTTCAGCCTCTGGGGACGGAGATGGAGTTCGGCGTACCCGGCGGTCTGCCTCCGCTCATCCTGAATCTGGAGGACGGGCATCAGATTGCGCTGCAGGGAACCATCGACCGGCTGGACTTGTATCACGGACCGGACGCCGACTATCTGAGGGTGCTGGATCTGAAGAGCAGCGAAAAAACGCTGGATCCCGCCCGAATGGATTCGGGAGAGCAGCTGCAGCTGATGATCTATCTGCAGGCTGCGCTGCGGGGCAGGCCGGGGGCTCTCCCTGCCGGAGCCCTTTACTTCCCGGTGCAGGATCGGGACGTGGACGCCCCCTCCCCGGAGGCGGCAGAGGAAAAGCGGCTGAAGGAGGTTCAGCTGAAGGGTGTCGTCCTCGCCGAGGAAAATGTCCTTCGCGCCATGGACCGGGATATTTCGCCCTTCTCCCTTCCGAAGGCGTTCAATCAGGACGGAAGCATTTCCAAATCCGCCTCCTGGGCGCTTCCTCCGGAGACGCTCCGGGGACTCATGGACGCTGCCGTGAAAAAGGCGGAGGAGATCTGCGGAGGCATCCGCTCCGGGGCCATTTCGGCCTCCCCCTCCGTTTCGGAGCAGAGGTCTCCCTGCAGCTACTGCGAGTATGCCTCCGTCTGTCCGAAGCGGCGGGAGGATGAGCGGCCTCTGCCAAAGGGATTCTCCTTTCAGGATGTCGGGAAATCCCTGTTGCAACAAAACCGTTGCGCAAAGGAGGAAAATAGGCTATAATTCATTCAGCATTACTGACAAGGAGGTCGATCCCCATGATACAGGTTATCGCAGGCAACAAGGGTTCCGGGAAAACCAAGCGCCTTATTGACCTGACAAACACAACAGCCCGCGAAGCGGTGCATGATGTCATCTTCCTTGATGATGACAATCGCTATATGTACGATGTGGACCATAAGGTCCGTTTCATTAATGCTTCCGACTATCATGTCAGCACGACGGATATGTTCATCGGTTTCCTCTGCGGCATTCTCAGTTCCAATTACGATGTCGGAACCATTTTCATCGACGCTTTCCTGAAGCTCTGCAGGACGGAGCTGGCTAACACCGAGCCGGTGGTCAGCCTGCTCGCCGACCTGGGCGCAAAGCATCATGTGGATTTTGTGCTCAGTGTCAGCGCCGCGCCGGAAGAGCTGCCCGATTTTCTGAAGCAGTATCTCATCTGATGCTTCCTGTGCGGCGCCTTCGCTGCGCAAAGAGGATCTTTCTGAGAAGAGGGGCGGCTCCGAATGGATGCCGCCCGTCTTCAATTCATGACGGAAGGTGAATGCGTTATGTCGTTTTTTTCCACGCGCGGAGGAAGCTGCGTGACCGCAAGTCAGGCGATTCTCCGCGGCCTCGCGCCGGACGGCGGGCTGTATGTGCCCGCCATGTTCCCGCAGGTTTCTCCCGAAAAAATCGTCAGCCTGTCCCAGCTGCCCTATGCCCGCCGTGCCTCAGAGATTCTCCGGCTGTTTCTGGAGGATTTCTCTCCGGCGGAAATTGAGGCGGCCGTCACCGCCGCCTATGGCGGGGATCGTTTTGACGATCCCGCGGTCGCGCCGCTGAAGCCTCTGGATGAAAATACCTGGATTCTGGAGCTCTTTCACGGGCCGACCCTGGCCTTCAAGGATATGGCGCTCCAGCTTCTCCCGCATCTGACCACGCTCAGCGCGCGCAAGAACGGGGAAAACCGGGAGGTCTCCATTCTCGTCGCGACCAGCGGGGATACCGGAAAGGCCGCGCTGGAGGGCTTCCGTGATGTGCCCGGCACCAGCTGCACCGTCTTCTACCCTCTCGATGGGGTCAGCGACGTGCAGCGTCTTCAGATGGTGACCACCGGAGGAAACAATACCCATGTGATCGCCGTGAAGGGCAATTTCGACGATGCGCAGACCGGTGTCAAGGAGCTTTTCAGCTCCCCGGACTTTGCCGCGGAGATGAACGCCCGCGGAAAGGTGCTTTCTTCCGCCAATTCGATCAACTTCGGCCGTCTGGTTCCTCAGGTGGTCTATTATTTCTCAGCCTATGCCGACCTGGTTGCCCGGCGGGCCATTGTCTGCGGGGATCCCGTCAATTTCTGTGTTCCGACCGGCAACTTCGGCAATATTCTGGCCGCCTATTATGCGCATCAGATGGGACTTCCCATCGGCCGGCTGATCTGTGCCAGCAACCGCAACAAGGTGCTGACGGATTTCTTTGCCTCCGGAACCTATTCAACCCACCGGATCTTCTTCAAGACCATGAGCCCCAGCATGGACATTCTGGTCTCCAGCAACCTGGAGCGTCTCCTTTTCGAGGCGGCCGACCGGGACGGCGAACTGGTCAAAACATGGATGCGGACCCTGAAGGAGTGCGGCTCCTACAGCGTGGGAGACCAGCGGCGGGAATGGCTGGAAAGCCTCTTCTGGGGCGGTTGTGCCGACGATATCGCCACGCTGGATGAAATCGGGCGCCGCTTCCGGGAGAACCGTTATCTGATGGATACCCACACGGCCGTCGCCTCCTCTGTTCTCCGGGAATACCGACAGACGAAGCAGGACGGCACCCCCACCGTGCTGGTCTCCACGGCCAGCCCCTACAAGTTCGCCCGGGATGTGCTGACAGGCATCGCCGGCGCCGGGGTTTCCGAAGGTCTGGATCCCTTCGCCTGCAGCGCCGAGCTTGAGAAGCGTTCCGGAGTTCCCATGCCCGATCAGGTGCGCCGTCTGAAGGATCTCCCGATCCGGCATAAGGCCGAATGTGAGATTGAGGGAATGGGTGAAGCCGTTCTCAGGGAGTTTGACCGCTGATTATCCGTCGGTTCTTTCTCTCCTTTTCTTCCCCTGTGTTTCCCCGTGTCCTGCCGTCCGGCAATGATTTCCTTTTCCCGCCCTGCCCGTTCCACACGGGAAACCCGCAGGGCGCAGCTCCCCTGATCCCGTGAATAAAAAAATCGGAGGAAAGCCATGGATTCCAACAAGCGTCCTGAAACCCTCGAACGGATCACGACCCCCTCTCTGGCGGAAGCCTTTATTGAAGAACAGGTCAAGGCCATCCGTGCCCAGGTTGGAGACAGCAAGGTGCTGCTCGCTCTTTCCGGCGGCGTGGACAGCTCGGTCTGCGCGGCACTCCTGATCCGGGCCATCGGGCAGAACCTGGTCGCCGTTCACGTGAACCACGGCCTGCTGCGCAAGGGAGAGCCGGAGCAGGTCATCGAAGTTTTCCGCAATCAGTTGAACGCGAACCTGATCTACGTGGACGCTGTGGACCGCTTCCTGGACAAGCTGGCCGGCGTTTCCGATCCCGAACAGAAGCGGAAGATCATCGGCAAGGAGTTCATCGATGTCTTTGCCGAGGAAGCCGCCAAGCAGGACGGCATCCGTTTCCTGGCTCAGGGAACCATCTATCCCGACATTCTCGAGTCCGACGGGGTCAAGAGCCACCACAATGTTGGCGGACTGCCTCCCGAACTGGATTTCGAGCTTGTGGAGCCCGTCAAGTTCCTGTACAAGGATGAGGTCCGTGTCGTCGGCAAGGCCCTCGGTCTGCCGGACGGCATGGTCTACCGCCAGCCCTTCCCCGGCCCCGGTCTCGGTGTCCGCTGTGTCGGTGCCATCACCCGGAATCGTCTGGAAGCGGTTCGCGAGTCCGACGCGATTCTGCGGGAGGAATTTGCCGCCGCCGGCCTTCAGGGAAAGGTCTGGCAGTATTTCACCGTGGTGCCGGATCTGAAGTCCACCGGGATCAAGGACAATAAACGCACCTGGGACTGGCCGGTCATTCTCCGGGCCGTCAACAGCGTGGATGCCACCTCCGCCACCATTGAGGAGATCCCCTACGCGCTGCTCGGCAAAATCACGAACCGGATTCTGGCCGAAGTCAAGGGCGTCAACCGTGTTCTCTACGATCTTTCTCCCAAGCCCGTCGCCACGATCGAGTGGGAATGACCGCTGTAAAGGCGAAAAGCCTTGCGGCACAAGCGTTTTGGCCCAGTCCAAACCGCCTCTGATAACAAAATGATAACCATCTCCAAAGCCGTCTTTACAGGAAACTGCGCTGGTGGCTTTGGAGTGGAGGTGAGAAAAGCGCTTCCCGGTTATCACCCTCTGTGAAAATAGCCTGTTCAAAAGCCCTTCGCTGTGGAGGAAATCTTCCACAAGCGGAGGGCTTTCTTTATGTTCATTCTTTCAGGCTTTCGGCTTTGGCTTCCGGCCGCGTTTGCGCTTGGCGGGCGCTTCCGGCGGAACGGCAGCATGGATTCGCGTATCATCGAAATCAGGGTAGTGATACCGCCAGCGGTCGTACGCCTCTTTGGTGATTTCACCGGCAACCAGCTTGGCGGATTGTTCCTGCCAGGCCCGGAGACGTTGCTCCAGATCAGCTGCATGGATGCCGCCATCAAAAATCTCGGCGCGCAGACAGATCAAACCATCCGCGTTGGTGATACGAAGAAGCTTTCGGTCTTCCAAGGCAAAAAGCGTGTGCATCAAGCCGTCCATGGTATCGATGTCCGGCACGGCGATGGCCTTGGGAGAAACGTCCAGCGCTTCCGCCATCTGCCCGGTCAGATCTGCCTTGGGTGTGCGATCCTCGGATTCATACTGGGCAAGTCTCACATCGGCCGAGCTCTCCGGAAACCCCAGAAGAAGGCCCAAATACTTTTGCGTCATCCCCCGTAATGTTCGGAAGAAACGGATACGTTCGCCGGTAGCCATCAAATCACCTCTTGAACAGGATAGTTTATCATAGCAAATCCGTTTAAGATCGTCAAGGTGGAAATTTAACAAAAAAGTTTGGAATACTCCTTGAAAGCCTATTGACACAAGCAATAATGTTTAATATAATGACATCGAAGTTAAGCGTGATTGCTTAATTCGCAAAAGGAGGAACCCATGAAGAACCAATTTATGAGAGCAGAAGAAGTAGCTCAGGAGCTCGAAGTGTCCAGATCCTATGCCTACAGGCTGATCAGGCAACTGAATGCGGAGCTCCGCGAGAAGGGATATATGACCATCGCTGGGCGAGTGAACCGGCAGTATTTTCAGGAGCGACTGTACGGTACATCAGATCAGAAGGAGTGTGAATCGCGTGTCAACACACAAGGATGAGAAAAACGGTACTTGGTATGTAATGGTCCGGTACCACGACTGGAAGGGTGTAAAGCGGCAGAAATGCAAACGGGGCTTTGCTACCCGTCGGGAAGCGCAGGAGTGGGAACGCAACTTTCAGTTGCAGACCGATGGGGATCCGGACATGACCTTTGAAGCCTTTCTGGAGCTGTATGAGCATGACATTCGGCCCCGTCTGAAGGAAAACACCTGGCTGAGTAAGGAACACATGATCCGGACGAAGCTCTTCCCCACCTTTGGCAAGAAGATGCTCAGCGAAATCGAAACCCGGGACATCATTGCCTGGCAGAATGAGCTGCTGGCCTACCGGGATGAAAAGAAGCAGCCCTACTCGCCGACCTATCTCAAGAGCATCCATAACCAGCTGGTGGCGATCCTGAACCACGCAGTCCGGCACTACGGGCTGAAGAGCAATCCGGCATCCAAGGTGGGGTACATCGGGAGCAAGGAAGCGGAGGAAATGCAGTTCTGGACGAAGGATGAGTACCAGCGGTTCGCAGAAGCCGTCATGGATAAACCGATGTCCTATTACGCCTTCGAGATGCTCTACTGGTGCGGAATCCGGGAGGGCGAGCTGCTGGCACTGACGCCCGGGGACTTCGACTTCAAAGCTGGTACCGTGTCCATCAGCAAGTCCTACCAGCGGCTCCACAAGGATGACGTGATCACTGCACCGAAGACGAAGAAGAGTGTTCGGACGATCAGGATGCCCAAATTCCTCTGTGAGGAAATGCAGGAATACATCCAATCCCTCTATGGAGTGAAGAAGAAGGATCGTATCTTCCCGGTCACAAAAAGCTACCTCTATCACGAAATGGATCGGGGCTGCCGTGCGTCCGGGGTCAAACGGATTCGCGTGCATGATATTCGTCACAGTCATGTATCGCTGCTGATCGACATGGGCTTCAGTGCGGTAGCCATCGCGGATCGTGTGGGACATGAGAGCATCGACATCACCTACCGGTACGCCCACCTCTTCCCCTCGAAGCAGGCTGAGATGGCCAACAAACTGGACGATGAAAGGATGGTGAATCTGAATGTCGGCTAAGAACCGTGACAATCACAACCGCTGGCGGAACATCACCGTCGGCTTCCGGGTCTCCCCGGAGGAGAACGAGCAGCTGAACAGAGCGGTGGCTCTGTCCGGGCTCCCGAAGCAGGAGTACTGCTATCGGAAATGCATGGACAACAGCATCACCGTTACTCCGAATCCGCGGATCTTCAAAGCGCTGAAAACCGCACTGGATGATGTATGGACAGAGCTGAGACGCATCAGCGCCGGAACCCAGCCCAGCGATGAACTGGTGAACGACATCACGCTGATTGCAAAAATGCTGAACGACATGGAAGGAGAATGACTATGACCAGCATCTTTGAACAACTCGGCGGCACCTATACCCAAGGAAGCGACGGCTTGCTTTACCCCAACCCCGCTCTGGGCGACAGGGAACAACGTCCCATCGGCAGATGGGGACGAATGCACAGAGCCTATCTGGAAGCAGAACATCCCGGCCTGTATGATCGGATGATCCTGAATGGTACTCTGGACAGGCATCTGGCAGATGCCGAAGAACGTGCTCAAGCCATGCTGGAGCAGTTGACCCGGCGGATGGCGATGCAGGAAGGCATCACGGAAAGCCTGAAGGCTGCAGACCAGATGGAATGGGTCCGCAGGATGAACAGCATTCGCAGCAGAGCGGAAGAAGTCGTGAGGGAACAGATCATCAACACCCTGTAAGCAAAGGAACCGATCATGGAAAAAGCAAAACGAAACATTCACTACAGCTTCAAAGTGTCGCCTGATGAGGATGCCGCCATCCGACAGAAAATGAAATCCATCGGCATTCGGAACCGATCCACTTACCTCCGGACGATGATGCTGAACGGGTACTTGCTGAAGCTGGATATGCAGGAGATGCACGAGGCAGTCCGCCTGATGGGCAAGATGGGCAGCAACATCAACCAGATCGCCCGAAGGCTGAACGAGCATGGCTCGATCTATGAAACCGAAATGGACGAAATCGTCGATGAGCAGAGAAAACTGAAGGCGCTCCTGAGCCAGATTCTGCAAAGGCTTGGGCATGGCCATGGATTGCAGTCAGAGAAAAAACCATAGCAACACAGCGGCGGATTGTGCAGTCACATCCGCCGCACACTTTTGAAAAGGGGGAATGTCATGGCAACCACCCATATCATTTCGATCCACGTTGGAAAAGGCAAGACAGCATATCAGAGCATCAAAGAGAGGCTGGATTACATCATAAACCCGGAAAAGACGGACGGTGGGATTCTGATCTCGTCCCACGCCTGTTCGCCCGAAACTGCAGCGGATGAGTTCATGCTGTATCGTCAGGAATACCTGAACACTACCGGAAGGAAACGCAAGGATGAGGTGCTTGCCTATCATGTGCGGCAGGCTTTCAAGCCCGGAGAAATCACTCGGGAAAAAGCAAATGAGATCGGAAAGAAATTGGCCGAACGACTAACGGACAAGCAGCATGCTTTCGTGGTAGCCACACACACCGACAAACAGCACATCCACAACCACATCATACTCTGCGCTACAAGCCTGGACGGTCAGCAGAAATACAGGGATGTAAAAAGATCCGCCAAGGATCTGGTGCAGATCAGCGATGCGCTGTGTGAGGAAAATGGATTATCAGTCATCCGCAATCCGCAGGATAAAGCTGTCCCGTGTGACAAGTGGGCGGGCGATTTGAAAAAGAGCAGTCACCGGGATGATCTGCGAATCATGATTGATGCCGCTCTCCGGCAGCGGCCAGACGGATTCGACGCCCTTCTACAGATGCTGGAAGATGCCGGATGCCGCATCAGGCGCGGAGCCCATATCAGCCTCAAGCCGCCAGATAGACAACGCTATATCCGGTTGAAGAGCCTCGGCCCGGAATATGATGAGGATACATTGCGACAGACGCTGGCGGGTGATCATGTGCACATTCCGAAAACTCCCCGCGCTGATTATTCCAAAAGTCAGATCAAGCGGCTGATCGACATTGAAAACAAGCTCCGCGCAGGAAAGGGCAAAGGCTATCAGGTATGGGCTGAGCGTAACAACATCGATGCAATATCCCAAACGGTCATCTTCCTGAAAGAGCATCACATCGGATCACTGGAAGAACTGGAAAAGCAGATTGATGATCTGCAGTCTGCCCATGATGAAAAGAAAGCCTCCATTAGGCAGGCACAGAATCGCATGAAAGAAATCAATCGCCAACGTCAAGCCATCCGGGACTACCACCGGACGAAAGAGATATACACTCAGTTTAAAGAATCTGGCTGGTCAGCAAAATTCTATCAGGAGCATCGCGCAGAAATCGAAGCTCACAAAAAAGCGCAAGCTGTTTATGAGCTTCATGACGGCAAGCTGCCGACGCTGAAGGAACTGACAGCGGAATACGCTGCGTTGAAGGGGCAGCTTGACGCATACAAGCCAGACTTGGCAGAGCTCAAATCGAAGCTGACAGACCTGAAGCACATCCGGTATAACTATAAAATACTTGCCCGGGATATTCCACAAACAGATCAATATCACCGCAAAGGTGAGCGTATAGAACTATAACAATGCCTCCGTGCAGGAGCTGGTTTCCTCAGTTTGCTGACACGGAGGCTTCTTCTATTTCAGATTATGCTGCGGTGCTGCACTTTGTCTGGCGCAGCAAGACGCCACAACCACAGATCGCAAGATCTGGTAAAGGGGTTTGGGGACGGAGCCTCCCAACAAGCAGAGTGCAAAGGGTGCTACCTTTGCCCTGCTTGCTGCTATTATCCCGAATTCGGGATAATAACAGTTATCCCGAAAAAAGAATTATCCCGAAAAGTCGAAGAGAAGACTTACAGCGTAAGAATTTTCTCTTGATTTTTTCGGGATAATTTTTTGACGTGAGAAAGTCAGTACTACTCAGTGTTGAGTTGGTGGGAAAGAAAAATTCGGGATAATATTTTCTTAAAGTATATGATCCCAGATAATAGCTTCCGGCGGGATAATCCCGACTAAACCGCAAGGAGGCAATAGGCCATGCAGGAGAAAATCACAATCCACCAGCTGGTAGGAAAACTGGTTGCTGAAATGAAAAGGGCGGGGTTCACAGACACTACCATATGGCACTGTTATATGCCACGCGTCGGTTCAATTGAGCACTACTATGAGAAGCTGGGGCAGGTTTATTACGATCCAATGGTTACAGATGAGTATGTAAGGCTTCAGCGTGAACGTGTGAAACGAGGCGAAATTGCAACCTATAAACCTTGCTTAAGAGCAGCAGAGCGGTTGAACGAAGTTTTTATGACTGGCACCATATCCGTTCCGCAAATAAAGCATGGTTCAAAGTATGTGTTGAATGAAGAGAACGGCAAACTGCTGGACCAATTTTTGGAATGGAAACAATATGGCAATAATACACGAGACGATGCAATTTGGGCAGTCCGAAAATATTTGTTTTACTTTCAGCAGAAAGGACACGAAACCATTTCGGATGTTACAAACGAAGATGCAAAAGAGTTTTTGCTTCAGGTGGCGGCTGAAGTAAAATTGTCAACGCTTCATACGCTTTTTCTGTATCTGAAGTATTTCCATGTTTTCATGCGTGAACAGGGGATTCCTGCCCCGGACTGTGTAGATCTCTTCAATTATACGATATACAGGGAAATGCCGATTCAAAGTTATGTGACCGACACAGAATTGGATGCGGTGCTTCATGTGATTGACAGGGAAACTGACAAAGGGAAACGTAATCTTGCAATCATTATGATTGCCGCAACAACTGGAATGCGAGCGTGCGATATTATCCGAATGCAGCTCTCAGATATTGATTGGCGAAAAGGTGAAATAAGGATCTCTCAGAAGAAAACCGGCCGTTTTTCAGCGTTTCCCTTAACCCGCGAAGCAGGAAATGCATTAAAAGATTACATTTTGAATGTACGGCCAATTACGAATCTACCCGAGGTTTTTCTGAGCCTAAAGCCGCCACATGCCGCAATTATGGATACGGTCGCAATTGGAGACATGTTCAGCAAATACCAGAAAAAGGCCGGAATTGTGCGCCAGCCTTTTGATGGAAAAGGGTTTCATGGATTGAGACGCAGGCTTGCAAAAAAACTGATTGTTAACGGTACGCCATTGACTACGGTTGCGCAGATCCTGGGGCATAACGATTTGCAATCTGTCCGGCAATACTTATCCTTGGATACCAACAATCTGAGAGAATGCGCTCTCGATTTTTCTGATATTCCTTTGACAAGGAGGGTGGAGAAATGAGGGAGTTTGTCAGCGGCTTTTCTGCTGATCTGAAAGGAATGATTGATTTCAGAACAGCTTTACACTATGCCGAAAGTACTTTTATGGAACGAAGCCAGCAGTTTGACCTATTCTGTATGAGAAACTATCCGGAGGCGACGGTTGTTACCGAGGGACTGGCAGTTGGTTGGCTGCGCATGGATGAGAACACATCCCCGGGAATTATTCACGCCAGGGCAGCTTTCTTGCGAGGTTTTGCCCGATACCAAAAAGCAATAGGCAAGAATGCCTATGTTCTCCCAGATGCCTATATATCCGGCAAAAGAGCATTTATTCCGTATTTGTTTACAGATGAGGAATTGTCCGCATTGTTTTCAAGAATCGATACCTACGAATGCAAAACAAACCCTTTGCGTTCCTGGCAAGCCCGCGTGAAGGACGTGAGTTGAGACGGGAAGATGTGGACTTGAAGACCGGTGAAATACGCATCCTGAACGCCAAGTGGCATAAAAGCCGGACTGTGGTCATGTCTAATGACATGCTGTCCCTGGCAAGGGAATATGCAGCTATGCGGGATGCAGCCTTTTCAAGTGGTGACTATTTCTTTCCCCAGAAGCAGAACAAGTCATTCAGCGCCGTCACGATGCAGACGAAGTTTCGTATGTTTTTTGCCCAGTCACAGCCGGATATCCCTGAGGATCTATTACCCGTAGTAAGAGTTTATGATCTTCGCCACCGTTTTGCGACTACTGTTCTAAACAAGTGGCTGGACGAAAAACGCAATCTTTCTTCCCGTCTGCCGTACCTCCAAACCTATATGGGACACAAAGATCTGGCAGCAACAGCCTACTACATTCATTTGCTCCCAGAACAACTGGTAAAAAATTCAGGAATTGACTGGGACAGCATGAACGATCTTTTGCCGAGGTGTGAATTATGGGAAAAGTAAAAGATGCACAGTTATTCATGCTGATCCGCAATTTCCTGGAAATCTATCTGCCTACATACCGGCATGCAGGCGAAAACACTGTAAAAAGCTACCGAACCGGATTGAATCAATATCTGGATTATGTTTCAAGCAAAAAACAGATCTCCAGGTTTGCGGTAACTGGAGCCATGTTTAGTTACGACATGGTGACGGAATATCTCCATTGGCTGGCAGTTGACCGCAAGGTTTCCTCGGCAACATGTAACAACCGCCTGGCTGTGATTCGTGCTTTTATTTCGTATGCTTCCGCATGCAAGCCGGAATATATTGATCTCAAAAGCCGTCTTAGTCAGATTAAGGGGAAAAAGAATGACCAGTTCGGAAAAGTGGATTATATGAGCGAAGCCGCTGTAAAAGCATTGATGGAAGTGCCGGATGTTTCAACAACAGCTGGACTGACGGACCAATTCATGATGGTGATGCTGTACGACACTGGTGCACGAATTCAGGAGATATTGAGTCTCCGGCTCTGTGATCTGAAAATTGACAAAACTCCTACAGCAATTATTCATGGAAAAGGAGGCAAAACCCGGATTGTCCCCCTGATGCCAGAAACAGTTAAGCACTTGAAAAAGTATCTTTCAGTTCTGCATCCGGATGAGCATATGCATTCTGAAAGCTATTTGTTTTTTACCCGACACAAGGGGCAGAAAGTACAAATGTGCGATGATACTGCACGCTACAGAATTCAGCGGTACGCTGCGGCAGCCAAAGAAAACTGTCCGGATGTTCCAGACAATCCCCATCCACATATGTGGCGGCATACAAGGGCAATGCATCTGTACCAGCACGGTATGGATCTTGAGAGAATCTCCCAATGGCTCGGGCACAGCCAACTGGAGACAACGTTGATCCATGCTCACTCTGATACTGAAGACAAGCGGAAAGCAATTGCAGCTGCTCTTGGAGATGGCGTGACAGGCCAACTCAATAATGCTCCCTATACCGTTGATGATGAAGAAATTCTGCGTAAACTGTATGGCCTTTGAATCATATTATTATCCCGAAATTTGATTCTTATGTGAGAAATGAAACGGATGGTATCCGTCTGAGTTCCCAAATATTATCCCGAAGAATGTTGCAAGGAATTCTTATGGGACAAGGGTTCTGCTTCTCTCTTCGGGATAATACTTTTTTCGGGATAACGAGTATTGCAAACGACCGAAAACGCAACTCGAAAAGCCAGTCGTCCATCTACTCGCTCACTCAACTTATCTGTCCAGATTCCGTGAAATAGTTTTGATTACCTCATCCATTACAATCGGCTTTGACAGATGACCGTTCATTCCTGCATCCATAGACGCCTGAACATCCTCAGCAAAGGCGTTGGCCGTCATGGCAATGATAGGAATCTCCCGTCCATCCGGGCGATCATCCATATGGCGGATGGCTTTTGTCGCTTCATAGCCATTCATTTGAGGCATCATGATATCCATGAGAATTACATTAAAGGTGTCTGCCGGCTTGTCAGAAAATAGCTCTACAGCCTGTTTCCCGTCATTGGCACGAGTCACTTTCATTCCCAGTTCTTCCAGCTGAATCTCAGCGATTTCAGCATTGAGGTCGTTGTCTTCGGCTAAAAGGACTCGGATACCACGCAGGTTCTCCTTTGCCTGCATCATTTCCTGATGATCAATGTTTTCGATACTGGTCATTTCCAGAGGCAGATCTACCGCAAATGTTGAGCCGTTGCTTTTTTTGCTCTCGACAGAAATAGTACCACCCATCAAGTCCACATACTGTTTGGTAATTGCCATGCCCAGTCCGGTTCCCTTGTATTGGGTTCTGGCTCTATTTTCCTCTTGAGCAAAATCATCGAATACACGGTCCAGAAATTCCTCGCTCATGCCGACACCAGTATCTGAAATGCGATAGCGCACGATGATAAACTGACCTTCATTCCGGGCAAGAGCGCACTGGGGCTGCATCAGGGCACGTTGACAATCACTGGCGAGGATGCGTATGGGAATACGACAATGCTGACCGTGCCGGTTGAAACCACTGTTGAGGAGCCTACTGTGATTGCCGTCAATGTCGAAGGAACGCATGAAGAAGTGGAACAAACACCGCCATGGACGGTTATCGCACTGGGTGCAGGATGCGTTATGCTGCTGATCGTGTGTGTAGTACAACGTGCGACGCTGAAAAGGAAGATTCGGAAGCAGGAAGAGGATAAATTGTGACCATGAAACGGGGTCTGTGCCTTTGATGCGCAGGCCTTGTTTTGATGGTTGCTTGATAGGTGTAGTTAGAGCAGTATGCTGTAAGTGAGTGTATCCTGCTAAAAAAGAGATTCTGTTGTGACTATCATTTCGATTTCCGTACCTAAGGAACCTCTGAATAATTCCCCTTACCGCACAAGCCAATCATATCCGTACAAGTTGATAATAGTTTGTAAGCGAAGCAAAGGATTTTCAATTATTCACATAGCAAATTAGGCCTACACGGTATACCATTGCCAATAACATCCGCTTCGGCCAACAAGATGCTCCTATGAAAAAGGTCATCGAGGCGGCCAGTAAAGCCTGCTGCCATGCTTTCATTATGGCATTGCCGGATGGCTATGATACTGTCATCGGTGAGGGTGGGGCCAGTCTCTCCGGCGGAGAAAAGTAGCGCATTTGTATAATTGCATTGATCAATACTGGATTAACATACTACAATCCTTAACAATGTGCAAAAGCCGTTACCCGCATGCACGCTTCCGCAGTCTGGACACATGCCGTATAGAGGCCGATGACCGTGCCGGTAAAGCAACGCCCCTGAAACTCCGTCGCCAGGAACCGTGTGGACACGCTGCCCAGCTTGACATATTCACCGTCACTGTAATAGAAGAAGCTATACCGCTCCCGGTCTGCTGCCAGTCTGAGGCGAACCTCGCCTTCCGGCAGCGTGGCCTGCGCAACCGTGTGATGAATATCTTCTGCCTGCAGCGCCAGCGTCATCACATTGTCATACCCCAGCGTACAGGTGATATGGAACTGCCTGTCCAACCGGATGGCAAGACCAGCCTCATCTCCCTCATGCTGGGCGTCAAAGCTGAAAGTCGCATCTGTCACGCAATCGAAATCCGCCGGACGGACGGATGCAAAGGTGGGAACGGGATCGCACATAGTCTGCGCAGTGGGCGTGAGCAGCATCGCGCCGGGGACGCGGCGGAAGTTCGCCATGTCTGGACGACGCAGAAAGATCCACTCCGGCTCCCAGTCTGTGCGGGTCATGTCTGCAATGAAGGGCTGCGCAGGCTGCTGAGGAGCAGTCAGCGGGCCTTCCGAGAGCAGTTTTGCCTTGCGATCCTGTCCGCAGACGGGCCAGCCATCCACCCAGGTCACCGGGGTCAGGAAGGTCTCGCGGCCCAGATGGGTCATCGTGCGCCGCGCCAGCCGGGTGCCCAGATGCACCGCCCACCAGTTGCCCTGCGTGTCCTCCACCAGGTCGGCATGACCGGCGCACTGCACCTGCCAGCTCGGGTCACACATGTTGGTCAGGATAGGGTTGTGCGGACAGCTTTCGTAGGGGCCCCACAGGCTGGCGCTGCGGGCAATCGTCTCCATGTGGGTGAAGAACGTGCCGCCCTCGGCCACCATCAGGTAGTACCAGGAGCCGATACGGTACACATGGGGCGCTTCCAGAAAGTGCGCGCCGGTGCCAGACCAGATTTCCTTGCGCTGGCCAATGATGCGGCCCGTGGTCACATCAATTTCCTCCAGGGAGATGGCCTCCGGGCTGGTCAGGGCCTCGTTGGTGCAGTAGTAGGCGCGTCCGTCCTCAAAGTAAATGGACGGGTCGATACCGCCGATTTCCTTCAGCCATACCGGGGATGACCATGTTCCCGCCGGATCTGGTGCGGTCACGATGAAGTTGCCGAACTTCTCCAGCGTAGCGGTGACGTAGAAAACGCCCTCATGCCAGCGGATGGTCGGCGCCCACACACCGCCGGAGTCGCCCACCTCCAGCAGGGGAAATTCCTCCGCCCGCTGGAGACAGTTGCCGATCTGCCGCCAGGAAACCAGATCGCGGCTGTGATAAATGGGCAGGCCAGGGAAATATTCAAAGGAGCTGACGACCAGATAGTAGTCCTCGCCCACGCGGCAGATGCTGGGGTCGGGGTGGAAGCCGCGCAGGATGGGGTTCTCGTATTGCATGGTGTGCCTCCGTTACTGTGCGTTCAGGATAAGGGCTGCGGGGGCGAGTCCTTCCGCGCAGGCACTGATGCGGATTTCTCCCTCCTCGCCCGTCAGGCGGATGACCACGCTGGCCTGCCCGTGCCACAGAGGCAGCGCAGGGCTGGAATAGGGCGTGGTTTCCATCAAGTCGCCATTATCCGTGGCAACGATGAGAGCAGGGCCGTCTACTGTAAAAGCAACGGCACGATTCTCCCGCAGGATGGGATGACCCTGTTCATCCTGCACACGGACGGTCAGCATGACCTCATAGCCCCTCTCAGCAGGAAGATCGGCATGGGCATCAAAGGCCAGCTTCGCTGCTGGGCCGGGGGCGACGAGTTTGTGCTCACAAACCAGTTTGCCGCCGATGTAGCCCTTTGCCGTCACAAAGCCCGGCAAATAAGGCAGGAAGCCGGTAATCAGCCCGTTTGCGCTCTTTGCAGGCGCGGCGAAGGAGCGCCCCGGCACCTCAATTTCCACCTGCTCGCAGTTGGTGGCGATCATATAGGGCAGCAGCTGCTTATGGAACATGGGGAAATCCCAGTGCGCCTCATAGGGCGGGAAGCCCCAGTGCTCCTTGACGAACTCGTCGCCCATGGTGTAGTCCAGAATGGCCAGGTGAATCATTGGCTCCTTCGTCCAGAAGCTGCGGAGCATGTGGTAGCTCGCCCGCGGATTGCCGTTGGTGCGGATGACCGCACCCGTCCAGCCCTTGGAGGGCCAGCCCATCGACTCGCCCAGGTAGTCAAAGCCCGACCAGATGAAGCCGCCCAACAGCCATTTTTCTGATTCGGCGATCAAGGGCGGCGGGGTTTCCGTGTAGTTCTGATAGTGTTCCGGGTCGCCCACGAAATACTGGTAGATCTCCGTGCCGAGGATGAGCTTGTCCGGCATCATCGCGTGGATCTGCGGATACCACTGCTCCTGATAGTTGCAGGAGATGATGTCCACATGCTCGCAGATGCGGCGGATGCAGGCCAGCTTTTCCATCAGATCATCGATTTCCCGGTCGTCCACCTCATCCACAAAGGCCTGGATATCCTTCACCTTGCTCAGATCGATATTTGCCGGACGCTTGAAATGGGGATTCATGGCATAGGTGACCGGACGGGTCGGATCGACAGCGTGGGCGTGATCGACCAGCATCTTCAGCGTGGCGATCATGGAATCATGGGCCTGATTCTCCACCTCGTTGCCGATGCCCCAGATGATGACGCTGGGACGGTTGCGATCCCGCAGGAGCATCGCATCCACGTCTGACTGCCAGCTGTCCGCAAAATAGCGGGAATACGCGCCGGAATGCCACTTGTCGAAGCACTCCTCGTAGACATAGAAGCCCATCTCGTCGCACAGATCCAAGAATTCCTCGGAGTGTACATGATGCGCTGCACGAATGCTGTTGCACCCCATCTGCTTGAGCTGGATGAGGCGCTCGCGCCACATTTCCTTCTTGGCAGCAATGCCCCGGCACCCCATATCCTGATGCAGGCACACACCCCGCAAATAGACATGCTCACCGTTGACGAAGAGGCCCTCATTGGGCACAAACTGCACGTCACGAATGCCGATGCGGAGACTGATCTCGTCGGCGATGCGGCTGCCGTCCAGCAGCGAGAGGGTCAGCGTGTACAGATGGGGCGTTTCGGCAGACCACAGCTGAGGCGCAGGAACCGTCAGGCAGATGGAGGACGTTCCCTGAGCAGTCAGAGCGGTGCCATCCGGGCCAGCGAGCGTCGCCCGGACAGGTAACTCCGTGCCAGTCTGGATGTCCACGACGGCACAGCTTTCCGCAAACTGTGTGGTAACGGCAATCTTGCGCTCATCCAGATGAACGTCCTCGGTGACGATCAGCTTCATCGGGCGGTAGATGCCGCAGCCGGAATACCAGCGGTCAGCAGGTTCTGCCGTGCAGTCCACCTTCACCAGCAATGTGTTTTCACCGCTTCGAACCGCGTCGGTCACATCCAAACGGAAGGGCGACGGGCCGTAGCTGTTGCGGCCTACCTCCTCGCCATTCAGCAATACTGCTGCCTGCTCGTACACGCCGCCGAAATCAAGGAAATAGCGGTGTTGCTCCCGCTTTTCTATTGTAACCGGGCAGAGATACCAGCCGATATCTCCGCGATGAAAGTACCCCTGCGACATATTCAGCGGGGCATTTTCGTCCACCGGGCGCTCAATGCACCAATCGTGGGGAATGCTCACGGGAGTAAAATTGGTCCCGTCCAGCGAAAATGTCCAGCCCTCATTCAGCGGGATGATCGTCCTTGGCATGGTTTCCTACCTCCGTTATTCCCACCGCGCATCCATCAGCGCGAAAAGCTCATCGTTGTCCAGATGATTCTCCATGTTGAGGATGAGCATGATCTGCGCATCCTCCGGCGCGTCAATGAAGCGCCGCTGCCAGTGGAAGAAGTGGGGGCCGTCGCCGTTGTTGCGCAGCACGCCCATCAATACGCCCATCAGCCATGCGGATTGCTTCACGTCTGCCTGGCAGTCGTTCGCGTAGTACAGGTGCCACTTGCCGTGCTCGCGGTCACGCATGACGCGGTCTGCCGCGAGGTAGGCTGCCTTTGCCTTGCCCGCCAGGTAGAAGGCGGTGAGCCAGTCCTCCTCCATCGCGCGGAGCAGGCTGTCCATGGCATACACGCTGCCCTGATAGGTTTTCTGCAGCAGCTCGACTTGCATGGCAACGGTGTCCTGCATGAGGGTCGCGCCGGGCTGGGTCATGTCCAGCATGGTGCGCTGGCAGGTGCGGAGGGTGGCGGTGTAGTTCTCCACGCCCTGCACGCATTTTTCGCGATACCATTCAACCTGAGCCTTGAGCGTGGGCGCGTCAATGGCCCACCTCATGTCAGGCGCAGGCGATGCGGGATTCTTCATCCACTGGGACACCAGCATGCGGGCGCAGTGGTTGGCGAACTGCTCGCCGGCGCGCTCGTCCTCGTGATCGCCGTAGAACAGGGCGTTGTCATACCATGTGCGGAAGCACTTTGCAGCAAGCTCTGCATTTTCCGCGTCGTAATAGCGGGCGCAGTAGTCCAGCAGGTGCTGCTCGGTATCCACATCGCCGTCACGCCAAAGCGCCGCGATCAGATCCAGCGTGTACACATGGGGCTTGACGTTGGAGCAGTTGATGATCCAGTAGTCCTTCACGCCCAGGGACAGCGCTTCCGTCAGCTCCCGGCGAACAAATTCCGGCGGATTGGGCAGCATGGTCATCTGGCTGGCCGCCTGCAGGTCATAGAAGGACGCGTGATAGTACAGGCCGTGCGCGCCGGATGCGCCCTCCTGGGGCAGCGCACGGATGCGGGGATTGTGGTTGTTCTGCCTGCGGGTGACCATCTTGCCAAAGCCGTTGTCCGCCCAGATTTTGATGACATCCTCTGGCAGGTCAAGGTGCCCCTGCTGGTAGAGCTCCATGGTTTCGCCGTAGAGGTTGGTGCAGCAGGGTGCATCGGGGATGCTGGCCTTGACCAGATCGTACTGCTTGCGGATCAGGGCAGACATAAGCCTGCCCCGGCTTTCCGGCGTGGCAAACTGGGGATCATCTGTCCAGAAGGGACGGTCACCTTGACCTCGGAAGCCCAGGTTGTAAACTGTCGGGCGGGACTTCTGCTTGTCCACCGCCTCCTGCCACAGGCCTTCGAACAGGTCAGGATGCTCGGAATAGGCTGGGGTCAGGTCGGGATAAGCTCGCAGGAACATCCGCGCACCGAGGGGCTCGGCGTGATGGTGGGTGATGTACAGGCCGAAGTCGGCGGCAAGGGTGTCATATTTATGGGCATTACGATCCGTTCCTGGGATGACCAGATTGCCGCCCAGCCGCAGCAGCGCCTCAAAGACCATTTCCCAGGGCTTGTCCTTGCTGCCGTCGAGATACCAGGCGTTCAGCAGCACCTCGTCATTGACGAACCAGCCGCGATAACGCACCGCGCAGGGCTTCGATTTCGCCGTCCAGCCAGCGGGTACGGGATAGCCCGCCGCTTTTTTCAGAGGCTGGTCGTTCCAGAACCAGAAGGGTTCCACGCCCAGAATGTCATGGCTGATACGGTACAGGCCGTACACAAAGCCCAGTGCATCACCGGCGCAGACTACGATTTCCTGCCCGGCAACAATCTTATAAGCCTCTGTGGGCAAATCAACTGTTTGCAGTCGAATATTCATACCTGGATTTTTTCCAGGCTGGCAGGTATTGCGGATATCACGCATCAGTGCCGCAGCTGCGCGTTTGACCGGGGTCAGTTCCGGAACATTATGAATCTTCGTGCTGATGGTAATCAAGAGAGAGTCCTCCTTATTCTGTATATTGATCTTTCTGTCTGGTTGCTTCGTATTCTTCGCAGGTCATCTTTCTTGCAATGATATTAACCCGTAAGCCACGTTCTCCGTTGCGTTCAATCCGAAGTCCGCAGTCATCGCCATAAAACAACTTCAGACGCTGATGTAGATTACGCAGACCATAGCTCTCACGGGAATTTTTCACAGGCTGTTCCAGTTTCCAGCGCAGCGCTTCGATGGCATATTCTGTCATGCCGCATCCATTATCTGAAACAGATAGAAGCATGGTGGTTTCATCCAGTAGCCGACCACTGATGATAATCTCATTGTCTTCATTCGATGTATCGAAACCATATTGAAAATAGTTCTCAATAAGTGGCTGGAATACATTGCGAATGATGCCATAACACAGTACACCCCGGGGAAAATCAAACCGGATATTCACCTGGTTCCTATACCTTGCTTCCAGCAGCCGCAGGTAACGGCGTGTAGTAGTCAGTTCCTCCTTCAGTGGTACAAAGGTGTGAGAACCAATTAAGCCACGGAAAATCGCTGCAAAGTCCGTAATCATCTCAGCTACATCACTGTTTCCGGCATGCTCGCAGCGATTGCGCAGCATCTCCAGTGTGTTGTACAGAAAATGAGGATTGAACTTTGATTGCAGCTCAGAAAGCTCCGCATCCTTTTGGCGCAGCTCATAGTAATGCGCACGGTTGATATTGTTGTCCAACCGGACAGCCATATCATTGATGGCCTCTGCAATATTTTGCAGACCACCCTGCACAAAATTCCCTTCAATAGGCGTGGACATATCGTTCTCGCTTATGCGCTCCAATCCCTGCCGGATGATGTCGACCTCCCAGGTGATCCGACGCAGTGTCATTAGGTACAATCCAATGGACACTGCAGAAAACAGCAACACAAGCACCAGAATCAGCAGCAGGTGCTGCGTGGTATACAGTACAATTTCACTGACTCTTGCAGAGTAGATCAAAAAAGTATCGTTATCTCCGCAGGTTTGGGAACGAGCGTAGTACCGTGAACCATCCTCAGCTCGTATGATTCCATGATAGACCTTTTGCAGCGTTAGTCGGGACACGTTTTCTTCGCCACTGGAAAACACAACTTGTCCGGATGAAACGAGATCATACTGCATACTATCCAGCAGGAATGCATAGCCAGCGCACACCTTGCGCAAGGTAGAAGTACGATATCCAGCAAGGATATAACCGCTCCCCATGGTGTTGGGAACAGTGCCAGCTATGGCGAAGGTTTCCTGAACGGTATCGAAGCCGGGCAGCTCTCGTGAACCCATGACCTTCATTCCCCGGCCAAAAAGCTGTTCCAGATAAGGGAAGTTCTTCGGCAGGGCTACCAGTTGTCGCTGTTCATCAAAGAGGATATAGTTAGTGTCGCGCTCCGGGGAATACAGTGCGATCCAGGCTACACGATCATCTCTCAGAATCATCTGGGTTAGCGAATAAGTGAGATCGCTGTGCAGACTGCGGGTAATATCCTCGCCTGTGAAATACGAATGCAACGTATCATAGGTTATGTTGCGTTCTTCGAATAAAGGCATATAGAGTTTCCAAAACGAAGAGGAAATATCCCTGTATTCGCGATCAAGCCCCGTTAGAATAAGACTGATTTGAGAATCCAGTTCCTCGGTTTTCTGTTGATATGAGAATACGCAGGCGATTCCCGCAATGAGAAGGAGCAGACTCATGTAAAGCAGCAGCATGCGCATGAAGCTCGCATTCTGGCGAATCACGCCAGTTCTCACCTTGTTTTTCAAAGGAACGCCTCCTATCTGTCAGATTTTCCCATTTTCACGCTTAGCTCGCATCGCGCGATACTTGACGGGAGAAATTCCCATCTGCTTCTTAAAGCAGGAAATAAAGTAACTGGGCGTTGTGAATCCACAGCGTTCGGCTACGTCGTTTACCTTGCAGTCCGTTTCATGGAGCAGAGCAATCGCGTTACACATGCGGCACTGGTTAAGATAATTGTTAAAGAACATACCTGTTTCCGTTTTGAATAGATGGCCGAAGTAGGGTGTGCTCATCTTACACATGGCGCAGTATTCCTTGATAGAGATCTGCTCGGCATAGTGTTCCTGAATAAAACTGATCGCACGTTGTACAACAGGACTCAAATCGCTGATCGTGTGCTGATATAGGAGATAGGCATAGTTGACCATCTCAGCAATGTCTTCTGCACCAGCACCGGCACTCATACGCAACCGGGACTGGAGCTGCCTCTTAACCTTCTGCTTTTCAGACAAACGTTGAGTAAAGAGCTGCATCAATGCGCCACCGACCAGCTGTACAGTATCTTCAATTGTCATGGATTCCAGGAGGCTGCTGATCAAAGCAAGCGTTTGCTGCTGACGATCATCACCGTCCTGAAGCTGAAACAGGCTGTCAAATTGAGTAATGAGGGTATCTGTCAGAATCGACTCTCCCTCGTTGTCTACCAGCAGAATCATTCCCTCATTGGATAAATCTGCCGTATCCAACTGCCGACGTGCCCCCTGATAGCTGATGGACACTTCTGCCGGGTTGCTGACGATTTCACCAATGCTGATGGCGGTTCGATCCATTTCCGGGAAATACTTCGATGTCTGATGGATCAAACGCAGTATTTGTTCAATCTTCAGATCTTGACCGCCGAGAATAAAAACGTGGTGGTCTCGCTGATCCCACAGAAAATTGGTTTCATATTCCATATCCAGCTTTTCCCGTAGCGCACAACAGAAAGGACGTACCACCACAGATTCGTTCTTCTTCTGGATGCAAATCACACAATACTGAGGAAGAAACAGATTCAGATCCAGGTGCGTAGCACGTTCACTTAGCTCCTCCTGCGAAATTGTGTGATCAAGCCAGCGCAGAAGGATATTATCGCCAAAAAGAGTCTCGCCCTCCCACCTTTTTCGCGCTCCCACATGGTCATAAAGGTTGTCCAGCGCTTTCTCAATGGTTTCTTCCAGTTCCTCTAAATTCAGAGGCTTGAGCAAATAGTTTTCTACATTTAAGCGTATGGCTTCGCGTGCGTATTCGAATTCTCCATGGGCCGTCAGCAGAATACAGTGGATATCCGGATACTGCTCACGCATCTGGCGAATGAGTGTCAGTCCATCCATTCGTGGCATACGAATATCGGTGATCAGCAAATCAATCTTCCGGGAGGCAATAACATCAAGTGCCTGCAGACCATCGTTGACCTCCAGCACTGTGTCGATACCAAACTGCTGCCAGTGGATACTTTCCTTGAGTGTATCCAGCACGCTGCGTTCATCGTCTGCTAACAAAACAGAATACATACGTTTCACCTCATTCGCACCTTTACTGTATTCAATATACCATAAACAAAAGCATACTGACAAGGCAGTATGGCCATTCATACGGTACAAACCGTTAATCCCTGAAATTATCGTTATTTTTTGTGATATACAATGCTGCATCGGCTCTGCTAAGATAGACATGTCAGATGCAACGATTTTTCGACCGGATCGAACATTTGCAGAAAGGAGACCGTATGATGCAGCCCAAACAGCAGGCCGTCACGGCTCGAGATCTCCGCAGGCCCAAACATAAATGGGACGACTATAAGGTGTTCCTGCTTGCCCTTCCGGCCATCGCCATTGTAATTCTGTTCCGCTACATTCCGTTGTGGGGATGGTCGTTCTCGCTCTTCCAGTACAAACCCGGCAAGGACTTGTTTGATTGCAACTTTGTTGGACTTCAGAATTTCACGTTCTTGTTCAACAATCCGGTCATGCGCAAAAATCTTGTCCGTGTTCTGACCAATACTTTTGGCATTCACATGCTTGGCTACCTGTTTACTCCTCTACCGATGCTCTTTGCCATCTTCCTTAGCGAGATGAAAAGCAAGCGGTATCAGAAGTTGGTACAGTCTGTCACAACGCTGCCCAACTTCATCAGCTGGGTTATCATCTACTCGCTGATGAACAGTTTCTTCTCCGCGAGCGGCGTAGCGACAAAGCTGATGATCCAGCTCGGCATTGTCGACCAGGGCTTCAATCTGATGACCTCGGATGATCATGTCTGGCTGTATATGGTGCTTTTGCAGCAATGGAAGAGTCTTGGCTGGAGCGCTATCATCTACTTTGCATCCATTGCCGGTATTCCACAAGATATGTACGAAGCCGCAATGATTGACGGCGCGAACCGTATGCAGCGTATCTGGTATATCACCATTCCCAGTCTGATTCCCACCTACTTCGTGCTGCTGATTATGTCCATCGGCAATTTCCTGAATACGGGCGTAGATCAGTATCTGACCTTCGGCAATGCGCTGAACAAGCAGTTCATCGAGGTGTTGGATCTGTATGTGTACAATCTTGGTATTGGATCTGGACAGATATCATTCTCAGTCGCGGTGGGCATCATGAAATCTGTTGTTGCTTTGGTGTTGTTCTCAATGGCCAATTTCGCCTCTAAAAAGATTCGTGGCGAGAGCGTATTCTGATGAAAGGATGTGTCTGTGCATGACCGCTGTAGCTGCTTCTCGTAAAAAGCCGATGACGCCTCAGGACATCCTGTTCAATGTAATATGCGGCGTTTTCTTCACCCTGTTTGCTCTTCTGTGCTTCTATCCTTTCTACTACCTTTTCATTTGTACGATCAGTGATCCTCAGCTGGTGGAAGTTGGTCAAATTACTGTTGTTCCCCGTGGCTTAACACTTGAGAGCTATGCCGAGGTACTCAAAATAGACAACCTTGCCAACGCAGCGATGATTTCTGTCCTACGCTCTGTTTTAGGCACGGTGACGAGCACGCTCTGCTCGGCTTATCTTGCCTACTTCTTCACAAAGCGAAATATGTGGGGACGGAAATTCTGGTATCGCCTGGTCGTTGCAACGATGTATTTCTCTGCGGGCATGATTCCAGAGTATCTGAACAACCGCGCATTGGGCTTGATCAACACCTTCTGGATCTATATCATTCCTGGTCTTGTCGGCGTATACAACATGATTCTTATCAAAACCAGCATGGAGTCTCTCCCGGCAGAGCTGGAGGAATCCGCCGTACTGGACGGTGCAGGGTATATGACACGTTTTTTCCGCATCGTCGTACCGCTGCAAAAACCCATTCTGGCAACCGTCGCACTGTTCCTGCTGGTCAATCACTGGAACGACTTCTTCACAACGCAGCTGTATGTGACTAATCCAAAGAATTATACGCTGCAATTCCTGCTTTACGAATATCTCAACCAGGTAAAGAACTCTGCCAATGCGGTTGTTACCGGCAATGAAGGCTTGACAGCTACTATCCAGACTGTCCGCACCACCAGCATTCGCCTGACGCTGACGGCTGTGGTCATCATCCCGATCATGCTGGTCTATCCCTTTGTCCAGAAGTTCTATGTCAAAGGCGTCATGATCGGTGCAGTCAAGGGCTGATGACGCTCATCAATCCGGCATTCCGTCTCCGTGTGCGAGACGAAGCAATAAATAAAAGGAGGATTTCCCATGAAGACCCGCAAGCTCCTGTCCCTGATCATGGCTGTGCTGATGCTTCTGAGCCTCGTGCCCGCTGCGATGGCTGATGAGCAGGCTGTGACCACCGTTACCGTCTATCCCCCGGATGCCACGACGAATTCCGGCAACCCGCCGGACTACATCAACCAGTTCTTCGTCGAAGAAGGTTTGGATGTACAGGTGTGGGCTTACTCCCCTGAGAAGACCAACGCCATCTTGTCCAGCGGCGATCTGCCGGACGTGATGTACGTCACCTACAAGGATCTGCAGACCATGATCGAGGGCGGCATGGTACTTAACCTTGAGGAGCACATTGAGAAGATGCCCCATGTGACCGGCGATCCCGTCATCATGACCGCTGTTAACTACGTTCGTCAGTTCCGCAGCGCTGAGACCAATCAGCTGTGGGCTATTCCTGCGCTGGTGAATGTGCAGGCTGAGGCTGACGATACCGGCCGCAACGCCGTGAAAGTCCGCTGGGATGTGTTCCATGCCATCGGTGCACCTGATGTTGAGGATGTATACGATCTGATTCCCATCATGAAGCAAATGATGGAGTACATGCCCGTTGCCGAGGATGGCACCAAGACCTGGGGTACCTGCCTGAATTCTGGTACTGACAGTGTGCATTGGCGTTCCATCGAGCAGTGGTACAAGTGGCACGGCTATGAAATGGACAATCTTCAGTTCCTGCTGGAGACTGACATGCTCAATGCCCAGTACACCTCCATTCTGGAGGCTGGCCGTGACAGCATGTATTACCAGGGCTTGAAGTTCTACAACACTTGCTTCCGCGAGGGCGTACTTGACCCCGACTCCATCAACAACGACCGCAACACCCAGAAGGCTAAGGTTGAAACCAGCAATGCAATCATGATCCCTGCTGGCTCCACCCCCGGCTGGTCTAACTACCGTCCCATCCAGGTTGGCAAACAGGGTCTGTATGCCGAAAACTGGGGCAGCCCCTACGGTGGTGACATGTTCTTCGTCATCAACCCCAAGACCGAGCATCTGGATGCGTGCCTGAAGTTCATCGACATGATGGCTGATGCGGATCTCTACTTCCGTATGTACAATGGTACTGAAGAAATGGGCCTTTGGTACACTGGCGAGGATGGGCTGGTTTATCCCACCGAGCTGGGCTTTAACCAGTCTGTGTATCCCACTGGTGAGGGCACCTTCTTCTCTACTGGCGAGAAGGCCGAAGTGTGGCTGGATCGTCCCGTGCGCTCCTTTACCCATTCTATCTCCTACATTGGACCTGATGGTCCCCGTCGTGCCCGCGGTATGAGCGAATGGACAGAGATCAAGACTGCTCGGAATGCAACCGAAGAGAACACTCAGTGGGTGGAGCGTTATGGTTATCCTACCTTCACCAAGATGCTCAAGGCTACTGATGACTACATGCTCACCAGCCCCTTGACCAGCGTTTCCAGCTTCTGCACTCCCGTGGATGAATGGACTCAGCTCTCTCTGGACGCCCTGCGTGACGTGATGGTTACCGGCTCCTGGAAGATGGTCTATGCCGAGACTGATGAAGAGTTCGAAGCTATCTGGGATCAGATGATGAAGGATTGCAAGGAACTGGGCGGCGAAGATATCGTCAATGCCCGTCTGGCTGATCTGGCCAATGCCAAGGCGATTAAGGATTCTCTTGCTGCAGAGTAAAATCTAACACCCCAACACCTAATTAATGGCGGGGCAGTGCTGCTGTGATCGCGGCACTGCCCCATTTCTTGTTTACAGGAGGTTGACCATGATCGATACTTCCGCCTATCCGATACCAGTAATTCATCCGCTTCCTGCTAACAAGGAGGGGATGATCCTGTCGCTAAGCGATGACTGTTGGCAGATGTGTCATTCATCCTTTGCCGACAGTGCAGAGAAAACATGGGAACAGGTTTCTGTACCTTCCGTCCAGTGGAATGAAGGAGGAACTGTTACCTACCGGCGAATGCTGAGCATTCCTGCCAGTTGGGAGAAAAAGCGCATCTTCCTGCGATTTGATGGAGCTAACTGTTTCACACGCATCTATATAAACGGTACATTCGTGATGGATCATTACGGAGGATTCGTTTCCTGGGATTGTGAACTCACACATATGAATCCCGGGAATACCTACGAACTGGTGGTGGAAATTGAAGCACGGACGCAAGAGACCAGCCCATTTCACTATGGAGGGCTGATGCGTGATGTACTGCTTTATGCATTACCGGAAACGTGCCTGGCACGGTTACATGTCCATACAGTTTTTGACGCAATCTACCAGGATGCCGTGCTGTCCATCACCGTTATGACTGAGGGAGATGCGCAAGTGCATCTGTCGTTGGTCGATCCAGTGGGAATCCATATGCCGCTGGGCTGTATTTCTTGCACGGATCGTGAGGAATCACAGGATCATTATCCAATCAACCGCCCTCGTAAATGGGACAGTGAGCATCCATGGCTTTACACGCTGCGTGCTGAAGTCTTCGTAGAAGGAGCTTTGGTGGAAAGTGTGGAAAAGAGAATTGGCTTCCGTCAGATCGAGCGGCGTGGGAATGAAGTATATATCAATGGTGACCTGCTCAAGTTGCGCGGCATCAACCGTCATGACATCCATCCCACCCAGCACCGGGCAATAACGCATGAATGGGTAGAAAAGGACGTGAAGCTGTTCCGGGAGGCGAACATCAACTTCATCCGAACCAGTCATTACACCCCTCGCCCGGATTTTCTCGATCTGTGCGATCAATATGGCATATATGTAGAAGATGAGAGTGCAGTGGCGTTCCTGGGCTATGCGCTCCCGCGTACAGAAAGTGATCCCACATTGGAGCGGGCGTTCATGCAGCCGTTCACTGAAATGGTGGAACGAGACAGGGATCATCCCTGTATCATCATTTGGTCTATTGCCAATGAAAGCTACTGGGGACACAACCATGCGCTTATGCAGGATTACGCCCATCGGGTTGATCCGGACAGGCTGACGATCTTTAGCTACCCCATGACTCAGATGGAGGATGACCTTCCTGCAGATATTTGGAGTTCTCATTATGATCACTGGACATACGATCTCAGCAGCATGTCTGAGTGTTTCCGCCGTGGGGAGAGCTATGCTCCACCTCATCCTGTGCTGCATGACGAATGTACACATATCTGTTGCTACAATCAGGAGGAGCTGCGCCGTGATCCCGGTGTGCGAGACTTCTGGGGAGAAAGCCTCTGGCGGTTCTGGGAGCGGGTATGGGAAACAAAGGGAGCGTTAGGTTGCGCGATCTGGTGCGGCGTAGATGATGTCATGTTTGACCGGGGAAAGATGCGCGAGATGCCATGGGGGATCATAGACGGCTGGCGTAGAAAAAAGCCAGAATACTGGCATGTACGCAAAGGCTATTCGCCGGTTAAGGTGGAGGATCGTCCCTTTGTTCAGAATGGGAAATGGGCTATAAGAGTTCATAACCGTTTCAACCATACAAACCTGAATGAGATCTCTGTCCATTGGACACTGGAAGACCAGAGCGGGACAGCTGTATTTGGATACGTTCCTCCACGAACGGAAGGCACACTGATTCTACCCCTGCCGGAAGATGCAAGAGGATTGCTATCGTTGACCTTTACGGATTTCTTTGGCTGGCAGGTGGAGGAGGAACAGTTTGAGCTCGTTCCATCCCGGACAAATCTTCCTACGCTGTCAGGTGTTCCAAGGGTCATAGAAACACCTGAAGCATACATCCTTAAAGGCAAAGCATCCGAACTATGCTTCTCCAAGGAAACTGGCCTGATTCTGTACGGCCTTTCGCATGGGCATTTGGTACTGACTGGCGGCCCGTTCTTGAATCTTGTTGGTCTGCCACTGGCTCCCTGGAAACTGAACAACATGATCCTGCAAAAGGAAAGGAACTGCGTTGCCATTATACTCCATGGAAGCTATGGTCAGGTGCAAGTAAGTTACACGATCCGTGTGGATCGGAACGGCCTGATGGAAACAAACTACACCATTACCGATATGCCTTATGCCAGTCCGCGCCGAATTGCTATCACCAGCTCCATTACTGCCAACAGCGGTGGATACAGCGAAGTGGGAATTGCCTTCCGCATTGCAGCGCCGCTTGGGAAATTGAATTGGCAGCGGCAAGGACGTTGGTCGGTTTATCCCGACTGGCATATTGGACGCAATCAGGGCAGTGCCGTACGTCATCAGAGTGAGGAAACCTGCAGTTTGTTGGACCTGCCCTCTGTCGAGTGGAAAGACGAGACTCGTGACTGGCTGGTTCACGGCTATTCAGATATAGGTATGCGGGGCTCAAGGGATTTCGCAGCATCTCGCGAAGGAATCACACGAGCTGCACTTTCCTCAGACCAAGCAGCATTCAGCTTGTTTGCAGACGAAAATGCTGCAATACGTATGCAAGCGCGTTCTCGCGAAGAAGACATCATACTACCTAATGACAAACGAATCCATTATACCGGATCCTGGAAAAGACTTGAAAACAACTGGCGTACCCTCAAAGGTTATGAGATGGTTTCCCGGGATACTGGTGATCGCTGCGAATGCATCTTTGAAGGCACCGGAATTGCATGGTATGCCAGCCAGGATTTCACCTGCGGAAAGGCTAATGTATATTTGGATGGTGAACTTCAAGCAAGCGATGTTGATCTCGGCTTATCTGCTATGGGCAAAAACCCCCGAGGGAAAATTCGTCAGTATGGCCAGCTCATATATGGCATTGAGGGACTACAGCGTGGCAAGCATGTATTGTGCATCGAGGTGTGCGGAAAACCTGCACTTGAATCTCACAATTCATATGTCCCCATAGATCATTTTCTTGTACTGGGGAATGGTTGGGGTGACACGCTGTTCATCATCAATCAGGAAATCAATTATCCGCAGTTGTCCTGGGCCTGCTATAACAAGCCACCGATCATTGTGGAAAGCGGCTATACTGGGAAAGTCATTACAATGATGTCAGAATGCCCAAGTGTTTAAATTCAATTCCCTTCTATCTATGCATGATTATCACCCTGCTGCTCATTACCTTCATCCCCAACATCAGCCTGCTGCTTCCGAAGCTCTTTGGCGGCTATGTACCCATCGGGGGATGAGCTAAGCTGGCTGCCTGGCTCCTAGCAGCCGCAGGCAGCATTTTTACGTGAAGGAGGAATCAATCCATGAAAATAACCTTTCGCTGGTATGGCTCCGGCAGCGACAGCGTGACGCTCTCCCAAATCAAGCAGATTCCCGGCATGACCGGCCTGATGGGCTTCCTTGACTACAAGGCAGCCGGCGAGGTGTGGACGCAGGAGGAAATCGCCGCTTACATCGACGAGGTTCACGCGGCAGGGCTGGAATGTGAGGTCATCGAGTCCGTCAACGTCCATGAGGATATCAAGATGGGCCTGCCCTCGCGCGACCGCTATATCGAGAACTACTGCACGACCATCCGCAATCTGGCCAAGTTTGGCGTAAAGGTCATCGTCTACAACTTCATGCCCGTCTTTGACTGGCTCCGCACCGATCTGGCGCGCGTCATTCCCGAGGATGGCTCCAACAGCCTGTATTTTGACGAGGCGGAGCTTGGCTGCATGGGGCCGCTGGACATCGTTCGCAGCACGATTGAAAACAGCAACGGCTTTTCTCTGCCCGGCTGGGAGCCGGAGCGGCTGGCAGAGCTGGAAACCACGCTGAAGCGATACGAACGCATCACGCCGGACGAACTGCGGGCCAACTACAAGTACTTCCTGGACGGCATCCTTCCCACCTGTGAAGAATGCGGCGTCGTGATGGCCTGTCACCCGGACGATCCGGCATGGCCCATCTTCGGTCTGCCCCGCATCGCCCATTCTCAGGAGGATTTCGACAAGATCGTCAAGCTGCACGACTCTCCGTGCAACACTGTCTGCCTGTGCACCGGCAGCCTCGGCTCCAATCCCGACAACGATATTCCCGCCATCATCCGCCACTTCGGTGAAATGGGCCGCATTGGCTGCCTCCATGTGCGCAATATCAAGCACCTCGGCCCTCACAAATTCCGCGAGGCCGCACACCTGTCCGAGACCGGCGACCTCGATATGTACGCCATCATGAAGGCCGTGCATGACACCTGCCCGGATACCTACATTCGTCCCGATCATGGCAGGATGATCTGGGGAGAGGTCGGCAGACCCGGCTATGGCCTGTACGACCGTGCGCTGGGCGCAACCTATCTCAACGGGCTGTGGGAGGCCATCGACAAGAATAAGAAGAGGGGCTGAGCATCATGAAGCTGACACTTTCCGGCTTCCAGGACACCGCCGCGTGGGAGAAGGCCGGCATCCGCCTGCCCGCCTATGACGTGGAGGCCGTTGCGAAAAAGACCCGCGAGAACCCGGTCTGGGTGCACTTCGGTGCGGGCAACATCTTCCGCATCTTCATCGGCGGCATCGCCGACAAGCTGCTCGCCAGCAACGAGATGGATCGCGGCATCACCTGCGTGGAGACGTTTGACTTTGACGTCGTGGACAAGATTTACGATCCGTATGACAACCTCGTGCTCGCCGTGACGCTCAACGCCGACGCGACGACCGACAAGCAGGTCATCGGCTCGCTGACCGAGGCCATCAAGGCGCAGTCCGCCGTTCCGGCGAGCTGGAGCCGCCTGAAGGAGATCTTCGCTAACCCAGGCCTGCAGATGCTCTCCTTCACCATCACGGAGAAGGGCTATGCGCTCAAGAACGCCGCGGGCGACTTCTTCCCGTTCATCCAGGCCGACATCGACAACGGCCCGGACAAGGCGACCTCCGCGATGGCCGTCGTCTGCGCGCTGCTTGCCCACCGCTTTGAAGTCTGCAAGGCGCCCATTGCGGTGGTGTCGATGGACAACTGCAGCCACAACGGCGAGAAACTGCGTTCCTCCATCCTGACCATGGCGGTCGAGTGGCAGAAGAAGGGCTTCGTCTCTGCTGAGTTCGTCGAGTATGTCAGCGACGAGACGCAGGTCTCCTTCCCGTGGAGCATGATCGACAAGATCACCCCGCGTCCGGCAGACTCCGTCAGCGAGGAGCTGACAAAGCTCGGATGCGAGGACATTGCGCCGGTCATCACCTCCAAGCGCACCTACATCGCGCCGTTCGTCAACGCAGAGGGCCCGCAGTATCTGGTCGTGGAGGATCGCTTCCCGAACGGACGCCCGCCGCTGGAGAAGGCCGGCGTGTATATGACCGACCGCGACACCGTCAACTGCACGGAGCGCATGAAGGTCACCACCTGCCTCAACCCGCTGCATACTGCGATGAGCATGTACGGCTGCCTGCTGGGCTACACGCGCATCTACGAGGAGATGAAGGACGAGGACATCGTGAAGCTCATCAAGCGTCTGGGCTACGTCGAGGGCCTGCCGGTTGTCGTCAATCCAAAGATCATGAGCCCGAAGGCGTTCATCGACGAGGTCGTCGGGCAGCGCCTGCCCAACCCCTTCATGCCAGACGATCCGCGCCGCATCGCGACCGATACCTCCCAGAAGGTGGGCATCCGCTTCGGTGAGACGATCAAGAGCTATGTGGCACAGGGCCGCGACATGAACGAGTTAGTCTCCATCCCGCTGGCCATCGCCGGCTGGATGCGCTATCTGCTGGCCATGGACGACAATCTGGAGCCGATGGAGGTCTCCGCCGATCCGATGAAGGACGAGCTGCAGGCGCAGCTAGCCGGCATCGAGGCGGGCAAGCCGGAGACGTACAAGGGCCAGCTCCGTCCGATCCTGCGCAACGCAAATATCTTCGGCAGCGATCTGGAGAAGGCCGGTCTTGCCGACAGGATCGAGCAGATGTTCGTCGAGGAGCTTGCGGGTGCGGGCGCCGTTCGCGCGACGCTGCACAAGCATATCAGCCAGTAAGAGCTTCCCTCCTTCGATATATGATCAGCCGCGGTGTGAGCAGAAGCGCCGCGGCTGATCGCATTTCCGGATACTATAGGAAGGCGTGACCTGTGGGATCAAGGGTTCGGTTGTGATCTGCAGCGTCGATCGTCCGGGGACGAAGAATGGTGTGGACTGGGAGAGCAAGAGCGCTCATGGGTGTTCAAGGGGAGTGTAATGGCACACCCCTTGAACACCCTGAATCAGTCGAGCCGGTAATCGTAGCTTGTATCAAAATATCGGTGCAGACACATATAACCACCCAAGTTTTGATACGAAGCTTGGGTGGTTATTTTGTGCGCCCGGCGGCGCACGTTTCTAAAGGGTGCAAGACCCGAATCCGCCCGGCAGCGGGAAGGAGATAGCCGAAGGCAAGGATATCCATCGCGAGGTGGAATCCGAAGGAAGCCGGATGTGGGAACAGCCTAACCACAGGCAAACCTCTGGCCTCACGAACAGAAACCGCATAGAAGGCTATATGCGAGGGTAAGGCTGCTACACAAGCCAAAGCCCAATAGCTGCACGGAATCGCATGTGGTAAATGCGGCAGGTAGATGGAGGGAAAGAAACGTGTGGTACCCGGGGAGGTCTGCGCGGAACGCGCCGAAAGGCGTAACCATGGCCATATAGGAAAGCCATGCTGAACGCGCAGAAGTCAGCCCAAGCCATAGTACTTTGGGAGGGAAAAACTCAAGGGGAGGGCGGAACCAATACAAGCCTATGCTCATGCTTTATCTTACGACCCTTTCTGGTTGCGCCCTCTTTTTCTCACGGATGAACTCCCGTTTGACTACTTCCAGTCTGCGGATATTCTCCTTTTGCCCTTGCAGCTCAAGGTCAAGCGCAAACCGCTCCTTATTGAGATGCTTCATCACCGTCTGCCAGCCCTTGTTGTCGATTCGTTCTCCGTCAGCCCCCCCAGCGATTCAGCGCATCGTCCGCTTGCCGATACTTGTGCAGCTCAAACGCATGCTCCCGCTCGTAAGCGCTGGCCTTGCTGCCGGACAGTTTGCTCCAAGCGCTGTAATACTTCTGATACTTCTTCCTGTCCTCATAAGCGTGTATGCGCGCACCTACTGCGCTGGACAGTTCTGCGTTTTCCTTCCGTCGGTTGCGCAGATTGTAAAACTTCGCATTGGCCTGTTTGACTGCCTCGGCATAGGACGCCGCGTCAGTAATGTTGTAATCGCTCATGACGACCATCAGGCCGGTCGCTTCCTCCAGACGGCGATCCTTCCGGTTGGGCGGCACGGTGGATTCAAAGATACGGGAGGCCAGAACATAACGCAGATACAGATTGGAGACATCCTCATCCTGGGCAATTAGCGTTTCGTCCGTCTTTTTCTCATCCCTTGCCCAGGCATTCAGCCGGGCCAGCCGTGCCTGCATCTGGTCAAGCTGCCTGTTCTGCGCTCGGATTTCACGATTCCGCTCGCTCACTTCTGCCGGGATGCCTCGTTGCTCCATGGCGCGCGCTTCCGGGCCCTCATGCACCATGGGAATGCGCTTCTTGCCCTGTCGGGCATTCTACAACAGGAGGCCTTTTATTTCATTGTCTGCTTAACGGGATACAGTCCAAATCCGACGGGGTTCTCTCTTTTTCAGGATGATGGGATCACAAGGCACTTTCACTCACATAATAATTATGGCCATAATTATGAATACATAATTTGTGAAACGCGCTTTGTGCTAATTTTGGATTCGGCTGGTTTTTTGTCCCCCCCCCAGAAAAATTAGCTCTGCTAACACTCTGCTAATTTCACCCGGGGAAAACCGGGGTATTTTGGAGGGAAATGCGAACACTCAAAAACGTTAGAAATCCAGTAAAATAAGGCACTCCATGGTTGTCGAAGGGCCTCAAAGGCGAACGCTTTTTGGCACTCCTAAGAATCAGTCAGACTGCCATCTGATATGAGTTGTCACTCAATTCTGTCCCATGACTTCTGAGACTTCCAATGAACAGCCAGTATTGCACGAAAGAAAAGTATAAGAAACGTATCAGTATCGCCGCTGTTGATATTTTCATATTTACAAATTGCAATATGTACTTGGGCAGATTACAAATGCATTGATTCTCGAAATGTCTTTTCTCTTGCGTCAGCATCTGTTCTGCGCTATACTATACCTGTGGAAATCCTCAATCCGCCATAGCAAAGCAATCCTCCTTGTTATCACCCTGATAACAAAATGATAACCGGAGGTTGTGCAGGCAGTGGAATAGGAATACCACAGAGAATCAGAGTCACCACTTGGAATCAGACACACAGAAATTATACATAATGTGTTAAGTCTGAGAGAGTGGGAATGATTTTTTCGTCCACCTGTGGCGGGTATTTCGAAAAATCATTCCCGAACATTAAGGAGCGAGCTCCCCTGTGGGGAGTCGCGACTATATAGTTTGCAGAAGTAAGCCGATACAAAGCTTCAGCAGACCATTCACTGTAAACTCTCCCCTGCACCTGAAAAGCTGGTATCACATACCAGCCAACATGCGCAGGGATCTTCTTCGTATCTCATCAACAGCTGAAACGGGGTATAACGCCAATAATACCCCACAACCACAGAGCACAAGCTCTGGTTGTATTACGTGTGCAAAATGGGTCAGGAATGGGACAGATAAGTGACCCATTTTGCTTTCCTGATTCAAGACCTTTGGGAACTGGATTACATACTTGACAAAGATTTCTCTATTGAATACAATATTATCAACCTGTAAGTTGACAACTCATCGGTTGATGAAAGAGATTGTGAGGAAAGTGCATGTTTGTCGGGAGAGAATCTGAGCTGGCCGAGTTGGAACGACGCTGGGCAGGCGACCGGTTTGAATTCGGTGTGGTCTATGGAACCCGCCGGATTGGCAAAACAACAATGCTTCAGGAGTTCATCAAGGGAAAGAAGGCGTTTTATTTTCAGGCCCGCAAGGCAGATGAAAAGGACAACCTCTCCGCTTTCAGCCGCGAATACCGCCGCTTCCGGGGAATGGATGAGCATGTTCGGTATGAGTCATTTTCTGACGCGTTTGAGAGTATCGCATCCGACGCGAGTAGCGGGCGGATGGTTTTGATCATCGATGAGATTGCCTACCTGTGCCAGAAGAACCAGTCCCTTCTGTCCCTGCTGCAGTTCTTTGTGGATGGTGTCTTCAGGCAGGCCCGGCTGATGTTGATTCTCTCCGGCAGCAATGTATCCTTCATGGAAGAAATCCTGAACAACCGGAATGATCCGTTGTATCAGCGTGCCACTTTTCAGATTCATCTGGAAAAGATGCCCTTCCATGAAGCAAGAGCCTTCGTCGAAGACAGATCCATCGAAGAGCAGGTTCAGTATCTCGGTCTCTTTGGCCCGCATCCCTACTATCTTGGCATGATTGATCACTCGGTTTCTTTTCAGGAAAATGTCCGTCAGCTGCTCTACAGCAAATACGGAACCCTGCTGGATGCGCCGGAGAAAATCATGCCGGTCGGCGTCTCCGAGCAGAATATGTACAATTCGATTCTTCAGGCAGTTGCGCGGGGTAAGCGCTTCAGTAAAGAGATCGCAGAAGCGGTCGGCGTCGAGAATAATTATGTGGCGAAATATCTGTCATCGCTCGTACAGATGCAGGTGCTTGAACGACGGGAATCCTTCATCCGAAACAAGAAAACCAACTACTATGCGGTGGCTGACAGCCTGCTTCGCTTCTGGTACCGGTTCATCTTTGACCAGCGAGACGTGATTCAGAATGGTTTTGGGGAAATGCTTTTCCGTGAAGCTCTGGAGGGAATCCAGGATTTTACAGCCCGATCCTTTGAAGATGTAGCCCTGCTCTGGCTGGAAGAACGGAATCGTGAGGGAAAACTGCCTGTTAACTATGGCCCGATTCGCAATTACACGGTGGAGAATTCCCGGCTCGGCCGCTCCGTTGAGCTTGATGGTCTTGCAGAAGGGATCGGAAAACAGAAAAACCACCTGCTGGCCGTGGAATGCAAGTACAGGAAAACGCCGTTCAGTATGACGATGCTTGATCACATGCGTGAAAGCCTTTCCCTTTTCGCCCAATATGATGTGATTGATTATTACCTCGTTTCCCGATCCGGCTTTACAGAGGAGATATGTGCCATTCATGATCAACACATTCATCTGATTACGCTGGAAGACATTTTTCAGCCACACGCCGGAAAACAAAAGCAGTAACAATTCCAATGAAATTAACCTCTCGATCCACAGCAAAACAGCCTCTTTATCACGCTGATAAAGAAATGATAAAGGGAGGAGAATCATAAATGATAGGTCCAAATGAAGTTGCAGCACGTGCAGAACAAAAAAAAGATGAAAACTACGCATTCCGCACCTATCTGAAAAATCATGCCAATCCCGAAGAATTGGATGCCCAATTTCTCAAACTGCACAATGAACTGTTTTCCAATTATGATTGCAATTCCTGCCGGAACTGCTGCAAAGAGTATCAGGGGAATCTGTCCGATGAAGACATAATGAAATGTGCTGAGAAGTTCAATATGCCCCCTGATGATTTCAAGGCACAGTATCTCCATCAAAATCAGGAAGGATCATATGATACCAATCATAAGCCGTGCGATTTTCTACAGAAAGACGGAAGTTGCCTTCTTGGAGATTGCAAACCTGTCAATTGCGCCGATTTTCCGTTTACGGCAAGACCAGATCGCTGGGAAAGTCTGCTCGGAATTGTAAGCAATGCTTCCGTATGTCCTGTGCTTTTTGAAATGCTCGAAATACTGAAGGATGAGTACGGCTTTGTCTATCATAAGAAATCAAGACGGTAAAAAGGATCGGAATCAAAATGGAACACGCAGAAAAAGTCATCCTCACCAATTTGTGTATGATCCAGGACGGCACAAAAGTGCTTGTAGAGGAAAAAGTCGGTAAAGGTGCTGACGGAATCATCTTCCCCGGCGGTCATGTGGAAGAGCATGAACCGATTGTTGATGCTGTCATCCGCGAAATGAAGGAGGAAACCGGACTCACGATCGAACATCCTCAGCTTTGCGGCGTAAAGGAATGGATTAACGAAGATGGTTCCCGGTATGTTGTCTTTCTTTTCAAGGCTAATCAGTTCTCCGGGGAACTGGTATCGTCTGCTGAAGGCCGGGTTTTCTGGGTGGAGAAGGACGAAGTACTCAAAACCAACTGGATCTGGCATATGGATGGCCTGATGCGGATCATGGCGGACAGTGAATACACAGAACTGTATCTGGATGCCGCAGATGACTGGAAGCCTGTACTGAAATAATCATGAAAACTGTCTCCTCCGTTTGAATCCGCCAAAGGAGAGCACAGAAAGTCGGGCATCCGCTTTCCTGTCCTGATATACTAATCACGCAACGGAAAGGAGTGATCATAGTGCAGGGATGGATTGAAGGGCTCCAGAGTTCGATCTGGGTTCCGCTGAAACAGGCGTAATGCATTCACAGCGGCTGTCTGATATGGCAGCCGCTTTTTCAGGCCTTGACAGCTAATTTCAATTAGCTTATAATTTGGCTAATTCGATTTAGCTGTTTGAAGGAGGATTCATGGACACGAAACAGAAGATCCTGGATGAAGCGCTGACTCTGTTTTCTGAAAAAGGCTATGCCAATGTCTTTGTCAGCGAGATTGCCGAGCGCGTCGGCATCAAGGCGCCATCCCTGTATAAGCATTACAAAAGCAAACAGGCGATCTTTGGCGCAATCATCGAGGAAATGCACAGGCGTTTTCTGGAGCAGGCCAAACATCTGAACATTCAGGGAAACAATCCGATAGTCGACGCCGAAATTTACAGCGGTTTGCCGGAAGAAGAACTGGTCAGGTTGGGCATCAATCTGTTCCTGTACCAGCTTCATGATGATTACACAAGGCGCATCCGGAAAATGCTGACAATCGAGCAGTTTCATAACAAGGACCTGGCTATCGCCTATATGCACCAGTATATGGATGATCCGATGTTTTACTTCACAGCGCTGTTGAAACAGGCAGTTGATCAGGGCGTTCTGCAAACGGACAACGTTGAGGTCATGACACTTCAGTTTTATGCCCCGTTCTATACGCTGATGACGGTCTGCGACCGTGATCCGGAACGGGAAGCAGAATCTGTCCAGATTCTGGAAGACCATATCCGTCAATTCAACAAGCTTTACGGGAGGGCAGTATGAATCAACTTTTATCAAAAGCCGGGGCAATCATTGTGACAGTCACGGTGTTTCTTTTCGCGGTATGTATCGTCTGCGGCTTTCATTTCGGTTCCTATTTGGTCTGTATGTTTCTGCCGATCGGATATATCATGATGTCCGCCGGATTCCAGCATGAGAGTACTGAACAGACAAAAGTTTCCGCAAATATCGGGCTCATCCTGGCGGCTATCTATGCCGTGCTGATCCTGCTGGTCTATTATGCGCAGACAACCACAGTCCGCCTGGAAGAACTGAATGGTCAAGCTGCAAAAGTACTGAATTACCAGAATGGTGGCCTGCTATTCAATTATGATCTGCTGGGCTATGGCATCATGGCGCTTTCCACCTTCTTCATCGGTCTCTCGATTCAGGCAAAGAATAAACCGGATCTGTGGCTGAAACGGCTGATGATCATCCACGGTGTTTTCTTCCTCAGCTGCTTCTTCATGCCGATGACCGGTATGTTCACCCATATGGCTGACGGCAACAACGGAAACGGCGGAGGTATCGCACTGCTGTTCTGGTGCGTTTACTTCTTTCCTATCGGTGTACTGGCTTGCAAGCATTTCTCATATCATTCCTCGTGAGCCGATTTCTGAGAGATTCGCTTGATTCCAACGTTGTAATCGGTTATAATTCTCCTGCGATTAAACCTCATCTGCGGTGCGGATTTGTTATCAGTTGATAACCAAATGATAACAGAATCGAAGATAGCCAGTAGAATAGGAATAATCTGAATAAACAGAGTCACTCAGAACACCAGAGATCACAGAAATTTAGCAAAATCATTTTGGTGGCAATGAGTGGGAATGACGCTGACGACCGCCAGTGGCGGAAGTTTCGTCAGCGTCATTCTCAACCGAAAAGGAGCGAGCTCCACAGTGTGGAGTCGCGACTATTGATGTTGCGGATAATAAAGGCTGAAATCCGGAAACCCGCGTAAAATAAGGGGTTCCTGGCGGTCAAAGTCCCGCGTGGCAACAATTTGGCAACAAAAATCCATCATTCTGAAAATGAGGGCTAACTGATTTTGTGTAGATCAGTTAGCCCTATTTC
>CACYWL010000004.1:0-329 GCA_902778055.1 uncultured Eubacteriales bacterium | reverse complement strand
ATCATTCAGCGTTTGCTGAACCGTGGTGATACCAAAGGTTCACCACACAACCACAGCACAAAGTGCTGGTTTTCAGGGGGTTCGGAGCGCCCGGAAAACTGTCCTGTGGACAGTTTTCAGCGGAGAACGGGCCGGCAGGCCCCGGAACTGGGGGCGGAGCCCTCAACAAGCTTTTTGCAAAATGTATTAACTTTGCATTGCTTGCCGCTATTATCCCGAATTCGGGATAATAGTGGTTATCCCGAAAAAAGTATTATCCCGAAGAGAGAAGCAGAACCCTTGTCCCATAAGGATTCCTTGCAAAATTCTTCGGGATAATATTTTGAGGT
>CACYWL010000003.1 GCA_902778055.1 uncultured Eubacteriales bacterium | reverse complement strand
ACGCTGTATTCCTGCATACTCAATCGCTGCAAAATTCGCTCTTGAAGCATGGAAACTATCCGTAGAGGGCTCATCCAGGTGATGACTCAGACGAAAAAAATGTTGATTCTACTGAATTTGGTACTTGACATTATGGGGAGGAGTTGTAGGATTCGTTCTTCGCATAGTTCAGAACCCACTCCAGGCCGGTGGCCCAGTCCTGCGCGGTGACGTCCGCCTGAACCTCGCCGTCCTTGTTGATCCACTTCATGCCCTCGTTCAGGGTGAAGGTCCAGGTCTTGCCGCCGTCTTCCGTTCCGTAGGAAGCCGCCGCGTTGGGCTTCAGGTTGCCGTGGTTGTCGTTGGTCAGCAGACCGTCGAAGCAGTTGGTCAGCACGTTCAGGTCAGCCGCCGCCTGGGAAAAATGAATATTCCAGGTTTCCAGCTCACGGGCCTGAGTCTCGTAGGTGTTGAGATTCTTAATCTCGTCGGCGCTTGCAAATGAAGCCATGCCCAGAACCAGGCACAACGCCGTCAGCAGAGCGAGAATCTTTTTCATCTTTGGGTATCCTCCTTTATGTTGTTTTGCGGAGAAATCCGCGCTGCCGTGGGGCAGATACGAAGATTATACCCTCTCCCCGGCTTTTTTGAAACAGAAAAACAGGAAAAGAACAATCCGGAGCGGGTTTCTTTCCCTTTTCATCACCGGACAGCCGGGAAATCGAGTTGAACCGGCCGGCCGGGAATGTTATAATTCTCTTCTGAAAAAACGGCAGCCGCCGGCCGCTCTGCGCAGCGCCGCGGCTTTCCCCCGAAAGCGGATCCGGTGGCCGGTTCCCGCTTCGCGCGGGCTGATAAGAAAAAATCAAAACGGAGGAACGGATATGAAAGTTGCGGTCCGGTATTACACCAAAACGGGAAACACGAAAAAGCTGGCGCAGGCCATTGCCGATGCGCTGGGGGCGGAGGCGCTTCCCCTCTCCGTCCCGGTGACGGAGAAGGTGGATCTCCTTTTCCTGGGAAATTCCTATTATGCCTTCAGCATCGACCCCGAGGTCCGTGATTTCATTCACAGCCTGGATAAGAAAACCGTCGGGAAAATCGTCAATTTCGGTTCCGCCGCCCTCCTGAATTCCACGTGGAAGAAGGTCCGGGCCGAGGCGGACAAGGTGGGCATTCCGCTTGAGGAGCGGGAGTTCCACTGCCGGGGAGAGTTCAAGGGAATCCATAAGGGTAAGCCGGACGCTGCCGATCTGAAGGCGGCCGCGGACTTTGCCCGGAAAATCGTCGGATAGACCCCGGTTCAAGGATCCGGCCGCCCTCCGGCGTGCCGGGTGCGTTCCCCCGGAAGGGAGGCCCGGTTCCGGCCGGTCCGATCTTCCCGAAAATGAAAAAGGAAGGTGGGTCCTGATGTTCAGGCGATTTCGGGACACCTGGAGCCGTTCGCTCATCCGTCCGCTGATTCACCGGGCCTTTACCCGGCTGATCTGGGGCCTTTTTCTGGCTCTGTTTGCGTCATTCCTGATTTCCCGCGCCGGAGGCCGGGATCTTCGCAGCACCCTGCTGGCGGTCTTTGCCCTGATTCTGGCCGTCGGAGCCTGGCTCAGCCATCTGCAGATGGACGGCATGAAAATGCCCCGGCTGGACTGGCTTCGGGGCCGGATAGACCGGAAGCGTCCCGCACGGGGCACAGGGGATATGATTGATTTTGTGGATGAGGAGGTTCAGTCCTACGAAAGCCTCTCCGACGGAGAAAGATATCTCGTTCTGCTGCTGGCCGACCTGATCGCGGCGGCGGTTCTCGCGGTTTTGTCCCTCCTGCTTTAGCCCCGGATCAGCAGCTCCCGGACGTGGGGGCGGACGATCTCCGCCCAGGCCTGGATCTGCGCCTCCTCCGGCGCGTGAAAGCCCTCAAAAGGAACGGTATCCCTGTCGGTGAATTTCTGGATCGCGTAGCGCTTCGCGCCGCTGATCCATTCCGCGATCGCCCGGAAGCTCCGCTCATCGTGAAGTTCCTTCACCGCGGTGGTCCGGAATTCATAATCAATGCTTCCCGTCTTCAGAAAATCCACGCTTTCCCGCACAGCCGTCAGCGCGATTTCGCTCAGCCCCGCGGTCTCTGCATACCGCTCCGGGCTGTTTTTGATATCCATCGCGCAGTACTGGATCAGGCCTTCCTCCGCCGCCCGGCGAAGCCGGTCCGGATGAGTGCCGTTGCTGTCCAGCTTGACGGGGTATCCCAGCGCCCGGATCTCCCGCAGCAGCTCCAGGCTTTCCTCCCGCAGCAGGGGCTCCCCGCCCGTGACGGCGACGCCCTCCAGCATGCCCTGTCTTTTTTTCAGAAAAGAGATCAGTTCCTCTGAGGTCATGACGGCGGGCGCCTTTCCCTCGGCCAGCTCGCTGTTGTGGCACCAGGGGCACCGCATGTCACACCCGCTCAGGAATACCGTGCAGGCAATCCGGCCCGGATAGTCCAGCAGGGTCATTTTCTGCAGCCCGTAAATCTTCATGTCATCCCCCCGCCGCCGCGGCTCCCGGCCTCCTGAAGCGGAGCCTCCGCGCCGCGCAGATTCTTACAGCAGCTTTTTCCGAAGTTCCTCCGGGGACAGCGGACTCAGATCCGCCGGCGCCACGTCAAACATCGTCCGGCAGCCGAAGATTCCCCGGACATGCATTTTCCCCACCGCCCGGGCGCAGGCCAGCAGCACCGAGCCGGTGAATTCCGGGTTGGAATCCAGCTTCAGTGAAAACTCCAGGATGTGCCGGTTTTCCTCGCTGGTTTTCCCGCTGCGGATCACCTGGCCGCCGTGGGGCAGGGCGCTGTGATCCCGCTTCAGCTCCTCCTCGGTGATAAAGGTTACGGTCGTATCGTAATCCGCAAAATAGTTCGGCATCTCCCGGATCGTCTTCTCAATCAGCGCCCGGTCCGCGCCTTCCTCCGCGACCACGAAGCACTCCCGGAGGTGCTTTTCCCGGGTGGACAGCTCCGGCTGCTTCCCGGCCCGCACCTGCTCCACCGCCTCCGCGATGGGCACCGTATACTGCCGGGCATCCTTTACGCCGGGGATCCTGCGGATCGCGTCGCTGTGCCCCTGGCTGACGCCCCGGCCCCAGAAGGTGTAATCCTTTCCGTCGGGCAGCACGGCGCTCATGTAGAGCCGGGCCAGGGAAAACAGGCCGGGATCCCATCCGCCGCTGATCAGCGCGGTATGCCCGGTCTGGAAGGCGGCCCGGTCCACCGCATCGAAGTGCTCCGGAATTCTCGCGTGGGTATCGAAGGAGTCCACCACGTTGAAAAGCCGGGCCAGCGCGGGCGTCATCTCCGGCAGATCCGTCGCGCTTCCTCCGCAGAGGATCATGACATCAATCTGTCCCACAAAGCTTTCCGCCTGCTCTGCCGCGTAAACCGGAGCGCCGCTCACCGTTTTCACCGAGGCGGGATCCCTCCGGGTAAACACGCCCACCAACTCCAGGTCCGGGTTCAGGGCCAGCCCCTTTTCCACGCCCCGGCCCAGGTTGCCGTATCCGTAAATGCCGATCCTCATGCTGTTCTTCCTCCTTTTTCCGCGGCCGGTTTCCCTGCGGATATTCCGGCCCTTTACTCTTCTCTCAGCAGATCCTTCATGTCATACAGGCCAGGCCCCTTTCCGATCAGGAAACGGGCGGCCTTCAGGCTTCCGTCCGCGAAGACGCCCCGGCTCCAGGCCTGATGGGTCAGGGTCAGGGTTTCGTTCTGGGTGCCGATCATGACGCTGTGCTTTCCCACCGTGCCGCCCATCCGGACGGCGTGAATCCCCACGTCCTCCGGCTGCCGCTTTCCCATTCCGCTGCGGCCGGTCACCGCCCGGGCTTCCGGGCGGATCTCCTTCACGGCGCCGAACAGCGCCAGGGCCGTGCCGCTGGGGGCGTCCAGCTTGCGGTCGTGGTGCTCCTCCAGGATTTCCACCTCCGCGTCCGGATACAGAGCGAGCGCCCTTTGTACCAGATCCTTCAGCACCGCGATCCCCAGGCTGTAGTTGGCCGCCAGAAAAACCGGAATCTCCCCGGCCGCCTCCTCAATCAGCCTCTTTTCCTCCTCCGTCTGGCCGGTGGTGGCCAGCACCACGGGCAGCCCTCTCGTCCGGGCAAAATCCAGCAGCGCCCGGGTCAGGCTGTGATGGCTGAAGTCGATCACCGCGTCCGCCTCCGCCGCGCAGGCCTGAAAGCTTCGGACGCATTCCACCGTGTCCTCCGGAATCATGGGATCCACGCCCATCACGATCTCCGCCTCCGGCGTACGCGCCGCGGAGGCCCGCACCTCGTGTCCCATGTGTCCCTCGTAGCCGACCAGAATGATTCTCACCTTTATCTCCTTCTCCTCTTCTCCGGCCGGTCCCGCGTCCCGGAGGAGGTCTCTTTCTCATTTCCGCCCCGCCCTTACCGGAGCGCGCCCGCAGCCTTCATCAGCTCCAGGAGCTTCTGTTCGTGCTGCTCCTCCATGGGCACCAGGGGAAGCCGGAGCCGGTTCTCCCCGAATCCCATCGCCGCGCAGGCGGCCTTCGCCGGAATCGGGTTGGTCTCAATCATCAGCTGATTCATGATTTCAAGCAGCTTCAGCTGCATTTCCGCGGCCTTTTCGGTCTCCCCGCCGAACCAGAGGCGGCACATCCCGCTCATTTCCCGGGGCAGCACATTGCTCGCCACCGAGATCACCCCCGCGCCTCCCAGGCTCAGCACCGGCACCGTCTGATCGTCGCATCCGGAATAGACGGCCAGGTCCTCCCCGCACAGCTGGCGGATTTTCGCCACCTGGCTGATGTTCCCGCTCGCCTCCTTGACCGCGGCGATCCGGGGATGCTTCGACAGCGCCTTCACCGTCTCCGGCAGCATGTTCAGCCCCGTCCGGGAGGGAACATTGTAGAGGATGCAGGGCCTGGAGCTGGCATCCGCGATGGCCTCAAAGCTGGCGATCAGCCCCCGCTGGGTCGTCTTGTTGTAGTAGGGGGTCACCAGCAGCACCGCGTCCGCCCCCAGCCTGCAGGCCGTTTTTGTCCTTTCCACGGCCGCGGCCGTCACATTGGAGCCGGAGCCCGCGATCACCGGCACGCGCCCCGCCGTTTTGCGGACGGCGAAGGAGATCAGCTCCTCGTATTCCCCGGAAGAAAGCACGGAGCCCTCCCCCGTGGTCCCGGCGACGATCAGCGCGTTCACCCCGCCGGCCAGCTGGAATTCAATCAGCCTTCCGAAGGCTTCATAGTCGATTCCGCTCTCAGTGAACGGGGTGATCAGCGCGGTCCCCACACCCCGGAAAATCCATTCCTTCACGGTCCATCCTCTCCCTTGCCAGATTCATCTGCATCTTACCCCATGCCGCCCGCGCGCGTCAAGGAAAATACAAACCAAATACGGCCCGTTTTCGTCCCGGAGGAGGTTCGTTTTTTCATTGACAATCCCCGGTGAATCGGATAGACTGTCAGGGAAGCAGGGGGCTTCCGCTGCTTCCCTGACATAAAATGGAAAGGAATGATACCCATGATGAAACTGGTTCTGGTCCGCCATGGCGAAAGCGAATGGAACAAGCTGAACCTCTTTACCGGCTGGACGGATGTGGATCTGAGCGAAAAGGGCCATGAGGAGGCCAAGGCGGCCGGCCGGCTGCTGAAGGCCGAAGGCTATGATTTTGACATCTGCTATACTTCCTACCTGAAGCGCGCCATCCATACCCTGAATCATATTCTGGATGAGATGGACAGGGCCTGGCTGCCCGTGGTGAAGTCCTGGAAGCTCAACGAGCGTCATTACGGCGCGCTCCAGGGGCTGAACAAGTCCGAGACCGCCGAGAAGTACGGCGAGGACCAGGTCAAGATCTGGCGCCGTTCCTTCGATGTCAAGCCCCCGGCCCTGGAGGAGACGGATGAGCGCTCCGCCGTCAATCAGGCCATGTTCCGGAATGTGGATCGGAAGGATCTTCCCGCCTGCGAAAGCCTGGAGACCACGATTGAACGCGCCGTGCCCTATTTCAACGAAGTGATCAGGAAGGACATGGAGGCCGGAAAGCGCGTCATCATCGCCGCTCACGGCAATTCCCTGCGCGCCCTGGTGAAGTATTTTGACAATCTCAGCGCTGACGAGATCATCGGAGTCAACATTCCGACCGGCACTCCCCTGGTCTACGAGTTTGACGATGATTTCAAGGTGATCCGTCATTACTATCTGGGCGACCAGGAAGCGCTGAAGGCGAAGATGGAAGCCGTGGCCAATCAGGGAAAGAAAAAGTAAGCTCCCGGGGCTCTGCCCCGCCTGGAAAAGCGTGATCCGTATTCCCTGCAGATCACGCTTTTTCTTTTCTTTCCGCGGAACCCTCGGTCCGCGGCGAAATTGGAAAACCGGAGGCTTTCGCCTCCGGATTCTCATTTTTCCGGCTTCCGGATCTGCTTCCAGGCCTGAACGGTATAGACCCCCATCGCCAGCAGCGCCAGCCCCACGGAGATCCAGATCAGAATCACGTCCAACTGAACCCCCCAGGCCGCCAGCTCTCCGTGGAAAAAGCTCAGGATCAGGCCTGCCATGAAGAAGACGGTCGCGGTCTTTCCGAAATAGTTCGCGTACACCACGACATTCCTGTTCAGCATAAACACTGCGCCGGCCATCATATACAGCTCCTTGGCCAGCACGATCAGCACCGCCGCCCACGGAATCACTCCGGCCGTCCCCTGGCAGATCAGGGCGGTCAGCACCATGAGCTTGTCCGCCAGCGGGTCAAAGAGCTTTCCGAAATCCGAAATCTGATTGAGCTTCCGCGCCAGGTATCCGTCCAGGGCGTCCGTCAGGCTGGCCGCGCAGAAAACCGCCAGCGCCCACCGGGGATGCCCGTTGGCAAACAGCACCGCGAACACAGGCACCAGAACCAGCCGGATCATGGTCAGCGCATTCGGCACCGTCCAGATCCCGGAAAACAGCTTCCTGATTCTTTCTTTCAAGGAAATTCCGCCTCTCCGGCCGTTTCCGGCACATACCCGGATACAGCCAGTTGTTCATATTCTCCGCCGGAATCCTTTTCTCCTTTATTCAGGCTTTTTTTTCAGCCTGTACTGCCCCGGCGTGATTTCCATGATGCGCTTGAAATTCTTGATCATATGGCTGCAGTCCGCATACCCGGTCATTTCGCTGATCCGGCTCAGATCGTAGTCCGTAAACAGCAGCAGCTGTTCCACCCTGGCCACGCGGATCTGCTCAATGTAATCCTTGCAGCTGACGCCGTAGATCTCCCGAAATTTTTTGGCAAACCAGGGATAGCTCAGTCCGCAGTGCGCGGCCAGTTCCTCCACGCGGATATTCTCGTTCAGGTGATCCTGGATATAACCGCTCAGCGAGTAGATCGGATCAATCTGCACCTCCCGGCCGAACAGATCCAACCCCCTGGAAAGCCAGAACCGCACCAGGGCAACGCAGATCAGGCTCAGACGGGACAACACGCTCACGTCGTATCCGAACGCCCGTTCCCGGCTTTCCAGGACGCAGCGGCCGCTCAGCTCCGGCAGCTCCAGCTCTCTGGACTCCTCCGCCGTCAGGAACATCGGCATGCCGGCCCGGCACGCCGCTTCAAAAACAGCCTTCAGGCTCGGCGCGTAGGTCGGCTGCTCCGGAAGCCGGTCCGGATCCATCCGGAGCAGGTCAAAGCGCGTTCCCTCCTCCGGAACCGCCCGATGCGGCACGCCGGGACAGAAGATCGCCGTCTCGCCCGGAAGAAGTTTTCTTTCCTCCCCGTTCAGAACGGCGCGGACGCATCCTTCCCGGACGAGAAGGATCTCGGTAAAATAACAGGACAGGGGCTCCTCCGGATGCTGTGCGCTTCCGGAATCAATTTCATCGCAGGCAAAAGGCAAACTCAAGGGATGACACAGCTCATTGGAGTTTTTCATGGACGCCTCCAGTCAGTGCCGAAATAATATGAGATTGAACAGCTGGAATTATAGCCCGAAATTGATAAAAATTCAACAATATTTTTCGACAATCCGCCCTTTGCTGCGGGGGTGCCCCGTTTCTTCGGGACCGGGTTCCGTAAAATCGCTGTCTCCGGCGGCGAATCCCGTCCGGATCAGTCGATCAGCATGGCGTCCCCGAAGGAGAAAAAACGGTATTCCAGCCGGACCGCTTCCCGGTAGATCCGCAGCGCCTCCTCCCTGCCCAGGAAGGCGCTGACCAGCATCAGCAGGGTGCTCTGGGGCAGATGAAAGTTGGTGATCAGCGCGTCCACCGCCCGGATCTTTACGCCGGGATAAATGAAAATCTGCGTTTCCCCGGCGCCCGGATGAATCATCCCGTCCTCCGAGGCCATGGTTTCCAGGGTCCGGACCGAGGTCGTTCCGACGCAGACGATCCTTCCCCCGTTTTTCCGAACGGCGTTCAGCTTCTCCGCCGCCTCCGGCGTCACCTGGCAGAATTCGCTGTGCATCACATGGGTTTCCACGTTCTCCACCTTCACCGGCCGGAAGGTGCCCAGTCCGACGTGCAGCAGCACGGGAACGATCAGAATACCCTTTTCCCGGATCCGTTCCAGCAGCTCCGGCGTAAAATGCAGGCCCGCGGTCGGCGCGGCCGCCGAGCCCTCCTGCTTCGCGTACACGGTCTGATATCTTTCCGGATTCTCCAGCTTTTCATGGATGTAGGGCGGAAGCGGCATCTCGCCCAGCCGGTCCAGCAGCTCCTCAAAGACGCCCTCGTACCGGAATCTCACCCTTCGGCCGCCGGTCTCCGTTACATTTTCCAGCACCTCGCACCGCAGCAGTCCCTCTCCAAAGGAGCAGACGGTTCCCGGCTTCAGCCGCCTTCCCGGCCGCACCAGAGCCTCCCAGTCCGTGGCGTTTTCCCGCCGGAGCAGCAGCACCTCCACCGGTACGCCCGTCTCCTCCTTGACGCCCAGCAGCCGCGCGGGAATCACCCGGGTCTCGTTGATCACCAGCGCGTCCCCCGGGCGGAGATACTCCGGGAGATCGTAAAAGTGACGGTGCTCCAGGCTCCCGTCCCTCCGATGCACCACCAGCAGCCGGGAATGATCCCTCGGCTCGACAGGGGTCTGGGCAATCAGCCTTTCCGGCAGTTCGTAATCAAAATCCGCGGTTCTCATGCGGACGTCCTCCCTTCATTCCGGGCTCATCTCAAAAGCGGGCCGGTCCTCTCCCTCCGGGGAGCGTGCCGTCCCGCTGCGCATTGTCGGTTTTCCCCAGGCTTCCGCGGAAGCCTCAGATTTCCATCTTCATCTGGTCTCCCGCGGAGGAGGGCATCTGCTTCTTCATATGGGCCCAGGCCAGCGGGGTGCACACCCGTCCCCGGGGCGTCCGCTGAATGAAGCCCAGCTGCATCAGGAAGGGCTCGTACACATCCTCGATGGTCACTGCGTCCTCCCCCGTCGTGGCCGCCAGCGTATCCAGGCCGACCGGACCTCCTGCAAATTTGTCCATCATGCAGCTCAGCACATTCCGGTCCACCTTGTCCAGGCCCAGCTCGTCGACCTCCAGCAGCACCAGTGCTTCCCGGGCAATCTCCCGGCTGATATGTCCGCCGGCCCGGACCTGGGCATAATCCCGGACGCGCTTGAGCATCCGGTTCGCGATTCTCGGCGTGCCGCGGCTTCTCCGCGCGATCTCCAGCAGCCCGTCCTCATCCGCGTCCACGCCCAGGATGCCCGCGCTGCGCCGCACAATTTTGCTCAGATCCTCCGGCGAGTACATCTCCAGCCGGAAGAGCATGCCGAAGCGGTCCCGGAGCGGCGCGGAAAGCTGACCCGCCCGGGTGGTCGCGCCCACCAGCGTAAACTTCGGCAGATCCACCCGGATGCTCCTGGCGGTGGGGCCCTTGCCGATCATGATGTCAATCGCGTAATCCTCCATCGCCGGATAGAGCACCTCCTCCACCTGGCGCGAAAGGCGGTGAATCTCGTCGATGAACAGCACATCCCCCGCATTCAGGTTGCTGAGGATCGAGGCCAAATCCCCCGGCCGCTCGATGGCCGGTCCGCTGGTCACCCGGATGCTCTGCCCCATTTCGGCCGCGACAATACAGGCCAGGGTCGTTTTCCCCAGGCCGGGCGGTCCGTACAGCAGCATGTGATCCAGCGCGTCATGCCGGGACAGAGCCGCCTGAATATAGATGCTCAGGCTGTCCTTGACCGCCTGCTGACCCACATAGTCCCGCAGTGTATGGGGGCGGAGCGTCTGCTCCACCGCGCTGTCCTCCGGCTGATATCCCGATGCTACAAAGCGTTCTTCATCCATCCTCAGTTCCTCAAATCTGCGTGGCCATATTTCTCAGCGCCAGACGGATCAGCTCCTCGGCCCGGTCGCTCTGATCCTTCACCCGGGACACGGCGTCCCTGGCCTCCGCGGCCGAATACCCGAGGGCCGTCAGCGCTTCAATCGCCTCCGCGGCCTCTCCCGCCGGCCCGGGGATCTCCCTCACCCCGCCGGCCGCGTCCGCCTGGGCGGACACATCCGCCTGGGTCACCTTCTCCTTCAGCTCCAGAGCAATCCGCTGCGCCGTCTTCTTCCCGATTCCCGGAGCCCTGGCGAGCGCGTTCACGTCCCCCAGAAGGATCGCCAGATTCAGATCCCGAAGCGGCATGGCCCCCAGCAGCCCCAGCGCGGTTTTGGCGCCCACGCCGGAGACGGAGGTCAGCTGCTGAAACATCCGTTTCTCCTCCTTCGTCGCGAAGCCGTACAGCTCCATGGCATCCTCGCGGACATTCAGCACCGTATAGCACCGCATGGTTTCTCCCTGGGCGGGCGCCGCCTGCAGGGTATTGTTGGAGCAGCTGATCTGCCAGCCCACTCCGGCCGCCAGCAGCACCAGGCTCCCGTTGGTCTTTTCACAGACCTGGCCCTCAATAAACGCGTACATTCTGTTCCCTCCGGAACGGGCTTTCCCCGTTCCCCGGCCGCTTTTCCCGAAGCCGCCGTCCGTTCCCGGTCCTTACTCCTCTGCATCCTCCCGGAGAATCTGCTTCATCCGTTCGCAGGCCCTGGCCCGGTGGCTGATGGCGTTTTTCTCCTCCTCATTCACCTCGGCAAAGGTCTTTCCCAGCGGTTCGTACAGAAACAGCGGATCGTATCCGAAGCCGCCCTTTCCGCGGCGGGCCCTCAGGATCACGCCCGGGCAGCTTCCCTCTGCCACCAGGGGCTCCTGCCCCGGTCTCTTCAGCGCCAGTGCGCAGACGAAGCTGGCTTCCCGATCCGTGACGGCTTCCATCTTCCGAAGCAGCAGGTCATTGTTCGCCTCGTCGTCCCCGTGCACCCCGGCGTAGCGCGCGGAATACACGCCGGGCTCGCCTCCCAGCGCCTTCACCGTCAGTCCGCTGTCATCGGCGATGGCCGGCAGCCCCGTGGCCGCGCAGACCGCCTCCGCCTTGAGAACAGCGTTCTCCGCAAAGGTGGAGCCCGTCTCGTCAATATCTTCCGTAAAGCCCGCCGCCGCCATGGGCAGAACGGTATAGGAATCCTCGAAGATGTGCTGCAGCTCCTTCAGCTTATGGGCGTTCCCCGTGGCCGCCAGCAGCACGGGCTTCGCACAGAGATGAACGGCGCGTTCCCCCAGCGCTTCCCGCTGCGCGGTCATCAGCTCCCGGATTCCCTTTTCGCCGTACTCCAGCAGCCGGTCCAGTTCGCTCCGGCTGAAGGCCCGGCCCTCGCCGGTTCCCTGCAGCTCGATCATTTCGCCCTTTTCGTTCATGACGAAGTTCATGTCCACCTGGGCCTGGCTGTCCTCCTGATAGCACAGATCCAGACAGGGAGTGCTTCCCACGATCCCCGCGGAGATCGCAGCCACCTGGTGGCGAAGCGGGGAGGCCAGCAGCTTTCCCTCCCGCATCAGCCGATCCACGGCGCAGGTCAGAGCGACCATCGCCCCGGTGATGGACGCGGTGCGCGTTCCCCCGTCGGCCTCCAGCACGTCGCAGTCCAGCGTGATCGTCCGTTCGCCCAGCGCCTTCAGATCCACCGCCTGCCGCAGAGCACGTCCGATCAGCCTCTGAATCTCCACGCCCCGGCCGTCCTTTTTCACGCCGTCCCGTTTCTTCCGGGTGCCTGTCGAGGCGGGCAGCATGGCGTATTCCGCCGTAACCCATCCCTGCCCCTTTCCCTTCAGGAAGGGGGGCACCGTATCCTCCACGCTGGCCGTGCAGATCACCCGGGTGCCCCCCGTCGCAATCAGGCAGCTGCCTGCCGCGGTGCGGACAAAGTCCGTCTGAATGGTCACCGGTCTCTGCTGATCAGGCTCTCTTCCGTCCACGCGCATATGCTTTCCCGTTCCGGTGCGGCACCGGCCTCAGGGTATCATGAAAGCCCGCCGCCGAATTGAGCTTTCATGCGATGATCCTTCCGCGGGCATAACAAAACCTGCTTCCCCGGGGAAGCGGAATCATTTTATCGGAATCAAAAGGGGCTGTCAACTTGACTTTTCCTCCCCGCCCGATTATCCTCAGGAAGGCTCGGGGCGAGGGGCGGAACCGCAGGCTCCTCTCTCCGCGCGCCTTTCAGGCGCGGGATCGGAAGGGAAGGAGCATTTGCGTTGATTGTACTGGGAATAGACCCCGGCTACGCGCTCATGGGCTGGGGCGTGGTGGAAAGCCAGGGCAGCCGGATGCGGCTGATTAACTACGGCTGTGTGGAAACCAAGGCCGGCGTGCCCATGCAGACCCGTCTCCGGACGCTGCAGCTGGGAGTCCGGGATCTTCTGCAGATCTATCAGCCGGATGACGTGGCGTTCGAAGAGCTTTTTTTCGCCCGGAACGTGACCACCGCGCTGATGGTCGGCGCAGCCCGCGGCGCAGCCATTATCGCCGCTGCGGAATACACGGATAATCTTTACGAGTATACGCCCATGCAGATCAAGCAGGCGGTCACCGGATACGGCAAGGCCGACAAGAAGCAGATCCAGCAGATGGTGAAGCTGCTGCTGAAGATGGACACGATTCCAAAGCCGGACGATGCCGCGGACGCCATTGCCTGCGCCATCACGCACTGTCAGGCCGGGCCAGCCAAGTCCCAGTTCCTGATGAAATAAAGAGCGCCGCCGGACTCCCGGCGGTGCCCTTTTTTCACTTTTTTACCCGGTCTGCAGTCAGGCCTGAACGGCCGCTTCGTCTCCGGCTTTCCCGGGCTGCGTCTGGGTCTCCGGTGCCTCTCCTGTCTTCGCAGGCTCTTCGCCGAGGATTCTCATGAATTCATCCCCGGTGATGGTCTCCTTCTTCAGCAGATAGGCCGCCAGCTCATGCAGCTTGGGCTCGTTTTCCCGCAGGATCCGGTCCGCCTTCTCCCGCGCCTGCTTTACCAGCGCCACCACCTGTGCATCGATTTTCTCGGAGTAGGCGGGACTGCAGGCCAGCGCCGTATCCCCGCCCAGATACTGGTTGGTGACGGTTTCCATGGCCACCATGCCGAACTCGCCCATGCCGTAGCGGGTAATCATCCCCCGGGCCAGCCGGGTCGCCTTCTCGATATCGTTGGAGGCACCCGTTGTAATGGAGTGGAAAATCAGCTGCTCCGCAGCCTGTCCGCCGGTCAGCGTCACAATCTTGTTCAACAGCTCCTCCCGGCTCATCAGGTAATGCTCGTCCTCATCCACCTGCATGGTATATCCCAGCGCTCCGGAGGTCCTGGGGATGATGGTGATTTTCGTCACCGGCGCGGAATGGGTCTGCATGGCCGCCACCAGGGCGTGCCCGATCTCATGGTAGGAAACAATCCGCTTCTCGTTCTCGGACAGCACGGCGTTCTTTCTCTGATAGCCGGCAATCACGGTTTCCACGCTCTCCATCAGGTCCTCCTGACAGACCGTGCTCCGGCCCACCCGCACCGCGCGCAGCGCGGCTTCGTTGATAATATTCGCCAGCTCCGCCCCGGAGGCGCCGGAGGTGGCCCGGGCAATTTCCTTCAGGTCGATATCCGTTCCGCACCGGACAGCCCGGGCGTGCACCTGAAGGATGGCCTCCCGTCCCTGCAGGTCCGGCAGTTCCACCGGTATGCGCCGGTCAAACCGGCCGGGCCGGAGCAGCGCAGGATCCAGGGATTCCGGGCGGTTGGTCGCCGCCAGAATCACGACGCCCTTCTTCCCGTCAAAGCCGTCCATCTCCGTCAGCAGCTGGTTCAGCGTCTGTTCCCGTTCGTCGTTGCCGCCGATGGCACCCGCGCCGTCCCTTTTCTTGCCGATGGTATCGATTTCATCGATGAAAACGATACACGGGGCCTTTTCATTCGCCTGCTGGAACAGATCCCGGACCTTGGCGGCGCCCATGCCGACAAACATCTCCACGAACTCGGAGCCGGAGATGGAAAAGAACGGCACCTTCGCTTCACCGGCCACCGCCTTGGCGAGCATCGTTTTTCCCGTCCCGGGAGGGCCGACCAGCAGCGCTCCCTTGGGCAGCTTTGCACCGATTCCGGCATACTTGTCCGGATGCTCCAGGAAGTCCACAATTTCCTTCAGGGCATCCTTCGCTTCCTCCTCGCCCGCCACATCCGCAAAGGTGACGCCGGTCTCCTTGTCCGCCACGATTTTCGCATTGGCCTTGCCGAAGGAGAGCGCGTTCATGCCGCCGCCCATCCGCTTTCCGAGCTGATTGCTCAGCAGCCGGCCCAGTCCCACGAAGATCGCGATCGGCAGGATCCAGCTGAACAGGAAGCTCAGCAGGGAATTGTTCTGCGTCGGAATCTCCGCACTGAAGCGGATGTTGGCAGCCTGGAGCCGGGAAATCAGCCCTTCATCCGGAAAAACGGCCGTCTTGTACAGCTCCTCCTGCCCCTGATCATTCCGGGCCACGAAGATAATCTGATCCGCATCCTGGGTCAGGCTCACCTCCGTCACCCGGCCTTCATCCACCCATTTCAGAAAATCACTGTATCCGATCACCTGGATCTGCCGGGCCAGCATCATCGGAAAGATAAAGGCATTCAGCAGCAGAATGATCGTCGTCACGATCACGACATAAAATATCAGCGGCCGTCTGGCCTTGTTGTCCCCGTTGTTTTCAAACATGACTGCCTCCCTGTCCCGCGCTTCGGTTTCTTTCCGCGGAAGCAGATATAGTTTACCACATTTCTTTGGTCAAAGAAAGACAATTTCTGTTTTTTTCAACTAAAATTCAGCTGCTTTTCATTTTCGGAAAGCAGCTGCTGTATTCATCCTCCGGCTGTCAGCCGATCATCTTCTCGCAGGTCTTCAGTGCGGCAAAGGTTTCATCGCTGACCACATGCTCAATCCGGCAGGCGTCCTCCGTGGCATTCTTCTCGGAAACACCGAGCTTTCTGAACAGGTTGCTGAGCACCTGATGCCGCTCATAGATTTTCTCGGCGATAGCCTTTCCCTTCTCTGTAAAAAGCAGATTGCCGTCCGGCTCCACGGTGATGCAGCCCGCCTCCCGCAGCTTGGCCATGCCCCTGCTCACGGAGGGGCGGGAAAGCTCCATCTCCTCCGCCACGTCGATCGCGCGGACCGTATGTTTTTTGCTTTTCAGCACCAGAATGGTTTCCAGATACATCTCGCCGGATTCACGCATATGCGTATTCACCTCTTCCGCTCCGATCTTTCTTTTCTGTCCCTGACAGCCTTATTAAATCCGTTTTTTCGCCGGGAATGCAACAGAAGGAATGTATCCTTTCCGTTTTTCCGTCAGTGTTCCGCCCAGTCCCTGGCCCGCTCGACCGCCCGGTGCCATCCGCGGAGCTGCAGGCGCCGCGTGGCCTCATCCATACGGGGCGTGAATTCAAGATCCTTCTGCCAGAGGCCGGCCATCTCCTCCGTGCTCCGATACAGCCCGCATCCCAGCCCGGCCAGCAGGGCCGCGCCCAGAGCCGTCGTCTCCAGCACCCGGGGCCGCACGACGGGAATCTGGCTGATATCCGCCTGAAACTGCATCAGGAAGGCGTTGGCACTGGCACCGCCGTCCACCTGCAGGTGCTCCGGCTTCTGTCCGGAATCCCGGATCATGGCCTGCATCAGGTCCTCGCTCTGATAGGCAATCGCCTCCAGCGCCGCCCGGACAATATGCGCCCGGCCGGTTCCCCGGGTCATGCCCACCAGCGTTCCCCGGGAATACATGTCCCACCAGGGCGCGCCCAGCCCGGTCATGGCCGGCACCAGGTAGACGCCGCCCGTACCGGGGATGCTCTCCGCCAGGCTTTCGCTTTCCGAGGCGCGGGTAATCATTTTCATCTCATCCCGCAGCCACTGGATCGTGGCGCCGCCCATGAACACGCTGCCCTCCAGCGCATAAACCGGCTTTCCGCCGATTCGCCAGGCCATGGTGGTCAGCAGCCCGTTCCGGCTCCGCACCGGCTGGTCCCCGGTGTTCATGAGCATGAAGCAGCCCGTTCCGTAGGTGTTCTTGACGTCCCCCACCTTCCAGCAGGCCTGTCCGAACAGGCTGGCATGCTGATCGCCTGCCATGCCGGTCACCGGGATCGGCCGGCCGAGAATGGCCGGATCCAGCATGCCGATCAGGCCCGAAGAATCGACCACCCGGGGCAGGCAGGCCCGCGGAATCTGCAGCAGCTCCAGCAGCTCGTCGTCCCAGTCCTGAGTTTTCAGGTTGAACAGCATGGTCCGTCCCGCATTCGTCGCGTCCGTCACATGCGGCCGGCCGATCAGCAGATTCCAGCAGAGGAAGGTATCCACCGTTCCAAAGCACAGCTCTCCCCGCTCCGCCTTCTCATGCAGATTGTAATAATCCAGCAGCCATTTCAGCTTTGTACCGGAAAAATACGCGTCCGGAATCAGGCCTGTTTTTTCCCGGATCATCTCTCCGTATCCGTCCGCCGTCAGCTGCTCGACGATCTGGGAGGTACGGCGGCACTGCCAGACAATGGCGTTGCCTACACATTTTCCGGTCTGCCGATCCCAGAGGAAAGTGGTCTCCCGCTGGTTGGTCAGACCGATGGCTGCGATGTCCCCCGGATCGATTCCGCTCAGATGAACCGCCTCCTTCAGCGCGGTTACCTGGCTGTCCAGGATATCCTCCGGATCGTGCTCCACCCACCCCGGGTGAGGATAATGCTGCGGAAATTCCACCGCGTGGGAGGCGACAATCACTCCCTCCTCCGAAAAGATAACCGCTCGGGAGCTGGTTGTTCCCTGATCCAGTGCCACCAGGTATTTTGCCATGTCTTCCTCCTCCTGCCCAATGGGATGACCCCTCTGCGCGGGCTCTGTCCGTCTTCCTCTACTCAATCCGGATGCCGTAAATGTTGTTCTTGTTCCTTTCCGAGGTCCCGATCACCAGCGTTCCGTCATAAACCGCCGGACTCGCCTCGATGGCGCCGTCGATCTCCAGGGAGGCCAGTTCCCTGCCGGTCAGCCCGTCCAGCATCCGGACGCTGCCGTCTCCGGCGCACTGAATGACCGCGCCCCGGCCTTCCTTGTCATAGACGGCCACCGGGGAGGAATAGCCCCGGCCGGTCAACCCGACGGCCCAGGCCACCTGCCCGTCGGATTTGTTCAGGGCCACCAGCGCCGCCGTGCTTTCCCCGACTCCCAGCTGCTCCTGCCCTTCCGGGCTCAGGTTGTTGACCGTGTAGTAGACATAGTCGCTCAGGCCGTTCTGCCCCACCACGGGGGAAGCCCGGAATCCGCTGACCGTTTTGTTCTTGGTGTCCTTTTTCACGCCGAAGGCAGCCGTCCAGCGAACCTCTCCGGTCAGCGCGTCCAGGCATCGAACCTCCGCGTCTCCCTTCTTCCGGGCGGACAGCAGCGTGGCCGCATACAGATCCAGTCCCGTCTGCCCATGCCAGTCCAAGGCGGGGGTGGATTCCACCGCATCCCCGAGGGAAACCGCCCAGACCGTGCTCAGCGTGTTCGTATCCACGCACCGCAGGAAGCCGCCCAGATCGGCATAGTACACGTAGTGGTCATACATGGCCACGGAAGCCTCCACGGCCGTGGACGCGTCCTTTTCTCCCTTGGCCTTCGTCTTCATGACAACGGTCGTCGGACTCTGGGTGTAGGTTCCCGCATTGTAGTCAAACTCGGAGTTCAGGTTGATCAGGTACAGCATGCCGTTTGTGGATGCGGTAATCATGCAGCCGCTGGTCCGGTCAATCAGCGCCGACGTCTCAAAGGAACCCACCTGGTTGTACGGGCGGTTGTTCTTTCCGTCCATGCCGTCGATCAGGCTCAGCTCCTTCTGCATATAGAGATTGTACTGGCGCAGTCCGATTGTTCCGGTATGCCCGGCCATCTTCCGCGCAAACTGGCCCACCGTCATGTAGGGCGCTCCGCCGGGATGAACGCTCGGAGCCGCCTTCATGGGGTATCCCAGCTTGATGGAGTTCCGGGTGGGCGTTCCGTCCTCGAGATCCAGGAAATAGATCCTTCCGTCCAGTCCGCAGGCAATGACCTCCTTCAGCCCGGTTTTCTCTTTCTTGGCATCATACATTTCACTCTGTTCGCGAACCTGCTTGCTCCATTTTACGATGGCCGGCTGACCCACCCAGCCGAGCCCGTAATAGGTCTGTCCGGCGCCCTTAACGCTCCCGGCCTCCGCGGTCCAGGCCAGCTCCAGGCTGTTCAGCCCGCGGACGTTTCCGACCGCCGCATTCTGGCGGAAGGCATCCGTCCGGAAGGTCAGTACTCCGATTTTCTGCTTTGTATACTCGTCCAGCACGGGCATATGGATTTTTTCCTTGTCGGACCGGGCGTATTCCGCCACCTTTTTCGTTCCGTTGTAAATGACCGTGGACGCGATCACCGAAGGATCCGCGCCTTCTCCGGCGGAAGCGGTCAGCATGGGGCGCGCGGGAGCTTCCGCCGTTTCCCCGTCTGCCTCCTCGCCGTTTTCAGCCGCTGCCCCGGCTCCGTCCGTTCCTTCCGGTTCGGCGGCCGTCTCCGGCGGATTCTCCTCCGGCGTTTCGGGAGTCTCCTCTGCCACGGCTTCAGCGCCTGATTGCTCCGGATCATCCGGATCGGGGCTTTCCCGGCCAGCCTCCTGTTCCTCCGCCGGGGCTTCCGTTTCCTCCGGAATCTCCGTCTCCTCCGCCGCCGGCTCGGTTTCCTCAGGCTGCTCCGTTTCCTCGGGCAGTTCTGTTTCCTCAGGCTGTTCCGTTTCCTCAGCCGGTTCTGCTTCCGTGTTTTCCGCTTCCGGCGGAGCTTCCGTCACCTCAGCCGAAGGCGTTTCCGTCGCGAAAACAACCGGCAGCTTCTCCTCCGGCGTTTCCGTCTTGGGGCCCGCAGGGCTCACCTGCACCTGCGCGCTGTGCTCCGTCTGCCTCCATTCCGCGCCGCTTTCGATTTCCAGCGTGACCAATCCGGAGTAGGCGTTTTCCGGCGACCAGGTCCCCTGCCAGAGGGTTTCTCCGTCCTTCTCCGTCATCTGCCAGTCCACGGCGGTCAGTTCTCCGGCCGCCGTGCGTACGCGGACCCCGGTCACACCCTTTCCGGTCGTCGCCGCGAAGTCCACGGAGGACGGAATGCCGTCCCCTTCCGGCCAGCTGACCGTAAAGGCCAGCGCCGCGGGGGTCTGTTTCCAGCCGGTCAGGCTGTGCAATCCCTGCTTCACCGGGTTCAGCGGTCCGGCGTCGGGAACCAGCAGCAGGGCCGCTCCCGCAGCGGCAATCACCAGAATCACAGCCAGCAGTAGAATCAGGATCCGCCTCCCGGCGGATTTTCTCTTCCGTTCCTCCTGCGGAATCGGCCGAACGCTCTGTCTCGGATCCCGGCCGTAGGGCGCATCCTGCAGTGAAGGACGCGGCCGTCCGGCCGCGGATCCCTCCCGGCTCTCCTGCCGCAGTCTGGCCCGGCCCTGTTCGCTCATTCTCGCCCGGTCCGCGGCGCTCATGCCCATGCGGCCGGGGGCATACCCCACCTGCTCGGAGGGTCCCCGGCCGGTCCGCTGAGCCATCCGGGCGTCCCCTCCCTGATCCGGCCGCGCCGCCACGCGCCGGGTTTCCTCCGATGCGAGGTTCTGCTGCCGGTAGCGCTGAGCCACCTCCCGGGCCGTTTCGCTGGCCTCCTCCATGGCGGTCAGTCCCCTCCCGGGACGGTGGGGCTCCGCGGCTTCCTCCTCCCGGTATTTATCCGCCCGCCTGCGGCGGTGGGGCGTCTCCTCTCCGGTGCCCGTCGGGATCTCCCTTTCCCGGACGTCCTCCTCCGGTCTCTTTTCCGTCTTTTCTCTTTCTTCCGTATAAATCCGATCGCTCAATGCCTTTGCTCCTTTGTTTTCCCTTTTCAGCCGGGGTTTCGCTCCGGCGTTCCGCGGGCGCCGGCTTTCCGGCGGTTTCCTTCAGATCTATGATAGCTCAGTATGATATTATATATCGAAATGATTCTCCTCACAAGTCTCTGCATTTTCCCGGCTTGCCTCCGTTTCCGGAACCGTCTATAATGGGACGGAAGGAAGGTGACAAGCTTGCGCTGTACGCTCTGCCCCCGCGCCTGCGGAGTGGATCGCTCCTCTGCAAGGGGATTCTGCGGGCTGGGTGAAGAGATGCTGATCGCGCGCATCGCGCCGCATCTCTGGGAGGAGCCGCCCATTTCCGGCGTCCGGGGAACCGGAGCTGTTTTTTTCTCCGGCTGCACGCTGCGCTGTGTCTACTGTCAGAACGGGGAGATTTCCCACGGGAACCGCGGCCGTCTCTTTTCCCCCGCGGAGCTGGCCGCCAGTCTGAAGCGTCTGGAAGCCCTGGGCATGCAGTCGATCTCCTTCATCACCGGGACGCCCTTCGTTCCCCGGATTCTGGAGGCGCTTTCCATCTACCGCCCGGCGCTGCCCCTGGTCTGGAATACCTCCGGCTATGAATCCCTGGAAACCCTTCGCTTGCTCGAGGGCGTCATCGATGTGTATCTGCCGGATCTGAAGCACTGGTCCTCCCGCGCGGGAGCCCTCTGCGCCCGGGCGCCGGATTATTTTGATACGGCCTCCCGGGCCATCCTCGAAATGTGCCGTCAGACAGGCACTCCCGTCTACAACGAACAGGGGATCATGACCCGGGGAACCCTGATCCGTCACCTCATTCTCCCCTCCCTGACCGGGGAGAGCCTCAAGCTGCTGACCTGGGTGAGGGATTATCTCCCGCCCGGAACGCCGGTCAGCCTGATGCGGCAGTATCTTCCCTGCAACGGCGTGACCGTCCCCGGGTTGGACCGCCGGGTGACGGAAAGGGAATACCGCCGGGTTCGGGATCACATGCTGGCGCTTGATCTCCCCGGCTTCCTGCAGGAGCCGGAGGCGGCGGATCCGGATTTTATTCCGTCCTTCAACCGGGAGGACAGCTTTGTCTGAGCCCCCGATCATCCCGCCTGAAAGCCGAAAACGGGAGAGCGTTTCATTTCGCTCTCCCGCCTTTTTTATTTGATTCTGGGCACATGGTACTCCATGTCCTTGTCGTACCGGACGCTCTCCGGCGGCGTTTCCATCATCTCCGGATGGTTCAGGCACCGGACCACGTCCGCAAAGAAGGCGGCGTAGTGTGCTCCGGAGGTGACTCGCTCGTCCACCGTGACGCCGATGGGAAGCCACCTTTTCATCCGAACCTTTCCGTCCGCATCCACCGTTGCCTCCTTCAGCACGCTTCCCATGCCGAAAAACGCGCTGACGTTTCCGAAATTATAGATATGGTGCCACACATGGTGCAGCCCGATGGACGCGTTGTTGGTGATGAACATGCTGCTGTAGAAGGGAAGCTCCTTCATCAGCACCTTCGGCGCAATCCCGTACCGGTCCAGCAGCCGGACCACCCCGACCACCAGGCTCGCCAGCCCGGGAACCGAAAGCACGCCTCCGGCCAGCTTATCCACAAAGGGATCCCCTTCCGAGCTTTCTCCCCGGTTGGCCTCCACGGCAGCCACCATCCGGTCCCGGACGTCAAACAGCGTATCCGAAGGGTCAAACTCGATGCGAACCGTGGATTCCGAGCTGTCGTGATTCTGGCTGTCCTTCAGCAGCGTGAAGGATACCGAAAGATTGTTCCGGGCATAATACTGCTTGTTTTTGATGAAGCGGTTGATCTCCGGATGCTGGCTTACGCCGCGTACATAAGCGGCGACGATCAGCTGCATGAAGGTGATCTTCTCCCCGTCCACGGCTTTGCGCGCGATATACCGGGACAGCATCTCGTAATCCAGCTTGTGCTCCAGAAAAACCTGCGCGTCGCAGCGCATGGGCATCAGATAGGGCGTGATCTGCACGATGGGATCAATTCCCTTCAGCCTCCGCCCGTCCGGTCTGTGTCCAAACATTCCCTGTTCCTCCTCCGCTTTTTAAGGCGATCCTTCTTCCGGATCCGGCTCCGCTCAGAACAGATTGGTCGCCTTTTCCAGCGCTTCCTGCTGAGCCTGCAGCAGCTGCTCAAACTGCTGGCGGTAATTGGCCGCGGTCGCCTTCAGCTCGGTGATCTGCTTCGTCAGCGCATCCCGCTCCTCGTTCAGCCCGTCCAGCCGCTCGGTTGCTTCTGCCTCCGCCTTGGCCCGGATCGCTTCCGCGTCCTCCTTCGCCTTGCGGATCGTCTCCTCCTTGACCTGCTGGGCCGTGGTCAGGATCTCCCGGAACTGGCTGGTAATCTCCTCGTCCGGTTCCTGATTTGCCGCAGCGGGAGCCGGCGCCGGCGCCGGCCGTACGCTGGCCGTCTGCTGGCGCAGATCCTTGATTTCCGCCTCCATCCGCTCCATTTCGTCGCAGATGTCGTCCAGGAATTCGTCCACTTCCTTCGGATCGTATCCTTTGTTTACCCTGGGAAACTCCTTCGTGCTGATCAGATCCACCGTTACCCTTTCCATCTCTGCCTGCTCCTTTCGGTCTTTATTGATTCTGCAAGCCCTTTTCCGGGCGTCGATCCGTTTTAGAAATTGAAACCGTCCTCTCCGGCTTCCGCGGGGGCTTCACCGTTCTGAAGGCCCTCTCAGTACCCGCCGTAGGCGCCGTAGCTGCCGGCAGCGGCCGGCATGCTTCCCGTATAGGGGTTCACGCCCGGCCCGCCTGCGGCGGCCCGGTCCCATCCGAAGCTGTTGCGGCTGACTCTGCGTTCCCGCGGCGCACCGTATTCCTCCGCCGGCGGAATCGGCGCTCCGTAGACTTCAGGGCTCTCATACCGCCTGGTCTGCTGCTCCGGCAGGATTTTTACCCCGGCGGGCGCAATCACCACGACGCCCACGCCCGGAAGATTCCGGACGGTGCACTGCAGCGTAAAGGCGGCGCCGGCCAGCATATCCTGGCACCGGATGCTTTCGCTCTCGCTGCCCAGGACATCCAGCGTCACAATCAGCGTCTCCCCGTTCTTCATGCATTCAATCGCCTCGTAGCAGCTCTGCAGCGAGGTGATCGCCATGATATGCTCCACATGCGTGAAGCTGTTTCCCGTCTCCGCCATGGCTACGCCCGGCATGTAGGCAATATTGTCCGGGCCCGCGGAGGAATAGGCCGGCTCCGTCGGGGGAAACTGCCCCGGACGGACATACCCGGTCTGATTGCCCTGCCGGGGTGCTCCGAATCCGCCGGGCTCTCCCGTCAGCGTGCTCTGCACCGGAACCCGGCCTGTCATGGGGGGATTCATGCCTGTAAAGCCGGTATGCGCATAGGGAGTCTGGGGCTGTCCTGCCGCGTATTCAGCGGCTTTTTCCCTGGCCAGGCTCTCCTCCTGCCGGTTTCTTCTCTGAATCGGCCGGTAGCAGCTGGTGCCGCCGTCCGGTCTTCTGGAGGAGCTGTTCGCCGTTCCTCCGAAAAGCTTCCTGACCCGCGCCTGCAGGTCTTTCCATCCCATACTTCCGTCTTCCTCCTCCCAGGTCCGGCCGCGCTCAGAACAGGCGGACCGTCTGTCCCTCTGCCAGAACCCCCTGCTGGATGGCTGAGATGAAGGTCACTCCGTCCCGCGTCTCCAGAATATTCACCGGAATAAAGGTCTGATACTGCCCGTCCACGACGACCACCCCGGCCATGTTGTCCTGATAGTAAATGGCTCTGGAGGGAACCGTCAGGGTGGAAACGCTGTCTCCCAGCTCGCCGGAACAGGTCCGGATATACAGAATCGGCTTGACCTGGTCCTGCACCGCCAGCCGAACCACCAGTTCTCCGCCGCTGCGCGTAAAGGAAACCACTCTGGCCCGAACCTTTGTATCCCGGAAGCTTTCCAGCTTCAGATCGTATACCCTGCCCTCCTCCGGGTTCCAGTTGCTGTCCCGGACCATCATCAGCACATACCAGTACCCCTCCCGGACCATCCGGTAAATGGTCGTCTTTCCCTTCTGCCGCGCGGTCTGCTCCGGTTTGTTTCCGTTGAGCATGGACCGTACCTGGGCCGGGGTAAACTGATCGTAGTTGTTCACGGTCAGTCCGTATTCATATCCGTCGGAATAAAAGCTGACAATGCCTTCCGCCATGGCGGCATACTGCTTCGTCCAGGAGCTGATCCGCTGCATCTGGCTCTGTTCGTCATCGTAGAGCCGGGTCATGCGCTGATCCTCGCTGTACTTCTGCTTCAGGTAGCTCTGTCTCGCCTGGATGGCCGTCGCCAGGAGGCTCTCCAGATTGTTCATGTTTCCTCGGGCTCCGCCCACGATGGCGCGGACCTCCCTGGCCCGGGTCATGACATCGCTTTCCAGCTTTTCCATGCGGGCGTCGGTGGCAATTTCCGCCCGGAGCAGCTTGAGCTGGTATTCCTTGATCTGATCCCGGTAGTCCTGCAGCGTGATCATCTCGCGGGTGCTGAATCCGGAGGAGTAGACATCGCAGATCGGTGTCCCCCGGTAGACCATGGCGCCTTCTTCCGCCCGGTAATGAATGCTGGTCAGTCCCTCCGCGTCGTAGGGCGTCTCATCCCGGATCAGCAGGCAGTCTCCCGTATACCGGGTCCCGCGGGTACCCGCGCCGATCGTTCCGAAGCGCTCGGCCTCCGGCGTCAGCGCTGTCACCAGATACCAGATCACAAATCCCACCACGGCCGCGATCAGCGCGATCTGCGCGACGCTCAGGCGGCGCGGGCCCTCCGGCTGCGGCGCCATGGGCTGAATCGGCTGGGGCGGTGTCATCTGATACAAGGGGGGGGTACGCTCCTTTCCAAACGGATTACCCCTGATTTTAACACAACCGGATATACATTGCAAATTCAGCGGGTTCGGGCGTCTTCTCCGCGCCCGCTCAGCCGTTCAGCCAGTCCGAGGCCCGGACGACAGCCTCCGGGGGGTCGCCCGGAATCACGTCCATCGTCATCAGGCTCTTCTCCCCGCTGATTTTCTTCTTTTCCGGCTTCAGGGTGGACATCACGAAGGCCATGCCAACCACCGACACGTTGAATTCCCTCATCAGCTCCACCATGCCCCGGGCCGTTCCGCCGCCCCGGAGGAAGTCGTCCACAATCAGCGCCTGCTGGTTCTCCCGCACCGCCCTGCGGCTCAGGCTCATGGTTTCGATGTTGCCGGAGCCCGAAACATAGTTGATGTTCACGGCCGATCCCTCATAGACCTTCGAGCTGTGGCGGGCAATCACCAGCGGAACGCCCAGCGCGTTGGCCGTGGCAAAGGCCACGGGGATTCCCTTAGTTTCCATGGTCAGGACAAAATCCGGCCGTTCCGCGCTGAACTCCGTCGCCATGATTTCCCCCATGCGGTTGACCGTCTCCGGAGTGGAAAGGATGTCGGAATAATACAGGAAATTCCCCGGCAGCACGCGCTCGGTCCCGCTCAGTCTTCTGCACAGCTCCCCGATGAAGGCGCCGGCCGAAGCCCGGCTTCTCCTGGGGCGGTACAGAACGCCGCCCGCGGCGCCGGTCACGGTTTCCACCTCGCCCAGATCAAAATCCCGCACCACCTTCCGGAGTGCGTCAATATCCTCGCTCATCGTCGATTTGGCCGCGCCGAAAAGCTCACAGAACTGATTGAGCGTAAACATCTTCCCCGGTGCACCGGTCAGAATTCTCATCATCACGCTCATGCGCTCATTGCGGCGGATCTTTTCCATGGGTTCCTCCTTGCGGCCTGCCTTTTCCCGGCATAACAAAACCTCCGGCCGGGATGGCCGGAGGTTATTGTACCATAAACTGCGAATATTGCAAGCAAATCAGCCCGGAAAGTTCGTGTTTTTCCGGCTTTTCCTTGTTCTTCGCAACTTAAATGTGCGGAATTCAGGTCTCTTCCGTCACAAAGGGCTGGATCTCCTGCAGCAGATCCCCGCAGTCGTCCTGGTAAATCTCAAGGGTGATCGGCCTGCTCAGATCCAGGGAAAAAATCCCGAGGATGGATTTCGCATCCACCACGTGCCTTCCTGCCCTGAGATCCATGTCAAAGGGGTAACGACCCACGATATTGACGAATCTGTTCACATTTTCCACCAGACTCAGCCTGATCTGAACCGTCTTCATCCGGGTACACCTCGCTTTCTCTTCCGGATTCCCGCATTATACACGGATTCGTCGGTTTCGGCAACCCTTCGCCCCTTGAAAACCCGAAGGCTCTCCGGTTCAGTCGGAATAGAGGGCCGGGTTCTTCTGGGGGATCCGGAGCATCAGCGTCTCCTCCTCCTGATCCCACTCCCAGGAACCGTCCAGCGCCCTGGCCAGGAAGTTGGCGCGAATGAAATGCCCCTCCCGGAAATCAAAGTCCCCGTTCTCCGTCATCATTTCGATTCCGTCCACTGCCGCGGCGAACCCGGTCTTCTCGTTCATCAGCGCCAGGGTAAAGCCCTGTGCCTCCAGCAGCAGGGAATCCCCGTCATCCGTCAGCGTCCAGCTCTCCACGCTCCTGCACAGATCGTCCAGACTCACCCGGATATCCTCGTCCCTTCTCTGCAGCCGCGGGGAACGGACCACGGGCACCCCGTCCTCCATCTCCGTCCACTGCATGCTCTCTCCGCTGTCATTGAGCACAACCCATCCGGCCACGTCCTCAAAGATCAGCTCCTCCGGCTCCTCCGTGGGCAGGGGGGAAGGCGTGACCTCCTGCGCGTCCAGATCGACGTTTTCCACCAGCTCGGTTCCTTCCGGGCCGGGGGCCGGCGTCTCAGAAGGCTCTTCCTTTCCCGCGGGGGTCGTATTTTCCGCGGAGGCCTGCTCCGTCTCCTCCGCGGCGGGAGAAGGGCTTACCCCGGGGGCCTCAGCCGTCTCCTCTGCGGCGGGAGAAGCGCTTTCCTCCGGAACCGCTGTCGTCTCCTCCGCGGCAGGAGCCTCCGTCTGCTCCGGCCGGGCGGATACCGTGACGGGAGTCACCGTCGGATCCGGCGCCTGCGTGGGCTTTGGCTCCGCCGTAACCGGGGCTTCCGCCGTTTCGGCTGCCTCCGGGGTCTCCTCCGCCGTGGGAGCAGGGGTCGTTTCTCCGGGATATCTTGCGGCATCCGGATTCTCGAACAGATTGGTCTGCGTCGCCCGGCCCGCAATGCCGTCCACCGTCAGCCCATTATAGTACTGGAAGCGCCGGACGGCCGTCCTGGTCTGTCCGCCGTACGCGCCGTCCGCGGTTCCCTCCGGCATGTATCCAAGCTCAATCAGCCGCTCCTGGAGCCGCTTCACCTCCGCCCCCCGGTCCCCCATTTTCAGGTTCCGGTACGCCCTGTTCGGCGTAATGGTCGGCACGGGAACCGGCGTCACGGAAACCGTCGCCGTCGGGGTGGCTGTCGGCGCAAGAGAAGGAATTTCGGACACGGTTTCCACCGCTGCGGCAGTCGGCTCGGGCGACGGCGTCGGCACGGGCGTCACCGAAGGAGTGGACGTACTCTCCACGGCGATCGTCAGCGTCGCGGCCATATAGACCAGCAGAGTCTGCAGAAAATCCATCTGAAACACTTCCTTCCCCGGTAATGCCTTTTGATTATACCAGACCTTTTTTACCGTGACAATAGACGAAATCAGCCGGAAAGCCCGGCCTTTTTCGCTGTGGCTGCTTTCCCGCATTTATGGTAGAATGGGAGCCGAAGGTCGGCGAAAGGCGGGAGGCATCGCATGGAAAGTCTGGAGGCTGTCATCCTGGGCACCATTTTCCGGAATCCGGAAAACGGGTATTCCGTGCTTTCCGTGCGTGCGGGGCGAAATGAGTGCGCGGTGGTCGGCGCACTTCCGGAGCTGAATCCGGGGGAGCAGGCGGTCTTCACCGGAAGCTGGGTGGAGCACCCCTCCTACGGCAGACAATTCAAGTGCGCTTCCTGCGAGGTCCGGCTGCCCACCACCCTGCTGGGCATCGAGCGTTATCTCGCCGGGGGCGCGGTCCGGGGGGTCGGCCCGTCCACCGCGAGGCTGATCGTGGAGCATTTCGGCGAGGAAACCATGGCGATTCTGGCCGATTATCCTCACCGGCTGACGGAGATTCCCGGCATCGGGCCGAAGCGGGCGCGGATGATCGCGGAAAGCTTCGCCGAGCAGCAGGGAACCCGCCAGGCCATCATCTTTCTGCAGTCCTACGGCATCCCCGCCCCTCTCGCGGTCAAAATCAGCCAGCACTACGGGGACAGAACCCGGGAGGTCGTGCAGCGGAACCCCTACCAGCTCTGCGACGATCTGGAGGGCGTCGGCTTCCGGACGGCGGACCGGATCGGTCTCTCTCTGGGCATCGCGCCGGACGGTGAGGAACGGATCGGCTGCGCCCTGAAATACCTGATGGAGGAAGCCGCCGCCGGTTTGGGGCACTGCTACCTGCCGGAGGAGGAGCTGATCGGTCAGGCCGCGGCGCTGCTGCAGGTCTCCGCCGAAAAATGCGCGCCCGCCCTGACCCGCCTTCTGTTCTCCCGGGAGCTGGTTGCGGAGACGGAGGAGGAAAGCTCCTCCCGCCGGATTTATCTTGCCCGGTACTACAGGGCCGAGGCGGAGGTTGCGCTTCGCATCCATGAGCTGATGGCCGCCGTCCATCCGGGAGCGTACCCGCAGGCCGGCAAAGCCATTTCCCGCTTTGAAAGGGAGCATGGCATCACCTTTTCCCCGCGGCAGAGGGAGGCGATTGTCCAGGCGCTGGAAACGGGGGTTTTCGTGATCACCGGCGGCCCCGGCACGGGCAAGACGACCATTATCAACTGCATTCTTTCCCTGCTCTCTGAAGAAAACGAAACGCTGCTCTGCGCCCCGACGGGCCGGGCAGCCAAGCGCATGGCGGAAGCCACCGGCGCCGAGGCCAGAACCATTCACCGCCTGCTGGAATTCAGCGGGGAGGAGGGGGCCTTTGCCCGCGGTGTGGAGAACCCTCTGGAGGCGGACTGCGTCATCGCGGATGAAGCCTCCATGATCGATCTGTCGCTGATGCGGGCGCTGCTGCGCGCCGTCGCCCCGGGCACACGCCTGATCCTCGTCGGGGACGCGGATCAGCTGCCCTCCGTCGGCGCGGGAAACGTGCTGGGGGATATCCTCGAAAGCGGCCGGGTCCCCTGTGTCCGCCTGACGGATATTTTCCGTCAGGGAGAGCAGAGCCGCATCGTGCTCAATGCCCATCTGATCAACCAGGGAAAGATGCCCCTGCTGAATGAGAAGGGAACGGACTTTTTCTTTGAGCGGAAACCCCTGCTCCGGGAGGCCGCCTCCGCCATTGTCGCTCTGGCCCGGGACCGTCTGCCGGGATATCTGGGATACAGTCCCCGGGAGGCTGCCTTTCTCTCCGCGCGGAACATTCAGGTGCTCGCCCCCTCCAAGAAGGGAGAATGCGGCGTCCTGAATCTCAACCTGCTTCTGCAGGAGGCGCTCAATCCCGCCTCCCGGTCCTCCCCGGAGATTTCCTGGGGAGAAACGGTTTTCCGCCTTGGGGACAAGGTTATCCAGACCCGGAACAACTACGATCTGATCTGGCATAAAAAAACCGCCTCCGGATGGGAGGACGGTTCCGGTGTTTTCAACGGCGATATCGGTTTCGTGATTCAGGCGGATCCCGGGGAGCACAGTCTCACCGTTCGCTTCGATGAGAACCGGGAGGTGCTGTATGAATCCGGGGATCTGGAGGATCTGAGCCTGGCCTACTGCCTTTCGGTGCACAAAAGCCAGGGCAGCGAGTTTCCGGTGGTCATCCTGCCGGTCACCGGGGGTCCTTCCATGCTGCTGACCCGGAACCTCTTCTACACCGCCCTGACCCGGGCGAAAAACCTCGTGGTGCTGGTCGGCACGGAGGGCGTGATTCAGGCGATGGTAGAGAATGACCATGAAGCCCGCCGGTATACAACCCTCACCCGTCGTCTTCGGGAAGAATGAACTGAAAGGGAGAAAAATCTCTGAAAACAGGTGAAATATCAACAGGAGAGACAGAGGACGGTTCTCTGTCTCCCGGAAGGGAGTATTGTATGCCGGAAGTGTGGGATGTGTACGATGTGAACCGGCAGAGAACCGGGAAAACCGTTTTACGGGAGAATTCCTGGGGCAATGAAAGGTATCACCTGATCGTCCATGTAGGCATCTTCAACCGGGAGGGAAGGATGCTGATTCAGAAGCGATGCCATGAAAAACATGCCTGGCCGGATCTGTGGGATGTCAGCGCCGGCGGGAGCGCTCTGGCCGGAGAGGAAAGCTGGCAGGCCGCAGAAAGGGAAACCATGGAGGAGATCGGCCTGCGGCTGAATCTTCGGGATGTCCGGCCGCATTTCAGCATCAACTATGAGCGCGGGTTTGACGATTTCTACGCCGTCACGGCTGATGTGGATCCGGAGGATCTGACATTTCAGGAATCTGAAGTGGCCGGGGCAAAATGGGCTTCCCTGGAGGAGATCCGGGAGATGCTGCAGGATCATACGTTTACGCCCTATTTCCCGGGGGTGCTGGAGCTGCTCTTCCAGACCCATGACAATTATGACGGAGCCATATGCCAGAAAAAAAGCGTGTGAATACAGAATCTGAACAGTGAAAAAACATCTTTTCACAGAACCCATAAAAATATATGCTTGGCATTGAAACCTGTTGGTGCAGTCTTCCGATAAAGTTCATTTCATGTTAGTTCCGGAAGAATACTCAGCGAAACTGTCTCACCGGGATTCCGCGCCGTTCAAACACTTCGGGAAACATCCTGGGCGCGGGGCTTTCGTCAAAGCCGGGCCGGTATTCCATGCCCACCATGTCATACTTTGCCCCGGCCGCCTTCTGGTAGGGCAGAAGCTCCACCCTGATCAGTTTTTCCGCCCCCTGCACAAGATCCGCCAGTGTCTCAAAATGTTTCTTCCGGTCATTGACCCCGGGAATCACCGGCATCCGGACGATGAACGGCGTTTCCCCGGCGCACAGGGCTTCCATGTGCCTCCGAACCGGCTCCTGGCTTACCCCGGTCCAGAACCGGAAGGCCTCCGGATCGCTCACCTTCCAGTCCATCATCACCAGGCTCACGGTTTTCCGCATCTCGTCGAACACCTCGTCCCGCGCATATCCGCTGGTCTCGATCGCCGTATGAATGCCGGGCAGGTGCCGGATCACCTCCCGCACAAACGGCCACTGCATCAGCGGCTCTCCCCCGGAAAAGGTGACGCCGCCCCCGTCCTCAAAAAAATCGCTGTCCCGCAGCAGCCGGTCCGCCAGCGCGTCCGCCTCCCATTTCGTGCCGGCAATCTTCCGGTATCCGTACCGGCAGGCTGCCACACATTCTCCGCAGACCGTGCACTTCTCAGGATGCCTGCACGCCCGGGTGCAGGCGCCGCAGTGCACGCACGCCGCGGTGCTCACCATCAGCTGGGGCGCCGGGGAAAGCCCCTCCGGGTTATGACACCACCGGCACCGCAGCGGACAGCCCTTCATGAATACCGTTGTCCGGATTCCCGGCCCGTCGAAAACGGCAAACTCCTTGATGTCGAACACAGTTCCGGTCATACGCTCAGCTCCGCTCTGCGAATGATGTGATCCTGATAGCACCTGTCCAGCTCCGTAAAGTATCCGCTCCAGCCCCACACCCGCACAATCAGGTTCCGGTAGTTCTCCGGATGCCGCTGCGCATCCAGCAGCTTTTCCCGGTTGACCGTATTCAGCTGGATTTGGTGCCCTCCCTTTCGAATAAACATCCGCACCAGCTGCGCCACCTTCTTCACAGCGTCTTCCTGGCTGAACACGCTCTCGGAAAATTCCACGGTCAGCGGCCCGCCGTTGATCGCCTCCCGCAGCTCCGGAACCGTAAAGTCCCGGATCAGGGACAGAGGGCCATTCAGCCGGATGTTCAGGGACGGCGCATAGTTGGCCGGCAGAGGCACCCCCGCCTCCCGGCCGTCCGCTGTCGCTCCCAGCGCCTCGGCATGGGTGATGTAATACATCGCCGATCCGGTTCCGGCCCGCACCCGGCCGCCCCGCTCGTTTCGCAGATCCCTGACGCTTTCCGCAAAGGTATGCAGAAGCCAGGCCGCATACGGTGCCGCGCCGTCATCGTTTCCCATCTTCGGACAGTCATGCCGCAGCTTCTCTCTCAGTTTTTCCGCGCCTTCGAAATTCCTGTCCATCGCGGCAATCAGTCCCTCCGCGGTCATTTCCCCGCCAAGGACCATCCTGTCCGCCGCGGCCAGCATATCCGCCGCCGGAGCCAGCCCGGTGCCGTGGAAACCCCAGTTGTTGTACACGCATCCCTCGGAGATGTCCCGTCCGTTTTCCAGGCATCCGTCAAAGAACAGCGACAGAAACGGAGACGGTATCACATACAGGTTTTTCCGCTCCTCCATCTGGCGCAGCACATCCTCCCGGATGGCCCTGGCCAGAAACTCCTTCAGCTGTTCCATATTCCGGCATTCCGCCAGATGATCCCGGATCGTCTGATCCGTCACCCGGGCAAAGGACAGGGCGCCGATGTTCGGGATCTCCATTCCCTTTCCGGGAATGATGAACTCCCAGCATGCCGCCACCGTGTAATTCCGGGCATCCTTCTCTGCATAGCCCAGCTCCTCCAGCCCGGGAATCACGACATCGTCGTTGGCATACTGGGGAAAGCCGAGCCCCAGCCGGGTCAGCCGGGTGCCTTTTTCAAAGACCTCCGGCGGCGTGTCCCGGTTCACCCGCAGGTTGATCTTCGGGTCGATCAGCCGCAGCTCCCCGCAGGCCTCCAGGCACAGGTCGCTCAGCAGGTTGTAGCCGTCCCCGCCTTCCGGCGTCATGCCGCCCAGCATCAGGCTCTGGCCGTTGTCCCCCTGCTGCATGCCCGGATACAGGTCGCTGTCCCGGTTGCAGGCGAGGAAGAAGGCCTTCACCAGCTCGCCGGCGCTCTCCCGGGTTTCCCTGCCCTCCGCCAGATCCTTTTCCAGCCAGGGCATCATATACTGGTCAAACCTTCCCAGCGTATTGTGATAGTTTCCCTCGCACCACAGCGCGTAGTGCAGGATCCGCAGGCTCTGCAGCGCCTCCCGGAAGGTTTCCGCCCCCCGGGCCGGCACCCGGTCCAGCACCTGCGCCAGCTCCGTCATTCCGGCCTCCCGCGCCGCCGCGGCATACCGCGCCGTCAGCTTCAGGACCGCGTCGATCTCCTCCGTCACCGGCTGGCCCGGGCAGAGCGCTTCCGCCCTCTCCCGCAGCGCCTGCAGCCCGGTGCGGATCACCCGTCCGTAGTCCGGCGACAGGTTGCTGACATTTCCCAGCTCATGGATATAGTGGGTTTTCCGGATTTCTTCCCACTCTTCCGGAGAATAAATCATCGGCATTGCGCTCATCGTCCGGGTAAAGGCGATGATCTCTCCGGGAAACAGCACCGGCTTCTCCGCCTCCAGGGCGGCACACAGGCGCCGGGCGGTCCGCCGGCGGTCGTCCATCTCCGGCTTCCGCCAGGCCGCGGCAGTCTCCTCCTTCGCCGGGCCGCGGAAGGAATGGTGCCAGCCTTCCCACTGCAGTTTTTTCAATTCCTCTGTCATCGCAGTCTCCCTCCCTTACGCAAACAGCCAAATGACAGAACCCCGCTGCAGCAGCGGATCAGTCATCAGAATCGGCCGCACGGAAACCGCCGGCTTTGTTCTTTCCCTCATTTGAGTAAATACCGGTTTATTTTACAGAGGGAATTCCTGCCTTGTCAACCTTTCTCCCTCCGCCGGAGGCGTCTGCATTCCCCAGGAAAGCTCATTCCGGCGGACGGCGGCTGATGCCCAGGAGAGGTTTGAAAAAACATTGGCAAAACAAAGACCATTCCGGATTTCGTGGATTTTTTGCGGCAACGTTGATATACTTTGCATGGGAGCCCGTGGATGCTTGCTGCCCGTAATGGACAGCGAACGCAGGATCCGAAACCCGGAACGGGAGAACCGTCCTGTGCGTGCAAAAGCAGCGGATCCTCCCGGAAGATTTTACCTTTGAGGGTTCCTGTTCATTGCAGTTAAAGGAGGAATAAACATGAAGAAGCTTTCTGCAGCCTTACTCGCCCTCGTTCTTGCGCTCACCATGTTCTGCGCCGCATCAGCCGCGGAGGAGTGCGCGCTGAAGGACTGCCTCGCCGGAATCGCCGACCCGTCCGGGTCTGTGGCCTACACGCTGTCCACTACGGAATACGGCCCCCTGGATCCCGCGGACTGCGATCCGGAAGCCTATGTGAACCTGCTGCTGCAGATGGAGCTGGAGCCCCTTGATCTGAGCCTGACGCCGGACGGCGAATATGTGGTGCTGATGATCGGGGACGGGGAGATCCGGTTTGATTTCTTCCTGGGCGAAGGCGGCAGGGATCTGATCCGTCAGGTCATGAAGGACGGTACCGAAACCCTGTACAGGGCCGTCATGCCGGAAGGGCTGGCCGCGCCGGCGGATATTATGCAGAGCTGGTATGACTTCATCGCCGAGGCCCGCGGACTGACAGGAACCATCGAAGCTGAGCTGCCTGATGCCGGCTGGGTTTTGGATGCGCTGGAGGGGACCTTCTGGGCCAGCGACCGGGCTTCCCTGGAGCTTTCGCTGGAGGACACGGACAATTACAAGGTGCTGATCACCTGGTCCGACAGCGCCTGGATCACCTATGAGTGGGTCTACTCCTGCGAATACGATCCGGCCGTCTCCGCTCTTTTCGCCCGGAGAATGATCCTGGACAGGGTGACCTATGATGACAGCGGCGCCCAGGTCAGCCGGGAAAACGTCTCCGATCAGGAAAGCGCTGCGGTCTTCTTCGTCAATGACCGGGACGAGCTGATCATTCTGAACGCCGGAGACGTGTCTCTGGAAAAGAAAGTCTTCTCGAAGGTCTCCCCGGAAGCCCCGGCCGGTCTGCCGGACATGGCCGGCTGGACCTTGCCTGAAGCCTTCGGGCTGACCGGGGAAGAGAAAGCCGCCTTTGAACGCGCCGCGGAGCAGCTTACGGGCGTGGATTATGTGCCCCTGTGCTGTCTCGCCGAAAAGGACGGCGTCCGCTGCTATCTGGCCAGAGCCAGGGCGGTTTATCCCGAAGCACTGCCCTATTACTCGCTTGTATACATCAGCGAAAGCGGCATCCGGAACATCTGGGATCTCTGGATCGGCCGGCATGCACAGTAAAAAAGCCCCCTGCGGAAAAAAGGTTCCCGCGGAGGTGCAGGGGTCGTAAAAACAGGATGGAAGCATGAAGGAGCAGCAGAGGGATGGGCACAACGCATAAGCTTGTCAGCGTCATCGTACCGGTGTTCAACGTGTTCCCATGGCTGCGGGAGGCGTTGGACAGTCTGGTGCTGCAGACCTGGAGGCCGCTCGAGATTCTGCTGGTGGATGACGGCTCCGCGGACGGATCCGGAGAGATTTGTGACGAATATGCGCGCCGATGGCCTGATCTCATCCGCGTTTTTCATCAGGACAACCGCGGTCTGAGCGCTGCGAGAAATACGGGGCTTCAGCGCATGACGGGAGAAATCGTTTCGTTTCTGGATCCGGATGACGCCTTCTGTCCGGAAATGATTGAGAAAACCATGGAGGCCCTACAGCACCATCATGCGGATATCGCCGTTTGCGGATACGCGGTCTGCCGCACCGGAAAGAAGATGGCCGGGGCGGGGAGCAGACGGGCGGAAGTCCCGGAAAGGGAAGTGCTTTCTTCCGGAGATGCTCTTCGGCGGCTAGCGCAGGGGAAAATCAATCAGGCCGTCTGGAATAAGCTCTACGTGCGCAGGCTCTGGGAAAGCCTTCGTTTCCCTGAAGGCCGGGTCTATGAGGATGTCAGCACAACCTATCAGGTACTGTCCTCAGCCGAAACCATTGTAACCATCCCGGACGCGCTTGTGCTGCACCGTACCCGCCCGGGAAGCATTACGCAGACCAGATCGCTCCGCAATCTCCGGGACTGGATGACTGCCATGGATCAATACGTCGCCTTTGTTCGGGAAAAGACTCCCGAAATATATGATGTTGAGCAATTGAATTTAATTCAGGAGGCCAGGCTGCGCAGCATGATTGTTCACTGGTCCGCGATTCCTTTTTCAGAGCAGAAAGCAGCGGAAGATATTCGGACGGAGATTCTGGCAGCCGGACATCGGCAGCTCGCCCTGTCAGGCCGGTTCAGGACGCGGGCCGCGTATTTCCTGATCAGGTTCTGTCCGCGGCTGATTCCGATCCTCATGCCCGTCTACCGGCCGATCAGGCTCTTCATTCACAGGGTTACCGGCCGATGAACGTACAGACAAAAAACACCCTGTGCTCTGTTCTGCAGCACATCACAGCGATTGTCTGCGGTCTGATTCTGCCGCGGGAGATCCTCTCCCATTACGGGTCGGAAATGAACGGCATGGTCCATTCCATCTCCCAGTTTCTTTCCTATACCGTACTTTTGGAGATGGGAATTGGAGCCGTGATACCCGCAGCCCTGTATCAGCCGCTGGAGGCGGGGGACTTTGACAGGATCAGTGCGATTCTGTCCTCGGGATATCGGGTGTTTCGGAGGATTGCGGGGATCTGCACGGTGTATATTCTCCTGCTGACGGCCGTTTTTCCGGCCGCGGCGGGCGTGCCTTCCTCCGCCTGGTTTATCCTTGTTCTGGGGCTCGGAACGGTGATCCATTATCTGTTTGGAAAGCCTGAATCCCTGCTGATCGTTTCCGATCAGAAGGGATATGTGCTTTACGGTCTGGGCACGGCGGCCACGCTTCTTTCCACCGCGGTTCAGGTCGCGCTCATCCGCGGCGGAAATCCGCTGATTCTTGTCCGTCTGGCCGGAACCCTGCTGAGCATCGGGCAGATCGCTCCCGTGCTTCTGTATGCGCGGCGGCATTATCGGATCAGTGTGAAGGTCAGGTATACTGAGGAGCCCATTCCGCAGAAATGGAACGGGATCGCCCAGCATGTCGCTTATTTCATTCTGGAAAACACGGACGTCATCCTGCTGTCGCTGTTTACCGCCTTTCGGGAAGTCTCGGTTTATTCCGTCTATTTTATGGTCATCTCCGGAGTCCGGCGGATATTCACGTCCGTCACCTACAGCATACAGCCGAAGCTCGGCGAACTGCGTGCCAGGGGGGACGGAGCGGCGCTGAACTCCTTCTTTGCCGGATTTGAAAGAGGAATTCACGTTGGTACGGTGCTGGTTTTCGGCGGGCTGGGTATCTTTCTGGTTCCGTTCGTACAGGTCTACACGGAAGGAATTACGGACGCGAATTATGTCCGCCCGGCTTTCGCGGCGCTGATGACAGCCGCTTACGGCCTTCAGAGCCTCCGCGATCCGTATGACAAGCTGATTCTGGCCAGCGGCCATTTCAGGCAGACGCAGAACAATTACATCATCGCCGCCGCGCTGAACCTGGGAGTCTCCATGATTGCGGTTCAGTTCTGGGGACTGGAGGGTGTCGCGCTGGGAACGCTTCTGGCCATGGGATATCAGATGGTCTACATGTCCCTGTATGATTCGGGAAAAATTCTGTTCCGGCCGGAATGGATTCCGGCGAAGACCCTCCTGCTGGACGCGGGACTGCTTGCGGTGATCCTCCTGGCCGGATGGCTTCTGCATCCCGCAGCCGCGGATATCATCCGATGGATTCTGAATTCGGTTTTCCGTTTTATCTGAGAAAAGGCTTGCTCATGGCTGACCGTCCTGAAGAATCATTCCCTGAGATGAATCATAGCCCGGCCGGATCAATTCCGTTTTTTCGCAGGCCGTCCCGGAAATCCTCCGGCAGCGGCGCAGTCAGAAACAGTTCTTCTCCCGTCCGCGGATGAAGAAACCGCAGGGTATATGCATGCAGCATCAGGCAGGGCACCTTCACGCCCCGCTCCCAGCCATAGACCGGATCCCCGCAGACCGGATGATGGACAGCCTGCATATGAACGCGAATCTGATGGGTTCTTCCCGTCAGAATATGCACATCCAGCAGCGTGCATTCCCGGCCCTCCGCAATGCTCCGCCACTCCGTAACGGCTTCCCGGCCGTCGGCTTCCACCGCCATCTTCTTCCGGTCCTTCCGGCTCCGGTCAATGGGAAGCTCGATCCTGCCGGACGTCTCCTTCATCCGGCCCTCCACCAGTGCCCGGTAGTGCTTTTCGATCTTCCGTTCCGCCAGCATCCGGCTCAGCGCCAGCTGGCTTTCATCGTTTTTGGCCACAATCATCAGCCCGGAGGTATCCCGGTCCAGCCGATGGACAATCCCCGGCCGCAGTTCTCCGCCGATGCCTCCCAGCGCATCCAGATGATGCATCAGCGCATTGACCAGCGTCCCGTCCGCGTGCCCCGCCGCCGGATGCGTCACCATCCCCCGCGGCTTGATCACAACCGCCAGATCCCCGTCCTGATACAGAATCTCCAGCGGCAGGTTTTCCGCCTGGGGCGCGGCCGGCTTCGGCGCCGGCACCGTCAGCTCCAGTTCCTGCTCCGGCGCGGCCCGGGTTCCTGCCTTCGTGCAGACCTTTCCGGAGATCAGGCAGCGTCCCTCCGCCATCAGCCCGGCTACCCGGCTACGGGTAAGGCCGGTATGCTCGCTGAGAATCACATCCGCGCGCCGGCCGTCTCCCCTGATTCGATAAACGGTATCATCCATGCTTCTTCCGGCCTCCCAGGAGCAGATCCGCCATGACCAGCGCGCATCCGGCCACAAGGCAGACATCCGCCGCGTTAAAGATCGCGAACCGGACGAACAGCAGCTCAACCATGTCCGGCACGGAGCCGGCCAGCAGCCGGTCCGTCAGGTTTCCGCACGCCCCGCCCAGCATCATCATCAGCCCCACGCTTTCCAGTCTCCGCAGTTTCTTTCCCCGCAGGTACAGGAATCCGCCGGCAATCAGCATCAGGCTCAGCAGGCCCGTCAGCCAGGGCTGCCCGGAAAGCATAGAAAACGCCATGCCCGTATTTCTCGCGGGATAAAGTCCCACCACGCCCGGGATCAGGGTTACTCCCTCCTTCGGGATGCTGCCCCAGAAGGCCTTCGTGATCCGGTCCGTCAGGTAGACCGCTCCCGCGATCCAAAGATCTCTTTTCACCGCCGCTCCTTAAAAACAGGAGCCTTCCGGCTCCTGATCCAAGATTACTCTGCCTGTTCCTCCGCCAGCTCCTTCAGGTAGCGGGTCAGTGCATCCCTCACTGCGGGCATGGGCACAATTCCGCTGCTCCGGAGCTTCTCCCCGGACAGCCTGGAATTCAGCGGTCTGCGGGCCGGAACAGGATACTCCGCGGAAGGAACCGGGATCACCCTGCAGCTCAGTCCGGCCTCCGCCATGATCATCCGGGCAAACTCCGCCCAGGACATATAGCCCTCGTTCGCCGTATGATAGATACCGTATTTTTCCGTTTCAATCAGATCGCAGATGACCCGGGCCAGATCCGCGGAATAGGTGGGAGATCCGATCTGATCGTCCACCACGCGAACCTCCTGCTTCTCTTTGCCCAGCTTCAGCATGGTTCGGACAAAATTCCGTCCGTTCACTCCGTAGACCCAGGAAGTCCGCAGCAGATAATACCGTTTCATCAGGCTCCGGACGGCAATCTCCCCCTGAACCTTGCTCATTCCGTACACATTCTGGGGATCATACGGCGCGTCCTCCGTCCAGGGCTCCTCTCCCTCTCCGGAAAACACATAGTCCGTGGAAATATAGACCAGTCTCGCCCCGACGCTCAGCGCCGCACGAACCATGTTCAGCGTGCCGCCGCCGTTCACCGCGGCGCAGATCTCCGGCTCGCTCTCCGCCCGGTCCACCGCCGTATACGCCGCACAGTGAACAATCACATCCGGTACGTAGTCCTGCACATAGCTCTTGACCGCCGCGCCGTCCGTCAGGTCAAAATCCTCCACATCCACCCCGCGGCATTCCACGCCGCGCTTTTCAAGCAGCCGCACCACATCCCGGCCCAACTGGCCGTTATAACCGGTAACCAGTACCTTCATACCGTCCTCCAACTGTATCAGGCAACAAATTCCTGATAAATTGCGCGAATGGTTGCCTCAAAATCGCTGTCGTTCACGCCGACAATAATGCTCAGCTCGCTGGATCCCTGATCGATCATCCGGACATTGATCCGGGCCCGGCTCATGGCCTTGAACAGCCTGGCCGCGGTGCCGCAGTTGTGCACCATGCCCCGGCCCACCGTAGCGATGATGGACATCTGATCGCTGACGGTCACCGACCCGCTGTCCCGGACCATATCCTCGAGCCGGGAGATGACTTCCTCCCGGTGCGGGGCGAGCATCTCGCTCTTGACCACCACGCACATGGAATCTATGCCCGTAGGCATATGCTCGAAGGAGATGTCATACTCCTCCAGCACCTGAAGAACCTTCCGGCCGAATCCGACCTCGCTGTTCATCATGTTCTTTTCCACATTGATGACGCTGTATCCCTTATGCCCTGCGATTCCCGTGATTGTCGGCACCAGAATCTCGTTCGGCGCGTTCTTGCTGATGAGCGTCCCCGGATGATAGGGCTTGTTGGTGTTCCGGATATTGGTCGGAATGCCCGCCCTGTGCACCGGGAACATCGCGTCCTCATGGAGCACGGAGGCCCCCATGTGGCTCAGCTCCCGCAGTTCCTTATAGGTAATGGAGGAAATTTCCGCCGGATTGTCCACAATCCGGGGATCCGCCATCAGGAAGCCGGAAACATCCGTCCAGTTTTCATAGACATCCGCCTGCACTGCCCGGGCCACGAGCGCGCCGGTGATATCGCTTCCTCCCCGGGAAAAGGTCGTCACCTCGCCGTTCTCCCGGGCGCCGTAGAAACCGGGCACCACGGAGGGCTTCCTGTCCTTCAGCAGCGCGGAAAGCAGCTCCTGGGTCTTCTCCTCATCCAGCGTTCCGTCCTCCCGGAAGCGGATGCCCTCCGCCGCGTCCACGAACCTCCAGCCCAGATAATCCGCCATCAGAAGACCGCAGAGATATTCTCCCCGGCTGGCGCACCAGTCCCTGTTTCTCCCGCCGGCGATGCCGGCCTCCACCTCGTCCAGCGCGGCCCCGATCTCCACCCTCAGATGCAGCTGGGCCGCGATGGAAAGATAGCGCTCGCGGATCTTCGCGAACTCCTCCCCGAAAGGCTGACCCTCCGAGACCAGCGCATGACATTTATACAGAAGATCCGTCACCTTTTCATCCGCGGAAAAGCGCTTTCCCGGCGCGCTGGGCACCAGATAGCACCGTGTCGGCTCCAGCTCCAGGATGCTGCGCACCTTGCGGAACTGATCTCCATTGGCCAGGCTGCTGCCGCCAAATTTCGTGACGATACATTCAAGCACGAGAAAAGTCCTCCCTTTTCAGGTCATACCCGCGTATTGTACCGCCGTGTCCGTCCCCTGTCAAGCCGCCGAAATGGCCTGAAAAGCAGCCGGAAACGGCCGTTCTCGGGTCTTCCGCTTCTTCCCGGGAAGCCGGTCCGGGAGCGGTTCATCCGTCCTTGTTCCGCACCGCATGGGTCGCCGTCAGCACCGTGATCTCTTTCGCGCCGGCCTCCCGAAGCGCCGCGATGCAGCGCTCGGCGGTGGTTCCCGTCGTCAGCACGTCGTCCACCAGCAGCACCGGCACGGAGATCTTCTCCAGGGGAGAGAAGGCGCGGCGCAGGTTGCTCCGGCGCTGCTCCATATTCAGCCGGGCCTGAGGCCGGTCATTTCCCCTTCTGGTCAGCAGCTGCCTGCAGTCCAGTCCAAGCTCGGCGGCCACGGCCTCCGCCAGCATTTTCCCGTGATCCACGCACCTCTCGCGCACCCGGGCCTTCGGTCCCGGAACCCAGGTCACCACCGTATCCCGCCGCATCGCGGGAAAGGCGGGCGGCCGGTCCCTCAGCATTCCGGCCAGCTCCGCCGCCGCCCGGGCTTCGGCATGGTGCTTCAGCCGGAGAATCAGCTCCCGCGGCAGGCCTCTGTGGGGCCTCATGCTCCAGGCTTCCGCGTCCTTCAGCTCCCTCCGCTCCCAGGATTCCAGCAGGTCGCTGAACCGCAGCTCCTCCCTGCAGGCGGGGCAGAGGCAGTTTCCGTCCGATATTTTTCCGCACCCCAGGCAGACCGCACCCTCCGGATAGACCGTCTCCCGGATCGCGCGCAGAGCCCGCCGGAGTCCGTCCGCCGCAATCCGTCTCCGGGCTTCCCCTCTCCGCGGGCTCATGCTTCCTCCTTTTTCTCCGTCAGCGTTTCCATCTCCGCCGTCAGCCTCCGGATCAGCTTCAGCAGCTCACGCAGCAGCTCCCTGTCCGAGGAAATCTGTGTCCTGTAGACGATGGCCGGTCGGCTTTCCCGGGCAAAGTTCATCTCCGGGCTGACGCGGATCATCGCCTGCATCAGCCTGGCCGGATCCGGGATATATTTCTCCTCCAGCCGGAAGACCGCGCCTCCGCGGCCCCGGCTGACCTGGCTGATCCCCAGCGCGTTGCACATCGCGCGCAGCTGGCTCACGTCCAGCAGCGTTTCCACCACGGCCGGCACGTCCCCGTAGCGGTCGATCAGCTCATCCAGCACCTCCGCCCGGTCCGCCTCCGAACCGATGGAGGCAATGCGCTTGTACATCTCCATCCTTTGCTTTTCGTCGGCGATATATGTTTCCGGCAGGTATGCGTCCACCCGCAGATCCACCCGGGTATCCAGATCCCTGGGCGGCGTTCCCTCGCCGACCTCCAGCAGCGTTTCCTCCATCAGCCTGCAGTACATGTCATATCCCACCGCCGCCAGATGTCCGTGCTGTTCCGGGCCGAGGATGTTCCCCGCGCCGCGGATTTCCAGATCCCGCATCGCGATCCGGAAGCCCGCGCCGAATTCCGTAAATTCCCGGATGGCCTCCAGCCGCTGTCTCGCCGTTTCGCTCAGCACCCGGTCCGTCCGCACGGTAAAGTAGGCGTAGGCCTGCCGGCTGGAGCGGCCGACCCGTCCCCGCAGCTGATACAGCTGGCTGAGTCCGAACCGCTCCGCGTCATAAACGATCAGCGTGTTTGCACTGGGCACGTCCAGCCCGCTCTCGATGATGGTTGTACACAGCAGCACGTCATAGCTGCCGGCATAGAAGTCCATCATGACATCCTCCAGCGCGTGCTCCTTCATCTGTCCGTGGGCCACCCCGATCCGCGCCTCCGGCACCAGCGCCCTCAGCCGGGCGTAGAAGCTTTCAATGCTGCGGACCCGGTTGTAGAGGAAATAGACCTGCCCGCCGCGGCCGATCTCCCGAAGGATCGCATCCCGGATCACCGCGTCGGAATACTCGATGACCGTAGTCTGCACCGGAATCCGTTCCTCGGGCGGGGTCTCCAGCACGCTCATGTCCCGGATGCCCGTCATGGACATATGCAGGGTCCGGGGGATCGGCGTTGCGCTGAGGGTCAGCACGTCCACCTGCCGCTTCAGATTCTTGATCGCCTCCTTGTGGGCCACGCCGAAGCGCTGCTCCTCGTCGACGATCAGAAGCCCCAGATCCCTGAACTTCACATCCTTCGCCAGCAGCCGGTGGGTACCCACGAGAATGTCGATCTTTCCCTCCGCCAGGTCCGCCAGCACCTGCTTCTGCTCCTTCGCGGTCCGGAAGCGGCTCAGGAAGTCCACCCGCGCCCCGGTGTTCCGGAAGCGTTTGACAATCGTGTTGTAGTGCTGCTGCACCAGAATCGTGGTCGGGGCCAGCATCGCCACCTGCTTTCCGTCAACCACGGCCTTGAAGGCAGCCCGCAGGCTCACCTCCGTCTTTCCGTATCCCACATCCCCGCACAGCAGCCGGTCCATGCTCCGGTCGCTTTCCATGTCGGCTTCGATTTCCCGGACGCTTTCCTTCTGATCCGGCGTCAGCTCCCAGGGGAATTCGTCCTCAAACTCTCTCTGCCAGGGAGTCGCCGGGCTGAAGGCATAGCCCGTCCGCCGGCTGCGCTCCGCGTACAGCTTCTTCAGGTCGAAGGCCAGGGTGCGCAGCCCTTCCTTGACCTTTCCCTTCTGCCTCGTCCACTCGCTGCCGCCCAGGCTGTTCAGCTTCGGAGGCTGAGAAGGATTGCCGATATAGCGCTGTACACGCTCCAGCTGCTCGACGGGCACATACAGCCGGTCGTTGCCGTTGTACTGGATCAGCAGGTAATCCCGCCAGGTGCCCTCGCTCTGCAGGCGGGTGATGCCGCGGTAAATGCCGACGCCGTGATCCTCATGCACGACATAATCTCCCGCCTTCAGCTCCGTGAAGGTGGAGATTTTTTCTCCTGTGCGCTTTTTCCCTTTGGTCTTCCGGTATCCCTCTCCCCAGATGTCCGCGTCGCTGACCAGAGCCAGCCTGGCCTCCGGCATCACGAATCCCCGGCTCAGGGTCCCGGGCAGAATGACCGGGATTCCCTGGGGCAGTCCGTCCTCCGCCTCCTCCAGGTAAACCGCCTGCTCCTCCAGCTCCGCCAGGTTTTCCGCAAGGCGCCTGCCCCGCGCTTCCCCGCCGCTGAGCAGCAGGATCCGGTACCCTTTTTCCCGCCAGGCGGCCAGATCGTTTTTCAGCAGACGGATCTGTCCCTGATAGCCCACCAGCCCGCTGGCCCCCAGATCCAGGCTCTCCGCCGGCTTCACGCCGCCCAGGCCCAGCAGCATTTCCGTCATCAGCACCAGGGGCAGGCCCTCCGCCTCCCTCCGGATCCTGTCCCAGGACTGCAGCAGGCTTTCCTGAGCCGGAGCAGCCTCCCCGCGGGATACGGCGCTGGTCAGGTCCTCCGCAAATCCCTGCAGGCGCTCCTCGCACCGCGTCCGGATCTTGTCCGGCTCCCACAGAATCACCAGTTCCGGATTGAACCAGTCCAGCAGATCCCAGGTCTGTTCGCTCAGCACGGAGATCCAGCTGCGCATCCGGCGGAAGGGCTGCCCTGCCTCGACCCGGTCCGCGTCTGACAGCAGGCGGCTTCTCCGCCGCTCGACCTCGCTGCTTTCCCGCTCCCGCCAGGCCGCTTCCCGGGCCTTCGGCGCGATGACCGTATCAAAGAGGGTCTCCTCGTCCTCCTCTTCGGGCAGCGGCGGCAGATCCTCCCTCAGCAGGGGCTCTTCCTTCGGCCTCCCCTCGCACGCCTCCAGCGCCTTCCGCATCCTTTCCGCGGCGGCAGGTCCCTCCTCCCGGGTCAGCAGCGCCTCGCAGGCCGGAGTAATCCGGACCTCCGTCAGCCTGTCCGTGCTCCGCTGGCTGACGCAGTCAAAGGTGCGCAGGGAGTCCACCTCGTCGTCAAAGAACTCAATCCGGATGCCTTCCCGGCCCGCCGGCGGATACAGATCCAGGATCGCGCCCCGGAGGGCAAACTGGCCCTTGCCCTCCACGAGGGAGACCCGTTCGTATCCCATTCCGGTCAGCCGGGCGGCCAGTCCCGTCGGCTCCGTCCGGTCCCCGGGGCGGAGAGAGAAGCAGGCCTCCCGGAAGGTTTCCGGGTTTCCCATCCGCTGCATCAGCGCTTCCGCGCTCGTCACCAGAAGCGCCGCGCCTCCCATGGCTGCGGTCAGCGCCTCCAGGCGTCTCCAGCTGCTTTCCAGGCTGCCCGCCGCCCGGGTCAGATCAATCTCGCCCCCGGGAAGGCAGGGGCAGTCCTCGCCCGTCCACTGGCGGACATCGTCCGCAAGCCGGGCAGCCTTCAGGTCATGCTCCGCCACCAGCAGCACGCGCTTTCCGTTTTCAGCCGCGTGCGCCGCCGCCGCCGCGGCCAGCGCCTGCGTCGCGCCGCTCACCGCCAGCGGCCGGTTCTTTCCGGTCTGTTCTATTTTTTCCCCTCCGGGGATCTGGATCAGGTTCAATCGTTTCAAGACTGCTTCCCTCTGCTCGCTTCCTGCCGGTTTCCCAGCTGCATGGCGCGGTCCATGCCGTGCTCCACCCATTCCGCAGCCGTGTCCGCCGCCTTCTGAAAGGCCGCGTCCATGCTCTCCCGCGTCTCCGGATCCGCGCGGCCCAGCACCCAGTCCGCCAGGTCCCGGCCGTCCGGCCGGTCCCCCACGCCGATCCGGATTCTGGGGAAGTCCTCCGTCCCCAGGGTCTCGACAATGCTGCGCATGCCGTTGTGGGTTCCCGGCCCGCCGCTTCGCCGTACGCGCACCCGGCCGGGCGGCAGATCGATGTCATCATAGATGACCATCAGGTGGGAAGGATCGCAGTGGTACCACCGCATCAGCTGCGCGACGCAGTCCCCGCTCCTGTTCATGTAGGTCTGCGGCATGCAGAGCACGATTTTGCGGTTTTCCTCCGTGATCTCAGCCAAAAGACCCTGGAGCATCTTGCGCCCCAGGGTAACGGAATAGTGCTTTTCCAGCAGGGCCATCGTATCAAACCCCGCGTTGTGCCGGGTATGGGCGTATTCCTCGCCCGGGTTGCCCAGCCCCACAATCAGGAATACTTCCTTGCTCATCTCTGTACCGTGGCTTTCGGGGCTTCCGTGTTCCGCCCCTGCGCCGCTTCATCTCCACTGTCTTTCTTTTCCCGGATCAGCTGCCACGTGCTTACGCCCATGATCAGGCAGCACAGCGCCTCCGCCAGATAGCCCACGGCCGGATCCAGGCTGGCGCTCTTGTCAATCCCGAATTCCATGGCGATGACGATCACCGCCGCCGAAAGGAATGCCGTCAGACGGACCGCCGTCTGTTTTTCCGTCCATTCCCGCCGCCCGCGTCCCTGCAGGATGCAGACTGCGGCCAGCGCCGCCAGTACAGCCAGCGTGACCGGCCACCCTTCGCAGATCAGCTGCCACCACAGGGCGCCGCTCCACTCCGGAAGGCTGCCCGCGGTCAGCAGCGAATAGCCCAGCTGAACCGCCAGGAAGCCGACAAAGCCGCCAAGGAAAAAGAGAACGGCGCACCCGGCCGTTTTCAGCACGGATTTTCCGCCTTCGCCCTTCCCGCGCGCCCGGCGCAGAAGGCCGAAGATGACCAGCCCCAGCAGGATCAGCGCCGCGGCTACCTGGCTGACCCGGACAAAAAGCCACCGCAGAAAATTATCCCGCCGCAGAGCCTCGAAAACGATCTGACTGCTGCAGTACAGCACCAGAAACAGCCGCGCCCGGTATCCGCCGGTCAGCTTTCTGCCCCGGGTCATCAGCAGGACAAAGATAATCAGCCCCGCCAGGGCCTCCAGCAGGAAGAGCGCGTAATTCCATTCCTCCCATTCGTTCATGACCGCCAGGGGGAAGAACTGCAGGCCTTCCTCATAGACTTCCGGGCCGATTCCCTCCCCGATGGAGTTCTCTCCGAGCCGGGAGATCGCGATACCCAGCGCCGCGGCGGGCGCCAGCGCGTCCAGAATGGAGGACACCTTCTCCTTCGTAATCCTTCCGGCCAGCAGCGCGGCCAGGCAGACGCCTCCCACCGCCCCGAAGAAGGCCGCTCCGCTGACGGCACCCCAGGTCGCCAGCTCCGGATCCGACGCGGTGAAAAAATTGTCCAGTCCCTGATCCAGAAACAGCTCCAGCCTCGCCAGCACATAGTACGCCCGTGCTCCCAACAGTCCCAGCAGAACGCCGAGCCCCACGGTCCACAGCCGCGCGGAAAGCTTCAGCCGCTTTCCCTGCCAGAGAAACACGCCCAGAGCTGCCAGCCCCGCGATCCAGATGCTGACCGCATAGGGCGTCAGATCCCTCCCGAGAATATGCCACATCATCTGTTCTTCCAAAGCCTGTTTACTCCTTTTTCTCTTCTGCTTTCCCGTTCTCCAGGAAGGGCAGCTCCAGAATTCCCTCCCGGTTCAGCTCTCCCAGATCAAACAGGGTATCAAACTGAATCCGCTTCAGCACGCCCTGCGCATCCTCCCCGAAAACCAGCTTCGGCTGGAAATCGTTGGGATCCCCCGCCTTCTCGGCGGAGGAAGAGATAAAGCAGGGATAGATCCGGCCAGACTGCCCCAGATATTCTCCTTCCGCGCTGAAGCGAAGATCCATCTGGACCACCATGGACTCCAGCGCCCGGACCGCCGGGTCCTTCCCGGAGGCCCGGATAACCGAATTCCCGCCGAAGCAGAAGTTGCCCAGCGAGTAGAAAACGTATCGGTTCTTCAGGATGTCCACGCCCTGCACCACATGGGGATGGTGCATGATCACCAGATCCGCGCCCCATTCCTCGACCGCCGTCCGGGCATAGAATTCCTGATCCCTGCTCCTGCGCCGGGGAGAGTACTCCTGTCCGGCGTGGAAGCAGATCACGATGGCGTTGACGCCCTCCTTCCGCATCCGTGCGATCGTGTTCACGACGTAGGAGGCGTAGGTATTCACGTAGGTGCTGCCCAGCGCGAAAAAGCCGATTTTGATCCCGTCCTTCTCCAGCACGAAGGAATGATCGTTTCCGCAGTACAGGATCCCCTCGGCGGAAAGCGCCGCCATCGTGCTGTCGTAGCCCTGCCGCCCGAAGTCCATGATGTGATTGTTCGAGATCGCGCAGGCCTCAATGGAGCTTTCCGTCAGGATTTTTGCGAAATCCGTCGGTCCCCGGAAGCGAAAGGTCTTTCCGGTGTCCTCCATCAGGGAACTGTTCGTCAGCGTGCCCTCCAGATTCACCAGAGTCAGGTCGTCCGCCGTAAAAAGGTCCTGCATGTTCCGGAAAAACCATCCGTAGCCTTCCCGGGCCGCGACGCTGTCAAAGGAGTCCGGCTTGCCCCGGAGAATATCCTCGCTGCCCAGGGTTACATCCCCGGTGAAGGTCAGGGTCACCTTTTTCTCCCCATTCGGCAGGGGCGTCTCCGTCGCTTTTTCCCGTTTCGGCGCCTGGGCCGCAGTTCCCCGAGCCGCCGGGGTATTCTCGGGCGGCGGAAGGGGGGACGCGCGGTCCGGTACGCCGGTCCCGGCGGGAGAGGGCTCCTGCGCCGGACCTTCCGTCCCGGCGCTCACGGCAGCGGTGACCGCGGACCTTTCCCCGGCGCTTTTCTCCCGAAGGATCCGGGCCGGGGCGTCCGGAAACAGAATTCCCATTTCCATGACCGCCACGGTCAGCAGTACCAGCAGCTGTTTCACCCTCTGTCTCTCCTTTCCCTCCGGGATCCCTGCTCAGGATCCGGTCGGTTTCACACTGTTTTTATTTGGACGGCTTCCAGGCGGAGGCGAAATAGATAATATCCCGCAGCCCCCGCTTCTTGCCGCTCTTCGGGCAGTTGATCTTCGCCCATTTTTCGCTTCCCTTCCGGAAAACGAGCGTGGAAGAGGATCCGCCGTCCAGATTGTAGGCGGTGATGACGTCCGGAAACTCCTTTTCAAGCAGCTCCACCAGCTGATCCAGCTTCAGTCCCGTACTGCCGGGATCCTCCGGGCCCTCCGTGGAAATCAGAAGGTATTCCAGCGGTCCCGTCTGGCAGATGGCCATCCGCTGAGCCGGCCGGTTCGAGGACATCTGGCGGTTTTCATACCCGTACCTCGCCTCGCCGTTCAGCACCAGCGCCGGTCCGAAGGAGAATACATTGACCGCGCCGGTTTCCAGGCTCTCGATTTCCTCCATGATCTCGCCCCAGGTCTTGGCCTCCATCACCCGAAGGTCGCCCCTGGTATCGATGACCAGCGTGTCGAAGCCTTCCTCTTCCTTCCATTTCTCGATCTTCTCCTTCGAGGTCTTGGCTCCCGGCCGCAGCATCTCCCCCTGGAGAATGACCGGGCCGTCCACCCGCGCCCAGTCGCTTTCACTGGTCACGTCCGCCTCCAGCACGCCGTTGACCGCAACCACTGCCTTCACCCGTTTGGCCAGCAGAGTACCCAGAACGGTGGATTTTTCCTGCAGCGTTTTCGCGGCGGTCATCGTACGGATCTGATAGGGGGAAGCGATCTTCACCCGGGCATACATGTAATTGGTCTTGTAAATGCGCCCCGTGCCGATATTCACGGAGATGGACGGATCCACATAGGAGCTGGGGCTCTTCTCCCCCTTTTTGAAATGATAGCCGTTGTTCTTCGGACCCAGCATGGGGTCCTCCTCCGCGGTCAGCTCCACCAGCTTGCCTCCCTTGGCTTCTGCCAGCTCCAGCACCTCCGCGCGGTCGTGAAAGTCCTCCTCCGCTGCGGCGGAAGCAGCCAGCGTCATCACCGCCAGCAGGGTCAGCATCCTTCGAATCACTTTCTTCATTTTTTCCCCCTGTTGTCCGTTTCTTTTCCCGTCCGGCCTCCCTGTTGCCTACAGCAGCAGGATGTTCGCCCGGTGGCAGGCCTCCACGACCTCCTCCGGCCAGATGCTGGCCTGCACCTCACCTACATGGGCCTTGCGCAGGAAGTAGACGCACATCCGGCTCTGTCCGATGCCTCCGCCGATGGTCTGGGGCAGCTCTCCGGCCAGAAGCGCCTTCTGGAAGGGCAGCTCCGCCCGCTCCTCGCAGCCGCGGATCTTCAACTGCCGCCGCAGCGCCTCCGGATCCACCCGGATCCCCATGCTGGAGACCTCCAGGCTCATATCCAGCAGCGGATCATAAAGCAAAATGTCCCCGTTCAGGTTCCAGTCGTCATAGTCCGGCGCCCGTCCGTCATGAATCTTTCCGCTCCGCAGCGCGCCGCCCACCTGCATCAGGAAGACCGCCCCGTACTCCCGGGCCGCCAGATATTCCCTTTCCCTGGGCGTCTTCTCCGGATAGCGGTCCTCCAGCTCCTGCGTCGTCACAAAGGAGATCTCATCCGGCAGCTCCGGCTTGATGTGCGGGTAGTGCGCACAGACATAGCCTTCCGTCTTCCGCAGCGTCAGGTAGATTTTCCGGACGATGCTCCGCAGAAACTCCTCGTTTCTCTCCCCGGGCGCCATGATCCGCTCCCAGTCCCACTGGTCCACAAAGATCGAATGGATGTTGTCCGTTTCCTCATCCCGGCGGATGGCGTTCATGTCCGTATACAGACCCTCTCCCGGCTGAAAACCGTAGGTCTTCAGCGCCTGGCGCTTCCATTTGGCCAGGGAGTGCACGATCTCCACGGTCCGCCCTGTTTCCAGCACGTCAAAGGACACCGGCCGCTCCACGCCGTTCAGGTTATCATTCAGTCCGCTCTCCGGCGCCACCATGATCGGCGCCGAAACCCGCGTCAGGTTCAGGGCCCTGCTCAGCTCCGACTCAAAAAAGTCCTTCACCAGCTTGATGGCGATTTCCGTGTCGCGCAGATCCAGCACGGGGTTGTAGTTTTTCGGAATAATCAGGTTCATCTGGCCTTCTCCTTCCTCCCTGCCCAGGATGCAGGAATCGGCGCGGGGCAGCTTCCCCGCGTCCGGGCGCGGTTTTTCTCTTTTCCGCCCCGTTTATTTTCTGGTGTTCTTCTCGTTCACGGTATCGATGCCCTCCCGCCGGATCTGCGGCGCGCAGCCCGGGCACGGGGTCAGGCGGCTGTAGGGTTCTTCGTCCAGCTCCCCCCAGGTGAACGCCTGGAGCGGTCTGTATTTTTCCCGGACCAGCAGGCATTCCGGCGAGCTGTGATAGTTTTTCCCGCCCTTCGGGTTGTAGTACAGCGGATAATCCTCCTCCGGGTAACCCAGCTTCCGGCCGATCTCGTCCCAGATGATCACCTTGGTCACCGGTTTCCGGCTCAGGTTCCTCCACAGCCATTCCGCATTGACCCCCTCCGGGGTTTTCTCCTTCTGGATCCGGATACAGCCGTGACTCGCCTTCTCCCCGAGATACCGCTCGCAGCGCGTGTAGTCCCGCGTCTCCGCGCCGGTCTTCTCGTCCGTCGTGATCACGCAGGGCACCTCATGCAGCATGATGCCCTTGTTGATCCGGAGCCCCCGAGCGCAGTACAGCCCGCCGTCCGACCAGAAGTCCCCGACCCAGCTGACGATGGCGAACTCCCCGGCCGGGGTCTCATGAAAGGGGGTCTCCTCCCGCGGGAACCCCGTCGAGCAGAGCAGCGTCGCAAAAAGGTGACCCTCCCTGTACACATACAGTCTCTGCTGCAGCTTGTCGATCACCAGCCCGTAGGTATCATCCACCTGCAGCTCCTTCAGCAGGCGCGTCTCCACGTAGCCCTGAAAGCGTTCGGCCCAGACCTCGACCTTCGAGCCCTCCTCCGCCGAGGAGTAGGCCTCAATCCTTGTCCATTCCCCTTCCGTGCCGAGCACGTGCACACCCTGGCTCGCGCAGGTCACCACACCGACGTATTCCGTGCATTCCTTCTCCGGCCGGGCCCGCACGCGGATCTGATCCCGCTGGTTTCCCTCCAGCACGGTCATCGGCTGCGTCAGAACCTCCCAGACCAGCTCCTCGTCCGTTTCCCCCTCCGTCATCTGCCAGAAGCAGAAATCATGGTCGCAGAGCACCTCGCTGTCCTCGTTGGGCGTCCGGAAAACCAGATCGTGAGCCGGCAGCGGTTCCGCCGCCGCGGCAGCACAAAGCAGCAGCATGCTCAAAAGCAGGCAGCTCCATCGTCCTCCGTGCAGCTTCTTCATTGCACCTCTCACCCCTGTTTTTGATTCCGGATGAACCTCCGGGGAAACGCGCTGATCAACAGGAAAACCGCCGCGCGCCGGGGCGCGTGACGGCTTTCATTATATGAATTTGGGAACAGGCTGTCAATTTTATTTCATCGCCTGGGTCTCCGCCCACCCCGCGTCGATACTATTCTGCTGGGACGTGGCGTACACGCCGATGGACTCCACCTGGGCCTGCGTCCGCGGGAAATGCAGACAGCTGTGGCCGTTGAAGTTGTTGTCCGTCGCATGCTGCACGCTGTGGGGCATGGAGTGGGTGGAAGCCATGTAGACGCTGCCGTCCGCGAACACGACCCATACGGACTTCGGATTCCACGTGTTGCCGCCGAAAACCTTCAGCATCTTGGAGGTGTCGTTGGCCGTCAGGGGTTCGTAGTCCGCGTGCGCTCCGACGGAGAAAATGTGGATCTGCCAGTTGATGCCGGTGTTGTAATCGTACACCGTGGCGTAGGGATATTTCCGGCACACGTCCTTGACGGTTGTGTACCAGTTGGCATACTGGACCCGCGCCGCGGTGGGCTTGGAGGTTGTGGCCGCCACCTTGACCGGCGTTTCCGCCGCGGCGGTGGGGCTGGCGGTCGCCGCCGCCACCGCGCCGGAGGAAGCCAGCTTTTTCTGCGTCTTTTCCCCCGCAACGCCGTCCGCCGTCAGCCTGTTGGCCCTCTGAAAGGCGACCAGAGCCTCATAGGTTTTCAGGCCGAAGACACCGTCCGCCTTTCCGTTCAGATAGCCCAGCCGGATCAGATTCTCCTGCAGCTCACGCACCGCGTCCCCTTTGGCACCCCGCTTCAGGGGCCCGTTCTCCGGGGCCGGAGTGGCGGTCGCTCCGGACTTCGCAGCGCCGGCGGGTGCGGGCGTCGCTGCCGCGGCCGCAGCAGCCGGCACGGCCTCCGAGGAATACAGCAGGTTCAGCGTCGCACTGCCCGCGGTACCGTCCGCCCCCAGACCATTGTTTTTCTGAAAGGCGCGAACCGCCCGCTCCGTGGCCGTTCCGTAGTTTCCGTCCGGTTCACCGGTCAGGTATCCCAGATCAATCAGCGCCTGCTGCATCCGGGCCACCTCCGCGCTGGCCGTTCCCTTCCGCAGGGTCTCATAGCTCGCTTCCGTCGGAATCCCGCTCTCCTCGTCTCCGGGGGCCGGGGTTGCCTCGGGCACGGGCGTCGGTGTCGCGCCCTTCTTCAGCACGTTTTCGCTGAACAGCACCTGATAGGTACTCTTCCCGGCCACGCCGTCCGCCTTCAGCCCGTTGTCCTCCTGGAAGGCCTTCAGCGCATTCACACTCTGATATCCGAATTTGCCGTCCACCCGGCCGTTATAGTATCCAAGCTCCTTCAGGCGGCGCTGCACCGTCTTGGCCTCCGCGCCCTCCGTGTCACGCTTTACGGTATTTTCGGGCACCGTATAGGTCGGCGCCGGGGTCGGGGTCGGGGTGGGCTTGGGCGTCGGGGTATCCTCGGCAGCCGCCGCGCCGGCGGAGAACAGCAGCTTCTGGGTTTCCGCCCCCGCGATGCCATCCGCCGTCAGTCCGTTCTTCTTCTGGAAGGCGATGACCGCCTTCTTGGTCGCGGTATCGTAGACGCCCGTGACATCGCCGTTATAGTAGCCCATCACCTTCAGCTGGGCCTGCAGCTCGCGCACCGCGTCGCCCGTCGCGTTCGTCTTCATCGTCGCGCCGCTCACCGGGCTCAGCGTCCGGACCTTCGTCGCGGTTCCGGCGGCGTTCTTCGGCTTTCCGGCATACAGGAATGCCTGCGCGTTGGCGTCCATGACCCCCGTGGTCGGATACCCGTTGGCCTGCTGGAACAGCAGCACCGCGTTCTCCGTCGCCGCGCCGAATTTCCCATCCGCGGTTCCCTTCAGATAACCCAGCTCCAGCAGCGCTTCCTGCAGCGCCTTGACCTCCGCGCCCTCGCTGCCTTTCTCCAGCACCCGGTTCTCCGCCTCGCTCTCCTCGGGGCTCAGCGAAGGAACCGGCGTCGGAGTCGGGGTAGCCCGGACCTTTTTGACTTCCTTCAGCACAATGTACTCGTTCTTGACATATCCCGAAACTCCGTTGTATTCCACTTCCGCCCATGTCCCGCTGTTGGCGGTCACGGTAATCTCCGCCCCCTGGGGAATCTTCTTCAGCAGCGTGGCTCGCACGGACCGGCTGGCCCGCAGGTTGACCTTCTCCCGCGTGAGGGTGGTATAGGGATAGGAGCTCACGGTTTCCATGGGCTCCGGGGTCACCTCGGTGATGGCCTCCTTCTCCGTGTTCACATACTTGGCCATGACGTACCCGGTCTGGCCTTCGTAGCGGACCCGGTAGTATCCGCCCGTCTTTTCGAGCACCTCGATGCCCGCGCCCTCCGGGATGTTCGCCAGAATGGTTGCCGATGCGGACGCGGAGCGCCGCAGGCGGACAGAATCCTTCGTCGTGGTCAGGAAGGGATAGTTCAGCGCCGCCAGGGCCAGACCGCACACCAGTGTCAGGAGAACTGTCATCCCCAGCCCCCGCCGAATCCTCTTGCTCCAATCGGACATACTCTCGACCTCCATCTCACGATCTCCAAAACAGGGAAAACCCTGCGGACATATCGATACATGGTTACATTTTACGAAGTTTCACCATGTTTGTCAACAGGATTTTCATCTTTTTGTAATATTTATTTCATTCTTTTGACAAGATTTCCAGTGCCTTCACGGCCGCTTCCTGCTCCGCCTGTTTTTTGGTATGGCCTTCTCCCGTGGCCAGCGGAATCCCGTCCCGGTAGACCGTCGCTTCAAACCGGGGCGCATGGGCAGGGCCGCTCTGGCCGGTGATGCGGTATTCCGGCGGACTGCCTCCGCCCCGCTGAAGCAGCTCCTGCAGGGCGCCCTTGCTGTCCTGAGCGGGGCACTGAACCTCCTCGGGAGAAGGCCAGCACCTTTCCATGACCTTCCGGGCAGCGTCCAGACCTCCGTCCAGGCAAACGGCCGCCAGGATGGCCTCCATGGCGTCGCACAGGACGCTGGGCTTCTCCCGGCCGCCCGTCATTTCTTCTCCCCGATCCATGATCAGCGCTTCGCCCACACCCAGGCTCCGGGCCACCTGACTCAGCGCGGCCTCGCAGACCAGCAGCGCCCGCAGATGGGTCAGACCGCCTTCCCGGTCTTCCGGGAATTCCCGGTACAGCTTGTCGCTCATCAGATACTGGAGCACCGCATCCCCGAGGAATTCCAGACGCTGGTTGTCTTTCCGGCCCATGGAGGGATGCGTCAGCGCGCGGCGCAGCAGCGCCGCGTCGCGGAAGGTATACCCCAGGGCTTTTTCCAGGCTGGTCATCGGCTTATTTCATGCTGTCGATATAGCGGACAACATCGCCGACGGTCTTCAGCTTCATGATCTGATCATCCTCGACGGTGATGCCGAAGCGGTCCTCCAGATCCATGATCATCACCATGATGTTGGCGGAATCCGCCTTCAGATCCTCGACCAGACGGGTTTCCTCCGTGATGGCGGAAGCATCCACCCGCAGCTGGGAAGCGATCATTTCCTTCACCGTATCAAAAGTCATTTCCGTTTTCCTCCTTCTGTTTCCGATCCTTTTTTATGTTTTCGGCGGAATTCTTTCCTCCGCAAACACCTTTTTCTCCGCGGTCCTTCCCCATCCCTGTCCGGGGAAATCCGCTTCTCCGCGGGCGCCTTATTCCGCGACCTGTTCCGCGATCGTCTCCGCCACGCGGCCCTCGATCATCTTCCGGCACTGGTCAATGGCGCAGGCAAAGGCGTGGGCATTGCTGGAGCCGTGCGCCTTGACCACCGCACCCTGAACTCCCAGGAGCGGTGCGCCGCCCACCTCAGTATAGTCCATCAGTTTCTTCACCCGCCGGAAGGCCGGCTTGCCGATCAGTCCGGAAACCTTTCCCCGCAGATCCGCCATCATTTCCTGCTTGATGATGCCCATCAGCGTCCCGGCCACGCCCTCCATGAATTTCAGCACGAGGTTTCCGCAGAAGCCGTCCGCCACCAGCACGTCCGCCTGGTCTGCAGTAATGTCCCGGGCTTCGACATTGCCGACAAAGCGGTAGGAGGCCTTCTCCATCAGCGGATAGGTTTCCTTGACCAGGGCATTGCCCTTCTCCGCTTCCGCGCCGATGTTGATCAGCCCGACCCGGGGCTCCTTCATGCCCATCACGCCGCGCATGTAGGCATCGCCCATCATCCCGAACTGCACCAGGTACTCCGGCTTGCAGTCCACGTTCGCGCCGCAGTCAATCAGCAGAAAGTGACCCTTCCCGTTGGGCAGCAAAGGAGCCAGGGCGGGCCGCTCGATGCCGGGAATTCGTCCCAGGCGGAACATGCCCCCGGCCAGCACCGCGCCGGTGCTCCCCGCGGAAACAAAGCCGTCGCATTTTCCCTCCCGGACGGCCAGCATGCCCTTGACAACGGCGCTGTTGGTTTTCTTCCGCACGCCCATCACCGGGCTCTCGTGATTCGTAATGATCTCGGGTGCGTCGTCCAGCTCAATCCGTCCGCGCACATCCTCCGCACCGGCCAACAGCGGCTCCACCTCCGCGGCAGGGCCGCCCAGCACAGCCTCCAGCGCCTGATTTTTCCGCAGCGCCTCCAGGGTTCCTTCCACCGTCGCCTTCGGGGCGTTATCCCCGCCCATGGCATCAATGTAAATCTTCATCTTCTTCTCCGCCGCGCAGGCCCTGGGCTTTCCCCCGGCCTGGCGTTTCATGACAGATCTTTTCCCGGGAGCGGACGCTCCTGCGTCCGCGCCGGATCAATAGGCCTTCGCAAAGTACATGACCTTTTTCGCGGGCTTTCCGCAGCAGACGCAGGTCTCGCCGAATCTGTGCTTCTCCTGGTCAAAGGGCATGTTTCTGGAGGAGGCGTTGTATTTTTCCTTGATTTCGTCCTCGCATTTCTGCTCGCCGCACCACATGGCCTTCGCGAATCCGTTCTGCACCGCGGCCTCCAGCTCAGTCATGTTGTGCACCTCCACGGTGCGCTCATCCCGGAAGGTCCTGGCCTGTTCATACAGGGTTTTCTGGATATCCTCCAGCACCTCGCCGAGCTTTTCGCTCAGTCCCTCCATCGGAAGGGTGAATTTCTCCAGCGTATCCCGGCGGAACACGGTCACGACGCCGTTTTCCAGATCCCGGGGGCCGACCTCGAGCCGGACCGGCACGCCCTTCAGCTCCCAGTCGTTGAACTTGAATCCGGGAGACACGGTGTCCCGATCGTCCAGCTTCACCCTGTATCCCGCTTTCTTCAGCTCCTCAAAGAGCTGTCCGCAGGCCTCCAGAACGCCTCCCTTGTGCGCCGCGATGGGCAGAATCACCGCCTGGATCGGCGCGATTTTCGGGGGCAGGCGCAGTCCGCGCTCATCGCCGTGGGTCATGATGATGGCGCCGATCAGCCGGGTGCTGACACCCCAGGAGGTTTCATGGACGTACTCCAGCTTGCCTTCCTTGCTTTGATACTGAATATTGTAGGCTTCGGCGAAATTGGTGCCGAAGTTGTGGCTGGTTCCGGCCTGCAGGGCCTTGCCGTCCTGCATCATGGCCTCCATGGAGTAGGTCGCCCGGGCACCGGCAAACTTCTCCTTGTCGCTCTTCCGGCCCACATACACCGGCAGCGCCAGCACATTCTCGGCGGTTTCCCGGTAAACCTCCAGCATCCGCAGGGTTTCCTCCTCCGCCTCCTCCGCGGTGGCGTGGATCGTATGTCCCTCCTGCCAGAGGAACTCGCTGGTCCGCAGGAAGGGCCGCGTGGCCTTCTCCCACCGCATCACGGAGCACCACTGATTGTACATCATGGGCAGATCCCGCCAGGTCTGAACCCACTTGGAATACATCGTGCAGAAGATGGTTTCGCTGGTCGGCCGGACCGCCAGCCGCTCCGTCAGCTGCTCGGTGCCCCCCTGGGTCACCCAGGCCACCTCGGGCGCGAAGCCCTCCACGTGCTCGGCTTCCTTCATCAGCATGCTTTCCGGGATCAGCATCGGGAAATAGACATTCTGCGCGCCGGTTTCCTTGAACCGCGCGTCCATCTCCTGCTGAATCCGCTCCCAGATGGCATATCCGTAGGGGCGGATGATCATGCATCCCCGCACCGGCGCGTAGTCGCACAGCTCCGTCTGCCGGATCACGTCCGTATACCATTGCGAGAAATCCTCGCTGCGGGGAGTGATGTGGGTAACAAACTCCTGCTTTTCCCTGGCCATTTTTTCTGTTCCTCCTGAATGATCTTTTCCCGCCGCTCAGCGCGGGAGCGCAATGGAATAGACGGTTTCCCCGGCAGCTACCAGGGCCCGGCCGTCAGAGGTAATGCCGTAAAAAGCGGTCACGGCCGTGTTCTCCGGCAGGGGCATGCCGCTGAGGAAGAAGCGCTGGCTGTTTACATCCGCCCTGTAGAGATACTCGGCGCCGAAGGCGTAGATATTTCCCCGCCAGATGCACGCACCGACGCATTCCGTCGGCAGCGTGTAGCGTTTCTCTCCGCTTCCCTCCAGCACTCTCAGCTCGGTGATGGTCTGGGCGCTGCTGGTCTGCGAGGTCGGAGCCAGGAGCATCTTGGCCGCTCCCCGCTCCGGCAGCTCATAGTCGATCAGCTTCCAGCCGTAGACCAGCATCGTGGCGTTGGTGTCCTGAACGCATTTGTAATCGAAGGTATAGCACTGCTGCGTGTTGAACACCCTCAGCTTCGTGTTCTCGTACACCACCTGATACGTCAGCGATTCTCCCAGGCTGACCTCGCCCGTGTTCATCTTGCCGACCTGGAAGGTGTTCATGATCGTATTGGGCGCGGTTCCGAAGACGTCCAGGCTCAGGGTCCACAGATAATCGCCCTGCTCTCCGAAGAAGCCCGTGTCGAGAATCATCAGCCCCGAATAGGCCTCCTGCTCGACGTCGATCTGGGCTCCCTGCAGATCCTTGACGATCAGCTTCGGCTCCGTATCCTGGCCGACCACGACTGCGCAGTACCGCTCGCCCACCCGCACAAACTGAACCGGACCTTCCATGCTCTCATTGTAGGTGGAGTTTCCGTTCCGGTCCACCAGATACATCTGCATGCCGCTCCACACGGCGATATGGCTCGGCCCGGCAAAAAAGGAGGCTTCCGTTCCCGCCGGGAAGCTCCACCGGATGGTTCCCGTGGAGGACAGGCAGTGCAGGTTGACGCCGTCGTAGTACAGGACGCCGTCCCCGAAGGGGGTCACATTCTGGTTGGCATAGCAGGGCAGCCGCGCCGTTCCGCTGTCTCCCGGCCCGGAGCCGCGCAGAAAGCGGTAAGCCAGCAGAGCGCCCACCACCAGCGTCACCAGCAGGATCCAGCTGCGAATCTGGCGGACCCGCTGCTTTTCGGGCTGCGGCTGCCTGGCCGGATTCCGGCTGCGGGACCGGTACAGCTGATCGCTGCCCCTTTTGTTCGCTCTGGCCATCCGGTCCCTCCTTTCTCCTTCGTCACGTCGCGGCAGCTTTTCTCCGCCGCTTTTTTGTTTCAGCTCAGTCCGCCCCGCGGCGGGCCCTCCTTATCCGACCGTCCGGCGGGGGCAGCTTTCCACCGCAGCGAGGGCGCCGTCCATCCAGTCCTCGTTGAACAGTTCGATCACACCCGTATCGCATTCCCGGGCCAGCGCCGGATCCATCGGGATCTGCGCCAGCAGCGGTATGGAGTGCTCCTGGGCAATCCTGGCGGTTCGGCTTTCCCCGAAGGGATAGATTTTCTTCCCGCAGTCCGGGCAGGCAATCCAGCTCATGTTCTCGATGATGCCCAGCACCGGAATATCCATCATTTTCGCCATGTTCAGTGCCTTCTCGACGATCATGCCCACCAGCTCCTGCGGGCTGGTCACAATCAGGATCCCGTCCACCGGCAGGCTCTGGAACACGGTCAGCGGGACATCCCCCGTTCCCGGAGGCATATCCACGAACATATAGTCCACCTCGCCCCAGACCACATCCGTCCAGAACTGCTTCACCGTTCCGCTGATGAGGCTTCCCCGCCAGACCACCGGATCCGTATCGTTTTCAAGCAGCAGATTCACGCTCATCATTTTGATGCCCGTCCGGCTCACGGCCGGCAGGATGCCTTCCTCGCTGCCCATGGCCGGATCCCGTACGCCGAACATTTTCGGAATGCTGGGTCCCGTTACGTCTCCGTCCAGAATGGCTGTCTGGAAGCCGTTCCGCCGGCTCAGCACCGCCATCAGTCCCGTCACCAGGCTCTTGCCGACGCCGCCCTTTCCGCTGACCACGGCAATCACTTTTTTGACCTTGCTGTGCGCGTTCGCCGGGGCCATCAGGCTCTCCGGATTTCTGGACGCACAGTCCGCGCCGCAGGAGGAGCAATCATGTGTGCACTCTGACAAATTCTTCACCTCATTTTTGGTTTTTTACTCATTCAGGCCCGGCCGCCCGGGGCGTCCGCGTGCCGATGGAGACTCTGTCCGGCGGGCACCCCGGCCGGAAGGCCGCCGCCCGCCTCATCGCTAATATCCGAACAGGACCTCGAGGGTTCTTCCTCCGGCCACGCCGTCCGGCGTCAGCCCGTTTTTCCGCTGAAAGCTTTTCACCGCGGCCACCGTTGCGTCGTCGTAGACGCCGGTAATCCCGTCCAGCAGCCCCAGCTGCACCAGGCAGTCCTGGATCTCGACCACCAGCTCGCCCCGGTCGCCCGGGCGGGCAGTATCATAGTCCACGGCCGCATCCCGGGCATGAACCACATCCGGGGCGCTGAGCTTGGCCAGCGTGTTTTTTCCCGCCACGCCGTCCACCGGCGTCAGGTGGTTCTCGATCTGGAAGGCACGGACCGCGTCCGAGGTGCTGGTCCCGTAGCTGCCGTCGATGGCGCCCGTATAGTATCCCAGCTCCTTCAGCGCGCGCTGCAGATCCCGGACCGCCTGCCCCTCATCCCCCTCCCGCAGGGAGGTGGAGGACACCGCCTGGTCCGCACTGTACAGTCTGTTCAGCGTGGCCGTACCCGCCTTGCCGTCCACTGTCAGTCCGTTTCTCCTCTGGAATGCCCGCACCGCGTTTTCCGTCGCGTCTCCGAAGCTTCCGTCCGCCGCGCCGCTGTAATATCCCAGATCCTTCAGCCGCTGCTGCAGCCGGCGGACTGCATCTCCCCGGCTGCCGTTCTCCAGGGTCTCCCCGGTGCTGGCTGCCACATTGCCGCCTCTCGCAGCGCCGTCGGAGTAAAGCGCCCGCAGGGTATCCGGCCCGGCGACGCCGTCCTCCCACAGTCCCTTGGTCTTTTTCTGGAAGGCGCGCACGGCGGCCTCCGTGGCCGCGTCAAAGGTTCCGGTCGCCCGGCCTCCCAGCCATCCCAGCTGGATGAGGCGGTTCTGCAGCGTCCGGACCTTCTGCCCGCTGGCGCCGATCTGCAGGTAGTATTCATGCGTCAGGTTGGGGGTTGCCGTAGGCCGTGGCGTCGCGGTCACCCGCGGCGTCGGCCTGGGGGTGGCGGTCGGTCTGGCCGTCGGCTTCGGCGTGGGCGTCGCGCTGGCCTGCTTTTTGGTCACGGCCGAGGAGGAATTCAGCTTCTCGATCGTTTTCGCGCCGGCCTTGCCGTCCGCCGTCAGGCCGTTGGCCCTCTGAAAGGCCTTGACCGCAGCCTCCGTGGCCGGGCCGAAATCGCCGTCCGCCGATCCGGAATACCATCCCAGCTCCTTCAGCCGGCGCTGCAGGGCCCGGACCTCCTCCGAATCGGTAAAGCCCCGCTGCAGGCTCTTCGGCGTGGGCGTCGGCGTGGCCGGCGCCTCCGTCACGGTCTGAATGGTTTCCTTCGGGGCAGCCGTCGTCTGCCCTCCCTCCTGGCCACTGCCCTCCGGGGAGGGCGTGCGGGTGGACAGGATGATGGTGCTGGCGTCCGGTGTGGAGGTCGGACTGATCGAAACCGTCCAGCCGGGCTCCGGCGCCTCCGTCACTCCGGTCACCGTTCCCCACTCGCTCCATCCGGCGTTCCCGGGCGTCGGGGTCGGCGCCGGCTCCGGCGACGGGGTCTGGGTTCCCGAATCGGTCACCTGAATGGGACCGCCGTTCTGATTTCCGTACAGGTTCTGCGTCTCCACCGCCACCGTATCCGGCGTCACGGCCACCGTCGCCGTCGGAGCCAGCGTCTGGAAAGGCAGATTCCCGCTGTTCGTCTGATACTGTCCCGCGTCGTTGACGTCATCCGGAGCAATATAGCATCCCGAAAGTGCCAGGCACAGGCCCAGCAGCGCCGCCAGCGCGGCCGTCTTCACGCTTCTGTTCCGCATGGTTTCCGCCTCTCCTTTCCTGTTATTCAGGCTGCGTTTCACCTTTTTTTCCTCCCCGGAGATTCCCCTTCGGGAGGGGGCTCTCCGTCCTGTTGGACGGAACACCCTCTTCAAAGGTTCCCGGGAAGGCCCGCGGCCCCGCCCCGCTCAGGGAACGGTCGGGAAAAGCTCCGTAAAGCTTTCGTAATGATCCTCCGTGTACCAGACTCTTCCCGCCGTAGAGTAGATGATCCGGTAGGCCTTCCGGCGTCCCCTGGAATAGTAGCAGTCCGCCTCCCGGTAGGTGATCCCTTTTCCCTGGGGCAGCTTTCCCTGATAGTTGCCGAAGTAATCCCCGCCGATGCTTTTCCCCGGCGCCACATCACTGACGTAATTGGTCCGGCTGTCCCACCCCAGTCGCTGCGCCTCCTTCTTGGTAATGAAGTTCTCCGGCAGCTGCATGTCATGGGAGAACAGGTAATCCGCGATGCTCTGGGGATCCGTGATCGGTCCCTCCGGCTCCGGCGTGGGGGTCAGCCGGTTCCCTTCATCCGTCTCTGCTTCCGGAGTGGGGGTCGCCGCCGGCTTCGGCGTCGGGGTATTCTTTTTCTTTTTATTCTTATTCCGGGCCGCTGTGAGCTCACCGGAACCGGGCCGCCCCTCCGCCGTTTCTCCCGCGGTCCACCGCGTTCCCTCAGCCGCGGCGGCAGGAATCGTCCCATGTCCTCCCGGCAGCTCTCCCAGCAGCATCAGCACGGCCAGCACCAGCGCCGCCAGCGCTCTGAACATTCTCTTCATCCTATTTATGATACCTTTCTCCGGCATTGATCTTTTCCGCCCGGTACAGCTGTTCCAGCAGCATTACCCTGGCCAGCTGATGAGGAAAGGTCATCCGGCTCATGCTCATCTCCGCGTCCGCCCTCGCCAGCACGTTCTGCCCCAGCCCCAGGCTCCCGCCGATCAGGAATACCATCCGGCCCTGTCCGCGGTTCCTGGCCTCCTGCAGCTCCGCCGCCAGCTCCGGACTGCTCCGCTGCCTGCCGGGAATGGTCAGTGCAACCACCCGGTCTCCGGGCCGCAGGCGCTGCAGCAGCGCCTCCCCCTCCCGGGTTCTGATCCTTTCCTCCTCCGCGGAGGAAGCGCCTTCCCTTTCCGGCAGATCCGGCACCTCAATCTCCTCATACCTCCCGAAGCGGCTCAGCCGCTTCAGGTATTCATCCGCCATCTGCCGCAGGGGCTTTTCCCGCAGCTTTCCGACGGCCATCACCGCGATCTGCATATCCTTCTCCCGTTCCCCCATCGGGGCCATTTTCCCTTCCGAAGCGGGGAACATCTGAGTTTATGCCCCGTTTTCCGGTTTGTCAAGGAAGGCATACAGCCCGATACCCGCCGCGATGGCCAGGTTCAGCGAATCCACCTTCTCATTGCTGGGAATGCGGACCGGCTGTCCGATCCGCGCAAATTCCGGAGGCAGCCCCCGCCCTTCGTTGCCGAAAATCAGGGTGCGCCGGCGGGAAACCGGCTTCTTCAGCGCCTCCTGCAGCGGCACGGACGCGTCGAGCATGAAGGGATAGTATTCCCGTTCTCCCATCTCCGCGCGGTATTCCCCGAAGCTGTCATAAACCCGGACCCGCAGTCTGAAAAGGCTGCCCATGCTGGCCCGCACGGTCCGGGGATCAAAGAGATCCGCGCAGGGCCGGACCAGCGCCACGTCCTCCACTCCCAGCCCCAGGGCGGTACGGAGGATGGTTCCCACGTTTCCGGCATCCCCCGGCTGGTGAAGCAGCACCTGCGGTTTTTCCGGATCCAGTGCATCCTCAAACTTGCTGAAGACCGCCGCTGCGTAACAGTTCTCCTTGCCGCTGATCCGACTCAGCGCCCGGTCCGCTTCCTCGGCCCGGATGCCTCTTTCCCCGGCCAGGGCCAGCAGCTTCCCGATGCCCTCCCGGCCTTCCGCGCCGGAATGGATCAGGAGCCTCCGGACCTTCTCCGGCCGGCCCAGCAGACATTCCATGCTGGGAAAAATGCCGGGCGCGTAGCTGTAATCCAGCTCCGGCTTGTATCCGCTCAGCGAAGGCATCGCCGGCCTCCTTTCTCCTGCTTCGGAAGCCGCTCAGACTTCCGTTCTCCCTCCCGGATTGCACGGGTCTCCGGGGTGTCCCGCTGCGTCCTTCCGCCTACGAAAGATCATTGGCCAGGGAGGCCGGATCCGGCAGATCAAACAGGGTATACCCTCCGAAGCTTTCGATTTCGACTGCGCCCAGCTTGTTTTCGTCCTCAAGCGCCGTCGCCAGATCGTAGTTCGCCAGAATCGCCGCCTTCTGTTCTGCGGCAAAGGCCGGATCCCGCAGGCTCAGATCCGAAAGCCAGTCATAATAGGTAATGGGATGCTTCCGCCGCCCTTCCTGCACCGGCACCGATTTGACCTGCCCGTCCGTCAGCTCGGTGATCACCGCGCCGTCCCAGTAGGAGGCGTAAACCAGGGTGTAGCCGTTTTCCTTCAGGTATTCCGCGATGGGCGTCATCCCCCGGACGTTCGCCGTATCGTTGAAGTTCAGTCCGCTGTATTCAATCGTGCTGCCGTACTCCGACGGGTTCCGGAAGAAGGCGGTATAATAGAGGCCGTTGGCCAGGAACATTCCCAGCACCGTCAGGGAAATCAGGCTGTGCACGGACAGCTTCGCGTCTCCTGCCCAAAGGCACGAGGGAAAGAAGGGTTGGCCGGGGGCCTGCTCCGCGCCGCCCTCCGGGCGGAGATCCCCCGTCGCCAGCGCCGGCAGAATCCAGAAGGTGACCGGAAGGAAGTACAGATCCATCCGGAAGCCGTCCAGCGCCAGGAACAGGAAGACGCATACCATGACCAGGTGGGTCATCAGCATGAACAGGTTCAGGAACCGGGCGTACCGGTCCTGCGTATGCCGGAGGGTATGAAGCCCCAGCAGCACGGCAACCAGCCAGATCAGCAGACCCGTCATTCCCAGGATTCCGTGGAGCGTAAAGAGGTCCGTCTGCTCATGATACCCGATGGTCGAAAGGAAGTTCCGCAGGATCTGATCCAGGTACACGACTCCGTTATAGGCCACATACTGCCCGCTGTAGTCCGTGAACCGGTAGTCTCCGAAGGCATGCGTGTTGACAAGATAGCCCAGGCCGGAGAAAACCAGCGTCCCAAGGGCCAGCAGCAGGGCCGGCAGCGCCGGGCGGAGCCGGTTCTGTTCCTCCGGCCGTGCTCCCCGCTCGCCCACCATGGCGGAAAGAAGCGCAGTGGCCAGCAGCGGCACGGTGCAAACCATCATCTGCCGGACGCCCTCCAGCCCGGCCGCAAAGGAAATCAGCCCGAGGCCGGCCGCGCAGATCCAGAATTGCCAACGTTTCAGGGGCTTCTCCCCCTCCAGCCGGCGGAGCGACGCAAAATACAGCCCCACCGTCAGGTTGGCCATGATCATGTGAAAGCTGTAATAGTTATGGTAGAGGACAATCCTCCCGTAGGGCACGCTGAAGGGCAGCAGCATCACTGCGCCGGCCAAGCAGAACCGGTTGAAGGGGATCCGCGCCTGCCGGGCCAGGAAGGCGAAGGCTCCCAGCATCATCAGCTGCATCAGCATCGCTCCCCAGAACCGGACCAGCGTCCAGTCCGAGCAGACCAGGAACAGCAGCTTGTACACGATCTGGCAGTCAATGACCTGCAGCTCCGTGGAGTAGTTCCAGGTGGGAGACATGATGCCGCCCTCCCGGGCAAGCTTTTCCCCCAGGATCAGCTCGGAGGAGGTGTCGCTGTCAAACAGCGTTTCGGACACGATCCAGGTGGTTCTCGCGGAGACAATCACCGCACAGACCAGCATCAACACGCAGAGGATCCGCTTCACCGCGGGGACCGTCCGGCTTCTGTCCCATTTCCAGTTCTTCGCGGCCGCGCGCGGCGTCCGGTTCTTTGCCATGGGAAATACGCTCCTCTCTGTTCTTCGGTTTCGGTTTCAGCTTCGGGATTCCGGGCAGGGTTGCGCACCGTCTACAGGCCGAGCCAGTACAGCGCGTAGCTGATGTTGCTCCAGGCGCAGGCAGCGAAGACCGCCGCCGTCATCACTCCGCCCGCCCGCGGATCGATCCGTTTCCGGATTCCCCCCGGCAGCATGAGAGCCAGGGCCAGGGCAATCCACAGCGGCATGAAGTATCTGGCCTGCATTCCGGTGATCGCCCCGCCCACCGGGGAGGATACTATAAACTGGGTAAAGATCAGAACCAGCTCTGTGCCCAGAGCAATGCCCGCCAGAGCGAGCCGGCGCCCCGGCGTCAGCAGCGTCCGCGGCTGCGCTTTCCGCTCAAAGGCACAGAACGGAGCCACGAGCAGCAGCAGCGAGGTATACAGCTCCGCCCACTCCAGCCGGTTCCCAAGGTACGCCCAGTGCGAAATGCCCATGATCATCAGCATCCGCTGGTTCTCCCAGAAGTAGACGAACGGCCGGGTCAGCCCCTCCCAGGGATGGGCCGCGATCCAGGCCGCCTGCCCCGCGGCGTCGGCCCCCGCGAAGCGCTCATCTCCGCCCCGGACGGAATCGTATGCTCCCGGAACCAGCAGCGCCGCCAGGCACCAGAGCAACATGGCCGCAGCAAAGGCACGGAAAATCCAGCACTGTTTTTTCCCGCCGAAGCATTCCACGGGGATCATCAGCAGGCTCAGCAGCACCAGGCTGTACGCCGGTTTCGCCACCGTGCCGAAGGCCATCAGGGCCGTCATCGTCATCGCCCTCAGCGGAGTGATTCTTTCCCGCCGCTCCGCGCATTCAAGCACCAGGGCCAGTCCCAGCAGGATACTTCCGGCCACCACGGTATCGTAGGTTCGGCTGGTCATCTGAAACACCGCCGCGGGCAGCGTGGCCGCGGTCAGGAAGGTCGCCTTGTATCTCGGGGCATGACGCACCGCCAGGCCGGCCATGCCGGCATAAACCAGGCTGCTCATCAGAATGCAGGCCCTGTAGATGATCCCTGCGTCCCGGGTAAAAAAGCCGGCCAGCGTCCCGCCCAGCGCCAGGGGAAGATACCCCGGATACCAGGTGATCACCGCCCCCAGCCATTCGTTCAGGGAGGCCGCGTTGCCGGGCAGCATCCCCAGAACCGCAAAATGATGGACCTCGTCCTCGTCCCAGGTCTGCCAGGGGCTGCCGGAATCAAAAACCGGCTTGTTCAGGCAGATCAGGAGGCCAAGGCCGAAAAGCAGCGCAAAGGTGCCCCAGGGCAGCAGCCGCTCCCCCAGGGGGATATTCGCTTTTTTCCGATCTCTCAGGGAGCCCGCCTTTTTCTCCGTTGCCGGCGTCAGGGCCAGCATCAGCAGCCCTGCCGCGAAATAAAGCAGTGAGGGATTCCGTCTGGCCGCCCGCCCCGATTCCTGAAGCATCGGCGTAAAGGCGCCCCCGTCGTCCTCCGCGCCCTTGACCTTGATGGAGCCTTCTCCCTCCGCCCGGAGGGCCAGCGTATAGGTTTTCTCTCCGGAGAAGCTTCCGCGCAGCACGATGTCTTCGCTGTCGCCCATTTCGTCCACCGCCTGGGCGGCGGAGGCCGCCTCCCCGCCCTCTCCGGTCAGGATCCGGGCATAAACCGTCATGCCCGCCGCCTTTTTCTTTCCGGAAAGCGTCAGCGTCAGGCTTTCCGGGCTCTGCGTCTCCGGCTTCCATTCCCAGGTCAGCTCCCCGTCCGTGGGGATTTCGGCCTTTTTCCGCCCGCTGTTGCTGACATAGTTCTGCTCCTCCGTCACCGGCAGCAGCGCGTATCCTGCCGCCAGCAGCAGCGCCAGCAGCAGCGCGGCCGCCCGCGCCGGCATGCTCCGCATGCTCTTCATGGATTCCTCCCGTCTCCCCGCATCCTTCCGTTTCCGGCTTCTGCGGCTTCTCCCGCTTCCGGGCCCTTATCTGCGGTCCTTCAGCCGGTTCTTCTCGTCTCCGCCGGCCCGGTTGGCCGCCTCCTGGTTGCCGGCCAGAATATGCTTCACCAGCGTCATCCGGAACCCGGCATCAATAAAGTCGCAGTGCTTGCAGAAGCTGTAGTTCTGCCTTCCCTCCGCGATGGCTTCCCGGACCTTCCGCATCTTCGGCCCGTTCCAGCATTCCCGGACCGTCATGGTGTTCAGATCCCCGAAGTCCGTCACCTCGTAATTGTCGCAGCAGCACAGGCCGACCTTTCCGTTGGGCATGATCCACATGTCCGTAAAGGGCAGAAGGCAGGTCTCCTTCACCACCTTTTCCGTCGCCTGCTTGTTCGGCGCGGAGCCGGCCCGGTTGGTCAGCACCTCCTGCAGATACCGCATCTGGATCACGATCTCGACGTCCTCAAACTCCTCCGGATGGGCCTTGCAGTAATCATAGATCTGCTGGATGTTTTTATGCATCTTGTAGGAATTGGCATAGTTGTTGATGATCAGCTGATCGATGTAGGGCTGCACCGCCTTCAGCTTTTCCATATTCAGCAGCAGCCCGTTGGTGCTCATGAAGATGAAGCTGTCCGGCAGTTTCTCCCGCGCATACTGATGCATCTCCACAATGCGCTTGTCCAGCAGCGGCTCGTTGTTGCCGTACAGCGTCAGATGTCCCCTGTATCCCCAGTCCGCCAGCTGATCGATGATCGACTTGTACAGATCCATGTCGATCTGCATGAAGGGACGCTTTTCCGCATGGATGTTGGCTGTGCAGAAGGCACAGGTGGAGTTGCACCGGTTGATCGTCTCGATGTTGACCACGTTGGGCATCGGCGCCTCCGGCTGGCTCAGAAAATACCGGGTATACTTCTCCTGCATCTTCCGCCGGGTGATAAACTGCAGCTTCAGATAGGCCTCGCTGGAAAGCGCGGGAAACTTCACCCTCGCCCAGAACCCGAATTTTCCCAGAAAACTGCTGATTCGTACTGACATTTTCTTTTTCATCCCCGGCCGTCCTTCCGGACCGCCGGGCTCCTTCCTTCATGCTCTTTTCCCCGCATGCGGGGCGCATTGCCCCTCCGGCGGAGCTTCCCTGCCGGGGACATCTTTCCGTCCCGCCCGTCAGGATTTTCCGACCTCGTGGTACTCCTGCTCCGTGTTGACGCTCCAGATGTTATCCTTTCTCTCCGCTCCGGACAGGATGTTCTTCACCGTCTCGAAGGAGGTGCACATGCTGTGGTCGATATTGTTGTAGCGGTGCTGTCCGTTCCGGCCGACACAGTACAGGTTGCCGATCGAGTCCAGCCATTTCCGCAGCTCGTCAATCTGCGCATAGGTGTCAAAGTAGGCCGGATAGGCCTTTTTGACCCGTTCCACGTGGAAGTCCAGCACCTCGTCTTCCCGGTCGATCAGCCCCAGCTCGACCATCTCCCGGATGCCCATCCGTCCGAAGTCCTCGTCCTTCATGGACCAGAGCTGATCCCCCTCGTTGCAGAAGTACTCCAGCCCCATCCATACGGTATGCTCCAGATCCTTCACCATGTAGGGAGACCAGTTGTTGTAGATCTGGAAACGCCCCATCTGCACATGCCGGTCATGGACATAGACCCAGTTGTCCGGCACGATGTTCCCGATGGTTTTGATCTTCGTCTTATTCTCCAGCTTCAGCCTGGGAACCAGTACGCCGACCGTCATGTAATCCCTGTAGGGCAGGCCCTCGGCAATCTTCCGGATGTTCTCCGGCACGTCATTCATCCCGTGCACCAGATCCTTCAGAGGCATGGAGGAGATGACGCAGTCCGCGTCCATGACGGTCTCCTCCCCGTCCCGGATCACCCTCAGCCCGGTGATCCGTCCGCCCTCCCGGATGGCCCCGACCACCCGGCTGTTCAGCAGCACGCGGCCGCCCTTCTTTTCAATTTCCTGCGCCGTCAGCTCCCACAGCTGCCCCGGTCCCAGCTTCGGATAGGCAAATTCCTCGATCAGCGAGGTTTCCACCTTCCGGTTCTTCTGATGGAACATCTTTCCGAAAATATCCTTCAGAATGGCGCGGATGCTCAGCCCCTTCACCCGCTGCGCCCCCCAGGAGGGATCGATCTCGCTGGGGTGCCGGCCCCACAGGTTCTCCGTGTAGTGCTCGAAGAACATGGAGTACAGTTTCTTTCCGAAGCGGTTGATGTAGAAGTCCTCCAGGGACTTTTCCTCCCGCTTGTGGAACAGGGTTTTCAGATAGGAAAAGCCCACGACGATCGTGGTTCCGAGCCCCATGTTCCGGATGGTTTCCATTTTCAGGGAGATGGGATAGTCAAAGAATTTGGCGTTGAAGAAAATCCGGCTCAGCCGGTTCCGGCGCAGCATCACCCGGTCCGTCTTCTCCGGATCGGGCCCGCCCGCCTTCACCTGAGAGGTTCGCCCCAGCTTCCGGTCATCCCAGGGCATCGCGCCCTGCGTGGGCAGCATCCGCTCCCACCATTCGTTGACCTCCGGCACCTTGGAGAAAAAGCGGTGTCCGCCCATATCCATGCGGTTTCCGTGATAGGCCACCGTCTTGGAAATGCCGCCCACCTGGGTGCCTTCCTCCAGCACGGTCACTTCGTATTCATCCGACTGGTTCAGCAGCTCATAGGCCGCCGTCAGGCCCGCAGGCCCCCCTCCGATCACCAGCGCTTTTTTCATCATGATCCGCTACAGGTCTTCCTGTGCCTCCTCTTGTATTCAGAGGCCCGGAACAAGGCCGGAAACCTCACTCTTCATCATATCGCCCTGCGACATTTTTGTCAATGTACCGGAATAGAGGAAGCGGAAGCGCGGCCTCCGCCCCCGTCTGTCGCTTTCGTGCCCGAAACGGGACAGATCGGGCAGCTCTGTTTTTTTCTGTGCAAAGAATGGCTGTGAGGGATTGACACCGCCCGGGCAGACTTCTATAATCAGCGCGAAATTCGCTTCTCTTAAAAAAGAGTCGGACTGGAGGAAACCATGATTCAGAAGCAGATCGCCTGGCTGTGGGAAAATATGGACGCGCCCTTCCGCCGCAGGCAGATCATTGCCCTGTGCATCAGCGCATTTACCTCGCTCCTTCTGCTGGTGAATCCCGCGCTGTCCCAGCGGCTGATCGACGATGTCATCATGGCCCGGAACGCGGATCCGCTGCTGGCCATTCTGGGAGTCATGCTCGTGGTCAAGCTCGGTCGGGAGGGGCTGCGGTACCTGATGGTCATCTTTCTGGAAACCGCATCCCAGAATGTGATCTACAATCTGCGCCGCCGCCTGTTCACCAAAATGCAGTACCACGACATGCGCTACTTCGACATTCACCGCACCGGGGATCTGATGACCCGCATGAGCGCAGATCTGGACTGGTGCCGGCATTTTCTCAGCTATATCGATTACCGGATCATCGACGCAGTCTGCACTTTCCTGTTCACGATCGTTTATCTGGCCATCGTCAACTGGAAGCTGACGGTGCTGCTTTTCGTGATTACACCGGTACTGATGCTGATTTCCAAAACCTTCTCCCGCCACGTGCGTCCGCGTTTCGCGTTCATGCGGGAGAAGCTCAGCGACATGAACGCGGCCGCCCAGGAGAACATCGCAGGCAACCGCGTGGTAAAGGCCTTCTCCCGCGAGGAATTCGAAAAGGAGCGCTTCGGGGAGAAAAACCAGGCGTTCCGGGCCAGCCATCTTCGCATCAACAAGCTGTGGCTGACCTTCTTCCCGATGATTGAGCTGCTGGTCAACGCCATCCAGCTGGTAACCGTCTTCGTGGGCGGACTGTTCATCATCCGGGGCGAGCTGACGCCAGGTCAGCTGGCCATCTTCACCGGCCTGAGCTGGGCCGTCTCCAACCCCATGCGGGAGCTGGGCAATCTGATCAACGATCTCCAGCGTTTCTCCACCTCCGCGGCCAAGGTCATGGAGCTGGCCTTCAGCAAACGGGAGATCGAAGACGCGCCCGATGCCGAGGATCACGAGCACATGCAGGGCGAGATAGAGTTTGACCGCGTTTCCTTCCGCGTGGACGGCAAGTCCATTCTGGAGGATGTAAGCTTCTCCGTTCAGCCCGGGCAGACGGTCGCGGTCATGGGACCCACCGGCGGCGGAAAAACCACGCTGATCCACCTGCTGGCCCGCTTCTACGATGTTTCGGAAGGCCAGGTCCGGGTCGATGGCTGCGATGTGAAGCAGTGGAAGCTTCATCAGCTGCGAAGCGGGATCGGAACCGCGACCCAGGATGTGTTCCTGTTCTCCGATACGGCGGAGGGCAATATTGCCTTCGGCAACCAGGAGCTGTCCCTGGATGAGGTGAAGGATTTTGCGCGCCGGGCGGATGCGGCGGAGTTCATCGAAAAGCTGCCCGAAGGCTATGACACGATCATCGGCGAACGGGGAGTCGGGCTCTCCGGCGGCCAACGTCAACGGATTGCGCTGGCCCGGGCCCTGGCCGTCCAGCCGTCCATCCTGATCATGGACGACACCACCTCCGCCGTGGACAGCGAAACTGAGAGGTACATTCAGGAGCAGCTGAACCGTCTTCCCTTCTCCTGCACGAAGTTTATCATCGCTCAGCGGATTTCCTCCATGCGGAACGCGGATCTGATCCTGGTCCTGCAGGACGGAAGAATCACGGAGCGGGGAACGCATCAGGAGCTGCTGGAAAAGAAGGGCTTCTACTGGCAGACCTACTGTCTGCAGTACGGGATTCCCATGAAGGAGGCGGTATAACATGGCCCGGAATAAATTCGACGTCGACGAAAAGCTGGAATCTCCTTTTCAGTGGAAGCATCTGAAAAGAGCCGGAAAGTACATCGCGAAGCATAAGTACAAAATGCTGCTGGCCCTGCTGCTCAGCGCGCTGGCCAGCGTCGCCACGCTGTTCATTCCCCGGATCACCCAGTGGGTTCTGGATGAAGCGGTGCCCCGGAAGGATACCGTCATGATCGGTCGGATGGCGCTTCTCTTCGTGGGGGTCATCTCCCTGAGCATCGTCTTTACGACCATCCGCTCCCGCATGATGGCCCATGTCAGCCAGGATATCATTTTTGACATCCGCAGCGATCTATTCGCCCATCTGCAGAAGCTGCCCTTCAGCTATTATGACAGCCGTCCCGCGGGAAAAATCCTGGTCCGGGTCATCAACTATGTCAACTCGGTCTCCGACATTCTCTCCAACGGCATCATCAACATGATCCTGGAGATCATCAACCTGGTCTTCATCGTCATCTTCATGTATTCCACCGACGCCACGCTGGCCACGGTCATCGTGGCCGGGCTCCCGTTCTTCATCGCCGTCATTCTGCTGATCAAGCCCAGGCAGCGCCGGGCCTGGCAGAACCAGAGCAACAAGAACAGCAACTATAACGCCTACCTGGCGGAATCCATCGACGGGGTGAGGGTCACCCAACTCTTCGACCGGCAGGAGGTCAACATCTCCATCATGGAGCGTCTGGCCTCGGCCTGCCGGAGCGCCTGGCTCCGGGCTGTGAAGATCAGCAACTGCGTCTGGCTCTCCAGCGAAACGATGACTCAGCTGGTGCTGACCTTCCTGTACATTGCGGGCGTATACTGGATGGGGGACGGCCGGATGGTTTCCTTCGGCGTCATCCTCGCCATGGGGCAGTATGTCAGCCGGTTCTGGCAGCCCATCACCAACCTGGCCAATATCTACAATTCCTTCGTCAACAATATCGCCTATCTGGAGCGCATCTTTGAAACCATGGACGAACCCGTGGTCGTGGACGACGCGCCAGACGCGGAGGAGCTGCCTTCCCTGTCCGGGGAGGTGGATTTCCAGGATGTCACCTTCGCCTACGAAGACGGGATCAACGTCCTGGAGCATCTCGACCTTCATGTCCGCGCCGGGGAAAGCATCGCGCTGGTCGGCCCGACCGGCGCCGGAAAGAGCACCGTCATCAACCTGCTCTGCCGCTTCTACAACCTGAACGGGGGACGGATCCTGCTGCACGACCGGGACGGCGGAGTGCACGATATCAGCCGGGTCACGCTGCATTCCCTGCGCTCCCAGCTGGGCATCATGCTGCAGGACAGCTTCATTTTTTCCGGCACGCTCATGGAGAACATCCGCTACGGCCGTCTGAACGCCACCGACGCGGAGGTCAAGGAGGCTGCCCGGCGGGTCCGCGCGGATGAGCTGATCAGCAGGATGCCCCAGGGCTATCAGACGGAAATCCGGGAGCGCGGCAGCAACCTGAGCCAGGGTGAGCGGCAGCTGGTTGCCTTCGCCCGAACGCTTCTCTCCGACCCGGCCATCCTGATTCTGGACGAAGCCACCTCCTCGATCGATACCCGGACGGAGAAGCTGCTGCAGGAGGGCATCGCCGAGATGCTCCGGGGACGGACCAGCATCATCGTCGCCCACCGGCTTTCCACGATCAAGAACTGCGACAGGATCCTCTATATCAGCAACAAAGGCATTGCGGAGATGGGCAGCCATGAGGAGCTGATGCAGAAGCGGGGCCTGTACTATCAGCTCTATACCGCCCAGGTTCAGGAAGCTGCCTGATACGCTGGGTTTGCCCTGTCCCGCGTTTCCGGCGGCCCGGCCGTGAACCGGGGAAGCAAAAAGAAAAGGGCGAAAATGTTAACCTTGATGCTTCTTATTTGGTTGACAATCGAAGGGATCCATGATACCCTCTCTTCATCTTTGGAGGAAGAGAGGGATTTTCTTGTTTCGTCTTTCTGTTCGGGAAATCACTGCAGCTGCTCTGGGAATTGCGCTGATCAGTGTCTGCTCCTGGATTTCCGTTCCCACGCCCGTCACGGTTCCCTTCACGCTGCAGACCTTCGCGGTCTGTCTGACCGCAGCCCTCCTGGGGCTGAAATGCGGTCTGTGGGCCGTGGCGGGTTATATTCTGCTCGGGGCCGCCGGCCTTCCGGTCTTTTCCGGCTTTCGCGGCGGTCCCGGCGTCCTGCTGGGACCCACCGGCGGGTACATCGTCGGCTTTCTCTTCACGGCGCTGTGCGTCGGTCTTCCCCTCCGCCGCTTCGGCCGGAAGCTCCCGATGCTGGCCGCCTCCATGGCGCTGGGCGTCCTGCTCTGCTATGCCTTTGGAACCGCCTGGTTCATGGCGGTTTACGCACGGAATACCGGCCCCGTCTCGCTGGGGACAGCCCTTTCCTGGTGTGTCCTGCCCTATCTGATTCCGGACGGCGTCAAAATCCTGCTGGCCGCGCTGCTGACACGGCGCCTTGCTCCGGTGCTGACGCACGTGTTCCGTACCTCCGGCGCCGCCGGCCGGGGCTGAACCGGAGGCCGCCGCCGGGAATCACCTGTCCGCCGGTGCGCAGGATTTGCGCTCCACCAGCAGGCCGTTCTGCCGGATCAGCCGTCCCGGTTCACCCCGGATCAGGCGCAGAACCTCCTGCGCGGCCACGGTACCGATCTCCTGAAAATGCGTGCGGATCGTGGTGAGCGTCGGATTCGTATACTCGCACAGGCTGATATCGTCGCAGCCCATGACGCTGACGTCCTCCGGAACGCGGTAACCCAGCTCGTTCAGCGCCGTAATGCATCCGATCGCGCTCAGATCATTGGAGGCAAAAATAGCCTCCGGCACAGGATTTCCCGCCTGAAGATACTGCTTCAGGGACTGATAGGCCGCCGCGCGTTCAAAGAGACCGTCCAGAACCGGCACACTCTCCCGGCCAATTCCATGTTCCTCCAGCGCATCCAGGAAGCCCTGGCAGCGCTGCTCCGCATCGTAGTTTCCGGGTCTTCCGAAAACATGCATCAGCCTGCGATGGCCCAGTCCGTACAGATATTCGGCGGCCATCCGCCCGTTCTCCGCGGATTCGAACAGAATGCCGGTCGCGTGCGGTCCCTGCTGATTGAGCGCCAGAAAAACCAGGGGGCATTCGCTGGTCGCCATCTCGCCCGCCGTCTGCTCGTCCACCGCGTCCCAGAAAACCACGGCTCCGTCCAGCGCCAGCCACTGAAGTCTGGCCCGGATGGAATCCAGATTGGATACAATACAGATCTGCAGCTCATATCCCTGGGAACGGCACACCTGATTCATGGTATCGGCCAGCACGCCGTAGAATTCTCCGTTCATCGCATTAAGGAACAGGCCGATTGTCCGGCTCTGCTTGGCCCGGAGCCTCCGGCCGTTCGCATTGGGCACATAGGAGAGGCGTCTGGCCGCTTCCAGCACCGCCTCTCTCGTCTCCGGTCTGACAATTCCCGGATGATTCATCGCGTTGGAAGCCGTCGCGACGGAAACGCCGGCCTCCCGGGCCACTTCCCGGATCGTTACCTTCATGGACGCTCTCTTCCTTCCTTCGGAATCATTCACGCCGGGCCGTCCTCCCTCCGCAGAGGCGTGCCGTCCTGCAGCGCGCCTGCGGACTGTCTCTTCGGACCCCGACATAATTAAAACGTTTTATCTTTTGAGAATATAGCACACTTCCCAGATTTGGGCAAGCGGGTTTTTCAAAAGAGCAGAACCCGAAAAAAAGACAGCCCGGGCTTCAGGCTGTCTTCCCTTGATGATCCCTTTTTTATTTCACCCGGGCTCCCTGCGGCAGGCGCGCCGGCCCGCCCTCGGCTTTCTTCTGATCCCGGATCACGATCTCGCCGCCCCGGACTCCCAGGCGCACCGGCTCATCCAGCAGGATCCGTCCTTCCAGCAGGGCCTCGCTCAGGGTATCCTCCACGGACCGCTGGATCAGCCTGCGCAGCGGGCGGGCACCGTATTTGGGATCGTAGCCCTCCCGGGCCAGCTTCTCCCGGACGGTTTTGTCCCAGGTCAGCCGGATCTCCCGCTCCTTCAGCCGCTCGGCCACCTGGCGCAGCATCATCTCCGTAATCTGCAGGATATCCTCCTCCGTCAGCGCGTGGAAGACGATCAGCTCATCCACCCGGTTGATGAATTCCGGCCGGAACAGATCCTTTACCTCCTTCATGACCGCGTCCTTCATGGCCTCATAGTCCTTCAGACTGCGGGGGCCCTGCGCGCCGAAGCCCATGGCCCGGCCCGTCGCGATGGAATGCGCGCCCGCGTTGGAGGTCATGACCACAATCGTGTTCTGGAAGGAAACCACCCGTCCCGTATTGTCCGTCAGCCGGCCGTCCTCCAGAATCTGAAGCAGGATGTTGAACACATCCGGATGCGCCTTCTCGACCTCATCCAGCAGTACCACGCTGTAGGGCTTTCTGCGGACCGCCTCCGTCAGCTGGCCTCCTTCCTCGTAACCCACGTATCCGGGAGGAGATCCCACCAGTCTGGACACGGTATGCTTCTCCATGTATTCGCTCATGTCGAGTCGGATCACGGCGTCCTCATCGCCGAACATGGCCTCCCCCAGTGCCCGGCAAAGCTCGGTTTTTCCCACGCCGGTGGGGCCCAGGAAAATGAAGCTGCCAATGGGCCGTTTCGGATCCTTGAGTCCGGCCCGGGCCCGGCGGATCGCGCGGGATACGGCGGAAATCGCTTCCTCCTGTCCCACCAGCCGCCTGTGCAGCGTTTCCTCCAGCTTCATCAGGCGGTGAGCTTCCTTCTCCGTCATTTTCTGTACGGGAATCCCGGTCCACAGGCTCACCACCTGGGCAATGTCCTCCTCGGTCACCACGTCCTTGGCCGTGGACTGTGCCTTGTTCCAGGCGTTTTTCTTTTTCTCGATTTCCCGGGTCAGGCTCTGCTCCTGATCCCGCAGGGAAGCCGCCTTTTCAAAATCCTGATGAGCGACGGCTTCCTTCTTTTCGATCCGGACAGCCTCGAGCTTCTGCTCCTGCTCGCGCACATCCGGCGGCGTGGTGCAGGCCTGGATCCGCACCCGGCTGGCCGCCTCGTCCATCAGATCCACCGCCTTGTCCGGCAGGAAGCGGTCGGGAATGTACCGGTCCGAAAGCTTGACCGCCGCCGCCAGCGCCTCGTCCGTGATCCGGACCCTGTGATGTGCCTCATAGCGGTCCCTCAGGCCGTAAAGGATGCTCAGCGCCTCCTGCGCCGTGGGCTCTCCCACGGTCACCGGCTGGAACCTGCGCTCCAGCGCCGAATCCTTCTCGATATGCTTGCGGTATTCCTCCAGCGTCGTCGCGCCGATGCACTGGATCTCTCCCCGGCTCAGGGCCGGCTTCAGCATGTTGGCCGCGTCGAGGCTTCCTTCGCTTCCGCCCGCCCCGATGATCGTATGCAGCTCATCCATGAACAGCAGGACGTTGCCCGCCTTCCGGAGCTCGGTCATGACGTTCTTCAGGCGCTCCTCAAATTCACCCCGGTATTTCGTGCCCGCCACCAGCGAACCCATATCCAGGCTCAGCACCCGCTTTCCCGCCAGCATGTCCGGCACATTTCCCTGGACAATCCGCTGGGCCAGGCCTTCCACCACGGCGCTCTTTCCCACGCCGGGCTCGCCGATCAGCACCGGATTGTTCTTGGTTCTCCGGATCAGGATCTGAATGATCCGCTGGATTTCGGCGTCCCGGCCGATCACCGGGTCCAGCTCGTTCTTTTCCGCGGCCTGGGTCAGATCCCGGCAGTACTGATCCAGCACGGATTTCTGCTCCTCCCGGCCGGCTGCGCCGTTTGCGCCTCGGATCTGCGCAAAGAAGGGCACGAATCCCGGATTCGGACTGCGGTTCTCCTCCTGGGACGCGGCATCCCTCATCTGGCGCAGGATTTCCTCCCGCGCAGCCGACAGATCCGTCCCGGCCTTTCTCAGCAGCGCGCCGGCCACCCCGTCGTCGCTGCCGAGCAGCGCCAGCCACAGGTGCTCCACCGAGACATAGCTCTGCCCCAGCTTTCGGGATTCGAGCACGCTGGTTTCCAGCAGCTTCTTCGCCCGGGGGCTCAGCTCAATGCGCCCGCCCTCCGTATGAAGGTCCTCCGCGGCCAGCCTTTCCCGGATTTCCTCCACCGCCTTCTCGTAGCTCATTCTGGAGGAAACGGCCTCCGGCACGGCCGCGCCGGTTTTCAGCAGCGCCAGCAGGATATGCTCCGTTCCGACATAACTCATCTGCAGATCCGAAGCGATCCGCTGGGCGAACTGCAGCGTCTGCTGGGCTCTCTGGGTGAATCGACCGAAAATTGGCATCGAATATTCCTTTCTGTCCTCTTTTTTCTGTCCCGCCTGCAGGGCACCCAGCACTGTGCTCAGAAAGCTGCGCAGGTTTCCCTTCATCAGGTCGGCGTTCATCCGGCTGAAACAGTCCGCGCACAGATGCCGGGTCTTGTTTTCTTCTCCCGCCATCACGGAGACTGTAAAGTTCGCTTCATTCTGGTGGCATTCTTCGCACAGCATGGGTTTCCTCCCTCTCTTCCGAGGCGTTCCTCTTCAGGGCCGCCTCCGTTCCGCGGCCCGGCTTCTGACCCGTTCCCGCCTTCTCCCGTTCCCGGCCGAAACCGCCTATCTGTTTCCCTTGTTGGCCAGCGTCAGGATCATGGACTTCATGATCCGCGCCCTGAGCGTGGCCTTCATTTCCGGGCTCAGCGGCACCGCCAGCGCCTTCGGGCTCAGCGCCGCGCTCATCAGGTCCGCCTCCTCCGGCGAAGCCATGCCGCTCTCCCGCAGGGAGGCAATGATCCGCTGGGCCTGCTCCTCGCTGAGGCTGTCCCCGATCCGGTCCCGGACCAGATAGGCCATCCTCTGGGGGCCGGTCTCGACCACGCGCACAATCCGGATATAGCCGCCTCCGCCCCGCCGGCTCTCGGTCAGATAACCCTGGGACGGGGAGAACCGCGTGGCCAGGACATAATTGATCTGGCTCGGCGCGCAGCCGAAATACTCCGCCAGCTCGTTTCGCTTCAGCTCGACCTCGTCGCTGTCCTCTCCAAGCATGTTCTTGATGAAGCTCTCAATGGAATCGCTGATCCGCATTTTTTCTCCCGCCTTTCGTCAAACAGGTCAATTGACTTTCTTTGACTTTGACAGTGTAACATATCTTTTCACAGTTTTCAAGAGGGGGATTTTTCCTTCCCTGTCCGGAGCGCTGCCCGGGGATCCGGAATCTCTTGCCTCGTGTTTTCAGCTATGGTATACTCTGCGCGGAGGAATAGGGAGTACAGCTGAAAGGAGGGAGCTCTGTTGCTGAGCAGACAGATTTTTCTGATCGGCATGCCGGGCAGCGGGAAAAGCACCGTGGGGCGCCGGGCGGCCAGAGAGGCATCCGTTTCATTTCTGGATCTGGATGACTGGATCGAGGAAACCTCCGGGATGCGTATTCCGGACATTTTCGAAAAGCACGGCGAAGCCGGCTTTCGCCGGATGGAAACGGGGGCCCTGGCCTATCTGACCAGGCTTCGTCCCGGGCTGATCTCCCTCGGAGGAGGTACGCCGATGAACCCGGAGAACCGGAAGATCCTCCGGGCCTGGGGCAGCGTGATTCTGCTGGACCGGCCGATCGAAAAAATCCTGGAGCATCTGCAGACCGGGGACCGGCCGCTGCTGCGGGAGGATCCGGAAAAAAAGCTTCAGGAGCTCTATGCGGAGCGGATGCCGGTCTACCGCAGCCTGGCGGATGTCACCCTGCGGAATGACGGCGAGCTGTCCTCCGCGGTCCTGATGCTGGTGCGCGTGCTGAAGGACAGATATCACGCCTGAGGCTGTGAGCCCCCCGCGGCCGGGTCTGACGGGAATCTTCCCGAAGCTGCGGAAGAGCCGGGAAGAAATGCGCGGGAGGCTTCCTCCGGAATCCGTGTTTCCTGAAGGAGAGGGAGTGGAACGGGAAATGGGATACTGCTTTGAGCTGGTCGGGAAAATCGGATCCATGGCGCTGATCCGTCCCGAGGACCAGGATATGAACTACAATATTTTCTCGAGGCTGGGGGCCGAGCTGCGCCCCGGCATGATCTGGGTCACCAGCGGCGCGACGGAAATCGGCCGTCTGGATTACCTGAAGCGCACCGGCTGTGAGCTCTGCGGGGATCCGGAGCAGGACAAGGCCGATTATTCCTCCCAGGGACAGGCCATTCTGATGCAGACCTACCGCCAGTTTGTCCGCCCGGAGTACGGTATCCGTCAGATTCTGGTGGAGCATACGCATTTCAATGATCCGGAGAAAAGGGATCATATCCGCCTGTTGCTGGAGCGGGCCGCCCGGCAGAAGACCATTCCCATCGTCAACTACAACGATCCAGTTTCCGATGAGGAGAACCGGAAGATGGAGCTCGCCGCCCGGCGCCGGCAGGGGGAGGAGGTCCATGAGTGCGTGGACAACGATGAAACCGCCGCGGTCATTGCAAATCTGGTGCATGCCAAGGTTCTGGTGCTGATGACCTCCACGGAGGGTATCTACAGGGTTCCCGGGGATCAGAGCACCCTGGTGCGTGATGTCCTGGAAAAGGATCCCGAAGCCCTGGAGCGGGAGGTGCGCTCCCTGCAGGAGAGCTGTGTCGGCGCCAGCCGGGCCGGCGCCAACGGCGCCCGGGCGAAGCTGGAATATGCGCTGGAGTCCGCCCGGAACGGAACCACCGTCATCATCGGCCATGCCAGGCACCGCATCTCCGACCTGGTGGAGGGCCGCGTTCCCTGCACCCGGATCGGTCTGATCTGAGGCCGGGTTTCTCCACTCCTCCGGAGGACGCTGTCCTCCGGTGTCCTTAATCCGTCAGCAAAGGCTCCCCCGGAGGGGAGCCTTTCCTTATGGCCGGAGCCGTCCGGGCTCCGGTCAGGCGATATCCAGTGTGAAGCGGAACGCGGTTCCCTCTCCGGAATCCAGCAGTTCGATGCGTTTGCCGTGCATCTCCAGAATCCGCTGGCAGATGCTCAGCCCCAGTCCCGTCCCCTTTCCGGAGGTATGGGCCCGGTCCGAGGTAAAGAAGCGTTCGAACACCCGGGGCCGGTCCTCCTCCGGGATCTCGGCGCCGTTGTCCCAGATGGTGACGAAGGCTTCCCCGTCCCTGATTTCCGTCTTCAGCGAAATCTTCCCTTCCGGCTCCGTAAACTTGATGGCGTTGTCCAGCAGATTGATCACCACCTGCTCGATCCTTTCCTCATCCGCCAGAACCGTACAGGGATCCGCCCGGAAGTCGCAGTCCACCTCGATCTTTTTCTCATCCAGGTCGTTCATCCGCCTGATCACCGCCCGGCGCAGCATTTCGTCCACATCGAACGCCTTCTTTTCGAGCGCCGCATCCTCCCGTTCCAGCCGGCTCAGCTGCAGCAGATCTCCCACCAGCCGGCTCAGCCGGTTGCTTTCCTCCGCCACCAGGCGGAGATACCGGGGATGCTCCTCCGCGGGAATCACGCCCTCCGCCATGCCCTCGGCGAAGCCCTTGATGCTGGTGATCGGGCTGCGCAGCTCGTGGCTCACATTGGCCACAAACTCCCGCCGGCTGTTCTCCACCTCCCGCAGTTTATCGCTCATCCCGTTGAAGGTATGTGCAACCTGCCGCAGCTCCCGGTCGCCCCGGTCCTCCTCCAGCCGCCGGCTGAAATCGCCCTCTCCCATGGCGCGGGTGGCCTCCGTCAGCGCCGACAGGGGCTGCATGATGGACCGCACAATCAGGCCCACGGCCGCCGCGCCGAGCAGGGCCGCCAGCACCGCCGCGGCCAGCACCGGCCAAAGGAGGTCCTCCATGCCGCTCTGAATCCGCTGGGCCCGGGTCTGGATAAACACCGCGCCGGTCACCGTTTCATACTGCAGAAAGGGCACACCCACGGTGAAGGCCGCGTCCGACCCGACGGTGCTGCGCACCCGGATGGTTTCCCCTGCCAGCACCTGCTTGAGCGCGGAGGTGATTTCCTCCCCGCTGAGGCTGGCCACGAAGTCCGGGTCCTCGCTGTAGGCCGTCTGAATGTTGGTCATGACGTTTCCCCACCGGTCCACCACGGCGATATACGCCCCGAATTCATCGTTCACCTTCTGCGCCATCCGGTTCAGATACTGGCGCGGGGAATTCTGAAACAGAAAATAGCTGTTTCCCCCGTTCAGCTCCGCCGCCAGATAGGCGATTTCTTCCGCCTCCGCCGCCAGGTAATCCAGGCGGGCATTGATCCGCTGCTCCCGGAGGCTGAAATAGCTCATCACGCTCAGCGCAACGGTCAGCAGCAGAATCACGCTCAGCACCACCGCCATGATCCGCGCAAACAGACTGTTCATCCCTGTCTTCCTTCTTCGAGCATGCTTTCGTTTCTTTTTTCACGGGGCGCCGGCCCGAGAATTCTTTCCGCCGCCGCGTGCAGGTGCCGGTCCTTCTGGTGGACATAGTTCACCGAGGAAGGCAGCGCCGTCCCGTCCGTCCACCGGATCTCCCCCGTGCCGTCCGCCCTCAGACCGTAATCCTCCAGGGTTTTCCCTTCCTCCGGGATCAGCACGGTCAGCCGTCCGCGCACCCGGTTTCCCAGGAAAACCGTATACCGTCCCGTTCCCGGATCCACGCTGAAATGATTCCCGGTAAAACCGCCGATCCCGAAGGCTTCGCCGCTCATCGCCGCGGGGATCTCGGAATAATACTGATCCGGATGCTTCAGATAGCACTGATATCCCAGGTACTGGGTCCGGGTCCCGTCCGGCAGCATCCGTCCGGTCCGGTTCACCGCCATCCGGCGCAGGCTCTCCCGGGAAAGGAGCCTTCCGTCCAGCAGCGCCCGGGCCAGCTTTTCCAGATCCTCCAGCGTGGAAAAAAGCCCCGCGTGGCCGCAGAGATCCTCCGTCCCTCCCTGCACCAGCGCCGCCTTGGGATCATGAGGCACCCCGCGGACCGGATCCCTCCGGCAGATCCGGTTTCCCTTTTCGATCCGATACTCCGGTCCGTACAGCAGGCAGTCCTCCCTCCGGTCATCCGGCACCTTCGCAAAGGTCTCCTGCATGCCCGCGGGATTCAGAATCAGCTGCCGGACGCATTCCATCATCGGCAGCCCGGAGGCGGCTTCCGCCACGTATTTCAGAACCATCGCCGGCATGTCGGAATAGGCTCTCCGCCCGGAGGGTCCCGCCGGGAAGGCCTGCCGGAGGCATGCGAGCGCCCTTTCCCGGTCCGGCTGCCGGTCCACTCTCTCCGGCGTCTGAATCGAAACCTGAAACCCCATCACCTGCTCCACGGTGACGGTCCGCAGGAAGGGGAAATCCGGGCAGTAGAAGGAAACTCTGCGGAAGGGATCCAGCTCTCCCATTTCCCAGAGCCGCATCAGCGTCAACCCGGTGAACAGCTTGGTCACCGAGGCAAGATCAAAAATCGTTTTCCCGCTGATTTCCGCTCCGTCCCTCGCCCAGGCCCGCTGTTCTCCCCGGCCGCAGACCGCCGCCATGCCGTCCATGATCCGGGTTTCCCGGGTGAAATACCGGAGGGCCTGCGCAAGCTCCGTATTCTGTTCCTCTCTCCGTTCCATTTTCCTTCCCCCGTCCGGGCCTTGTTTTCCGGGAATCCTTCCCGCCGGGTTTTCCGGCTTTCAGTTCAGCTCGAACTTGTATCCCACACCCCGCACCGTATGGATGCTCCAGCCGTATTTTTCGCTCTCCGGCAGCTTTTCCCGCAGGCGTTTGATATGCACGTCCACCGTGCGGCTGTCGCCGAAGAAATCGAATCCCCACACCTGCTTCAGCAGCTGCTCCCGGGTAAACACCTGGTTCGGCGAGGAAGCCAGAAAATAGAAAACCTCCAGCTCCTTCGGAGGCATCTCGATCCGTTTTCCCTCGTAGTACACGGCATATTCGGCCAGGCTGACCGTCAGTCCCGGGAAGGACAGATCGTTCTTTTTTTCCTCCTCCCCTCCCTGCGTCCGGCGCAGCACCGCCTTGACCCTGGCCACCAGCTCCTTGGCGTCAAAGGGCTTTGTGATATAGTCGTCCGCTCCCAGCTCCAGCCCCAGCACCTTGTCGAAGGTTTCATCCCGGGCCGTCAGCATGATGACCGGAATCGCGCTGCTTTTCCGCACGCTCTTGAGCACCTGGTACCCGTCCATTCCGGGCAGCATCACGTCCAGCAGCATCATGTCCGGGGGCAGGCGGGTAAACTCATTCACCGCGTCGTCCCCCCGGGCCGCGGTTTTAACCTCATATCCCTCCCTTTCCAGGTACAGCGTCACCAGTCTGGAAATATTCGGATCATCGTCCACCACCAGAATATAGGGCTTCTCCTTCATCTGCTTCTCTCCCCGTTTCCCGCGGGACCGCCGGATCCCGGCCGTCCGCGCCTTACTTCAGCATAACCACCGTCACGCCGTCCTCCCCTTCCCCGTACAGGCCGGGGCGGCAGCTTTTCACATATCGGTTTTTCCTCAGATCCTGCCGAATGCCGCTCTTCAGCACGCCCGTTCCCTTTCCGTGAATGATGCTGACCTCGTGCAGCCCCGCCAGCACCGCCTCGTCCAGATAGATTTCCACCGCGCTGAGCGCCTCCTCCAGGTTCATGCCCCGCACATCGCACTCCATCGGTACGGTTCGGGTCAGGGCGCCGGTTTTGGCCTTCACCACCGTCTTCTCCTTCTGCGGCGCAGCCTGCAGCAGGCGCAGATCCGCCAGCTTGGCCTTGAATTTCAGGTTTCCGCTGGCCAGCTCCACCTCTCCCCGGCTGTTCGGCTCCGACAGCACGGCGGCCTCCGTTCCGAAGGTCAGCACACGGACCCGGTCCCCGGGGCGCACCGTCTCCGGCGCCTTCCCCTCCTCCGGCGCGGGCTGCTTCAGCCCTTCGCTCATTCCGTCGATGTCCTGATCCAGCTGCCGGCGCAGAGCCTGCACCTCCGACGCGGTGCCCGATTCCTTCTTCATGCGCTTCAGCTCGCTGATGATGCTCTCGCTTTCCCGGCGGGCATCCTGCAGAATCCTGCGCGCCTCCTCCTTGGCCTTCCGGACGCTCGTCTCCCTTTTCTCCTCCATCTCCCGCCGCAGCTTCTCCGCCTCGTCCCGCAGCCGCAGCGTCTCCCGGCTGGCCTCCTGCGCCAGCTGCCGCTCCCGCTCCGCGATCTGACGATGGTACTCCGCGTTGGCGATCACGTCCTCAAACCGCACCTCATCGCTGCTCATCAGCTTTCGGGCGCCCTCGATCAGGTTTTCGGGCAGGCCCAGCCTGCGGCTGATCTCAAAGGCGTTGCTTTTCCCCGGCACCCCGATGGAAAGCCGATAGGTGGGACGCAGCGTTTCCACGTTGAATTCCACACTGGCGTTTTCCACGCCCTCCGTCGTCAGCGCAAAAACCTTCAGCTCGCTGTAATGCGTTGTCGCCACCGTCCGCACCCGGATGTGCAGCAGTCTGGTCAGAATGCTCTGGGCCAGCGCCGCGCCCTCCGTCGGATCCGTTCCCGCGCCCAGCTCGTCAAACAGCACCAGATCCCGCGGCGTCACGTTCCGCATGATTTCCACAATGTTGGTCATATGCCCGCTGAAGGTGCTCAGGCTCTGCTCGATGGACTGCTCGTCCCCGATATCCGCCCAGACCTGCTCGAACAGGGCCAGCTCCGTGCCCAGCTCCGCCGGCACGTGCAGCCCCGCCTGGGCCATCAGGGTCATCAGCCCGATGGTTTTGAGCGTCACCGTTTTGCCACCGGTGTTGGGGCCGGTAATGACCAGGGTGTTGAAGCCGGGAAGAACCTTCCCGGCGCCTTCCCCCGCTTTCTCTTCCCCCGTCCTTTCCTTTTCGGAGGGCCGTTCCCCGCGTCCGCCCTCCTTCCGGTCCGCCGCCTGATATCCCAGGCAGATGTCGCTGGGAACCACCTTCTCCGGATCGATCAGCGGATGCCGTCCCCGGATAATGTGCAGAAAGCCCTGCTCGTTCATTTTCGGCGCCACGCCGCGCATCCGCCGGCTCAGCAGCCCCTTGGCAAAGATGAAATCCAGCTCGCCGAGCATTTCCACATTCGCCCGCAGCTGCTCCGCGTAGGGCGCCGTTTCCGCGCTCAGGGAGGCCAGAATCCTTTCGATTTCCCGAGCCTCCTTGATCTCCCATTCGCGGATCTCGTTGCCCATCTCCACCGCCGCCATCGGCTCAATGAAAAGAGTGGCTCCGGAGGTGCTCTGATCGTGCACCAGCCCGGGCACCTGGGCCCGGTATTCCGCGCGGACCGGAATCACGTACCGGTCGTTCCGCACGGTGATGATCGGATCCTGCAGGTATTTCTGCAGGGAGGCGGAGCGGATCATCTGGTTCAGCCGCTCCTTGATCCTTTCCTGGGCTCCCCGGAGATGCCTCCGGATATTCATCAGCTCGGAGGAGGCGCGGTCGGCAATCTCATCCTCGCTCAGAATGGCATCGGTGATGTCCCTTTCCACATTCCGGGCCTCCGTCAGCAGCTCCGCCCTTTCCCGCAGCAGCGGGGTATTCTCCCTGTCCGTAATCAGCACATCCCGCGCGGCCCGGCTGGCCCGCAGGAGCGCCGCCACGCTCAGCAGCATTCCCGGGCTCAGGGTTCCGCCCTTTTCGCAGACCGTCAGCGCCGGCCGCGCGTCCGGAAACTCCGTCATCGGGTGGCCGCCCACGTACTGCAGGATCACGGCCGCCTCCTCCGTCTCCCGCTGCCCAAGCTCCACGTCATACATCGTATCAAAAGGGGTCAGCGCGCGGCATTTCTCCGCGCCGAGCGCGGTCAGTGCCCCTTCCGCCAGCATTTCCCGGATGCGCGGAAATTCCAGCACCCGCAGCGTTCTTTCCGTCATCATTGCCCATTCCTCCAGGCTGAAAATCATCTGTTTTCCTATTCGACGGAGGGAAATCTTCTTCCTTCTCCCCTTCGGATTTGTTAGCACTCCCTCCAGCTGAGTGCTAATTTTTTCTTGCATTTCCCCTTTCCCGGTGCTAAAATAGCTTCGCTGTCCCCGAGAAGGGCGGAAAAAGAAAAGGAATTCCCCAATTCGGGGATGATCTCAGGAGGTTGATATTCATGGCGGTTCAGAAGGAAAACGGCAGCGTCTCCATTGACGCGCAGAACATTATGCCGGTGATCAAGCGCTGGCTGTATTCGGATAAGGATATTTTCCTGCGGGAGACGGTTTCCAATGCCTGCGACGCGATTACCAAGTTCCGCATGCTCCATCCCGATTCGGAGGAGGAGATGCAGGTCCTGGTCACGGTGGATTCCAAAAAGAAAACCATCCGGATTTCGGACACGGGCATCGGCATGACGGCGGAGGAGGTCCGAAAGTACATCAACCAGGTGGCGTTCTCCGGCGCGGCCGAGTTTATGAAGCAGTTTGAGGACGGGGACGGCAAGGGGAAGGAGAAGAACGATATCATCGGTCACTTCGGCCTGGGCTTCTACTCCGTGTTCATGGTTGCGGACAAGGTAGAGATTGAGAGTCTTTCCTGCCAGGAGGGCGCCGAGCCGGTGCACTGGGTCTCCGAGGACGGCATGGGATACGAGCTTTCCGAAGGCTCCCGTACGTCCCACGGTACGGACATCATCCTCCACATAACCAAGGAGGAAAAGGAGTTCCTGGATGTCTGGAAAGCCCGTGAAGTGCTGAAGCGGTACTGCGGCTTCATGGCTTATTCGATCCTGCTGGAGGACGCCAACGCCAAGCCCGAGGAGAAGGAGGTTCCCGTCGGGGACGAGAAGAACGAAGACGGCACCCCGAAGACCGAAAAAATCCTGGAGCTTCCGAAGCCCGAAAAGATCAATGATACCGATCCGCTCTGGCTGCGCAAGCCGAAGGACTGCAAGGACGAGGATTATAAGGAATTCTATCACCGCGTCTTCATGGATTTTGAGGATCCGCTGTTCTGGATCCATCTCAATGTCGATTATCCCTTCAACCTGAAGGGCATCCTGTTCTTCCCGAAGCTGAAGAACGATTTCGGCACCCATGAGGGGCAGATCAAGCTCTTCGCGGGCCAGGTCTTCGTGGCGGACAACATCAAGGAGGTCATTCCCGAGTTCCTGATGCTGCTCAAGGGCGTCATCGACTGCCCCGACCTGCCGCTGAACGTCAGTCGTTCCTTCCTGCAGAATGACGGCTACGTGAAGAAGATTTCCTCCCATATCACCAAAAAGGTCGCGGATAAGCTGAACTCCCTGATGAACGGGGAGCGGAAGACCTATGAGGGTTACTGGGATGATATTGCCCCCTTCGTCAAATACGGCTGCATCCGGGAGCAGAAGTTCTTCGACCAGGTGAAGGGCTCCCTGCTGATGAAGAAGACGGACGGCAGTTATGTCACGCTGGAGGAGTACAAGGCCGCCAATTTTGACAAAACGGAGAAAAAAATCTATTACACCAATGATGAGAAGCGCCAGGCTGCGTCCGTGAAGCTCTATACCGACCGGGGGATCGATGTGGTGATCATGAACACCCTGATTGACGGGAACTTCATGTCCTTCCTGGAGTATTCCGGCAAGGAGGACGACAGGGTCTCCTTCGCCCGGGTGGATGCGGATATCGACGGGCTGAAGGAAGAATCCGAGGAAGGAAAGGATCTGGATCCGGAAAAGCTGCAGTCGCTGTTCCGTGCCGCGCTGGGCAAGGAGGATCTGGAGGTGAAGCTGGAATCCCTCGGCGACGCGGAGATGACCGCCATGGTGACCGAGGACGAGCAGATGCGCCGGTACAAGGAAATGAGCCGGATCTACGGCGAACGCTTCCCGATGCCGGACCGGTATACCCTCGTGCTGAATCGCCGGAACGAAACCGTCCGCGCCCTGGCGGACCGGGATCCGGAGGACGAAACGACCAAAATGCTCTGCTGCCAGATCTATGATCTGGCCCGGATGGCCGCCCAGCCCCTGGAGGCGGAGGAGATCACCGCTTTCCTGGACCGCAGCCGCAGGCTTCTGAACATGATCGCAAAGAACTGAGGTGAACCGCTCCACCCCGGCGGTCTAAGCCGCGCGGATCACAGGAGCCGTGCCGCGGATCGCCCCGGCCTATTTCCCTGAATGCTCTTCCCGGAATCGGTTTTCTCCCATCAGGGAGGCGATTCCGGGATTTTTATGTTCCGTAACAGCCTCCGTGATTTCCTGAATGATTCGCGCAAGCAGCTTCCCGAAGCGTTCCATGCTCTCCCTTTCATACAGGGTTTCAATGTATTCCAGCCGAAGCGATATTCCCTCGGCCCGGTCCAGAATCATGATGTCCAGCACCGTCTGGGAGGCGTTCAGATTCTGCCGGACTTCCATCCCGGTCATCGTTTCCCCCGCGATCACGATGGGGTCAAAGATCCCCTTCTGATAAAGCACGCAGGCGGTGGCCTTCTCCAGCCTGAAGGCCTTCTCCACATAGGGATAGGCGCTGTACCTGATGCCGCGCCCTCCGGTGGCACGAAGCCGCGGCACAGAAGGCGGGATCCTGAGCGGGCAGCGCTTTTCTGTCCAGCTTACCGTTGGTCCGAAGGGGGATTTCCTCAATCTGCAGAAAGCAGGAAGGAATCATATAATAGGACAGGTAGGCCTCCATGCGATGCCGCAGCGCGTCCTCGTCCAGGGAAAGCGCGTTGGTATAGTATACGCAGAGCAGTCCGCTGCTTCCTTCCTCGGCAAAGGCCCGGACCGCGGCCCAGCCGGCCCCCGTCAGCCTTTTGAAGACGCTTTCGATCTCCGCCGGCTCCACCCGGTTTCCTTGAATCTTGACCTTGTCCGTGCAGCGGCCGACCACGGTCAGATTGCCGTTTTCATCCCACTGAACCTCAAGCTTCCGCCCCAGGCACAGCAAAAAAAGAACGCAGGTCAGTCTGAATAACCAAGCCTGCGTTCTTTTTTCTGCCCATATTTCCGTCCGCGGAGCCGGATTCTTATACCTCGTCCAGATCCTCCTCCAGCAGGGCGAGATCGTCTTCCTCCTCTTCCTGCTGCTGGGTGATGGCGGCCTCCTCCTCGGGCGTATTCTCCTTCGGAGCAAACAGCTCTTCGCGCAGCTTCCGGTCAATTTCCGCCGTCAGCTCCGGATGATCCTTCAGATAGAGGCGCGCGTTGTCCCGCCCCTGAGCCAGGCGCATATCCCCGTAGCTGAAGAAGGCGCCGCTCTTGTGAATAATATCCCGCTCCACGGCCATATCCAGCAGCGTCCCCTCCGTGCTGATGCCCTCGCCGTAGATGATATCGAACTCAGCCACGCGGAAAGGCGGAGCCACCTTGTTCTTGACGACCTTCACCTTCGTCCGGTTGCCGATCACCTCTGAGCCGTTCTTCAGCGGCTCGCCCTTGCGGACGTCCAGCCGGACGGAGGCATAGAACTTCAGCGCCCGGCCGCCGGGCGTCGTCTCCGGATTGCCGTACATCACGCCGACCTTCTCCCGCAGCTGGTTGATGAACACCGCTACGCAGCCCGTCTTGTTGATGATGCCCGTCAGCTTTCTCAGCGCCTGGCTCATGAGCCGGGCCTGCAGACCGACAAAGGAATCCCCCATCTCTCCGTCAATTTCCGCCTTCGGCACCAGGGCGGCGACAGAGTCGATCACCACGACGTCCAGCGCACCGGAGCGGACCAGCGCCTCCGCGATCTCCAGCGCCTGTTCCCCCGTGTCGGGCTGGGAAACGTAAAGCTCCTCAATATTCACGCCCAGCCTTTTCGCGTACAGCGGATCCAGCGCGTGCTCCGCGTCCACAAAGGCCGCAATCCCTCCTGCCTTCTGCGCTTCGGCGATAATATGCAGAGCCACCGTCGTCTTACCGGAGGACTCGGGACCGTAGATCTCCACAATCCGCCCGCGGGGAATCCCTCCGACGCCCAGCGCGGCATCCAGCGTCAGGCAGCCCGTCGGAATCACCGCGATATCCCGGTTCACGGCATCCGCCCCGAGCTTCATGACGGAACCCTTTCCAAACTGCTTGTCCAGGTCAGCCAGCGCGTGCTCCAGCGCCTTCAGCTTTTCCTCCTGGACATCCGAAGTAACAAGCGCTTTTTCCTGCTTCGCCGCTTTTTTCGCTGCCATCTTCCGATCCTCTCATTCCTGTGATTTTCCAGCGCCGCACGCGCCGCTTCTCTGACAAGCTCATCTTATCAGATTTCTTTTCGGATTTCAAGAGATAAAGAACAAAATTTTTACTTTTTGCACAATTTTATTGTCCTTTCGGGTTCAGCCGCTTTCGGAGTGCCTTCAGTTCCTCCTGCTCCTCCGCCAGCCGTTTCAGGAACTCCCTCTGTTTTTCATCCCCCGCCAGGATTTCCCCCGCCTGCCGAACCGCCTCCGCAAAGGCCGGATCCATGCCCTTCACGCCCTGCCTGGCCAAGGGACAGACAGCCCGGGCGCGTTCGTCCGTCCGCACGGCAATCCCCTCCGCCGTCGGGATGGGCAGCAGCGGAAACATTCGGCATGCCAGGGGCCTCTCTTCCCTCCGGCAGCTTCCCGGGCAAATCAGCAGCAGCTCCCTTCCCGCAGGCAGCATCCGCCAGCCCTCCAGCTCCCCGTAATAATCTTCCTCCTCCGGAAACAGCAGCATTCCCGTCTCCTCCCCCTCCAGGGAGGAGCAGCACCTCTTTCCGCAGATCCGCCCGCAGTCCCGCTTCAGGGGCGTGACCTCAGCCAGCAGCTCGCGGGCCTTCACCAGTGCTTCCATTCGGATCCCCCTTTTTCCGGTTTTCTCGCATCGGCGCGTCGCCCGGAGTTTCCGGCCAGGCTCCCGGGAGTCTCGCGCTTCTTCAGTCCGGATTCTCCTTCTGATTCTCCTTCCACCGGTAGACCCGGCGGATCCCGGCCGCGTCCGTCACCAGCAGATCCGGCAGATTTTCCCTTCCCAGGCTCAGGGAATCAATCAGCGCCGGATACTGGAAGCTTCGCTGATATCTGCGTTCCGTCCGGAAGACGTCCTTTTCGGCACGCCCGATTTCCCAGGCCTCCACCAGATCCAGGGACTTCGCGTTTTCCGGATAGGGCGGGCCCACCAGCTCCAGCCCGCCTATTCTCAGCCTTCCCGCTTCCTCGTCGTAGCCCGCGTTCAGCGGGACCGAGTCCTCCGCTGTCGGCGCGATCACGGTCAGGTTCTCCGCCTTCAGTCGGGCCTGACACACGGCAATGGCCTCCGGGCAGGCATCCAGCCCCGCGTAAAGGCAGCCCAGCTTTTCCGCGGCGGCCAGCGTGGTTCCGCTGCCGCAGCAAAGATCCGCCACCCGGTCTCCCGGCTGCACCACGGGCTTCATCAGCCGTTCGATCAGCTTTTCCGGCTTCTGGGTCGGATATCCCGTCCGCTCCGGATCCTGCTGCTGCAGGAAGCCGATATCCGTCCACACATCTCCCGGGTAGACCGGATCATCGTCATAGTACCGATACTCCCGGCCCCCGGACACGATGCTGGAATAGCTGCGCCCCGTCTCGTCGATTCCCCGGGCCATATGGTTTTTCCGGTGCTCGCCCCGGGGCAGCGGCACTCTGGTCAGGTCGAAGCGGTACTTTGCGCTCCGGGCGTACATCAGAATGGTATCGTGCTTCCGGGAGAAACATTTCTTGCTCCGTCCGCCGCTTTCATAGCTCCAGATGATCTCGTTGAGAAAGCGTTCCTTTCCGAAAAGCCGGTCGCAGAGCACCCTGCCCTGGGCGGACATCCGCCAGTCCAGGTGCAGGCAGAAAACGCCCTCCTCCTGCAGCAGCTCCCGGGAAGTGGAGACCAGCCTGCGCAGAAAGCGCAGGTATTCCCTTTCATCCGCAAACCGGTCCGCATATCCCTCCAGGCTCAGGCTCGGCGACCCTCTGCGCCATCCCTTCTCTCCGTAAACGCGCTTGCGACGGAAGGTTTCCCCGGTCATGAAGGGGGGATCCAGATACACGAACTGGACCTGTCCCCGCAGTGCCAGGATCTCCTTCGGCAGCCGCTGGACGGTTCCGCAGACCAGCAGGTTTTCCCCATCCCCGCAGACCGTACGCCGGACCGTCGTCTGCTCATACATCCTCTCTCCCCCTCTCTTCTTCTCAGGACTCCGCCAGCCGGATTCCGCGGATTTCCGCTTCCTCCACGGTCATGTAGGCCGTCTTCTGATGCGTGTAGATGACCTTGCCCGGCGCGGCGCCTGAAGGCTTCTTCACATACCTCCGGCGCGTATAGTCCACGGGCACCATGGAACTCCGGCGGCCCTTGCTGTACCACGCGGCCAGCATCGCCGCCTGCTTCAGCGTCTGCGGAGGAATCTCCCCCTCCGCCCGGATGATCACATGACTGCCCGGCATATCCTTCGCGTGAAGCCACACCGCCTCCGGCAGTGCCTCCGCGGTCAGCCGGTCATTCTGCACCGCGTTCTTTCCAACCAGGATGTCGATTCCATCCCCGGAAACGTACCGGTAGGGCCGGCTGCCCGGCAGGCTCCGCTGCTGACGGCGGTTGGTATTCCTTTTCATATAGCCCGTCCGCACCAGCTCCGAGCGAATTTCCTCCAGTTCGCTCTCCCCGGTGCATTTGTCCACATCCAGGAGAAGGCCCTCCAGGTAATCCAGCTCCTGCAGCGTCTTCTCCTTCTGCTCCTGCGCGATCTGCCGGGCGGATCGGGCTTTCTGGTACTTTCGGAAGTACTTCTGGGCATTCTGGCTGGGCGTCAGGCGCACATCCAGGGGAATCGTCAGGCTGCCGCCTTCCGGATCGTACCAGTTGGGCAGCGTCGCTTCCTCCATTCCCTTTTTCAGGGCAAAAAGGTTCGCGTTCAGCACCTCGCCCATGATCCGGTACTCCTCCATCCGGGCCGCCCCGGCCAGCTCCTCCTCCTGCAGGGCCAGCTTCTTTTCGCACCGCTCCATTTGCGTCTTCAGCAGCCGCACCATGGAAGCACTTTTCTGGCGCAGCCGGTCCTGCTGATCCCGCGTCCCGTAGTAGGCCTCCAGCGCCCGGCTCAGGGAGGGGAATTCCTTCTGCCGCTCCGGAACCCCGCTCAGCCACGGAAAGGGATAGACCTCCGCCGCTTCGCCGTTTTCCGCGTATTCCACCCTGGGGCTGAGCATCCCGGGCAGTCTGGCCAGCAAATCCGCGATCCGCTCCGCGCAGGCCTGCAGATCCTCCGGCTCCTTCTCTCCGGGGGAGAGCACCCGCAGGGCGATCTCCCTCGCCGTGGGCAGGCTCAGCCCCCGGACGGAACCGGCCAGCGCTTTCTCAAAGGGCTGCCCCTTCAGAGCCTCCAGCTTCTCCCGCAGCTCCTCCGCCCGGATTCCGGCAGGATCCAGCCGATCCTGCCCGGGAGGGGGCACATAGGTCAGGCCGGGCTGAATCTGTCTTACGCGGCTCATCTCCGCGTTCACGTGATGCGCCGCCTCCAGAATCCTTCCTTCCCCGTTCAGCAGCATCAGATTGGAATGCCGTCCCATGATCTCCAGCACCAGACGCCGCGGTTCCCGGTCACCCATTTCTCCCACGGTATCCATATCGATATGGATAATCCGGTCCCCTCCGACCTGGCGTACACTCAGCACCCTCCCGCCCAGCAGCTGCTTGCGCATCAGCATGCACAGGGCCGGGGGCTCCAGCGGATTGGGAAAGCGGCTCCCCGTCAGATGGCATCTGGCGTTGTTCGCCGAGGCACAAAGCAGCAGGCTCCGGTTTTCATTCCCCGCCCGGATCACCAGGATCACCGTATCCCTCTCCGGCTGGGTAATCCGGTCAATCCGTCCTCCCGCCAGCATCTCATTCAGCTCCCTGGCGACATATCCCACCATCAGCCCGTCCATAGGCATGGGCATCTCCTCCTGCGGCATGGTTCATCTTTTCCACGTTCTTTTATTTTATCCGCTTCCCCTCCCCCGCGCAAGAGAAAAGGAAGAATAATTCAGGCCTTCGCAGGCTTGCAATGGCGGGGTTTTTATGCTACGATTTTCCCTGGCTGAAAGGGACGGAGCGCCGGCGGAAGGCGCTGTTTTTATGGCCGCTGATCCGCCGGAACCGCGGAGGAATTCCGCAGACGCCGCCCGTGTTCGGAAAGGAATGGAAGCAATGAAACACTGCGCGATCGTTGGCATTAACTGGGGAGACGAGGGCAAGGGCCGCATGGTGGACCTGCTGACCGAAAAGTACGACGTCGTCATCCGCTATCAGGGCGGCGGCAACGCCGGGCACACCGTGGTGAATGAATTCGGAAAGTTTGCCCTGCATCTCCTGCCCTCGGGCATTTTCCGCCGCGGCGTCCTCAACATTCTGGGCAACGGCGTCGCCCTCGATCTGGAGAATCTGTGGACCGAGATGGAGCAGGTCCGCTCCCAGGGCGTGGACATCACTCCGGAGATGCTGAAGATCAGCGACCGGGCCTCCCTGCTGCTGCCCTGGCACCGGATGCTGGACGGGCTGGAGGAAGCCCGGCTGAAGGATCGGGCCTACGGCTCCACCAAACAGGGCATCGCCCCCTTTTACTCCGACAAGTATCAGAAAAAGACCCTGCTGGCCGGCGAGCTGTTCGACCGGGAGGCCCTCCGGGCCCATGCCCTGCAGCTGCTGGAGTGGAAAAATCTGACGCTGACCGGCGTCTACGGCGCCGAGCCCGTCTCACCGGACAGCCTGATGGCCTGGCTGGATGACTTCGGCGAAAAGCTGAAGCCCTATATCTGTGACACCTCAAAGCTCCTGCGCGAGGCGCAGAACGCCGGTAAGTCCTTCCTCTTCGAAGCTCAGCTGGGCGCCCTGCGGGATCTGGATTATGGCATTGTTCCCTACACCACCTCCTCCAATACGCTGGCCGCCTATGCCCCGGTCGGCTCCGGCCTGCCGGAAGCCCGGATCGGTGAGGTCATCGGAGTCGTCAAGGCTTATTCCACCTGTGTGGGAGAGGGACCCTTCGTCTGCGAAATGTTCGGCGAGGAGGCGGAGCGCCTGAGGAAGGCCGGTGCGGAATACGGAGCGAAAACAGGCCGGCCCCGCCGGGTCGGGCCCATCGACCTGGTCGCCACCCGGTACGGCGTCCGGATGCAGGCAGCTACAGGCATCGCGCTGACCAAGCTGGACGTACTGTCCGATCTGAAGGAAATTCCTGTCTGCACCCGGTACCTGCTGGACGGGCAGGAGACGGATGATTTCCCCTTCCCCACGCTGCTGGACCGCTGCCGCCCCGTGCTGACCTCCGTGCCCGGATGGCAGCAGGATATTTCCGGCTTCCGCAGATGGGAGGATCTGCCCGCTGAGGCCCGCAGCTATGTGGAAATGATTGAGAAGGCCGTGGGCTGCCCCATTTCCTACGTTTCCGTCGGCCCGGAAAGAGACGCGTATATCTTCCGGGGCTGATCCCCTTCGGAAGTTTTTATCCCGCAGAGAGAGGAGCACCCGGACATGGTTGACAGATATGAATCCCCCCTCAGCTCCCGGTACGCCAGCGCGTACATGCTGGAGCTTTTCTCCGCCCGCACCCGCATCCGTACCTGGCGCAGGCTCTGGACCGAGCTGGCCCGGGCGGAAAGCGAGCTCGGCTTGCCCATCACCCCGGCCCAGGTTCAGGCGCTGGAGGCACATCAGGACGACATCGATTTTGAGGCTGCCGCCGCCCGGGAAAAGGAGGTCCGGCACGATGTCATGGCGCATGTCCATACCTACGGTCTGGCCGCGCCGGAGGCCGCCGGCATCATTCACCTGGGCGCCACCTCCTGCTATGTGACGGACAACGCCGATCTGATCCTGTACCGGGACGCGCTGCGCTACCTCCGGGGTGAGCTGCTGAAGGCCATGAAGAACCTGGCCGCCTTTGCGGACAAGTACAAAGCCCTTCCCACCCTGGGCTATACGCATTACCAGCCCGCTCAGCTGGTCACCGTCGGCAAGCGCGCCGCCCTTTGGCTGCAGGATCTGGCAGGGGATCTGGAGGAACTGGATTTCACGCTGTCCTCGATTCCCTTTCTGGGCTGCCGCGGCGCCACCGGCACCGAGGCCAGCCTGCTGGAGCTTTTTGACGGGGATCAGGAAAAATGCGAAACGCTGAACCGCCTGCTGCGGGAGCGCTTCGGGTTCGACCGGATGTACGATGTCTGCGGACAGACCTATCCCCGCAAGCTGGACAGCCGGATCCTGTCCTGTCTGAGCGCCGTCGCCCAGAGCTGCTACCGCATGGCGAACGATCTGCGGCTGCTGCAGCATGACCGCCAGGTGGAGGAACCCTTTGAGAAAAACCAAATCGGTTCCTCTGCCATGCCCTACAAGCGCAATCCCATGCGCTGCGAGCGGATCTGCTCCCTCAGCCGGTATCTGATGGCGGATACGATGAACGCTGCCATGACCGCCTCCACCCAGTGGCTGGAGAGAACCCTGGACGATTCCGCCAACCGCCGCATCTCCCTGCCGGAGGGATTCCTCTGCGCGGACGCCATTCTCCGTCTGGTGCAGAACGTGACGGACGGGCTGAACGTCAATGAAAAAATCATCGAGCGCACGGTCATGGAATACCTGCCCTTCATCGCGACGGAAAACCTGATGATGGAAGCCGTCAAGCACGGCGCGGACCGCCAGCAGGCCCATGAAACCATCCGCCGCTGCTCCATGGAGGCCACCGCCCGGATGAAGGCGGGCGAGCCCTGCAATCTGCCTGCCCTGCTGGCGGCGGATCCGGAGTTCGGCCTGACGGAGGAGCAGATCCGGGCCGGCCTGCAGCCGGAAAAATATACCGGCCGCTGTGCGGAGCAGGTCACCCTCTACCTGAAAAAGCTTCAGCCCCTGCTGGCGGATGTGGCCGCCTCTGAAGTTGAAATCAATGTATAAGGAGGTTCTCCCCTTGAACCGGATGATTCCCGTTTCCGTGGACTACGCGAAAGCCGGCGTTCCGGCGCCTGCCGATCCGGCGACGCTGAACCTGATGATTCTCCCCCATCAGGAGGATATCACCCTGCATCCCGAGCGGCCCATGGTGATCGTCGTTCCCGGAGGCGCCTATGCCTTCTGCTCCAACCGTGAGGCGGAAGCCATCGCGCTGAAATTCCTGGCGGAGGGAATTCACGCGGCCGTGCTGCGCTACAGCGTCGCCCCGAACCGTTTCCCCGCTGCCGCCCTGGAGCTGGCGTGGAGCATCCGGTACTGCCGCGCGCACGCGGAGGAATGGCATGTCCGGCCGGACGCGATCTCCATTCTGGGTTTCTCCGCCGGCGGACATCTGACCGGTACGGTCGGAACCCTCTGGCAGGATCCCCTGTTCGAAAAGGTGCTGGGGAAAGACGTTTCCTGGCGTCCCGATACCCAGCTGCTCTGCTATCCCGTGCTGACCCTCGGGGAGTTCACGCACGTCGGCTCCCGCGAGAATCTGCTCGGCACCCCGGAGGATCCGGACAACCAGCTGGACAAAACGGAGGCTCTTTCCCTGGAAACCCGGGTGACTTCCCAAACACCGCCCACCTTTCTCTGGCACACCGCGGAGGACCCGGCGGTGCCCGTGGAAAACAGCCTGATGTATGCCTCCGCCTGCCGCCGCTGCGGGGTTCCCTTCGAGCTTCATATCTTTGAGCGGGGCGGGCACGGTCTCTCCACCTGTCAGGAGCTCACCTCCCGGCAGGAAAGCGAGACGGTTCCGGACAATACCGTCTGGGTTCCCCTGGCCGTCCGCTTCATCCTGCGCCACTGGCAGCAAAACTGAGTTTTCTCCGGTAGCCCGCTCCGGGCTGCCTTCTCTTTCCGACCGGAAACCCGGCCGGCTTTCTTCTCTCCTTCCGGCTTTCGGAACGGCCGCCCTTTCCCAATACTTTTGCAGAGGATGAACCATCATGGATATTGCGGATATTCTGCTCATCGCCTTCGGACTGGCCATGGATGCCTTCGCGGTCTCCGTATGCAAGGGGCTTGCCCTGCACCGCAGGGATCTGAAAAAGGCCGGGATCATTGCCGCCTGGTTTTCCGTCTTTCAGATGGCGATGCCGCTGCTTGGCTATCTGGCGGGCACGCAGTTCCGGGAGCTCGCTTCCCGGATGGATCACTGGATCGCCTTCGTGCTGCTGTCCCTGATCGGCGGCCTTATGATCCGGGAATCCTTCCATCCGAAGGAGGAAAATGCCGATTCCGAGGTTTCCTTCCGGATCATGCTCCCCCTGGCCGTGGCAACCAGCATTGACGCGCTGGTCACCGGGATCACCTTTGCCTTTCTCTCCGTCAATATCTGGGCGGCCGTTGGGGCCATCGGGGCGGTCACCTTCCTTCTCTGCGCCGCGGGCGTCGAGATGGGTCGAGTTCTCGGCCGCCGTCTCGAGAAGCGGGCCCGGCTGCTGGGCGGCATCGTACTGATCCTGATCGGGCTCAAAATCCTGATCGAACATCTGGCCGGCCTGGCATAGGCAGTGTGCGCCGTTCCGCCGCGCACGCAAAAACCCGGAGGGATTCGCTCCCTCCGGGTTTTGCTCTTCTCTGTCCGTTTTCCGATCCGGGGAGAAATACAGGAAGGGCTGTCAGATGCCTTTCGCCTCCGGCAGCTCCTCAAATTTCTCATCCGAGACAGTGTTTTCCGAATAGAGCACCGGCCACCAGTTCCCGGTGATATGCCAGTTGGACAGTTCCTCGGCATCCCCGTCGATCAGGTATTCCCGCAGGGCAATTTCTCCCTCCTCATCCGACCGGAAGGCCGAGTGATAATAAAACCGGTCGCGGGGCTCGTCCTTCGTGTATTCGTTCAGGGCCCGGCCGCTGCCCGTGCCGGAGACCGGGGCGCCGAGCGCCTCCTCCACCGTCGCGAAAATATCCTCGTGGGCCACCGGAGAGTAGTCCACCTGCATGGGCCTGCTCTGGTCGCACTGAGCATACTTTACCATCATGATCGGGCAGGAAACGGTTTTCCTGTCCAGGTTCGTCACCATGTCCTCATCGTCGGAAATGCCGTGATCCGCGGTCACAATAATCGTTGCGCGGTCATAGAGGCCCAGCTCCTTCATGCAGCCGATGTACTCCTCTATCATCCTGAAGGACCCCCGCAGCGCCCGGGCCCGGAAGTCCAGATCCCAGGCGGCTTCCTCCGCGTCCTCCGCGCCCTCCAGGTTTTCATCCCAGTCCGCCCCCGGATGCGTGCCGAACAGGTGATAGAAGCGATACGCCCGGCTGTAGCCGTCCGTGACGGTCATCGGATCATAGATCATCAGATCGTTCCGGAAGGAGGGATCCATGTAGGAGAAGTCCCGGTTGAAGGCTTCGGACATCCGGAAGGAGTTGTAATTGATCAGGACAATGTTGTACTGAAAGGAATTCTTGAACTGATACGGCAGGCTCTTGTAAAGCGCGATATGCATCAGATTCTCTTCCAGCTTCGGCAGATTCAGATTCTCAAACCGGCTGTATCTGTATCCCGAGCTGTTGGCGATATAGTCCCCCGCGGAAGCGGAAACCAGAGCCGGATTCCAGGTAAAAATCCGGATATCCGTTCCCTTTTCGTACAGTCCCTTCAGAAAGCTGCTGTTTTCAAAGGCACGGTCCACGTAGTCGGAGACGGGCACGTCCATATGGCAGATCTCGCCGGTCAGCATATAGGGGATGGACGGATAGGTCCGGCTGTGGGTGCTGGTGGCATTGGGATAATAGACCCATCCGGCCAGGCTGTCGCTGAGCTCCGGAAAGAGCTCCAGCATCCGGCGGACAAAGGTTCCGTCCGCCGTATCCAGCACGAATTCGATCACGTTGGTATCCCGGGCCAGCTCAAATTCGCCTTCCACGCTCAGATACTGCTCCGGCTTTTTTTCCGGGGTGCCGCCTGTCAGCGCCTGGCTGACCATCGCCGCCGACTGAACGGCAATCAGCGCCAGCGACAGGCCCCGCATCACCAGATCCGTCCGTTTCCGGTTCTTTCGCTGAAGAAGCACGGTCCCGATAAGCACGGCCAGGAGGATCAGTGCCCAGATCACCAGGTTGCCCGTCCTTTTCCCGTCCGTCAGCTTCATCCGGGCCCCTGTCAGGGAAACCATCGCCCCGTTCAGAAACATCGCCTGGACATAGGCAGCCAGTCCCAGCCCCAGCGGCACGGCCGCGGCGATTCTCCCCGCCCGGGGCGGCAGCGCCAGCAGCACCAGCGAGAGGAGCAGCCCCGCGGCCAGAGCGATCCCCAGTTGAAACCACCAGACGTTCTCAAAGGGAAAATTGAATTCCTCCGCGTTCATCAGCACCACTTCCATCGGGGAGAAGAACGCCACGGTCAGGGTCAGAAACAGACAGCAGGACAGAATTGTCCCCGGGGACCGCCGGTTTTGTTTTTTCATCAAGGTTTCTGATCCTCCCGGGGCACAGCCACCACGTCTTCCTCGGATTCCTTCTTCCTGTCAAAATCGATGCCGGCCTTTTCCTTCAGCTTGTTCTTCGCCCGGCGCCAGAAAACCACCGCGACGGAACCCACGGCAATGGCGATTCCCGCGATGGCCTGCACCAGGTAGGTTGTCGCCGAGGGATCGATGTAGGCATGGGCCACCGGCATCAGGGCAGTCATGAACCCTGCGGTCAGCACCGCTGTTTCTCCAAGTCTTCTCATTGCGTTTTTCATTTTGCTCTTCCCTTTCCTGTTTTTCTGTCCTTCCGGTCCCGTCAGTCCGTTTTTTCCGGATTCCGTCGGCCGGTAAGTCTTCCGATGATATAGTCCGCGGCGGTTTTCCCCGCCTCGCCCGGATTGAAAATGTTCTCCTCCCGCACCTTCGCGATCCGGTCCCGCCAGAGTTCCTTTTCCCCGGCCATCTCGTCCATGATGCCGTTCACCCGATCCAGCTGATCCTTGTTCAGCGACCTTCCGATCCGGTCCCGCAGGGAAATCTCCAGCGGGGTAATCCCGATCTTTTCCCAGTTGGGATTGGGCGCCTTGACCTTCGTGTTGATGAACAGCGTCGGCCGGCCCGTGGAATAAGAATACTCGTACGCGATGCCGGACCAGTCCGAAATCAGCACGTCCGCCTCATCCATGGAGCGGTGGGAGGAAAAATCCGTTTCGAAGCACAGACCCGGACCGGTCCGGTCCGCCCAGCGGTTCATCAGGGCCTCCATGCGGGGTCCGTAGCGCTTGACATATTCCGGATGGGGCCGGACCGTGATGATCCGGTCTGCCCGAAGCAGCTGCTCCAGCAGTCCGTCAATGCAGGAGTCCAGAATGTTGTCCTCATTCCAGCTCGGCGCGATCAGGATCCTGATCAGGCCGTCCTCCGGCCCGGCTTCCCGCTTTTCCTGCTCCCGGATCAGGTCATCCAGCAGCGCATAGCCGCAGGGCACCAGCGTTTTGGCCGGCAGGCCGTATACCTCCTCGGTTTTCCGAATCTCCCGAACCTGCTGCGGGCCGACGCAGAGCACCGTGTCAAAATGGTCCAGCGCCCCCTCCCGGAAGCTCATGTGGACGCTCATGGGGTCATGCGGGGCATAGATATACTCAATATTCTTCCGGACATAGGACCGCTTGATATGAAAGGTTTCCAGATCCGGCGTCGTCATCACCACGATGTCCGCATCCATTTTCATCATCAGCGTGATGATCTTTTTCGGGCCGATATAATAGGGGATGATGCGCGGCTCGCTTTTCGCGCGCTCGAAAATCTGATCCTCCGGATCGTTGGTCACATAATGGATCCGCAGGTTGCTGCCTTTCAGCAGCTCCTCGATGATGTCCTGATAGTACTTCCAGAATCCGCTCTTTTCGGAATAGAAAACCACATGCCGGTTCCGCACGGAAAAGAAGCGCCTGTAATCCGCCCTTTCCCGCTTCGCGTTGGGATCTCTGGAGAAAAGGCTCTTTTTCCCTCCGTCCAGGTTTTCAATTTCCGCCAGAGCCTGCCGGCTCCTTTCCAGCTCCGGATAATCCACGTGCTTTTCCGGCGGAATCGCCCAGTTCAGCAGATACATCTGCACCACGGAAAGCAGGTTGCTGGCAATCCAGTACAGGCCGATGCCGGCCGGCACGAAAAAGCCCAAATACAGGCTCAGCCCCACAGAGATCACCAGCATGCCGATCTGATTGAGCCGACTCTGCTCCGCCTGCAGCGCCTGGGAGCGGTTCTGCGTCACGCACATGATCAGCGCGCTCAGCGCCGCGGCCACCGGCACCAGAAGGGAAATACCTCCCCGTTCTGCGGGCACCCAGCCCAGATTGATCCCCGCGAAAACCATCTCCGCGCCGGTTCCCCGGTCGATCAGCCCGCGGATAACATCCACCAGCCCCAGCAGAAGGATCAGCTGCACAATCACCGGCACAATGCCGGCCAGCGGGTTGTACTTCTCCCGCTTGTACAGGTCCGCCTGACCCTCCGCGATGGCATCCTTGTCCCCGTAATGGTTCACGTGCAGCCAGTTGATCTCCGGCATCAGGCGGACCATCTTCAGCCCGTTCAGATGCACCCAGATGCTCAGCGGAAGCAGAATCACCTTCGAGGCCAGGGTAAAGAGGATAATCGCCCATCCATAGTTCTGGCAGATTCCGTGGCAGACCTCCATCACTGCCCCCAGTACCGAGCCGATCCCGTTCATTACCGCCTGCATACAGTCATCCTCCCGATCCATCCCCGGACAGCGTGGTATTATTTACCCTTTTGCGCAGGGCGGGCCCTCCAGCCCCTCCGTGCACACCGGATTCCTACGGCTCCTCCGCCCCTTCTTTCACCGTAAAATCATTTTTCTCCGGATCAAAGGCCGTGGCAAAGTAGATGATATCCTTCAGCGGACGGATCTTCCCGCTGCTGAGGGCATTGATCTTTGTCCAGTTCTTCTCCCCGCTCCGGAAAACCATTGTCGCCGAGGAGCCTCCGTCGAGGTTATAGGCCATTTTCACGTCCGGCATGGAGGAAACCAGATCCACAAACTGATCCAGCGTCAGCCCCTGGGTTCTGTCGTTCCCCGTCGGATTTTCCGGCCCCTCGCTGGTGATCAGCAGATACTCGAGAGGACCGGTCTGGCAGATTGCCATTCTCTGCGCCTGCTTGTTCCGGCCCAGGTTGATCCGGTTCCCGCCGTAGATCGGCTCCCCGTCCACAACCAGCGCCGGGCCGAAGGTGAAAATATTCACTGCCTGATCCCCCAGCGCCTGGACGTCCTCATCCTTCGCGTTCCGGAGAATATGGAAATCCCCCGCCCGGTCCACCGCCAGGAGATCGAATCTTCCGTCGCAGCGCTGGCGAAGCATTTCTCCCTGCCGCATCAGCGCGCCCTGGGTAACCCCGTCCCCGCCGCAGAAGTCGCCGTTGATCGCGATCACCGCCTGAACGCGCTTCGCCAGGTTGTGGCCCGGGCTTGTGCCCTGCTTGCCCACCGGGGAGGCCAGCAGCGTCCGCAGCTGCGAGGCGCTGGCTATTTTGATCCGGGCATACAGATACTTCGTGCCGTAGATCGTGCCCGTGCCCAGATTCACCGTGATGGAAGGATCCGCATAGCCTGTCGGGTTTTCGTCTTCTCCGCCGTAAAGATAGCAGGATTCCAGCGGCGGAAGGGAGTTCTGCAGGCTGTCCTGCTCCACCGGGATCTCCTCCACCCGTCCCTGCTCCGCCTCCGGCAGTTCCAGCACGGGAACCGCCGGCTCCGCCTTCTCCCCGGCCGCCGGATTCTGCGTTCCCGCCATTCCGGCCAGCGCAGCAGCCAGCAGGCAGGCGGCCAGCCGTCTGATGATCCTTCCTCTTTTCTGTTTCACCGTTTTTTCTCCTGTATATTCGTTTTCCTTTTTCCTTCAGGACGCCGGCCCGGCCCCTCCGCCCGTCATTCTCCCGGGCGGGCCGCTCCCCGCCGAAGGCTTAGGGAGTATCCTCCGCCTTTGTCTCCGTTCCGTTCCATACCCAACTGCGGGAGCTGCGCTGTGTGCCGTCCCCCAGCTGTCCGTAGGCATTGTATCCGGATACATAGACCCGGCCTTCCCGGGTCAGGACGGAGCTGATCAGGCTGCCCATCGCGATCTCCTCCGCGTCTCCCCGGTCCCAGGCCAGCACCGGCAGCGTCCCGTTGGGTGCCTTCCCGGTCCCGAGCTGTCCCGCGCTGACGCTGCCCCAGATATAGACATTTCCGTTTTCCGTCCGGGCCGCCGTCGCCGCCGAGTAGGCACAGACCTCCAGCACCTTTTCCGGAATATCCACCGTCGTCAGCTCCGGAGACATTTTCCAAGCCGCGGCGGAGGATCCCAGCTGCCTGTACTCATTGCGGCCCCGGGTCCAGAGCGTGCCTTCATCATCCAGCCAGAAGGCGCAGTCCGATCCCCCTGAAAAGGCGGTAATCCGCTTTCCCTCAAATCCCTCCAGCTTCATGGGCTCCGTATAGGCCTGCCTCATTCCGGCCGCCAGAACCTGGTGGGTATTGGATCCCCATCCCCAGAGGGTTCCTTCCCGTTCCTGCGCCAGGGTAAATTTCCCTCCGCAGCTCACGGCCGTGATTCCCTCCAGCGGGAGCTTCACCGGGGTATTTCGGGAGCTTTTGTCCCCCAGCCCCAGCTGACCGTAATCGTTGCGCCCCCAGATCCAGAGATGTCCCTCCGCGTCCAGGGCCGCATTATGGCCAAACCCGCAGGAGATCTGCACAATGTGCTCCAGCCCGGGAATCTGCGTGGGGGTTTTCACAATGGTGTTCCGCTTACCCAGCCCCTGCGTGCCCCGGGCATAGGTGCCGCAGGTGTACACCGTGCCGTCCTTCATCAGGAACAGGGTGTTTTCGTTTCCGCACTGGATATCCGACAGATCCCGCCCGTCCAGCCCGTCCGCCGCAGGCTGCGGCGTCAGAAGCAGCCGGTTCGGCGCCGTGCCCAGCTGGCCCACGCGGTTGTCCCCCCAGCCGACGATCTGCCCGTCCTCCCGGACCACATAGACAAAGCTTCCGCCGTTTCGCAGCATCGGCAGCACGGACCGCTCCGGGGAGGCGGTCTCTTCCGGAGAATCCGTTTTCGCACTCTCCGCGGTTTCCGTCTTCTCCGCAGCTTCTTCGGTCTCCGGGGCATTCACCTTTTCCGCGGTCTCCGGGCGCTTTGCCGGCTCCTCGGTCTCCGCGGCCGGCTCCAGCGGAGCGGACTCCGCGAAGGGAATGTATTCGCCGGTCCGGAAGCTCTCCATGAGAATCTCGTAGTGCGGCACGGGTCCCTGTGCCGTTTCCCGCCAGCCGCGGCCGGTGGAGCTCCATTCTCCGACCACAACCTGGCACTCCGGCACCGCCGCCCTGAAGGCATCGATCGCCTCCTGGGTCAGGCGTCGATTATAGGAAATCCAGAGCCGCTTCAGTCCCGTGCAGCCGTAAAGCGGCTTCAGATCGGAAATATCGTTGTGCGCCAGATTCAGATCCATCAGGTGCGTCTTCCCCGCCAGCGGCGAGAGATCGGTGATGTTCTGCATGAACAGTTCGACGTATTCCAGATCCTCCAGCTCCGCCAGCGGAGAAATATCCGTGATCGGGGTTTTGGAATCCACGATGATCAGCCGGCGCAGCTTCGGCCAGGCCTTCAGAAAGCGGAGATCGCTGACATCGTTGTGGCCCAGATCCAGCGCCAGCAGACCCGGACAGTATTCCTGCAGCGGACCGGCCACGTCCTCGGCGGTATAGCGGGGTTCCTGTCTTCCCTTCAGCGTGGAGAAGGCGGTCATCCCGGGGCGGATTTTCAGGCCGTTGATCTCCAGCGTCTCTGTCTTTTCCGCCCACGCCCCCGCCGCAAAGGCGCAGAGCAGCGCCAGGCCGAGCATGATTCCGAGAATTCTCCTGCCCATGCGGGTTTCCCTCCTCCGTTCAGGTTTTCACACCGGTTTTGCCGGCCCGCTTACTTCTTCTCCCCGTCCATTTTGTCCGTATGAACCAGCTCACTGATCCCGATACCGAAAAGCTCATGCTGATTTCGGGGACTGCCCAGAGCCGTGGCCTTCCCGGTTCGGTTCAGCCGTTCCCCCATGAAAAGCATGACCGCGGTGCTTCCTCCGTCCACATTCAGTGCCTCGGTGCATCCCCGGGCATACATCAGCTGGGCCAGCTGCCACAGGTTCAGGCCCTGCTCGCCGCGCAGGCCGTTCTTCTTCGGGATTTTTCCCTCGACCATGACGAAAAACAGATGGCCGGGGCGGATCATGCCGTAGGCGCTCCGCGGTTCCGGGACATCCGCGCTGTTCCCGTCGTACAGGCGGATCTGCCCGTCCCGGATCAGGTAAGGACCGAAGCTCAGCGCGTCATGCACAAAGGACGGATCCCCCGGCTCCGCCTGCGCCAGCAGCTCCTCCGCGGTCACCTCATGAGCATCGTAGACGGAGAAGCTTCCGTCATTCCGGACGGCCAGCGTGTCCAGGTTCGGAAACTTCATGCCCTTCTTCGCGTCGGCGCTGTAAAGCACCTCTCCCCTCCGGATGATGTTTCCCGTCGGCCACTTCTGGTTGACCCGGTTCAGATGGTAATCCGCGTTCATCGCAAACACCAGGCGGCTGGTCTGCGCCAGCGTCGCAGGCCAGATCTCCTGATTCTTGAATTTCGCGTTTACATAGGTGTACTGCTGAAAAATCTCCTGCTCCGGCCGGAAGATCACGTTCGCCTCGTACCAGATCTGAGGCGGCTCCGACATGTCATACCGGACGATCTCCACCTGCAGGGAGGGGCTGAGATAGGCCCACAGGCCCTGCTCCGGATCCTCGAACACAAATTCGCCCTCCGGCAGATATCCGTCCTCCTGCCGGTTGTCCGGCCACGGGATGTCCGCCGGATCCGCATGCACGGCCGATTCAAACTGCTCCGCGCACCAGCTCCGGATCTCCTCGGCGCTTCGGCCTTCCATTTCCGCCTGCAGCTCCTGCAGCGTCGGAGCCTTCGCAGCCTGGGCGGAGCCCAGCAGCAGCACCGCCGCTGCGGCCAGGCTGATCAGCCTGTTCTTCCTCATGCTTTTCTTCCCTCTTTCCTCTGATTGCTGCGTATCCCGCCTCCGGGCACAGCCTCCGTCTCTCCCCGTTTCGGGGCGCCCCGCGCCGCGGGGCCGAAGTCTTTATTCCGGCTTCACCGCCGTGGCGAATACGATCATGTCCGCGATATCCCGCGTCTTGCCGTATTCCCGGGCATTGATCTTCTCCCCGCAGAGGATGATCTGCGTCGAGTTTCCTCCGTCCAGATTGTACGCCTGCTGAATCCCTCCCCGGGCTTCCAGCAGCCCGACGCATTCCGGTACGGTCAGCCCCGGCTGGTCCTGCTCCTTCCCCTCCGTGACCAGAAACAGATATTCCAGTTTTCCGGTCTGGCAGAAAATGATCCGCTGGGCCGGCGTCGGATATCCGCAGGAGACCTTCTCCGTATAATCGAATTTCTGCGTCTCCCCGTCGATGATCAGCCCGGGGCCGAAGCAGAACGCGTTCCAGAGCTGGTGCTGCTCCTGCCAGGAGGCAATGGCCTCCTCAATCGGCTTCTTTCCTGTGTGCGGCGGAAAGGCCAGAATGGTCAGATCTCCGTTCTCGTCGATCAGCAGCTCGTCCCGGGTATAGGCCGGCACGTTTCGGAGGCATTCCCCCTGCCGGTAGACGACACCGCTTTGATGGCTGGTAAAGAAGTCCCCGTTCAGCGCCAGCACGGCATTCGCGTGCCGGGCGATCGACACCGGCTGGGCATTCTTCTGGGATCCCTTGCTTCCGGCCAGCGCCGTCCGCAGCTGAGAGGGATCCGTGATGGAAACCGATACCCAGTAGATCCGGGTCTCGTTGAAGGAATCCTCCTCGATCCGAACCTTCACGGTTCCGTCGTCATAGCTCAGTCCGTCCTCGCTCAGGGCGCCGGAAACGGGCGGATAGGGTGCGGCTCCCTCCAGCGGCAGGGCATAGGCTTCCCCGGCTTCCGCGCTTCCGAAACCGGCGGCACAGCCCAGGATCACCAGCAGCGCCGCTGCCAGGCCTCGCCGGATTTTTCTGGACATCCCGTTCATTCCGCGCCTCCCGCTTTCGGCCGGATCACCCAGGGGGCTTCCCTGGTTCCCTCGCCGTCCTCGATTTCAAAGGCGTCCAGCGCCAGGTAGACGGCCGGGCGGACACCGATATTGTCCCTCGCCACCTCGATCCGGCCGATCTGTCCGCCGTCCTTCGTGGCGACGGCCTGCCGTCCGTCCGTTTCCGACTGGGTTCTGGCCCACCAGGGGCTGCAGCTGCCGAATCTTGCCTGGAACACGTAAAGCCGGACCTCCTCCACGGAAACATGCTCCCCTGCCAGGCCGACGGTTCTCTCCCTGGGATTCGGGTATTCTTCCTGCGGCACGCCGTTATTGTGGATCGCCCAGGGGGTTCCCCAGGCGCGCACCCCGGGATTGGCCTCAATCTTCTTCGCGCTGGTCGTCCCCGGATTGGTGGAGCCCAGCCCGTAATCCTTGTTTTTCATATCCTCCCTGGACACGAGAAAGACCCTTCCGAAGTTCTTGAAGGGAACCATCATGTCCAGTTCCTCCGGCGAAAAGGCGGTCTCCGCAAAGGGGCCGTTCAGGTATTCGCACAGTTCTGTCTGCGCGAAATCCCCCTTCAGCTCGTCCCGGTAATCATTCCGGCTGTAGTCCGCCTTCGCCTTGTCCGAGGAAACCTCGCGCCGGGTGATATGCATCGGCCGGGCAAAAAGGATGTATTCGCTCAGCAGATAGGCCTTCTCCCCGTCCGTTTCCAGCACCCGCCACAGGATCGGCTCCACGCCGCCGTCCTCCGTCTGGGGATATTCCCCCAGGGTCAGATAGACGTAGCCTTCCTCCCTGCTGTATCCCCGGAGCAGGCCCTCCTCCCCGGAGGCAAGAACCGGCAGCAGGGCCGCCAGGCAGCAGATCATCAGTGCCGCGATTACTCTTTTCATCCCTTGATTTCGAACCTCCTGTTCGCCTCTGTCCCCGTCGGAATTCTCAGGCCTCCGTTCTTCCCGTCCGCAGTCTGCTCACAGAGCGGTACAGCATCCAGCATCCGAGCGCGGTGCAGACATAGCACAGATCCATGGGCATCCATTCCAGGAAGCCGATCTTCTTCTCCAGGGCGAACTCCATCGCTCCCGCAAGGATCACGCCTCCGGCGAACAGCGCCGCGGATTTTCCCAGGCTCCTTCCCAATCCGCGCCGGCAGAGAATCAGCAGGATCAGCAGCAGCACTGCGCTCAGAATCTGATTCACCCGCACGAAGCCCCATTTGGGGATATCATCCTGCCGCAGGCTCTCGTACAGAATCCGCACCGCCCCGTAGAAGCTCAGGGCAAAAACCGCCCGGCTTCCCGGTTCCTTCTCCGTCTCCCGGCACACGCGCCAGATCCCGCCGGCCAGGGCCGCCGCGACCGGCAGGAACACCGCCCAGCTGGCATACCCGTAGAAGGGATCGTTCACCGCAAAGGGGAAACTGCTGAAAAAGGAGGTCAGGGCCCCCGGCTCCTCCGAGCCGAACAGGCTCATGCTGTTCTCCGCCAGGAACCAGTCCTCCACCTTCCATCCGTAGCCCCCGCCGATGATTCCCTCGCCCACCGCGCAGGCCGCTCCCAGCAGCAGGAAGGGTCCCGCCAGCCGGTCCGCCGTACGCGGAAAGGAAACACCGTATACGCGGCAGGAGATGCCCAGCGCGGCGGCCGCTCCGGCCAGCGCGCCGTAGAGCAGATACCCGCCCCCGGAGAAGCTCATCAGGATTTCGCCGAATTCATCCTCAATCATATCCAGGCTGCAAAGCGCCCATCCCAGATGAGCCAGAAACAGTCCCAGCGGCAGGGCCAGGAGCCAGAAAAGCTCCAGTGCCTTCCTTTCCTTCCCGTCCCCGGCCGTCTTCATGCTCCAGACCGCGCCCGCGGCGAGCGCCAGGGCAAGCACCGCGCCGAAGGGATACAGGGTGACGGCTCCGATTGTCCAGGGTTCCATGCCTTATTCCTCCCGCCACGCCGAGGCAAAGTACAGAATATCGCTGATCTGACGGTGTCCGGGCGTCGTATGAATCCGTTCTCCCTTCAGCACCACGTTCGTGGATCCGCCCCCGTCCAGATTGTAGGCCATCACGCAGTCCGGAAACAGATAGGCGATGTAGTCCGCAAATTCCTGGATCGTCATTCCCATGCTGCCGTCGGTCTTTCCGTAGGCTTCCACGATTGCGTACTCCAGCGGTCCGGTCTGGACCACGGCCACGCGCTGCTGAGCGTATTTCCACTGGAACTCGCCGCTCTTCGCCACGCTGGTTTCGCTGATGATTCTCGCCTCTCCGTTCTCCGCCAGCACCGGGCCCAGCGTAAAGGTATTGACAATCGTTTTCCCCTCCGGCAGGGCAGCCATATAGGCATCTCCGTCCTCCTCGGACGCGCCGTAAATCGCGGAGAAGTTCCCTTCGCCGTCAATGAACAGGACATCCCGCTTCCCGTTGAGCTTGTTGCGGTAGAATTCACCCTGCCGCAGCACATAGCCCACCTTGCCGTGATACTTGAAGAAGTCCCCGTTCACCGCGGCCACTGCGTTCTTATGCTTCGCAAGGTCCGCCGCTTCCACGTAACCACCCTTTCTGTAGGTGTCAAAGCTCATGGCGCTTCGGACCTGGGAGGCGTTCGCCACCCGGATATACGTGACGGAGCTCTGAATCTGCTTCGCCTTGTAGGCGGGAATCAGGGAGGCAAACTCGCAGCGCACGGAGATGGAGGGATCCTCATAGATATGCCAGTCGAATTTGGAGACCGCCGCCTCCTTCTCCGTCGGCGCCCAGGTCCGGCTGTCCCTGTCGTATTTCAGCACTTTGGTCTGCGCTGTACCGAAGGCCAGCACCCTTTCATCCTGCAGCGCTTCCTCGCCGGGGATCAGGATCCAGTTTTCCTCCGCCCAGGGCTCTCCGGCCGCGGACTGATCCAGCGGGAGCTCAATGATCTCCGCCAGCGCAGGCGAGGAAACCAGGAATACCAGGCTCAGGATCATCAGACCGATCGCGGCCCACCTTATCACGTGCATCTTCATCCGTTCAGTTCCTCCTCAGGCTTCTCGGCCCCGCCGGGGCCTTTTGCTTCCCAGTTCGATTCCGTTTTTTCCCGTTCCGCCGGAACGGGGCCGGTGTGCAGGCTCTCCGCGGTCCTCTTACGGGTCGTTCGCGGTCTTGACCTGGGGCACCTCCGCGTCCCATCCGATGTATTCGCTGTGATCAAAAATCCAGTGAATCGTATCGTAGTGCGGATGATGCCGCCAGCTGGTGCCCGGTTCCTGCTTCTGGTTCTCGTCCATCCGGTTGCCCGTGGCGCCGTAGCTCCGGGTCACCACCTCGCAGTCCGGGTGCAGGGCCTGGAACCGCCGGATCTCCTCCTCCGGCAGATGCCAGTTCCCCATGGTCCACAGCCGCTCCAGATGCGGAAGTCCGTCCAGCGGTGAGAGATCCGTAATGTCATTGTATCCGATGTTCAGATCCCGCAGCTCCTTCAGCCCGCTCAGCGGGGAAAGATCCGTGATGTAGTTCTTGAAGATCTCCAGGTACTCCAGCTCCGTCTGGCTGCTCAGGGCGGAAATATCCTTCAGCCCGTTGTCCGCGATGATCAGGATCTTCAGCGGGGCGGTCCGGGTCAGGAAATCGACGGAATGCACGTTCATGTGCCCGATATCCAGGGCCTTCAGGTGCTTCAGGCATGCAAAAAAGCGGGTCTGCGGCCCCGCGATCTGCGGCTGTCTTCCCAGCGTGGAGTAGGCCGTCATGTCCGTGCGCAGAATGTGGGATTCGTTGAGCCGGATCGTCATCCCGAACTCCACGTCCGGATGATGCTCCATCAGCTCCGGGATTTCGTTCAGAAACAGCCTTTTCTCCCACAGGTTCACGGTCTTCAGGTTCGGCATTCCCTCCAGAAACCGGTCCAGCTCCGGCAGGTGAACGAATTCATTCCCCTCGAAGGTCACCTCGGCCGCCTCCGCCGCCACCTCCGTATTCCAGAATTCAACGGTCTCCGCGCCGGCGGACCCGCAGATCATCCAGACCGCCGCCAGCGCCGCCGCCAGCAGACGTTTTATTGTCCCCATTCTTTTTCCCTTCTCTCCCATCCGTTCCCGGGCCGCGCCCTTCCGCCGCTCAGTCCGGCCGGTAGGCGCTGGCAAAGTAGATGATATCCGGCACCGGCCGGTAGTCCTGGTTGTTGATCAGGGCAAACTTGTTTCTCAGCTCGCCCATGAACACCAGATGGGAGGACATCCCTCCGTCCAGATTGTAGGCCTGCTGAATGCCGTCAAATCCGGACAGGAACTGCGCAAACTCCTCCAGCGTCAGGCTCTCGTTCGAATTGGTGACCAGCATGTATTCCCGCTCCCCCATCTGGCAGATGGCCATCCGGATCTCCTTGGCGATGGGATGGGACTGCTCCTGGGCCTTGGAGGGATCCACGACGATCTCCCCGTCCCGGATCAGCGCGGGGCCAAAGCACAGGGCATTGGTAATCTTCTTGCCGTTCACCGCCGTCTTGTCCATCTCCTCCGGATGCTCCTCTGCCAGGACGATGTGGAAATCCCCGTCCTCGTCAATCAGCAGCAGATCCTGCCCCGGCGCCATATAATCCCGGAAAACCTTTCCCTGCCGCAGCACGTACCGACCCGAATTCCCGGTATAGAAATCTCCGTTGGCCGCGACCACCGCGTTCATCCTCCGGGCCAGGGTCTGTGCCGGCGCAACCCCTTTCTTCTCAAAGGAGTTCGCCGCGGCGGTCCGGATCTGGCTTCCGTCGGCAATCTTCACCCTCGCGATGTAAAAGAAAGTATGCCACTCGTCGCTGCTGTAGCCTTCATAGTCCGCCGTGATGGACGGATCCTCATAATGCAGCCAGGCCTCCCCCTCGCTGTAGGGCGTCGGATAGGTTGCCTGCGGCTTCGGCGCAGGCTCAAAATCCAGGGGCAGCTCCAGGATCTCCGCCCCGGCCCCATGGACGGCTCCCAGCATCCAAGCGCAGGCCAGTGCCGCCGCAATGATCCGCCGCAGTTTGCTCTCCATGCTCTCTCTTCCGCCCTTTCCTCTTCCGTTTATCCCCGCTTCAGCACCGGCTGAAGGTATTGTCCCGTATAGGAGCCCTTCGTCGCGGCCACCTCTTCCGGAGTTCCCTCCGCCACCACGGTTCCGCCGCCGTCTCCGCCCTCCGGGCCCAGATCAATCAGCCAGTCCGCCACCTTGATGACATCCAGGTTATGCTCGATGACCAGCACGGAATTCCCCGCGTCCGTCAGCCGCTGCAGCACGCTGATCAGCCGGTCCACGTCGGCCATATGCAGTCCGGTGGTCGGCTCATCCAGCAGGTAAATCGTCCGTCCCGTCGCCTTCCGGCTCAGCTCGGTCGCCAGCTTGACGCGCTGCGCCTCTCCGCCGGAAAGGGTGGTGGAGCTCTGCCCCAGCTTCATGTATCCCAGACCCACGTCCGCCAGCGTCTCCAGCTTTCTCCGGATCTGCGGATGATTCTCAAAGAAGGTCAGGCCCTCCTCCACCGTCATCTCCAGCACTTCGTAGATGTTCTTTCCCTGCCAGGTGACCTCCAGGGTCTCCCGGTTATACCGGTGTCCGTGGCAGACCTCGCAGGGCACATACAGGTCCGGCAGGAAATGCATCTCGATTTTCTGCACCCCGTCTCCCTGGCAGGCTTCGCACCGCCCGCCCTTAACGTTGAAGGAGAAGCGGTTTTCCTTGTAGCCTCTGCTTTTCGCCTCCGGGCTCAGGGCAAACAGCTTCCGGATCAGGTCAAACATTCCCGTGTAGGTCGCCGGATTGCTCCGGGGCGTCCGGCCGATGGGGCTCTGGTCGATCATGATGATCTTGTCCAGCTTTTCCAGCCCCTCCATCCGGTCGAATTTCCCCGGCCTCGTCTTCGCCCGGTTCAGCATTTTCGCCAGGTAGCGGTAGATGATCTCGTTTACCAGGGAGCTCTTTCCGCTGCCGCTGACGCCCGTCACACAGCAGAGCACTCCCAGCGGCACCTTCACATTCACCTGCTTCAGGTTGTTTTCCGCCGCGCCGAACACCTTCAGATATCCGGTGGGCTTCCTTCTCTCCTTCGGCACGGGAATCTGCCGGGCTCCGCTCAGGTACTGGCCCGTCAGGCTTTCCGGGCAGGCCATAATTTCCTGCGCCGTCCCCTCCGCCACGATCCGCCCGCCGTGCACCCCCGCTCCGGGGCCCACATCGATGATATGATCTGCGGCATACATGGTCTCTTCATCGTGCTCCACGACAATCACCGTATTGCCCAGATCCCGCATCTTCTTCAGCGTGGCGATCAGCTTCGCGTTGTCCCGCTGGTGCAGGCCGATGCTGGGCTCATCCAGCACGTACAGTACGCCCATCAGCGCGCTGCCGATCTGCGTGGCCAGACGGATGCGCTGCGCCTCCCCTCCGGAAAGGGTTCCCGCCGCCCGGGCCAGGTCCAGGTAGCCCAGCCCCACGTCCGCCAGGAATCCAAGTCTGGCGTCAATTTCCTTCAGAATCCGGGAGGCGATGACCGCCCGGCTTCCCTCCAGCTGAAGGTCGCGGAAAAATGCCCGGCAGTCCGTGATGCTCATCCTGCTGACCTCCGGCAGGCTCTTTCCGCCGACGGTCACCGCCCGGGCCTCCGGCTTCAGGCGCTGCCCGCGGCAGGCAGGGCAGAGCTCCTCCGCCATGTATTCCTCATAGGCTGCGCGCATACCCTCGCTGGCCGTTTCCCGGTACCGCCGCTCCATCGTGGGGATGACCCCTTCAAAGGAAGTGGAGTAGCTCATCATGCCCCGGGCTCCCTCGTATTCGATCTCCAGCTTTTCTGCCCCCGTCCCGTAGAGAATCGCCTGGCGGGCATCCTCCTTCAGCTGGCCAACCGGGGTATCCAGCGTAAAGCCGTATTTCTTTCCCATGGCCTTCAGGTACTGGGAGGCCATGCCTCCCGCCCCGTCAAAGCCCATCGCGTTCAGCCCGCCCTCCCGGAGGGTCAGCTTCTCATCCGGAAAAACCGCGTCCTCGCTGATCACCATGCGGGTGCCCAGCCCGTCGCACACGGGGCAGGCGCCGAAGGGGCTGTTGAAGGAGAACATCCGGGGCGTCAGCTCCTCGATGGAGAGGCCGCAGTCCGGGCAGGCATAGTTCATGGAGAACAGCTCCTCCCCGGGGTTATCCTCGTTCAGCCGGCTCATGATCACCAGTCCGGCGCTTCCCGAAGCGGCGGTCTCGATATCATCGCTCAGCCGCTGCCGGAATTCCCGGCTGTTGCGGACAATCAGCCGGTCCACCACGATTTCGATCGTGTGCTTCTGCTTTTTGTTCAGCTGCGGAGTATCCTCCAGCTCGTACATGGTGCCGTCGATCCGGACCCGTACAAAGCCGCTTTTGGCCGCCTTTTCCAGGATATCCCTGTGCTCGCCCTTCCTGCCCCGGACCACCGGGGAGAGCACCTGCAGCCGGGTTCCCTCCGGGTACCGCATGACCGCGTCCGTCATTTCGTCGACGCTCTGCTTCCGGATTTCCCGGCCGCAGTTCGGGCAGTGGGGAATCCCGATCCTGGCCCACAGCAGGCGCAGATAGTCATGGATTTCCGTCACCGTACCCACGGTGGATCGGGGGTTCCGCCCCGTGGTCTTCTGATCGATGGAGATCGCCGGGCTCAGGCCGTCGATGGAGTCCAGGTCCGGCTTGTCCATCTGCCCGAGGAACTGCCGGGCGTAGCTGCTCAGGCTTTCGACGTACCGCCGCTGACCCTCGGCATATATGGTGTCGAAGGCCAGGCTGCTTTTCCCGCTGCCGGAAAGCCCGGTGATCACCGTCAGCCGGTCCCGGGGAATATCCACGCTGACGTTTTTCAGGTTATGCTCCCGGGCCCCCCGGACCCGTATCATTTCACTGCTCATGCATTCTTCCGATCTTTCATGTTGGAATCGATGGTGCCCCGGTAGACGACGAATTTCTGGTACAGGAATTCCGTCACGAAGTTCACCAGCATGGTCCCGGCCTGAACAAGATAGTTGTTCACCAGCGGCGTCTGGGAGGCTTCGGCCCCGGTAAAGGGATTTTCCCCCGTCAGCGCCGCGGTCCACCAGGTGCTCAGCGGCGTGAACACCAGATAGAACAGCGCGACCAGGCCCATGGATTTTTTGATATCCGCGTCGGACCTGAAGGTATATGTCCGGTTGAACGTAAAATTCCACAGCACGCTCAGAACCAGGCTGACCAGATACGCCAGCCAGGGCGCCCAGTGAAAGACTTCGTAAAACAGGGTATAGCTGACAATCTGAATCACACCCGCGCTGATGGAAAACAGCGTGAATTTCAGCGCCTGCATCGCCTCGTGTCTTTTATCGGCTTTCAGTTGTTCGGTCATCATACAAACCGCAGCGCGGGGAGCGCGTTCAGCTCCAGCCCCGCAACCTTTCCTTTCCTCAGTTGATAGCAGGCCGCCGCGCCGATCATGGCGCCGTTATCGGTGCACAGATCGATTCGGGGCATGTAAAGTTTTACTCCGAGCCGGCCGCACATTTCCGTCATCCGCCGCCGCAGCTCCCGGTTGGCGCTGACTCCGCCCGCCAGGGCCAGCACCGGTCTCTGCCCGTCCGCGATCCGGTCCCTGAGCAGCCTCTCCGTCTTCTCCGTCAGCTGATCGCACACGGCAAAACGGAAGCTGGCCGCCAGATCCGCCCTGGGCAGCGTTTCGCCCCGCTGCTCCATGCCGTGGACGGCATTCAGAAAGGCGGTCTTCACTCCGCTGAAGGAAACGTCGTAACGCCCCTCCAGCTTCGGGTGCGGAAGCTGGAGGTAATGCGGGTTGCCCTCCTCCGCCAGCTGGTCGATCCGCGGCCCGCCGGGATAGGGCAGTCCGAGCACTCTGGCCGCCTTGTCGAAGGCTTCCCCCGCCGCGTCGTCCACCGTCTGTCCGATCAGGCGGTATTCCCCGTAATCCGCCGCCTCCACCAGATGGCTGTGCCCTCCGCTGACCACCAGGCACAGGAAGGGCGGCTCCAGCTCCGGATGGGTCAGGAAATTGGCGCTTACATGCCCCTCGATGTGATTGACGGCCACCAGCGGCTTCCCCGCCGCGAAGGCAAGTCCCTTCATGCAGTTGACTCCCGTCAGCAGCGCTCCCACCAGCCCCGGGCCGCAGGTCACCGCCAGGGCGTCCATTTCCGCCAGCGTCATTCCCGCCTTTTCCAGCGCCTCGTCCACCACCCGGTCGCAGGCCTCCATATGGGCCCGGCTGGCAATTTCCGGCACGACTCCGCCGTACAGCTCGTGCAGGTCGATCTGGCTGAACACAATATTGCTCAGAATCCTGCGCCCGTCCTCGATGACGGCCGCAGCGGTTTCGTCGCAGCTGGTTTCCAGGGCCAGAATGCGGAGATGCTCCTGCCCCCGCAGCTTCTCCGCCTGCCTGCGCGAGGCCTCCAGATAGGTCATTGATTTCTCCTTCTGCGTATCATCATCATGCCGGCCAGCGGCGTCATGCCGGCGGCAAAGGCGGTCAGTCCCCGGAGGCCCAGATCCATGAACATTCCCTCCGGCATCAGCCGGATCAGCAGATCCGTCCTGGGATCCAGCAGCCACAGCTCGTTGGAAAAGGCGATCCGGTGGAAGGTCACGAACAGCCCCTCAAAGTCCGCCGCCGCCCAGATCAGCATCCCGGCCGCGATCAGGCCGATCGCCAGCAGCGCGTCCCGGGCTCCGCGGCGGGCCTCCGCCAGGCCCCTTTTTCGCCGCCGGAAAAGCAAAACCGCCGCAGCGGCCGCGGCGCCCAGGCTGCCGAGGCACACCGCGCCGTCCAGCCTGATCAGATTCCGGCAGTCCTCCATATGGGCCGCCTCATAGTCATGGAAGCAGGCCAGGCTTTCCCCCGCCGGGCCGGAAAAAACGTACTGAAAGCTTTCCTTCCTTCCCGTCAGATAAGCCGCGATATGCTCCGCCATCCCGGGGTACTCCGCTTCCGGCAGTCCGGTCCGCTCCGCCGGAGCAAACCTTTCCATCTCCCGCAGGAAAAGCGGTCCGCTCCCGGCGAAGCCATAAATGATCACGGTAATCAGGAAAAGGGTATAGGCGGCCGCGAAAACCGCTCCCATCAGCCTTTCTCCGCTCCGCCGGCCGGCTGTGCCGCGTTCCGGCGTCTCCGGCACGCGCCCGGCTCTGCTCCCGTCCGTTCTCACTGCATCTTCAGGTACGCCGTGACGAAGCCCTCCAGCTTCCCGTCCATGACGTCGTCAATCTTTCCTTCCTCATAATTGGTCCGATGATCCTTGACCATCGTGTAGGGCTGGAAGACGTAGGAGCGGATCTGGCTACCCCATTCGATCTTCTTCATTTCCCCCTTGATATCCGCCATCTGCTGCTCCTTTTCCCGCTCCCGCAGCTCCAGCAGCCTGGCCTTCAGCATCTTGATACAGGTGGCGCGGTTCTGAACCTGATCCCGTTCCGTCTGGCAGGAGACCACAATGGTCACGTCATCCTTCACATAGGTCATCCGCACGGCGGAGGAGGTCTTGTTGACGTTCTGCCCGCCCGCGCCGCTGGAGTGGTAGGTATCCACCCGGACGTACTTCATGTCGATTTCGATCTCGCCGTCATCGTCCGCCAGCATCGGCGCCACATCCAGGCTGGCAAAGCTGGTATGCCGCCGCGCGTTGGAATCGAAGGGGCTGATGCGCACCAGCCGGTGCACGCCCTTCTCTCCCCGCAGATATCCGTAGGCATGGTCGCCGCTGACCTCGAAGGTCACGCTCTTGATGCCCGCCTCGTCCCCGTCCAGCAGATCCAGCAGCTTGACCTGGAATCCCATTTTTTCGCAGTAACGGGTATACATCCGGTACAGCATCTGGGTCCAGTCCTGCGCCTCGGTGCCGCCCGCGCCGGCATGCAGCGACAGCACCGCGTCGCTGTCGTCGTAGTCGCCGCGCATCAGGGTTTCCAGCTCCAGCGCGTCCGCCTTCTCCTTCAGCTCCCGCAGGGCCTCCCCGGCCTCCCGGACCATCTCCTCGTCGTTTTCCTCCCTGGCCAGCTCCATCATGGTTTCGACATCATCCGCAGAGGCCAGCAGCCCCTCGTAATGGGCCAGCCGGTTCTTCAGATGCCCCAGCTTCTGGTTGACGCTGGTGCTCCGCGCGGTGTCGTTCCAGAATTCCGGCTGGTTCATCTCCTCCGTCAGCTCGTCGATCTGCTCCTTCATGTGGTCAATGTGGAGCGCTTCCCCGGCAGCCAGAACGCTCTTCCGGATGCCCGCCAGATCCTGGGTATACTGTTCGAGTTCCAACATGATCTTCTTCTCCTTTTCTTTCCGTTCCGTCCCGGCTGTCCGGTCTCCGGCGATGCACGCCTCTCCGTCCCCGGAACTTCTCCGCCGCGGCGCGTCCCTCCGGCAGCGCCGGACCGGAGCACCGTCCTGTTCACCATCGGATCATTTTCTCGAATGCACACCCGTTATGCTTCGTTCTCGGCGGCCTTCCCATGGCAGTTCTTGTATTTCTTTCCGCTGCCGCAGGGGCAGGGATCATTCCTTCCCACCTTTTTGGAGGCGGGCGCCTTCCGGGGCTGCCGGGGCCCGTCCCCGGCCAGCCGGGCATCCGTGGGCTTCGCGGTCTGCACCCGTTCCGGCGTCACCTGTACCTTCGTCTGGTATACTCTCCGGACCGTATCCTCCCGGATCAGGTGATTCAGCTCCTCGAACATGTGCCCGGCTTCAATCTGGTATTCGGTCACCGGGTTCTTTCCGCTGTAGGCGCGGAAGCCGATACCGTCCCGCAGCTGATCCATCGCGTCGATATGATCCATCCAGCGGATATCGACGCTGCGCAGCAGCATAACCCGCTCCAGCTCGCGCATATCCACATGCACTTCGTCCATCAGCTGCTCCCGCTCCGCATAGAAGGCCCGGCTGTCCTCCTTCAGCGCTTCCTTCACGCCGTCCTGGCCCAGCTCCTCCGCCCGGGGCCTCAGTCCTTCCAGCACTCCGTGGTGGTTGGACAGGTTTTCAAGATAGTTGGCCGCCTGGGTCCAGTCCCATTCTGCCGGATCCTCTCCGTTCAGCCAGCGGCCCGCCGCAAAGTCAATCACGTGATCCGCCATCTTCAGGATGCTTTCATGGACGTCCTCGCCCATCAGCACCCGGCGGCGCTGCCCGTAGATCACCTCGCGTTGCCGGTTCATGACATTGTCATATTCCAGCACATGCTTGCGCGTTTCGAAGTTCCGGCCCTCAATCCGTTTCTGCGCGCTTTCGATCTGCTTGGTCAGCATGCCCGCGGTCAGCGGTTCATCGTCCTTCAGCCCCAGGCGGTCGACCATCCCGCCGATCCGCTCGGATCCGAACAGGCGCATCAGATCATCCTCCAGGGAAATGAAGAACTGGGTGGAACCCGGGTCGCCCTGGCGTCCGGCGCGGCCCCGCAGCTGATTGTCGATCCGGCGGCTTTCGTGCCGTTCCGTGCCGATGATGTGGAGGCCGCCGGCCTCCACCACCTGCGCGTGCTCCCGGTCGGTCTCCTCCTTGAACTGGCGGTACAGCTCTTCGTAGCGTTTCCGGGCCTCCAGCACCTCCTCCGGCACATCCTCGTTATGTCCGGTGGCCGCCTCGATGATTTCCTCTTCCGTGCCCTCCCGGCGCATGGCCTGCCGCGCCATGAATTCCGGGTTGCCGCCCAGCAGGATATCCGTGCCGCGGCCCGCCATGTTCGTCGCGATGGTGACGGCGTTCAGCCGGCCCGCCTGGGCCACGATCTCGGCCTCCCGGGCATGGTTTTTCGCATTCAGAACCTCATGAAGAATGCCCTTTTTCTTCAGCATGCCGCTGAGCAGCTCGGAAATCTCGACGCTGACCGTGCCGACCAGCAGCGGCTGGCCCGTGGCATGATGCTCCAGGATGGAGCTGATCACCGCGTCGTATTTCGCGGCCTTGTTCTTGTAGACGACGTCCTCCAGGTCCTTCCGGATGTTTTTCCGGTTGGTGGGGATTTCCACGACGTCCAGCGCATAGATCCCCTGGAACTCCGCTTCCTCCGTCTTGGCCGTACCGGTCATGCCGGACAGCTTCTGATACATGCGGAAGTAATTCTGGAAGGTGATGGTCGCCAGCGTTTTGCTCTCCCGCTCCACCTTCACGTGCTCCTTGGCCTCGATGGCCTGGTGCAGGCCCTCCGAGTACCGGCGTCCGATCATCAGCCGTCCGGTAAACTCGTCCACAATGATGACCTGGCCGTTCTGCACGACATAGTCCACGTCCCGCTTCATCAGCACATTGGCCCGCAGGGCGCAGTTGACATAGTGGTTCAGATCGCTGTTCTCCGGATCGTTCAGGTTCTCGATCCCGAAGGCCTGTTCCACCTTCTGGGCGCCCTCGTCCGTCAGGGTGACGGCCTTTTTCTTTTCCTCCACCTCATAATGAAGCTCCGGCTTCAGGTTCCGGACCACCGCGTCGACACGGTCGTACATCTCCGTGCTCTTCTCTCCGGGGCCGGAAATGATCAGCGGCGTCCTCGCCTCATCGATCAGGATCGAGTCCACCTCGTCCACGATGGCAAAATGATGTCCCCGCTGAACGAGGTTGCTCTGCCGGACCACCATGTTGTCCCGCAGATAGTCGAAGCCCAGCTCGTTGTTGGTTCCGTAGGTGATGTCGCAGGCATAGGCCGCCCGGCGCTCGTCGCTGTCCAGGTCATGCACGATCAGCCCGACGCTGAGCCCAAGAAAGCGGTGCACCTTGCCCATCCACTCGCTGTCGCGCCGCGCCAGGTAATCGTTGACCGTCACGATGTGTACGCCCTCGCCCCGCAGCGCGTTCAGATAGGCCGGCATGGTCGAAACCAGCGTCTTGCCCTCGCCGGTCTTCATTTCAGCGATGCGCCCCTGGTGCAGCACGATGCCGCCCAACACCTGCACATCGTACGGGCGCATCCCAAGCACCCGGTCCGCGGCTTCCCGCACCGTCGCAAAGGCTTCGGGCAGGAGCTGATCCTCGGTTTCTCCCTTCCGGAGTCTTTCCCTGAATTCCTCTGTTTTGGCCCGCAGCTCGGCGTCCGTCAGCTTCCGGTACGCATCCCCCAGGGCGTTCACCGCGTCCACGGTTTTCTGCAGCTTTTTCAGCTGAGCTTCATTGCTGGTACCCAGCATTTTTTTCAAAAACTCAAACATCCCTCTGATCCTTTGTCCGCACTGCGCAAACTTGTCCCGAAAGGGGCACAGCAGTGCAGGTTATTATATCACCTGCATACCGGCCGGCGCAACCCTCGCCTGCGCTTCAGCGAAGGAGTGCGGGGCTGTTTTCTCTTTTTTTGCCCGCGGCCCCGTTTCTCCGTTTTCCGGCCCTCCCCAGCACGTACTCCGCCGGACCGCGCCGGCCTTTCCGCCGTGCTCCGGCTCTTGAATCAGCCTTTCTCTTCGCATATAATTGTGCTGCAGAATACGCGCCGCCTCCCGGGCGGAAGCCCCGTCAGGCGCGCCCCCGGGAGGTTCGCTTGTTCATGGACATACAGGAAACCGCCTATCTGGGCTGGATGATCTTCAGCCTGCTTTTCAGCTTCGGCCTCTTCGGCATCCTGGGGCTCCGGGATCTTCCGGCCGGCTCTTCCCCGCGGCGGACAGCCTCCCGGCTCCGCCCCGCCCTGCTGAGTCTCCTGGCCGGAACCCTGTGCGCCCTGCTCGGCGCGAAGCTGTTCTATTATCTTTGCCAGATTGATTTTATGATCGCCGCCGGATGGCAGGAAACCCTTTTCCGACTGAATCCGGAGGAGCTGAGCTTCTTCGGCGGCGCCGCAGGTCTCTGCCTGGGCGTCTCGCTGGCCGCCCGGCTCTCCGGCCTCCGCCCCATGGCGCTGCTGAACCGGTTTGCCCCCTACGGCCTGCTTTTCGGCGCTCTGGCCCGGTTCGGGGAAACCTTTCTCGGCCAGCTCGGCGTCGGCCCCTATCTGGAGCCCGGCCCCCTGTGCTTCTTTCCGCTCGCAAAGGGCTTTTCCTACGGCGACGACTGGACCGAATGGTATCTCGCCGTCTTCGCCCTGGAAGGGCTCACCCTGCTGGCCGTCGCCGCCCTCTCCCGCTGGAGGCTGAAAGACCGCCGTTTTCTCCGCAGCGTTTTCTATCTCTGTCTGCCCCAGATCCTGCTTGAAAACCTCCGGCTGGGCTCCTTCATGTGGTTCTTCTGTATCCGGGTGGAGCAGCTGGCCTGCATGGTCGCCATGTTTCTGATCCTGATTCTTTACGGGGTGCGGGCCAAGGGTCAGCCCCGCCGCTTTCTTCCCGCCCTGGTCTCCCTTCTCTGCGCCGGGCTGTTCATCGTCTGCGAGTTTGCCATGGAGGGAAAGATCGGTTTCCTCCGGTTCCTGAACATTGAAGCCTGCTACGCCCTGATGTTCGCGGGCCAGCTGGTTCTCGCCGCCGCCGAGATCGCCGGATTCCGGAAAATGCAGCGGGCCGCCTGACCGGTTCCGTCCGCCTTTTTCTCACGCGCCGGCTTCTTGCCCGCTTCGTTTGTTGCATAAGGAAAGGACCGTCTCGCCGAAGACGGCCTTTTTTTGTCACAAAGCTTCCGGAATCTCACGGGTCTTTTTTTCTCCGGAGCGGACGGGAGAACCCGGGTTCTTCATTTCCGTTCTCCTGAATCCCTCTCCGCCTCTGCTGCGCATAAAAGGAAAAGGAGCTGTCTCTCAGGATCTTCTCAGATCTTCCGAGACAGCTCCCTGCTGTCAGTTCCGGCGCGCGCACTTCTGCAGTCCGTGCCCGGCTTTATTTGTTCCTGCGGCGCCGGGTGGCTTCCGCCTCTCCGGACGTTCCCGCCGCATTCTCCTGCGTTTTCGAAGGCTCCGCATCCGCTGTCTTCTCCCCGGCAGACTGATCCGCCGCAGGCGCAGCGGGCTCCGCCGTTTCTCCGGCCGCCGGCTGTTCGCTGTACAGCTTGCGCAGCGTTTCGGCCATCAGCTCACCACCGTTCTCCTGCTCCTCCTCCTGAGAAGCCGCCTCCGGCGGTTTGACCGGAGAGTCGCTTCCGGAGACGATTTCGCTCCGCTGCTTCCGCTTCGGCTGCGCTTCATAATCCCGGTAATTGGCCCCGTCCAGGTGATCCATCGCCTTGCCGGAGCGGCTCCTGCCGATGATCCGGCGCACACAGCCGATCCCCAGCAGGATCAGCAGCACTACGGTAATCCCGCCCGTGACCCATTTCGCGATATCCGCCACGGACTGCACCTGCTCCGTCCATCCCGGCAGCTTCTTCTCCTCCGGCAGATCCTCGTAATTCTCCGGCACCTCCTGATACCTCGGGGCCGGCGGCGTCACGATCGGAGCTTCGGTGGGTTCCGGCGTGGGCTGCTCCAGCGCGATGGGCAGCAGGTTGCTCGAGAAGGTCAGCGTCTGGTCCAGCTGATCCTGACAGCTGGCCGTAAACTGGAAGGTTCCCGGCATGCTGACGGCCATCTCCCGGGTGAAGGTCCTGCTTTCCCCGGCCGGGATGGAATCAAAGGTATTGATCACGGTATTGACCGCCCGCACGCGGATATTCGCCACGTCCACCGCGCTTTCGTTGCGGACCGTGATGGTGAAGCGGACGTTGCCCGGGATTTCATAAACGGTATCCCGGTCGGCGGTCGCCTCAATGCCCAGCACGATCTGCTGCGTCGGATCCGTCGCGATGATGTTCACCCGCCCGGTGGCGGTTTCGACCGGCTCCCCGGTATCGTCCTCCGCGGTCACGGTCAGCTGAATATCCTGGGTCTCCGTAATCGTGATATCCTTTTCCAGCGTCACCGTTTCCTTGGCCTTGACCGTGACCCCAGTAAAGAGCTCGCCAAGGTTCTCGTCCTTCAGGGTGACATTGTTGAAGTCCACCGTGCCGGAGTTTTTCAGCCGCACGGTCAGCTTGACCGTCTCCCCGGGCGCGCCGCCCTTCTTGTCCGCGCTCAGCGTGGCGCTCAGCTTCACCTCTCCGTATTTGACCGTGGCCGCTTCGACCTTCTTGGAGTAGGTTTTCCCGCCCGCCTTATAGGAAATCGTCGCGGCGGAGGTCAGGTCCTTTTTGCCCATCTTTGTGGTGAAGGTATAGGTCGCCTTCTCGCCGGCCGGAATGGAATCAATCGTTCCGCTCTTGCCGGAAATCGCGCTGTTCTCCTTGATGGTCACGCCGGTCACTTCCACCGGCCCGGTATTCTCAATCTCGTAGGTCACGGTGACTTCCTGACCGTTCTGGGCCGTTGTGGGCTTGATCTCCCGCTGGATGTCCAGCTCGGGGGCGCCGCCGGAGTAAATGATCTTCTTGGAGAAATTCTTGGATTTGTTCACCAGCTCGCCCGCGTCGTTATAAATGGAATACCTGATTTTAAAGGTAATCCGTCCCGCGTCCAGCTCCGCCTGGGTGACTCCCCACTTGCCGCTCCAGGATTTCGTCGTTCCGACGCTCAGCGTGGGAGAACCGAACTCCTCCACCTGCTTTCCGCTGGGATAGTACAGCGTCACAGGGCCCGGCATATCGCTCTCCCCCACGTTGCTGACAGAAATGGACACCGTAATTTCCTTCGGCGCGGAGAACTGGTTTGTCTCCAGCGCCATGGAAACCTTCAGCGGGTCATCCGCCGCCAGCGCCGCGGCGCCGCAGAGCAAAACCAGCAGCAGCGCTGCCGCAAGCGAGAAAATCCAATGTTTTCTGTTCATGCGCTTTCGGAACCCTTGATCGGTTCCTGCCCCCTTCCCTGAACATCAGGAGATGGTTCTGTCCCCCCATATCAAAGCCAAAATATATAAACACAGGAAGACAAGCCTATTGTATCCGGAAAACAAAGGGATGTCAATAAAGATCCTGAGAAGGATTCGCTTTCTCGCGCCGCGGGTCATCAGTTCGGCTCCCGCGGTCCCAGCCGCTCCCCTGAATCCGGTCCTTCCGGCAGTATTGCGGTCTCCGGGCCGTCCATGATATGATTCGGGAGAATGAAAGATCTATGCTCTGGCAGACGGAGGACATCGGACGAAGGGAGATGCGGAAAAATGCTGAAGGAAATGGGCTTCGGCCGGGGTGTGAACCTGGGCGGCTGGATGAGCCAGTGCGATTATTCCAGGGAAAGGCTGGACCGTTTTATCACGGAGGAGGATATTGCCAGGATTGCTTCCTGGGGACTGGATCATGTGCGTCTTCCCCTGGATTACAACGTGCTGGAGAACGAGGACGGGACCGCCTTCCTCGAGGAGGGCTTCGAAAGAGTCCGCAGAGCGTACGGATGGTGCCGGCAATATGGGCTGAATCTTGTGCTGGACCTGCATAAGACCGCCGGCTTTTCCTTTGATGAGGGGGAACGGGAAACCGGTTTTTTCAGCAGCGAAGCCCTTCAGGAACGGTTCTTCCGCCTGTGGGAGAAGATCGCCGCAGAATGCGGGGGTGATCCGGAGCACACGGCCTTCGAGCTGCTCAATGAGGTGACGGATCAGAGTTACATGGATGCCTGGAACCGGATTGCGGATCAGTGCATCCGGAGGATCCGGCGCATCGCCCCGAATCATCTGATCCTGGTCGGCGGATATCACAACAACAGCGCGCATGCCGTACCTGCCCTGAATCCGCCCGCGGACGCGCGCGTCCTCTACAATTTCCACTGCTACGAGCCCCTGGCCTTTACCCATCAGGGGGCTCCCTGGGTCCCGCAGCTGGATCAGGCGGCCAGGCCGGACTTCATCGGGATGAATCTTCCCGGGGATTATTTTGACAGCCTGTTCGCGCCTGCGCTGGAAGCGGCCGAAAAAAACGGAACGGAGCTGTACTGCGGAGAATACGGTGTCATAGACCGCGCAGCGCCGGAGGATACGATCCGGTGGTTCCGGATGATCCACGATTGCTTCGAAAGGCACGGGATTGCCCGATGCGCCTGGAGCTATAAGGAGATGGATTTCGGCCTCTCCGACTGCCGCTTGGACGGCGTCCGGCACGAGCTGCTTTCCCTGCTGTAGAAGAAGCGCTGAATCAGGCTCTCCGGCCCAGCGCAGGAGAAAGAAAAAGGCGACCCGGGAGCGCCGCAGCATCTCTGCCCCTTTTCATTCCAGCCTCCGCGTACCGTTTCCGCCGTTATTTCCCGGCCATTCAGGCTTTTTCCTCCGTCACCGGCTCTTTTTCACTGTTTTTTTCTCTCATTTTTCGCTGAAAAGCGTCCGTTGCTCTGTAAAGCTCCATTTCAAAATCCTGTCTGTTTTTCTGATAGCTGGTTTTCAGCATCAGTCCCGCAAAAAAAGCCTGAACCGCGGCAATACCCACAAACCCGCAGGCGATCAGCGTCGGAAAGCGGGGCACCAGACCGGTTTTTCCGTAGGTAATCACCACGGGAATCAGATTGATCACGGCGATCAGCATCAGAATTGCCGCGGCCAGGCCAAAGTACTGCATCGGGCGATACGTACGGAAAAGGCGCTGGATCATCATCAGCACCTTCCATCCGTCGGAATAGGTATTCAGCTTGGACTGGCTGTCGCCCTTCCGGTCCCTGTATTCCACGACCACGTTTCTCAGAAACATGTTTTTATCCACAGCGTGAATGGTCATCTCCGTCTCGATCTCAAAGCCCTTGGAAAGCACCGGAAAAGTCTTGACAAACCGGTAGCTGAAAGCCCGATATCCTGTCATGATGTCCTTGATGTCTGTATGGAAAAGATGATTGATGCTCCAGCAGACCAGGCTGTTTCCCAGATTATGAAACGGCCTTTTGTTTTCCTGAAAATAGGTGGAGGAAAGACGGTCCCCCACGACCATATCCACCCGCTGCTCAAGCACGAGGTCGCACATTTCCCGGGCGTTCTCGGCCGGATAGGTATCATCCCCGTCCACCATAATATAGCATTCCGCGTCGATCTCGGAAAACATTCTTCTGATGACGTTTCCCTTCCCCTGCTGATGTTCCCGGCGGACCGTGCAGCCCAGTTCCTTCGCGATTGCCCCGCTGCCGTCCGTGGAATTGTTATCGTATACATAAATCCGTGCTTCCGGAAGAACCCGCTGAAAATCCGTAACCACCTTTCCGATGGCCGCCGCCTCATTGTAGCAGGGAATCAGCACAGCAATTGTATCCATACCTGCTTCCTTTCTTAAAAAACAATTAAGTGCTCTCCAGCGATCCTTTTCACCTTTCCCCCGCGTTTTTCAGCGCGTCCGCCCAGTCCAGGCAGAAGCTCTTCCGCATCTCATAACGGAGGGGAAGCCTGAAGGGATAAATACACAGAAAAAGTTGCCGGATGTCATGGATACCATCATCTTTAAGGTCGGGATCAACCTTATAGGTTCACAATCAGTACATTGTGAATTACCCGGATGGAACCCTCGTCCGGATAGTGAGGCATAGCCTGTACTTCCGGCAGAGAGGACAGATCCTCTCCTTCATAATAAAGGGGGGTGAAACCGCACCATCGTTCCATGATCCTGTCCCGGGACATATTCAGGTATTCCCGCGTATCCGGGCCATAGTAGAAGATCCTGACAGTATCCAGCTCCCGCAAATGCGTGATAGTGGGATCGGATATTCCGTCGCTGTTTAAAAACAGTACGGGACGTTCTGCCCGATAATCCTCCGAGGATTTGATCCGCGCCACCAAGGCCGTGCACCAGGAAATGGCTTCCTGCTGTTCAAAAGTGAGCTTCAGGTAGCATTGGTTGGCCAGGCGGACATACAGAAATCCGGTCAAACCCAGAATCAGCGCGGAGATCAGGGAGAAAACTCTCCCCCACTGCGGGCGGCGGAATGCCTGCTGATCCAGAAGCCAGATAAACAGCACGGCCTGCATGACCTGGCCATAGACCATCAGCCCATGAACCGTATCGGTCGTGAGAAAGATCATATTACAGCCCAGGGGAATCAGCAGCAGAAAGATCCCGGAGAAAACAGCGCGGAGTTTTTTTCCCCGGGCACGGCAAGCCACGAGTCGGACGGACATCACCGCGTCCCCCAGCAACATCAGCCTGTACAGCGTGCGAATCCGAAGCGGATACATATCCCAGAGAGCGCCCTCCGTCGGAAGAAAAAATTCCCTGTAGGCAAGACCCGTCCGCCGCACAATATCAGAAACGGAAGGAATTACCCCTACGCCCTGATATCCGGAAAGGGATTCTCCGAGCCGGGCCAGAAGCAGCCGGTTGGCTGCCGAGTATAGGCCCAGCATACAGAGGGTGCAGAGCACCTGGATTCCCTTTTCCTTCCAGAAAACCCGGAGATCGATTTCCTCCCGGGAAAGCTTCCTGAGCCCGTCCAGAAGAAACAGACACAGCAATACAGGAAAAAAGCCCTGATAGATTCCCAGGGAGGCCGCTCCTATGCAAACGGCGCATCCCCTCCCGATCCATCCGCTGCTCCGGCAAAGGAGCCAGGCAATGAAAACCATCCCCAGCAGCGCGATCATATAGTAGTGAATCGTGAACATGTAGAAAAACATGCCGGTAACCGCCGGAAAACAGACCATCAGGCAGCCCAGAGCTCCGCTGAGAAACCGGGATCTGATCTCCAGCAGGCGTACGGTCAGTCCGGATGCCAGGCCAACGCAGAGAATCGCTATGCAACCATTCAGCAGCGGAAGGCTCATGGGAGTATCCTGAAAGAACACGGTGTGAAGCCAATAGAGGATATGCAGGGTCCATCTGCCGGTGGTGACTGTGGTTCCCAGTTCAAAGAGGTAATGCAGGTCATCGTGGGCAGACAGCTTGTTGAAAAGCATGATGCCGTGGGCCAAAAGGCCGAAGACAGCTGCGCTGAAGAAAGCCCAGGACATGGGGGTTCGAAGGGAAGGAAGAAGTTTTTGGAGCAGGGAATCCTGTCCCCACATATTCCGTCCGTCCGCGCTGATCCGTTTATCCATTTTGATCTGCCGGAAACAGCCCCGGCACCCCCTTTCCATCGTTTGACTGAAAAGCGCTGAATCCTTCTTTTCAGTCAGAGCCCCTCTTCACTCAGACGAGGCCTGTCGGGCATTCGTTCAGGCAGGTTTTAACCCTGTTCATTTATTCAGCATTACCTAAAACCGCATTCCGCTCTTCCGAATCGCTTTCAAGCGCAAGAATCACCAGAAGCACCGCCAGTCTATCTTCTCACCCTCTCTTTGTCAAGGATAACGCTGTTCCGCCGAACCTTTGAATTGGGGGGTATCGGGTATGATCCTTCGCAACCTCACCGGAACGGTCTGCCCAAAACAGGCGGTATTTCCCCCGGGAGCAGCACTCCGGTTGAATTCAGCGGGCGCAGATGATATAATTATGCCCGTCCCGCGGGAGCAGCGGGGCTCGTCTGGAACGATCAGCGCGGTGTGCGCCGCCTCACCGCATGGAGGAACAGTGTACGAGATTGATTATCACGCGGATGATTATGCCTCTTCCCCGGAAAACGCAAGGCGTATTCTCTCCCTCGCCCGGGCCGGGAAGATCGACAGCTTCAGCGTTCTCACCAACATGGGGTGTTTTGAGGAATGCATGCGCCTTCTCCGGGAAAGCTGGGATCTCTTCCCCAAAAAGCCGCTCTTGTCCGTTCATCTGAACCTGATAGACGGCCGATGGCTCTCCTCCGGAAGAGGCGGAACCGTCATCCGCCAGTCCTGGGCCGGAATTCTGCTCCGCAGCCTTCTCCCCACCCGGAGGCGGAAAATGCTTTCTCTCTTCTCCGCGGAGATCGAAGCCCAGATCCGTGCCTTTCTGAAGGCAACTGCCGACCTGAAGGATGAGGCCGGCCGGCCGCCGGAGCTTCGCATCGACAGCCATGTGCACACCCATATGATTCCCTTGGTTTTCCGGGCGCTGCTGGACACGCTGGAAAGGATGCAGCTCACGAACCGGGTCCGGTTCATCCGCTGTTCCGCGGAACCGTTCTTCATTTTCTTCCGAACGCCGGGCGTCACGGGCACCGTTCCCCTGATCAATCTGCTGAAGAATATCATCCTGAAGGTTTTGAGCGGCCCCGTCCGGAGGCGGCTGCGCGGCCTCGGCATCCCCACCGGGTATATCTTCGGCGTGGCGCTGACAGGAGAAATGGATCTGAAGCGTGTGCTCCTGCTCCGCCCGGGCATGTCCGCCTACGCGCAGAAGAAGGAGATGTTTCTGGAGGTTCTCTCCCACCCCGGCCGCGTGCTGCCGGAGGAGGTTTCCGAAGAATACGGACCAGAAGACAGGAAGGCCTTCGTGTCCCCAATGCGGGACGTGGAATACCGTATGCTCATGGAGCTTCCCCGTTCGGGAAAGGATCCGGAATCGCCGGTCCGGGAGTGAAAATAAAGAAACGGGCACCCGTCTTTTTACAGAAACCAGGTCACAGGGAAGCGGTATCAAAATCTTGGGAGGATCTCTTGAACGATGGGCAGAAGGGAAAAGCGTTTCTGGGATTTCATCATCCGCCACAGGCTGAAGATCTTCGTGGCCGTGGCCACGGTGCTGGCTTTCTGGGTCCGTTTTCAGATGCGGTCCATTGTCAGCGGAGACATGAAGAACTGTCTCATCCCCTGGTATGGTGAAATTCTGGAGGCCGGCGGGCTGAAGGCGCTGTCTCATCAGGTCGGCAATTACAATATTCCCTATCAGACCCTCATTGCGCTGCTGACCGGCCTGCCCCTTCTCCCCCTGCATGCCTACAAGGCCCTGTCCATCCTGTTTGACTTTGCGCTGGCCCTGGCGGCCGCTGCCTGTGTGCGCCAGCTTTCCGGCAGCGGGACTAAAGCCGCCGCGGCCTATACCGCGGCGATCATGCATCCCGCCGTCGTCCTGAATTCCGCCGCCTGGGGGCAGTGTGATTCCATTTTTACTTTTTTCCTGGTCATGACCTTCTGGATGCTTCTTCGCGAAAAAAATGCCGCTGCCTTCCTTCTGTACGGCTGCTCCTTTGCCTTCAAGCTGCAGGCCGTTTTTTTCCTCCCCTTTCTGCTGTTTTATTACGTATGGAGCCGGAAATTCTCCCTCCGTTTTTTTCTTCTGGCCCTCGTGCCGATCGTCGTCTTCAGCCTGGGTGCCCTGCTGCAGGGACGGAGCTTTGCCTCCCTGTTCTCGATCTACTATGACCAGATCGCCGTGGAGGATCCCCGGATCAGCTGGAATTATCCCTCCTTCTGGCTTCTGCTGGTCAGAAACATTCCCTCCGACGGCTCGGATCACTATCAGGAGCTGCACGTGCTCTGCCTTGCGGTCACCGTCGCGCTTCTCGGTTTCCTGATGCTGCGCCTGATCAGAAGAGAAAAGCTCAGTTCCCGCACCCTTCTGCTGACGGCGGCCCTGCTGATGTATACCTGCGTGCTGTTCCTGCCGTCCATGCATGACCGGTACGCTTATCCCGCCGTGATTTTCACGCTGATGGCGTGCTTTGTGGAGCCGCGCATCGTTCCGGCAGCTCTGGGGCATGTGATTCTTGAGACCGAGATGTACGGTTCCGGGCTTTTGTTCAAGACGCCCCTTCCCTGGGAAGTGATGACGCTGATCAACCTCGCCTGTTACCTGGGGATTGCCTGTCTCACAGCCCGTTCCGCCGCGAAGGACGACGGAACGGTTTTCGGTTTCTCCGCGGCCGGGAAACTCCCGCGGCCGTAACGCCCGGTTTCAGATCAGTAAAGCAGGAGGAGATATCCCATGGCGGAAAGGGCCCGGAACCTGTTCAGAAAAATCACGGAAGAAAAGCCCTGGATCACGGCGGCGGTTCTGCTCCTGGCCGGGCTGATCCTTCGTCTGATTTGGCTGGAAAAGCTTCCCTACGGGCTGAACCAGGATGAAGCCGCCGCGGGATATGATGCCTGGGCGCTTCTCCATGGCGGGGTGGACCGTCACGGAAACACCTGGCCTGTTCTTTTCGTCTCCTGGGGCAGTGGACAGAACGTCCTGATGAGCTATCTGGCCATGCCCTTCATTGCCCTCCTGGGTCTTCGACCCCTGAGCATCCGGCTTCCGAACGCCCTCGCCGGGTGCGTCTCCCTGTTTGTGTTGTGGCGTTTTGCCCGAAGGGCCCGCGGGGAGAAGTTCGGCCTGTGCGCCCTCTTTCTGCTGGTGATCAATCCCTGGCATATCATGGCCAGCCGTTGGGGACTGGAGAGCAACCTCCTGCCTGCGCTCCTGCTGGGCGCCTGCGGTTTCCTTTCCCTTGCGGAGAAAAAGCCGAAAGCGCTTCTGGGCGCCGCGGTCTGTCTGGGGCTCTCCCCCTACGCTTACGGAACCGTTTTTTTTCTCCTGCCGCCTTTTCTGATCTGGACGGCGATCCGACTGAGGAAATCGTTCCGTCCCGGTCCCGCCCTCGCGTCCCTCCTCCTTTTTCTGGTGCTGGTTTTTCCCATTGGGCTCTGCCAGGCGCTGAACATCCTGGGCGGGGAGGAGCTACGCGTACTGGGGATCACCTTCCCCCGGCTCATCGATGTCCGGCAGAACGCCACCAGCATTCTCGGCGGGGGCGGTCTTTCCGCCCTCAGGAAGAACCTCATGGTTTTCCTGGAAATCCTTCACAACGGGGATGACGGCGTGGAATACAACGCGCTTCCCTTCTGGCAGGGCGGCATCCTCTACTTCTTCGGGCTGCCGCTCGCGGCGCTGGGCTTCCTTACCAGCCTGCTGAAGGACTCTGGCAGGAAAACGGAGTGGCCCATGCTGGCACAGCTCTGCTGCTCGGTCTTCTGCGCCGTCCTGATAGACGGAAACATCAACCGTCTGAACATGGTCTGGATCCCGATGATCTATTATTCGGCGGTCGGAAGCTTCTGGCTGGTGCGCCGTCTGGAGATCTCCGGCCTGATCCCGTCCGCGGCCGCCCTGCTGTGTTTTGCCTTCTTTGTCTCTTCCTATGTCTCGGGCTTCACGACCCCCGGGCACTACAAATACTATCCCGGGCTGGGAGAAGCGATTGCGGCCGCCGGGGAAAGGGAACCGAAGACGCTGTATATCTCCGGGACAGTCCGACAGCCCTATATTTTCGCTCTTTTTTACACCACGCCCTCTCCGGAACGCTTCAGGCAGAGCGCGGAATTCGGTACGGATCTGGATGGGGTCATGCAGACCGTGGCACGGTTTGACGGTTTTGAATTCGAGGATCCCGAAAAGGCGGATCTGTGGATCCTCCGGCAGGATGAGGCGCAGGAACAGGGCCGGGAGGTGATGGCCGCTTATGGTCTGTACGCAGTCTGCAGATAAGCCGCGCCCGTCGGAAAGGCCCGCGGAGCGCCGCGCAAAGGAGAAAGAAGGAACCATGGGAAAAGCAGAAAGCAGCTTCTGGAATGCCGTCATCCGGCACAGGCTGGTGATCTTTACGGTTTGTGTGACGGTTCTTTCGTTGTACGCCCGTTTCGCCTTCCGGGGGTTCATCAGCCCGGATATGAATATTTTTCTGATTCCCTGGTACGATGCCATTCAGGAGATGGGTGGGCTCCGGGCGCTGTCCACCCAGGTCGGAAATTATCAGATCAGCTATCAGACCCTGATCGCGCTGATGACTTATCTGCCGATTCATAAGGTTTACGCGTATAAATCGCTTTCCATGGCCTTTGATTACGCGCTGGGCCTCGCGGCTGCCGCGACGGTGCGGAGGATCACCGGCAGCCGGGAAAAAGCGGCCCTGACCTATGCGGCTGTGGTGCTGCTGCCCGTCACCGTGCTGAACTCCGCCGCCTGGGGGCAGTGCGATTCGATCTTCACCTTTTTCCTGGTGCTGGCTTTTTTCCTTCTTCTCAGGCGTCAGCACGCGCTGATGATGCTCAGCTTCGGAATGGCCCTGGCCTTTAAGCTGCAGGCGGTCTTTTTCCTGCCCTTCCTGCTCTTTTACTACGTCTGGAGCAAAAGGTTCCCTATCCGGCTTTTTCTTCTGATTCCCGTTCCCGTCCTGCTGTTCAGCCTCGGAGGTCTCGCTCAGGGCCGCGGCCTGCAGGATATCCTCCAGATCTATACCGAGCAGGGAGGCCAGTATCAGCAGATCAGCCTGAATTATCCCTCCTTTTGGAACCTGCTGGTCATCACCCTTGCGGAAAAGAACGCGGATCATTATTCCGAGCTCCAGGCCTACTGTCTGGCGGTGACAGTGCTTCTTTCCGGCGCGATCATGCTCTGCCTGATCCGTGCGCGGAAGCTCAGCCAGCAGGCCCTCCTGATGACAGCTTCCCTGATGATGTACACCTGCGTGCTGTTTCTTCCGGCCATGCACGAACGGTACGCCTATCCTGTCCTGATCTTCGCGGTCATGCTCTCCGTACTTTGCGGGCATGCTGATCATTGACCTGCAGACCTATGGTTTTTACCTGATGAAGATCAAAACGCTTCCCTGGGATTTCCTGGTTCTCCTGAACATCGCCTGCTACGGCTGGATGGCCTTCCTTACCTGGAAAACCGTCCGAGTGCAGGAACCCGAGGGGGCGTCCTGCCCCTGAAACATGAAAAGGAGGTCACCTCATCATGCAGACAGAACCGGCGTCCGGGAAGGAAAGCCTCCATTCCGCTCCACGTCAGTCCAATCTGGAGCTGCTGCGCATTCTGGCCATGGCGCTGATCGTAGCCGGGCATTTCTGCGCTCACAGCGGGTATGACTTTCCCGCGGAGCAGTACAGCTTCAACAGGCTTTGGGTGGAGTTTTTTGCAATCGGCGGAAACATCAGCGTCAATATTTTTGTTCTCCTGTCCGGTTATTTCCGGATCGGAGCCCGCGGGCTCCATACCGCAAAGCTCATCCGTCTTTGGCTTCAGCTGTTCTTTTATTCCCTGGTCATTTACTTCGTCTTTGTTCTGACAGGCAAAGCTCCTCTTTCCTTCGGAGAGATCATCCGGAGGGCTCTGCCCGTGTCCTTCCGTCAATGGTGGTTTGCGAGCTGTTTTTTTGTGATGACCCTGTTCGTACCGTACCTGAACCGGCTGCTGAAATCACTGAACCGAAAACAGTATCTGGGCCTGCTCCTGCTCACCGGGTTCTGCTGGAGCCTGCTGCCGACCCTGACAGGTCAGCTCTTTGAAAGCAATCAGCTGCTGTGGTTCATGTTTCTGTATTCATTGGCGGGATATCTCAGGCTGTATGGCCTGAAAACCCGGCTTACCGGGGGAAAGCTGATTGCGCTTTCTGCCTTGTGTGCGGCTGCAGCCTTTGCCTCCACGGTGCTTCTGGGCATGCTGGGCATGAAGTATCCGTACCTGCTGGAGAAGAGATTCTATTTCTATGAGATTTACAGGCTCCCGCTGCTTGCGGTCTCCTTGCTGCTCTTCGCGGGATTTCTTCGGATCCAGGTCCGTCCGAACCGCCTAATCAATACCGTGGCCTCGGCCATGTTCGGCGTCTATCTGATTCACGATCACCCGTATGTCCGCTACTTCCTCTGGCTGGATCTGTTTCACAACATGGATCACATCGCGGATCCGCTTCTGTTTTTCCTTTTCCTGGGCGAGGTGAGCGTCATCCTGGCGGCCTGCACGGTGATCGAGCTCCTCCGGATTCACCTGTTGGAGCGAAAATATCTGCCGGCTGTTCAGCGCCTCGCCGGAGCTCTGGATAAAAGGCTGGAACAGAAAGGGTTGACTTCAGGTCTGTAAAACGCGAAAGATCTCCTGCTGAAGGGGTTTCTTCGGACATGCTAATCTGGATTCAACCGGAGTTTCCCTTCCGGTGCTGGGCCTCCATGGCGCGGGAAAGCTCCCGCTCGAAATCCTGTCGGTTTTTCTTCCATCTCAAACCCCGTGGGCAGCACCGAAAAGGCATCTGAAAAACGTTTCTCACGCTTTCCTCAGAAATTGACCACCACTACGTCACGGATCACGCGGACGGAGCCGTCGTCCGGGTATCTCGGCATCGTCTGAACCTCCGGCCAGTCCTCCACCGTTTCCGGCTTCACCGTCTTCGGACTGAACCCGCACCATCTGGCCAGGAAGGCCTCCCACGCCCAGTCGTTCAGGTAGGCCTGAAGATCGGCGTCATACGTTGCCAGCTTCAGAAACTCCAGCTCCTCCAGAATGTAGAGATTCCGATCCTCCATCTTTTCCCGGTGCACGAAGGCTACCGGCAGCTCGTCCCGGAATCCCTCCGCGGACTCAATCCGGGTGACCAGGGTCGTGTTCCAGGAGATGGCCTCCTGCTGCTGGAAGGACGTCTTCATATAGCACTGGTTGTCATAGCGGACATACATAACGCAGCTGAGGGCCAGAAGCGCGGCCGCGGTCCCGGAAAGCAGACGTTTCCAGGCCGGACGGGAGATCCCCGTCCATTCCGTCAGCCCGACCAGCAAAGCGGTCTGCATGACCTGTCCGTAAACCATCAGGCTGTGCACCTCGGAGGACATGACGAAGATAAAATTGCAGCCCAGCGGAATCAGTCCCAGCCCCGCGGCAAGCAACAGGGCACGGGCCGGGCTTTTCCTCCAAAGACGGACAATCCACAGGATTCCCAGCGCCGCGTCCAGCAGCAGCATGAGCCGGTACAGGTTGAACACCGCCTGGGGATACATGTCCCACATGGAAAAGTGGCTCGGGCGGAAAAATTCCCCGTAGGCCCGGCCCACGCCGGCCAGATACCGCTCCAGACCCTCGTTCCCCATCTCGCTGATGCCCAAATAGCTGTCCAGCTGAAGGTTCCTGGTCGTAAGAAAGTACTGGTTGCCCGCCAGATATACCCCCATGACGGCAGCGATGCAAAGCCCCTGAATCAGAATTTTCCGAAGATAGAAGCTGTTTTTCTCCTCTCTCCGGATCAGCGTCATGATCAGATCCAGCAGAATCAGCGTCAGCAGGTTGGGCAGAAAAGCCTGATAGACGCCCACCGAGCATCCGCACAGCAGCACCCCCGCGGCCTTTTTCCACCAGGGACGGTCCGCGCAGATCAGCAGCCCTCCGGCGGTCATCATCAGCAGGGCCACCATATAATAATGGATCGTGAACATGAAGCTGAAAAGCGCGGTCACGACAGGAAAAACCGCCATCGCCGCGCCGAGCAGCCCGCTGAGCGCCCTGGAGCGGATGTTAAAATGGACCGCCAGCAGGCCGGCGGAAAGCCCGATGCAGAGCAGGGAGATCATCCCGTTCACAAGCGGCAGGCTGAAATGGCCGTTTCCGTAAAACCATTTCTCCGCCTCCACCAGGACGTACAGCATCCACCGGCCCAGCCGGATGGTGGTTCCGGTCATAAACAGGGAAAAAATATCGTCATGCCAGGAGAATTTGTTGAACAGGCCCATGCCCTGCGCCAGCAGCCCGGCCAGAAGAGCCCCCGTCAGCGCGGCCAGAAAATGCCGCGGAATCTGCGCCCTGCCTTCCCCCGGGAAGAGCTTCCCCTGCAGCAGCGTTTCCGCCCGCCGGCCGATCCCTTGAAGCATCCTTTTCCCTCCGTCCTTCAAGCATTTCTTCCGTCCCGTCTTCCTGAATCAGCATCACCAGAAGCACCGGGGCGACCCACAGCGAGTAATGAAAGAACCGGGCTCCATCCCACCAGGCAAAGAGCATCAGCATGGTCCCGAGGTTATACACAAAAATGGAAAGAACCGGCATGAGCCGTTTCCAGCTTCCCTTTCTGTTCAGCGGCCACCGGGCCATGGCAAAGGTCATCAGCAGGAACAGCGTCACGCCGCTGTGCAGAAAGGCATGCGGGGCCATCAGATAGATCAGCCCCCGGTACCATTCCATAACTTTTTCCATCCAGGGAATGCCCTCATTCCGGAGGCCCAGATCCGCCCCACCCACGAAAACCCGTCCGTCCGGCTGCTTGTCCGGCATCAGGCCGTAGACAATATCTGTCGTCTCAATCAGCGCCTTCAGGCTCTCCTTCGGCGCTTCCCGGAGGGCCCGGAGCATGTATTTCAGCACGCCGGCCATCCCCGCGTCCGCCACGGCCTGATGGTTGCTCCGGGGGTCCCAGTCCACCCAGTTGTAATCTCCCCAGGAGTATTTCTCCTCCCAGACCTCCCGCGGAGCCACGCTGTACGCAAAGGCCAGCAGCTCTTCATCCAGCTTCTCCGGCCGGTAGGTCACGGCGCCCCCGATCACCGACATGGGCAGCCCCATGGTCTGGGAACTGCGATCCTCCGTCCTTTCCACGCCGATGGCCGAGGAGAGCGGCCCCCTGACGCCCGCGATAATCAGCAGCGCGGCCGCTCCGGCCGCCAGGCATTTTTTCCAGGAAGCGCAGAGCGCCGCTCCCGCGAGGCAGGGCAGGGCGAACAGAATCCCGTTGTATCTCACCAGACAGGTCAGGGCCAGGATCACGGTAAAGCCGACAAGATGCAGCGGTTTTTTCAGCCATTCCCCCCGGGAAAAGAGGATTCTGGCGTTCATGCACACCAGCAGCATCGCGCAGATGCCAAAGGTTTCATCCTTGTACCCGTACATCAGGAAGGACTGGGTAATGGGGTTCAGCAGCACGGCCGCCAGGCTCAGAAAGCCCCACAGGGTGCCCGCGTAGCGCCGCACCGTATCGCACACGCAGCTCAGGGCCGCGGAAAACAGCAGAATCTGGAACAGGATGATCGAGGGAATCCATCCCCCCGTCAGCGTCAGGGGCAGCTTGAAGGCGATCAGGGTATGCGTCACGGGGCGGTAGTCGCTGTACTGGCCCGTGAGCGCCTGTCTCAGCTGATTTCCGGGATCGCCGTCAAACCCGCCCGGCTTCACCGCCAGAAAGCAGAAGCCCAGCACCAGCAGGCTGCAGCAGAAGCAGATCGTCCGGAAGGCCCAGACCGGCAGGCGGCTGGCGCGACCTGGCTTTCCCGGTCTCCACTCCCGGATTTTCCGCATCAGCAGGGGGGGCAGCACGGCGGCGCCGGCCAGCAGCATCCAGAAGCGCCCGATCAGATGCCAGGGCATCGCGTCCCAGTGCGTGGCGTAAAGGCCTGTCCCCAACACAAAAAAAACCCACATGGCATACAGGAATGTATTCAGCGTCCAGATTCGCCTCTTTTTCAACGGTGCTCTCCTTTCCTGCCGGGATTCTTCCGGCCCGGGCCCTCCATTTTGCGCGCCGGGCGGGCCGCGAAACCGCGGCCTCCCTCTGATTATAGACAAGCTTTCCCGGATGCGCAAGGCGATTTCGCCCTTGTCGAACAGGAAGAATCCGAGTATCATGGTTCCCGGCGCGTCGGTTCCCCGGAGCGCGGCCGGCCGCGCCCTGTCATCAGAGCTGGAGGGATGCTTCTTGAAACTGCTTTCAATTCTACTGCTGAGCTATCGGAATCTGGATCGGGTTTACGGAACGCTGGACAGCATCTTCCGGCAGGATTATCCGGCGCTGGAGCTGGTCGTGTCCGACGACGCCTCCCCGGATTTTGCCGCGCAGCAGCCCCTTGTGTCCGCCTACATTGAAGCTCACAGGAGAGAAAACCTGCGTGAGATCCGCTGGGTCTCCCATCCGGAAAACGTGGGCACCGTCCGGAACCTGAACGATGCCATCCGCGCCTCCCACGGCGAATATCTGTATTCCTTTTCCCCTGAGGACGAGCTGGTGCGCGATGACGCCCTGTCCCGCCTGGTCCGGGCGCTGGAAGACAGCGGCCGGGACATCTGTTTCGCCCGCATGGTGGGCGTCACTCCCGACGGGCGGGAGGTGTCCTATCTGCCCAGCTGCGAATCGGATTATTCTCTGCTGAAATCCTATTCCGTGGAGCAGACCCGCCGCAGGCTTTTCTCCCGCAATTTTCTGCCCGGTCCCTGCAAGATCATGACCAGGAAGCTGCTGGAGGAGAACGGGCTGTTTCCGGAATCCATCCGGCTGATCGAGGACTATGCCTACTGGCTGATTCTGACCCGGAACGGCGTCCCCTTCGCCTATCTGGACGAGGTTCTCCTGCGGTACCGGCTCAGCGGCGTCAGCAGCGCCGGGCATTACAGCGAAATGTTCATGGCAGACATGTTTAAAATCTACGAACAGTATATCTTCCCCTATGATCACCGTTTCGGGCCGCTCCAGGGTCTGTACAACGGGCTGAAGCGTCAGGGCCTTCAGTTTTACCTGGCCAGGGCCCGCTGGCCCCGCCTGTCGGCCGGGAAGCGCTTTCTTCTCCGTCTCCGATATTTCCCGTTTTTCGTCTTCACCCGGCTGCAGGACGGACGGACAGCCCGAAAGCAGCGGCCCGGCACCGGTCTCCCCGCCTGAGCGGTGCGCCGGTGTTTTTTTTCGCCGGGCCTACATCCTCCGGATCACGGCCGAGCAGCCCATTCCCCCGCCGACGCACAGCGTCGCCAGACCGGTCCGCGCCTGCCGCTGCCTCATGGCATGGATCAGCGTCACCAGGATCCGGCAGCCGGAGGCACCGATGGGATGCCCCAGCGCAATCGCGCCTCCGTTGACATTCAGTTTTTCGTCCGGAATGCCGAGCTCCCTCTGAACGGCGATGGACTGCACCGCAAAGGCTTCGTTTCCTTCCACCAGGTCTATCTCCTCCAGGGTCATTCCCAGCCGGCAGAGCAGCTTCCGGGTGCTCTCCACAGGTCCGATCCCCATGATGGCCGGATCGACCCCGGCCAGCGTTCCGCCCAGCCATTCCGTCTCCGGCCGCAGCCCGAGCGCCTCCGCCTTCTCCAGGGAGGCCACCACCACCGCCGCGGCACCGTCATTGATCCCGGAGCTGTTGCCGGCCGTAACCACGCCGTCCGGTTTGAACGCGGGCTTGAGCCTGGCCAGGGCTTCGACGGTGGTCCCCGGTCTCGGTCCCTCGTCGGCGTCCACCAGCGCGCCGCCCCCGCGGCCGGAAACGGTCACCGGAACCAGCTCCTCCCGGAATTTTCCTCCGGCAATGGCGGCGGCCGCCTTCTTCTGGCTGTCCGCCGCGAACCGGTCCGCCTCGGCCCGGGTGATGCCCCACCTTTCCGCCACATTCTCCGCGGTGATGCCCATGTGATACCCGTGCATTGCCTCCCAGAGGCCGTCCTTCACCATGAGATCCACCAGCGGCGTGTCCAGCATGGGGCTGCCCATCTTATAGCCATACCGCGCGTTCATGACGGCAAACGGCGCGCCCGACATGGATTCCACTCCGCCGGCCACCACGATGTCCGCCTCTCCGGTCTGAATCATTCTGGCAGCGGACTGAACGGCGTCCAGGCCAGATCCGCAGACGGTGTTCACTGTCTGCGCGGTCGCCGTCACCGGCAGCCCGGCCTTCAGGGCTGCCTGCCGGGCCACATTCTGTCCCAAACCCGCCTGCAGGACGCAGCCCAGATATACATGATCCACCGCCTCCGGCGCAGCTCCGGACCGCCGAACCGCCTCCCGGATCACCAGCGCGGCCAGCTCCGCCGCCGGCACAGAGGCCAGCGCCCCGCCCATTTTTCCGATGGGCGTTCTGCAGGCGCCCAGAATACATACACGCTTCATGAAGTCTCCGTCTTCTCCTTCCTTCCGGGGAATTCACCGGACTTCCCGGTCTTTTTACAGCCGCATGCCGCCGTTCACGTTCAGCACCTCGCCCGTCACGTAGCTGGCGAGGTCGGAAGCGAGAAAGAGCACCGCGCCGGCAATCTCCTCCGGCTCCGCCAGGCGTCCGAGCATGGTCTGACCTCGGAATTTCTCCAGCAGGTTCTCCGGAACCGTCTTCATCATGTTGGTCATCGTATATCCGGGGGCCACCGCGTTCACGCGGACATTGCCGCCCTTCATCGCGAATTCCTTGGCCCAGCTTCTGGTCAGGCCGATCACACCGGCCTTGGTGGCCGCGTAGTTCGCCTGACCGATGTTGCCGTAGATTCCGACCACCGAGGAGATATTGATGATGGATCCGGTCTGCCGGGCCTGCATGGCCGGGCCGATCAGCCGGGTCAGGTTCCATACGCCCTTCAGGTTCACGGCGATCACCTGATCGAACTGCTCCTCCGTCATCTTCTTCGTCAGGGCGTCCCGGGTGATCCCCGCGCAGTTCACCAGAATATCGATATGATCCGTGATCCGGCTGATTTCCTGCCAGACCCGTTCGCACTCCGCCGTGCTCGATACATCCGCCTTCAGCGGAATCAGCTCCGGATTTCGGTCTTCCCCCTCCTCCAGATCCAGGCCGATCACCCTCGCGCCGTTCCTGAGAAAAGTATTGGTAATCGCCCTCCCGATCCCGTTGGAAGCGCCTGTGACGACGGCAATTTTATTCTTCAGCAGCATATTGATTCCCACGCCGGTGCGGCCCCGGCCGAGGGGGAGCGTGAAAGCCCGCCGCGGAATTGAGCCTTCACGTGGTTTCTCCCCATTTTCTTCCGATCCTCATGGAGAAATTCCGTACCGGTCAGACGTCCCGGATCACCCTCGCGGGCACCCCCATGACCACCTTGCCGGCCGGCACATCCCTGGTCACTACCGCGCCGGCGCCGACCATGGCGTTCCGGCCGATTCGGACGCCGGGAAGGATGTTCGCTCCGGCCCCCACCGTCACATCATCCTCAATGACCGGGCCGGCCAGATGATCCGCGGCGTCCTCGCTTCTTCCCATCGAATTGTCGTTGGTGGTGGCCACCAGCACGCTGATGAAAACATGATTGCCGATGGTCATATTGCCCGTGATGTGGGCATTGTCCATGATTTTCGTGTGGTTTCCGATCGTCGTCTCGTAATTGACGGTCACCAGCCGGCTGATGATGCAGTAGTTCCCCACCCTGCATTTTTCCCGGATAGAGCAGTGATCTCCGAGGAGCGTATGATGCCCGACCGACGTACCGGTATAGATCACCGCGCCGGGGCACAGAATGCTTTCCTCCCCGATTTCCGTGATGCCGTGTTCCGAGGAATAGGTCTTCGCGGTGCTTCCCGGAGAGGTGGGCAGCTTGCCGAGAATGCAGTGATCGAAGATTTCCGCGCCCCGACGGATGACCGTTCCCGGATAGAGGACCACATAATCATGAATCACCACGCCCTCTTCGATGACCACATCCTCATGAATCACGGCGGTCGCGGCCACCGTGGCCTTCTCACTGATCTTTCCCATCTGAGCCTCCCGTATGCTAAAAATTTACCAGAATCACATCCCCGAGCTTCCGGATGGAGCCGTCATCCGGATAGTGCGGCATTTCCTGTACCTCCGGCAGCCCCTGGTAATCCCCGGGATCCGCGTAGGCCGGACTGAATCCGCACCATCTCTCCATAAAGCTTCCCCAGGCGTAGGAATTCAGGTAGTCCCTCAGTGTCCCGCCGTAGGGATCGAGGTGAATAAAATCCAGCTCGTTCATATGGTACAGCGTGCCGTCGGTAATTTTCTCCCCATTCAGAAAAGCCACGGGCATGTCATCCCGGAATCCCGGCACCGCCTTGATCTGAGCGGTCAGGGCCGTAAAAAAGGAAATCGCCTCCTGCTGCTGAAAGGTCGCCTTCAGATAGCACTGGTTGTCGAAGCGGGCATACAGGACGGCCGTCAGCCCCAGCAGCGCCGCCGCGATGCCGGATCCGATCCGACGCAGGATCGTCTCCGTCTTTTTTCCCCGGAGCGTGTCCTGAAAAGCCGCCCGGTCCGCCAGCCACACAAACAGCGCTGTCTGCATCACCTGGCTGAAGGTCATCAGCCCGTGCACACGCCCCGCCATCACATAGATAAAGTTATTGGCCAGCGGAAAAAGCGCCAGCATCAGGAAAAACAGCAGCGCCTTTGCCCGGTTTTTCCGCCACAGGCGGATCCCCTGCCACAGGCCCAGAAGCAGGTCCAGACAGATCATGGCCAGGTAGGTGTAGTGCGCGCGCATGGGATACATATCGGCGGAAGTGTACTGGACGGGGCAGAAGAATTCGCGGTAAGCGGCGGCTGTCCTGGCCAGATACTCCCCGAAGGGTACGGTGCCCATCTGATCCACGCCCATGTAGGTATTCATCTCCAGGCCGAACTTTCGGAGGAAAAAGCTGTTCATGGCAAAATACAGCACCATGATGCCCAGCACGCAGGCCGCCTGCGCGGGGAGCCGTTTCAGAAAAGCGCCCGCGTTTTCCTCCTTCTCCGCCAGGCACATCAGATCATAAAGCAGGAGGATGCTCAGCAGCATGGGAACAAACGCCTGGTAGATTCCCACGGAGCAGCCGCCCAGCAGCACGGCGGCAATCTTCGTTCCCCAGTGCTTTCCGGCGCAGATCAGGCAGGCACTGATCACCATCATGCCCATGCCCAGCATGTAATAATGGACGGTGAACATATAGCCGAAAAGCCCGGCCACCGTCGGAAAAGCCGCCATGACGCAGCCCAGCCCCGCGCAGCACCACCGTTTCCGGATCCCCAGCAGATGGACCAGCAAACCGGCAGCCGTTCCGATCCACAGGAGGGCGGTCAGCCCGTTGACAACCGGAAGGCTGAAATGGCCGTCGCCGAAAACCTGCTTTTCCAGCCAGCCCAGCACATGGAGCATCCATCGGCCAGAGGAAATCGTGCTGCCCTCCCAGAAAAGCGCAAAGATGTCGTCATGGGAGGAAAGCTTGTTCCACAGTCCAGTGCCATGCGAGAGCATCCCGAACAGCAGGGCGCTGAAAAAAGCCAGACGCACCTGCGGCGTCAGCCACTCCGGCCATGAAAAGGATCCTTCCCCGCGTTCCCCGTTCTTTTTTCTTTCCACTCTTTTTCTTCCTCAGCTTTCCCTTCCGGAACCGTCCTCTTCCCGGAATCGTCCGCCCCGGATTGCGGCCAGAGCCCTCCGAAGCTCATCTCTTTCCCCCCTGCGCATCCCCGCGAACCAGAGCAGCAACCCGTACAGCGCGGTGTAGATCACCGCAAACCCACCCAGCCGCGGCCAGCTGTCCAGCGGGATCTGCCGGAGCGGCAGCCAGGCCGCGAAGCAGAGCGCTGCGGCGAGGGGTGTCCAGCGGAACAGCGTCTTCCAGAAGGTTACCACATTCAATCCGATCCGGAAATGGTAGTACAGATTCATGAACAGCCCGCATCCCAGCAGCAGCGCGGCCAGGGTGCCCAGGCTGGTTCCCACCACGCCCCACAGGCGGATCAGCCCGATGCTGACCGCCACGTTCACGCAGGCGATCATAAAATAGATCACGGCCCGGGGCCGGTGCATGCGCTTCGCGCTCTGGATCGTCACGCCGAGGGTCTGAACCGCGGGAATATATCCGGCCAGCATCAGAATCACGCCGACCAGGTAGGAGGTTTCGTATCCCTCCCCGGCCCAGAGGCGGATGAAGGGCTTTCCGGCCAGAATAAACCCCGTCAGAACCAGCAGCAGCAGATAGTTGTTGTATCTCCCGATGCGGGTAAACAGGGCGGTCAGTTTTGTGTCGTCCCTTTCCTCCACGGCAATTCGATTGGCCTCCGGCACAAACATCTCCGGAATGACCCAGGAGCAGAAGGTGAAGTAGGTGCTCAGCTCAAACCCCACGCTGTAGACCGCCACGGCGCCCGTTCCCATCATCCGGCCCAGCAGGAACTTGTCCACGTTGGTGTTCAGCTGATCCACCGCGTCGCTGAGAAAAATGAAGAAGGTGAAGCTCACCAGCCCTGAGAACAGCGCCCGGTCAAACCTTCCGAAGCGGAACTGCATCCGCAGTCGCCCCAGGCAATATCCCATATTCAGCGCCAGCCGGAGCGCGGACAGGCCGAGGGTCACGCCCGCCAGCCCTACCGGGCCCAGCCCCGCGTACAGAACCGGCAGACCGCACAGCGGCGTCAGCAGGTAGTTCAGGATGGTCATTCCCTGCTTGAACACGAACCTTTCCCGCGCCGAAATATAGACCGTGAACACCGAATTCGGGAAGGAGCAGATCAGATTCAGTACCAGCAGAATCATGATTTTCCTCGCGGTGGCATAGTCCGAGGCCGACAGTCGGCTTCCCAGCAGCCCGATCCGATTCACGAGAAGCGCTCCCGCCGCCGCCGCTGCCAGCGTGATCGTCAGGAAAATCCGCAGGAACATGCCGTTCAGCCGGGCCACGCCCTCCTCTCCGTCCCGCGCTTTCGCCCGGGCAAAAAAGCTGATGTAGGCAAAGCTGAAGCCAAAGTTCATCAGGTTCAGATAATTGACCACCGACTGAACCAGCTGATACAGGCCGTACTGGTCCTGTCCCAGGATCCGGATCACAAAGGGGGTGTAAACCAGGTTCACCAGAATGGCGATGCCCTGGGCCGCAAAGGAAAGCACCACGCCCCTGCCAATCTGTCTGTTCAACGCTTTCTCCCCCGCCGAAGGATCGATATTCCGGCAAAAAGAACCCGGGGCGGGCTCAGCCTTCCCGCCCGGAAAACCCATTTCCGGACCTCCCGGCGTTCCCTTTCATCCAGCTCCGGATAGCGCATCAGGCGCTCCCCCTGGGAAAAGCCCATGCGTCCGCAGGCCTCCAGATACGTCCGGTACCGCGCCGGCTCCATGTTTTTCCGGAGCTTTTTGCGAAGGAACCAGCCCATCCAGACCGCGGTGGCGAACCGCGCCGTTACGTCCTCCTCCCATCGGGGATCCATGACGCGGAGGCAGTTGCCCAGTCCGGCCAGGTTCAGCGCCGCGCGCTCCTCAGGCGCCATGGCGGTATAAACGCTGCCCGCCGCCTGGCGGTAGGCGTAAACCGGACGATGAATCCGAACCAGCTTTCCCCCGTTCAGCGCGTTCAGCGTGATCCCGTTATCGTCAAAAAAACCCAGGTTTTCCAGCCTGCGCAGGTTTTCCTCCGTATGCGCGTTCCGGAACACGCAGGCCCCCGCGTGCGTATACTGCCAGCGAAGGTAGGTTTTCCGGGAAACATCCACCGGGGTTCCCCGTCCCCTGCGGGAAGCCTTCCGGGGCTGCCCTTCCCGGTACATCCAGGTATCAAAGGCGACCGTGCTCACCTCCGGGCGGCTTTCCAGCACGGCCAGCGCCTGAGGAATAAAATCCGTTTCCGAATAGAAATCATCCCCGTCCATCAGGCAGTAGCAGTCTCCGGAAGCGTGGCGCACCAGGTTCAGTCGGTTCAGGCTGGCTCTTTCCACCGCGTTGTATTTTTTCTCCGGGTTCCGGTCCATGACAAAAAGCCGGATATGCTCCGGATCCTTTTCCACATAGGCCCGCGCGGTTTCCGCCGTGCCGTCCGAAGAACCGTCGTCCCCAATGAGGATCTCCCATTCCGCGGGTTTTTCAAGCGCCAGGAGGCTCTCCATGCTCTCGCGGACATAGCGCTCCTGCTGATAATAGGTCACAAGGAAGGATATTTTCACCCGTCGGCACCTCTCTCAGAATTTCACCACAACCACATCCTCCAGCACCAGGATGGATCCATCCGCCGGGTAAGCAGGCATGCTTTCCACCTCCGGCCGGGACATCACGTCCTCCGGATTCGCCATTTCCGGCGCGAAGCCGCACCAGCGGGCCAGAAAAACGTCCCAGGTCCAGTTGTTGATATATCCCTGGAGATCCCTCTCATAGCTGTTCAGCTGCAGGAAATCCAGCTCCTTCATGCTGTAAAGCGTCCTGTCCCGCGCGTTTTCCCGGTTGATCCAGGCCACGGGAAGCTCGTCCCGGTATCCCTTCGCGGATTTGATCTGCGCCACCAGCGCCGTATTCCAGGAAATGGCCTCCTGCTGCTGGAACGCGGTCTTCAGGTAGCACTGGTTGTCGGATCGGAAGTAAATCACGCCGAGCCCGGCCATCAGGAACGCCGCCAGTCCGGAAATCAGCTTCCGGTTTCCCGGCCGGGAGAGCTCCGTCCGGTCCGTCAGCCAGAGGAACAGGGCCATCTGCAGCGTCTGGCCGAAAGTCATGAGGCCGTGAACCTCCTCGGACATGACAAAGATGAAATTGCATCCCAGGGGAATCAGGAGAAACAGCAGCACCATCAGTATCGCGCCCGCCCGATCCTTCCGTCCGGCGCGCAGGATCAGCCGGAGCGCCATCAGCGCGTCCGCCGCCAGCATCACGCGGTACAGATCCACGGCGCGCCCCGGATACATGTCCCAGGAAACGTTCCGGGAGGGAAGGAAGAATTCCCGGTAGGCCCGGCCCGCCCGCTGCAGATAGACCAGCGGGGAGGTGGTTGCCGCCTGGTCGATCCCCATATAGGTATCCAGCCAGAGCCCGTATTTCCAGAGGAAAAAGCGGCTGGCCGCCGTGTAGACCGCCATGATCAGCGCGAGGCACACCCCCTGCAGCGCAAGCTCACGCAAGACTGCGGAGGGGCGCTTTTCCCCGTCCGCCAGCGCCCGGAGATCGCAGAGCGCCATCATCGTCGGCAGCACCGGAAGAAAGGCCTGATAGATGCCGACGGAGCAGGCCCCGAGGACAATGCCCGCCGCCCGGGCGGGCCACCGTCCGTCCTCGCAGATCAGATACGCGCTGGCCATGATCATCAGCAGGGCCAGCAGGTAGGCCGGCGCCGCGAACATGAAGCCGAACAGGGAGGTGATCATCGGGAAGGAGGCCATCGCCGCCCCCAGCAGCGCGCCGTACACGGGCCGGCGGATCCGCAGCAGCACGGTCGCCAGGGCTGCCGTCGCGCCGACGAAAACCAGGGCCAGGAAGCCGTTGAAAAGCGGGAGGCTGCAGTGTCCGCCGAAGATCAGCGTTTCCGCCCTTTCCAGCACATACAGCATCCAGCGCCCGGAGGTGATGGTATTTCCGGTGCCGAAAAGCTGGAATATATCGTCATGCCAGGAAAACTTGTTGAAAAGCCCCATTCCCTGCGCCGCCAGGCCCCAGATCAGCGCGCCGAAAAAGGCAGCCCGCGCCGGCCGGTCCGCCCGAATCCGCGGCTTTTCTCCCCCGCTCTCCCGCGTCATGCAATCTCCTTTCCCCCGGCAGCGTCCCTGCCGCGGCAGGTCATTATACAATGCCGGCCGGACTTCCGTCAAACTCCCCGGCCCGCTTCTCCTTGTCAAAAGCCGTCGGAATGCTTATAATGCGGGAGAGGGCGGGGAGCGGAAGCCGGTCCCCGCGGGACAGAAGGAAAAGGGAGGATCTGCGCTGTGAACCTTGCGGACCGGCTCATCCGGGTTCCCTATATCTGGAAAGCCCTGCAGAAAACAGGGCTGCTTCGCTTCCGCCAGCAGCGGGATTATCGCCGTCTCCTGCGGGCGAAGAAGGAGATTGACGCCCGTCTGGCCAGGAAGGCGGCCGCGGGGGAACCGGTTCGCGTGCTCTTTATCTGCCACCGTCCCTCGCTTTGGCCGAATCTTCGGAGCGTTTACGAGGCCCTGAAGGCGGATCCGCTTTTCCATGTGCAGATCCTTGCGGTGCCCCAGCGGAGCAGGGTCCGGGGGCTGGGCTACTTCAACAGCCGTTTTGACAGCGAAGGGGCGGAAGCCTTCTGGGCCGGGGAGGAATGTCTCCGCGGATACAATGCTGAAACGGGTCAGTGGCTGGATCTCCGCTCCCTGAAGCCGGATTATGTCTTCTATCAGCAGCCCTACAACATCGCCCGGCCGGACTGCCTGCTGAGCAGTGAGGTTTCCCGGTACGCCAAGATTCTCTACCTGACCTATTACGTTCTGTTCGAGATAGACGCCCGGACCGAGCAGGATACGCCGGTGGACTTCATGCGGGATCTTTCCTTCTTCTTCGCCCAGAATGAGGAGGAGCGAAGGTTTGTCGAGGGGCGTCTCGCCCTTGGCGGGCCCAACGTCTGCCAGATCCGGGTTACCGGCCACCCGCGGCTGGAAAGGATGGGGCAGGAGGTCCCCCGCGAATGCGGTCTCTGGCATCGCCCCGGAAGCTTCCGGATTCTCTGGACGCCCCGATGGAACACCCGGGAAGGCAACTGCCATTTCTTCACCTATCGGGAGCCGCTGCTCCGCTGGTGCCGGGCCCATGAGAACGTGGAGCTGATGTTCCGGCCGCATCCGCAGGCCTTCCGGGAATGGCGCAGCACGGGAGAACTGACGGAGGAGCAGGAAGAAGAGCTCCGGCGCGAATTCTCCCGGGAGAATTTTCATCTGGATGAGTCCCCGGATTTTTATCCCCAGATGTACTCCTCCGATGTGCTGATCGCCGACAACTCTTCCATGATCATCGATTACTTCTATACCGGAAAGCCGATCCTCTACTGTCTGGGGGACGGCACCAACGACGGGTTTGTGGAGGCGCTGACGCCCGGCCTGTACAGGCTGAGCAGCTGGGAGGAGGTCGAGGCGAGCCTGAACGCGCTTCTGGAAGGGGAGGATCCCCTTCGGGAAATCCGAAACGAATGCGCCCGGAAATACAGGGCCTCCGACGGAAACGACTCCACCCGGAAGATCTGCGATATCATCCGGGAGGACGCGCTGAAACGGGGGACGGAATAAACTTCTGAAACAGAAGGGCTTTGGAGAAACAGTATGACAGCAAGACGCAATGTGCTATTCACAAGGCAGGGACTCGCGCGCGCGGGAGCGCTGATTCTCGCGGCGCTGCTCCTGGCCGCCGGGCTGGAGCTGCTGATACAGCGGACCCTGCCCCCCATCTACCCGGATCAGGAGATGGATCTTTCCTCTGATCCGACCCTGATCGAGCGCGGCACCATCCTCACGGATGCCTCGGGCCGCCGGGTGCTGAAGGAGGAATGGGATCCGGTTCGTTTCATCGCCACCTTTTTTCTGCAGCTGGGCATCCTGGTGCTTCTGTTTCCGTGCGGACTCGGCCGGCGCTTTCTCCGCTGGATCCGCCGGACGGGGGAGAATCTGAGAAAAAGCTGGACGGAAAACCCGAAGCACAATCTCCTGCTGCTGCTTCGCGGGGTGCTTGCGGGGGTCGCGGTCTTCTTTCTCTGCCGGGTCTGGGTGCTGGATCTGTATCATCGGCAGAACTGGATGGTGGACTGGCTCTGCGCCCTGGCGGGAGCCGCCGCCGCGGCGCTGCTGATGTTTCCCCAAACCCTCGGCCGAAAGCCGGAGAATCTGTTCCTGGTCCTGGTGCTGCTGTACGGGGGACTTCTGTCCTTCGTCCTGCCGGATACGACCGGCGTCAGCATGGATGACGGCTTTCACGCCCAGCATGCCCTGAACTACTCCACCCTGGGCCACGTGCGCTTCACCCCGGCGGAATGGGCGGTCATGCAGCCGGACCAGTCCTGTGATTACGAGCTGAAGGAATGGGACGAGCTGCATCAGGCCCAGGAGGAGCTGTACCGTCGCGGCGCCTATTTCGTCACCTCGAGGTTTCATCTGAGTCTGAAGGAATACTGGATGGCCACTCACGGGCTGGGCTTTTTTCTGGGCCGGGTTCTTCACCTGCCCTTCTGGGTCACCTGGTGTCTCGCCCGGTTCACGGGGCTGCCGTTCTACGCGCTGCTCGGTTATTTCGCGATTCGCCGGCTGAAAAACGGGAAAATGGTAGCGGCGCTGGCCTGGATGATCCCCACATCGGTTTCCCTGGCTGTCAATTTCAGCTATGACGCGGGCGTCACCGCGGGGATCTGGCTCAGCTTCGCCTACTGGCTGGCCCAGTGGCAGGAGCCGGACCGCAGGCTGAAAAACCTCGATACCGCCGTCATTCTGCTGGGCGCATTTTTCGCCTGCTATGCCAAGCAGATCTATTTCCCGGTCTACCTGCTGTTCCTGTTCCTGCCCCGGAGCAAATTCCGGGATCGGCGGCACCGCCGGACCTACACCCTGCTGGTGCTTCTGGCCATGGGGCTCGTGATGGCCAACATTCTGCTCCCCCTGGGCGCAAGCGGCGGAGAGGCGGATAACCGGTCCGGAACCAATGCGAACACCTTTGAGCAGATCGCCTTCATTCTCCGGAACCCGCTGACCTACACGCGCTATCTCCTCCGCTACCTGCAGAACTATCTGGATCTGGGCCGCATGTCCGGCGTGCTGCTCAATTACGGGTATCAGGGGAACAGCAACAACACTGAGCTGTGCATGCTGATTCTGGCCATCGCCGCCTTTACGGATTTCCGCGGGGAAGGGCTTCACCCCGTCTGGACGCTCCGTCTGGCGGGACAGGCGCTCCTGTTCGGAACCGTGGCCCTGATGTGCACCGCCATGTACGCCTGGTTCAGCGCGGTGGGAGAGGAATATTTCGGCGGCATGCAGCCCCGATATCTGGTTCCCCTGGTTTATCCCTCCCTGGCTCTCCTGGGATCCGACCGGATCCTCAACAGGATTTCCCCGGCAGTCTATCATGGTCTGCTTTTCGCGGCCATGGCTTTTGTCGGGTTCAACGGCGTACTGGTTACCTGTATCGAGTATTACCATTGAAGAATTGAAAAACAAAAAAAGAGGAGAATGAAGGACGCCCATGGAGAAAATCATGCCCAACCGCATGGACCGCGGTTTTCGGATGTATCAGCGCGAGTTCGAGGAAAAAGCGCTGGAGGTGCTCCGTTCCGGATGGTATGTCCTCGGCAGGGAGGTATCCGCCTTCGAAGAGGAATTTGCCGCTTTTCTCGGCGCTGAAGCCTGCGTAGGGCTCGCCTCCGGGCTGGACGCGCTCTGGATCGCCTTCCGGCTTCTGGAGATCGGTCCCGGAGATGAGGTCCTCGTTCAGGGAAACACATACATCGCTTCCGTCATGGGCATCACAATGAATGGCGCAACCCCCGTCTTTGTGGAACCGGACAGTCATTTCGGCATGGATCCGGAAAGGCTGAAGGAAAAGCTCACCCCCCGAACCAGGGCCGTTCTCGTCACCCATCTCTACGGTATGGCCTCCCGGATGGAGGAAATCGCCGCCTTCTGCAAAAAGCACGGGCTCCGTCTCGTCGAGGACTGCGCCCAGTCCCACGGAGCCCGCTTTCAGGGAAAAATGACCGGTACCTTCGGAGATGTCGGCTGCTTCTCCTTCTATCCCTCCAAGAATCTGGGGGCCTTCGGGGACGCCGGCGCGGTCACTGTCCACGAGGAGTCGCTGGCTGCGAAATTCAGGATTTTCCGCAACTACGGTTCCGAAAAACGGTATCACAATCAGGTGGTCGGCGCCAATTCCCGTCTGGATGAGCTCCAGGCCGGCCTGCTTCGGGTTCGTCTGTCGCATCTGGACGACCTGACAGCGGAAAGACGGCGCATCGCGGAAAAATACAGCCGGGAGCTCAGCAATCCCCTGGTCTCCCTTCCCGTTCCCGCTCCTGGCGCGGAAAGCGTCTGGCATCAATATGTCATCCGGTGCGAAGCCCGGGAGCGGCTGATCCCGTTTCTGGAAGAAAACGGAATCGGCACGCTCATTCACTATCCCATCCCTCCGCACCTGGCGGAATGCTACCGCGCTCTCGGTCACCGGGAGGGCAGCCTGCCCGTGACTGAGCATCTGGCCAGAACCGTGCTCTCCCTCCCGATCTACAACGGCATGACGGAGGAGGAGCAGGGCCGGGTCATCGAAGCCGTCAACCGCTTCAGATAAAAGAAAACGGGGGAAAACGACGTGACCTTAAGGGAAAGATGCCCCATTCTCCGCTTCGGAGACCTGGGGGATGAAAGAGGCAAGCTGGTTGTCATTGAAGGGGCGCAGGCCGTTCCTTTTGAAATCCGGCGGGTTTTTTATATCTATGATTCCGACGCGACGGTCGTCCGCGGACAGCATGCGAACCGGGAATCCGAATTTGTGCTGATCAATGTGGCCGGCCAGAGCAAGGTACGCATCACGGACGGAACCGAGGAATTCATCGCGGATCTGGATCAGCCCCGGATGGGCATATACATCCCCCGGATGATCTGGAAAGACATGTACGCCTTTTCCCCGGATTCCGTGCTTCTGGTGCTGGCCAGCACCCATTACAGGGACAGCGAATACATCCGGGATTACCAGGAGTACCTTCGGGAAATGAAAGCCCGGAAGGCGGAGGGCTGATCCCTTATCAGGAGCCTTCGTTCCCGGCCGGGGCGGGCTTTTCCGTTTTTTCCCCCGCGGTCTCGCCGTCCTCCCTCTCAATCACCTCATCGATCACATACAGCGGGCGCTTTCTGGTTTCATCCAGATTTCTCCACAGATATTCGCCCAGCACACCCATCATCAGCATCTGAAAGCTGCTGGTCAGCATGATGGCCAGGATCACGGAAGCCCATCCGGCCGGCGTATGGTTGACCAGCTTGTCGATGATCACGTAAATGCCGAAGAGGAAGCCCAGAATGCCGAAAACGGCGCCGACGCCGGTCAGAAACCGGATCGGCCGGTGGGAAAAGACAATGAAGGTATCCACGAAGAGGTTGATCCGCTTCGAATAGGTCCACATGGAGATTCCCTTGTCCCGCTCCCGCCGGGTGTATTCAATCATGGTGGGCTTGTATCCAAGCCAGATCAGCTGCAGATAGACGCTCGAGTTTTTTTCCTGCATCTGAACCAGCTGTTGCGCCACGCTCCGGTCAATCACGAAAAAATCAAATCCGCGCCGCGGGTAATCCGGAATCACCCATCTCCGGATCAGTTTGTAGTAGGTATCCGCAAACCAGTTCTTCAGGCGGGATTCCTCCCGCCCTCCGCGAACCGCCAGGTTCACCTTGTTTCCCTTCTCCCAGGATTCCACCATATGCGGAATCATTTCCGGGGGATCCTGAAGGTCCGCGCTGATCACCGCCACCGCCTCGCCCTCCGCGACGGAAAGCCCGGCGACAATCGCCCTGAATTCCCCAAAGTTCCTAGCCAGCTTCACGATCCGGATCCGGGCGTCCTTTTCCTGCAGCCGACGTGCCGCCTCCAGCGTCCCGTCCCCCGATCCGTCGTCCACCAGCACCCATTCCCACTCGTACCCGGTTTTTTTCTCAAACACCTGCCGGACGATCTCCCCGTAGGTGTCGTCCAGGTTTTTTTCGTTATAGTAGCAAGGAGTCACAATCGACAGCTTCATCTTCCGCGCCTCTCCTTTCCTTCCAGGCCGTCCACGGAACAGCGCTTCCCCCCGCTCAGAGGCTCTCCTCCTGTCCGGAAAAGTACTCCGTGGCCAGCGCCAGATTCCCCTCCGGCGTATAATACAACTCCATATCGCCCTTTCCTTCCACACGGTCCACGAGGATTTCCAGCTCGTATTCCCGGCTGGGGATCAGCGCGGCCTCCAGCGGACAGCGGGAAAAGAAGGTATCCGCCAGATCCTCCGGTCCCATCCCGCCTTCCCCCAGGATCTCACCCGTTTCCGGATCCCTCACCCGAAGCGTCAGATAGGGTCTCGAGCGCCGGTGAAAGCAGGCGGCGCAGATCCGCACGGCCGACAGCTTCTCCCCTCCGGCCGTGAAGCGGCTCCGGATGCTCTGCCCGGCCCCGTACTCCACCGGATGGTTCGCGGTAATCTCCTTCACGTTGGAGATCATCCGGTCTCCGTATCCCGCCTCTTTCAGGCGCCTGGAGGCCTCCGGATAAAACTCCCTGGAAACCCAGAGATCCTCCGCCTGAGGCAGACGAACATAGTGCTCGTTCACAAAGGCGTCAAAGTCCGGCGCGTACTCCCTGAAAACCTTCCCCCAGCTGACCTCCTCCGGGTTGTACAGCACGGTATGCGGCATACGCCGGATGGATTCCATCTGCCGGCCGCCCCATACTTCATAATAATACGGGTAGCTGACCGCGCCGCAGGCATCCGAGGGAATCAGCTCCAGATCCATCAGATCCAGGCTGTTGACCGGCTGATTGCAGGAATGAACCTCCTCTTCGGGGTCGGTCAGCAGATCCAGGATGCGCTCCTCGGTCCTCAGCGTCCGGTTCAGAAGGATCTGGGGATACAGGAGATTATAGCCTCCCCAGATGAGAAAATGCACCGACAGCGCCAGCCCCGCCGCCCCGGTCAGCGTCCGGGCGGGGATTTTCAGCCGGCCTCCCGCTTCGCATTTTTTCAGCACCGTCCCCCACAGCAGGGCGACGGCCGCCGTGCTCTGGGCAAAGTAGGCCATGGCATGAAACCCTTCAAAGCTCCGCAGGCCGCCGTACACAGTCGCGAAAAACACGGCCAGCCCCGCCGCCGGAGACCTTCGTCCCAGCTGGACGCAGAACAGCAGGAACCCCGCGGCCACGGTCAGCCGCGCCATGCTGACTCCGGGAGCCTTCGCCAGGTTTCCCGCCGCCTCCCCCAGGGATTCGACGAAGTGGAACACGGTTTCCCAGATCACGCCCACCGGATCGCTGCCCAGACCGCCGGAATACTTGACATAAACCTGCGTCACAATCTCATAGGCTCCGGAAAAAAAGTTGGCTACATTGCCGGTCAGCGCGTACCATCCGAGCAGCAGCGCAAAAGGCAGCACGCAGAGAAGGACCAGCCTCAGGTCCTCCCGCAACACCTTTTTCCGCAGCAGGGCAGCCCCCTCCCCGCCCTGCCCGGCGGCTTTGCGAAGCAGGCCAATCTGAATGGCTGCCACGCCCAGAAAATAGGCAAAAAGGGAATAGGCCGCGGCAAAGGTGGAGCCGAAGCTGAGCAGAATGGCCAGGGAGACCGTCAGCGCGCAGGACAGCGGAATCTCCTTCGTATCCATATACCGAAGCATTTCCAGCATGATCATCACCAGTCCGATCCCCTGCCAGTGATCCGAAAGCATCGTGCCTCCCATGGACTGGGTTTTCAGGATCGCCAGGTACAGAAGCGGCATGGCGAAGAGAGAAACCGGGGAAACGCGCTTCCGATGGCGGAGAAAGATTCCCTCCCACAGCAGCGCCAGCAGAAAATAGGTGCCCAGCCGGAACTGGAATACAGTCCGGGCGCCGATCAGCGCCAGCGGCGCGGTAAAGTAGTAGGAGAAGGGCATGTGCTGGGACAGGAAGGAATTGTAAATATCCCGGCCCTTCGCCACGGAATACGCCCCATAGAAAACATCCTGCTCATCGGTGAAATAGGGCATGCTGAGCATGGAATAGTAAAGAAAAAAGACAAACAGAAAATAAATCGCCGGCAGCGCCCTGTTCAGCGCGGCCAGCCATTTCCTTTTGTTTCCTTCAAGAGTCATTTCTTCCACTCCTCTTTCCGCACCGGGCCGGGGTTTCCGGCCACGGCCCGGTAGCGATTATAGCATCCCGTCCGCGGGATGACAATACGGTCCCCTCTGCCTCCGTTTTTTCCGCCGGGCCGCCGCCCGGTACAGCAGAAAGCCCAGTCCCGAAACTCCCGACAGCGCCGCGCCCGCGCCGAACCCCGGCGTGTGATAGGTAAAATCGATCCGGTGCGCCCCGGAGGGCACCCGCAAAACCATCATGCCGCCGGAGGGAATGATTTCCGCCCGGCTTCCGTCGATTTCCGCGCGCCAGCCCGTGTCATACGGTACGGAAAAATATACGAACCGGTCCCTGTCCCAGGCCGAGGCGCAGGAAAAGCCCTTTCCGTCCCGGTGAAAATCCGTCACGGCGTCCTGAACCGTCCGCCGGATGCTCTCCTCCAGCTCCAGTGCCCCGCTTTCCTCCCCGGACAGCCTCGGAACCCCTTCGTCCCGCAGCCGCCCGGCCGTTTCCCCGTCCGCCGCGAAAGCGTGCATCAGGGCCACGGCCCGCTCCTCCATCGGCAGGGCCAGCAGATCCTCCTCCCTGATCCAGCGGTCCACCGCGAATCCGATGGGGCAGGCTTCCCCTTCCGTGATCCGGAACACCTTGCCTTCGGCCGTGACCGCCTCCGGAGACGTCCCGTCGTCTTCCTCCTCCAGGATTCCGTAGCGTCCGCCCAGCAGCCTCGGCAGCGGATCCGGCCGGAAGCCGTTCCCGGTGTTGTTGACCAGGTAGTACCCGGCCAGCCGGCTGAAGCGGTAGCTGCCGTTCTCCGCGGTGGAAATAAAAGCGCCGTATCCCCCCGCGTTCCCGGGCATCATCAGCAGATTGTCCGACGAATTGAACCGGTACTGCTCCTCCGGAATCTCCAGCCGCAATCCCGCCTCAAACCGGGCTTTCACCTCCCCGGGATTCCACTCGTGATCCCGGTAGGCTCGCAGCGTGAGCGCGGTGGTCCCCGCGCAAAAAACGCAGGCCGCTCCCAGCAGGATCAGGCTTCTGTGCCGTCCCCTGAAGGGAAGCATCAGGAACCCGGCGCCCACGACCGCGCAGAGGAACAGTGCCCGGAGATACCCTCCGTCATAGATATGAATTCCGCTGTCCTCCCGACGCGCCAGCAGCCATATGCACGCCGCCAGCAGCCCGATCAGCCCCAGCTCCGTCCCGATCGCCCGCCGGACAGGATAATCCTCCGGTGCCTCCAGAACCCGGGCCGTGGCCAGGGCCATCATCATTACCCGCGCGTACCACCACCGCTGATAGGTTCCTCTGAACAGCAGAAAAAGGGCGTTTCCGGCGGGAAACAGGGACAGCGCGGCCAGCAGCAGAAGCAGCTTTCCCAGCCAGTCTCTCTTTTTCATCACATACGCCAGCGCGTAGGCGATCCCGAAAAGGGGCAGATAGCAGGAGGCGGAATTGAAATCATACCGCTTCACGGCGGACAGGCTCTCCATCGTGTCCGCCGGCAGCAAAATTCCCTTCGCGAGATGCAGCAGATCCTCCGGAGGGAACATCAGATCCGAAGCGGAAAAAACGGCCGCGCTTCTTTCGCTCCCGAGGACATACAGGAGGCTGGGCAGAAACAGGATGCCCGCCATACAGACGCCCCACGCCCCGCACAACAGGCAGCCGCCCGCCTTTCGCAGCGTATGCCGGAGGGGCTGCCGCCAGTCCGCGCGGAAAAGGAAATAAACCGCCAGAAACACCGCGCTCTGGACGAAGAAAAAATAATTGACCAGACAGTTCAGAAAGGCCGCGAAAACCAGTTCCGCCTTTCCGTTCTCCCGCAGATGATCCTCCAGGCCGGTCAGCAGCAGCGGAAAAAAAGCGACCACATCGTGGAAGTGACTGAACATGAGATTGGTCGCCTGAAAGCCGGAGAAGGCGTAAATCAGCGCGCCCGTCACCGCCGCCGGCGTCCCGCAGAAGCGCCGCAGATATACATACCCGCTGCCCGCGGCCGTCATGTATTTGAGGATGAACAGAAATCCGGCCAGCCGGGGAAAGCTGTCCACGGGAAACGGAAGCGTCAGCCAGAAAAAGGGGCTGCCCAGATTGTAGAAGCTGAAGGTGGTGATCAGGGAGGATCCAAGATCCACTCCCCAGAGCCAGGGGCTGCCGGAGCGGACGCCTTTCCAGGCCGCGACGGAGAAGGGAAGCTGCTGCTCGTTGAAATCCGCAGCCAGGGTCAGAAAGCCTCCGCTTTGCAGGATTACTCCTCCGAAGGCCAGCAGCCCGATGATTCCGGCGCAGCCCACCGCCATCCAGAAACCCTTTCTCGCGCTCATCTGAATTCTCTCCGTATTCTCCGTGTTTTCTTCCATGACGTTTCCCGGGCTTCGCGGTTCGCCTGTTCACGCATTCCGTTTTCCCCCGGCTCCCTGAGACCCGCCGCCTCCCCGCGGTTTTCCTCCTCCCGCCGCCGCACCGTTTCCGTCATGATCCACAGAAAGGGAAGGAAGGAGGTCAGCGGCAGCATGTAGCGGCTGTAAAAGCCGTTCGTCGGTCCCGCGAACAGCACCAGAAAGGACAGCAGAGAGGGCGTCAGCAGCGCCAGGCACCCGGAACGCGCGGCGTCTTTTCTTCTCCCGGCAATTCCGAACGCCAGCGCGATCAGCGCCCAGCTGTACAGGGCGGGTGTCATCATCAGGGAGAAAGGCGGAACGTGGAACAGCCCCGCGTCCGTCAGGGAATCGCAGATGTAGCGGAGCCGCTCGTTCCACTTCGGCAGGGAAAACCCTTTTCCCAGTCCGGCCATTCGTTCATTTGCCATCTCGCACATCCACGCGGACCAGCCATAGGTATAATAGCTCATCCGGAAGTCCCCAGGATACAGATACTGATAGTAGTTTCCATAGAAAGCCTGCAGGCAGGAATCCGGAAACCGGGTCACCAGCCCCGCCCAGGTTCTGAGCCAGGCGGCCAGCTCCTCTCCGGTCGCCTCCTGCCGGTACAGTCCCTTCACCTCGTCCGCGCTGTCCGGGTTATAGTTCTCCGCGAGCCGGTCGTACTCCAGCACGGCGTCGATCGCGGCCCGCTCCTCCGCGGTCAGCTCCTCCGCATGCTCCCGAACCACGCGGGCGGTCTGCTGGAGCGGAACGGACAGCGCCTCCTGCACGCCTCCCCTGGTATACCCCAGCGCGGGATACAGTCCCTGAAATACGGCCAGTGAAAAAAGCACCGTTCCTCCCGCCAGGCAAAGCAGCTTTTTTCTGTCCAGCGCGTCCGCCCAGGCCATCAGCAGGAAGGAGGCCGTCAGCACGTATCTCCCCTCGTTCCGCAGCAGAATCATCCCCGCCGCGGCAAGGCCGAGCAGAATCCGTTCCTTCCGCTCCGTCTCCCCGGTTCTCCCTCGGAACCACACGGACATCAGCAGTACGAAGGCGGCGCAGTACAGGCCGTCCTTGGTGGCCAGGAACAGGAAGTTGCGCACCTGGGGCTGCAGCCACACATACAGGATCAGCAGCATCAGGGTTTTTGCCGGAACCTGCCGGGAGAGGAGGGTGGAAACCGCGTAGGCCAGGGCGGCGAGGATCGCGGCAGCCTGCGCGAGGCAGAGCAGGAAAATGCCCGCGTTCAGGGAGTGGAACAGCGCGTCTCCCGTCCGCAGGAAAAGCTGCAGCAGCAGCGTATACAGCACAGGATGATGCTGATTGATATAGACGCCGGAGCGAAGCACCCGGTCCGGGGAAAGATAGTCCACCCCCGTCATGCCCAATTCGCTGTAGCCCTGCACGATCATGCACCAGGTGTCGCCCATGAACAGGGCCGGATAGGAAATCAGGAAATGGGGCAGATAAAGAATCATCAGCGTGAAAAAGGGCGTCGCGAACGGATGCGCCCGCAGCAGCCGCTGATACCGGCGCAGCGGGTGGAATCCCTTTTCCCGGGCGTCCGGCACTCCCTGCTCCCCGCCCGGCGCCGAAACCGTCCCCCGCGGCGGAGCCTCCCGCAGCCAGGCGGAAAGGCGGCCGTTTTCCCGCGCCGCGAAGACGATCCTCAACAGCCTTTCAAACACTGTACTCCAGCTGGCCCAGACCGCCGCCGTCCGGAGCAGCTGCCCGCCCGCCGGACTCAGCAGCGCGTTCCAGTTTCCTTCCCGATAGAAAGCTTCCCCCAGCACCATGTTCAGCGCGAAAAAACAGGCCGGAATCAGGCGCGCCCATCGTCTCGGCTCCGGAGAACGGAACCCGGCCGCCTTCCGGAACAGGAAGTACAGCCCCGGAAGCATCAGCAGCCGGGCCAGATCAAAGCGGGCAAAGGAAGCAATCAGGTTCAGCACCGCCTGCCCCTTTCCCGGATCCTTCAGGCTCAGTCTCAGTCCCATCCAGACCAGCAGCGCCAGTCCCGCTGTCCTTCCCCGGATTCCCTTTGGGGATTCCTCTCTTCCCCTTCTCACCCAGGTTCACCTCCTTCCTGTCCTGAAGGGTCGTCAGAAATTAAATCAGAAATTAAAATAGATAAACGGATTATGCGCGCCCATCAGCAAAGCGCCCACGCTGATCAGGAAAAGAGCCAGCTGAATCACCCAGACCGCGGCTTCGGTTCCGGCCGCGCATGCTCCTTTTTCGTTCTTTCCGGCCAGCCTGTCCTTCAGGCGCGCGAAAAGCGGAGTGGAACAGAGAAGGCCTGCCATCAGCGCCGAAAAGTAGTCCTTGAAATAGAAGGTCAGCGTCCCGTCCGTAAGCGGCACATGATTCAGGCCAAACATGGTCCGAAAATACGCGGCGGCCTGGGTCAGATCCGAAGCCCGGAAAAGAACCCAGCCCAGCAGCACCATCAGCAGCGTCATCATCCGGTAGATCGTCCTGATCCCCCGGTGACCCGTGCTTTTCAGTTTTGCGGGGATTCCGCCCAGCTTTTCTCCCGTAATCAGGAGGCCGTACATCAGTCCCCAAAGGATAAAGGTCCACTCTGCGCCGTGCCAGATCCCTGTCAGAAGCCAGACCACGAAAAGGTTTCGCGCAAGAAGCGCTTTGGATTTCACCCTTGAGCCGCCCAGGGGAAAGTAGACATAGTCCCGGAACCAGCTTCCCAGGGAAATATGCCATCGCCGCCAGAATTCGGTCACGGTCCGCGAAATATAGGGGTAATCAAAGTTCTTTTCGAACTGAAATCCCAGCATTTTCCCCAGACCGATCGCCATGTCCGAATAGCCGCCGAAATCGTAGTAGATCTGCAGCATATAGCACAGCGCGCCCAGCCAGGCCATTCCCACCGTGATTCCGGCGGTTCCGAAGGCATAGTCCGCCACCTCCGCCAGCACATTGGCCAGCAGGATTTTTTTATTGAATCCCCGGATCAGGGTCAGCACCCCTTCCGAAAAACCGTCCACGGTGATCTTCCGGTTTTCGATCTGGTTCGCGATGGTGCCGTACCTTACGATCGGTCCCGCGATCAGCTGGGGAAACAGCGAAATGTACAGACCCAGATAAAACGGGTTTTTCTGGGCCTTCGTGCCGCGGTACACATCAATCACATAGCTCAGGGCCTGAAAGGTAAAAAAGGAAATGCCGACAGGGAGCAGGATGGATGTCTGGGGGATCAGCGGAACCAGCCCCGGAAACCAGCCGCGAACGGTTCTGGTAAAGAAATTCAGGTATTTGAAAATAAACAGCACGGACAGATTGCAGGCAATGTCCGCCGTCAGAAGCATCTTTTTCCATCCGGATCTGTTTCCGCAGCGTTCAATCAGCAGGGCCATTCCATAATTCAGCGCAATGGATCCGATCATGACAAAGACGAAGGAAGGCTCCCCCCAGGCGTAGAAGAGCAGGCTGCACAGCAGCAGCCAGTAGTTCCTGGCTCTTCCTCTCAGCAGCAGGTTCACGGAAATGCACACCGGAAGAAAGATAAATATGAATTCCATGCTCGAAAAAAGCATATTTCACGGTCCCCCTGGCTACCCTGTTCATCAAGGTTTTTTCAGCACACCCTCCCGGAGCCGGATTCCCTGATAATCCAGCTGCACATTCTCCGTCGCGCCATCCACGCCGGCATAAAAGCGCAGCTGATAGCTTTCCCCTTCTTCCGCGTTGTCCGGGATCTGAAAGCCCCAGCGGTGCTCATATCTGTTTCCGTAATCAATGTCCAGAACCGTTTCGTCCACGAGGTTTTCCCCCCGGTACAGCCTGATATTCGCGCCGTCCGGCTCTCCTCGCTCCACCTGGATCTGCTTCATGGTCAGCACGTAGCTTTTTCCGCCTTCCAGGCTGGCCGGAGCCAGCTGATAGTCTGCGTTTCCGGAGGTTCCTGAAACCTGAATGTCTCCGAAATCAGATTCCCCCAGAATCTCCAGGTTTTTTCCCTCGTCGAGGAAATAGGACGGATAATAGATGCTCGGAAATATCTCCGGATAAATCATGAACAGTACCAGATCCGGAGGATTCAGCGCGATATAATCCGTTTCACTCATCACTCCGTACATGCGGGGATCCAGCACGTCCACCGCCGTGAACTCCGTACTCAGAAAGCATTCCACCGGAAGCACGAAGCTGTCCCGCACAATCAGAATCTTCCTGTGATTCTCGGCCCCCGCGTTTCGGTGAAGCGTCAGAGGGTATCCTCCGCCCAGATAGCGCGAGTACGTATCCATCTTGAAGTAGTCCGACTTCTCCAGCAGCCATTCCCTCATATTGGCTTCCCGGAAATTCCCCTTGCAGGTCCATACGCCGATGGAGTATCTGGACATCTCCGTTTCAAAGGACGGCAGATAATAATCCAGGGCATCCGTTCCGGCGTACAGCGGCCCCACACGGCGTCCATCGCTTCCCAGCCAGAAGTTCGGCACCACGGTTTTCTCCCACAGGTGCCTGTCCGTATAGGTCATCTTCGTGTCGGGAAAACGTTCCTGAATGGCCTCCATGATTTTCTGATAGGCAAAGAAGCTGCCTTCCACATTCCAGTGATGATCCGTACGGTAAAAGTATTGACGGACCATTTCTCCGGTTCGGCTCATGTCTTCCCGGAGATCCAGCACGGGCACCTCTTTTTCCTTCAGCTGGGCCAGCGCCTGATCGGCTATCTCGTTCGTTCTGTCCGTCACGCCGGCGGGCAGAAGGTTTTCCTCCGTGGGAATCTTGAAGGGCTCCATCACAAAAAGGAACGGAATGCCCAGGCCATCCAGATAACGGCTGAATCCGCTGATGCTTTCCGCAAAATCCGAGGTATCCATCATCTTCGAGGTCCAGGAGGTGATCATCCCGTTTTTCATCAGCTGCACGCCGTTGTATCTTGTGCGCCCCTGCAGGCGTGCGTAGCCTCCGTTCAGGGTGATCAGTTCATTTTTTCCGCGGAACCGGTCGTCCAGATAGTTCTCCTGAACTTCCTTTTTCATGTCCTCAAAGCCATAATTCCCGCGCAGAAATTCCGTCACAGGCTCCAGGATCAGCTTCCTGTTCCAGAAAGCCAGCACGAGGACCATCAGGCAGAACAGGGCGCACCCGGCCATCCGAACCGCGCGTTTTCCGTTGATTCCCAAATGCATGTTTCCTCCGCCGCCGAACACTAAAACTTCACAACCAGTACATCATTGACAATCTGAATCGATCCGTCCGCCGGATATTCCGGCATGGCCTGCACCTCCGGCCAGGCTTCAGGATTCCCCTCCCAGTACCAGTCTGCTTCAAATCCGCACCAGCGCCGCATAAAAACTTCCTTATAGTAGTGGATGTATTCCGTCGTGCTGTGGCCGTACAGATTGAGGCGGATAAAGTCCATCTCCTCCAGATCATAAATCGTGGGATCCAGCTCTGTCCAGTCACCCACAAAAGCCACCCTGAGATCCGGCCGGTACCCCTTCTGGGATTTCATCCGCGTAATCAGCGTGGTATAGTAGCTCATCGCGGCCTGCTGCTGCAGCGTGTCCTTCAGATAGCACTGATTGTCAAAGCGTGCGTACATCACACAGGTCACAGCCAGCATCAGGGAAGCCGCCAGAGAGACGGCCTGTTTTCCCCTGGCAAAAGGTTCTTCAAATTCATCCAGCTGAGCAATCAGCAGGACCGCCTGCATGACCTGTCCGTAGACCATCAGCCCATGCACTTCCTCGGACATCACATAGATCAGATTGCATCCCAGGGGGATCAGCAGATACAGGGCCGCCAGGAGCACCGCCTTCCGGAGGCTTTCCCGGCTGGCCCGGAGCACACGCCGGCCCGCCAGAAGGCCGTTGACCGCCAGCATAAGATAATACATCCCGCGCAGGGTGCCGGGGTACATATCCGCTCCGGGATTCTCCCCGGGAAAGAAAAACAGGCGATAGGCCTTCCCTGTCCTTTCCAGAAGCGTCCGGACGGACATGGATTCCATTTGGTCAATTCCCTGGTAGGAGCTGAGCTCCAGACCGAATTTATGAAGGAAAAGCCGGTTCACGGCAAAGTAGACCAGAAGCACGCCCGCGGCACACAGCGCCTGTACTCCGATGCTTCGGAGAATCTTCCCGATCTCCTTCCCCCGCTTCAGCTTCATCAGATCATCGATCAGAAAAATCGTCGGAAGCATGGGAAGAAACGCCTGATATACGCCCACGGAGGCGCTTCCGAGAACCACTCCGACCACCTTCAGCCACCAGGGGGTCTCCTTGCAGATCAGCCAGCCGCAGAGGGTCATCATCAGCAGCCCGATCATATACGGGTGACTGGTAAACATATAGGAAAACAGAACCGCCATGACGGGAAAGGCGACCATCAGGCTGCCCATCAGCGCGCAGTAGACCCGGTTCCGAATCCGCAGCAAATCCACCAGCAGGGCGCAGGACGCGCCCACACAGAGGATGGAGATCGCGCCGTTATACAGCGGGAGGCTGGCGTTCCCCGTTCCGAAAAACAGGCCTTCCAGCCAGCTGAGCACATGCAGCATCCATCGCCCGGAAGTGATGGTCGCCCCGAAACCAAACAGGTTTGCGATATCATCCTGATGGGACAGCTTATTCAGCAGTCCCATTCCGTGGCAGAACAGGCCGAAAACCAGCGTGCTCCAGAAGGCCGTCCAAACCTGAGCGCCGGGGCGCTGAATCCAGCGTCTGACCGCGTGAGCCGTTTGCTCTTTCTTCACTGAATTGCTCCTTTCCCGGACACGGGAGGATCGCCCTGCGTATCATACACCCGCACCAGCCGATCCACCACGGCCCTCAGCAGCACCGCCAGCACCAGGGTAGCCGTAAAGGCGGTCAGCGCATAAACCAGGCCCATGCTGTCGGGAGAAAAGATCAGATTGTTCCCATGGTTATAGATCGATTCAAAAATCAGATAGATTTCCATGGAATACGTGCCGATCATCATCACCAGCCTGGACAGGAATCCGCGTTTCCTGAATTTTGAGAAAACATAGGCGTGCGCCAGCGTCAGGCACGGAATCAGCACCGCGAACCCATAAAACCGCCATTCCGGATCCAGCGGAAGATCCGCGATCAGAATCACCAGCAGCACACTTGCGGGAACCGCAAGCAGCGGGATCCACACGGGGATTTTCCGGTGCTCATAGCTCAGTCTTCCGGTGTACACCCCCAGAATGAAAACGGGAATCCTGCACAGCATCAGGATCGCGTGGGTATAATAGTACTCCTTTGCAAAGGCCCGGACCGCCAGGGTCAGCATCACCACCGCCAGGATCATCGCAGCGGCCCCGGCCGACGCCCTTTTTCCCTGGATCCCCCGGTAAATCAGAGGAAAGAAAAGATACAGCACCACCGTGGCCGACAGATACCAGAAATTTCCTCTCTCCAGGGTCGGCCAGTAAAAGCCGTACAGGAACACGCCGCCCGCCCAGTTCGCCAGATCCGTTTTCTCAACCATGCCGAAGGTCAACACCGTCACGATCAGAATCGTGGGCAGGATTTTCCTGTATCTTCTTCGATAAAAAGCCTTGAGCGGATGCGGATGATTCTCCCGCAGCCGCGTATAGGAAAAATAGAGTCCGAGCCCTGAAAGGAAGAAGAAGAGATCCACGCCGCAGTTTCCGATCGATTCAATCCGCGTAAAGAGACCCAGCAGGCGGGTTTTGGTCAGAAAGACTGAATTGAACAGGTTCAGATACTTGCAATGATAAAAAGTGATCCACAGCGTCGCGATTCCCATCAGATAAGGCCTGACCCTGGAAATCTCAAAAAGGTCGAAGGGTTTCGTCAGTTTCTCTTTCCATCGCATGCCGGCTGTCCTCCGTCAGAACTTTACAACCACCGCGCCGTCCATCATCTTAATGGAGCCGTCCGCCGGATAGGAGGGCATGGCCTGAACCTCCGGCGACGCCTCCAGCTCCGGATCCCACCCCCAGGGAAAATCAGCGCCGCACCATACCTTGATAAACGCCTCCCGGGTTGGGCAATGCAGGTATTCCATGGAATTGTGCCAATAGGGGTTAATCCGGATGAAATCGAGCTCATCGATGTTATAGACCGTCGGGTCGTCCTCCGGGTCCACGGCGTTCATGAAGAAAACCTCCATGTCCGGCCGGTATCCCGGAAGGGATTTGATCCGCGTAACCAGCGTGGTGTAGTAGCTGATGGCCTCCTGCTGGTGCAGCGCGTCCTTCAGATAGCACTGATTGTCATATCTGGCGTACATGACGGCCGTCACGGCCATCACCAGCGATGCCGCCAGGGACGCCGCCCGGTTCAGCCGAGCATCCTTCAGCTCCAGCCGGTCGACCAGCCACAGGAAGAGGAGGACCTGCATCACCTGGCCGTAAACCATCAGGGCGTGAATGTCCTCGGCCATGAGGTAGATCAGGTTGGTTCCCAGCGGAACCAGCGCGAAAAGCGCCGCCAGCAGCGCCGCCCTTCCCCGGCTTCCCCGGGACGTCCGGAGAAGCAGCCGGACGGTCAGGAGGCCCTCCAGCGCCAGCACCCCCAGATAGAGCGTGTGCAGCGTCCCGGGATACATATCCCTGAAAACCTGCCGCGTCGGGTTAAAAAACTCCCCGTACGCCCGGCCGACGCGGTGCAGAAGCTCCTGCGCCGACATCCTTCCCATCTGGTCAATCCCCTGATACGCGGACAGCTCCACGTGATACTTGTACAGGAAGAAGCGGTTTCCCGCCGTGTAGACCAGCATCACCCCGGCAACGCAGAGCAGATGCACCGCCATCCGGCGGAAAAGGGGGCGCAGGGATCCTTCCCCCTCCGCGGCGTCCCGGATGTTGCTGAAAAGAATGATCGTCACAAAAACCGGCAGATACGCCTGGTAGACCCCGACGCCGGCCCCGCCGAGGCCCACCGCGATCAGCTTCACCCACCAGGGGCCGCTCCGGCAGATCAGCCAGGCGCTGACCGTCATCATCAGCAGGCCGATCATATAGGGATGGCTGGTAAACATGTAGGCAAACAGGGCCGTCACCACCGGAAAGGCCGCCATCACGCAGCCCAGCAGGAAGCAGTAAACCTGATTCCGGATTTTCATCAGGTCCACCAGAAGCCCGCCGACCGCGGCAAGGCACAGCAGGGAAACCGTGCCGTTGAACAGCGGCAGGCTGGTGTTTCCGGTGCCGTAGAACAGTCCCTCCAGCCAGGTAAGCAGCTGCAGCGTCCACCTTCCGGAGGAAACGGTCGTGCCCATGTCGAACAGAATGGCCACATCATCATGATGTGAGAACTTATTGAAAAGTCCCATTCCCTGGGAAAAAACGCCGAATATCATCACGCCAAGGAAAACAGCGCGCACCTGCGGACTGATTTTCCTGAGCCATGAGAGAATCAGATTGGATTCTTTCTGCTGCGCCATGGATACCTCTCTCCTGTCTGACTGAATTTCAGCGGTCGCTCAGGTCTGGGAAAGCCCCTCCCGCCGGCCGGCGCTCCGGGCTGGCCCGCGTCCCCGGGCCGCGGGGTCCGCCGCGTCCTCAGAACAGCGGGGGATTGCTGTCGCAGGCGTAGACGCGGACCCGATCCAGCTCCTTCACCAGCGTATACTGTTCCAGGACGCTCTCCGGAACCAGCTTCTTCTCCGGATCGCAGACCAGCAGCGTCGGTCCGCTGTATTCCGTCTGATCGTCGTAAACCGTATAGTCCCCCCAGTGAGAGAAGCACCCTCCCTCATCCGGAATTTCCTTGTAAATCCGGTTCAGGTCGCAGGCCCGCAGGCTTCTGCGGATCACGGCCAGATCCTCGCCCCAGAAATAGACGACCCCCGCGTCCCGTTCCTCCGCCAGCGCCTGAATCTCCCCCATCTGCCAGCTGTCGTTCGTCGTCCGGAGATAGTTGTAGTCGGAATGGACATCCACCATCAGGATCGATCCGGCCATGACTGCGGTCAGCAGCACGGAAAGGACGCTCCGGTCCTCCAGCCCATCCAGAAACACCGCCGCGATCAGCACCGTCACGAAGAAAGAAGCGATCATATAGCGTTCCTCAAAGATGCTCGCGCCGTACCGGGCGTTGTACAGGCCGAAAATCAGAAAGCTGACCAGCAGGTAATTGACCAGGAAAAGGCAGGCGCCGTTTTTTTCCTCCCGGTTCTTCCAGACCCGCCGGATCATGGAAATCACCGCGATCACCAGCAGGGCGAAAACCGCCAGAATAAAGACCCTGGAAAGCCCGGAAACCGTCAGCAGCGGCTTGTCGTCCTCCGACACCGGCAGCACCTGAAGCAGCTTCATATATCCCTGAATCACCGCGCCGAAATTGGTCCACAGATTTTCCAGGGAAGTCCAGGTCCGGCTGCCGTCCAGGGCCGAGAATCGGATCAGGAAGGCGGCCAGCGCCTTGCCCGCGATCACAAAGGCGCAGCACAGGACGGCAAAAAGGCTTTCCTTTCCGGTCAGCTGTTTCCAGTCGTTCCGGATCACTGCCATCTCCACCTCGTACACCAGGAAAGGGATCAGCACGGCGACGATCAGATACACCCCGCTGGAGAAGCCGCAGAGCAGGCACAGAGGCCAGATGATCCAGACCAGTCCGCCCATTCTGCGCTCCCGGGAGATCTTCAGAAACTCATAGATGATCAACAGCAGCACCAGGATCCGGACCGTATAGTAGGAAGCTCCCGAGAGAATATTGCTGAAATACCCCAGGTCGTTGAACACAAAAAACTCGGTGGAAAGATAGGGGCAGGCCACCAGGTTCAGGGCGATCATCTTCCCGTTGAACCGAACCTCCAGCCTGTCCAGGATCTTCCAGACCAGAAACAGCAGCAGGATCACCATCACCGTGTTGGCGATTCCGAAGGAAAGCAGCAGGTTCCCGGTCAGCCCGTAAAGCAGGCACGCGATCGGCCAGTGCGTGTCCAGATGCAGGTTCGTCGTCTCGCTCCACGCGGGGGAAACCAGGGTTTTCTCATTCCACATCATCGCGGCCCGGAGAAAGTTCCAGGAGGAATCGTACCCCATGTGATTCCTCAGCTGCGTAAAGTTGAAATAGCACAGCACCGCGAACTGGCATATGAAAAGGGCCGCGAGCGCCAGGCCCAGGAAGCCGGGTCCGGTCCTTCCCATCCGGCGGGTCTGCGTGCCAACGGCCCTGTCTCTGGTCTGCGTCATCCTGTCACGAGCTCCTTTCTGAAAGACCACCCGGTAAGTCCGTAAAACAAGAGCGCTCTGTTCCGGGAAAAACAGAGCCCCGACCAACGATATCGGATAATGCCGGGCTTGTCAAGCCTGCGGGAGTTTTTCCTTCCGGCCGGAAGCGCTTGTTTTTAGTTCGGGAAGACCGTATAATAATCCCTGCCGGACATCCGGGCAGGCGCCCGGGGCGGCGCGGGAGGAAGAAAGCGGATGATTTCAGTTGTTTTGCCTTCCTATAACGAGGAAGAGAATATTGATCGCGCCGCGGAGCACATCGGGAAGGTGCTTCAGGCGGAGGGGATGGACTTCGAGCTGATCTTTGTCAACGACGGCTCCTCGGATAACACCTGGGGCAAAATCACCGCGCTGGCCGCGAAGAATCCCCGGATCGTCGGAGTCAATTTTTCCCGGAATTTCGGAAAGGAATCCGCCATCATGGCCGGCCTGGCCCAGGCGAAGGGAGACTGCGTCGCGGTGATGGACTGCGATCTGCAGCACCCTCCGGAGACCCTGGTCGAAATGCTTCACCGCTGGCAGGAAGGCTATGAGGTCGTGGAGGGAGTCAAGCGCAGCCGGGGGAAGGAATCCGCGCTGCACCGGTTTGCCGCCGGAACCTTCTATCGGCTGATGAGCAGCGCCACGAAGGTGGACATGTCCCGGGCCTCCGATTTCAAGCTGATGGACCGAAAGGCGGTCAACGCCATCCTTTCCCTGCCGGAGAAAAACGCCTTCTTCCGCGCGCTCTCCTCCTGGGTCGGCTTCCGGACCACCTCCGTGGAGTTCGACGTGCAGGACCGCGAGGCCGGATCCTCCAAATGGAGCTCCCGCTCCCTGGCCGGCTACGCGGTACGGAACATCACTTCCTTTTCCTCCGCGCCCCTGCAGCTGATCACGGTCTGCGGCATCGTTGTGCTGCTCATGGCCCTGGTTCTGGGGGTTCAGACCCTGGTGAGGTATTTCTCCGGCACGGCCGTGGCGGGCTTTACCACCGTCATTCTGCTGATTCTGCTGATCGGCAGCGTGCTGATGCTGAGTCTGGGGCTGATCGGGTATTATCTCGCCCAGATTTACAACGAGTTGAAGGGCCGGCCCCGCTATCTGATTTCGGAAATACTTCGGGGAAGCGCGGAGGCCCCGGCGGAAAGAAAGGACCGTGATCAAAATGTCTGAGTCCTCCCGGCCCGAACCCTTCCGCCGTGTTCTGGGAAAATCGCTGTTGCTGATTCTGCTGTCAGCCGTCCTGGGAACAGGGCTGTTGATTCTGTCCGAATTTCTGCCCGCCGATCCCATGGACAGGAATCTGGCCCGCTCCGCGGATATTTTTCAGGCCACGGGAAAGTTTCCCAATCTGCACACCTGGTGTTCCAGCCGGCTGGACAATTATTCGGACGCCATCATGCTGCTGATGTCCGGCACCGTTTCCCGGGAGAAACCGGCGGAGTATGCGATGCTGGCCTGGCACGGAGACATGGGGGATCTGGATCCGGTCCAGATTTTCGTGAAGCATTATATCGACGGGGAGCCGTATGAAAAATACGTCCCCTATTCCCGTTACTGGCACGGCTACGGGGTGATTTACCGGCTGCTGCTGCAGGTTTTTGACTATCATCGGATCCGGCAGCTGAATCTTCTGCTGCAGGTGGCCCTGATCCTGCTTCTCTGCTGGGAGATGTACCGCGCGGGCGCCCGGGGACGGGGCATGATGCTGCCCCTGCTGATCACCTGGGCCATGCTGGGCCCCGCCGTAATGGGCATGAATCTGGAATACTCCCTGGGCTTTTATGTTTCCATGCTGTCCTCTCTGGCGGCGCTGGTGCTTTTCCGGAAGGGGCGCCTCCGGGAAAGAGAGGAGATGGTGCTTCTCTTTTCGGGCATCTGCACCGCCTACTGGGATGTGCTGACCTATCCGATGGCCGCGCTGGGCATGCCGCTGGCCGTGATCTTCTGTCTCGACCCGGACGGAAACCTTCCCGGCGCCCTGAAGCACCTTCTCCGGCTCGGCTTCCTCTGGGGGCTCGGATATGGGCTCATGTGGGCTCTCAAATGGGCGATCGGAACGGCGCTGACCGGATACAACTGTTTTGAGGACGCGCTCGCGACCCTTCTTCTGCGGACCAGCGGAGAGGCCTACGGCGAAACGGTCACCGCCCTGGACACCGTCCTGAGCAACGTCCGCTACTTTTTCGGCACTCCCTTCTCCTGGCTCTTCGCGGCTTTTCTCCTGGGGGAGGCGGGGCTGCTGGCCCTCCGGATGCCCCGGGAAAAAGCCGCCTTCCGCGCGCTGGGGATGCGCCTGCTTCCCTTCGTGCTGATCGCGGCGATTCCCATGGTCTGGTGCGTGGTAACCAAAAATCACGCCAGCATTCATTTCTGGCTGGCCAGCAAGGGGCTGATCGTCACCGTGATGGCGCTGATGTGCGGGTTGGATCAGGCCCGGCGCGCCCTGACGGGGTCCGGCGCCGCCCGGAGGGCGGCGGCGGGATGAAAGCCTCCCAGATTCGTGAAAAAGGAGCGATGGCTGTGAAGCATGGCATCAGGGAGAGGATTCTCCGGCTGCGCCGGGATCCGCGGAACCTCTTTTATCTGATTTCCGCCGCGGGCATCCTGCTGTATTTCCTGCTTTCCCTCCGCTGGGGAGGACAGCTGTATGCCTGGATGGTTCAGGAAAACGCGCCGGAGATCCGTTTCGTGGACTATTTTTCCCATCTGGCCGACGCGGTGGACCGCACCGCCCTGTATCAGCACTTCTCCGCCAATGAAACCGCTACCTATCTGCCCCTTTTCCCGCCCCTGGCCTACTGCATGTATCACCTGCTGTTCCGGCTCACCGCGGTTCCGGACGCCCCGCCGGAGGGAACGCGGGCCGCAGAGGCGGTGCCCGGCGCCCTGTCCGTGTTTACAATCTTCCTGATTTTTACCGCGGTGCTCTTTTTTCTGGGCATCAGCCTTACGGGAAAAAGCAGCCGTAAAAAAGATCTAGCGATCTTTACCCTGCTGATGCTCTCCGCGGTGTTCGGGGGCAGCGGCTACATGACCGGGAATTCCGCCATGCTGGTGCTGGCCCTGCTGATGCTGGGGCTGCATCTGACGGACAGCTCCGGTGCCCTGCGCCGGGAGGCGGGGCTGCTTCTGCTGGCGGTCTGCGTGGCGCTGAAAATCTATCCGGCCGTTTTCGGGCTGGTGCTTCTGAAGGAAAAAAAATACCGGGAGCTGGTCCGTTTCATCCTTTACAGCCTCCTGCTGCTGTTCGTCCCCTTTGTCTTCTTCGGCGGCCTGTCCGCGCTGCAGGCCTGGGCCGCCAATCTCTTTTATCCGCTGGCCTCCTCGGATTTCGGCCGGCTTCAGTATCTGAAGGGCATTTTTTTCACCCTGATCCGGATACTGACCGGGCGGGAGGAGCCGCTTTTCTCCACGGCGCTGTCCGCCGCCGTCTGCCTGCTGTGGGTCTGGCTCGCCTGGCGCAGCCGGAGCCGGCAGCGGACACTCTTTTTCCTGACCTGCGTCATGGTCTTTTTCCCGTCGAACTCCTTCCGCTATACACTGGCCTATTTTGCCGTTCCCCTGGTGCTTCTGCTGAAGGAGGACCCGGAGCCCGGCCTCCGCGCGCGGCCCGCCGCCCTCCTTTCCGGGCTGTACGGTCTTCTGTATACGGTGCCCGTCTGGTGGCTGCTGGTGCTGCCCATCGGCAGGCGGTTCACTGTCCACACCCTGACCTCCGTGGAAATCTGGCTGTATCTCGCGGCCTACACGCTCGTCGCCGTAATGATGTTCCTGGAACTCCGGGCCGGATGGCCGGGGCGAAAGCGGGCCGGAGCGTCCTCCCCGAGCCCGGAAAAGGCCTGACCGCAAACGCGGCCAGGCCTTTCTTTGATCAGGCTATTCTTTCTTCTTCCGGAAAACCAGCAGCTTGCTCAGCACATAATTCGCGATGATGATGATCACCTGGGCCACGATTTTAACAATTCGGTCATCGAGGCCCAGGACGGAAACACCCAGGGCCATGATACCCATCTCCATCAGCAGCGTCGTCACCCGGGAGAGGAAGAATCTTCCCGCCTCCCGGATCCGGTTGGTCTCCCGGCTGAAGAACACATACCGCCGGTTCGTGAAATAGGCGAAGGTTACCGCGCAGATCCAGGAGATCACGTTCGCTGCCTGCAGCTGCACCGGCTCCTCCGGATTCAGGAAGGTTCTGGTGCAGAGCCAGTAGGTCGCCAGGCTGACCGCGGTCGTGAGGCCGCCCACAATCAGATAATTGATCTGTTCCCGGTATTTCCGGTACAGCTCCGTCATCCTTTGCCAGAATGCTTTCAACTTGATTTTCCTTTCCGGCTCATTGCCCCAGGAGCGCGGAGAACACACCCAGCTCCTCAAGATCGTCCATGACCGTCTGGCAGGCGGAGGTGGGAATGCCCGCCAGGAACCGGAGCAATCCCTTCGCCATGGTCCCCGTCAGCCCCGGCAGGTACGCCTGAATCTCCGTATCGTTGGAAACCAGCAGATCCAGGGTTCTTTCCTGCGGAATCTCCGCATATGCCGTGATCTCGGACAGCTCCTCCCTGGGCGTCAGCTCTCCCTCCACCGTGAGCATGATCTGCCCGGGCTCCATCTCCACGGTCGGCTTCCGGATTTCCAGCCGAAACCGGCCGCTTTTTTCCCCCTCCAGATAGCAGCTGACGCCCAGGTTGGGCAGCAGCGTTCCCGTGAGATCCAGGCTCAGCAGCGACCAGCAGTCCGCTGGCCAGACCGTCGGAAAGGCGATCAGGGACATCTTCAGATTCAGCAGATCCTGCTGATTCTCCCCTCCGAGCAGACCCGCCTTCAGCCGGGTGCTCCGCCAGCCGTTCTCCTCGCTGCTTTCCAGGGAGAAAACCGGCAGGTATCCCGTCTTCATCCGGGGCATCGTCAGCTCCATGCCGCTGTTTCCGCCCTCGTCATATTTCCGGAAGAAAACTTCCCCTTCATCGTTGGCCCACGTGGTCTGACGCGCCTCCCGGCGAATGTGGAGGGCCCGCTCCCGGGCAAAATCCTTCGCGAAATAATCGGGGATCTCGTTCACAACCGCCCGGAACGCATTCTCCGCCTCCGTATTCTTGCAGAGCGCGTCCACCAGGATTTTCACCGGCTCGTTGTCGTAGATCCGCCACCACCAGCAATTCCACAGGTAGCTCACCCATTCCGCCGCGATCACGCCGTTTTCTTCCTTCTCCATCATATACTGCCAGTCGGCGATCGGGAGCTTCAGGCTGAAAAGCCAGCTGTAGGGATAGGCCAACCCCACATACTGCAGCGGAATGCCCAGATGCTCGGCCATTTTGCTGCAGAAATTCAGCAGGGAGAACGTACTCAGCTGGATGATTCTGTCCCCGAACAGGCTGGAATGAACCAGCATCGGATCCTGCGGGCCGTGGATTCTGAAATCAATCGCGCCGTCCGGCTGACTCACCGGAATCACCGACAGGCGAAGGTCATAATAGTCCTCGCCGGTCGCCTTCAGAAAGCTTCCCTTCCATCTCAGCGCGCCCAGAAAGTCCGCGTATCCCCGGGCCTTTTCCCGCAGCTTCTCCGGAAAGGCCTCCGGAAACAGTTTCAGCGTGAAATCGAAATCATACTCCTTCGCGGACAGCGTGTAGGTCTCCTCCGCGCCGGCGGAAAGCCCGCCCAGCAGCAGGCAGACCATCATAAGGGCGGCAATCAGTCTCTTCACCGTGCGAAAACCTCCTTCTGTTTCCTTCGTTTCCCCTGCTCCGCGGCGCCGTGAAAGCGCCGCGCCCGGCCTATACGTCGTAGGTTTTGTCGATCTCCTTCAGCTCGCGGAAGGTGTCGATCTCCACGATGTCCTCCTCCAGGCAGGGCCGGACCCGAACCGCGTAGTGCTCCTTCCGGTAAACCAGGGGAACCTGCTCCCAGTACCGTTCCTTCCCGCCCGGCGAGGCGTAGACCTCCGCGATGTCCTGGCTCAGCTTCCGGCCGTCCTCCCCGTTCCAGTAGCTGATGCCCACCATCTGCCAGCAGTCGGTTCCCCCGACCTTTTCCTCGGTGATGATCCCGTCCCGAACCGTAAAGCACCAGTCGTCCGTCCGATCCTTTTTAATGGCCAGGAAATCGGAGGTGTAATGGTATTTCCGGATGATCTTCGGATTGTGGATCAGCAGATCCGCCTCGAAGACGTAGGCGTTGCTCAGCAGATAGCGGGCCACCATGGCGGAGCTGATATTGTTCGCCTCGTTGTAGACCGGGTTCTCCAGAAAGGTGATCATCGGATACTTGTATTTCAGCTGATCAAACTGTTCCGCCAGATACCCCCGGACGATCACAATCTCCTGGATGCCCGCCTCCAGGCAGGCGTCGATCAGCCGGTCAATGATCCGGATGCCGTGCACCCGCACCAGCGGCTTGGGCGTGTTGAAGGTAATGGGAACCATCCTGGATCCGAAGCCCGCGGCAATAAAGACCGCCCGGCGAACCCGGTAGGGCTCCAGGGCCGTCTCTCCCGCGGGGGTAATCCTCCCATCCCGCACCAGGCCGTTTTCCTCCGCCTGCCGGAGAATCCGGTTCACGGTTCCCAGGGCGCAGCCCGTCTTCTCCGCCAGCTCCCGCTGGGTCAGCCGGCCCTCGCTCTCCGCGAGGCTGGCCAGCAAGTCAAATTCCTTCTGGTTCAGCGCCATCCGTCCTCTTCCCTTCCAGGCGTCTTATTCCTGCTTGGTCCATTTCTTCAGCAGATTCGACTGCAGCACGGCCCGCTTGGTGAAATAGTTCCAGAACATCACGATTGCCGTCGTCAGGCACACGTTCACCACATACATGGTAACGTCCTTCCCCATCACCGAAAACAGAACCTGCTTTTCGCCGAAGGCCAGGCCGAAGAGGAGCATCAGCAGTTCATTCCACGCCAGTCCGATCAGGCTGGTAATCAGGAACCCGATTTTGGCCGCCGCGTGATGGCTGTTCGAGCCCGGCCAGATCCACAGCACGCACAGGACATAGTTCGCCGCGATCGCCACCAGCTCCGCCAGCAGCACCGACAGCCAGGTTTCATGCCCCAGGCCGAATTTCAGCGCCAGAGAGCAGACCAGCTTCACCAGAAAGCAGATGCCGCCGGACACCAGAAATTTGATCACTTCTCCCAGACGGGATTCCCTGTTCTGACTCATGTTCCTCTCTCCGCTCCGTTTCCGAAGCCGTCCTTCCTATTTATTCCCGGGTATTTTTCTCCGCCTTTCCCGTCATCGCGACGGTCTGGGCCGTTTCCGTCATCTGCCGCTGCAGCCGGGAGATCCGCTGATCCATCAGAAACAGCTTGATGATCAGCAGGAAAATCACAATCAGAAAAACCAGGTTCGCCGCGCTCATCACGCCCATCCGGGCGGCCAGCGCCGTCACGAGGGCCGGAAACAGGCCCATCAGCACCAGAATCAGGCTGAAGACCAGCCAGAACACGGAATCCTCCGTCCGCATGCGGCTCTTCCGGACCCGCCTCAGCACATAGCACGCCGTCAGCACGGATCCGACGATCAGCAGGATTCTCATCGCAAGGGACATCTTACAGCTTCTCCTTTTCCATCACCCATTGCAGGATGAAGATGTTGATCCCCATCTGCGCCATGTACCGGAAGGACCGCCCGAGGCTCAGATAGCTCTCCCCGGCCTGCCGCTCCCGGATGGACACGGGATACTCCGCCGTCCGGGCGCCGCTGCGGATCAGCAGCGCCACCGTGTCCGGCTCGGGCCGGGCCGTCGGGGCGTAGGCCATATACTTCATCACCCGCCGGCCGTACAGGCGCATCCCGCAGGTCGGATCGGAGATCCGCCGGCCGGTCGTCAGCCGGACGGCGCCTTCGATCAGGGCGTTTCCCAGCATGCGCAGGCTTCTGGGCCGCTTTTCCGTCAGGAACCGGGAGCCCAGCACCAGGTCCAGCTTTTCCGTCTCCATCTTCTCCAGCATGGGAAGCAGGAAGGCCGGATCATGCTGCCCGTCCGCGTCCAGCTGCACCGCCGCGTCGTACCCCTCCTCAAAGGCGTACCGCATGCCCGTCTGAAAGGCCCCGGTCAGTCCCAGGTTGGTCGGCAGGTTCAGCAGCGGAAACCCGTTCTCCAGGCAGACTGCCTCCGTCCCGTCCGCGGACCCGTCGTTGACGACGACAAAATCCACCCCGGGGGCCTTTTCCCGCAGCTCCCGGACGGTGCCGGGCAGGCTGGCCTCCTCGTTGTAGGCCGGCAGGATCACCAGCAGCCGCTTTCCGCCCGTCTCCTCCGCCCGCAGGCCGTCAGAACGCAAACTCACGGATCGCCTCCAGGATGTATTCAATCTGTTCCTCCGTCAGCCCCGGGTACAGCGGGAGGCTCAGCCCGGTCTCCGACAGCTCCTCCGCGGCCGGGAAGTCGCCCCTGCGGTACCCCAGCTCCGCGTACGCCTTCTGCAGGTGGATGGGCGTCGGGTAGTAGATCTGACAGTGGATGCCTTTTTCCTCCAGATAAGCCAGCAGCCGGTCCCTTTCCGGCGTAAAAACCGGGAAGGTGTAGTAGCCGTTCCCCTCGTCCTTCGTCAGCAGGCGCAGCTTCCCGCCGCGCAGGCCGTCCTCGTAAATCTCCGCGATCCGCCGGCGCTCCGCCACCCAGGCCTCCAGGTGGGGCAGCTTGGCCCGCAGCACCGCCGCCTGCAGCTCGTCCAGCCGGGAGTTGACGCCCGGCAGCTCATGGACATACTTGCGGGCAGAGCCGTAGTTCCCGAGCATCCGGACCCGGGCGGCCAGCTCCGGGTCGTCGGTCACAACCGCGCCCGCGTCCCCCAGCGCGCCGAGGTTCTTTCCCGGATAGAAGGAGAATCCCGCGGCATCCCCGAAGGCGCCCGGCCGCTTTCCGTGCCGGACGGCGCCATGGGCCTGGGCCGCGTCCTCGATCAGGCGCAGCCCGTATTTCCGGGCCAGTTCCGCAAAGCCCTCCATCTCCGCCACCCGGCCGTACAGATGAACCACCATGATCGCCCGGGTCTTTTCCGTGATATGCTTCTCCGCCTCCTCCGGCGTGATCAGCGCGGTCTCCCGGTCCGGATCCACGAGCACGGGCCGCGCTCCGGCGTAGGTCACCGCCAGCGCGCTGGCGATGAAGGTGTTGGCCGGCACGAGCACCTCGTCCCCCGGGCCGATGCCCATCGCCGTCAGGATCAGCCGCAGCGCGTCCAGCCCGTTGCCGGCGCCGACGCATTCCCTCACGCCGCACCAGGCGGCGAATTCCTTTTCAAACGCCGCGTCCTCGGCCCCGCCGATGAACCATTCCCGGTCCATGACCCTTTTCCAGGCCGCGTCCAGCTCCGCCCGGATGGGATCGTGTATTCCCGAAAAATCCAGATAGGGAATCTCCATGCGTTTCATGCTCTTCATTCAGTCCTTCTTTTCCCGGCCCGGCCCAATGGAAAGGCCCTCAGGCGTCCCTTTCCGGTTTCTTGCCGATATGGCGCAGAAAGGCGTCATAATCCCGGATATAGTCCGATTCGTCATACAGCTGATCTGCCAGCACCATCAGCACCGCGTCCTCCGAGAAGTCCTGCATGACCCGCCAGGTGTCCGAGGCGATGTAGAGGCCCTTGTTCGGCCGGTCCAGCGTCACCAGCTGCTTCTCCTCCCCGTCGTCCAGCAGCACCCTGCAGCTTCCCTTCACGCAGATCAGCACCTGCCGCAGGGTTTTGTGGGCATGGAAGCCCCGGCTGACCCCCGGCTGCGTGTTGTACATAAAATAGCACCGGCGGATGTTGAAGGGAATGTTGTGATTCTCCTCCAGAGAAATCAGGATCCCCCGCTCATCCCCGTGCTCCTCAAAATCAAAGGTGACAATCTTCACCGGTTCCGCCCTCCGCGCATTCTTCGGTCCTTATGATATCCCATTTCGCGTCTTTCCGCAACCGCGGCGGGGTCTCTCCGGAGCAAGCGGATCCCGTCCCGGATCCATTCCAGGCAGACCGCGCAGTCCAGGATTGCGAGCAGCACCAGCGCGGGGTAGAAGAAACGCAGCTCAAAGGAGACGATCACCGCCAGATACGCCCCGTAATAAAAGACCGCCGTCCAGAACAACAGGGCATGGAGGCCTCTGTTCCGGCTCTTCCGCAGGTATTCGGCGATCAGCATCCCGAGGGAGATCAGGAAGGGCAGCCAGGGGCGGCGGGTATAGAAGCCGAAAATCTCGTTGAATTTCAGATAGGACCGGTGGAACGCCCTGCGCTGCGGGGAGTCGTTGAAGCCGTATTCCTTCATCGAATCCCAGCGGTCATAGTCATACTCGGAGTCGTCCAGGGCCTCACCGAAGCCCATCGCCCGCAGTACAAAATCCTTCTTCACGGAAAACCATTCCCCGGGCCGCTCCGTCAGCAGCCGGAGATACTTTCCGATCACCCGGCCCGTCGCGCCGGGCTCGGACAGCTTCCCCGTGTTGACCGACGATCCCCACATGAAGCTGTTGGCCGAGGTTTCGTCGCTCTCCGCCAGCACGCCCCGGGTGGCGCCCTCGCCGCAGAGGTCGTCCAGATAGTCCCGGTATTCCGTCCGGTCCTCCTCCGGCATGCGCTGGATCATGGTGGCCATTTCCCAGATGAAGCCCGTGGACGCGTTGGATTCGCTGCGGACGCCGAAGGCGGCGGGAACCAGCCGCACCAGGATCAGCCCGCAGACCAGGGCCAGCACGGGCATCAGCCTCCGGAGCCACGTCCGCTGCGTCCTCCACAGCCAGATCAGCAGCACGGGCAGGATGGTCAGCGCGTTGGTCCGGTAGCCGAAGGTCACGAAGGACGCGAAGGCGATCAGGGCAAACTCCAGGATCCTGTCCCCCCGCGTTTTCTCCTCCGGAAGCCCGCGGAGCAGCAGGATCAGCGCCGCGATCCCCGCGAAGCTTCCGACATTCGCCTCATAGTAGACCGACGCGCCGTAGATCATCGGGCTGAGGGCGAAAAGAGCGCCCATCCCCCGCCGCCACGGCGGATCGATCTCCCGGATCAGCAGCAGCACGGCCGCAAAGAGGGAAAAGGCCTGGAGGAAGGTATAAAGCGCCACATGCCCCGTCAGCCCCAGGCTGAAGGCCATGAAGAAGGAGGGAATCACGGTGAAGGCGTTGTGGGTCTCCAGCGTGAAGGGGCGGCCCTGCAGGGTCTTGATCACCGAGTTCAGCACGGCGCCGCCCGTCGTCACGCGGACATAGGAGTCCGAATAGAAAATCCCCGGATAGGTGATCAGCGTGCAGAGCAGCGCCAGCACGGCGCTCAGGAGCCAGATCGCGCGGCATTCCCCGAACCTTTTCCGAAAAAAGCTCCCGCCGGAAGGAATCTCCCGTGATGCCTTTCCCATGCTCCCCGCACCCCCTTTCTGTCCAGATCAAGTCCTTGGCCCGCCGCCGGCGCCGCGCTCCGCGCCGGCCTGCCCTTCGCGTGCCCTCCGGCCCGCCGCCGGCGCTTTGCTGTCCCGGTTCGTCTTCCCCCGGAAGAATCAGAATTCCCCGCTCCTGAGCGGAAGCGGGGCTGAAAATCCTTTCCCGGTTACCGGTTGCCGTACATCTTTTCGTAATAGTTCTGGTATTCCCCGCTGATGATTTCCTCCCACCAGTCCCGGTGCGTCAGGTACCACTCGATCGTTTTTTTGATCCCGTCGGCGAACTTCGTCTCCGGCAGCCAGCCCAGCTCATTGTGGATCTTGGTCGGATCGATGGCGTACCGCATGTCGTGGCCCTTCCGGTCGGTGACGTAGGTGATCAGGCTTTCCGGCTTGCCCAGCTCCCGGCAGATCAGCTTCACGATGTCGATGTTCGCCATCTCGTTGTGCCCGCCGATGTTGTAGACCTCGCCGACCCGGCCCTGATGGATGATCAGGTCGATCGCCTTGCAGTGATCCTCCACGTACAGCCAGTCCCGGACGTTCTTCCCTTCGCCGTAGACCGGCAGGGGCTTGTCGTTCAGGGCGTTGGCGATCATCAGGGGAATCAGCTTCTCCGGGAAGTGATAGGGCCCGTAGTTGTTGCTGCAGCGGCTGATGGTGCAGGGCAGCCCGTAGGTCCTGTGATAGGCCATGACCAGCAGATCCGCCGCGGCCTTGGAGGAGGAATAGGGGCTGGAGGTATGGATGGGCGTCTCCTCGGTGAAGAGCAGGTCCGGCCGGTCCAGCGGCAGGTCGCCGTAAACCTCGTCCGTCGAGACCTGGTGATACCGCCCGATCCCATATTTCCGGCAGGCGTCCATCAGGGTCGCCGTGCCGAGAATGTTCGTCTGCAGGAAGATGCCCGGATCCTCGATGGAGCGGTCCACATGGCTTTCCGCCGCGAAGTTCACGACAATGTCCGGATGCTCCTCCTCAAAGAGCCGGTACACCGCCTCCCGGTCGCAGATGTCCGCCCGGACGAACCGGAAGTTCGGGTTGTCCATGACGTCCTTCAGGGTGCTCAGGTTGCCCGCGTAGGTCAGCTTGTCCAGGCAGACGATCCGGTATTCCGGATACTTCCCCAGCATGTGAAAAATGAAATTGCTTCCGATAAAGCCGGCGCCGCCGGTCACGATGATGGTCATGCTATTCCCTCCGTCAGTATCTGATCTTCCCGTCCGCCACGGCCTGCAGGTGCGCCCCGTAGGGGCTCTTGCCGTACCGGCGGGCGGAGGCCTCAAGCTCCTCATGATCGATCCAGCCGTTCCGGTAGGCGATTTCCTCCGGCGCGGAGATCACGATGCTCTGCCGCTTCTGGATCATGCGCACAAAGTCCGCCGCGTCCACCAGGCTGTCCATCGTCCCGGTATCCAGCCACGCGTATCCCCGGCCCAGCAGCTGCACGTCCAGCGTCCCCTGCTGCAGGTACATGTCGTTCAGCGTAGTGATTTCCAGCTCGCCCCGGTCGGAGGGCCGGACCTCATGCGCCATGGCGCTGACGCCCTTGGGATAGAAGTACAGCCCCGTGATGCAGTAGTTGCTCTTGGGATGCTTCGGCTTCTCCTCCACGGAGAGCACCCGGCCCTCCGCGTCGAATTCGACGATGCCGAAGCGCTCCGGATCGGTGACATAGTATCCGAAGATGGTCGCCCGGCCGTTCTCCTCCGCGTTTTCGGCCGCCTGCCGGAGCACCCGGCCGAAGCCGTTGCCGTAGAAGATATTGTCCCCCAGCACCATGGCGCAGGCCTCGTCCCCGATGAACTCCTCCCCCAGCAGGAAGGCCTGGGCGAGCCCGTCCGGCGAGGGCTGAATCTTGTACTGCAGATGGACGCCGAACTGGCTTCCGTCCCCCAGCAGCGTCTCGAACCGCGGGGTATCCTCCCGGGTGGAGATGATCAGAATGTCCCGGCTCCCCGCCAGCATCAGGGTGCTCAGCGGGTAGTAAATCATCGGCTTGTCATACACGGGCAGCAGCTGTTTGCTGGTCACCATCGTCAGGGGATAGAGCCTTGTGCCCGCGCCCCCGGCCAGAATGATCCCTTTCATGAAGGAGCCCTCCGTTCCGCTTCTCGCGTTCTCGCGGGTTCCGCATTTTTCCCGCTTCCGGTATTTTACCACATCCGCGTCCCGAATTCAATCGGACCGGACGGGGCTCCTCCGTCCCGTCTCAGAGGCCCGCGGCCTTGGTTTCGCACCAGGCGCAGCGGTATTCTTTTTTCTCCCGGTCCGTCAGCAGGAAAACCTGGGGCAGCTCCTGCTCGGTGGTGGAGATGCAGCGGGGATTCTTGCACCGGATCACGTTTTCCAGCCGCTCCGGCATCCCGATCCGCTTCTTTTCCTTCAGCTCCCCGTCCCGGATGACGTTGACCGTCGCGCCGGGATCCACGAACCCGATGGCGTCCAGGTTCAGCGGAATCTCCCCGTCGATCTTGATGATGTCCTTCCGGCCCATCTTGCCGGAGGTCACGTTCATCATGATCGCCACCGGCGCCCCGGCCGTGCCGAGCCCCAGCAGCTCATAGATTTTCATGCCGCAGCCCGCGGCGATATGGTCAATCACGATACCGTTCTGAATTGAATCAACCGTCATCTCCGTGCCCTCCTTCTCAGTCCGCGATGTTCAGCAGCTTCAGGATCAGCGCTTCCCGCATGAATTTGCCGTTCAGCATCTGTTTGAAATAGCACGCCCGGGGATCCTGGTCCACCGCGACGGAGATCTCGTTGACCCTGGGCAGGGGATGCATGACGCACAGGTCGCTCTTCGCCTTCTTCAGCTTTTCCGGCGTCAGGATATAGCTGTCCTTCAGCCGCAGGTAGTCCTCCTCGTTGAAGAAGCGTTCCTTCTGCACCCGGGTCATGTAGAGGATGTCCAGATCCCCGATCACGGATTCCAGATCCTGCACCTGCGTATACGGGATATTCTTCTTTTTCAGCGCCTCGCTCTTGACATAGGAGGGCACCTTCAGCTCCTCCGGGCTGATCAGCACGAAGCGCATCCCCTCGTAGCGGCTCAGCGCGCTGATCAGGGAATGCACCGTCCGGCCGAATTTCAGGTCGCCGCACAGGCCCACCGTCAGGCCGGAAAAGCCGCCCTTTTCCCGCCGGATCGTCAGCAGGTCCGCCAGCGTCTGGGTCGGATGCAGGTGGCCGCCGTCCCCGGCGTTGATGACCGGCACGGACGCGTTCAGCGCCGCCACCCGGGCCGCGCCCTCCTTGGGATGGCGCATGGCGATGATGTCCGCGTACAGGGAAACCGTCTTCACTGTGTCCGCCACGCTCTCCCCCTTCGCGGCGGAGCTGGCGTCGGCCCCGGCGACGGTGATCACGTTTCCGCCCAGCTCGTACATCGCCGCCTCAAAGCTCAGCCGGGTCCGGGTGCTGGGCTCAAAAAACAGCGTCGCCAGCTTTTTCCGATGGCAGGCCTCCGCGTAATCGTCCGGATGGGCGATGATGTCCTCGGCCCGGTCCATCAGCCGGTCCAGCTCCTCCGGAGAAAGGTCCTGAATGTCAATCACGCTTCTCATGCTTTTCTCCTCTCCGCCGTCCCGCCCCGCGGGCGGCTCTCCTCCGTCAGCGGTTCCGCCAGCTCTCGTCCCCGGGATTGTTCCGGAAGGCGATCAGCCGCCGGATGTCCTCCGGCCGGATGTAGCCCTCCTTCGCGGCCTCCTCCGCGATGACGTCGAAGTTGGTCAGGCTCACGTTCTTCACCTTCGCGGCCGCCAGCCGGTCCAGCCCCTTCTGCATCCCGTAGGTAAAGATGCTCGCGATGCCCAGCACCTCCGCGCCGGCCTCCCGCAGCACCTCGACCACCTCCAGCACGCTGCCGCCGGTGGAGATCAGATCCTCGACCACGACCACCTTCTGGCCCTTTTCCAGCCGGCCCTCGATCTGGTTCTGCCTTCCGTGGTCCTTCGCCCCGGAGCGGACGTATCCCATGGGGAGGCCCATCAGATGCCCGGTAATCGCCGCGTGGGCGATGCCCGCGGTCGAGGTGCCCATCAGCACCTCCGCCTCCGGGTATTCCGCGCGGATGACCTCCGCCAGCGCCTCCTCCACATCCGTCCGGACCGCGACGTCCGTCAGCGTCAGCCGGTTGTCGCAGTACACCGGGCTCTTGATGCCGCTCGCCCAGGTGAAGGGCTCCTCCGGCCTGAAAAACACCGCCCGGATCTTCAGCAGATCCCGCGCAATTTTCTCGTTGATCTCCCGCATTTCCATTTCTGTCCGCTTCTCCTTTTCTCTTTTTCGGTTCCGTTCCGCCGGCTCAGTCCGCCCGGTTCACTCCGCTTCGTCCGTGAATTCCCTCACGCAGCGCTCCCAGGCCTCCACCGGATCCGCCGCCGCGGTAATGGGCCGGCCGACCACGATGTAGTCGCTTCCGATTCTTTTCGCCTCCGCCGGCGTCATGATCCTCTTCTGATCGTCGGCCGCCGCGTCCGCGAAGCGGATGCCCGGGGTCACGGTCAGGAAGTCCCTCCCGCAGACGGCGTGCACCTTCTCCGCCTCCAGCGGAGAGCAGACCACCCCGTCCAGCCCGGCCTTCCGGGCGTTTTCCGCGTAGTGCATGACCACCTGGTCCAGCGGCCTCTCGATCCACAGATCCCGCTCCATGGCCGCCTGGTCGGTGCTGGTCAGCTGGGTCACGGCGATCAGCAGCGGGCGGCTGCCGTCCGGCCGGGTCAGCCCCTCCAGCGCCGCCTCCATCATCGCGACGGTTCCGGCCGCGTGCAGGTTGGTGATGTCCACATCCAGATCCCGCAGCACGGACATGGCCTTCCGGACCGTGTTCGGAATGTCGTGCAGCTTCAGGTCCAGAAAGATCCGGTGCCCCCGCTTCCGGATTTCCCGCACCATCTGCGGTCCCTCGGCGTAGAACAGCTCCATCCCGATCTTGACGAAGGGCTTCCGGCCCGAAAACCGGTCCAGAAAGGCCATGGTCTGCTCCCGGCTCGCAAAATCACAGGCTACAATGACGTCTTTTCCCATGCTTCTTTTTTCCGTCCTTTCCGTTTCGGCCCCCCGTTCCCGGCGTCCCGCCGGCGGCCGGGGCGTCCCGCCGCTTTTTCCTTCAGCCCTCCGGGCTTCTCAGCTCCCTCAGGCTCCGGATGCCGTATCGGTCCATGGCCGCGGGCAGCTCCTCGATGATCCGCAGGCAGGCCCGGGGATCCGTCAGGTTGGCCGCCCCGACCTCCACGGCCGCGGCGCCGGCGGTCATCATCTCCAGCACGTCCTCCGCCGTGGACACGCCGCCCATGCCGATAACGGGAATCTTCACCGTCCGGCAAACTTGCCAGACCATCCGCAGGGCCACGGGGAAGACGCAGGGTCCGCTGACCCCGCCCATCACGTTGGCCAGCACGGGTCTGCGGGTCTTCAGATTGATCCGCATGCCCTGCAGGGTGTTGATCAGGCTGATTCCGTCCGCCCCGGCCTCCTCGCAGGCCGCCGCCATCTCCGCGATGTCGGTCACGTTCGGGCTCAGCTTCATGATCACGGGCTTCTTCGTCACCGCCCGGACCGCCCGGGTCACCGCGGCCGCCTGCTTCGGATCCGTGCCGAAGCTCATGCCGCCGCCGTGGACGTTCGGGCAGGAGATGTTCACCTCCAGCCAGCCCACCTGCTCCTCCGCCTCCAGCATCGCGCAGGTCTCCGCGTATTCCTCGATGCTGAAGCCGCTCACGTTGGCCATGACCGGCTTGGAGAACACCTTTTTCAGCCGGGGCAGCTCCTCGGAGATGACCTTTTCCACGCCGGGGTTCTGCAGCCCGACCGCGTTGATCATCCCCGCCGGGCATTCCGCGATCCGGGGCGTCGGATTGCCGAAGCGGGGCTGCCGGGTCGTCCCCTTGAAGGAGAAGGTCCCCAGCCGGTTGATGTCGTAGATCTCCGCAAACTCGTATCCGTACCCGAAGGTGCCGCTGGCGGGAATCACCGGGTTCTCCAGCTCAATCCCGCACAGGTCGACCCGCAGCCGGTCCGCGGCTTTCTCTCTCATTTCTCCCACAGGATCTCCCCCCTCCGCAGCACCGGGCCCTCCCGGCAGATGCGCTTCATTCCGTCCCTGGTCCGGCAGCTGCAGCCCATGCAGGCCCCGAAGCCGCAGCCCATCCGCTCCTCCAGGCTGAATTCCCCTTCGGTTTTTGCCCTGCGGTCCACCGCCCGCATCATGGGTTCCGGCCCGCAGGCGTAGAAGTAGCTGTATTCCTCCGGCATCGCGTCCGTCACAAAGCCCCGGATCCCATGGCTCCCGTCCGCGGTGGTGACGGTGGTCTCGCATCCCAGCTTCCGGAAATCCTCCTCGGCGAAAACGTCCTCCGCGCTGTTGAAGCCGAGCACGGCGGTCACCCGCTTTCCCTGCTCCCGCAGCACCCGGGCCAGCCAGTACAGGGGCGGCACCCCCGCGCCGCCGCCCAGCAGCAGCGGCCGGTCCCCCGCCCGGGTCAGATCGTATCCGTTCCCCAGCCCGGTCAGCACGTCCAGCGTCTCCCCCGCCTTCATTTCACTCAGCCGGCGCGTCCCCACGCCCACCGTCCGGTAGATCAGCGTGATCGCGTCCTCCTCCCGGTCGAAGACGGAAATCGGCCGGCGCAGGAAAAGGCCCTCCAGTTTGATGTTCACAAACTGTCCCGGCCGTTCAACCCCGCTCACATCCCCCGTCAGCCGAATCTTCAGGATGTCCCGGGTCAGCGGCCTGTTCTCCTCAATCCGCAGCAGCGTCTGCTCCATGTGCGCAGCCCCTCTCTTTCTCCTCCGCCCCGGCGGCGGCTTTCCTTCCTTCCGCCCGCCGGGTTTCCTTCCCGGCGCATACGGTGCGCAGGCAACGCCCGTACACCCGGTCCCCCTCAAAGGGCGCGGCTTTTCCTCATTCCGCCCGCCAGGTTTCCTTCCCGGCGCATACGGTGCGCAGGCACCGTCCGTACACCCGGCGCCCCTCAAAGGGCGTGGCTTTTCCCATGGAAAGGAATTCCGCCGGGTCCACCGTGTATTCCGCCTCCAGGTCCCATTCGCACCAGTCCTCCGCCGGCCGGGGAATCCCGAACCGGAGCCTCGGCGCCTCCGTCATCAGCCGGACCAGCTCCTCCAGCTCCATCCTCCCCGTCCGGACCAGCCCGGTGTACAGCGCCGGAAAGGCCGTCTCCAGGCCCACGATCCCGAAGGCGCTCCCCGCCAGCCCGCGGCTCTTCTCCTCCGCGCTGTGGGGCGCGTGATCCGTGGCGATCATGTCGATGGTCCCGTCCAGCAGGCCCTCGATCAGCGCCTCCCGGTCCTCCCGGCTCCGCAGGGGCGGATTCATGCGGAACCGCCCCTCCTCCCTCAGGTCGTCCTCCGTCAGCAGCAGGTAGTGGGGCGCCGTTTCGCAGGTGACGTCGGCGCCCTCCGCCTTTGCCCGGCGGATGATCTCGACGCTCTCCCGGCAGCTGACGTGGCAGACGTGGTAGGCGCATCCGGTTTCCTTCGCCAGCCGGACATCCCGGGCGATTGGGCCCCATTCGCTTTCGGAGCAGATCCCCTTGTGCCCGTGCGCCCGGGCATACCTCCCGTCGTGGATGTATCCGCCGGCGACGAGCCGCTCGTCCTCGCAGTGGGCCGCGAGGATCCGCCCCAGCCTCCGGCAGGTCTCCATCAGGGAGCGCATCATGCTCTCGCTCTGGACGCCCTTCCCGTCGTCCGAAAAGGCAATCACCCGTCCGGCCATCCCCGCCAGATCCGCCGCCTCTATCCCCTTTTCGCCCATGGTCAGGGCGCCGTAGGGGTGCACCCGGCAGAAGCCGCCGCTTTCCCGGATCAGCCTTTCCTCTTCGGCCAGGTGATCCGGCGTGTCCGGCACCGAGTTCAGGTTCGGCATGGCGCAGACGTCCGTGTATCCTCCCCGGGCCGCCGCCCGGCTCCCGGAGGCGATCGTCTCCTTATAAGAAAAACCCGGCTCGCGAAAATGCACATGCACATCGCAAAAGCCGGGAAAAATCATCGTATGGGCAGACCTCGAGCCGCGCAATTCCTCCATCAGAGCATCCTCCCGTCCTGCATCTTGCCAACCTCGCCGGATTGGCTTCAAGATCCCACGGCGCCCCGCGCCCGGATCGGGTTCCGGAAAATCTTATATCATAACGCCTTCGGAATGTCAATGACGTCTTTCGGCCCCGACCCCTGCCGTTCCGGAAAGGAGGTCTCGCCTGCCCCGCGCCGCCGCGCCCGGTCCTCATCCGCCGCCCGGGATCGGCACCGGTTCCGTCCCTTCGGGTCGAAGTTCTCTCCGGATCCTTCGCGCATGCTCCCTTCGCCTGAAAAATGGAGCAGTCCTCCCGCAAAAAAAATCGCTGAGTCTGTCCGGACGCATTGTCCTGAAATGCGTTTCGGGTTATAATAAGGTTCGGTGACAGTTTTCGCTTTCAAAAATGCCGGAGGTCTCCCGGCGAAGCGCCTCGAAAGGCAGGAGAGGAACATGAACACGGATTATGTGATCTTCTATGCGGAAGGCAGCCTGGTCTGTATTTTCATTCTGGCCATGCTGCTGATTCATGATGTCCTTCACAGCACCAAGCAGGAGAAGCAGATCCGGTTCAACCGCTCCATCATCTCCTTTATTCTGTATTTTGTCTCCGACATCTTCTGGGCCGCGGTGCTCGGCGGGGCGCTGCCGAATGTCCGCTGGCTGACCGTGCTCCTGAACCTCTCGAATTATGTTCTGATGAGCGTGATGGCCTATGAGTGGTTCATGTTCATGGCGGCCTCGCTGAAGCTTCCCTTCCGGGACGACCGGCGCAAAATGCGCCTGCTCCTTCTTCCGATGGCGGTTTCCTTCCTTTTCGTTGCCGTCGTCTTTATCGTCAGCCCCTATTTCCTGGTCAGCGAGAGCGGTAAGCTGAACGTCCTGTATCATCCGATGCAGCTTTCCGCGCCCCTGTTCTATCTTCTGTTTTCCTCGTTCCTTGCCCTGAAGGATGCGCGGACAAAGGTCTCGAGGGAGGACAAAGAGTTCTGCTGGATGTTCGCCTTCATTCCCTTCGGCGTGATCTTCGGCGGGCTGCTGCAGCTGCTCTTCCTGAAGTCCCCGGCCTTCTGCTTCGGCTCCACCCTCATGCTGCTCTGGTTCTATATTCAGCACATGCAGACGCTGATCTCCGTGGATGAGCTGACGCGCCTCAACAGCCGCGGGCAGATCAACCGGTACATGGCGCAGGTCCGCTACCGGGAGAATGTCACCGTCTCCGTGATGATGCTGGATGTGGACCGCTTCAAGCAGATCAATGATACCTACGGGCACGCCGAGGGCGACCGGGCGCTGATGATCGTTTCGGAGGCCATCAAGAGCACCTGCGGAAAGATCAAAACGCCCATTTTCATCGGCCGGTACGGCGGGGACGAGTTCACCCTCATCGTCCAGGATTCGGGGGAATACGATGATTATCCGGCCCAGGTGACCGAGATCCTGCGGGCCGAGCTGGCCCGAAAGGCGCAGGAAAAGAATCTTCCCTATCTCCTCGAGGTCAGCATCGGATACGACCGGCTCCGGGATAAAAATGACACCATGAAGGAATGCCTGATCCGCGCGGATGAGAAGCTGTATCTGGACAAGAAATCCCGCGGCGCAGGGAGATAACCCCGCCGCCGCGCGGGCGAATCCGCCCCATGGCCGTCTCTGCCCGGAGCTCCCCTCCGGACCGCTCCCTCCGGCCCTTTCCGCCGTGGCCGCTCCGCGTCCTGCCGGAAAGGCGTCCCGAATACCGGCAGAAAAAGGGCTCCCGCATTCGCGGGAGCCCTTTGGATTTCCCTGGCCGTGGCGGCTTCTTACGCCTCCACGAAATCGATCCCGGTGATGAAGTCGATCAGCATCTGGATATGCTCTTCCGTCAGCGGCTCGGCGCCGGGGGTCATCACGAATTCATGCTCAAATCCCTTGTAGATGGTGTAGATATCGACGAAATCCGTATCGCCCGCAGCTTCGGTGACCACCATCAGCTTCGTGCCCAGGCCGGTCTCCCGGTACTCGATTTTCACTTCATCCTCCATCACGAAGGAAGCTTCGATCTCCGCCAGCTCTTCCTCGGGGACGTCGTTCAGCCTTTCGACATCAGCCCAGTCCTCCGCGAAGGCCACGGAGACCGTCACGGTGGGCTTGGTATTCTCCTGGGGCATCAGCATGCACACGATGTTCGTGCTGGTCTGGTTCAGGATGGCCAGCTGATAGCCCTCCGGAATCTTCCCCTGAATCTTGTAGACGCCGTTCACATTGACCGTCCCCAGCACCGCCTTCTCTTCGGCTTCCGCAAATCCGGCCGCGCAGCCCAGCAGCAGGGCAAGGCTCAGAATCATCGCAACGATTTTCTTCATATTATTTGTTCTCCTTTACTGTTCTCTGGCTCGTCCGCCGTCTCAGTGCACGTAGCTGGAATTCACAAAGCCGACCACGCCGGTATCCGGATCCTCAATCTGGTACCAGTCCTTCAGCTCCGCGATCACCCGAACCTCCTTGCCGGCCGGGAAGGTGGCAATCTGCTGGGAGTTCCTGCTGGGAACCCAACGCAGATAGACCCAGCCGCTGGCGCGGGTCGGATACAGGGTGATGGTATAGGGCGCCACGGACCTTCCGGTCTTCAGAACCTCGTTCAGCTGATCCATGGTGAAGGATTCCTTGCTGGTCGCCGGCTGCGCCAGCTCGGCGTCCGCGCTGGAGGGAACATACTTGCCGGGCTTCTCGTTGACCAGGAACTTGGTCATCACGTATCCGTCCTGATCAAAGGCGCCCGCCAGACGGACGCAGGACCAGCCGTTCCCCAGATGATAGGCCACAGTAACCTCCTGGCCGTACTGGAAGCGGTAGATCACGTTGTCCCCGGTGTTCGGTTCGGACCGGACGTTCAGCGTTTTGCCGTTTCCTGTCCTCACATACATCGTCGTGTCGGCCATCGCGCCGGTCACAAAGGTGCAGAGCACCAGGACCAGGGCTGCAACCATCGTCAGCATTCTTTTCATCTTTCAATAAACCTCCTTTTTCTTGCGCGTGCTTGGTCACGAAACATTACCATATTATTTTCTTTCTGTCAACTTCTTTTTGCGCTTTTGTTACAAAATAACGTCCATGCGAACCATAAGGGGCACAGACAAAAGCCTGGAAACAAAGGATGTTTCCGCACAAACCGTCACCTTGTCTTCAGGATTGACCATGCCTCCGTCAGCTGGGCTGGTGGAGGGCAGGCATTCAGCCTTCCGTCCCGTAATCGGCTCAATCAGGCGGGTATAAACCCCGTGGGATTTCCGGCCGTTGCAATAGATACGCCCGATGGGCGCGGAATCCAGAATGATGCGCAGATCGTTCGGGAGACAGGGGACGGTTCCCTGTCTCCTTTTTCATTTTTCCGGCTCTTTTTTCCTAATTCAGGGCATTTTCAATAATCTTTTTGGAGATTCCAGTCAAACGGTTCAGCTGACGTATTGAAATCCCGGCTTGAATCAGCTTTCGGATCGCTTCGTTCAGCGTCTGTCTTTCCTTGGCTTTTCCTACAGTCGGGTGAATTCCTCCCATCTCACTCCGGATCATCTGTTCCGCTGCTTCATCCGTTACTCTTTTCCTGACCGTGTCATCCATTTCAATACAGCGGTCTTCATTGCTCTGGTATATGTATTCCAGCATCGCGTTTTTGTCCAGCATGGACTTCATCCGGGCCGTATCGGTTATCCCGTCGGCTTCAAGAAGGTATTCTTTTGCACTGCTGTATGGATATTGCTCAACCCTGGTGCATAATCCTGCCTTTACAGGATTCATAAGGATGTATCTGAAAACGGTTAACATATAGGCTTCAGTATCAACCGGTTCACTTTTATATCTATCCTGAAACAGGTGCCCTGCCCGTTCATACTTGATATTGTACCAATAGACAAATGCGCTCCCAATATGCCTGATGATCTCTCCGAGTGATGCGTTTTCACCCTCCTGGATCAGCAGATGGACATGATTTCCCATCAGGCAGTATGCATGTAAATCATATCCGCATGATTCCTTGTAGCGTTTAAGCAATCCGAGAAAAAACCGATGATCTTCTTCATCGAAGAATATCTGCTGTTTGTTGATTCCTCGGAGCATGACATGATAGATCTGCGACTGGCTCTTTTTTCTGGCTGTTCGAGGCATATGCATTTCCCCCAATCTTCAATCTGAATGTACGCTTCTTTGAATTGTATTTTATCTGCCAGGCTCCAGCCAGTCAAGAAAAAAGAGACAGAGAACCGTCCCCTGTCTCCGGAGGCTGGTGGAGGGCAGGCATTCAGCCTTCCGTCCCGTAATCGGCTCAATCAGGCGGGTATAAACCCCGTGGGATTTCCGGCCGTTGCAATAGATACGCCTGATGGGCGCGGAATCCAGAATGATGCGCAGATCGTTCGGGAGGACGCAGCGGAGGCTTGCGTCTGCGGATCCGGTCACCTCACAGAAAGCAACCGAATCCCAAAGGGCCAGGCGGTTTCTCAGAATAAGCTGTTTCTTCTCGGGAATCGTTTCGGGAACCCGCTCTCCGAATACGGAGGAAATCACTTTCCAGAAGCGGTTCTGGGGATGACCGTAGAAGAACCTGTTCTCCCTGGATTTCACGGACGGAAAGGATCCCAGGATCAGCGTGCGGCTGTGCCCGTCAAAAAGCGGCGGAAAGGGATGTGCGGTCACGCGGCTCAGATCCTTTTCCAGACAAAGAAAATGCTGACTGTACATGTCGCACTCTCCGGCCTGATCGAAGCGGAAAAAGCCATAGGTCCGAATCGCGGGCAGATTCTGGGAGTTGACCAGCAGATGAATGCTGCGGTATCCGCGATCCTTCAGAACCTGCATCACCCCTGCAACGATTCGCCGTCCAAATCCCTGATTCTGACAGGCCGGATGAACAGCCAGCCTGGCAATTTCTCCCGCGGGAGCAAGGCCCGCGCTCCAGCATGGAAGCCGGTCCGCCTCCGCGTCCCGCTCAATGGAAACCGCGGCGAGAATACTGCCGGCCTGATTCCTTATTACAAACAAAGCCTGATGAGCCAGATCGTCCTCAACATTCTCCATCGCCGGATAGTCGGCAGTCCAGAAGCAGTACTCCCGTCCCTTCTGCAGCTCATACAGGCGCATCACTTCTTCCCGGTCCCGAGAGGATGCGGGTTCGACCTGAAACATCATTTATTTCCTTTCTTCCCTCTTGTATTTTCCCTTCGATGGCAAGTATACTCTATGTCGGAATGGATGTCCACACATCAAACCGCACTCATTGCACTGAATCAGTCCGGATGAAAGGCTGGGGGAGGTTTGTTGGAACTTTGTTGGATCGAATGTGCTATTTACCAGGATAAGGCACAGCGAAAGAAATGCAAGGAGATCAAGGGAAATGGCGCAGACGAATACGAAGTTCGCGGAATATCTGGACGGGCCGGATGATAACTGGTCCGCGAAGGTCATTGACTGCGTCGGTAATTGTATAAAAGACGAAACATCAGGCACCTGAAACCAGAACAAGAGGACCGTCCCCCTGTCTCATACATCTTCTGTTTTATATCTGTTATATCCTTCATACCGGTAGCTGGCATCAATACTGTGCATGAAAACAGTACGGTCCTCTGTTTCATCCGTCAGGGCTGCCTCCAGCAGCAATTTGATCTCAGTGCTTTTTACTGGACTCCGTTCCATGGCCGCCAGATAGTCTTCCCTGTCCACTTTAGCCCAGTTGATCACTTTTCCGATTTCTTTTTTCAGCATTGCATCCAGCCAGATCCTGGATGCCCGTCCATTACCTTCTAAAAAGGGATGAGCTATATTCATCTCAATATACTTTGCAATAATCTGATCAAACGTTTCCTGTGGCATATTACTGATCTGCTGCAAGGCCTCATTCAGATAGATTGCAGAAGCAAACCGAAAAAATCCCTTTGACAGATTCAGTTTACGTGTCTGCCCTGCAAAATCATAGATATCTTCAAACAGCCAGCGGTGAATCGCCTGAAGTCCTGCATAGGTTCCGACTTCAAAAGAATCCAGTATGTGTTCATCGTAAAGCCTCTTTGCTTTTTGTTTGCTGATCCGCTCTTCCTCATGCTGAAATTCCAATCCATCAAGTCCCAGCTTATTTTTCAGTTCCATACTGCCCTCCACATCTGTTAAGTGTCGAGTTCATGAGCAGACGATGTCTTTTCATCTTGTTTCGGCAATTTCCGGCATTACACGGCAGCGATCCTTTGGCGCCATGATTTTACAATATCTCACGGGAGGATGACAACCTGGTCCGCGGCAAGATGGTCGATGGATAATATTCAGTGAAAAATGAAAACCCGGAAGCATTGGTTTACAAAGCTTCCGGGAGTCGAAGTGGCGGGATTCGAACCCGCGGCCTTTTGGTCCCGAACCAAACGCGCTACCAAACTGCGCTACACCTCGAAGCTGGAGCCGATGAGGGGACTCGAACCCCTGACCTGCTGATTACGAATCGGCTGCTCTACCAACTGAGCCACATCGGCACAACCAGCAGACGATATTATAACAGAGGTTTTCCGGTTTGTCCAGTCCCGTTTTTCATTTTCCTGTTTTTTCCCTTTCGCGGCCCCAGGCCCGCCGGGGGCTGCCTCCGCCCGCCCGGCCTCCGCAGTCCGCCCATCAGATTCCGTAATAATTATTTCGAATAATTCTTACAAATCTTATTGACATCGTAACAATTTTGAAATAAAATGAGCGTGTGAAATGCTATGTACTGAGGTGATTCACGATGACGATGAAGTCAAGGCGCCTCCTGGCGCTTTTCCTGACCGTATGCCTGGGGCTTTCCCTGCTCCCGGCGGAAGGGCCGCGCTCCTCCGCCCGGGCGGAGACCTACGGAATGGTCATTAACGGAAACGTCCGTCTCCGCAGGGAAGCCACGGAGAACTCGGCGTACTGGTTTGTGCTGCCCGAAGGCTGGGTCTGCACCATCCACAGCGAGAAGAACGCCGAGGGCATCCACTGGTACCGGGTCATCGCGCCTCATCCCGAAGCGTCGGATCCGCGGAACGCCCGGACGTACTGGGGGTATATCTCCGACGAGTATTTCCGTCCCCTGACGGCGGAGGAAACGGCGACCTATCAGGCCACCGGATCCGCGGCCGCCGCCACGGCGGTGCCCGCCGGCGAATCCGCCGGGACGGATACCTCAGCCGCCCCCGCGTCCTCCGGCTCCTCCGCGGCCGCGGTGGGAACCACCGGTTCCATCACCAGCGGCGGAACCAACTTCCGCGAGGGCGCCAGCAAGAAATCCCACAGCCTCATGAAGCTGGACCGGGGCACGGTGGTCACCATCACCAGCATCCCGGACGGCATCGGCGAGGAATACTGGTACGGCGTCAGCTACGCGGGCCAGGTGGGCTATGTCAACAGCGAATTCGTCCGCGTGCTTTCCGGGGAGAACGCCTCCCAGGTGACAGTCAGCCCCGTCGCGACGCCGACGCCCCTGCCGTCCACGGAGGGATACAACGCCGTGCAGCTGATCAAGTCCTCCTGCCATCTGCGGACCTCGCCGAACGGAAGCTACAATAAGGATAACGACTGGGAGGGGATCGGATCGATCCTGCCCCTGGCCGGCAGCTCCAGGTCCGCGGCCGGGCACGCCTGGTATCCCGTGGACCGCAACGGCACCGTCTATTTCGTGCGGGACGACTGCGCCCGCCTGATTGCCACTTCCACGGTCACCGCGAAACCCACGGCCACCCCGACGTCTTCGTCGAACCCGACGGCCGCGCCCGCGCCGACCGCCGCCCCCACGGTCTACGGAACCGTCCGGACGACCAAGTCCGGCTGCAATCTCCGGGCCACGCCGGGCGGAACAACCATCAAGCAGATCGGCAAGAACATCGTCCTTCCCTACCTCATGGCTCCCACGGAAAAGGGAAATTATACCTGGTATTACGTGGAGTCCGGCAGCAGCCGCGGCTACCTGCGCAGCGACGTGGTCACCGTGGTTTCCAGCAATGATACCCCGGTCGCCCCGGTCAGCGTGGATCCGGCGGCAGCCGGCTATGTCCGGACCACCTCCTCGGATGTGAACCTGCGGTCCAAGGCGGGCTATTCCGCGATGATCGGCCGCGTGGCGAAGGGCACCGTGATGCCCTATTACGGAGAGCCCTCCACGGTCAACGGAGTCACCTGGTACCGCGTGTATCACAGCACCCTCGGCTATGGCTATATTCACGGCAGCTATGTGGCGGTCGTCAACGCGGACGGCTCCTCGACGCCGACGCCCGAACCGACGGAGGCGCCCACCGGCGCGGTGGTCACCGCCACCTCCTCCCAGATTGAGGCCAGCTATCCGACCCTGAAGGTCGGTTCCACCGGCGCCGCGGTCCGGGATCTGGTTCAGGCCCTGAAGGACCGCGGATATTATACCGGCACGGTCACCTCGAAGTACACCTCCGCGGTCTCGAAGGCCGTCAAGGCCTTCCAGAAGGCCTCCGGCATCAGCGTGGACGGCATCGCTGGCCCGGCCACCCAGCACGCGCTGTACGGCACGGTGCCGATCGGCGCGGCGGATACGAGCAATCTGACGATGACCCTCTACCCCGCCGAAAAGGTTGACTGGTGGACCGGCGACATCAACGAGCTGTGGGCGAAGGGCGCGAACTACAAGGTCTATGACGTCAAGACGGGCATCGTCTGGTGGGCGCACCGCTGGAGCGGCGGCTACCATGTCGACGCCGAGCCGCTGACCGCGGCGGATACCGCCCGGCTGTGCAAGGCCTACGGCGTCACGGCGGCCTCCGAGATCGCCAGCAAGAACCTTTACCAGCGGCGGCCCAGCCTGGTCACCATCGGCAACCGGACCTTCGCCTGCTCCCTGTACGGCGTGCCGCACAACTATCCCGAAGGCGACACCATCTCGACCAACGACTTCCGCGGTCAGCTCTGCATTCACTTCACGAACAGCTGGACCCACGGCAGCAAGAAGGTGGACAGCCTCCATACGGAAGCGATCCAGTACGCCTATGAGAACGCCCCGAACGGGCACAAGTAATTCGGACCGAAAAGCATAAAAAAACCGGCTCCCCGGAAAATTCCGGGGAGCCTTTCTTCATTCATCCGCAGGGTCCCGCGCACTTCATCCTGCCATTCAGCCCGGGCGGTCCGCGCTTCCGCTGCGCGCTCCGCGCTCCGCGCGCATCACCGGAGGCATTTTCCCGGGCGGATCGTCCGGACTCCGCTGCCCGGCTCGCCTGAAGCACGCCTTTACTCAAAGGGAGATCTCATCAGCACCGCCGTATCCTCGCAGAGGAAAACCGCGTGCGGCGTGTACACATACCTTTTCTCCGGATCCCGCGTCCCGAAGGGCACGAACTGATCCCGCCGGACCAGCATGCAGCCCGGGGAAACCCCGTCCACGTTGTGCACCTTGTTCATCCGGTCCCGGGGGCCGCCCGCGCCGTTCCGGAGGCCGGCCTGATCGTTGCGTCCGTTCACCCATCCCCCGAAGGTGATCCGGTTCTTCCGGTCCACGACCGCGGGCGTCACGCCGCCGACCCCGTCCTTCTGGGCATACATCATCAGCTCCCGGAAGAAATGCCGGGTTTCGACCATCCCGGCCGCGTCGAGAAACAGCAGGTAGTCCGCCTCGCTCTCCTCCGCCGCCTGGTTCAGGGCGTCATAGAGCCCCTCCAGATCCGTCACCGCCAGCGTCGCGCTCAGGTTCGGCCAGGGCGCCTGCGCCTCCAGATCCTCCAGCGCCGCCCGGCAGGACTCCTCGTCGCTGCTGAAGATCACCGCCTCCGTCCGCACATCCCGGGGAAAATCGTACCACAGCCGGATCTTCCGGTCCACGGGGATGGCCGTCACCGGCACCGGCGACAGATCCTCGTTCGCCCGGCACCCCGCCCACAGGCACTGGTCCAGGTGCTGCCGGCTCAGGGAGGTGCTCAGCTTCCGCCAGCAATAAAGGATGTACGGCACGTGGGTCACCCGATCCGTGCGCTGCGTGATCCGCAGATACAGCTCGTGATCCTGGCTGCCCTCGTATCCTTCCCGCAGCCCCCCGGCCTCCCGCAGCACCTCCGCCCGGATCACCCCGAGATGGCTGATATAGTTGTCCGCGGCCAGCGTCTCCGGCTGATAATCCGGCTTCCGGTGCGGATCCATGTGCCGCCGCCCGTTCTCCGTCATCATATCCTCGTCGGAATACAGCAGATCCGGATGCTCCCGCGCGATCGCCTCCGCCATCCGCCACAGCGCGTCCGGGGTCAGCACGTCGTCATGGTCGCACAGGGCGATGTACTCCCCCTTCGCCAGCGCGATGGCCGCATTCGTGTTCCCGGCGATGCCGAGGTTCTTCTCCGCCCGGATGACCCGGAACCGGGGCTCCTCCGCCGCGGCCCGCCGCAGCGTCTCCGCGGTTTCCGCAAGGGTGCTCCCCCCGTCGTAGAGGATCGCCTCCCAGTCCCCATAGCTCTGATCCCGCAGGCTTTCCAGCAGCTCCCGCAGATACACGGCCTTCGTGTTGTAGACCGGAATCACGATGCTGATCAGCCCGGCGGCCGGGGGATTATTCCTCTGCCGCTCCAGCTCCTCCCGGGAGGCTCTTTCCCGCCGCCACTGCCGGTCCCAGGTCCCGAGCACGATCTGGCCCGCCTTCTCCGCGCACCGGCGGATCGTATATCCCGCGCCATGGGTCTCCGCGTACGCCTTCAGTCTCTGCAGTCCGTTCATTTTTCCCGGTTTCTCCTGATTTTTTTCTTGTGAAACCATTGACAGGCAATGGTTTTCGGATTATACTATGCATGAATTTGTCTAAAATGGTCAATTAGAACGGAGGGAACGCCATGGATTCTTACCTCCTTTTCTCCATACCCGACCAACTGGCTTCCCTTGCCGTCGAGGGGTTTCACCGTCCCGGCAGCCTCACCCTCGCCAGCGGCGCCTGGATTCACGCCGCCGGCAGCTTCGTGCTCGAGGAGGGGGTCTATCCCCTTCATTCCCATGATCAGTGGGTCTGGCTGGCGGTGGAATCCGGAGAGATTCTCCTCCGCTGGGATCATCACGATCTCGCCCTGAAGGCGGAATCGACCTGTTTCCTCCCCGGAGGGGAGCATCCCTGTGAGATCGAGGTGCAGCCCGGCTTCCAGCCCCGGATCCTCTGGATCGCGCTGGAGGGCCCGCTCAGCCCCCTCGTCGTGCGGAAGATGGGGGCCCTGCTTCACATGCCGCTCCGTCAGGGCGCCCTGCCGAGCCAGCTCTATCTCGCCTCCCAGATCGTGCAGGTCATCGTCCGCCATTCCGGCAGCGCGGACGCGACGTATCAGCTGCAGCATCTGCTTTACGGCATGATCGCCAGCCACTGGGGCCAGCCCGTCGCCATGGACGCGATGCTCAGCCATGAGATCGCGAAGGTGGTGGATACGCTCCGCGCCAATCAGTATCGGGACAATTTCTCCCTGGCGGAGATGGCGGCCATCTCCCGCATGCCGATGGAGACCTTCCGCAAGCGCTTCGTCGCCGAGGTGGGCATGCCCCCGCTCAGCTATGTGCTTCACTGCAAGATGGAGCGCGCCAAGGAGCTCCTGCGGGATCAGAATTATTCCGTCCGGCAGGCGGGCGTCGAGGTCGGCATGCAGGATCCGTACCATTTCTCCAAGCAGTTCAAGAACATCGTGGGCATCAGCCCCAGCGCCTTCATGAAGCAGGCCTCCGCCCCGAACGCGACGATTCGCGGCGTCGCCCGGAAGGAAAAGAAATAGTCACCCCCGCGCCTCTTCCGTCCCCTCCTTCGGGAGGGGCTTTTTTCTTCGGTCGATCCACTTCTGGATCGGCTTTTCCGCCAGGTACGTCACCGCCAGCGCCGCCAGGAAGCTCAGCCCGAAGGCCAGCGCCGTGTATAGCAGCTGCCAGGGCCGGTCCCCGGCCTGGTTCGGGTATTCAAATTCGCTGTAGGGAAAGCCGATCCGCCGCATGTGCACGATCACGGTCTGGTGCGCCAGATAGTAGTTCATGCTCAGCCCCGCCAGGAAATGCGTCCCCCGGTTCCCCAGCAGCTTCCTCAGCGGCCGGATAGCGAAGGGGGCCGAAAGCATCAGCGCGCCGAACAGCAGCCCGTAAACCGGGCGGTAGAGCATCTGATTCCGCTGGATGACCGGATAGTTGCTGTCCGGCTCCGCCATGGCCAGCACCCGGCTGATCCATCCGGCGATGCCGTTCCCCGCGCTCCAGACGGTGGATCCCGCCTGGATCCGCAGCATCCGCAGCAGGCCCCAGAAGGCGAGCAGGAAGAGCCCCGTCGCCGCCCACCGGCTTCCCCGGAAAAGCTTCCCCTTCTCCTCTTCGCGCGCCCGCAGCGTCTCGTACGCCAGCGCGAGCCCGCAGCCCAGCGCGTACAGGTCCAGGAAGTTGGCCAGCTGGTTCACGACCATGTTGAATTCATCCAGGCTCCACAGGCACCAGGCCCGGAACCCGAAGCACACGGCCAGCATCACCCCGAAGGTCCGCCCCGGATGCTTCAGGGAGGCCCGGGCCATCCAGGGAAACAGCGCGTAGGCCTGAACCTCGATGGCCAGCGTCCAGCAGGCCGCGCCCAGCGGTGTCATCACATAGGTGTCCCGGAAAAAGGGAAACAGAAAGGTCAGGTGGGTCACCGTGTCCTTGACCAGATACTGGGGGCTGGCGTACAGGTGCCAGGGCAGGCAGACCCCGAAGAAGGTCAGCGCCAGAATCGTATAGTATCCCGGCAGGATTCTCCGGGCCCGCCTCCGGTAAAACGCGGCGGGATCCGGCAGGGGCGCGCCCCGCAGCCGGGTCTGCGCGTAGGGCCGATAGAGCAGAAAGGCGCTCATCAGCACCGTGCCGTCCACCCAGACGTATCCGCTGCGCAGCAGGTAATCGAGCGAGTATCCGCCGATCACGGGCGTCAGCCAGCTCTGCTGCCAGATATGGTACCAGCTGACCGTGAAAATCATCAGGACCCGGAGCCCGTCCAACTCCGGGATCCATTTCTGCTTCATCCCTCCGGCCTCCTCACGGATCCGTCTCCGCCGCCTTTTTCTCGATTTCCTTGATCAGCTGCCCGGCCTGATAGTTCTCCGCGACCGGGGCCAGGATCTCCAGCGCCTCGGCGTACTGCCCCGCGTCCGCCTTCTCCTTCGCCAGGGCGATCCGCCAGTTCCGGATGTTCTTCCGCGCGTCGCCGTAGTCGGAAACCTTCTCCATCATCTCGATGGCCTTCTCCGTCTCCCCGCGGTTCGCGGCCGCCTTCGCCCCGAGGTAGTAGGCCCGGGTCCGGATCTGCCGGGTGGTCCGGGTGTCCTCCGGCAGGTCCTCGAGCCACGCGGCCGCCGCCGTGTATTCCCGCTCCTTGTAGGCCTTCCGCGCCAGCTCCGTCGCGCACTGGATCCATTTGTCCCGCGCGTCCTCGTAGCCGTCCATTTCCCGGTACAGGGGCAGCGCCGCCTCGTAGTCCTCCGCGGCCAGCGCGGCCTCCGCCTGGCTCCATCGGATCGCGGCAGCCCGGGCGGGCGCGTCCTCGTGCTCTCCCGCCTCGAGATACGCCAGCCGCGCGGCCTCCGCCTCCCCGGCCTCCTCGAGGGTCATGCCCTTCAGATAATGGCACCGGGGAATCAGCTCCCGGCTGTCCTGATAGTCTCCCAGGGACGCGAAGGCCGCGGCCGCCTCGTCATATTTGCCTTCCTCCAGGTCCGCGAGGGCGCCCTCGTACCGGGCCTCCTTCGCCTTCTCCGCCGCGCCGGGATAGTCCCCCAGGGCTTCGAAGATCTCCTGCGCCCGGGCGTGCTCGTTTGCGGCCAGGGCCGCTTCGCCCCGGGCATACCGGCAGTCCAGGATCAGCTGTTCCCGGCCGGAAAGCCCTTCCGGCAGGCCTGAGGCCAGCGCCTCGGCAGCCTCCGCCTCCCCGGCCTTCAGCATCGCGCCGGCCCGGGCCAGGTCCACCCGGTCCGCCAGCGCGCCGTCCGCTTCCTCCCCCGTCTCCCGCAGAGCCGCGGCCAGCCGGGCCGCTTCCTCTCCCGGGAAAGCCTCGGGGTTCTCCGCCGCCAGGCCTCCGTCCCGCCGCAGGATGCGCCTCTCCGTCTCCGCGAGCCGCTCCTCCGCGCCGGGGAAGCCGCCCAGGGCGGTCAGCGTCTCCCGCGCCTCCTCGAGCCGGTCCTCCTGCATCGCCTTATCCGCCGTATACAGCCGCCAGGCGGGCAGGCCGCCCCAGTAGATCCCCGCCGCCAGCGCCAGCAGCGCCGCCGCGGTCAGGAGCCCCCGGCGCCATTTCCGGCGGATCTCCCTTTTCCGGTTGTATTCCTCCTCCCGCAGGCGCTGCAGCCGGGCCGTTTCCTCCCGGGCGCCCCGGGTCTCCAGATCCAGCTGCCGCTCCCGCTGGCTCACCCGGCTCAGCACGGCCCCCCGGCTGTACTGCCGGAAGATCATCTCCCGCTGCCGCCGGCACCGGGCGCAGACGGTCTCCCCGTTCCCGTTCGGCCGGCCGCAGACGCAGACCCAGAGGTCCGCCTGCTGGCTCGGAAAGCCGACCGCGCCCTCCCCGGCCACGTACCGCAGGGCGTTCAGCTCGTTTCCCGGCTCAAGCCGGTTGGATTCGTATTCCTTCTCCGCCGCAGGGCTTCTCCGCCAGACGTCCCGGTCCTCGAACCAGACCTTGTCCAGCGTCGCCTCCGCGCTTTCCGCCCCCTCCGGAATCTCCATCGGCACCGTCATCGAGAAGGCGATGTGCGGCCGCCCGCGCAGCGCCCGGGCCCGGTGCACCTCCCGGGCGATCTCCTCGCCCTCCCGGTTCCGGATTCGCACCGTCGCCTCGCAGGAGTCGATCGGCCGGTCCGCCAGGTCCATCAGGATCAGCCGGACGCAGTCCTCCTCCCTCCGGATTTCAACCGCCGCGATCTCCGCGGGGCAGTTCAGATCCACGCGCATTTTCATTCCTCTTCCACCGTGTGCAGGATGATCTCAGCCAGCGCCGTATCCCTGTATCGCAGGATCAGCTCCACGTCCGGCCCGCCCAGCGTCGCCGTGACGTACCGCAGGGTCATCTCCGTGCCGTCGCCGTATTCCGCCGTGCCCCACGGCGCGGTTCCCTCCGTGCCGTAGAGCACTTCCTTCGTCCCGTCCTCGCTGAGGCTGCCCTCCCCGCTGCGGAAGCGGGTGAAGTCCTCGTGGAACAGATCCCCGAGCCGGACGCACCGCGGACCCTCCAGCTCCGGGCTCAGAATCTCGTAGCTCAGGATGCGGGCCTGCTTCCCCTCGCTGTCGCAGGAGAAGACCGCCTCAAATCCGTCCCCGTCGATCCGGCGCAGCCAGGTGCCGTCCTCGTTGTCCATCAGCACGTCCTCAACATTGTCCCCGAAGGTCTCCGGAACCGCCGTCAGGAAGCTCAGCGCCGAAAAATCCAGGTCCGCCTCCTGGAACATCTCCAGCTCCGCGCCGTTCAGGCTCCGGGGCACCCGGGCATAGGCGTACCGCCCCTTCAGCTCCTCCAGCTCCTTGTACTGCTCCGCAAGCTGCTCCGCCGTGTACTGCTCCTCCAGGCCCTCGAGGCGCAGGGAATTTACCCCGTCCCCGCTGATGCCCAGCACCAGGGAGACCTTCCGTCCGGTCTCCGGATCCGCCGCCCCGTATTCCACCGCGGAGATCCGCTGCCCGTCCCTTTCGGCCAGCGCGTACCGGAAGGCGCCCTCCGCCTCCCCCTGCAGATAGAGCACGGCCTCCTGCCGCGTCCCGTACATCTCCGGATTGTCGCAGGGCAGATCCTTCAGCACCCGGTTCATCTCCCAGTCGATGGCCGCGCCCCTCGGGCCGGCGACGTCGCTGTCCATGATCACCGCCGCGTTGATCACCGTCTCCGCCGTCCAGGCGGGCCGGTCGGCGTAGATCACGCCGAAATCAAACTGCAGCGCGTATCCGTCCTCGGAAAGCGCGTCCGGCGAGGCCGGGTCGTTCAGCAGGACGCTCTGATCCGCCAGGGCGCGGATCTGAGCCACCGTCTCCCCGATTTCCTCCGCGGTGATCGGGCCGGCGGCCGTTTCCGCCGCCGCGCATCCGGCGGCCAGCAGCGCCGCCAGCATCAGCAGGATCAACCCCATCTTCATGATTTTTGTCATGCTTCTCTTCCTTTCAGAGGCCCGGGCTTTCTCCGGGCCCGCACGCGCCCTCTCGGAGGGCGTCCGGGATTCTTTTTTACCTTGCCCAGTATATCACGGCCAAAATCTCCGCGCAACCCGGCCCGCCGCCCCGAAAACCCTTGCCTTTCCCCGGCGGAGCCGGTATAATGGGGGCTGACAATAAACTGAAAAGGAAGGGAAAGCTCCCCGCGCCGGGGAGCCTTCCGGTTATCGCCATGAAAAAGCTGACTCTTTTCCTGCTGGCGTTCTCTCTCCTGTTCTCCTGCGCCCTGGCCTGCGAGCATATCGATTCCGGCGAAGGCCAGGTGGTCTGGAACAGCTATGTCGCCCCGACGGAGACCCAGGACGGCAGCACCGGACCCGGCACCTGCAGTGTCTGCGGCGCGGTCATTCAGCCCGCCTCCGTGATTCCCAGCGTCGGACAGCAGCGGGGAAACAGCGGCTCCGACAATCCTCCGCCCGCCGATCCGCCGCCCGCAAATCCGGATCCCGCGCCGGCGAACGATCCTCCGCCCCAGGCGGACAACCCGCCGGCCAACGATCCGCCGCCCGCCAACCCGGATCCCGCGCCGGTCCAGGTGCCCTCCGCTCCGGCAAACGATCTGCCGCCCGCCGCGGACCCACCCGCTGCCGATCCGCCGGCCAATGATCCGCCTGCCCCGGCCAACAACCCGCCGGCAAATGATCCGCCGCCCGCACCGGTCCAGGAGGCTCCCGCCCCGGCGGACAACCCTCCGCCCGCAGCCGATCCGCCGGCCCAGGCCGTCACGGCGCCCCCGGCTCAGCAGGCCACGCCCGAGCCGCCCCGGGTCACTGCGCCGCCTGCCGCCGGGCAGAACTCCGCTTCTTCCTCCGGCCAGAGTGCCGGCCAGAGCTCCGTGGGCTCCGCCCCCGCTCAGCCGGCCGAAACGCCGGTTCCTCCCCGGGTCACGGCGCCCCCCGCCGCCGGGCAGAATGCCGGTTCTTCCAGCCAGAGCTCCGGAGGCTCAGCCCCCGCCCGCCAGGCCGAAACGCCCGTCCCCCCGAGGGTCACCGCGCCCTCCGGGCAGGCCGCCACCCCGGTTCCGGCCCCCGTGCGGCCCGCCTCCTCCGGGGGATCGCAGACCTCCTCCGCCCCGACGCCCCAGCCGGACCTCTCCCGCGCTTCGGGAGCCTCCGGCAGCTCCGCCGGCCGGACCGGCGGCGGTAACGGCGCCTGGACGGACCCCTCCGCCGGCTCCGGCCGCTCCGGATCCGGTGCTGGCCCTCGGCGTCTCCGGGATCTGAACCGCTGGCCGATCATCTCCTCCCGTTTCCCCTGGCGCCGGCTGAGGATGACCCCGGCCCAGGGGATCGAGCTCCGCCTCGCCGGGCGCCTGGTCTGGCCCCTGCCGGAGGCCGCCTCCCCCCTGCAGCAGCTGCTGCATCCCTGAGCCGTGGGTGCTTCGTTAACGCTTTACTCAGACACTGATTACCCTGCATCAACCATCAGGAATAGAGAATTCCATTCGATCCCGGTCCTTTGGCCGGGATCTTTATTCGCTTTCAGCAGCCTATGAAAAAGCCTCATTTTCATGTATAAAATCCTATCTTTTTTGCCAGCTTTATCATTCTGTAAACCTGTTTGGATATCTTCCGGCGATTTCTCTTCGCAACTCTATATTGTCCATTTTTTACATTTAATCATTCGTTTTTGTGGTTTTTCTTCATTAATCTATTTTTTAATGTTGACATTCAACATTTCCTCTGCTAATATATGATCGAGAAAAAGGGGAGGTGTCCGCATGTTGCTTCAGTTTTCTGTAACGAATTTCGCTTCCATCAGAAGCGAGGTTCTATTCAGCCTGGTTCCATCCAAGGATAAAGAGCATCCTGAAAACATTCTGAGCTACGGAAAGTTCAAGGCGACCAGCTTAGCCGCAATTTATGGGGCCAATGCATCCGGCAAAAGCAATTTGTTTAAGGCCATGACCACTGCCATTGTTTATATCCGGCAGTCCAACGTCTTCCAGCATGGGCAGAAAATACCCGTGGTTCCGTACAAGTTCTGCGATAATCCTACGTCTGTGCCTACAAAATATGAGTTTACGTTTATAGCCGAAGATGGGTTAAAATATATCTACGGCTTTAGTGCTACTGTTGAAAAAGTCATAGAAGAATACCTCTATGTCTTTCATTCTTCCAGGCCCAGCATGCTGTTTGAACGTACCAATGAAAAATACTCCTTCCCCAGAAATGAAAAAAACAACCTGCAGCCTCTTACAAGAATGAATACTTCAAACAAGCTTTTCCTTGCTACCGCCACCTCCTGGAATGCGCAATGCACGACCATCCCCTTTCAATGGTTTGCAACGAAGATTGATACGCAAACCAGCGTGGTCAATCAGGAAGGACTGGCTCTGGAAGCCTATCAAACTGAAAAAGAGGAAAACATCGCCTTCGTAAAAAAGCTGATGAAAATGGCTGATATCAATATTGTTGATGTCAAAGTCGATATTAAGGAAATGCCTCAGGATCAATCGCCCATTCCTGGTATTGACTTTGGCGGGATTGTTATCAACAATCAGATCATCAAGCCGAAGGGGAACCAAATTGAGGTCCGTACCGGACATGTTGTAACGGATGAAAGCGGTGTCCAAAGACAATATGAGCTTTCTCTTTTCGAAGAATCGTTGGGAACTGTCCAGTTGTTCCATTTTGCTCCTTTTTTAAGAAAAGCACTGGAAACCGGCAAAGTCCTGTTCATAGATGAGATCGACAGGAGTCTTCATCCCTCACTCATCAAACTGCTGGTTAATCTGTTTCGCGATGTCAGAATCAACACAAAGGGAGCTCAGTTGATATTCAACACTCATGAAACAGCATTGCTTTCTCTCGGAACCTTCAGAAGAGATCAGATTTACTTTACCGAGAAGAATCCGGAAACCGGCGTTACTGATCTGTATTCACTTGATGCCCTTTCTGTCAGGAAGGATGAAAACATCGAAAAAGGCTATCTGCTCGGGCGCTATGGCGCTATTCCATATCTTCAGACGGAGGATATTGTGTAATGGCCAGGCAATTTTCAACAAAGAGGCGCGGAACAGAAAAGTTCTCTACCAATCCTGTCATTGTGATGATTGTTGAAGGACACAACATGACAGAGACCCTCTATTTCAGGCAATTCAATAAACAACGCGCAGGATATAGTATCAAACTGCTTGCTTCAGGAAGCAGTACCGATCCTGAAGGCATGTTGGCAAATCTTGACCGCTTCTGGTTATCAAATGATCTTGATCCGAAACGGGGCGACCGTGGTTTTATCGTACTGGAACAGGTCAGGCCTGGTTTCCAAAAAACTGGACTGCAAAGGATATCAGGCATGCAGGGGAACATGTTGCAGGATTAAAGCAAAATCGAAGGATTGCTAATGGTAAACCGATATTCGGAGTATTCAAAGGTGTTCGTGTAGGCGTTATTCGCACAAATGGCAAAATCGCTACTGTTTTTCCCGATACTGACCAAAGCTCGGTACTAAGGAGGAGGAAAAAATGATGAGTATCAGTGAAGAGTTGAATTCTTTAATCCTTCAGCGCAAAAGCATTGAGGGAGATGTTGATTATGAAAATAATCAGGTCATCCAGGATGAAATACAGCTTATGATAAAGGATATTAATGCCACGGTTTCTTTCCTGGAGAACGATTGTACCGAAGAGCAGTTCATCTGGCTCAGCGAGGTTTTCGATGAAATAGCAGAAAGAAGTAAATCCGGCGAATTTATCGCCGCCATCAGGCGTGCCGCAAAGCGCTTCCCACAAGCAGTCGCGACTTATAACATCAACTATTTTATAGACAGTGCCGCAGATTATATTAACTAACCTGCTCTAAAGCACAGGAAGGCCAGGCGCATTAGGCCCTGGCCTCTTTGATTGTCAGATTATATTTCCGATAACCGGATTTTTTCCGGCGGTGCTCCAGGCACGGAATCGCAGCGGCGAAAAAAAGGAACCCGGCAGTCCGTCGGATTCCTTCTTCATATCCTTCTGTTTTATCCCTGCAGCGCGTCCACGTACCTGCAGGCCGCCAGCGCCGCCACGGACCCGTCCGCCGCCGCTGTGGTCAGCTGCCGCACGCTCTTCGCCCGGCAGTCTCCCGCCGCGAAGATGCCCGGCGTCCCCGTCTCGCAGGTTTCCGGGCTGGCAAAGTATCCGTTCTCGTCCAGCTTCGCCACCTCCCGGAAGGCCTCGTTCTCGGGGATCAGCCCGATCGCGACGAAAAGCCCGTCGCAGGGGATGGTCTCCCGCGTTCCGTCCGCCTTCTCGACGGTGACCGCGTTCAGCTGAACGTGCTCGTCCATGCCCAGGTCGACGATCTTCACGCCCGTCCGCGCGGAAACGTTCGGCTTGGAGAAGAGCAGCTCCTGCAGCTTCTTCTCCCCGGTGAATTCCGGCAGATCCTGCAGCATCACGACCTCGGAGCATTTCCCCGCCAGCAGCATCGCCTCCTGCAGGGCGGAGTTTCCGCCCCCGGCGACGCAGACCTTCTTCCCCCGGAAGAAATCCGCGTCGCACACCGCGCAGTAGCTGACGCCCTCGCCGGTCATCTCCCGCTCGCCCGTCAGGCCCAGCTCCCTGTGCCTTACGCCGGTCGCCAGAATCACGCTCCGGGCCTCCCGGGTTTCCCCGTCGGCGGTCGTCACGGTCTTCCGGTCCCCATGGTCCTCAACCCGGACGACCTCGGTCAGATCCACCTCGGCCCCCTGGTCCAGAATCTGCTCCAGAAAATGATCCGCGTATTCGTTCCCGCTCATCCGGGCGGTGCCCGGCCAGTTCTCCACCTTCGGGCTGTGGACAATCTGCCCGCCGAAGCCCGTCTTTTCCAGCACCAGCACGCTCTTCCCGTTCCGCAGGGCGTACAGCGCCGCCGTCATGCCCGCCGGACCGCCGCCCACGATGATGATGTCATACATGTGCTTCCTCCGCTCCTTCTCACGAATCTGTTCCGCCCCGCCGCCGAATCCAACATCTCCCGGCGGCGGACGGTCAGCCCGGATCCCCTTTCCCCTGCCGATTCATTCTTCGGCTCAGATGGCCTTCTTCTCCGCGGCCGTCAGCATCGCCCGGATCTCGGCCACGCCCCGGTATTTGTCGTATCCGTCCTCCCGGGTCACGATCAGCGTCGGCGCCTGCCGGATGCCGTACTGGTTCGCCAGCTCAATGTTCTCCGTCGCCAGCACTTCCTTGTAGACGAAGCCCTCCTTCTGCAGCAGCGCCTTGGCCAGCTTGCAGTTCGGGCAGGTCGCCGAGGTGAAGAGCATCGCCCGGCTCACCGGCTTCTTCTCCTCCGCCGCGGTCTCCGCGGGCGCGTGGGTCTCCGCCGCCGGCACCGCGTGCAGCGGGCCGGTGTGGGTCAGCCGGCTGGCGCCGATGTTGTAGACCTTCCGGTCCTTGAATTCCTGCGCCTTGCCGTCGTTCCAGTTCTGGACCGGCCGGTAGTATCCGGTGATCCGGCTGTAAACCTCGGTCTTCTCCCCGCAGTGCGGGCAGGTGTACACCTCGCCGCTCAGGTATCCGTGGTTTTTGCACACGGAGTAGGTCGGGCTCATCGTGTAGTAGGGCAGCTTGTAGTTCTCCGCGATCTTCCGCACCAGGGCCGCCGCGGCCTTCCAGTCCGGCAGCTTCTCCCCGAGGAAGGCGTGGAACACCGTCCCGGAGGTGTACAGCGTCTGCAGCTCATCCTGCACGTCCAGCGCGGAGAAGATGTCCTCGCTGTATCCGACGGGCAGGTGGCTGGAGTTCGTGTAGTAGGGCTTGCCGTTCTCGTTGGCGGTGATGATGTCCGGATACTGCTCCTTGTCATGCTTGGCGAAGCGGTACGCCGTGGATTCCGCGGGCGTCGCCTCCAGGTTGTACAGGTCGCCGTACTGCTCCTGATAGTCGCTCAGCCGTTCGCGCATGTGGTTCAGCACGTCCCTGGCGAAGCGCTGGGTCTCCTCGTGGGTCAGATCCTTCCTCAGCCATTTCGCGTTCAGCCCGGCTTCGTTCATGCCGACCAGGCCGATCGTGGAGAAGTGGTTCTCAAAGGTGCCCAGGTAGCGCTTCGTGTAGGGATACAGGCCGCTGTCCAGCAGCCGGGTGATCACGGTGCGCTTGGTCTTCAGGCTCCGGGCCGCGATGTCCATCAGCCGGTCCAGCCGGGCGTAGAAGTCCTTCTCATCCGCCGCCAGATACGCGATCCGCGGCAGGTTGATCGTCACGACGCCGATGGAGCCGGTACTCTCCCCGCTGCCGAAGAAGCCGCCGCTCTTCTTGCGCAGCTCCCGCAGGTCCAGCCGCAGCCGGCAGCACATGCTCCGCACGTCGCTGGGCTCCATGTCGGAGTTGATGTAGTTGCTGAAGTAGGGCGTGCCGTATTTCGCCGTCATCTCGAACAGCAGCTTGTTGTTCTCCGTCTCGCTCCAGTCAAAGTCCCGGGTGATGGAGTAGGTCGGAATCGGATACTGGAAACCGCGGCCGTTGGCGTCGCCCTCGATCATGATCTCGATGAACGCCTTGTTCACCATGTCCATTTCCTTCTGGCATTCCCCGTAGGTGAAGTCCAGCTCCTTCCCGCCGACGATGGCCGGCAGGGAGGCCAGATCCTTCGGGCAGACCCAGTCCAGCGTGATGTTGCTGAAGGGCGCCTGGGTTCCCCAGCGGGAGGGCGTGTTCACGCCGTAGATGAAGCTCTGGATGCACTGCTTGACCTCCTTCTGGCTCAGGCTGTCCACCCGGACGAAGGGAGCCAGATAGGTGTCGAAGCTGGAGAACGCCTGGGCGCCGGCCCACTCGTTCTGCATGATGCCCAGGAAGTTGACCATCTGGTTGCACAGCGTGGACAGATGGGAAGCGGGGGAGGAGGTAATCTTCCCGGGCACGCCGCCCAGCCCTTCCTGGATCAGCTGCTTCAGGCTCCAGCCCGCGCAGTATCCCGTCAGCATGCTCAGGTCATGCAGATGGATCGCCGCGGAGCGGTGCGCCTCCGCGATCTCCGGATCGTAGATCTCGCTCAGCCAGTAGTTCGCCGTGATCGCGCCGGAGTTGGACAGGATCAGGCCGCCGACGGAGTAGGTCACCGTCGAGTTCTCCTTCACCCGCCAGTCGTTGATCCGCAGATAGTTGTCCACCAGATCCTTGTAGTTCAGCAGGGCGGAGTTCACGTTCCGGACTTTCTCCCGCTGCTTCCGGTACAGGATGTACGCCTTGGCGACGTCGGAATATCCGGCCTCGCTCAGCACCTTTTCCACGCAGTCCTGAATGGCCTCAACGGTGATCTTCCCGTCCCGGATCTCCGGCTCGTACGCCGCCGTCACCCGCAGGGCCAGCATATCGATGACGCTGGGATGATACTGCTTGCCCAGCGCGTCAAACGCCTTGGTAATCGCGCCGGAAATCTTCCCGATTTCAAACTCGGCCACCTTGCCGTCTCTCTTGACTACCTGATACATCTTTTCCTCCCTTTCCGCGGAATGAAAGCCGCGGTGCTTTTTCGTCATTTTTCCGAAGCCGCGCAGGAAACAGGCCCCCCTTGCCGCCCGGCCGGGCGCCTTCGCCCCCGCCGGCCGCCGGGGCAGAAAAAAACCCCCTCGCGCGTGCCGCTCAACTATAGCACCGCGAGGGGGTAAAGTCAATATATAGTTTGGTAATTTTTTCGGCCCATACCATATCTTGTATGCGGCTAACAGACCCTTTTAAAGCCTTCCGCCTTATCCCATGAGGGCCCGGACCCGGCCCAGCGCCGCGGCGATCACCTGATCCATGTCATAATATTTATACTCTCCCAGCCGCCCGCCGAAGACCATTTTCTCCTCCCGCTCCGCCAGCTTCCTGTATTCCGTATACAGTGTCCCGTTTTTCTCATCGTTGACGGGGTAGTACGGCTCGTCTCCCGGCTTCCATTCGGAGCTGTATTCCCGGGAGATCACCGTCTTCGGCAGATCGTTCCCGTTCTCATCCTTCCCGAACTCAAACCACTTGTGCTCGATGATCCGCGTCCAGGGCGTCTCCGCGTCCGTATAGTTCACCGCCGCGTTTCCCTGGAAATTGGGCTTGTCCAGCACCTCGTTCTCAAACCGCACGGACCGGTATTCCAGATTCCCCAGGCAGTAATCAAAGTAAGCATCGATCGGCCCGGTATAGATGACCTTCTCCGCCGTCCGGTTCCATCCTTCCCGGTCCGCCAGATAGTCCTCCCCCAGCCGGACCTCGATCCCGTCCAGCATGTTCCCGACCATCTTCGTATATCCGCCGACCGGAATCCCCTGATACAGGGCGTTGAAATAGTTGTTGTCAAAGGTCAGCCGCACCGGCAGCCGCCGGATGATGAACGCCGGCAGCTGGTCGCAGGGCCGGCCCCACTGCTTCTGGGTATATCCCTTGATCAGCTTTTCGTAGATATCCGTCCCGACCAGGGAAATCGCCTGCTCCTCCAGATTCTTCGGCTCGGTAATCCCCGCGGCCTTTCGCTGCTCCTCGATCTTCGCCGCAGCCTCCTCCGGCGTCACAACGCCCCACATCCGATTGAATGTATACATATTGAAGGGCAGCGAATAAAGCTCCCCTCTGTAATTGGCCACCGGAGAATTCGTGAACCGGTTGAACTCCGCGAACCGCTGCACATAATCCCACACCTCCCGGCTGTTCGTGTGGAAGATATGCGCCCCGTACCGGTGGACGTGGATCCCCTCGATTTTCTCCGTATATACATTGCCAGCAATATGGTTCCGCTTCTCAATCACCAGGCAGCGCTTCCCGAGATCCGTCAGCTCCCGGGCGCAAACCGCCCCGAAAAGCCCCGCGCCGACAATCAGATAATCATACATGCGTTTTCCTCCGTTTGCTTTATTTCCTCATTAATTAATAATCTCACTGATTCGGAAAATCGCATCAGTATCCGGTGCCGTCAGAAATGACCCAGCTGTCCGGCTACGCCGGTTACGAGCAGTCTCATCCCTTTATCCCCGTTTCACCCTAATGTTCGTTCTCTGATCAGCGCAGAATTTATCTGCCCCACTGATCCAGCGCATCCAGCGATGGCGTCTCCTCTTCCGCATATGTCTCTTTCTGCAATTCGCCAACGGATATATCCTGAAAACTGCCATACTGATAATCCTGATCCAGCGTCTCAATCACCGCCCGAAGCCGGGTCCGCAGCAGATATCCGGAGTTATCCGCCACCCGAAGCAGTTCATCCTCCGATTCTCCGGGCTGCCAGTCATAAGCCGCGGCATGGAAATCCCGGATCTTCCGGATCACCCGCCGCACCTCCTCCTGCGAAAGCGGAACCAGCTGATTCGAATTTTCAATCTGTTTCATCACGCTGCGCATGGGTTCCGGATCCTCCGGATAAAGCTCCTCGAGATTTCTCCAGTCATGCTTGTGCTCGATCACCTCGGAGACATAGGAATCCGTGAAGGCAAAAAGCGAGAAGGTATTGGCCAGACGGCTGTCCGGCATCAGGAAGGACGCCATGTTGCGATAAAAATTCATTCTGGCCTTTTTGGCCAGCCGACCCATCAGCTCCGCCTCGTCAAAAAGAATCACCCATCCCTGATAGCCCATCGTCCGGAAAAACCGACTCAGGAAGAACAGATAATCCATCGTATGCTGCGTTTTGGCGAAATTGACGCGCGTCTTCGCAATCTCATGAAAGGTCGAACGATAGATCCTTTTCACTGCCGCGGTCGACATAAAGCCGCCTTCCAGATCCGCCCGCAGCATAAACTCCGCTTCGTCATTATCCAGGTTTTTCAGATAGCCCCGGAAAAGGTAATACAGCTTGTCACAGTCCAGCTGATCCCGGGCGAACTCCTGCAGCTCCAGTGACTGCGGCGCTGTCACGGAAAGGCCCCGCATCCGGTCCAGGAATCCGGGCTGCTCCCGCCCGGGCAGATATGTATGGCTGACGATCGCCGGGTACAGCACATGAAGCTTATCCATGGGGCTTTCCATGCTCAGCGGCAGCATCGTCACCACCATGTTCCGCTCATAGGCCATGGAGAGCACCGTGTTCAGCAGGTGCGTCTTTCCTTCGCCATACCGCCCCCGGACGATCATCCCGGAGGAATGCCCCTGCTCCGCCCGGTCCAGCTGCTCCTGAATATGGCGCATCAGATTCGGGCGGGCTTCGGAAAAGCAGCGTCCAACCGCCCGGGAAGGCACACCGGAGCGCATCGCCTCAATGATATGCCTCGCTTCATAATCAGGCATGCGTCCTTCCCCCTTCCCCGTCTTCCGCTTCCTGCTCTTCTTTCAGCACCTTCAGCCCCAGGGACAGGCGCAGCGCCTGCCTGACCAGGCCCACGCTGCCGTATACGCCATAATCCCGGATCAGCTTCTCCGCTTCCCCGCGGGTGATCTCCCGCGGCCAGATGGAAGGCACCGTTTCCGGAATCAGGCCGCCCAGCCCGTTGCGGCGCCACAGGGCTTCCGCGGAAACATCCGGAAACCGCTCCATCAGCTCCGGCGTCAGTTCCGCCACACGCCGGGTCATCTCCACCAGCGTGTCCGCGGTATATTCCTGCTCCGCCAGCTTGTCCAGATTGGCAATATCCGTAAATGCGTTGAACCGGGAAGAAACGATTTCGTTCTGAATGCGCATCCACAGCGCAGAATAGGATGGCAGCCCAATCTTCTCATTGTCCATGAGCTCCCGGTTGAACGCGAAGACGAACATGATATTCCTCATCGAATCAATATCGTCAATCAGCTGCCGGATGATCTCATAGGTGTTCGTCCGCCGGGCCGAAGTATATTTCATCTCATCCAGCCCGGAAAGATTCAGAATCGTTTCCAGGTGATCGACGCAGACGAGAATGCCGGGCTTCCCGCTGAAGGAAACCAGCCAGCACAGGGAGCGCAGCATATGCCGCGCGTTGTATTTCGTAATCCCGTAGGCCGCCATGCCCATGGCGCGGAGCATGGCGCTTCTGAGTGTCTTATCCCCATAGATCCACCGGAGCAGAAAGCTCTTCGTCTCTTCCTCACAGGTCGCCAGCCCCAGGATATCCCCCACCAGCTGGGCACAGCAAAGGCCGAAGTTATTATCCAGCGCGGGATTGTTGAGAAAATACTTCCGGATCAGATCCCGCAGCTCGCCCCGGGTGATCACATCCAGCTGGCGCTGGGAAATCAGGAAATCGGACACCGACATTCCTGCCGGACGCTCATCCGCATTCGGAATCAGCTCGCGGAGCACATGCTGCGCGCAGCCTTCCATCAGCGCATTCCAATCCACATGTCTCAGGATCTCCAGATAGATTTCCCGAAAATCATGCAGCATGAACTCCCGGGCGGAAATGTGGACAGAGATATAGCCCAGCCTTTCCGCCCGCAGGGTCAGCAGATTCAGCAGATGCGTCTTCCCGCTGCCGGCCCGCCCGGTAACGAATTTGATCTTACTGCCTCCGTGCGAAACATATTCCTCCAGGTAGTGCTTTCCCCAGAAATCGGACAGGAATCCGATTCCGACGGACAGCTCCTCCGTCACACAGTTGGGACCCGCTGCCTCACTGAGCAGCATATGCTTCAGGATCTCCTGCAGCGTCCGCTCCGGGAGATCCGTCCAGGATCGTTTCACCGCCTCGCGCTCCTTCCACCTGCGGCGCATGCGCCCGCATTCCGACTGTATCCGCCGGCAAAAACTGTTTTCCCGATACTTTCATTGACGCCTGGGGAACACCATCGCTTCCCTTTTCTTCGCCAAAGAAAAATGAGTACGCTCAGCCCAGGTTTTCCCTGAAGATTGCCAGCGTCACCAGCAGCTGCTCCCGGCCGTTGGCATCCAGAATCCGGATCGGCTTGCCTTTCTTTCCGGGGCCAAGAATCAGGCTGCTGCCATCCTTCAGCTGCGTATAATGGCGGTTATACAGCCGGGCGACATCGAAGGAAAAGCTCAACATGTCATATTCCTTCCTGGCTCTGGCCGTCGGCGCCAGGTATTTATAGATGGTGACCAGGGGAATCGCTGTCCCTTCCGGCTTGCCGGAAACCGCCAGCGCCGTCTGATACGCCTCCGCCAGTTCTTTGGCAAAGGATTCTTCATTGAAGCTGGCCCTGTTCAGCTTTTCCAGATTGTCATGAATATACTTTGCAAACCAGGAAGGCCTCGCCGTCGACACCTTCTTCCTGCTGACGGTGATCTCCTGCCGCTCCGCGTTCACCTTGACGGAATAGGGGAACATCTCATAATTGCCCGCATCCAGGGTTTTTACATCGACGCCCAGCGCCTGACAGGCCTCCAGCATCTGCTTTTCAAAATCGCCTTCCACAAAGTATGCCTGATTATCAAAGGAATCAAAAGCTTCCCGCAGCGCCGCCAGCGCGCTCTGCTGCGCAGCGATATTCTTCTCCAGATCATCCATCGCCTTCGCCAGATCCGCCAGATTGCCGTTTTCGGCATCCGCCACCGTCTTTTTCCCGTTTTTATCCGCCGCGGAACAGGCTCCCTTAACGGTTTTTGTCAGCGGGCTCAGCGCCGCATAAAACTCTTCGTAGTTCATGAAAGCATTTCCTCCCTCAAAGCATTCAGAAATCAGCCAATATATCGCACACAGTATACATGAACCGTCTTTGAAAAACAAGCAGGATATGTTAGAATCATTCGATCGTTGAATGGAAAGGAAAGACGCCGGACATGGAGCTGTACCGCTGGCAGCAGGACTGCCTGAACATCTGGGAGCACAACAGCTTCCGGGGGATTCTGCATGTTATTACGGGGGCCGGAAAAACCGTTGCCGCACTTGAAGGCGCAAAAAGGCTGGAGCGTATCCTGTATAAGCAAACACCTTCCGTTCCGTTGCGGATTCGCGTCGTCGTTCCCACCATTGCCATTGCCCGTCAGTGGGCGCAGGCGGTCCGTGCCGTCTTCCCGGATGAATTTCCTTCCGGGAAAAAGAAAATCGGCCTGTGGTACGGGGAACAAAAAGATTCCCCGGATTGTTTCTGTCTGATCTATGTGGTTCATTCCGCCCGCCACAGCCTCTCCGCCCAGATCATCCGGGAAATGGATCAGGGACATGCAGTGCTTCTGATCGCCGACGAATGCCACCACTACGGCAGCCCGGAAAACCGCAAGATTTTTGATTTCCGGATGAGCCCCCGCTTCCGGGAGGATCGGTACTACTCCCTGGGGCTTTCCGCGACTCCGTGGTGCGAGCATTTTGAGGATGAGCTGGTTCCGGCGCTGGGGCCCGAAATCTACTGGTATCAGCTCCCTCAGGCCATTCACGAGGGAACGGTCTGTCCCTTTGTGGTTTTCCACACGGAGGTATCCTTCACCGTGAAAGAAGCCAGGAAATATGACCGGCTGACGCTGCGAATCATGCGCCTGTTCCGTGAGCTGGTTCGACTGTACCCCTGGATGAAGGACAGCAGCGCTTTTTCCCGGCTCCAGGCCATGGCTCAGGGACTGGATGATCCGGATTCTCCGGAACAGCAGTATCTGGATCTGATCCTGCTTCGCAGGGAGCTCTGTCTCAGAGCGGAAAACCGGCTGCAGTGCGCCGTGGATCTGGTCCTGCGGCAACACCGTTCGGACCGGATCATCCTGTTCTGTGAAAGAATCGACCAGGCGGAGGAAATCCGCGCCCGTTTGCGGGAAATGCTGCCCTCGCAGACCGGCATGTACCATTCCGAAATGCTGACGGAAAAGCGGCGGGAGGTACTGCGGGATTTCAGAGACGGCGTCATCCGGGTGCTCATCGCCTGCAAGGCGCTGGACGAAGGCGTGGATGTTCCGGATGCCAACGTGGGCATCGTACTCTCCAGCACCCTGACGGACCGCCAGCGGATCCAGCGCCTGGGGCGGATTCTCCGGCAGGCGGAAGGTAAGCGGCTGGCCGTGTTGTACTATCTTCATCTGGGGAGAGCTGTCGACGAGGCGGACTACCTGCCGGGTTTTGTTGAAAGCGCAACGGTGGCCAGCCTCACCTACTCCGCCGCGGATCACCTTTTTGAAAGCCCGCTCTATACAGCCTGTGCCATGGCCGCGCTGCACGAGGCTGAGCAAAGAAATGCAGACCCCGCTTCTCTTCTGGAGCTGCGTAAGCACATGAACAGCGGCATCACACAGCCCGAATGGCTCCTGTCCCCGGAGGAAACCGAAAAAATCCTTTCCGAAACGCAGGACCGCAGCGAAAGGAACCGCCTGATCGCCCTGCGCATGATTGCCCAGGCCAGAATTGCCGGTGAATTATAATGGACATCTCATCTCGCTAAAAAGCGCAACTAAGTTCAGCTGCTATTTCTGTCGTCTCATGCTATGCTTAGCTTCCGCATGCGCCACAACTTTTCCTTGCCGTTGCGGCAAACCAGATCGACGGATTCGTCACGGCCAGGGAAGTAGCGGACATCCATTTCTTTTCCCGAAAGCAGTTCAGGGGCGAGGAAAACATTGATCAGAAGGTCCGAAAAATCATTTCCGGCATCCTCGCTCTGTTCGACATTGTGGATACCCTGGGGGAAGACTGCAGGAACGCTTTCGGCATCGAAAACAACGATTACGAAGACGCCCTCCTGATCTCCTCCGTTCAAAGAGCCGGTATGGATTATATTGTCACGCGGAACACAGAGCACTTTGCAAAATCGCCGGTTCCTGTTTGTACGCCCACAGATTTTGTCAAATTGATCAATCACGACAGGAAAACAGATAACGATTCAGCGCATTCCTCATAGGCCTTTTTCTGCTCTTCCCGCTCGTTCGAATCTATCACAGTCCTCCCAGCTTTTCAACGCCCGCAGTTTCTCTCCTCTCTCTCACAGTATGTTTTCCGGTTTTCCGACAATTCCCTTCCATCCAAGCCCCCGCGCCCATTCCCGCAAGGAGGCCGATGTCTCGTCATCCCCTCTGTATATGTTCCGGATAAAGTCTAAATAACCAGGAATGCCACCCACATCCTCCACCAGCGGCAGTCCTTCCGCAGCAATGCAGGAAGGCATCTTTTCCATTTCCGCCCGGCGAACCGCCCGGTATAGGGCTCCCCGGATCTTCTTCCCGTCTTTATCCAGATATACACTGTCTTCCGGAAATTCTTTCCCGAGTCCCTTTTTCGCCAGGTCACGGACCGTATCCGGATCCACGTCCTCCCCGATGTCCTCCATATGAAAGTCCACGGCCGGATCATTCCTGCAGTAAACATCTGTACAGGTCAGGCGGATCAACCAGTCATCCCCGAAATCATAATTGAAGAACAATGTATCCGTCAGCGGTAACAGCACAGGATTCAGCGCGTTCATTAAAGGCTCCAGCCGGTATTCCAAATCACGAATCTTTTCCTCCGCCTTTTCCATCTGCCGGGTGGGATTTCCATGCTCCTCCGTTCCGACCCCGCACTTTTGCTCCCAGAGCAGTCTATCCCAATAAGACCGTTCTCCGCGCCACTGTCTGAGCAGACGCATGCCATCCAGCAGAGCTCCCCAGGCCGCAGAGCACGAAAGCTCGCGGACAATATGCTCCTTTTCCGCCACGCGTTTTTCCATGGTGTTCTTCCAGGCTTCAGAATCCCATTCTTCATCCCCTCTGCAAAAAAGCAGTTCCCTCAGTGTCAGCCTTTCCAGCAGGTCATGGACATCCCCCACGTCCAGCATGTCCCGCCAGTATTCCGCAAAATACTCATGGTCCTCATACAGCTTTCCGTGGCCGTTCTTTCCTGCCCTGCGTTCCTCCTCCCGCCAGTCGTCTTCGGCTCTGCGGCGGTTTTCAATAAAGGTTTCTGCTGTTCCGAAGTTTTTCCGTCCCGCCGTATACTTCGTTTTCATCCAGGCCTTCGGACTCTTGTCTTCCTTATAGTCGTCATCCCAATAGATTTCTTCAGAATCATCCTGCGGAAACCGGAACAGCGTTCCGCACCATTTCTGCCATCCATAAACGGTCTCCCCGGTCACGGATGAAAACAGCCCCTTGGGCAGCACAAACCGATGCAGGTGATTATTCTGGAATCCGAAGCTTTCCAGAATTGCGTAATTCAATTCATGCAGACTCATCTCAGCAGGCACAATCAAATCCCGTGTTATTCCGCCCTTCGTCCGGATTTTCTCCCGGAGCCATCGAGCATCGTTTTCGTCCTGAAAAATGTCCTCCACGCAGTCCGGCTCCGTCTCGCCCGTCCCGCAATATACCTGCCTCACAAGTTCCAGCCGCAGCTGAAACGCAGCAGGTGGCTCAGAACCAGTCCCTTCCCTTCCATCCTGATCCAAAGCCGGCATTTCGTTCCGCATTTCCTTCCCGTCTGCCATGTTCATTACCCCGGTCCTCGCTGTTTTCCTTTCCATTCCCGTTCGGTTTATCATACCCTCCGCCATTCTGCGGTTCCGGTCCCGAAACTGTTCCACCCGGACCGTCCCGGTTTTCTTATCCCCGTTCTCCTGTTTCCTGGAATACGGAAGATAAAACTGAACGTTTTTCTCCTCCATGTTCAGTTCCTCCGCGATCTCCCGTATGGAGTACCCCCGCTCCCTGAGGTTGTTGACAGCAATACTCTTTTTGCTTCTCCAAAGTCCTTCCGTAATCAGAATCTTCCGCACCTTTATGGGATAGGTTCCGCATATCCGCGCCGTTTCATCCACGGAGTCCGTACTCCGGTACACTTCCACCACCCGATCATAGAGCAACTGGTTCACTTCACTCCCCCCCTTCAGCAAGAAATTACCATAATATTCTCATTATTACAACCTTACTTTTTGACTCATAAACAAAGTTGTCCGCGATGGATGATCCCCCATTCCTAGCTTCAGCCACTTGGTATGGATACCTGTGCTTGTTACAAGGAGAATAAACTCGATAAAATGAGCATCGAGAGAAGGATGTAAGGACCATATCACGGTCATCTATATCGCCCCTCAGGTAGAGCGTGGACGTATTGAAAAGCTGCGCAAGAAGCAACAGGTTCTCATTCGATGGAGGATTGCTTCCATTCTCCCAAATGTTAATCGTCATTCGCTGGACGCCGATCTTTTCTCCGAGCTCTTCCTGCTTTAGGCCAGCTTCAATTCGGAGCTCTTTTAATCTTTCCGCAAAATTGCCAAACCGATAACTCCCTTCTTTGAGCGGATTTATTTCGAATCCTTATTTGGCAGGATAGCCACTGGCATGACTGCTGCGATCTTCGAGACCGCACCTTGTGTCTTATACACTTCTGCCAATCGTTGTTTGCTGTACTGATAAACCGTATTACGGGTAATATCCGCAAGGTACGAGCTGTAATATTCCTCCCAGCTCATAAACTCCTTACTGTCTGCGTACAAATATGTTTCTTGCAGAATTCCCTTCGGTACATCCATAAGTCCGGCACTCAAAATCAGATACTCGAAAGACTCCGGTGCATACAGGGTGCAGTTCACATTACTCGTTTCCAGAAAACGAAGAACCTTCCCTATCTCTGAACCAAAGGCGGCACCGTCTACTATGGCTAACATCGTTTTGTCTTGTACATCCCGAATGCTATCATAGACATTGCTCTTTCCATGGGCAGAGACGCATCGACTGTGATACAACGTATCAAAAAACTCATATCCGGAATTGGAATCCTCTGTGATTATTACTTCGGGATCTTTCGTCCCCTGCGGATCAAGATGGTACAACTTGTACATCTCATTGTAGATTCGCTTATAAGTTTTATACTTCTGTGTATCTGAAACATTTCTGAGTCCATAGATTTCATCTACACTATAGGGGAGTTGGCTAAGCGCATCCCGCGATACGATCACAAAATAGTTATCTGAACCCTTGACTAATTCCGCAAATCGCTGGGAGCGAAGAAACCCTGCGGTCTCATCTATAAAAACGATTTGACTGTTCATGGAAGACAGTCTCAGTTCCCAATCTACCGCTGTAAGCACCGTGCATTTCACGTCGCAAATCAGGGTAATGCCTGACGATGTTCCGTTTGTTTCATGCTCCTGGATCAGGCGGATCAACTCTGTTTTTCCGGTCGCGCTGTCTCCCTGGAGAATCGTGATGTTTCGCTTTATCGTAAGGAAGTAATGGACCTTATTGTTATATACTACTATCTCATATTTCCCAACCATGCCAATGCCTCTTCACAGGAGATGATGATCCATCACCGCTTCATTCAATTCTTTCATTGAGTGCACGATCCGATGCAGGTTTACGATTTCGATATCAAAACTATCTTTTCCAAAGTTCATCAGATAGCCTAATCGAATTGTCAGATTCTTCTCCTGCCCGATTCTTAATATCCACGGAGCACAATTGTCTCCGCATGCTGACGCATTAAAGATATGATCTGAATCAAACTTCATCAGAATCAGTGTTTTTACGCCGCCCGAAAGCCGCTCAGTTGGGATTGCTCCTAAGAAAGGACTGTCAATCAATCTTGGCCCGACTACCTCGGATCCGTCTATGTCTTTAATCATCTGCTTAGAGAGTGGATCTGTAATCCATTCCTCTTCATAGCTATTATTAAAGAAAGCATCCGGATTAAAGATATACCTCTCGGATTCGATGTCTCCATAATATATGCTCAGCATGGCCTATCCCTCTTTGCTAATTCATCTACCAGCCTGAGCATATTTCATTATTATATCCGATGCATGCCCAGCTGATACCATTGGCGACAATATTGAATAATAACCATCAGAAAATCCTGCTGTTGTAGAGTTATTTATTATCATACAACTTATACAACAAGCTGCTGGCAAACATAATTCTGCGCATAGCCTCTTCCGCTGTGATTATCTCCTTATTGGAGTGAGCCTTTGGATTTCTGAATGCCGAGATGGCTCCAGCGAACATAAAATGAAACCCCTGCTGTATATTCTTACCTGTTTCGGTATCATCGCCAAGTTTAAGTTCATTGGTTCCAAATGCTTTATGCATTAGATCAACGCCGTCTGGAACCTCTTCTTCAGGATGACGTTCTTTATAAAGTTCTTTCACAGCATCATTGATCTCAATGAAAGCATCAACAGCTGCATCCGTATAATGTCCATCAAGGAACAGCTTCATTGAAGCAGTTTTAATCCTTGGATGAACACAATTCCATGACGAAGGTGCTGACTCCTCAGCTATAATCGCATCAAGACCTGATATGATTTGGCCAAGCGCAATAGGATTAAGAAAAAGCTGGTTCGTTGGTGTCACCATGAATAATGATTTTTTAGCAACCGAAATAATCTGGACCTGTACCGGATAATCCTCTATATGGAGGCCTTCCGGAATATCCTTTCGTATCTGGAAGTAAATTGCATCGGCTGGGGAAGAGAATATTCGTGGAGTCTGCCCTATGTTCGCCAGCTGTTCTCTAAATCTCTTTATTTCTTGAAGATGATCATTTTTCATAAAAAGCACCTATGAATTGTCTCTTCTGCCCTTCGATTGCATTCACTGTCTGAACACTGTTAAAAATCGCATCCCAGCTTGGCATCAGCTTCTCTCCTCATTCAAACTCAGAATCTACTTTCTGCCTGATCTCTTTCACGAGTTTATATACGGTCGAGCAAGGGACCATATCCGATGGCTTGGTTGTGCCATTTTTAGTATACTGGTTATGTCGATTCTCCATTCTGCGGATTGCTCCCATTTCCTCTCCTGCATTCTGAAGATGTTTATAAAGATCTTTATCCGCTTTGTTATATTCCAGGCCTGTCTTTCTTTTGTATAAATCGGCAAATTTACTACAACATTGTTTTGATTCAACAATAGTTGGAATTTTGCTAAAATATGCAAACTCCCATATTTCAAAGCAAGGATTTGACCATCCGACGTTTATTCCATTGACTTCAGCTGCACAAATGATAGCATCAAAATATTTGACCCTGTCGCGATCAAATACAATCCAGGGGATTCGATACTGTGCGTCTCCCGAAATAGCTTCTAGGCATTTATTTATCATCTTTTCTGTGGTGGTCTCAGCAACATTGAGCTCAATCTTTCCTTTAACTTCTTCTGGAAGATTACTCTTCAGCCCTTCAAAATAACATTTTTCCGTTGCTTCTGTATCCGTAACAATAAGATAATAACCTAGTTGGAAATGACGAGCTGGCACTCGTTTTGATCTAGGCTTACGTTCTCCATTTCGGTCTCTACGGGCCATATCGAATCCTTCCTCCTTCTAAAACTCAAAACCCGAGAGCGTAGGAATGGCTCCATACTTTCCGGTCAGATAGTTTCTCTCATAGGATTCATCTTTTCGGATTCCTTTTCCATCTTCATCTTTGAAATCGGCAAGAGAATACATCGTAGATATACCATTCTTATCTTTTTCAACAAACCAGATCTCATCCCTGCGCAGTGAATGGTTGGATAAATGCCAAGTATCGTGTGTCGTAAAAATCAGCTGTGCATGTTTTATATTTTTTTCAGGGTTCAGAAATGCAAGAACAATGAGGCGTACGAGCAAAGGATGCAGTCTGGCGTTAAGTTCGTCCACAAAGTATACTCCACCCGTTTTCATAACTCTTTGAATTTCTGGATAAAGAGAAAACATTTTGAGCGTCCCTGCAGATTCATCTCTAAGAGATATTTCTGCATACTCTTCACAGTCAATCATTTTGTGAAGTGTTTGAATTTCCCATCTATTCATTCCAGGCTCATCCTCGTCATCCTTGTCCTGGATTTTTTCAGTATGAAAGCCTTTAATGGAATCATCAAAAGAAGAAAGGAACTTGACCATCTTTTCCTGTTCTGTTGACTCTTCTACAAACTTCTTCGGAACTCGCATCTGGCCAGCAATAGAAGTTAAAGGATTCCCAAAGTCGGTGCACTCATTGTTATTAAACCAATCGTAAACTATTTTGCATTCCTTAACTCTCAGCTTTGCTCCTAGAGAAGAAATTAAGACCTGATCTTCGAGTGCAATGCTTATATTTTCTTTGTTTAGTTTGGTCAATCCACTTAGATCAGTTTCTTTCGTTCTTTCATTGCGGTAGAAAATGCTTTTATAGTTTCTGCTCGTCTTTGCTTTCACATTAAGCCATTCTTCCGTAATGCCTTCACGATTAACACAGAAGCCATAGTTATATGTTTTCAAGCTCTCATCCTCAGGAATCATAAAATACACTTCAAAAAGTGTATCTGAATCTTCCGATTCTACTGAAAAATGAAAAGGTTTCGGCCGTCTGATTTCAAATTTTTCAGAATCTCCACCAAACTCAAAAGAACTCGTTACAAACATGGTCATGCATCTAAACGCTCCATAGACATTTGACTTGCCACTAGCGTTTGCTCCGTAGATAGCAGCCACGGGAAGAATACTCTCCTTTCCCGCTTCAATAACATGGCTCTGAAGCTCTGAGATGCCTGCAGCTGTCATATCCAGTACGACTTCGTCTGCAAAGGACTTGTAATTCTTAAAGTTAAACTGAAGAAGCACATTGCATCGTCCCTTCTGTAATGAGAATATCACCATTATACGCTAATTAGAGTTAAAATCAACTGTTTTTGTGATTTTTTCTCAATTCTTGATCGATTTTTGGTATAATGGGGTTTGTTATGGGGTTTGTTATCTATTTTCCATCCCAGATAGAATTCGTAAACAGATCGTTGCATTGATCCTGTACTACAGTATATATTGTGAACTTCCTCGAAAATTAACCCGCTACAATCAAATCTGATTCTTTCCGATCCCAAAGGGATCGGTTTTTTCTATCGTCTCTTTTAAGCTCTTCCGATCCCTGCAGCGCTCTTAATCAGCTCTATCCGACTCTCCGGAAAGTCCTCGCAAGCTTCTCTTCTCCGCAAAACCTCTATCATTTCTTCAGCTGCGAATCTTGCTCCGATCTTATCCATTTTTTGATATTCGTCCAACAGGTCAAGGAGTGGATTGATTACAAAAGCATCCATACTCATCATTTCACTGTATTCTGGACTGTTCCCTTCCTCAATTCCCAGAATACTGAGCCCTGTTTCCAATTCATTTCGGAAAAATTTCGGTGAAAAAGTAACCAGTGTGCTGATTTTTGTCGTTATACTATGCCGATCTTCTTTGAAAGATGTCGTCAGCTTCTCCTCATAATCCCGATCACCAAAGATCTCGTAGAAATGATACATTTTCTCATTCCTCTTCTGATTCTTCGCCTTTCAAAAAAGCCTTAATCTCATCAAATGATCTCGGCGTGGTTTTCAGCAGCTCCAGAATTTCCTTGCACTCAATCTGCTTTTTCTTCTCGACCAGCTTCGCCATTTTTTCTATCTCGGCTTCGTATTTTGCCTTCATATCATCCATCTTTTTCTTCATGGCCAATACGACTGCTTCCTGCCGGTCGATCTGTTCCTCTATCGAGATTGCTCTGCGCGCCATCTGTCATTCTCTCCTGTCACCTGAAATGCCCTATTGTGCGGCAGCCATCTTCGTTTCTCCTTCATCAATGGATTTCAGTTCTGCCGCAAGCAACTTGGCTTGATCTCTTATATTCGCCGGTGTCAGGTCAAATGCCTTTAATATTTTTCTCTGAGTTGCTGTTATTGAGTAATTAAAACAGTACTCTTTATTCCACAGCTTAATCATCTCGATCTTTTCCAGCTCGCGCAATGCCGCCGGAACCGTCAGGAAGTTCTGCTTCGTCTCGCTCCTTTCCTGTTCTTTCTTCAAATATGTATAGATGCGGTTTCGAATGATTAAAGCAACGAACTCCACGAAAATCTTTGCTTCCATGGATTCATTGCTGTATACCCGCATGCTTTGGTTCCCGAGATATGACTTGTCTCCCCGGAACAACTTCTCGGAAGCGTCCCTTCCCTTGTATAAATCCAATGCTTCCTGTGCCGTCATTTTTTCTGATGTAATGATGACGAAATAGCCGCACATCCGGATTTCTTCGTTGATTACCTCTGTGCGTTCCACTGCACTCATGAGCTTTTGATCTTCTTTACCTTCATGGTAATAGACCGGATCGAAGTATTTCAGCATCGTTTTATCCAGGGTAATGTTATCGCCCTGATGCCTCTTGATATACTTTGCGCACCGGTCTATCTTCTGCTCAAGCTCTTCCCGTTCAGTCGTTGCTTTTCTGCTATTGTAATAGATATGAAAATAGCGATCCTTTGTATCTGTCGGATACAATGGGCTCTTGACAGTGATTCCGCTGACCTTGTGATTCCTTATGCTCTTTTCTCTGTCCTGTTCAAACTTTCCCCTGACGCTTCGGACCAACTGATTTACAACTTTCTTCATCCCTTTCACCATGATGACGAAGTTGTATCCGAATTCATCCAGGTATTTGATATTTGTACAGCTGAAGTATCCACGGTCGAGTATGAATCCTACCTTTTGATATCCATATCCCTTGGCCTTTTCCAACATTTCCTGGATTTGCTTCACATCCGGATTGCTTCCGGGATATGCCTCGTAGAACAGAGGTATGCTGTTTGTTGTATCGTAGGCAATTGAATAATTGAATATGGGCTTTCCGTCGTCGTCTTTAGGATGCCCGTATTCCACCAGGTCAATGTCTCCAGCATCGCTATTCTTATTCGTAGAGTCGTAGGAAATATAGATCTTCTCCCGATGATCCCTGGTGGAATTCCACACATTCTGAAACTCTATCTGCTGGTCTATGCTGAGTTCCTGAAGAAAAACCGATACCTTGGAATCTCTGTAGACTCTCATATTCCTGGAAAACAACGGATGATTGAATCCGTATCCGTCGTAATACTGGGCTGCATTATTCTCCGTAACAATTGTGTACGCCGCCAGATCCAGAAATAACCCGGAATCTTTCCCGACAATCTTTTCGATGATGCTGTCCAGATGATATTCTGCAATAATCTTCCGGATAACAAAGAAAGCACCAATATGGAGACAACTGCTCCGCTTCGGTACCACCAGCAATTCTTCCGGCATCCGATCTGCGAAGTAGATCCCATAGTTTTCATTCGGAACCATGCTGGTCGGATCGTCTTTACACTGTTTGCCGATTGTAACTCTTTGGGGATTTCCGCGTTTCCCTTCCGGTGAATAGACATGTCCGGTAGTGTAATACACATACCCCGTTCCTTTGATATTTTTGACCGTTACTCGGCCTTCCGAAATAGGAATTTCCACTTTCTGCTGCTGGTACATTGTGGCCTCCTTGTAGCGGGTTAATTATCCCGCTACATGGTACCACATTTGCCCCGGCTTCGCAACCAGAAACCCCAGCAATTGTGTAGAAAAAACACGCCATGGCGCAAAATCTGGAAATTCCGACTCACACCAAAGCGGGTTAATTATTCTGGAAGTTCACAGACAATTGCAAGCAGAAACTGGGCGAAAATCGTTAATTTTCAACGGCCAGAAGCATTTCCACGTTATAATTCAACCGGGAATGCAGGTCGTAAACAAAGTTGTCCGCGATGGATGATCCCCCATTAATCGTTTTGGATCATATCACCACTCCACTACATCTGAATGCGTCACAAATTTCCCGCTCCAGAGAAGAAAGTCCACCAGAGACGGCTTCTCCTTCCCGAATTCTTTTCTTGCGAAAGCAGCATCGATCTGGTCATCAGGACTCATCTTGACGAACCGCTCATCATCGAACGTCGCATCGATGTTGTCCTGGATTTTCCTTTCCATCTCTTCCCACTTCACACCATATTCGAGGAGCATCGATCTCTTGACACTTTCCAGAAAGGCAGCTTTGTCAGCAGGGGTCATGTCTGAAATTCTTTTTCTCATCTCATCCTCTTCACGGCTTCTATCATTGCCTTGGCAACTCTTGTGGCGTTCTCATTATCAACCCTGTATTCTTTTCCTTCCAACTCAAGCTTCGCATCTATCAGCTTCTTTATATTCTTAGCCGCAGCGGAAGGAGAACTATTCTTCCTCAGTGGCTGAGCTATCGTCTCAGCTTCATAATTATAGAAGAGGAGATACCAGGACTCTGTATTCTGCGCCCTGCATGGATCCCAGTAGTCAAGGATACCGCGAATGATGTCGGCTTTTGTTGGGCGGCCAGTATGAAGGTAGAGTGACATCACACATCCGCCTTCCACAGCCCATGAAGATTGCAGTATTCTTAAGCCGCCACAGGTTTATCAGCCACCTAGAACACAGCTTCTGGTTTCATCCCTGGCTTCAGCCATTTCATTTGGAACCCGGTTTCTGTAACGAAAATAATCCACTCGATGTAATGGGCATCGAGGGATGGATGAAGTTCTGTCTTTCCAGCCAGTCTCTTGCGTATGCTTCAAAGGTCATATCGTTCTTTCCTCCGAAGCATTATTTCAGCCTGATCTTTTGGTTTGGATTGTTCGTTTTCTCCGGATAACTGTATTCGGCGACTCCACTGTCAAGCAGTTCTTTCACGATAGTTCGAACCGTATCCGTCAGCTTAGCGTACCCAAGTTGTGCTGCTATCTCTCTCATAGAGAGTTCCTTCTGCCTCAATGCCACAACAATGAGCTGTCTGATTTCCTCCTTGGTTCTGCGGCTGTTTTTCCGTCTTTCCGGCTGAACAGGCTGCTCGACCCTTTCATGAGCAAAAACCGGATGTATCGGCAGAATCACGCGAAAATATGAACGCCTCTCATCTGTCCTGAACTCAGGCAGATCAGAGCCATTCTGTTTCATTGCATTTACAATCAAAGGAATACCCGTATTCCGGCCTTCAACCATTTTCAGTTCTTTCAGGAAGTCACCAATTCTCCTGTTCCGGTATCTGCTGGAAATCAGTACCCGATTCGCAATATCCTCATCTGAAATGGACATATCCGGTCCGGGAACACTCAGTATTTCCATCACTTCAGGAGTAACCGTAACTGTCACCGGTTCGTGGATCTGATAAGACCGGTGATAAATCGCATTGCTCAGCGCCTCCTCTACAGCCCGGTATGGCCAGTTGAACACGCGCACCGCTTCCGCCTGATCCGGAAGTTTGGTTACGTATTCTTCAATCACTGAGTTTTTTATAAACAACAGTGCATCCCTCAATTGCTTATCCAAGGGACCTTTAAAAATACGCTCCCTCATATCAATTCCCGTCGGATCGGGTTTGATAACCACCTCTATCTGGGCATAAGGAAAGAAGTCATCCGGACTTTCATTGAAAAACATAAGCCCCACATTGACAGGCTTCCGGTATTCTGTTGGGCCTCTGACCAACTTCATATCCGTTGCTACGACTTCCGCCGGCCTGGTCAGGGAACCTGAATAAAGTTCACTGCCCACAGAATGCAGGAATTCCGACATGAGACTGGATCTCATATCCGCCACATCCGCATGTGGATTGATCCTGTCATCAAATGGAACATCTCTGGAGAGGCTTATGAGTTCCCGTTCCTCTCTGGCATTAGCGCGGATTGTGTTCGCCATCTTGCGAATGTAGTAGGCTTTCTCACTTTTCTTTGAAGCTTTCTCCGAATTCAGCATGATCGGACATTTATAAGGCCTGTCATCCCCGCCCGGAATCCAGATGACAAGAATGTCCTTCCCTTCATAGATCGCTGGCTCGGCAACCGGAAGATACCTGGGCTCAATCAAATTGCATTTGTTCAGTAATTCCTTCTGAATTCTGTCAATAGATCCTTTATTCAATCCGCTGATCGGAATCCTCGGCATCCCGTTTTGTTCTGCAATCCCCACAACGATATATCCGCCGCCGGAGTTGTCGATATCATTCGCAAAAGCTGTAATGGAATGAATAATGGGTTCCGGATCCCAATCAGACTTATATTCAATACGAGTACTCTCTACCACACGGCTTTCTATCAGTTCTCTCACATTGATCGGCAGTGCCATAGCTTTCCCTCATCTTTCTCTTAAGGTGTCCCTTTAAGTGTCCCTTAAGCTGTCCCTTATCATATCAAAGGGACACTTGATGGTCAAGCTAATCTGTATCTATCGTTGCCTGATCTCCGCCAGCAGGAATTTCAACGGATTGAGCTCAATCGGACGAGTTCGTAGTACAAACTTGCTTAAAACTCAGATTAATAAGTGTTAAATCAGTCTAGTGATTTCCTTCACTTGTTGCCAGTACGAAATCATATTATTGTTGACTTTTTTGATGTCTTTCAAAATCTTTAAAAGAAATAATATCGATATTGTCGTAATAATGAGAGAGGATCTTGTTCCATAAGATGATCTCATCTGGATCGGTTAATTCTGGTGCGTGTTGGCCACAGCGATTCATTTCAATCAATTTTTCGTTCTTCTCCGACCTTTATGATTCTGCAATAGTCCTCATGGAATATCGGATGCTGCTTCTGGAACTCTTTGATCATTTCTTCTCGGCTCAATTCGCCTTCTTCATGAATCGGACCATACCGCAGATCATCAAAGACATAATACAGATCGTGATCCGAATGAACTTTGTGCGTTGCAAAATCCCTTGTCGGTATGAATCCTTCAACCCGTATCTTCATTAGTCTCATACCTCACCGATGCTGGCTAAGAAACCAGATCCCAATCGGGTTATATTGTAAGAATCATTATTACTGATCTTTTTGATACTACTCGGCAGCTTAACGCCCTGCGGTCTCGTTCGTTTCGAGTCCTGTTCGAGTTTTTGTAAATACTCTGTGATTTCATCTATATTCTTATCACGCTGCTCATCGTTCTTGCGAGTAAGCAATCCAAGGCGTACAAGTTTTTCTTTGACCAATCTGACTCTATCGTAATCGATGTTATACTTCTTCTGAAGCTCATATATGTTGAGATCACTTCGAATATGATGCATTTTTAGAGTATCAATATCAAGCACAGTCAGCTCAGTCAGGGTATCAAAAAAGATCTGCATGATGTTCTCATTCGATTCATCTGTCATCATGTTTACAAATCCGTTGACTCCCCACTTGATCTTCTCTTCCTGGCGTTCGTCAATCACACTATCAAGAAGCATCTCGGAGAACTGTGTCTTGTACAGTTCCCTCATATCATCTGATAAAGAAACATAATTAATTTCAAGATCTTCAATCCGTCTTGTCAGCTCCTTAACCAGTCGCGTCATGTTTCGTTCAAAGCGGTTCTGCTTGTAGGAAAGGATTATACCGTGAACACGCGGAGACGCAGCGGATAATAAACCACCTATAAGATTCGCAGCCTGCTCTTCAACAATTTTCTTTCCAAGTTCAATTACCGCTTCCTTGAAGACATCACTTGATAATAGCGTGTTAATACCTTCGTCCTTGGCAGCTGAGATCAGATCAGTGATTTGATTCTTCATCATTTGCTCCTTTATTGAGTGTTAATTGCCCTCAATAATTGTACCGCATTTATCATCCCTCAAATGCAATAGAAAAATGCCGGAATGCATTGTTTTTTCCCGCATTCTCGGCAATGAAAACTGAGTGTCAACAGTTTGAGTGTTAAATATTCAGGAAGTTAAGGAATATATATGTATATTTACGCCTTCCCAACCCACAGTCCATGCAGGTTGCAGTACTCATAAGCTGCGATGACAGGCTCGGTCACAGCAAAGGATGCTTCGGGCTTATCTCCCGGCTTCAGCTCTTTCTTTTGATATCCCGTCGCCGTCTCCAGCACGATCCACTCGATCCAGTGCACATCGAGCATGGGATGTGGAACTGAGCCAACCTTCACAAGGACTGAATCAGAATGATGTTCAATGATCGGAACATGCTTTTCATATGCGCCATCGGTAGTGTTGGGCATCAGCTCTTCTCCCTGATCTCCGCCAATAATGATTTCGTCTCCGACTTTGAAAAACCTCATAATTCTTTCCCCTCTTTCATTATTTTCAACTCAGGATGATCCTGTCGGTATGGCAAAAGTACATCATTGAGAAAACTATCCACAACTGTGTTAATCTCATCAGCAGATAGAAACTCTTTTCCCACCGGCCTCACCGTTGTCGAATTGCCAAATTGAATAAAAAGATCTCGCCACGAATTCTCCGTATACGGAATATACAAGGTGGCAAGATTACCATACTGAAAATGCAAACCGTGGATATGTTTCCAATTCCCTTCTGCGTATTGGGGAAGTTCCTCTTTCAACTGACCAGATTTTTGTTTGTCTATCCAGATTGTTATTGGTGGTTCTGGAAATATGTTGTGTATCGCCATATTATCATTTCCCTTCTGGATGAATCATTGCTTCATCTCTTCCAATATCGCCGTTGCGCAAGCCCAGAAAGCTTGTTGCTGATACTCCGGTGCGATCTTTTTCGCAGCATCACAATAATCGTGAAGGGCTTTGACAGCTTTGGCGATTTCGTATTGTTGCTCGGCATGGTGCTGGAGTTGGAGGTTTTGGAGATAGTTTTGATTCACATACTGCTGATTGAAGATTTGATCATAGAGTGGGTTCATTCTTTTCCTTCGCTTGCCCCGGGCTTATCCCCTGGTTTCATAGAGTCAAGCAGCTTCTTCCTTCTTTTGTCGACTTCCATCATATACAGTCTATCATTGCCGGAATATTCCTTTTCTTGTGACATTAAGAAAGCTACTGCAGTTCTTTGCTGATGAATATTCAGATTCATGATCTCCTTTGATTCGATAAGAACCTGAACAGCTCTGTTTACTTCTGCTTTTGACACGAACTCCTTGTATTGATCGTTTATCTCAATCTCCTCAATTTCTTTTCCCCCTATACGATGCCACCCGCCTACTGTCGTATCAAGGTAATATACAATACTCTGAGGAGAGGTTTTTATTTTCTGCTTAATGTAAGTTTTCCCAACTGGGAAACGTTTGTAGAAATGAATAAAGTTTGGTTTGCTAATAACTTGGAAGGCATCCATCCCTTCCCGCAGATTTTTAACCTGCTCCTTATATTTCCTTTCTATCCTCATATACTCATCATCTGATCCAAGCGAAGGATATTTACTATATACATCCGGTTTTTCATCCTCCATGATCCTATTATGTGCAACACTCGCTCTGTTTATGATTATGGAAACAATGTTTAACGAGGATTCATCCATTCTGGAAATCATTTCATCCAGTATCTCGCACCTATCCTTATCCGACAACAGCAGCAACATTTCATTGATCAGATATGCTGCTTCTCTTGACGCCGGCCTAGGAAACATACCATTGCTAGATTCGGATTTTAATAAATCTCCTGTTAACTGTAAGCTGTTTATTATTATTTTTGCTCTATCAAGATTAAGAGAACGAATCCGCGCCAGTATTTCATCGAATAGCTCAACAGCAACCCCTTGTCGGTCTCTTTCAAATATCTTCTCTGCAATTTCTTCCACGGAAGCTTCGTTTATGATATATAGCAACTCAACATTCGAAATCTGACCCGCTTCCATATTCAAGGAAAAATAACGGTCAAACTTTGTCGGATGTCCAACGCTGTTTTCTTTTCGTAGTACATCCTGCCCATATCCACCATGATAACCATCAATACGCCGATTGAATGAGGGAAACAGGATACATAAAGTTTCTATGGCAAATTCTGCTGTGAACCGGTTTTTATGCCGTAAAACCGTACCAATCTCTTGTATATAACGTTCCTTCCTCTTATGTTTTTCCTGATCACTATTTCCATGATCCAGTACATCCGCATATGTCAGCTGTCCTGTCAGCATTGTTCCATGCTGTATTATCCACTCATGCAATAGTGGTTCATGCTGTTCGATGATCGTCAAAACGGTAAGATCTGCAAAATCCACATCGTTTGACATCATGATCAACTTGCTATTAAGCCCATTACACAAGCGTAATACATCACGCTGCGTCTCTATTAGATGCTCAACACAATATCCATAATATTCCTGCCACTTGCTCTCATCCGGTTTCTTAATTTTGAAAGCTGAGATCAGTTCTGCCAGATGACAAGACATTATAGAAAACAGTATGTTCTTGCTTATAAGCGGCATACTAATAGGGACCTGGACTACTTTGTCAAGATATTCCTCACCTCTCATATCCTGCGCTTTATCCAGTGCTTTTGCAACAACGCTTCTGTCAAAAGATAACAGGTAGCTAATATTTGGAAACTTACAAACAATCGTAACAAGCTGAAATACACACCTAATCTGTTCATCAGTTAGTCGATCGATATCATCGATAACGATTATGATCTTTTCTTCAACATTCTCGAACAGCTTTTGTATATCATCTTTCTGTTTCTGAATGCTCTTTTTCTGAAACTCAGAATTCTTAAGAGACTCACCTGCTCTTCGTGCTACGAATTTTACTAGTCCTGCAAGCAAGGAACCCAAAGGTGAAGTAACAGAAAGCAGTGCGGAAACAGCTGATGTCTCTATCCCGCCAGCATAGTTTGCTATTGCCTCGCCAATCTTTCCTTTCCCAGAATTGTCAACTCCAAAGAATTCTGCAAGTTGAAAAAAGAATTGGCTGATTACCTGATCAGGCGTCGTGAAATTCCATGGTTCAAAACGAATTACACTGATATGTGGTGTGCGTTCCTCTGATTCAATATGTTCAATAGCCATATTGATCACAGAGGTCTTTCCGCTCCCCCATGGTCCCATCAAGCCAACACAAAGGCTTTCATTTTTGCTTGTGGACATTAATATGTTCCCTATCATCCGAGAGAAGGCAGCTCGGTCTAAAACATCGTTTTTTGACTTTTCAATCGGGCGATCTGTAAACATGCGCGCGCCTTCTCTCTTTACATGGTTTAATTCTATCCTTTAATTGGTCTTGCATACAGAGCTGGGCCACTCCTGCTTAATACTTGAAAGCCCTCATCTTCAAGCCTTGCTTTATACTCACCAATTGAAGGTGAATAAATATATACCTGATCATTTTTCATTGTAATTGTACCGGTTCCAACGACACGTTCCACCTTGCCTATTTTTCTCCCATCAGAGCTGATAATATCTCTATTGGTTTTCATATATAGAAGAACTTTCTGCCCTGGAATCACTGCTTCTTTGATATCCCTTTTAAAACTTTTATATATTCTCGTTTTTAACCGTTTAACAGCTTTATTGCTTCTGATTCTTGTCTTAGGCATTTTTATCCCCCAAGTCTAGTTTCGCCAACTCATCAATTGATTCTCGATAAACATTGGGAAGCACATAAAGATGCTTTATTACTCTATGGTCATTTTTTTGAATCGTTTCGTACGTATCTTTATCCTTCGCGCTATCTGCAATTAACTCCACCGCAACGCTTTGTGGTGATACGTTACTGACAATTCCATAGCAAATAGATCTGTCGAAAGGTTCATCATTATACACTGTCACTATGGTTCCGTATCTCAAATCCTCATTCGGTTCGCAATAGAGTGTATCTTTATTATCTATCACCATAAAACCCAAGACTTGAAAATGTGTTCCTGCTTTGTAGGCATCCTTAAGCTTGTTGCGTGCGAGTATCGCTATACTGATAGCCGATAGTGTAATGAGACCAATTATCGTCAGCCAATTCCAGCCAATTGTTACTTCTCCAGGAATTAGAAAGATTGTTGCTAGTGTTCCTGCAAGGGCGAAAATAGCAGAGATAATAAACCAGGATTGTTTATAGAAATCTCTCATTATCTATTCACCCTTTCAAATATCTGCTATCTCCCAGCACTCATTTATCTTTTGCTATCCTCAGCGTCGCAAGCTCATCCTTATACTTCATTACTTTCTCTGTATGTAAAACATACAGTCCCATTTCAAAGAGCTTATCATACACTATCGGCTTTTTCTTTGGCGTTAGCTTTATCTGTTCTTCTGTATTGTGTCTGATTCCAAACTTGTTCATATCTGCAAAGAACTCTTCGCTCACTGCAGAACATGGCCATGTTTTTATTTCCTTCCGTCGCGGTTCGAGTTCGCCATCTGTAAGCCTTTTGCGCACAATTCCTTGATAGCCTGTATATATTCATATTTACGATTGACGTCCGGAACCGATGTCATTTCAATACGCTGTATACCGCCAGAATAGTTTCGTTTCTTTATCCCCACTGTCTCCGCCTTGCTATCTCCGCAAGACAAATCCCGAACAATTGCTCCTGGTGTTCTATATCCATTCCATCAATCTGATCCAGCATGTCACTAAATGCATGGGCAGCTTTCATAACACGATCGTTCTGTAGAACCTGCTGATTTGTTTGTTTGATTGTGTACTTCATCTGTTCATAATAGGCATAGTTAATGTAGGCTGGATTGTAGAAACGATCATCGAAGTAGGACATCCTTTGTTGGAGCCATTTGCTCATCAAACTCCATTTGAGGGAATTCCTGCGGCAAGTACTGCTCCAATCCTTTGACCTGCTTCGCAATAGCATACATGGTTTGAATTGCCAGCACCATTATCACACTCATTCCTTTATATGGAGTAACATTTACAATCTTCAATAAAGGCCCCATGCTTTTATCCAAATGTGCTCCTCTGCCATCTGCAACACCCTTTAGAAATTCATAAAGAGTCAAGTCATAGTATCCTGTTTGTTTTAAAATGTTGTAAAGCTTCTCCCTTTTCTGTGCATCCTCTCGATAAATAAATCTATAGACCTTGCATTTGTTTCCGTCTTTCATTTCCATTTCTTCGAAATTGAAGAAGGAATCAAATTCCGATAGGGTTCCCTTTTGTGTCTTGTTCAACCCATTTACTTTATTTCGTATCAAGGAAAAAACATATTCATCAAAACCAATCGGGACGTCCTCTGGCTCTTTGTCAAACCAGGCGATTTTTGATTGAAGCCAATCATCCAATGGAATCCATTTCTCTTGAGGATCAACAGTAAACGATGTTACTTTAATTCTCAATTTACTCTGGAAGTGCTCATCATCTAACACATGCACTTCGCCTTTAAACTCTGGCATTTTGAAATCCGGACATACATCACGAAGAATCGATTTTTCTTCACAGAGAAGTTTTCTTAACGGCATGACTATTTGATAATCAATCATGTCATAATACTTCTTTTCAATTATGGTTAAATTACCGATGAAAAACTGAATTAAATCAAGTTCTCTTTCTATTTGTTCGACTATTCCTCGTTCTGATAATTCGAATTTAAATAGAAAATTCAGCTCCGATTCATATATTTGCTTTTCTGCCATGTGGTGATCCCTCGTTTTTTCTTTCTAAAAAGCTTGTGAACGCTTCTATAAGCACATTTTCTATTTCATTTTCCTACCGCCGATGATTCTCAGATTTCCATTTCTGTAGCAGTACCATATGAGGACATACCAACCAGTGTTTGTCCATCCGTATGCGTGGTATCGTTTTTCCTTCTTTGAGTGCTTTGGATCTGGCTTGACACCTGCATTCCCGAGCAATTATAACGAGGTCTCGGCATAAGGTGTCGGCGGGTTGACACCGAGATTCAGATACAGCTGGCTCTGCTTGGATCGCACTTCTCCGACCCGGAGCTTATCACCAGGATTTTCAAAGCATTCAATAACATCCAGTTTGTCCAGTACCTGTTGCAGCGTGTAGTCCTTAAAGAGATTGTTGTCCTGCATCTGCTTCTTAATGTAGGATAGATAGATCAGAGCAACAAACTCCACGAAAAGCTTTCCACTCAGGCTTGTTTCTGAAGAAACCAAAGTTCTTCGGAGATTCAGCTTCTCCTTCAGGTTACCAAAGGCTTTCTCAACAAGATCCCGGTTCCGGTAAGTCTCCAATGCGGTAATGGCATCCATCTTCACATTACTGACCAGGGCAAAACAACCGTAATAGCTTCTGCCTGAATTCCCGGATCCGGATCATATCACCACTCCACAACATCTGAATGCGTCACAAACTTCCCGCTCCAGAGAAGAAAGTCCACCAGAGACGGCTTCTCCTTCCCGATTTCTTTTCTTGCGAAAACAGCATCAATCTGGTCATCAGGACTCATCTTGCCGAACCGCTCATCATCGAACGTCGCATCGACGTTGTCCTGGATTTTCCTTTCCATCTCTTCCCACTTCACACCATGTTCGAGGAGCATTGATCTCTTGACACTTTCCAGAAAGGCAGCTTTGTCAGCAGGGGTCATGTCTGAAATTCTTTTTCTCATCTCATCCTCTTCACAGCTTCTATCATTGCCTTGGCAACTCTTGTGGCGTTCTCCATATCAACCCTGTATTCTTTTCCTTCCAACTCAAGCTTCGCATCTATCAGCTTCTTTATATTATTAGCCACAGTGGAAGGAGAACTATTCTTCCTCAGTATCTGCGCTATCGTCTCAGCTTCATAATTGTAGAAGAGGAGATACCAGGCCTCTGTATTCTGCGCCCTGCATGGATCCCAGTAGTCAAGGATACCGCGAATGATTTCGGCTTTGGTTGGACGGCCAGTATGAAGGTAGAGTGACATCACACTTCTGCCTTCCACAATCCATGAAGGTTACAGTATTCATACGCAGCTATGGCCTTCTCACCTTCGACCAGAGCAAATTCCGCTTCCGGCTTCATTCCTGGCTTCAACCACTTGGTATGGATACCTGTGCTTGTTACAAGGAGAATAAACTCGATATAATGAGCATCGAGAGAAGGATGTTCGATGGAGCCGACCTTAACTGTTATTTTATTTCCTTCAATAGTGATCTGAGGAACGTGCTTTTCATGAGCGCCATCTGTGATGTTAGCGATCAATTCTGTACCGACATTGAGGGACTTGTCACTGAAAACAATCTGGTTATCAATTTGATAGAATTTCATTGATATACACCTTTCCTTTATCCAACGTACTTCTATTCTTTCTAGTTTCCTTTTCACCCTCTGCGAAATACTGAATGGTAGATCGCAGGATTGCGTTTAGCCGATCTTTTTAAGGAGTTCATGTTGTATATACGATTATTATACTGCTTCCCATACAGTTCCTACTCAGAACAAGGGACTCCCCTGCTAAGGGATTTCCTTACTGAAGCCCCATCCTTCAATGTCCAAGCTCTTGAAGAATCTCTCCATCTCCAACTCTCACACAGCGATTGGATCTTCAGCAAACTCCAGACCATAAAGATAGTCCGGATCAATATCAATGCACTGAGCCGGATCATTGTTTCCGGTCAAGTCCCAAGCAAGAGTATCGTTCATAATCTTACAATTGTTCATGAAAAACGATTTGTCCTTTAAGGCCTGGAACACTCCCTGATCCAGTTTCGCCCTTGCATCATAGGTCACGATCTTTCCATCACAGAAATACACTGTAGCTGTATAATCCTCATGAGGAACAACCTGTACTATCTGCGGAGTGTAGTCCATCATATTGTCTTCCCCCTTTGACCTACATCAAGGGAGCTATTCTGATAAGCGGCTGATTATCCTTTGCCAGCTCCCAATCCTGCATCAATTCATCTCGATGTATTTCCGCCCAGGCTAACACAAATTATAACTGTCTGGCAGGAAATGCCCCTCGAAGAACTCTTCCCTTAATAATATCCACCAAGATCTTCTGACCATTATTGCCTGCATGAAAGTCAGGAGGATTATGGTCATCGTAATACATCGTGAACCTTATTCCAAAGAATAGTGATTATTGGATGAAGGCTTCATAGCCATGCGCTTTGGCATATGATCTTGTAAATCCTGCAAACTTTGATGCTTTGTTTAATAGCCCTTTCAACATGCGGATTGTGACAATATCAGATGGATTATCCTGGAAATAGTTCAGTTGCGAATACAGAGCGTTCATTGTGCTCTGTAACTCATTCAGCCGTACCTGCCCCGCTTGTTTTCTGATTCCGGTACTGGTTGAGTTAAAGGTTTCTTCAATCAGTTCTGCAGTTCGTATCGCTTCCGCATCCCTCTCGCTCTTCACAATCACTTTGACTTGATTTTCAATCAGTTGCAATTCCAGCAGCTCCTCCGGATCTCGAACGCAACAGTCAATGATGCCTTCTTCATATCTTTTTGAATCCTTGACAAGATTGCAGTGGCTACAGGAATAAAATAAATTGTTCCAATCGAATACTCTTTCCGGGATTTTTCTGCTATGATGCGGCAATCTGTGTTCCACCTGCGGATCCTGTACCGGTTTAATCTCGCAGATATAGCATTTTGCGTAAAAGTCCTTTTCCAGTTGCTCTATAACATCCTTTTCGCGGTAGCTACCGTTTTTCTTCTTTGCTTCTTTCTCCAGAGAAGCAGGGGCTACGGGACTTCTCTCAACTTTGACCATTCAGCGCCGAGCCTCCCTTTGCCGGAATTCCATTTTGAGTTTTTTATACTCTGTAGAAATTCCAAGATCGATAAAATCCGGGATCTCATCCAGACTTGTCTCAAGAATCGCCAGTTGTGCATAGTCGTCATCTGTCAGATCAGCTTTCTGAGACAAAGCCTTATAACTTTCAATCTTTTCGCGAAGCGTATGGGAAAGCTCATCCTGTTTGAAATAGCCTTCCACAACTCCGCTGTAACTGGCATCCGACAGTCCATTTTGAATAAGTGTGTGGTTTTCCAGATCAAACACGGTTGCCTTCTCTATGCTGTTTAGCACAAAGGGCGAATGCGTGGTCACGATAAACTGTATATTGGGGAAGAGTTCCGTGAGAATTCGAAGTATTCTGCGCTGCAGCTCCATATGCAGATGATTCTCGATCTCATCAATCAGTACGATTCCTGGCGTCAAAAACTCTGTAACTCTTTTATCTTGATGTTGCATGCGAATCATCAGATCCACGACGATATCCAGGATGGCGGAGAAACCATCTGAAGCAGTATTGAAGTCAAAGAACTCTCGATCCTTCACAGATAAGGAAAACTTAAAAGTGTCCTCATCGAACAGTATCTGCAGGGATGCGTCATCATAAATATCACGCAAAATACTTTGAAGCCTGTCAAACCAAGCTTCTATTTCATCAGCTTTTTTCTTGTCCTTTTTGGCTATAGCAAGCGCCTGTGTCATCTTCAGATCCAGGAGATACGTGAGGAATTTGGAACTGGTACTATCCTGAATCGTATAATAATCCTTCAGATTTGTCTTTTCGACATGCTTAGGTTCTGGAGAAGAGAAGTTCCTGATCGCACTGAAATAGGCAAGGATAAACTTACCCGCCTCAAATTCTGATCTAATGGCCTTTTCCGGGCGCGAGAAGCTCAGATCCAGACCAGCCTTGGCCTTCGATATTCGATCCTTGTAAAGAGCAATTCGTTTCTCTATTTTATCAATTTCATCCGGAGATGAATGAGTTTCTTTTGCAAACTGCAAATTATTACAATCCATCTTGAGATATTCTTCTGCCTCATAGGGATCATTCGTTGTGGAAACAGAATTCAGATATGTCCTCATCGCTTCAAGCAGGCTTGTTTTTCCGCTTCCATTCTTACCGGTCAGAATCAGGTGCCGTAATTCACCCTGATTAGGCGTGATGACAATATCCAAATTCTCAAGGTGTCTAACTTTCTGAATATGAACATTTGTAATGTAAAATTGCTCCATCATTGATCGTCTCCCTATCATTCTGCATTTGGGTATTCCATGTACAGTTAACCTGAATTCTCAGATCACATAACTACACTTCAAGGCATTCCTGAATGTCTGTTGGGTGTCAGCGGCTGGCAAAAATGGCATTAGTGCGAATTACGTGATGAATAGACATTTAGTCTTATTTATACCGTCTCCATACGCCATTGTCATCCTTGCAAAATATCATCGGAAGCATCAAGCCAAAGAGCAATTTATTGTCTGCCTCTTCCGGTATTCTTTTGCATCTTGAATACAATAAAACTTGTGGCATCTGGTCAAACCTTAACATAAACTCTTCCTCAGATATAGGCAATTGCTCGAAAGAGAAACCACCTTCCGAGTTTCTCATGTCAAACACTACAGCCTCACCAGCTTTTACCGTTTGCTCCTTCTCCATTTGGAGGGTCTTTGAATATGCGTACTCAAACTTCCCTTCTATCATACGAACTTGTATTGGAAATCCACCTACTGTCTTATCTGAACATCCCTGAACAACATCAAGAAAGGCCGCACTGGTACGATTACTTGCATTGCGGTTATTGTTTTTAAGCCGTTTCTGTTGAAACTCTTTATGCGCGGTCTCTGAACCAATCCACACATTCTGACAGTCTTTGATACAGTTACCGTCCTTGACATATCCTAGACGTACCTGCCCGTCTTCACAGCTTGCAATAATAAAATCGGTATCACACGAAATGCCAGAATCGGAAATATCTTTAGCAATTTCATATATTTTATCGGTAGAAAATGATTTCATCTCATATAAGGCGCGAAACAACCTCGCTGCCTTAGAAATATTACCTGCAAACGAAATAGCTATCTCAGGACAGATAATTGTTGTCTTCGCTATCCCATATCTATCAATCATTTTTTGCATATACTGTGAAAACAAAGATCCACCTTTCTGGCTTGTTGTTATTTTTGTATCACAATAAATAGCAATTGTTTCCTCAATCTTTTCTGCATAGATAAAACTCATACCAGATCTAATCTCTCTCCCCAAAGGCGCAATTCTTTAAATAAAACCTCGGAACATAATGCTGTTTTTCTTCGGATTCATTTTCCTTTGTGCTGCCCTGCCCATTTCGGTAACAGCCTCTTAATATTCAAAAAAAAGTAACTATTCAGTTTGAACAAATGTCTTCAACTTCCATCTTGTAGAGATGTATTTGCTTCCTTTTGTTACTTCATCAACGACAATAAACAGTTTTGATTCTTTCGGCTCCTTTTCTATCTCTGCAAGTGCATTATTAAGCTTATCTCTCAGTAAGTAATAATCAAATGCTTCCCCCTGCTCTAAGCGTTTTGGAAAACGTATTGTATGCACCTGTAATAGACTCCCTTCATTTAGCATACCAGGAAAGACCTTTCCATTTTTCTTCCCACCAAAATTCAGATACACATTGTTCACAGTAATCGCCCTCGCACTTAGATTTCGAACGGTTATCGTATATGTATCTATCCTCTCAATTCCCGGCTTTTGGCTAATCATAAAGGAAGTTGCAATTGACGCGTCTATTTTTATCTTTCTGGGATAAAAGAAAGCAACGATGGATAGAATTGGTGATCACCAAAGCTGAAAGATAAGGAAATCGCTAACAAATTATCTATAATTGATCTCCGAGAATGATAAATTTGTAATTTGTCCGTAGCCATTAATATTATTCATTTTCTCTATTTGAGATCGGATAAATGGTGACCATAAGTAAACGTCTTGAAACTTAGGCCCAAGTATAATTTCATCAATAGCAACACTGTAGTCTGTGTAGACAAACAGCTTTGGAGGACTTTGCCTGGTATGCTCAATCTTTTTGTTGTAATCAGAATATGAGTATAGAACCCGTGCTTCTCTCTCGTAGCAATATGAACTATCTTTAAAAAGATAAGCAATCGAGTCCACAAGTATTTCCGATAATAATCGCTTTCCTTCTATCTTTCTAAGCTCTACAACATTCTTCTTTAGCTGTTCCAGCAGAACACCAAGATCATCTAAGACCTTATCATTCCCGTTATCACTCTTAACAAAGAAATAGTCTCCTTTTTTCCTCCGCAGATAACAAACTTTATATAGGGCTATTTCCTTTTCTTCATTCAATTGCTTTGTTCTATTCCAATCGACTACGATGCAGCAGCCTTTTGCATCGTCACCGTACATTTTCCACATTGGTAAGTAATCAATTGATTGTGTAAAGCACTTAATAAAAACATATGGCTGCGCAAGCTGTTCTCTGCCATTCTTATTTTGCTTGCCAAACAAATACTCGTTTATTACTTGTCCCTCCATCGGATCGTTCATATATGAAAGATGCATCACACTTAGTTTACCGACGTTTGAATTATCTGCGTTTTCCTCGTCTGAAGGCAACATGTAGGAAAAAGTCTTCCAGGAAGTGTAATATGCCAATTCAGGGATCTTATCTTTTATCAGAAGCCTCTTCTTAATTTCTTTTATGTCGTCCTGTATTCTTGCTATCGAGGTAAGTATTTTCCACTGATGCTTTTCTTCGTAGTCATAGATCACCGCTGGAATCCATTCGAATTCAGAATTCTTTAGATATAATAGATTATTTAGCGCATATACTTTTAGTGAATCTTGTATCTTTTTAGCATCCTCGGACAGTATTTTGACTTCGTCTAGAAATGCCAACTGAAACAACCGTGGGACTATCACGCATATTAGTCGAAGGGTATTCAGTTCATCATTGTTAAACATGGGATGCGAAACATATTGATTTAGATTTCTTGTATGATTGTTGCTCTCACACTTTTCAAAAAGTGCTATCATTCCCTCCACGTCTTCAACGACTACTTCATGTCGATTCGACTTTGTTATTATATCGTTATACAATAAAACAATTTCTCTTTCTTGACGAGATAAAAATGAATTATCTCCTTCCAAATAAGAGCCATCTCTTATTGCTGAGAAAAGGTTTACATAGCTTCGAATCTTATGTTTTGAACCAATCTGGAGAGAATACCCTTCACTTCTTCCATTATACTTACTACGCCATTCATATGTTGCTGCTAAATACTCTTCAACAGCCTTTTCATAATTGTCTTCAATAAATAGAGCATAATCGCCATGCGACACTAAAAGTTGTCCATAATCTGGAATGAATCGATCATCAGGAAGACTATCTTGACTCGTAGCTCCGTTAATTTCGAACAATGCTGATATGCCTTCAATTACAGTTTTCCAGTCTTGTTGGAGCATATATTCAGTGAACTTATCTATTCTTTCTCTTCTACCATACTTTCCAATTTTAAGGCATTTAAGCGCATTGTTATAGTCACGTCTTATTGCGGAACGTGCATTTGCATCAGCGTTATCACGTTCAATCCGTCTCGCCATTGCTGCTGCATGATTGCAGACTTTACCTAATGCATTGCTATCATATTCAAATCCTTGATAATCATATTCTTCGCTACTTTCAACATCTGATATCCTATATGAAGGAATCGATCCAAAGGAAAGGTATGGCATAGCCGAAGAATAATCTGGTTCAAGTTTAATCAGCTTATATTCCAACTTCCTTCCCCCACTCATTATTTTTTCAGAGTTGTTTCTGTAGCATCTCTTGTAGCGTATAAGAAATACTGTGCAGCTCGTCCTTACTGGATTGTACCTTGCCTGAAACCATTGCCCCCGCCTGAAGATTCACTGTCTGCTTTTCTATGTATTCCTTCCCTGAAGCTGACTTATATTTGATTTTGAATGCCACAGGTTTTTTCACCTTACTAATGTCCATCAAGCATATCCTCGATTGATGGGGTGCCAATACCGCACCTTTCAACTCTTTGAGCCAATCTTTGCCCTTTCCATCTAAATAACAGCCGGAAAAATCGTAGTCGAAATCGAACTCTTCAATTGTCGCGGAAGACGCACCATAATTTCGAATTATGAAGAACCCCTGTGGAGATCCAGAATTGATCACATCTGAGTATATGCTAATCACGGGTCTAGTCGAAGATTCAATCATCTTTGAGTTTTGTCTTAGGGTAAGGATCACAGTGATAACAGATATCAACGCAAGTACAAAGGAGGCGTAAGCTAGCAAATCCGTTGTGTTCATAATAGCGTGCCTTTCCACAATCCATGAAGATTGCGATACTCGTAGTCAGCAATCAGCGGTTCCGTCACAGTAAAGGAAGCCTCTGGCTCTCCCCTTGTCTCAAATCAACCTTCTGGTATCTGTAAATGTCAAGCACTTTTACATGAGGGGGTGCAGAACTTGACATGGTAATTACATCAAATTGTAGAAGACCGGTATTTATAGAAAGATTTTCACAGAGCCGTTTTTTTACAAGAAAAACATCCAGGTCACTACAATCATGATTTTCGCTTCATCACATAAACTCCTATCTTTCTTTCGTCTCCATCCTCAACCCATTCACGGCTCTCAACATCATAATCCTTCAGAATCTTCTCCGGAATTTCAGCCCAGGTTTCCAGCATCAGGGCAATTCTGTCCTTTGCCTCAAACCTCTCTGCCAAATATACATTCGGAAAAGGATTGGCTTCCCCGGACTCCGGATGATTGGTATAGATCGTCTTTTCACGCTCATAATAAGCCAAAACGGTAGATGCGTGTGTATCCGATGTCAGTACAAGCCAGGCATCACATTCCTCATGCTTCGCCACCCACTGGCCATCCATGGGATGCTCGACCTTCCTGTACTCACCCTTTACACATCCCCCGTAGTGAATCAGTCCGCAGACCAGCATAACCGCAAACAGAACCTTCCCATCCACCCGCCGGAAGGATCCTCGCAGCGTCAAAGCTGTAAATATAGGAATCAGAGAAATTGCCGGAATGATATATCTGAATACAAATACTGGCCGAATCAGAACGGACAGGATCATGCCGATCAGAAAAGTTCCGAAAGGAACAGTCAGAATGCAGATCACCGTCAGATGGATATCTTTCTTTTTCAATGCCTGAATGAACAGAATGAGATATGTCACCGCCAGAGGAACCGATAAAAAACGCAAACCCGCAACATTGAAAAGAGAAGTCGCATAACTGATAAGCGATCTAACGGTAATTCTTCCAATCCTAAATTCGTTCTCAATCTTGTAGGACATCTGCCCCATAAAGTTACGGAGCCATGGGAAATACAGAATCCCTATCAGTGCAACAGCCAGAATAAATTTTCGGATATTCTCAGGTTTTTTGCAGCAAATTGCAGCCAGCAGCAGAAGATCGGTCACCGCGGCAGCAGCCAGAGCATAGTAATGTGTATAGGCGGCTTCGACACTGAAAAGCGATAACAGCAGCCAGTTACTGCTCCTGCCCCCCTCTTTCAGACACAGATAAGCATAAACCGCATTGGCAAACACAAAGGCAGCCCCCAGGGAATACATTCGAATCTCCACCGCAAACCCGAGCATCGGTGTGAAACACAGGAATAGCACCATGAACAGTATTCCCGTAGCTTCGTCAAACAAATACCGCAACTTTCTTCCGCCGAAGGCCAGAATGAAAAGATATGGCAGAATAGATGCCAGCTTCGCGGTGAATACACTCTCTCCGAATATAGCCGTAAAGGTTTTCAGATATAAGTAGTATAACGGGGGATGCACATCCACTGAAGGAAGATTCCAGATTTCGCGGTATCCCAACCGAATCATTCCCAGAGAAAACGCTTCATCAGACCAGACAAGCGATCCGCCCGCGGCAAGAATAAGACAGGCTATCATTCCGGCAATCAAAATCCCGAAATAGAAAAGTTTGTATTGGTTCTTCAAGTTCATTTCTTTCATCAGAAAACGAATTGTCCAAAGGGATTTCTAAGTTTTGGTGTTTTTTATACTATAAATTGTCTTCCTTGACCACCAGCTTGTTCTTCCGGGGACGCCCACGCTTTCCCTTGTTGGTCTTTCGAACCACATATTCCGGAGCACATCCATCGGGAATGTCAAAACCAAATGCGTCACAGATCTTAACCTGGTCTCCAACGAAAGGCGTGAGTGTCGGTTTTGTATTGGGATGCTCGATGTACCGGATCGGGCGCATCTCATCCAGAATGGACTGAAGAGAATGGAATTCCTTGCTGAGCTTCGTCTTCCGGATATACGCCATATAGCAGCCAATTACCTGGGAAACAAACAGGATCAGCAGACGACCTTCTTTCCCAAGCTCTGACCAGTTGCGCTGACGGTCAGCTCCCATGATTCCTTTCATCATGGAGAAGTACTTTTCCTGCTCATCTCTCAGTTTGTAGTAATCATGGGCGGTCATAGCATCGAAGTCTACGCCGTGGGTTGTATTGGCGAAGAAACCGGATTCTCTCTTTGCTCGATTTACCTTATCATCAGTCAGAGAGAAGCTTTTCAGCAGCCTGGTTTTCTCATCATAAACATCTGAGTTTTAAGCAAGTTTGTACTACGAACTCATCCGATTGAGCTCAATCCGTTGAAATTCCTTGGATTTTAGTGGACTCAGCTATTTGGTTGCAGCTTCCTGAATAATCCTGGCCCACTTCTGCATCCGGACGCTCATGACCGCTTTATCCAATTGAAAACGCCTCCCCGAGTGTATGGATTCTTTCTGATTGGGATTATCTACCGCTTACGATTAGTACCGCACCTTACCCTCTGCAACAGCCTTCAGATGCTCGCCATACGGAGATTTTCCATAGGCCTTTGCACTTTCCATCAGTTTTTCTTTATCGATGAAACCGTTGATGTATGCGATTTCTTCGGGTGCAGATATGGTAATCCCCTGACGAGACTGAATCATTTCCACAAAATTTGCTGCCTGAAGCAAGCTGCTCATCGTCCCAGTATCCAACCAGGCAAAACCACGTCCCAGTAGCTGAACATCAAGTAGTCCATCATTCAGATACATCTCGTTGAGTGTGGTGATCTCAAGCTCGCCTCTGGCACTCGGCTGAACCATATTCGCACGCTTGCTCACACCTGCCGGGTAAAAGTATAGACCCGTTACAGCATAGTTGCTCTTCGGCTCCTTCGGCTTCTCCTCAATGCTCAGAGCCTTCCCGTTCTCATCAAACTCGACAACGCCGAACCGCTCCGGGTCCGGAACGTAGTAACCGAAAACAGTCGCTCTTCCGTTTTTTTTCGGCATCCTTCACTGCCGCCTTCAGCAACGTCCTGAACCCGTTCCCATAGAAGATGTTGTCGCCTAACACCATCGCTCCGGCTTCTCCGCCAAGGAACTCTTCGCCGAGAATAAAGGCTTGCGCGAGTCCATCCGGACTCGGCTGAACCTTATAGCTGAGACTGATTCCGAACTGGCTGCCATCACCCAGCAAGGCTTCAAATCTCGGAGTATCATCCGGGGTGCTGATGATCAGGATATCCTTGATCCCTGCCAGCATAAGCGTGCTCAGCGGGTAATAGATCATGGGTTTATCATATATGGGTAAAAGCTGTTTACTCGTGACCTTCGTCAGCGGATACAGTCTGGTACCGGATCCTCCGGCGAGTACAATACCTTTCATCGTCTTTTCCTTTCATGCCTCAAAGGCTGTTTACCCGTAGTCACCCACAGGTGAGGGTTTTAGAACTTGAATGTGTCCTTAATTCCGAGCCACTTCTGATCCTTTTCACTCAAGTTCAGCGGTGTGCCGTCAACAGTATAGCCTTCAGCACTCGCTGTTCCCTTATACTCTCCTTCCAGTTTCGGCCACTGAATGCCGATCTCCGGATCGTTCCAGGCCATGCCACCTTCATCATTAGGATGATAGAAGTCATCGCAGAGATAGCAGAACTCTGCAACATCACTCAGCACCAGAAATCCATGAGCAAATCCACGGGGGATGAGGAATTGATGCTTGTTTTCCTCTGTGAGGATCTCGCCATGATACTTTCCATAGGTTGGGCTGTCAGCTCTCAGATCCACCGCAACGTCAAACACAGAACCTTTAATCACACGAACCAGCTTCGTCTGTGGGTATTGTTTCTGGAAGTGAAGGCCTCGGAGAACCCCCTTCGTACTCATGCTCTGATTGTGTTGAACAAAGGTGATGTTGATCCCCTGCTCCTCCATGTCCTTCTGATTGTATGTCTCAACGAAATATCCACGACTGTCCCCGTGAACGGTAGGAATAATAAGGTGCAGTCCTTCGATTCCATCAAGGTTCTTCTGTACAGTTATCTGGCCCATGTCACAGCTCCGCCTCCTTCAAATACCTTGCTACCGCGTCTTTCCAATCAGGGAGCGGTGTGAAGCCATTTTCTACAAGCTTCGACTTTTCAAGTCGAGAATTAAACGGACGTGCTGCTTTACTTAGCCCATATTCCGACGTGGTCACGGGGATGACCTGAGTTTCCAGCCCATACTGCTTATAGAACTCACAGCAGAAATCATACCAGCTTATGTATCCGCCTTCATTGGTAGCGTGGTAGTAGCCGTATTTTTCCGTTTCGACCATATCGACCAGCAGTCTTGCCAGGTCCAATGTGTAAGTCGGTGTGCCGATCTGATCGTTTACGACGCGAACTTCATCATGAGTCTTGCCCACATTGATCATCGTCTTTATGAAGTTTTTGCCGTTCAGGCCGAAGACCCAAGCGATGCGGACAATGAAGAACTTCTCCAATGTATTGGCTACCGCCAGTTCTCCATCCAGTTTGCTCTGCCCATAAACATTCAACGGTGCGTAGCACTTGTCATCCGGCTCCCAGGGACGCTCACCCTGACCATCGAAGACGTAGTCTGTGCTGATGTAGACCATTTTCGCATCGACGGCTTTCGCGGCTTCAGCGATGTACTGAGTACCGAGGTGGTTAATCTTATCAACCTTTTCTCGATTCTCCTCATCCTCTGCCGCGTCAACAGCGGTCCATGCCGCGCAGTGGATGATAACGTCCGGTTTGATCTCTTCTATCGTCTTGATTACTGCATCCTTATTCGTTATATCCAGCTGGACATATGGTGCAACAGTTACTGCGCTCCCGTCGGCCACACCCGAATACGTTTCTTGGATATCGCTTCCTGCAGCTTCGTGACCACGTGCCATCAAATCATTGACAACATCATGCCCAAGCTGTCCTCCAACTCCTGTTACAAATACCTTCAAATCATCTGCTCCTTTGTACTCTTGACCACTACCGTTGCAAATCGCGGCATGTCCACGCTGCAATAACTTCTTGACAACATCATGTCCCAGTTGCCCATTAACACCAGTTACAAAGACCTTCAACTGTCCTAAGGCCTTGGATCGGCTCCTATATCTCTGTGTTCAATCCAACACAGCGGGGTTTTACCTATTCTTGTACATCTCAGCGTAGTACTTTTGATACTCACCTGATGTAACTCTCTCCATCCATTCCTGATTGTCCAGATACCAGTCGATGGTCTTCACAATGCCAACCTCAAAAGTGGTTTCCGGATACCAGCCAAGATCGGCCTTGATCTTGGACGGATCGATTCCATAGCGCCGGTCATGGCCAAGACGGTCTTCCACATGCTTGATGAGGCCTTCGTTGATCTCTGGATCATGGAGCCGCTCAGAGAGCTGATGTATTATCGTCTTCACAATAAAGATGTTCGGCCGCTCATTGTGTCCGCCAATGTTATAGACCTCACCCACACGCCCTGCTGTCGCTACCATATCAATTGCTTTGCAATGATCTTCCACATAGAGCCAGTCGCGGATCTGCATGCCGTCACCATAGACGGGGAGTTGTTTATGATTCTTTGCGTTGTTGATCATCAGCGGAATAAGCTTTTCCGGGAACTGGAAATGGCCGTAGTTGTTCGAGCATCTCGTGATGTTCACAGGCATCCCATATGTATCATGGAACGCTTTCACAAAGTGATCGGCAGATGCTTTGGAGGATGAGTAGGGGCTGTGTGGATTGATCGGCGTGGTCTCAGTAAAGAAACCTTCCGCTCCCAACGCACCATAAACTTCATCGGTGCTCACCTGCACATATTTCTTCCCGCTCTTCCAAGTCTTCTGCCCGGCATCATACCAGGCTTCCTTCGCCCGCTGCAGAAGATTGACCGTGCCCATAACATTGGTAGTCACGAAGATCTCCGGATTGGCGATACTGCGGTCCACATGGGACTCGGCTGCGAAATTGATGATATAGTCGGGATCGTAGTCCGCGATGAGCTTTGCGACGAGCTCTTTATCACAGATATTACCGTGAACAAAGATATGGCGAGGATCATCTTCCAGATCCTTCAGATTCTCCAAGTTACCGGCATATGTTAAAGCGTCCAGGTTGATGATCCTGATGTCGGTATAGCGGCTGAGCATGTAATGAACAAACGTTGTTCCTATGAAGCCCGCACAGCCTGTAGTGAGATAGGTAGTCATTGTGGTGGTTCCTTTCTGTGGTTTTTCTCCTGTGGAAAGAGGGCTCCACAGAGAGGGGTGTTACTTGTACCTTTTAATCAGCTCTTTGGCAAGAAGAATGACAATCTCTTCCTTGCCGAACTTCTCAGAACTGATGCACTGAATATCACCAAGCTCTGGATAATGCTCTTTCAGATCGTCCATGCTTATTCCAAGCAGTAAAGGAAGTACAATCTTCTGGCCACTTTCGTTCTGCTGGCTTAAGAACTCTGTCAGTTCTTTTTCCGTCCATTCTCTTCCGAAGAAATTCTTTGAAATGACTATAATTGCGAACTCTGAATCGGCAGTACCTTGAATAATGACTTCTTTCCACTTGTCACCCCAGGAAAGGACATCCGTATCATAGAAGACGTTTATTCCAAGTCTTTTTACAGCCATAACGAGAAGATCTACATAGTCTTCCTTGTCTGCGCTTGCGTGTGAGATAAAAACGTCGTATTGCTTGTGGATATGCGTCGAGGCTTCGATCTCTGCTATTCTTCGCTGCTCCTTCTTATCCTCTTCTGCTCTCGTCAGTGCAGTTTCTTTATCATCAAAATAGGATTTTGCTCTCTCCGTAATCGTCAGGTTTGCTCCGGAAAGGTACTGAAGAACGCTTGACAGCATCCCATACATTTGAAGCTTTTCATATTCCACGCCAACCGAATCCTGAAGATATCGCGGAAGTAAGTCCCGATCGAAACCGCCAATATAGTTGTTCTCGTTGCCGTCATATGCATCAAGAATAGCCTTCAACACTACTTCTGCATCCTGATCCATGATTTGAAAGCCGGATACCAGAGGCTGAGCATTGACTATGGCAGAAGCTCTTTCGCGGATTTTTGCTTCCCGAGCTGCTTTCTGAGCTTCTTTCGTTTGTTTTTCTACAGCTTTTTCAAATGCTGTTTTCGCCATTTCTAATGTCCTTCCTTGCCCCACCGGCACCGTGGGTGTTTTTTGCAAGACCGAAATGCCTTTCTACATTTTCATTATGCAACATTCACCGTGGGTAAAGTTATTTAGGGTTGTTGAGGATACTCATTCATAGTTTCCTTGTTATATTCATCATCTTGATCCCGATGCCTTCACCAACAATTTTGTGATCATCTTGTATGCTTTGTATCCTGCATTCCCGGTTGAATTATAACGTGGAACCTGAATTCCCGGATCACATAACTATGAATCCGCCGGTTGCCCTGCCGCGAGTAGCGGCGTGACATCTAGGTCCCGGTAAATCTGTTCCTGCTTTTTCAATACCTCACCCTGAATCGGGGCTTTCCCCGGTTCCATAAAGCTTTCAATCACATCCAGTTCGTCCAGCAATTCGTGCAGAGTATAGGCTGCGAACAGTCCCTTCTCCTCCATCTTCTTCTGAATGTAGTGGTTGGTGGGCATGTAAGGACCGATATAGCATGAGTAGTGGTTGGTGGGCATGTAAGGACCGATATAGCATGACGCTGTATTCCTGCATACTCAATCGCTGCAAAATTCGCTCTTGAAGCATGGAAACTATCCTGTTAAAGATTTCCTGGATTGTCCCCCAACTGCTCCATCATTCTGTCACTGAACAGATCAACTCCTTGTCATCAGCAGCGCCAGGGGCATCATCGCTACCCCTGGCTTGCTGATTCATCCATTCAAAAAGGTAAATCGTTTTGCTGCGAATCTACATCCTCCTCAGGAAACAGTTCCGGATCGGGCTCGGGCAGCATTTCAGGTTCAGGAAACGGTTCAATATTCGGAACATCAATGGAGAGCACGGCATCCTTGAGGTTTTCAAGGGCCTCAATCAGGGTGTCCATGCAATCGGAGAAGGTATCCTGGAAATCCAGGAGCTCTTCCGCGGCATCCTCATCAAAAACATAGAACAGTTGACCGTTACGGCCTCTCATCGGCTTGTACATTCATCAACACCCCCTTTCACACACTGCCGAGCATCTCGTGCTCCATGACAAAGGTGACGGTGTGTTCATCAATGAGCCGTTTTCCCTGCTGGCTAGCATACATCAGGCTCTTCTCGCAGATCCGGTTAATCATCCGGGGAATTCCGGAGGATCCCTGCTGGATCACATCCATCGCAATATCCGTGAAAAGGTCCTCACGGCCGCCGGCGTACCGGAGATGGGAACGAATGTATTCCTCCGTCTCCGACCGATCCAGATGACGCAGCACGCAATTGACATCAATACGCTGCCGGACGGCCGCATACCGCTGCAGCTTCAGTTTGTCCCACAGTTCTGTCTGGCCAACCAGAACCAGCGCCATGGGGCTTTCGGAATCAAACCGGTAATTCAGCATGAACCGGAATTCCTCAATGGTTTCCTTCTCCAGCAGGTGGGCCTCGTCCAGAATGCATACCGCTTTCTTCTTCTGGACGCCGCGGATAATTTCCACTTCCTTCTGGAGCTGCCGCTTGGCGTCCCCGCGGTAGAACCTGGCTTCAATGCCCAGCTGGTCCAGCATCCCTTTGTAAAACCACCGTGGCGTCAGCTTGGAATCCGAAAGGTACATCACAATGTAGTTCTTCGGCGACAGGGTGGAGGCAAACTTCCGGATCAGTGTGGATTTGCCGCACCCCGCATCGCCGGTGACCACCGCAAACAGCTGCCGGTCTGCCGCGTAGGACAGCCTGCCCAGGGTATCGGTCAGGAATGGGGGCTCGTAAAGCGACTCAGGCGGAACATCCCGGGAGAATGGTGTGTGCTGCATCTCAAAGAAGGCCTCAAACATTGTCTGTCGCCTCCTTCCGGAACGCCGTGAAGGAAATGGCATCGGCGTTGTGCTGCTTCGTTTCTTCGTGCTTCCGCTGCAGCGCCGCCAGAAAACGGGAGGATTCCGGTTCTACGGGCAGCATGCTGACAGGAATCGCGGGCTTCTGAGCACAGTATTCGCCAATCTGCAGAGGCTTGGCTGTAAATGAGGGAATTCCTGGATAGGATACCGTCAGCGTCTCTGCTGCCATGGGATCGTAGGCAATCTCCACTTCGGCACCAATGAGGGAGAGATTGGTTTCATACTTCCTGCCACGGAAACTGATACAGCCGGCTTTGTCAACAACCCGGGTCTCGTGGTGCAGGAATGCTTCTCCAACGGCTCCCGCATCAAGATATCGGAGGGATACGGAGTCGCGGTTGAATTCCTGACGGGGTGTAATGCCTTCTTCCGGAACATCCACGCCCTTGCTCTGGTAATACTCCGCAATACCTTCATGGGCCTTGTCGTGGTAGTATTCCTCGACGAACAGCTCCCAGTATTTGTTGGCTTCCGCCAGGGTTTTAACCTTCTGAGCTTTGCATTCCGCGATATAAGCATTAATCAGCCGGTTGTAAACCTCTATTTTGCCCTTGCTGGCTGCGGCATATGGTTTCGCCCGGAGATGCCGGATCCCCAGACGGTTCAACGTCCGGATCAGCTGTGTGGAAACGAATTGTTTTCCGTTGTCCACATATGTGGATTGAAAAGTGCCCCACTTCAGGATTGCTTTCCGGTAGATATCCTCCACAATATCCGCGTCCTGGTGGTCATATACGCCGGATGCCAGGATGAACCGTGAATGGTCATCTATCAGGGCGGCAACATAGCACTGTACCTTCGCACCGTTCTTGCCCAGCGGAAGCTTCATGACATATTTAATGTCGCCCTGTACCAGCATCATCCGGTGAGGCTTGCAGAAACGCCGGGAAGAAGACTTCTCTCCTTCGGTGACCTTCTTCATCTGCCGCTTGCCGAAACCG
>CACYWL010000002.1 GCA_902778055.1 uncultured Eubacteriales bacterium | reverse complement strand
CGACTACGACCGCGACATCTGGCAGGTGGGCAGCGCCCGCTGACCTCTGCCGCCGAATATCAGCCCCCGGCCTGCGTCCCTTTGCTGTTGAGCTTCGAACGAGGCAGTGGAAGATCAGGTGAGAACCTTCTTCTCCAGAGTAAAAACGGTACCTCATGAGCGCCTGGTCGAATTGGCGACTGCAAGGGATGAAGAGACCCATAGAATTGCATATCGTCAGGCAGAAAGAGAAATCGAAGCATCTCAGCGGCAGGTCACCGCACTTGAGGAAGAGGTTGTGAAGGCGCTCACCGGAGAAAGCCAGCTGGATCTGACCGTGGCAAACAGCATGCTCCTCAAGCATCGGGAAAAACTACAAACAGCCCGCCATGCCATGGAAGAAGCAAAGGCCCGGCTGGAAAAAGAGAAGAGCAGTGCTCAACAAACAAAGGATCAGATTGATGAAATGGTCTCCTGGGCCGATTGCTATGCGAAGGCTGACATAGGAACCAGGCATATGATCATTGCCCGCCTGATCGAACGTGTGGACGTCGCGACAGGGTATAAGGTGCACATCAAGTTCAGGGTCTCCCTGAGGCAGTTCCTCGGGCAGGAATGATCAAACGACAGGGCTTCGGCCCTGTTTTTCTTTACAGGCATCGCATCTTTGCCCCCAAAACAGCGTTCTGAGCCTGGTTGGACATAGCGCAGGTATCTTTCGCTTTTCAACACAATCGCTCACAGACGCCTTTCCGGGGCAAGAACAGGGCAAGTTGATTTTGGGGTCTTCTACCATGCTGTGCACACCCACAACTCATTCCGTTCACACCCATGCCAGCATTCCGTACACATCAATTCCGGCAACTCGTACACATCGAGCCGCCAAACCGTGCACATCGATCGATGTGCACGGAGTGACCCTGTCATTCCGTTAACATCGAAATTTGTACCCGGTGTCTCATTCTTTTTTGTACCCCCATGGGGAAGGGACAAAAAAAGAAGAGAAGCTTGATTTCTCAAGCTTCTCCGCTGTTGGTGGTGACAGTTGGACTCGAACCAACGACCCCATCGATGTGAACGATGTGCTCTACCGACTGAGCCATGCCACCACGCTTGTGCACCGTACGCATACCAGTCCAGTTGGACATTTGGAACAGTTCGTCCTACCGACTGAGCCATGCCACCACGTCTACGTACCTTCGGCCTACCAGTCCAGTTGGACATTTGGAACAGTTCGTCCTACCGACTGAGCAAATAAACACAATTCCCCGGTTTGAAGAATACGGCTCCGGACCAACAACGAAGTACCGGCAGGAACGAACATACAAGCAGCAGGAGCGGCGGACGCTGACAAAGGAATCATTGCCTTTTCAGGATGCTGGGAGTATAATGATCGGGTTCTTCGCCGCTGAAGGGGAAGAGGAGGGAGCGTTTGAGCATGAAGATCAGGATCAGTTCCGATTCCACCTGCGACCTGAGTCCAGAGCTGCTGGAAAAATATGATATTACGATCGCGCCGCTGAGCGTGATCATCGACGGACAAAGCTACAAGGACGGGGTGGACGTCACTCCGGAGGATATTTTCAGAGCGGTGGATCAGGGAAAGAAGGTTCAGACCGCCGCCGTGAATCAGTTCGAATATGAGGAGCTGTTCAGGAAGCTGCTGAAGGACGCGGACGCGGTCATTCATTTCTGCATCAGCCGGGAGATGAGTTCCTGCTACTCGGATGCCTGCGAAGCGGCGAAAAAGCTGGGTTCCGTTTATGTGGTGGACAGCCGAAACCTTTCGACGGGAATTGGTCTGCTGGTGCTGGAAGCCTGCGAGATGGCCGCCATGGGGAAGGACGCACAGGAGGTTTTTGAAGCTGTGCAGAGCCGGCGGGACAAGGTGGTCGCCACTTTCACGGTGCAGGACATCGGATATCTGTACCGCGGGGGCCGCTGCAGCGGGCTGGAGGCCCTGGGCGCAAAGATGCTGCGCATTCGGCCGGAAATTGAAGTGAACAACGGAAAGATGAATCCAGGCAAGAAATACCGCGGCTCCTATGAGCACTATCTGAAGCACTATATCCGGGACGTGCTGAAGGAGACGGAGGATATTGACTACAAGCGGATCTTCATCACCCATTCCCCCTGCGAAGAAGGAATGGCGGATTTCGCGGCGGAGTGCGTAAAGGAATACGGCCACTTCCGGGAGATTCTGGACACCACCGCGGGAGGAACCATCTGCGTCCACTGCGGACCCAACACGCTGGGGATCCTGTTCATGAAGAAATAAAAGCCTTCCCGGCCAGGAGGGACAGTTTGCAGACCGGCCGCCCGGGACGGGCGGAACCGGAAGCCGCAGCGCAGGCAGCAACGGCGGCCTGAGAGAACTGAAGGGAGTGCGGAATCCATGCGAAATCCGAAGACCATCATCGGCCTCGTTGTGCTGGGTGTCCTGCTGATTGCGCTGGGTATTCTGATCGGACAGATGATTCCGGTGATCGGACAGGTCCGGCTGGAGATGAGCCTCACGCCGACGCCGGAGCCGGACTGGCCCCTGAGCGTGATGAACGTGACGCCGGATCCTTCGATGCCCACGCCGGTCCCCGTGCTCCGCACCGGGAGGACGGGGCAGGAGGTGAAGGACGTCCAGAGCAGGCTGTACACGCTGGGCTACTATTCCGCGGAGATCGACGGCCAGTACGGCGCGGCCACGAAGGAGGCGGTGATCGCCTTCCAGCGCCGGAATGGGTTGGACGCGGACGGAATTGTCGGGGCGGAAACGCGTGCGGTGCTCTTCTCCGCCGGGGCAAAACCCGCTGCGGCGGAGGTTCCGGAGGCGGTTCCGACGACGGATACGCCGTAAATGCGGATAATCCGGGAAAGATTTCACCCAATTTTCACAGAAAATACCCCGGGCGTTAACCTGCCCAGGGTATACTTGCATTACAACGAAGGAGGATACCGGACCTCGTTCTTTACATAGATCCCTGTCCCGCTCTGATCGGATGAAAAATGTTCCGCTCCGGAGCGGGACAGACAATTATGCGCCTTTAATTCCGTCCGGATCCGGGAGGGGCCGCCAGAACCCCGCGGGGCAGACGGCTTTTCTTTTTTCGGCCCGGTGCTCCACATAGCAGCCGCAGAGACCGCAGGTGCCCTGACGCAGATGCGGACAGTCCCGGCAGATCCGCAGACGGGATTCCGTCAGAGCGGCGGGAGAACGGTCCTCGGGCGGAATCCCATCAATCAGCTCCCGCAGAACGGCGGAGAGCTGCGCCTGATCCGGCATCTCCCGAAGAAGACAGCGAAGGCAGGGCTTCCGGAGCGGTTCCGGAAGCCCTGCCGTTCTGCTTTCCGCCCCGGTATTTACGGGACTCATGAAAGGGTGATCTCCGCGACCGAGCAGCGGGGGAGCGTCAGGAGGACGTTTCCGTCCGCCAGTCTGGTCTCCAGGGGCCGGACCGCCAGCGGAGAGGCATCGAAATCGTTCTTCGCACGGATGTCTCCGGTCAGCACCCGGGCCGCGGACTGCGTGGCGGTAAAGCCGGTCAGACACAGCTCCGCCGGCTTCTCCGCGTCGAGATTGGCGGCGGTCACCGTCAGCACTCCGTCCTTTTCCGAGGCGGATGCGGAAATCTGGCTCATGCACCATTTCTCCGTTCCGGCGGGATCCGCCTGCACGAAGCAGGCGACCTCCTTCGCTCCCTGATGGGCCTGGAAAAGGTCAAACACGTGATAGGTGGGCGTCAGGACCAGCCGGTCGCCCTCTGTCAGAAGCACGGACTGAAGCACGTTGACCGTCTGGGCCAGGTTGGCCATCACGACGCGGTCACAGTGGCGGTTGAAGATATTGAGCGTGACGGCGGCGACCATCGCGTCCCGCATGGTGTTCTGCTGATACAGGAAGCCGGGGTTGGTTCCGGGCTCCACGTCAAACCAGGTGCCCCATTCATCGACGATCAGTCCGACCCGCTTGTCCGGATCATACCGGTTCATGATGGCGTCGTGCCCGGCGATCAGCTCGTCCATCCGGGCCGCCTTGAACAGGGTTTTGTAGTATTCCTCGAGGGAGAAATCCGTGGCGCTGCCCTTATGCTCCCAGGTGTCTCCGCAGACGGTGTAGTAATGCAGGGAAAGCCCGTCCATGAACCGGCCGGCCTCCCGCATGAGGACCTCGGTCCAGGTATAATTGAAATCGCTGGCTCCGCAGGCGATGCGGAAGGGCCTGTTCTGCCCATAGGTACGGCAGAAGGTCTGATACCGGCGGAATTCATCCGCATAGTATTCCGGACGCATGTTGCCGCCGCAGCCCCAGCTTTCGTTTCCGATGCCCCAGTATTTTACGCCCCAGGCGTTTTCCCGCCCGTTTCTGCGGCGCTCCAGGACGACGGAGGAATCCCCGTCGGAATTCATATATTCCACCCATTCCGCCATTTCCTGGACGGTGCCGCTGCCCACGTTGGCATTGATATACGCATCGCAGCCGACCTGTTCGCAGAGATCCATGAACTCATGGGTGCCGAAGGAGTTGTCCTCCACGACCCCGCCCCAGTTGGTGTTGACCATGCGCTTGCGGGATTCCCTGGGGCCGATGCCGTCCCGCCAGTGATATTCATCCGCGAAGCAGCCGCCGGGCCAGCGCAGCACAGGTACATGGATCTTCCGAAGGGCCTCGGCGGCGTCCTTCCGGATGCCCCGAAGGTTCGGGATGGGGCTGTCCTCTCCGACATACAGGCCCTGATAGATGCAGCGGCCGAGATGCTCGGAAAAATGCCCGTAGATGTTCTTGCTGATGGTTCCTTTTCCGGAGCGGGGGTTCAGGGTAATGACTGCCATGAGAAATTCCTCCTTATTCTTTCATTAGTTCATACATCATGATACCGGCGGCGATGGCGGCATTCAGGGACTCCGCTCCGCCGCGCATGGGAAGCCGGAGACGGTGCGTCGCGGCCGCGCGTACGGCCGGGGAGACCCCGTTGCCCTCGTTCCCGATGACCAGGACCCATTTTTCAGAGAGACCGCTGCGGGCATAGAAGGGTTCGCCGTCCAGCTGGGAGGAGAGGACGGAAAAGCCCTCCTCCCGCAGGGAGATCAGGCGGGCGGCAAGATCCTCCGGGAAATCCAGGGAAACCCGGAATATGCTGCCCATGGTGGCCCGCAGCACCTTGGGAGAAAAGACGTCCGCGCATTCCGGACTCAGAAGGACGCCGTCCAGCCCCGCGGCATCCGCCGTACGGAGGATGGTACCCACATTGCCGGGATCCTGCACGCCGTCCAGGGCGATGAACCGGCTGCCCCGAAGAGGCCGGGGACGCAGGGAGACCACCGCGGCAACCCCCTGGGGAGTTCTGGTATCCGAAAGGGAGGCAAAGACATGGTCCGGGAGGACGAAGACGGGAAGCTCCGGAGGGAGCTCCGTCAGACGGATCCGCTGATCCGTCTTCTCCTCCTGCGGAAGAGAGGAAGCGGAATCTGCGGTACTCCCGGAAAGCTCCTGAAAACGGTCCGAGCGCAGCAGCAGCGCCTCCACGGGAAAACCGGAGGCCAGCGCCTCGGCGGCCATTCGGTCCCCCTCCGCCAGGAAGGATTCGTGGGCGAGACGGCCTTTCCGCTCCTTCAGGGAGCGCCAGGCCAGCACCCGGGGGTTTTTGGCTGAGGTCAGATGCTCAATCAAGGGAATCATCCTTTCAGAAGGAGGGTGCATCCGGGACCGGCCCGGGGAACGGGGAAGGCGCGGGAGGCATCTCCTGAATCATTTCCAGCAGGTGGTTCAGACACGACACCAGCGCCGGGAAGGGACGAACGATGTCCCGGCCGCCGAAAGCGGCCTGCAGGGCCTGGGACAGCATCAGCTGTCCGTAAGGCGTGAAGGGCGTGTAATAGTCATTGGCATAGACGCCGGGGAAGAGCAGCGCCGACTCCTCCGGGAACTCCCGGCGGAAACGCAGCAGGAACTCCGGCATCAGCTTCTCGGGACGGACGGAAACCGCCGCGGGGGACGCGTCCGGCTTCGGGAGCGCGGCCGTCGGCCGGTCCAGCACGGAAAGACCGACCGGAAGCTCCAGCTTCTTTTCCGCGGAGAACAGCAGATTCAGAGAGCTGACCCGGCTGTTCCGGAACATGGTCAGGATCTTCCAGAGAGAGGTCTTGGCCTGCATGCTGAGAGATTCCGTCAGCAGGCTGCCGCGGCCTGCCAGGAAAAGGGTCATGGACTCGGGAAGCCGGTCGTTCCGGGTTGCGTCGCCGGCGAGCCCCAGAAGCAGCAGACCGCTGAGCATCATCAGGAAGCTTTCATACAGCAGAATCAGAGCGCCGGTCCGGCCGGGAGCCCCGGCGGCGCGCCGGCGGGTCAGCGCCTCGGAAAACAGGGGGAAATGATCCGCAAGGATCGCATCCAGCGCGTAGCGGGCCTGGCGGAGCGCGGAGGGATCCTTCCGGGCACGCTCCAGAAGGCCCTGGAGACTGAGAAGATCCTGCATGAAAGCGCCGCCCTCCACATGACCGAAATCCTCCTGCAGGATCCGGGGCCGGCGGAGAAGATCGGGCAGCAGCATATTGTGCAGCCCGAGGGGCAGCTGAAGACTCCGCACCGGGCTTTCATGCCCCTGCAGGAAGAGGGAAAGATCCGCCGTATCGGCTCCCAGGTCCAGCGTCATGAAGCCCCCGCGGGTCTGCTCCGGGGAGCAGAAACGGAAGTAGGCGCCCATGGCGCTGCCTTCGGAGGCAAAGGCGACGGGCGGCTCCTTCTCCGGCAGTGGAAGCCCGCTTTCTCCGGAAACCAGGACCGCAAGGGTTTCGAGGGTTTCCGCCAGCCGCTCCCGCCCCTCCGGGGGCATCTCCTGCGGCACCGCAGTCCGCCAGCGGAGCGTACGGGCGCCGCCGCACCTCGCTTCCAGCGCGGCCATGAGCATCACCTGATGCAGATAAAGCCCCGCGGCCCGGCCTTTTTCGCCGTTCCACTTCAAATCCGTATACAGCGCGTCGGGCGGGACATCGAGCACATCGCCCAGGGAGGAGGACATCAGGATCACGCTGTCCCGGAGCGGAAGACCCTCTCCGTCCAGGCTGCTGCGGAAGATGCGCAGGGCGCCGGGCAGAAGCGCGGAGACCGGGAAGGCGGGCAGGAATTCCCGCCGGAGCAGTCCTTCCGAGGCCGCGGGATTCCGGAGCAGCGTCCGCACGGCGACGGGTCCCTGGAGCGGCCACCGGGCCGACCCGTCGGTGAAAATGACGGAGGTTGCGGAGGCGCCGAAATCCAGGCAGGCGATCCAGTCGCCCTGCTCAGGGATTTCCGGCGGAGGCAGCAGGTTGGGAATCGCACCGAGGCTCTCCTCTCCGAAGAAGACCAGGTAACAGAGCGGGAAATCCCGCTGGCAGGTGGAAAGCCGGGGAGCACTGCCGGAAAGCGGGACCTCCTCGGACTCTGAAATCGCCGTGAAGCGGAACTCCTGCGGGGCATGGGCAAAGGAAAAATAGGCATGCCAGTCCTCCCGCGCAAAGGGCATGGAAGGCCAGAGGGCCAGCGTCGGCAGATCGTGGGCATAGAAGGTGCGGATTTCCTCCGCGGAATAGACCCGGGACAGCTTCAGCGTAAAGGCGCCCTCCAGGGTCAGCACGGCACGCACGCCGCTGCCCTCCGGCTCCAGCGCCAGGAAGCCCGGCTGAATCAGGCTCTGCCCGCGGGCGCTGCGGCACAGGACGGTCATGAACTCCGGGCTGAGCGGAGGAAGCGCTGCGTCAGAGCGGACCAGACTGTCGGTTTCGGAGGGCACGGGGTCTTCGGAGGGAGAGACGTTCTCCTCTTCCGGAGCGGCCGAATCCCTTCGGAGCGTGCAGCAGCCGGAGAGAAGAAGATCTCCCAGAATCTCGCCGCCCCGGGCGGGGAAAAGCGCCAGCTTTTCACTGAAGGCATGGAGCGCTGCCGAAGCCAGATCGGCACCGAGGCATTCCCGCAGAATGGTCAGCACGGAGGCGGAATGCGTGTCCCAGGGCCAGGTGAGCTCAGTGATTTTATCCGTGATGGGTTCCCGTGCCTCCCGCAGCAGATCCTCCGCCGCGGAAACCGCCTCCGGATCCGCGCCGGGGAAACGGCGGAGCAGCGACTCCAGCCCCTCGGCCAGCGCCTCATGATAATCGTCGGAGGAATGAAGCAGGATATCGCATTCCGTATCGAGGGAGGCCAAAAGGACTTCCTCTCCGGGGGCATGGCAGGTTTCCAGCAGATGCCGGGCGTGCTCCCGGGCCAGCGGCGTGCTCCGGAAAACATAGAGCACATCCTCCAGCAGCTTCGGAGACGCCGCCTCAAAACGCTCCCGGCCGCAAAGCGCGGCGCAGACCGGATCCTCCGGAAGGGAAGACTCGTAAAACGCCGAAACGCGCTGCAGCTCCCTCTGCCAGGAGGGAAGCCGGAGAAGCCCGCAGGCGATCCGGAGGCGCTGCTTCAGGCAGTCGTCCTCCTGCTGACGGGGAAGCTGCAGAATATCCCTATGCCAGTCGCTGAGGAACCCCGAGAACGCGCGGCTGGACGGAGTGTTGAGGGCTGCCCGGAGACGGGTCAGCTGCTCCGTAAGCACCTGACGGTCCCCTTCGCTGAGCCAGAGACAGGGATCCAGGAAGGTCTGGTTTTCCCTGTCCAGCCAGTAAACAAAGGAGGGCACCAGATCGAGCTGGGCGGCCTGGAGCCGCGCGGGTTCGAGCCCCTGTCCCGGCAGCAGCACCGCGAGGGGAAGCCGGCGGATTTCCTCTCCCTCCCCGGAGCGAAGCAGGCAGAGACAAGCTGCCGAAACCTCACGGGAGGAAAGATAGAGCCGGGTGAGGACGGAGGTCTCCGCCCGAAGGGGAACCAGCTCCAGAGCGGCCTCGTTCAGGTTCCGCTTCCGGTACTGCCGCAGGATCATGAAGGCCAGCAGGCCCCGGATCCGGGCGGTATCATCCCGGGGCGCGGCGGTCAGCATCCTCGCCGGCGCGGCGGAGAGGGAAAAGAAGCGTTCCCCCTCCGTAAGATCGGGCAGAAGCGAAAGGGAAGGCAGATCGCCCACGCTCTGAAAGCGCAGCCCGGAAATCTCCACGCCGCAGACGGAAAAAATCCCGGCCATCAGGCTGCAGAGCGGTGAAGAGGCATCCGGCTGGCGGCAGGTTCCCAGCAGGTTTTTCAAAAGCGTTTTTGCATCGATGAGGGTATATCCCCTGAGCAGGGAGGGAAGCCCGTCCCGTACCGCCCGGGCCGCGGAAACGGCGGCTTCGCCTTCCGCCGTCAGGAGGTTCATCAGCTGTTCCGCCTGAGCGGGATCCAGGATTTCCCCGGCCCAGGGAGAGGCGGCCTTCAGCGTTCCGGCCTGGGCGATGGCCGGCCAGACGGCGGTCTGCGCGAGATCCTGGCGGCAGCGCGCCACCGCCGCGGCCAGCAGACGGACACGGCGCTCCTGCATGCCCAGAGCATACCGTTCCTCCGGTGAATCGGAGGGCATGCCGGCCAGCTTTTGCCGGGCGGCCGTCTCCGCCGAAATGCATTTGGCCAGACAGTCTTCCAGCGCGCAGCGGGACAGGAAGCCGCCGGCCTGCGCAAAAACCTCCGCCCGGCGGCTCAGCGCCGCGCTGAGATCCGCGGAAAGCTGATCCAGCCTGCGGAGCAGATCCTCCTCCTCGGTATCGGCAAGAGAAGTCCGGTGAACGGGCTGCACCCTGTCGATTCCGGAATCCTCCGCCTCCTTCCGGCGGACATCATATTCCGAGGCGAGCGTCACGGCCCGGCCGCAGGCCTGCACCGCCTGCTGCCAGAGGCCGGAGGCGGAGGAGGCGTCCCGAACCCATGCGGGGAGGGACTGATGCAGGGAAAACATCTGGAGCAGCAGGGCGCGCAGCGTCCGGTCCAGCGTCATCAGATCCTGAAGCGGAAAGGAGGACGTATCCCGGAAAAGCCGATGAAACAGCGCGCCCCGGGAGGCGGGAGCCAGGGAACGGAGCAGCGCCGGGTGATCCAGAAAGGAGCGCAGGGCGGGGAACAGGTCGCTCAGGCTCCACACGGCTCCCCGAAGAAAGGCCGCAAAGGGACGGGCCTCCTGATCCAGCGTCTGGAGCGCCAGAATGCCCGGAATCTCCCGGGTGTGAAGCCCGGCGGAGGGACGGGCTGCTCCCGTCCAGACCTCCCCAAGCACGCGGGCGGCGGCCCAGTCCAGAAGGAGATTGCTCTCCTCTCCGGATTTCATGGAAGCGGGAAGCCCCAGCAGCCAGCAGGCATCGGCGCCGGAGGTTTCCCGACCGTCAGCGGCCCGAACCAGCCTTCTCTCCACCAGGGACGCCAGGACATCCCTCGCCGCGGAGACACCTTCCTCCGCCGAGAGACCCGAGGAGCGTACCTGCCCGATGACCCCAAGGAAGGGGGCCTCCCCCAGACGGGCGCGGAAAAAGCGGAGCAGCCCGGCCGCAAGGCCTGCGGCAAAGCCCTCCGAAAGGTCGCAGAGCAGCATGATCCGGACGTTCTCCCCGGCGTTCAGATCATCCTGAACCTTCCGGAGAAGGAGGGAAAAGGGCTGCAGCTCCTTTTCCTCCCCGGCGCCGGCATCCCCGGAAAGCTGTTCGAGCAGCGCGGAGAGACTCCACTCCGCGGCTTCCCGATCCGTCCGGAAGGAGAAGGGAACCCCGGGACCGCGCAGCGCATCCAGAAGGAGACGGCTTTCCTCATCCCCGATCAGGGCCTCCCGCTCCGGCAGAGGGGGAATCCAGAGCGCGGGCTCCCATTCTGTCCGAAAGAAGGCAAAGGCTTCCTCTCCGGCAAAGAGGCCGTGACAGACCTGGAGATCCGCCAGCAGACGATCCGTCAGACCCTCCGGCCGGGCAGCCGCGACCCGCAGCATGGAGACGGACGCAGGCTGCCGGGCCGCGCCGGAGCTGAACGCGGTCAGCAGCGCGGGAAGACTCCGGTTTGCCCCGTCCCCCAGGGGAAGAAAATACGCTTTCAAGGAGACCCCTCGCTTTCAGAAGAAAAGGCCGGAACGGCCCTCAGAACAGTTTGTTGACCAGGGTGTCGAATACCACCCGGGGAAGATCCATAATCAGATTCAGCGCATTGGAAGCAATGGTCAGCCCCAGGCTCCGGATCAGATCCCAGAGCTGGTCGGAATCCATCTCTCCGACCTGGTAGACCTTTCGATCCGGGAGGGAAGGAATATCGCTCCCGGGCCCCTTTTCCATCCGGACCGAGAGGACGGAGCCGTCCACTCCGATCAGGCGGAAATCCGTCAGGCTTTCCTGGTGCCCCTCCTCGGCGCTTCCGCTTCGGGTGACCGAGAACTCCAGCCCGCGGGACCGCCCGAAAACAGGATCGTCCGCCAGCAGATCGGTCTCCGGGGTGATCAGGCGGAGAAGCAGCACCTGCCCCTCCGGATCCTGGAAGGCCTGAAGCACCGTTTCCCCGTGCATGGAGGCGAACAGGTTCCGGAGAAAATCCTCCGTGACGGCCTGATCCCCGATGCGCAGGGTGCCCTGGGCAAACGCGTCGCTGAGAACCGGGATTCCCCTGATTTTTTCAATTCCCAGCTCCGCCAGACTGTTCAGCTCCGCTTCGCTGAGCTGCCAGGTTCGCCGGATTACCGCGCCGGGACATTCGGCGTTTCCGGCGTCCAGCGGAAGGGATTCCGCTTCCGGGGTCAGGAGACTGATCTGATCCAGCAGCGCGTTTGGGTTGATGCCTACCTGGAGATCCCGGGAGGGATCATTTTCCATGATCCTGATCAGATAATCCCCCGCCCGGGCGGAGAGACGCTCCGCCTGCAGGAGACCGTCCTCCTTCAGAATGGACCGCTCCGCCAGCATGCGGACCACGGTGCCGAGAAAATCCTGAACCTGATCCCGGCGGCACATGAGGGTGCAGTTTCCGGTCAGGGAACAGTACAGCCCCACCTCTCCGCCGGCCGAGAGCCGGCCTGTCAGGTTGAACACCGGCTTCCCATAGGAAATCAGCTCCGCCTGTCCGGCAGAGCCGCCGGCCTCCTCCTGCGAGGTCAGGGACAGCTGAACCGCGTCCAGAAATTCCCGGACGTCGTCCATTCCCTTTCCGGACAGCACTTCCCCCGCGGAGAAGGAATAGAGCCAGCGGACCGAGGTCTCCGCGCCGGCCGGAACAGGGCAGAGAAAAAGAACCGCCAGCAGGAACGCAAGCGCTTTTCTGAGCTTCATCACAGTGTCTTCCTCCCTTTCAATTCCACAGGGTTCATCATATCACGCGAAGGGCGGACTGTCCACCTTCCCGGCGGGGCTCCCGCTTGCGATTTCAGGAATCCATGCTATAATCATGCCAGAGAGAATCGCTCCACCTGACACGGAGAGGAGAAACAGACATGCAACATATGAACCCGCTGCTTCGGGGAAAGGACCAGTCCCAGCGTTTTATCACCATGGGCGAAATCATGCTTCGGCTGACGCCGCCCAACTATGACAAGATCCGGGTGACCAACAGCTTTGAGGCGAGCTACGGAGGCTCCGAGGCGAATATCGCCCTGGCGCTGGCCAACCTGGGGGTGGATTCCACCTTCTTCACCGTGGTGCCGGACAACTCTCTGGGCAAGAGCGCCGTCCGGGCCCTGCGGTCCAACGACGTGCACTGCACGCCGGTCATCCTGGCCACGCCGGAGGAGATCCCCACTCACCGGCTGGGAACCTACTATCTTGAAACCGGCTACGGCATCCGGCCGAGCAAGGTGATCTACGACCGGAAGCATTCGGCCATTACGGAGTACGATTTTTCGGGCGTGGATCTGAAGGAACTGCTGAAGGATTTCACCTGGCTGCACCTTTCCGGCATTACGCCGGCGCTCGGCCCGAACTGTGCCAAGCTGACGCTGGATATGCTCCGGGCGGCCCGGGAGCTGGGGCTGACGGTTTCCTTCGACGGGAACTTCCGCTCCAGCCTGTGGACCTGGGAGCAGGCGCGGGACTTCTGCACCGAATGCCTGCCCTTCGTCGACGTGCTGATGGGCATCGAGCCCTACCATCTCTACCGGGATCCGTCCGACCCGTCCAAAGGGGACTGGAAGGACGGCGTGCCGCTGCAGCCCAGCTATGAGCAGCAGGACGAGGTGTTCCGCGCCTTTGTGGAGCAGTATCCGAATCTGAAGTGCATCGCCCGGCACGTGCGCTACGCGCACTCCGGATCGGAGAACAGCCTGAAGGCCTTCATGTGGTATGAGGGGCACACCTTCGAGAGCAAGCTGTTCACCTTTACGATTCTGGACCGGGTCGGAGGCGGGGATGCCTTTGCCAGCGGCCTGATCTACGCCATGACGCACGAGGATCGCCCGATGGACATCCTGAACTTCGCGGTGGCCTCCAGCGTCATCAAGCACACGATCCATGGGGACGCGAACATCATTGACGATGTCGGGACGATTCGGAATCTGATGAACATGAACTACGACATCCGCCGCTGAGGACGGAAGCGCCTCAGCCCTTCAGGCTGTACACCCGGAGACCGGCATAATCCCCGATCATCGGGGCCAGCTGCCGCAGCCCGATGTATCCGCCGCCCAGGAGCGGCCCCCAGGAGACGCCGTCGTCCCGGAAGGAAAGCACCTCCAGACCGTCTACGGCGAACCGAACCTCCGGGCCGCGCTTCAGGAGGGAAAGCGTATACATTTCCTCCGCGTCCGCGGCATCGGGAATGGGATCCGCTCCCTGAGCCACGAGATGGAAGCCGTAACTTTTCCGGAGATTGCAGGTGTGGAAGGCGCGCTCATCCTTTTCCTTCCGGCGGAAGAAGGAGAGATGAAAGGCGTTGATCTCTCCGTGATGATACTGGACATATTCCCCCGTGCGGGGGGCGAGGACGGGATCGAACAGATCCCGTCCGTCTTTTCCCGAGGCGGCAAAGAAGATCATGGCCAGCCCCGGCTCCCGGATGGGACGGAAGTCCAGCTCCATCTGAAAATCGGCCGGAAAGGGACGGGGACACCAGAGGACATAATTGGCCTTCTGGCCCAGGTCGGCGCTCTCCGCGTTTTCGAGCCGGAGCCGGCCCTCCGGAAAGCTCATTCCGGCGCGGCCCTCCAGGCGAAAGCCCCGCAAATCCTCTTCAGAGGAGAGCGGGTTCTCATAGATCAGGGAATTCTTCAGGGAATCATATACATGAGCGGCATCGGCCATGGAAAAACCTCCTTGCGCAGCAAAACTGAAAAGACGGGAAAAGTATACCACAAAACGGGCCGGAAGAGAATCAAGGATCGCCCGGGAGAAGGGACGGAGCGTCCCCCGGAAAGGAGCAGGGAATGAAGCTGCATCTGATGGAGCACAGAAAGGCCGGCGGATGGGCCGTGTTCGGCGGATACTGGCCTGAAGGCGAGGTCCGCGAAAATGCCTTTGCGCTGCTGGACGGACAGGGAAGGAAAATCCCCCTGCAGAGCGAAATCACCGCCCGGTGGGCGGACGGATCCGTCCAATGGAGCCGCCATACGGCGCCGGCGGAGAGGCTGGGCCAGGGCGGAGAATTGATGCCCCGCGCCTCCGGAGAAACGGAGCGGGCACAGCTTCAGGTCACAGAGGAAAGGGACGGATGGAACGTCACGGCCGGAGACTTCCGGATCCGTGTTCCCCGGGAGGGGGAGGAGCTGCTGTCCGCCTGCGAAAGGGACGGAAAGGAGATGATCCGCTCGGTGCGGCCCGTGCTGCGGCTGGCGCATGCATCCGAAACGGAAGAAACGGAGAACGGACGAAAGATCTGTGTCACCCGGACGGAAACCGCGGAGCTTCCCGGGATCATCCGAAGCCGGACGCTGGAGACGGCGGGCCCGCTGGAGGCGGTGTTCCGCTTTGACGGAGTCCACCTGGAGGAGGGCGCGGAGAAAATGCCCTTCCGGATTCGCGCGATGATCCGTGCGGACGGTGAAATCCAGCTGGACGATACCTTCTTTTTCCTCGGAGATCCGGAAAGCGACCGGCTGGCGGGATGGGGGCTGCGGTTCGGGACCGTGCTGTCCGGCCGGCCGTATCAGCGGCATCTGCGCTATCTGACGGACGGGGCGGTCTATCACGATCACCCCACCCAGCTCTTCTACTGGAGAAAGCATCTGGATCCCGGGCTGCTGGCTGCCCAGCAGCGCGGGGAAACCGTGCCGGCCGCGGAGGAGCTGGACGAGATTGCGGAGGATCTGCCCCGCTGGGACCGGTTCTGCCTGACCCAGGATTCCGCCTGGCATTACAGCATCCGGAAAAAGGCCTGGGACGGGGGCTGCTGGCTGACCGGCGCGGAAGGAAAGCGGGCGCCCGGCGGAATGGCGGTCAGCGATCCGGAACGGACGGTCAGCTTTCAGGTCCGGGATTTCTGGGAGAAGCATCCGGGCGCGCTTGAGACGGAAAACCTGTCGGGAGAGCAGCCCGCCTGCACGGTCTGGTTTTATGCGCCGTCAGCGGAGCCCTTTGACTTCCGCCACTACGACCGGCGCACCTATCCGATGGGAAACTACGAAGGTTTCGACTATATGCGGCCGGATCCCAACGGGATCGCCGTGACCTGCCGGGCCGCCGTTTATCCTTCGACGGGGTATACCGCGGATGAACAGCTGCGCGCACAGAATGAACAGATCCGGAATCCCGCGGTGTATCTGGCGGATCCGGAGTACTATCATGCGCACCGGGCCTTCGGATACTGGAGCCTGCCCCGGAAGGATACGGAGGTCCGGGCCTGGACCGAGAAGCAGCTCGAGGCTGCCTGCGACTTTTACGGGGAGGAGGCCGAACGGAGAAGCTGGTACGGCCTGTTCAATTACGGCGACTTCATGCATACCTACGAGGCAAGCCGGCATCAGTGGCGGTGGGACGTGGGCGGATACGCCTGGGACAACACCGAGCTGACCCCGACCTACTGGCTGTGGCTTCAGTTCCTGAGGACGGGAAGCGAGAGGGTTTTCCGGCTGGCGGAGGCGCTGAGCCGGCATACCTCGGATGTGGATATGTACCACTTCGGGGAGATGAAGGGGCTCGGATCCAGGCACAATGTGCGCCACTGGGGATGCCCCTGCAAGGAGCCCCGGGTGTCCATGGCGGGGCATCACCGGCCGCTCTATTACCTGACGGGAGACCGGCGGATCGGCGACTGCATGGAGGACAGCCTTCAGGCGACGGAGTCCCTCCGGGCGATGCCCTGGTTCCGCCGGGAGGACGGAAGCCTCCGCGTGCGGAGCGGCCCGGATTGGTCGGCCCTGGTCTCCAACTGGATGACCGCCTATGAAAGAACCCTGGATCCCAGGTGGCGGAAGATGATTGAGCAGGGGATCGAGGATCTTCGAAAAACGCCGCTGGGGCTGAGCTCCGGCCCGCAGTTCGGATTCAGCCCGGAGGACGGGCATCTGACCTACGAGGGAGAAATGAGCGGCGTCAGCATGCATCTGCAGGCCTGCATGGGCGGAACGGAAATCTGGCTGGAGACGGCGGAAAGGCTCGGAAGCCGGGAGCTGGCGGACATGGTGGCCCGGAACGGCCGGTTCTTCTTCCTGAATGCGGAGGAAAGGAAGCGGGAGTCCGAAGGACTGCTGGAGGGGCGGGAGTTCGGCAGCCCGATCTACTCCGCGGAGATGCAGGCCTGGGCTGCCCGGGAGACCGGGAACGCCGGGATGGCGGCGGAGATCTGGAGGCGGCTGCTGGGATTGCTGTACGCGGAGGACCGCCCGGAGGGATTCCTCGGAAGGGAGGAGTATGCCCGGCGGCCGGACGGCACCCCGCTGACGGATATCCCCTGGATTTCGACGAATTTCACCGCCCAGTGGTGCCTGAAGGCAATTGTCGCCGCGGACCTGATTCCGGAGGAAATGCCGGGAAGCTTCGCGGAGCTGGCGGCGGCGCTCCGGGAGAAGCCTCTGCCCTGGAAGCTTTACGGCGCCTGAGCCGCAAAGTATTCCCACCGGAGATCCGTGATGCCGGAAAAGAAAGGTTCTTCGGACGGGCTCAGAAAATCTCCGGGATTGACAGACGGCCGAATGCTCCCTAAGATAAGGACAGTGCAGAATACCAAAAGGACAGAACAGAATCCTGAGGGACAGAATTCAAAAAAGGACAGGAGGAGAAGCAATGAGTCTGATTCCGAATCCGTTCAAGCTGGGCTTCGGCCTGATGCGGCTGCCCAAGAATGCCGACGGAACCATCGATGTGCCGCAGGTTTGCGAGATGACCGACCGGTTCATTTCCGCCGGCGGAACCTATTTTGATACCGCTTTTGTCTATGACGGGGGAGCCAGCGAGGATGCCTTCCGGCAGGCGGTGGCGGAGCGCTATCCCCGGGAAGCCTATACGCTGGCGACCAAGCTGCACGCGGCCATGATGTGCCACGACGAGCAGAGCGCTAAGCAGGAATTCTATACCAGCCTGGAGCGGACGGGGGCCGGATATATCGACTACTATCTGCTTCACGCCCTGCAGCGCTCGACCTGGAAAAAATATGACGAATACGGCATCTGGGACTTCGTAAAGGAACAGAAGGAGAAGGGTCTGATCCGCCACTGGGGGTTCTCCTTCCATGCGGATCCGGAGCTGCTGGAGCACCTGCTGGAAACGCACCCGGACGCGGAGTTTGTGCAGCTGCAGATCAACTACGCGGACTGGGAGAATCCCGGCGTGGCTTCCCGAAGGAACTGGGAGATCTGCCGCGCCCACGGCAAGCCGGTCATCGTCATGGAGCCGGTGAAGGGCGGAATTCTGGCGGATCCGATTCCGGAGGTCCGGAAGGTTTTTGATGAGGCGGCTCCCGGGGTCTCCTATGCCAGCTGGGCGCTTCGGTTTGCCTGCGGGCTGGAGGATGTTCACGCGGTGCTCAGCGGCATGAGCAGTCTGGCCCAGATGGAGGATAACCTGAAGACCATGTCTCCCTTCCGGAAGCTGGACGGAGCGGAGATGGAGCTGATCCATCAGGCGCAGAAGGCGCTGGACGAGGACAAATCCATTCCCTGCACCTCCTGCCATTACTGCACGAAAGGCTGCCCCATGGAAATCCCGATTCCGGAAATCTTCAATGTGGAAAACCGGAAGAAGGGAAGTCCCCGGTTCCGGGTCGTGCGGGAGTACGATATCGTGACCCAGAACAGGGGCCGGGCCAGCAGCTGCATCGCCTGCGGACAGTGCGAGGCCGCCTGCCCGCAGCAGCTCCCGATCATCCGCCTCCTGCAGGAATGCCGGGCCGAAATGGAAGACTGAACGAAGCAGAGGATATGAAAGGCCGCCCCGCGAGGGGCGGCCTTTTGCTCTGCCGGGCCCGGCCTGCAGTTCCTGCGCCGGACTTCAATATAAAGCGTTTTCCTTAAAATGTCTCTCTCCGGCATGATATGCAAAGATCAGCTTATCATAAGTCTTTTCCCGGACAGCAAGCCCATCCTTTTCAGTGCGAACAAGTTTCATGCCCGCCTTTTCCAGGACTCTGCGCGATCCTTTATTCTCGGCGGCGCACCAGGCGGTTACACAGGAAATGCCTTCATTTTCCGTCAGATATGCGAGCACTTTCCGCAGTGCTTCCGTTGCAAAGCCGCGTCCCTGCCAGCCTTTCTCAACGCTGAAGCCAACCTCGATTTCATCTTGCGCATAGTCGTAGGCGCCGATCGTTCCGACGATGACATCGTCAACATCCATCACCCACGAATAGGAATGTGCATCCGCATAGCTTTCGATCATTTTTCGCACCGTTTTCTGCGCCATCTCCAGCGTTGCATATGGATTCCAGCCAGAGTATCGGGCCATTTCCGGATCTGTGCCAAAGCTCCGATACAGTACTTCGGCATCCTCCGGACGGTATCTTCGCAGAATCAGATGCTCCGTCCACAGTTCGACGGTGCCATGCACCTCAATCTCCTCGATCGAAACGATCTGTGAATGGTATATCAAACTGTTTTCAATGAAAATGCCGTCTTCCTCACCGCCATATTCACACTCCAGGAAATCACAGCCTGCATACGCTGCCATGCCGGTGAAGGTTTCTTTCCACCTGTCTGTTACCCGAACAAGCTTCCCATCGTATTTTGAAAGATCCATGGTGCATCCTTTCCAGCAAACCGTATTGAATGTATCGGATCACTTCTTACTGCTGTGCGAGATCAGTTACAATCGTCTGCAGACCCGCAATCACTTTTTCATTGTTCGACATGGAAATACCCTCCTTTTCTTTTGCAAACTGGCAGGGGCACAGCATATTATAGCATATTATCCCCGTGTCTTCGCTATCACGGCCAAAGCAGACAGAAGAACCGTCCCCGTGTCTTGTACAGAAGAACCGTCCCCGTGTCTTCTAGTGTTTTTACTCGAGGAGGAAGATCTTGCCATCTGATCACTGTATTTATTTACATTATATCAATATTATGATAATATTTGTATATAATGTGCGAAAGGGGGATTGTTTATGGAAATCAAATCATCATCTGCTCTCAGAAATAACTACAATGCTATTTCCGCCTATGCGAAGCAATCTCAGGAGCCGGTTTTCATTACGGTGAATGGTGAAGGCGATGGCGTATTTATGAGCCTGGAAGCCTATGAAAAACGGGAAGAACTGCTTAAACTCAGGGCGCAGATCCTTCTGGCTGAAGAGCAACGGATTTACGGAGCAAAAACCATCAGTATTCAGGAAGCTCGGGAGGCGCTGAAAAACAGATGATTAGATCCGTTGAACTGCTCCCTTCCGCCTGGGATGGCTTGCTGAAGATCAAATACTATGCCGCGGAAATGTTTGACGAAAGAACCGCTGAAAAGGTTACAAACACAATCCTCGATTCATTGGAGCGACTTCAATCATTTCCGGATTCAGGATCACTGACACCTGATCCATGGCTTAACAGCCTTGGCTACAGAATGGTTATCAGTGACCGGAGAAATGTCTCCATCTATAAACAGATAGACGATACAATTTATGTATACCTGATTGCAGATACGAGAACAGAATTTACCAGAGTTTTTCGGGAAATGATCATCTCTGATCCGGGTTTATTGTTGCAGGAAAAAACCTTAACAACTGCTTATAAGGAGCATAAAGAAGACGGAAGCATCAGGAAAGTGAAAGGCATGTATTGTGAAAATTGTAATCGTCTCATTGAGGCTGATCGCTGCCCGGTTTGCAAAAGCAGGAAAATCAGGGAACCCGAAGCAAAAGATCCATGTTATCTTACGGAACGGGATTTCGTTTCGTCAGGAATCCTTGAAGACATGTTGAAGCAAAACAATATTCCTTATCTAAAGAAAGGTGTAATGGGAGCAGGAATGGCCATCAAAGTTGGGCCGATGCTTGAGAGAAGCAGGTTTTACGTACCGTTTGAGCAGTTAGGAAATGCAATGGCCATTATGGAAGACCTGTTTTCTGCAACGGAAGAAACGGAAATTGCAGATCAATAAAAATATTATTCTGATGATCCGTAAACTTTGAAATTGTTGACTATAGGAGTAAAGCAGAATGTATATTCTAAGCAAAGAGCTGACAGAAAGGATAGCAGGTATTTCTCAGGAAGCAGATACACAGTCCAGCCATGTGCTTTTATATGAGGAATTCATAGCTCTTCCTTACTTTGGACAGATCATCCTGCGGTTCACAATTAATAAAGAAGAATATTCTTTGGAAGATCTGGATCAGTATGAAACCATGCTTAATCGCATCGCAGGAAAGGATTTTCTGTGTGATTTCATGGGAGATGTATACAGAAAAGCAGGGGTGGATTATTCTAAGCTTGATCAGCGCATGATCCAGATGAATGAAAGATTCGCTGATGAACAGATGCTCCAATCGTCCCATTCTGCCAGAATCGCTGCAGACGCCGCCTTGCTGCTGAAGGCGGCAGGGCTCCCTGGTGACAGGCGTGTCTGGGAAATACAGGTAGAAGACGATGAATATACACTTCTTTTGATGGGAAAAGAAAGCAAGTCGATTGTAAGTATTACTGATCTGATAAAGCTATCGGTAATGGAAGTAAATGAACGTATCTGTACCGGCTTGATCAAGGGAGCATTTTATTGCCGCAGAAATCATATTTCACTTGTCAGAATTTTGTTGGATTAATGGTGAAGAATATTGGAAGATATTGGTTAGAGGAGATTATTAAGCATGGAAAGGGCAGAAGTAACAAGCTGGTAATGCAGGGTCTATTGTTCGCGCGTTTATTCAGGACTCAACCGGTTAAGCCTGCCCCTTGAAACGGGAAGGAGCGGGCAGTATAATATGAAAGATCTGTTTCGCGAAAGGAATCCGGTGAGAGATGAATGTAACGCAGCTGGCGGATCAGCTCCGGCGCGATCCGCAGTTTATGAAGAATGTGACCCGGTGGGAGGTGATCCCGCCACGCCCTGCGCAGACCGCGGCATTTCCGGACTGCCTGGATCCGCGGCTCAGGCCCGTGCTGGCCCAAAGGGGAATCCACGCCCTGTACTCTCACCAGGCGCAGAGCGTGGAGGCGACGGCCCGGGGGGAGGATGTCACCATCGTGACGCCCACGGCCTCCGGCAAAACCATGTGCTACAACCTGCCCGTGCTTTCCGCGATTCTGCAGAACCCGGACGCGAGGGCGCTGTATATTTTTCCGACCAAGGCGCTGAGCTCCGATCAGGTGAGCGAGCTGTACGAGCTGATCGAGGCGATGGGCGTGGATATCAAAACCTACACCTATGACGGAGATACGCCCGCCGCGGCCCGGAAGGCAGTCCGCCAGGCCGGGCATATTGTCGTGACCAACCCGGACATGCTGCACTCCGGGATTCTGCCCCATCATACCAAATGGGTGAAGCTGTTTGAAAACCTGCGCTACATCGTGATCGATGAAATCCACACCTACCGGGGCGTATTCGGCAGCAACCTGGCCAACGTGCTCCGGCGCCTGATGCGTCTGTGCGAGTTCTACGGAAGCCACCCTCAGTTCATTCTCTGCTCCGCCACCATCGCCAATCCGAGGGAACTGGCGGAAACGCTGATCGGCCGTCCGGTGACGCTGATAGATCAGAACGGCGCGCCCATGGGAGAGCGGCATTTTGTGTTCTACAATCCTCCGGTGGTGAACCGCCAGCTGGGCATCCGGCAGGGCTCGATTCCGGTGACCCGGGCGATCTCCGGCATGCTGCTGAAAAACGGGATTCAGGCGATCACCTTCGCCCGGTCGAGGCTGACGGTGGAGGTGCTGACGAGATACCTGAAGGACCAGGTGCGGGATCCGCTGGGAAACGCCGGCAAGGTCCGGGGCTACCGGGGCGGCTATCTGCCCACGGAGCGCCGGGAGATCGAACGCGGGCTGCGGGCCGGGCAGGTGGACGCGGTCGTTTCCACCAACGCGCTGGAGCTGGGAATCGATATCGGCGCGCTGGACGCCTGCGTGCTGTGCGGATATCCTGGAACGATTGCCAGCGCCTGGCAGCAGGCGGGCCGGGCGGGCCGCCGGCAGAGCGCGAGCATCGTGTTTTTTATCGCTTCCTCCGCGGCGATTGATCAGTACATCGTGACGCATCCGGACTACTTCCTGAAGCAGAGCCCGGAGAATGCCCTTCTGAATCCGGACAACCTTTATATTCTGATGAGCCACGTCAAATGCGCGGCCTTCGAGCTTCCCTTCGAGGAGGGGGACAGCTTCGGCAACGCGGCCGGGATGGAGGAGATGCTGGACTATCTCGATGAGGAGAATATCGTCCACCGGGTGGACGGGAAATATCACTGGTCCTCGGAGGATTTTCCCGCCAGCGAAATCTCTCTGCGCTCCGCCGCGGCGGAGAACTTTGTGATCATTGACATCACCGATCCGGCCCATCACCGGGTGGTCGGGGAGATGGACCGGTTCACCGCGCCGATGCTCCTGCACGAAAACGCCATCTACATGCACGAGGGACGGCAGTTCCAGGTGGAAAAGCTGGATTTCGATGCCTGTAAGGCCTTCATCCGGGCCGTGGATACGGGCTATTACACTGACGCGGATCTGAACATTCATCTGAGCCTGCTGGATATCGAGAAGGAGGAAGCCCTGCCCCGGGGATACAAAACGGCGCTGGGGGAGATCAAGGTGACCGCGCTGGTGACCATGTTCAAGAAGATCCGCTTCGATACCCATGAAACCCTGGGCTTCGGGCATGTGCGTCTTCCGGAGACGGACATGCATACGGAGGCCTGCTGGTGGACGCTGCCCCGGGATCTGGTGGCGGCCATCCCCAGCGATACCCTGAAGAACGGGATGATGGGCATCGCCAACCTGCTGCGGATCGTCTGCCCGCTGTATCTGATGTGCTCCCCGCAGGACATCGCCGTGGTCTATCAGGTCAAGAGCCCCATCACGGGAGAACCGACGATGATTCTTTACGACAACTGCCCCGGGGGCATCGGCCTGAGCCGGAAGGCGTACGGGACGCGGGAGCTGCTGATGGAAAAGGCGCTTCAGGTAGCCCGGGACTGTGATTGCGAATACGGCTGCCCCTCCTGCGTCGGCCCGGTGGGAGAAATCGGACAGGACGGCAAGGCGACCGCGATCCGTCTGCTGAAGGAGCTGACAAAATGAACCTGCGGGACAAGCTGCGCGCCGTGGGCGGCAGCCGGGGAGAAGCGCGGGAGAGACCGGCGGAGAAGGAAACCAGGGACTGCAGACACCTGGCTGTTTACAGAGACCTGGAGGAGTTTCCCGGGGCCATGGAGCTGCGGAGGGAAACGGTCAGCCGGATGTGCACCGCGGACCTGCCGGAAAGCTTTGATGCCCGGCGGATTCTCTATCTGGACACGGAGACGACCGGGCTGGGAGGCAGCGGGACGGTCGCTTTTCTGGTGGGTATGGGATTCCTGACCGACCGGGGGTTCGAGGTACATCAGTTTCTGATGCGGGACTACGATGAGGAGCCGGCCCTGCTGAAGCATGTGGCGGCCGGCCTGGACCGGTTCGACATCCTCTGCACCTTCAACGGAGCGTCCTTCGACCTGCCGCTGCTGGAGAGCCGTTTTCTGATGAACCGGATGAGCCGGGACGGCCTGAAAAAGCCGCATCTGGACCTGCTGCTCATGGCGCGCAGGCTCTGGAAGCTGCGACTCGGCAGATGCAACCTCAGCCGCCTGGAGGAGGTGGTTCTGGGAAAGCCCAGGACGGAGGACCTGCCGGGAAGCGAGGTTCCGCAGCGGTATTTTGATTATCTGAGAACCCGCCAGGAATCCCTGCTGCAGGACATCCTGGACCATAATGCCCAGGATATCGCCAGCCTGTGCGTACTGCTGAACCATATGGCCGGGATGTACGAATCTCCCGAACAGATCCGCTTCAGCGAGGATGTCTATTCCATGGGCCGGGCGCTGGAAAGAATGGATCACACGGAGGAGGCGCGGAGATGCTACCGCCTGGCCTCCCGGGGGAGAGTGGGCGCCCAGGCCCAGACGGCGCTGGCCCACAGCTACCGGAGAGCGGGAGAGCGGACGAGGGCCGCGGAAATCTGGCAGGAGATGATCGACACCCGCAGGGGCGGCGTTCATCCCTATATTGAGCTGGCCAAGTATCAGGAGCACGTCCGGGGGGATCTGCGGGCTGCCCTGGAGCTGACGGAACGGGCCATGCTGACGCTGGGGGAGGCCCGGCTCCGGGAGGACCGGACTGTACAGGAAATCAAAAATGAGTTACAATACCGGCGCCGAAGGCTGATGAAACGGCTGGAGTCGCAGGCGCTGCGGGAAGAACGCAGGCCGCCTTCGGACGGAAGTGAGGATTCTCCCGCGGGAGAAGCAGAACCATGAGCCTGAGCGGGGTACGGGATTTCCCGCCGCTTCGGGAAGAGAGAAGGAGAACAGATGGGATTCGGAACAATGTTTAAGGCCAACAGGGCCCTGAAGGCGCAGAAGAACGGCGCGACCGACGAGGCCGTCCGCCTGTATGAGGAATGCTTTGCGGAAGGCCTGAATGACGCCCGCTATGTGCTGCCCTACGCCGTGCTGATCATCCGGCAGGGCCGGTATCAGGAGGCGAAGGATTTTCTGGTCAAGCATCAGAAGGCGCCGGGCATGACGGCGGATCAGAAGGTCAACCTGATCGTGGATTATGCCGTATGCTGCTTCCGGCTGGGGGATACGGACAAGGCGGTCCGCAAGCTGGAGGAGCTGTACAGGAAGGGACCGAACGGGCTGATCTATCAGACGCTGGGATACCTTTACGTGGAGCAGTACGACGCCAGGGGCAAGGCCGCCTTCCTGGCCCGGGAAACCGAGGCGCAGGAGCAGGAGGATCCGGCCCTGACCATGCTGGCGGAAGCGGAAGGAGAGGCTCAGCCGCTGACCCTGGAGGAGAAATGGGAAGCCGGCAGACAGAAAGCGCTCAGCTTCAATCAGGAAGCGGTGGATTACGATGACGAGGATCCGATCTGCCTGGACAATCTGGGGCAGACCTGGTACCGCGTCATGGGCGATCCGGCGGAAGCGAAGACCTGGTTTGAAAAGGCGCACGAGGCCAAGCCGGAGCAGATCGACACGCTGTATTTCCTGAGCCGGTACGACCTGGAGGCCGGGGATACCGCCGCCGCCGTTTCCAAGCTGGAAAAGGCCGCGGAGGGAAAATTCTCCCCGCTCAACTACTGCTCGAAGGAAAAGATTGAGGAAGAGATCAAAGCGCTGAAGGAGGCTGGAAGCATCCATGGATGAGGAACTGAAGCAGGACGGGATCTCCGAAGCCGAAGCGGCGGCCGGGGAGAACAACGGATTCCTCCAGGCTCAGGGCACTGAGCAGGAGAATCCCGAAACCCTCCAGGCTCAGGGCACGGAGCAGGAGAATCCCGAAACTCTCAAGGATCAGAGCGCGGAGCAGGAGAATCAGGAACCTCTCCGGGAGAACGAGCCGAAGGAAGAAAGCACCGAAGCTCCCCGGGAAAACGCTGCGGGCGGAGAAGCGCCGGAGAAACCGGCAGAGCCTGCCGAAGGGGAGAACACCGAGACCCCGGAAAACGGGAACGGGGGAAAAAAGAAAAAAAAGAAGGAAAAGAAATCCTTGCTGGGAGAGATTCTGGACTGGGTTGTGACCCTCCTCGTGGCCGTAGTGGCCGCGCTGGTCATCCGCTCGCTGCTGTTTGAACCGATCCGGGTGGACGGGGCCAGCATGAACGACACCCTGGCGGACGGGGAGGTCATGTTTGTTTCCAAGCTGGACTATGCCAGCACCTGGCTGTCCTTCCCCTGGCAGAGCGAAGAAGCCAAGGAGAGCGCGCCGAGGATTACCACCGGGCTGGGGGCTCCCGCGCGGTTCGACGTGATCATCACGCGGTATCCCGGAAGAGGAGACACCAATTTTGTCAAACGGCTGATCGGTATGCCCGGAGACCGCGTGAAGATCGAGGACGGGTATCTTTACGTCAATGACGAGAAGTACGAGGAGCCTTACATCAACGATGCGTACCGGGTCAGCGGCGGGTCGAACGGAATGTCCTTCGAGGAGGTCTACATCCCTAAAAAGGGAGATGCGCTCAGCCTGGAGTACACGGATGAAAACAAAAACCGGATCGTCCTCTGCGTCAACGGCGAGCCCTGGGTCTGGCGCGGGATCAGCTCGGCGGCCGTCGCCGCGGACGGGGACCGGCTGACCTACACCAAGGACGGCACGCTGACGCTGAACGGGGAGGAGATCACGGCCGACACGGATCGGATTGTCTCCCTGGTCGGGAAGCAGTTCAGCCTGGAGCAGGATCTGTATTTCGTGATGGGAGATCACCGCAACAATTCCAACGACAGCCGCGCGCAGGGCCCGATTACGCGGGACATGATCGTCGGCCATGTCCGGTTCGTCTTCTTCCCCTTCGGCGCCATGCGCGGAGTGGAGTAAACCCTTTTTCCGGACGAAAAAGGGCATGCATAAAGCCGGAGTCTGAATCAACAGGCTCCGGCTTTTGTGATGCCCTCGAACAGGTTTCCGCTCCGCGGGGGAGCTTTCATCCCGGCTTTTTTCTCAGGGCTTACGGAATGTCCGGGAGAAAAGATCAGTCACCGAAGGAGATGCCGATGCTCCGCGCGGTGGCAATCATCTGATCATCCGCGGGAACGGGCTTGGGAACGCCGGCAATGTCCTTCAGGGCGTTGTGGGTAATGCTGTTTCCCTTCAGGGCCACGGTCACGCCGTAGATGTCATCCCGGATCAGCTCCGCGGCATGGACGCCGAACTCGGTGGAAAGCACCCGGTCATAGGCACTGGGCGTTCCGCCGCGCTGGATGTGCCCGGGCACGACGCTGCGGGCCTCGACGCCGACCAGATCCTGAAGCTGTTTGGCCACGTAGGCGCTGGAGGAAAAATGCTCGGCGGCGCGCTTCGCTTCGCGCTCCTTCTTCTTCATTTTGGCTTCTTCCCTGTCCATGGCCCCCTCGGCCACCGCGATGATGGTGAACCCCTTGTTGCTTTCCGCGCGGCGCTTGACCACCTCCGCCACCTTTTCAATGTTGTAGGGAATCTCCGGAATCAGAATGACGTCCGCTCCGCCGGCGACCCCGGAATAGAGCGTCAGCCAGCCGGCCTTGTTGCCCATGATCTCAATCACCATGCAGCGGCCGTGGCTGGCGGCGGTGGTATGAATCCGGTCAATCACGTCGGTCGCGATATCGTTCGCCGTATGGAAACCGAAGGTGAAGTCGGTCCCGAACAGGTCATTGTCGATGGTTTTCGGCAGACCGATGACGTTCAGCCCCTCCTCGCTCAGGAGGTTGGCGGTTTTGTGGGTTCCGTTTCCGCCCAGGGTGATCAGGCAGTCCAGCTTCAGATTCTTATAGGTCTTCTTCATGGCGGCGACCTTGTCCACGTTGTCGGATTCGATTTTCCGCATGTTGCGGAAAGGCGTCCGGCTGGTGCCGAGAATCGTGCCGCCCAGGGTCAGAATACCGGAAAACTGGCTGCGGCTCATCTCGGAATAGTCGCCTTCGATCAGACCGCGGTACCCGTCGTGAATTCCGACGATTTCCGCGTCAAACATTTCATAGGCAGCCCTCGCCGCGCCGCGGATGGCCGCGTTCAGGCCGGGACAGTCTCCACCGCTGGTCAGGATGCCGATTCTCTTTTTCATGGGAACACTCCTTTCATCTTTCAGACAAAGAATACCGTTAAGCAAATTATACCATGAAGAAAAGCCGGGTGACAATCCTTTTTTGCGGAGACGGCAGGGGTTCCATCCGCTTCGGAAGGCAGGCGGGAAGCGTCGGCTCAGCCGTACGGGATAAATATCTCCCGGGTGTTTTCGGCACCGAAACCAGCAGGGAAAGGAGCGACTGCAAAAATCATATAAAACTATCTTGATGTTAGCCGAAGCTAACAAATAGCAGGGGAAAGACCCTGTTAAAAATTCGTCAAAAACACTTTTCTTTTCAAAGGGTTTATGATAGAATACAATTTGGGATACCGGGATATGCATTGGCATATGCCTTAAAACTTACAAGGGGGTTGGACTGAATGCCTGACAACAAGGAGAAATATGCACAGCTGCAGGAAGCGATTGCCAGACACAAGGGTGAGCGCGGAGCAGTCATGCCTGTGCTGCAGGAGGCGATGAATATCTTCGGATATGTGCCTCAGGACGTGCAGGAGATGATCGCAGAGGGAACGGGCGCCACGCTGAGCGAGGTGTACGGCGTGTCCACGTTCTACAGCCAGTTTTCTCTCGAGCCCAAGGGTGAGCACGTCATCGGCGTCTGCCTGGGCACGGCCTGCTATGTCAAGGGAAGCCAGAAGGTGCTGGATCGGCTGAGCGAGGAGCTGAAGATTGAGGTGGGCCGGACGACGAAGGACGGGAAGTTCACCCTGAACGCCACCCGCTGCCTCGGCGCCTGCGGTCTGGCCCCGGTCATGATGATCGGCGACGAAGTGTACGGCCGGCTGACGCCGGATCAGGTTCCTGAAATTCTGGCGAAATACTGAGCCGGGAGGGAAGGCCGATGCGGGATTTAAGCCTTCACCTGCTGGATCTTGCCCAGAACAGCATTACCGCCGGCGCATCGCTGGTGACCATCCGCCTCTCCGTGGACGAGAAGGGATGGCTGACCATGGTGCTGAAGGATGACGGCAAGGGGATGAGCCCGGAGCTGCTGGCCCGGGTGACCAGCCCCTTCGCGACCACCCGGACGACCCGAAAGGTCGGACTTGGCATTCCCATGATGATGGAAAACGCGGAAAAGGCGGGCGGAAAGCTCACGATTCGCAGCGAGGTGGGCGTGGGGACGGAAATGACCGTGACCATGGACACCGGGAACATCGACTGCCTTCCGCTGGGGGATCTCAGCGGGACGCTGCTGAGCCTGATCATTACCAACCCGCTGACTCCTGAATTTCTCTTTGAGGGAAAAACGCCGAAGGGAGAATGCGCCTTCGACACCCGGGAGGTCCGCGGCGCGCTGGGGAGCGACATTCCCCTGAACGAGCCCGAGGTAGCCGCATGGCTGCAGGAGGCGCTGAAAGAAGAGATCGATCCCATTTTTGGAGGTGTACAGAACAATGAAATCTTTGGCTGATCTGCAGGCGATTCGCGCCAAGACCCTGGAAAACATCAATATGCGCAAGGAAGACGAAAACGCCGCCCGCGTGATCGTGGGCATGGCGACCTGCGGCATCGCGGCCGGCGCCCGGCCCGTGATGCTGAAGTTCCTGGAGGAGATCAAGGACCGGGATCTGCAGCATGTGACCGTGAGCCAGACCGGATGCATCGGCATGTGCCGGCTGGAGCCCATGGTGGACGTGATCCTGCCCGGGCAGGAAAAGGTGACCTATGTCAAGGTGAAGCCCGACATGGTGGACCGCATTGTGACGGAGCATCTTATCGGCGGCACCCCGGTGGCGGAATATACGATCGGCGCCGCGGAACAATAAGCTAACAAAAGAAACCAGAGGAGGAATACCCATGGATCTTTATCGCGCACATGTGCTGGTCTGCGGCGGCACCGGCTGCACGTCTTCCGGTTCCGCGAAGCTGATTGAACGCTTCGAGGAGCAGATCGCGGCCAACGGCCTGGACAAGGAAATCAAGGTAGTTCGCACCGGATGCTTCGGTCTCTGCGAGGCCGGCCCGGTGGTTATCATCTATCCGGAAGGCACCTTCTACAGCCGCGTGAAGGTGGAGGATGTGGACGAGATCGTCACGGAGCACCTGCTGAAGGGCCGCAAGGTTCAGCATCTGGTCTACGTCGATCACAAGACCCACGAGAGCTCCGTCCAGAAGAGCCTGGCGGAAATCGGATTCTACAAGAAGCAGCACCGTGTCGCGCTGCGGAACTGCGGCGTGATTGACCCTGAGAACATCGACGAGTACATCGCCTTCGACGGCTATCAGGCCCTGGGTAAGGCCCTGACCGAGATGACCCCGGAGCAGGTGATCGATGAAATCCTGAAGAGCGGCCTGCGGGGCCGCGGCGGCGCGGGCTTCCCGACCGGAAAGAAGTGGCAGTTTGCCCGGGCCAGCCAGGCGGAGCACAAGTACTTCGTCTGCAACGCCGACGAGGGCGACCCCGGCGCCTTCATGGACCGCAGCCTGCTGGAAGGCGATCCCCACGCGATCCTGGAAGCCATGGCCATCGGCGGCTACGCGATCGGTGCGGACGAGGGCTGGATCTATGTCCGGGCCGAGTACCCCATCGCCGTGAAGCGGCTGGAGCGCGCCATTGAGCAGGCGCGGGAATACGGCCTGCTGGGAAAGAACATCTTCGGCACCGACTTCAGCTTTGACATCCACATCCGTCTCGGCGCCGGCGCCTTCGTCTGCGGCGAGGAGACCGCGCTGATGGCTTCCATCGAGGGCCGCCGCGGCGAGCCCCGGCCGAAGCCCCCGTTCCCCGCGGTCAAGGGCCTGTTTGAAAGCCCCACCAACATCAACAACGTGGAAACCCTGGGCAATGTGGCCCAGATTATCCTGAAGGGCGCGGACTGGTTCCGTTCCATCGGAACGGAAAAGTCCACCGGCACCAAGGTCTTCGCCCTGGGCGGCAAGATCAACAACACCGGCCTGGTCGAGGTTCCCATGGGCGTTCCGCTGCGCACGATCATCGAGGACATCGGCGGCGGCATCCCCAACGGCAAGAAGTTCAAGGCCGTGCAGACCGGCGGCCCCTCCGGCGGATGCATCCCGGCGAGCCTGCTGGACATCCCGGTGGAATATGACACGCTGACCAGCGTCGGCGCCATGATGGGCTCCGGCGGCATGATCGTCCTGGACGAGGACAACTGCATGGTCGACATCGCCCGGTTCTTCCTGGACTTCACCGTCGACGAGAGCTGCGGAAAGTGCACTCCCTGCCGGATCGGAACGCGCCGGATGCTGGAAATCCTGCAGCGGATCACCGAGGGCAAGGGCGAGGAAGGCGATATCGAGAAGCTGGAAAACCTGGCGGAAAACATCAAGAACAGCGCTCTGTGCGGACTGGGCCAGACGGCTCCGAACCCCGTGCTGAGCACGATCAAGTTCTTCCGGGATGAGTACGAGGCTCACATCAAGGAGAAGCGCTGCCCGGCGCATCACTGCCAGGCCCTGCTGAACTATGTGATCACCGACAAGTGCCGCGGGTGCACGCTGTGCGCCAGGAAGTGCCCGGTCCAGGCCATTACCGGCACGGTCAAGGAGAAACACGTTATCGATACGGCCAAGTGCATCAAGTGCGGCCAGTGCATGGCGAACTGCAAGTTCGGCGCCATCATCAAGGACTAATCGCGCAAGGAGGAAACAACGCATGGAAAATCTTGTGAAGCTGACGATTGACGGTGTCAGCGTTGAAGTTCCCGCCGGCACGACGGTTCTGGAAGCCGCGAAGCAGGCCGGTATCAATATTCCGACGCTGTGCTATCTGAAGGATATCAACCAGATCGGTGCCTGCCGCATGTGCGTGGTGGACACCGGAGCCCGGGCTTTCGGCGCGGCCTGCGTGCTGCCCGTTGCCCCCGGGATGAATGTGAAGACGAACACTCCGAAGCTCCGTGACGCCCGGAGGGTGAACCTGGAGCTGCTGCTGAGCAACCATGACAAGAAGTGCCTCTCCTGCCACCGCAACCAGAAGTGCGAGCTGCAGCAGATGTGCATGGATCTGGGCGTCGAGGATGAAGGCACCTTCGCGGGCAAGATGAATGTCTACGACATCGACGATCTGAGCCCCTCCATCGTCCGGAACAACAACAAGTGCATCCTTTGCCGCCGCTGCGTCGCCGCCTGCAACAACACGCAGGCTGTGGGCGTCATCGGACCGGTGAACCGCGGATTCAAGACCCAGATCCGTTCCGCCTGGGATCAGAGCCTGAACGACGTGGCCTGCATCAACTGCGGCCAGTGTATCGCGGCCTGCCCCACGGGCGCCCTGTACGAGAAGGACGGCACGAAGGAAGTCTGGGATCTGCTGGCGGATCCGGAAGTCATCACCGTTGTGCAGACCGCTCCCGCGGTCCGCGCGGCGCTGGGCGAGGAATTCGGCATGCCCATGGGCACCTCCGTGACCGGCAAGCTGGCCGCCTCCCTGCGCAGGCTGGGCTTCACCAAGGTCTTTGACACCGACTGGGGCGCTGACCTGACCATCATGGAAGAGGGAACCGAGCTGATCGGCCGCCTGCAGAACGGCGGAACCCTGCCGATGATCACCTCCTGCAGCCCGGGCTGGATCAAGTTCTGCGAAACCTACTATCCGGACTTCATTCCGAACCTGAGCTCCTGCAAGTCTCCCCACGAGATGGAAGGCGCCATGATCAAGAGCTACTGGGCGGAGAAGGAAGGCATCGATCCCCACAAGATCCGCGTGATCTCGGTCATGCCCTGCACCGCCAAGAAGTTTGAGGCGAAGCGGCCCGAGCTGGGCCACGACGGCATGGCGGATGTGGATGTCGTCATCACGACCCGCGAGCTGGCCCGGATGATCAAGGAAGCGGGCATCGACTTCGTGAACCTGCCGGACGAGGACTTCGACAGCGTCCTGGGCGAGAGCTCCGGCGCGGGCACCATCTTCGGCGCCACCGGCGGCGTGATGGAAGCGGCTCTGCGGACCGTCTATGAGAAGGTTACCGGCAAGACGCTGGATCCCGTGGAATTCCACGAAGTTCGCGGAATTCAGGGCGTGAAGGAAGCCACCGTGAAGGTGGGCGACCTGGATGTGGCGGTGGCCATCGCCCATGGCACGGCCAATGCCGCGAAGCTGCTGGACAGCATCCGCAGCGGAGAGAAGAAGTACACGTTCATCGAAGTGATGGCGTGCCCCGGCGGCTGCGTGACCGGCGGCGGACAGCCGATCGTCAGCGCGCAGAAGCGCATGGAAATCGATCCCAAGGTCGTGCGGGCCAAGGCGCTGTACGATGAGGACGCGGGCAAGCCCATCCGCAAGAGCCATCAGAATGAATCCGTGATGGCCGCCTACAGGGATTATCTGGGAGAGCCCAACAGCCATAAGGCTCATGAACTGCTGCATACGACCTATGTGGCAAGGGCCAAGTATACCAAATAAGATTCAGGGAACCAAAGTCCCCGGCGCTGAGTACGCCGGGGACTTTTTTACAGGGAAGAGGAAAAAGAATCCGCTCCCGGCCGGAAACGGGCGGCCGGGAGCGGGGAAAAGGAGAACAGGAAAAGCTCCGAGGGAGCATTTTTACAGAAGCTGCAGGGGCACGTCCGCGGACAGGCCGGAGGCGGTCCAGAGGCGGAGCAGGCCCTTCCCGGGAACCGTGCCGGCCCGGAGATAGACGATGAGCCTTCCCTCCCGGGTGCTCCGGAAGGTTTCCGCGTAGGGCGTCAGATCATCCGGCGTCCCGTTTTCCAGCCCGAGGATCTTCAGATCCCCGAGCACCTGGGCGTGCACGACCTCATCCAGCGCGGGGAAGCCCCGCTCATCCGCCAGAAGCACCTCGGCCTGCAGGACGGAAAGCCCGTCCGCGGGGCATTCGGAGCGATCTGCCGCGATTTCGATGCGCTCCGCCTTTCGGGGAGTGCACAGAAGGTCCTCCGCTTCGCCGGCGGCCACCCGGAGCACCCCCTCCTGATAGGGAACCTCCCATACGGCCCGGCAGCCGTCCTCCGGAGAAAGGGACTTCTTTCCAAGAGAACGATCATTCAGGAAAAGCTCCGCTTCCGGCTGATTGGTGTAGCAGGAGACCTTTTTCATTTCGCCGGGAGTCCCCTGCCAGCGGAAGCTTTCCTCCCAGGCGCCCCGGCCATCGGCCGGACCTACGGCCAGCCGGGCGCAGGGAGCCTCGGTCCAGAGGGCTTTCCTCAGTGCGAAAAGCGGCTTTTCAAAGCCGGCCAGATTCAGTGCGCCGGCCTGACTGATGCGGACAGGCCACCCTTTGCATTCTCCGAGAAAATCGATGCCGGTCCAAAGGAACTGGCCGGAAATATAATCGTGCTCCGCCACGGCCTTCCAGGCTTTGGGATCATGGCTGTTTTCGCTGCCGAGGAGAACCCTTCCGGGATACTTTCTGTGATCCTCCTCATAGAAATGCTCCCTGTAATTGTATCCGGAGAGATCCAGCGCATCCGCGAAGCCCGTCAGATTGCTGAGCTCCGGGAAGGAGAGGGCGCTGAGCACGGGGCGGGTCCGATCCAGCGCGTGCACGATGGCCACCAGCTCGCGGGCCACCACCGCCAGGCGGCCGGCATCCGGCTTGCGCACGTCATACAGCCGCTCCGCAAGCGGCTTGTTGGCATCATTATTGCCCAGGACCTCCTGAAAAAGAGGAGTCACGTAGGGATCGTTCGGGTAATCGATCTCGTTTCCGATGGACCAGAGGATGACGGAAGGATGGTTCCTGTCACGGAGGATCATGCTCTCCAGATCCTGCCGGTGCCATTGCGGGAAGTCCTCTCCGTAGCCGAAATGCTTCGGCGGATAGACATTATGTCCCTGCCACCATTTATTCTTGACCCCTTCCCATTCATCAAAGGCCTCGTCCATGACCAGGAAGCCCAGATCATCGCAGAGATCCAGCAGATCCGGATCCGGCGGATTGTGGGCCGTCCGCAGGGCGTTGCAGCCCATCTCTTTGAACTTCCTGAGCCTGCGGGCCCAGACCGCTTTGGGAACGGCCGCGCCCAGGCAGCCGGCATCATGATGAACGCAGACCCCCTTCAGCTTCATGCTTTCCCCGTTGAGGAAGAAACCCCCGTCCGGATCAAAACGGAAGGTGCGCAGACCGACCGGCAGCTCCCGTGTATCCGTCACCCGGCCTCCGGCCAGGGCTTCCGCCCGCAGGCGATAGAGATACGGGCGGTCCGGATGCCAGAGAAGCGGAGCCTTCACCCGAAGCACCGCGCTCCCGGTTCCTCCGGCGGACTCGGCTTCCGCGGCGGGAGTGCCGTCCGCCGAGAGAAGAAGGAATCTGACCTGTTCCGCTCCCTCCGCCGAATAGTCGATGCGCAGCTCCGCTTCCTCCTGATCCGCGCGGACCGTGAACGCAAAGAGGCCGTGCTCCGCAAAAGCGACTTCCTCAGAGGTTTCCAGGAAAACATGGCGGTCGATGCCGCTGCCGGTATACCAGCGGGAATCGGCCGTATCCACATGCTCCACCCGAACAGCCAGGAGGTTTTCCCCCGGCCGGATGAAGGGCGTCAGATCAAAGGAAAAGGAGGTATAGCCGTAGGCATGCTGGCCGAGATAGTTGCTGTTGATCCAGACGCGGGCATGCTTGTAGACCCCCTCGAAACGGATGCGAACCCTTCCTGAGGTTTCCTCCGGCGTCAGCTGAAAGGATTTCCGATACCAGCCGATCCCGCCGGGAAGATATCCGGTTCCGCTGGAATGGGCCGTGTCAAAGGGAAACTCGACGGCCCAGTCATGGGGCAGGGTGACGCTGCGCCAGGCCCTGTCGTCATAGGCCATATACCCCGCATCCGGCACATCCCCGAGATGAAAGCGCCAGTCGGCATCCATGCATTTCAGTTTGCTCATATCAGACCTCCAGAATCAAGATGTTCAGGGGAACAGGGGAGACAGACCGCTGCCGAATCCGGCGACATATCCGCCTGCACGGGGAAAAACCGATAAAAAACGGGGGGAGAATGCGCTTTCCCTTTTGTGAGATCACGGCCATTCTCCCCCCTGGCTTTATTTTTTCCGATTCGCGGCAGAAGGATGATTACTTGTTGTAGGTTTCATCAATCTGGCGCTGGAGCTCAGCGGTAACTTCGTCCACGCCGGCCGCACGGAGGGCATCCTGGAACTCAGCCACGATTTCCTCGGCGGTGCCGCTGTACTGGCCGAAGCAGATGTACTTCATGTAGGTGTTGTAGATCTCGTTGCACTGGTTGATGTAGGACTGAACCATGGAGTTGTCGAAGACGAACGCTTCGTAGGGATACATCACGGCAATCTGATCATACTCGGCATACAGGGCGTTGATCGCATCCCAGTTCATAGCCGCGGAGGGGATCTCCAGATCGTCGTTCCGGCCCCACCACCAGTTGGTGGAGATGCTGTCTTTGTCCGCCACATAGGTGTCGGGCGTATAGCGATAGCCGTTTTCGTCGATCGCGTAGCTGCGGCCTTCCAGACCGTAGTTGAACAGATCGTAGCACTCCCGGTCGTTGCGCAGCAGGTCATAGACCATCAGGGTGCGCTCCGGATGCTTGGAAGCGGCGGAAACCGCGGCGACACCGTGGGTCACCAGGTCGCGGGTCACATAGCCGGCTTCCTTGCCCCAGTAATAGAAGCCCACATCAGCGTCTTCGTCATCCAGGTACATGGTGTTGTCGGTGCTGGCCTTGGGAGAAACGATGCCGGTCCAGGTCTGGGTATGATGCTGCTCGAGAGCGGTCTTGCCCTGACGGAACTCAAGACGGTTGTCGGCGCCGGTGTTGCTCAGCACGTCGGTGGGCCACACGCCGATCTCGTCCCATTCCTTCATCAGCTTGGCATACTCGACCAGACGGTCGGTCTCTTCCAGATACAGGCAGTTGATCTTGTAGGGATCATCCAGATAGCCGCCCCAGATCGCGCCGGAGGCCAGGCCGTCGATCGCGCGCCACTTCACAAAGGATGTAATGTAGCCGCCCGCCGGATAAGCGGTTCCGTCGGTATCCCACAGAGCGATCAGCTTGTCGCCGTAGGCTTCCTTGACGTACTTGACATAGGTGGTCAGATCCGCCCAGGTCTGGCAGCCGTTCTCCAGGCCGGCTTCCTTCGCCCAGTCCAGACGATACAGGAAGCCGTGGTTGGTCCACTGAGAATAGTTGTCTTCCGGAATGAAGAAGATGTTGCCGTTGTAGGTGCAGACATCCCAGTGATTCTGCGGAACGGTGGCATAGGTCACAGGCGCGTACTTGGCCAGCATTTCCGGAGACAGCTCCAGGAAGCCGCCGCGCTTGGAGTTGGGCCACGCATCCAGCCAGTCGGTGGAGGAGCCGATCAGGTCGATGGAGCCGTCCATCGCCGCGATCCGCAGGTTGTAGTTGGCCAGATAGTCCGTCCAGGAAATCCACACGATGTTGATTTCCGCGTTGGCCATCTCGGTCAGACGCTCGTTGAGCTTGGCGAGCATTTCGGCATTCGCGCCCAGGGTGGGAGCGTCGCCCGTGGTCATATAGTTGATGACCACATGCTCGGACAGGTCAACGTCGGCCCACTTCTCGGCCCAGACATCTGCGGCGTTGGCCACGGAAATCTCTTCCGCGGAGGAAACGGCGCAGAGGCCCAGCGCCATCATGGCAGCCAGGAGCAGTGCAAGGAACTTTTTCATGGGGTACCTCCTTTTATTTTTTGTGAAAGGAATCCCTTTCACAGATTTCCTGATCCGCCCTCAGGCGGTGCAGAACAATGGGAATGCTTTTCCTCAGCCCTTGACGGCGCCGACGGTGATGCCGCCGATGAAGTACCGCTGCACGAAGGGATAGAGGAAGATGATGGGGCCGGTGGTCATCATGGCGGTCGCCATCTTCAGGGATTCGGAAGGCAGGCTGTCCACCGTGACGTACTGACTGGCCACGGAGTTCTTCAGGCTCTGAGCCTCGTTGATGATCTTGTAGAGCCGGTACTGGAGGGGCAGAATGTCCTTGTTCTGCAGGAACAGGGAGGACTGATACCACTCATTCCAGTATCCCAGGGCAAGGAAGAGACCGACGGTCGCCAGACCGGGCTTCAGCATGGGCAGCATGATGGAGGTGAAGATCCTGAAGTCGCCCGCGCCGTCAATCTTTCCGGACTCGGTCAGCTCGTGGGGAATGGATTTCGCGAAGTTCTTCATCAGGATGATCAGCCAGGAGCTGACCATCAGCGGAAGCAGCACGGCCAGATAGGAATTGTTCAGGTTGTAGGTCTGGGTCATCAGCAGATAGTAGGGAGCCAGACCGGCCTGGAACAGGCTCGTAAAGTAGATGAAGAAGGAAATGACATTCCGGTAGGGGAAATCGCGCCGCTGAAGCGCGTAGCCGGTCATGGAGCAGATGAACAGGCCGCAGCCCGTACCGATCAGCGTCATGACGATGGTCAGGCCGTAGGAGGCCCAGATCGTCCCTCCCTTGATGACCAGCTCGTAGGCCGCGGTGGTGAATTGCCTGGGAATCAGCGTCACGCCGCGGGAGATGATCATTTCCTCGGATTCAAAGGAGGACCCCAGGATGATCAGGAAGGGGAAGATGCTCGCAATCGCAAACAGGGTAATAAACACATATCCGATGCCGCGGATCACATAATCCGATGCGGTGAGCTTGATCTTCGATGTGGTGTTTTCCAGCATATCCTCTTTTGTCTTCGCCATATTCACACCTCCATCAGAACAGCGAGTAGTCGGGCTCGATCTTCTTCACGATGGTGTTCACGGTGAGCACCAGCACAAAGCCGACCAGGGACTGATACAGGCCCACGGCGGACGCGGTCGAGAAATTGAAGTCCGAAACCGTGGCCCGGTAAACAAACATTTCGATGATGTCGACCTTCTGGAACAGAATGGGGTTGCGGCCCACCAGGTTCCAGAAGAGGCCGAAGTCGCCCTTCACGATACCGCCCAGCGCGAAGAGGAGCAGGATGACGATCGTCGGACGCAGGGAGGGCAGGATGATGTGGCGGATCTTCTGCCACCCGTTGGCTCCGTCGATCATGGAGGCTTCGATGATGGAATCGTCAATGCCCATGATGGCGGCAAAATAGACCACGGAGTTGTACCCCGTCTTCTGCCACAGGTGCACGAGAATGATGATCAGCGGCCAGGGATCTCCGGTCTTGTACAGCCGGAGAGGCTCCATGCCCAGCTTGGTCAGAACCACGTTGAGGAAGCCGGTGTCGGAATTCAGCAGGCTGAAAACCAGCAGACCGACCAGCACCTGGGAGATGAAGTAGGGAAGAAACATCATGGTCTGGCTGACCTTGCGGAACATCTTGCTCTGGATTTCCTTCAGCAGGATGGCGACGGTCACCGAGAGCAGATTGTCCAGAAGAATGAAGGCCAGGTTGAACAGAATGGTGTTCTTCGTCAGCATCCAGAGCTTTCCGGATTTGGCGACAAATTCAAAATTCTTGAGCCCAACGAAGGGGCTCCCGAAGATGCCCGCGCGGTAATTGTAGTTGACAAACGCGACATAGATTCCCGGCAGCGGTGCATAACTGAAGGCGATAAAATAAATCACCGCAGGCAGACACATCAGAAGCAGCGTTCTGTTTCTGAGCAGCGTTTTGCCCGCGGACGGCCTTCGATCGTTGATGACCTTTTGTCTGACAGCGGCATTTTGCAATCAGTTCACTCCCCTTTTCCAGATTTTGCGGACGGTTTCCGAACAGGAAAACAGGCATCAAAACCACCACGGAGATATTTTGCATCCCGGCAGAAACCAAAACAGGCACAACCGATGCAGCCCATCGAATGAAGACAGTATAGCAAAAACTCAAAAGGAAAACAAGTGCAATTTGGGAGAAAAAGGGCGATTTTCTTCCATGAAGGGACGCAGCGTCCGGAGCGCGCGGAAAAAGCCGCCGGACCCCTTCGGCCGGCGAAAGAGGGCGCCGGACCGGAATGGAAGGCACAGCGCCGGCTTTGCGGTACCGACGGAGGACCGGGAAGAATTCCGGACGGAGGACGGATTTCATGTCAAAAACGGTCAGAAACCGTTGATAAATCAGGGGTTGAGAAAAGAGAAAAGGATGTGATACAATATTTCTCAATCTTCTGTGAGGAGGACGGTCGAATGCCGGAGATCAGGGAGCTCATTCGCGAAGGCAAGGGAAAACGGGTGTATGCGACGGATGATCCGGACTACGCGGTGGTCTATTATAAAGATGAAGCAATGGCCTTCCACGGCCTGAAGCGGGGGCGTATTCTCGGAAAGGGCGAGATCAACAACGCCATCTGCGAGCATCTGTTTACCCTGCTGGAGGACCAGGGGGTGGAGACGCATTTCGTGCGCCAGCTGGACGCCCGGCAGAGCCTGGTCTACCGATGCGACATGATGGTCTTTGCCGTCAAGATCCGGAACCGGGTGGCGGGCAGCATGCATACCAGGACCGGGCTGCCGGTGGGGATGAAGCTGGAACAGCCGGTGATCGAGTTCTGCCTGAAGGACAGCGAAATGGACACGGATGCCCTGGTGAACCATACGCATCTGCTGGCCATGAAGGCCGCCACCATGGAGGAGATCAACGAGATCCGCGTGCTGTGCAAGCGGATCAATGAGATTCTTTCGGCCTACATGAGCGAAATCAATATCGAGCTGATCGATTTCCGGATCGAATTCGGCCGCTTCAAGGGCAAAATCCTGCTGGCGGACGAGCTGAGCCCGGACAAGGCGAGATTCTGGGACAGCAGGACGCACGAGCCGCTGGATATCGACCGGTTCCGGCGGGATCTGGGCGGCGTGACGGAGGCGTACCAGGAGGTGCTCCACCGGATGATGGGAACGACGTACTGAACCGCGGCCGGAAGACGGCGGAGGAAGACGGGATGAAAAAATGGAGAGCGGGCGCGCTGACCCTGCTGGCGGCGGTATTTCTGTTTGCCGCCGCCCCGGCCGGGGAGGCGGAGACGGGCGCGGATGAAGCCCCGGAGGCCGAAGAAGCGGCGACCGCGGAAGCGGAAGCTGCGGAAAACGCCGAGGAGGATGGCGGGGCGCAGGACTTTCCCGCGCTGAACGACGAAGGCTTCCTGGACGAGGGGGAATTCGTTTACGAGGACCCGGAGAAAGGCCTCTGGCGCTACTGCAGCGATACCCTCTGGGTGGAAATCCGCAGGATCAGCCAGGAGAAGCCCCTGCGCACCTGGTACGAGGCGGAGATTCGGTGCGCGGAGGGCGGAGAGTTTCCGCACATGATTCCGGTGGATCCGGAAAAATGGATGCGGAAGCAGGAGTATCCCTACAAGCTGGCCCGGATGAAACAGACCGTGATCGCCGTCAGCTCGGACTATGCCTGGCACAGGTATGTGAACAAGACGCGGACGGGCATTGTTATCCGGGAGGGAAAAATCTGGTCGGATAAAACCTGGAAGAAGGGCGCAAAGAAGTTTCCGAACCTGGACACGCTGGCGATTTTCCCGGACGGGGACATGCAGGTGTTCGACAGCGACGAGAAGACCGCGGAGGAGTATCTGGAGATGGGGGCGCGGGATGTGCTCGCCTTCGGACCGTGGCTGATCCGGGACGGAGAGCTGAACACGGCGGCCCTGGACCAGTACGGAAAGAGCAGCGCGGAGCGCGTGGCCGTCGGAATGGCGGAAAAGGGGCATTACTGGTTCATGATGCTGGAGGGGCGCTCCAGCTGGAAGAAGAGGAGCAAGGGCGACGGGATCTCCTTCCTGGCGGAGAAGCTGCTGGAAAAGGGATGCCGGACGGCCTTCAACCTCGACGGAGGACAGACGGCCACCATCGTTTTCATGGGGCATCAGCTGTGCAAGATGGATGAAAAGCCGCGGAATCTTTCCTCCAGAAGAACGGCGGAGATTCTCGGCGTCGGAACCAGCGCCCTGGTCGCCGCGCCGGAGGATCCCTGGTAGTCCGCCGGAACGGCGCCGCGGATGCCGCGGGCCGTTTCACCGGAAAGCTCCGGGCGGCCGGAAGGCTGATTTTGGCAGTTGCCAAAGCACGGGAAGCTATGTTATACTGACAATTGGTGCCAAGTGCACCTCAGGAATTGCGCAAGAGGCGCAGGAAGGATTGAATACACATGAGTTACACGTACGAAAAGCTTTCGAGCAACAAGGCTAAACTGAGCTTCGTGTTCCCCGCGGAGACGTTTGACGACGCGATGCAGAAGGCTTTCCTGAAGGTTCGCAAGAGCATTAATATTCCCGGATTCCGCAAGGGCAAGGCGCCCCGGAAGATGGTGGAGGCGCTCTACGGAGAGGGCGTCCTGTATGACGACGCGATCAATCTTCTTTTCCCCGACGCCTATGAAGCGGCGGTGAAGGAATACGATCTGCACCCCGTGGATCAGCCGGAGTTCTTTGCGGAAGAGATCGGCAGCGGGAAGGATCTGAAGTTCCACGTCGAGGTTTTTGTCCGCCCGGATGTGACGCTGGGCCAGTACAAGGGCCTGGAGGTCGAGATTGAGAAGCAGACGCTGACCGACGCCATGGTGGACGCGGAGATTGAGCGGGACCGGGACAAGGCCAGCCGGACCATCGATGTGGAAGACCGGCCCGTGCAGAACGGGGACGTGGTCCGTCTGGACTACGCCGGGACGATCGACGGCGTCGCGTTTGAGGGCGGCACCGCGGAGAACCAGACCCTGACCATCGGAAGCGGCAGCTTCATCCCCGGCTTTGAAGAGCAGATGATCGGAATGGCCATCGGCGAGGAGCGGGATCTGAACGTCTCCTTCCCCGCGGAGTATCATTCCGCCGAGGTGGCCGGAAAGGACGCGGTGTTCCATGTGAAGGTGAACGGCATCCAGGTGGTGGAGAAGCCGGAGCTGGACGATGACTTTGCCTCCGACGTCAGCGATTTTGACACCTTCGCGGAATACAAGGCGGACGTTGTGAAGCGGCTGACCGAGCGGGTGGAAAAGAACAACGAAAACGCGGCCAAGAACGCGCTGGTGGAGAAGGCCGTCGAAAACGCGCAGGTGGACATTCCCCAGCCGATGATCGAGGCCCAGTGCGACTACATGATCCGCGAGATGGAAATGAACGCGGCCTATCAGGGAATCCGCCTGGACGACTACCTGAAGTACATGGGAATGACCCGGGAAGCGCTGAAGGCGCAGAATGAGCCCGAGGCCGTCCGCCGGGTGAAGAATGAGCTGGTGATCGAGGCCATCCGCAAGGCGGAAGGCATCGAGCCCACCGAAGAGGATATTGAAAAGCAGATCGCCGAGCAGGCCGAGCGCTACGGCGAGGATCCGGAAAAGTTCAAGGCCAACCTGACCGAGCAGCAGAAGGAGTATCTGAAGGACGACGCCGCGATCTCCCTGGTGCTGGATCTGCTGATGAAGGACGCGGTCATCAGGGAAAAGAAGGCCGAGGAGCCCGAGAAGGAAGAGGCTCCCGCGGAGACGGAAAAGCCCAAGAAGCCCGCGGCCCGGAAGAGGACGAAGAAGGCTGTGGAAGAGAATAAGGAGACCGAAAAAGCCGCGGAGGAATAATTCCTCCGCGAAGGAAACGGAAATCTTGGAATGGCGCCGGCAGGCGCCATTCTCCAATCCCGGGAAGTATTCCGGGACCGGAGGGACGGAGCGGGGGACGGCCCCCGCCATCCGTTTTATCACTGGATTCGGAAAGGAGAAAGGATTATGCCGCTGATTCCTTACGTCGTTGAGCAGACGAACCGGGGCGAACGCTCCTATGACATCTATTCCCGGTTGCTGAAGGACCGGATTGTTTTCCTGGGAGGGGAAATCGACGATACGACCGCGAACCTGGTCGTAGCTCAGCTGCTCTTCCTCGAAATGGAGGATCCGGACGCGGACATCAGCCTCTACATCAACAGCCCCGGCGGCTCCGTGACCGCGGGGATGGCCATTTACGACACCATGCAGTATATCCGGCCTCAGGTTCGGACGGTGTGCGTGGGCATGGCGGCCAGCATGGGCGCTTTCCTGCTGATGGCCGGCGAAAAGGGCAAACGGCTTGCCCTGCCCAACAGCGAAGTGATGATTCATCAGCCCCTGGGCGGCGCGCAGGGCCAGGCGACGGATGTGGCGATCCGCGCGGAATGGCTGATGAAGACCAAGGAGAAGATGATCCGGATGATGGCCGACATGACGGGCCAGGATCTTGAAAAGGTCAGGGCCGATGTCGAGCGGGACTATTTCATGAGCGCCCAGGAGGCGCTGGACTATCATATCATCGACGAAATCTATCTGCCCAGAAAGAACGAAGGCTAAAAGGAGAAACATGGCCAGCAACTATACGAGAAACACGACGCCGCACTGCAGCTTCTGCGGAAAAGGGGCAAACATGGTTTTCCGCCTGATTGCCGGACCGGCGGGGCTGTATATCTGCAACGAGTGCGTGGACCTGTGCAACAGCATTCTGGAGGATGAGTCGGAAGGGGAACGCACCCAGAAGGCGGCTCCCGGAAAACGCAGGGAGCAGAGCCCGTCGAAGCTGATGCTGCCCGCGGAGATGAAGAGCACGCTGGACGATTATGTCATCGGGCAGGAACGGGCCAAAAAAGCGTTGTGCGTGGCGGTGTACAACCACTACAAGCGCATTAACCGGAAGGCCAAGAAGGATGAGATCGAGCTTCAGAAGAGCAACATCCTGATGCTGGGACCGACCGGAAGCGGAAAGACCTATCTGGCCCAGACCCTGGCGAGAATCCTGAATGTGCCTTTCGCGATCGCGGACGCGACCAGCGTCACGGAGGCGGGCTATGTCGGCGATGATGTGGAGACGATCCTGCTTCGGCTGATCCAGGCTGCGGACTGGGATATCGAGCGGGCCCAGAAGGGAATCGTCTATATCGACGAAATCGACAAGATCGCCCGGAAGGGGGAGAACATGTCCATCACCCGGGATGTCAGCGGCGAAGGCGTCCAGCAGGCGCTGCTGAAGATTCTCGAGGGAACGGTGGCGGCCGTGCCGCCCCAGGGAGGACGGAAGCATCCCCAGCAGGAAATGATTCAGATCGATACGACCAACATTCTGTTCATCTGCGGAGGCGCGTTCGACGGGCTGGTTCCCATCATCGAGAACCGCATCGGGAAAAAGACGCTGGGCTTCGGCGCCGAGATTCAGAGCGCACGGGATCCGGAGCGGACGGACGTGCTGAAGGAGGTCCGCCCCGAGGATCTGACGAAATACGGCCTGATTCCGGAATTTGTCGGACGGCTTCCGGTCATCGTGACCCTGGAGGGCCTGGACGAGGAGGCACTGGTCCGGATTCTGACGGAGCCGAAGAATGCGCTCTGCAAGCAGTATGAAAAGCTGCTGGAGCTGGACGGTGTTCAGCTGACCTTTGAGGAGGACGCGATCCGGGAGATCGCGAAGCAGGCCATCACGAGGAAAACCGGGGCCAGAGGCCTCCGGGCGATCATTGAGGACTGCATGCTGGATACCATGTTTGAGCTGCCGGGGCAGACAGAGATCAACGCGTGCGTGATCGACCGGGAAGCTGTGAACGGAGGAAAACCGAAGCTGAAGCAGGGACCGAGACGAAGGGCCCTGAAGAGAAGCGAACAGAGCCGGCTGATGCCGGACAGCGAAGTATCCTGAACAACGGGCCTTCCCCGAGAACTCGGGGAAGGTTTCTTTCTGCCACTTGCAAAATGCGTGAATATCAGTATACTTGAGAGACATTTACGGAATCAGGAGGAGAGAAATGCCAAACCCCAAAACGATCGAGCTTCCGGTGCTGCCCCTTCGGGGAATGCTGCTGTTCCCCGGCATGGTGCTGCATTTTGATATCGGTCGGCCCAAGAGCATCGCGGCGCTGGAGCAGAGCATGATGGGAAACCAGAAGGTGTTTCTTGTCGCTCAGAAGGACGAGGAAACCGAGGATCCCGCGCCGGAAGACCTGCACACGGTCGGAACCATTGCCGCCGTCCGGCAGGTGATGAACCTTCCGGGAGAGAATATCCGAATTCTTGTGGAAGGAGAAAGCCGCGGCATTCTGGAGCAGATGCTGGAGGAAAAGGAATACCTGAAGGCCCTGATCCGGGTGCAGAAGGATCGCACGGTCCGCAGCCAGGAGGGGAAGGCGATGGTGCGGACCACGCAGGACCTCTTCGAGGAATTCGCGAAAAGCAGCCAGCGGATCAGCGGCGAGATGGTGGAAGGCCTTCGCTCCATGGAAAAGCCCGGAGAGATCGCGGACCTGCTGGCGGCGCATATCCTTCAGAAATGGCAGGAGAAGCAGGAATTCCTGGAGGAGCTTGATCCGCTGAAACGCCTGGAAAAGGCCTGCGCGGTGCTGATCCGGGAGACGGATCTGGCGGATACGGAGAAGGAAATCCAGAGCCGGATCCGCAGGCAGGTGGAGCGCAACCAGAAGGACTATTACCTTCGGGAGCAGATCCGGGCCATTCAGTCCGAGCTGGGCGAGGACGACGAGGCGGATGACCAGAACGGCTACAGGAAACGGATGGAGGAAACGCCCCTCAACGAGGAGGCCCGGGCCAAGTGCGAAAAGGAAATTGAGCGGCTGAGCCGGATTGCCCCCGGAAGCCCGGAATACATCGTTTCCGAAACCTATATTGACTGGCTGCTGGACCTGCCCTGGGGCAAGGAGACGGAGGACAACCTGGATCTTCCCAGGGCCCGGGAAATTCTGGACCGGGAGCACTACGGGCTGGAGAAGGTGAAGGAGAGAATCATCGAATACCTGGCCGTGCTCCGGATGAAGAAGAACATGAAGGGGCCGATTCTCTGCTTTGTCGGCCCTCCCGGCGTGGGCAAGACCAGCATTGTCAAGGCCATCTCGGAAGCGGTGAACCGGAAGTTTGTCCGCATGAGCCTCGGCGGGGTCCGGGATGAGGCGGAAATCCGCGGACACCGGAAAACCTATATCGGTTCCATGCCGGGACGGATCATCACCGGGATGAAACAGGCCGGAAGCATGAATCCCGTCTTCCTGTTTGACGAAATCGACAAGATGGCCAGCGACTTCCGGGGAGATCCTGCCAGCGCGATGCTCGAGGTGCTGGACGCGGAGCAGAATTACGCCTTCAGGGATCACTACATGGAGATCCCCTTTGACCTGAGCAAGGTCATGTTCATTACCACGGCGAACAGCCGCGAAACGATTCCCGAGCCGCTGCTGGACCGGATGGAGATCATTGAGGTTCCCAGCTATACGGAAGAGGAAAAATTCGAGATTCTGAAGAGACACCTGCTCCCCAAGCAGATGGAGGCTCACGGGATGGCGCCGGGTTCGATGAAAATCGAGGACGGAATCCTGAAAAGAATGATCGAGGATTACACGAGGGAAGCGGGCGTCCGGACGCTGGAGCGCACCGCCGCGAAATGCTGCAGAAAAGCGGCGGTCTATCTGCTGGAAAGCGGGAAGAAGAGCGTGAATGTGACGGGAGCCAGGCTGCACGCGTTCCTCGGAGCCGCCAGATATACCCGGGAGCCGCTGGAAAAGGAACCCCGGGTGGGCATCGTCAACGGGCTCGCCTGGACCAGCGTCGGGGGTGAAACCCTGGAGGTGGAATGCATCCCCATGCCGGGAAAGGGCAACCTGAAGCTGACGGGGCAGCTGGGCGACGTGATGAAGGAGAGCGCGGAGGCGGCCTTCAGCTGGGTCCGCGCCCACAGCGCCGAGCTGGGCCTGGAAGAGGATTTCTATACGAAAACGGATCTCCATATTCACCTGCCGGAGGGGGCCGTGCCCAAGGACGGCCCCAGCGCCGGCGTGACGATCACGACGGCCCTGGTCAGCGCGCTGACCGGGCGGAAGGTGAAGCAGGATGTGGCCATGACGGGTGAAATGACGCTGCGCGGAAGGGTGCTGCCGATCGGAGGGCTGAAGGAAAAAACGCTGGCGGCGTACCGCGCGGGGGTCAGAACCCTGATTATTCCGAAGGAAAACGACAAGGATCTGGAGGAAATTCCGGAATACGTGAGGAAGCATTTCCGGATCGTCGAAGCGGAGGAGATTCAGCAGGTTCTGAAGGAGACACTGATCTGATGAAAATCAAAAAGGCGGAATTCATTACTTCCCTGGCGGCGTACGGCCCTTTTGAGGGCAGGGGCCTGAAGCAGATCGCGGTGGCCGGCAAAAGCAATGTGGGGAAAAGCACGCTGATCAACAGGCTCTGCCGGCGGAACAAGCTGGCCCGCACCTCGGCGACGCCGGGAAAGACCAGGCTGATCAATATCTTTCTGCTCAATGATTCCTTCCATCTTGTCGACCTGCCCGGATACGGATTTGCCAAGGTGGACAAGCAGGAGAAGGCCCGGTGGGGAAAAATGATGCAGGATTATTTCATGCAGGCGGAGGAGCTGAAGCATGTCCTGTGCCTCGTGGATATCCGGCATGAACCGACGGAGGACGATGTGACCATGAACCGCTTCCTGCGGGAAACGGGGATTCCCTTCACCGTGGTTGCGACCAAGGCCGACAAGATCAGCCGGGGTGCGCGCAGCCGCTGCCTTGCACCCATCTGCCGTGCGCTTCTGGTCCAGCCCTGGGAGATTATCTGCTTTTCCGGAGAGGACGGAACCGGAAGGGACGCCCTGCTGAGCCGCCTGGAGGAAGTGCTGGCCGGGGAGGATTCGAACGAAAATCCGAATCAGGGATTGCAAGAGGAATGAAAGAGGTGTATAATCACCGCGCCTGAGAGGAAAAACGGGGAGGAAGAGGGAAATCAAAGGACGGCAAGTGGTATAAAGTCCCAGATTTTGCCTGTTTTTGACTCGTTTTGGTTTTGCTCCCGGTTTATTTTGCGGCATATTCTCTCTAAAAGTGGGAGAGTGGCCCATTCAGCATTTTTCGAGAGGAGACCTGGAGATGACTCTGACAAAATGCCCGCGCTGTGAACTCAACTACATTACCCCTGACCAGAAATACTGCAAGGTGTGCCTGCGGGAAATGAAGGGGGAAGGGAAGACGGAAGAGGTTGAGCTGTGCAGCATCTGCAATGAAGCACCCGCCCTGCCCGGAAAGGACGTCTGCCTGTTCTGCCTGAAGGAAATGAATCAGAACGACAGCGAGGACGGCGAAAACGGGGATCAGGGCAGCGTCGATGCCAGCAATATCGGCGATATGGATTCGGTCAGCGGGATGGACGAGATCATCCCGGATCCGGATGATTCCATGAACCCGCAGGAATACGGCGAGATGGAGCACGAGCTGAGCCTGGAGGAAGTCCGGGAGGATGAGGAGCGCGCGGAGAACGACGAGGAAGAAGAGGAAAACTGAGGGCCTGGCGCCGTCCGCGGATGAAGGGGGAAACGCATGACCCTTTTTGCCATTGGAGATCTGCACCTGCCCGGAGGGCAGGACAAGCCCATGGATGTTTTCGGCCCCGGATGGGAAGGGCATATGGGGCGGATCGCCGAAAGCTGGCGGAGCCAGGTGAAGCCGGAGGATGCCGTCCTGATTCCGGGAGATATCAGCTGGGCCATGACGCTGGATCAGGCCAGAGCGGATCTGCAGGAGATCGGAAGGCTTCCCGGCCGAAAGGTCCTGATCCGGGGAAACCACGATTACTGGTGGGGCGGAATTACGCGGGTCCGCGAGGCGCTGCCGGAGGGAATGTACGCGCTTCAGCAGGATGCCCTGGACCTGGGGGAGACGGTCGTCTGCGGGACGCGCGGATGGATCATTCCCACCGGGGATATGCCCCTGGAGGGGGCGGACAGAAAGATTTATCAGCGGGAGCTCGCCCGGCTTGACATGGCGCTGAAAGCCGCGCGGAAAAAGGCGGAGGGCCGCCCGGTGACGGTCATGCTGCACTATCCGCCCGTGCTGAATTATCAGCGGATAAGCGGCTTTTCCGAGCGCATGGAGGCCTTCGGCGTCCGGGTCTGCGTTTACGGGCACCTGCACGGCGCGGGAATCCAGGCCGGCTTTACGGGGATGCTGGGCGGCGTACGGTACGAGCTGGCTTCCTGCGACAGCCAGGATTTTCAGGTCAGAAAAATTAACTTTTTATAACAAGTTTTCCCAAAGGGAATCAAAAGAGAACCGGGCCATGAAGATGGCCCGGTTCTCTTATACAAAATATGGATTTCAAAAAAACACACAGGCACAAACAGACTTCTAAATATTACGGAAATATTACATAATAGTCACAAATCCTCGAACCATTTTTCGCAATCTTTTCAAAAAAGCACAGTTCAGGGGGTTGAAACATCCAAAAACTTATGCTATTTTTGTGGGGCAAAATGGATTTGTATCCCAAAATATGACTGAAAAGTGGGGAAGAAAGGGGGCGATGTCGCTGAACAGCAAAGAAAATGACGGGCAGAGCATCAGCGAAAAAGCCCCCGGAGCAGAGCCGCCGGAGACCCCCGCCGTCCGGTTTATCGGAAGCTACAACCACAGCCTGGACAGCAAGGGACGGCTCGTGATTCCCCAGGGATTCAGGGAAAAGCTGGGCGATTATTTCTGTATCGCCCCCAGCTATGATTTCAGCAGCATTTCCGTTTACCCGACAGAAATGTGGGAAAAGAGGAACCGGACCTATGAGCGCCTGGGAACGCTCAACCCGGCGGTCAACGCCTATCTGGAGCAGTTTTACGCGCTGAGCTATGACCGGCAGAGCTGCGACGCCCAGGGACGGATTCTCCTTCCGGTAAATATCCGGAACAAAATACTGAATGAGGAGCGGGATGTGGAAATCACGGGCGCCAACGATCACATCCGGATCATCGGCGCGAAGAACAGCCTCAGCGGATGGGAGAACTTCCGCAACAACCTGCCGGAGCTGCTGCAGATGATCGCGGCGCTGGATCAGGGCTGAAATATCTGAGAAGGAAAGAAGTGAACGGAGATGACGACGGCAGCAACGGGTCGGGTGCGCAGGAGTGTTCGCTTTGCCCAGATGCAGGCCGGGACGGAGTCTGCCGTTCGCGAGGGAAAACCGAGGCGGGAGAGAATGAGCGTCTCCGGCCGGCTGGAGATGTCCTCCTTTCCGCTCTCGCAGGACTGGACGGGCGGAATGGGAACCAGCCCCAGCGGAAGGTTCCAGGTTGTGGAGCATACGCAGCCGGGGAAAAAGCCCGTCAGCCGGGAGGGAATTCGGACGGACTGGGCCAGGGCGCTGATCTGGATCATCGCCGCTCTTCTGTGCACCGTGCTGCTGGCGGAGACCGCGGCCATGGGCACAAGTGCCCTGCATGTGAGAAAGTTGCAGGCAAGAATCGAAGCCGCGGAAAACCGAAACGGGGAGCTGAAGAGCAGCCTTTCCGTCTCGAGCGGGGACATCAGCGTATGCACCCGGGCAGTGGAGCTCAATCTGATCAGCTCCGCCGGGGCGCCGACCATCCAGCTGACCGCGCCGGAAAACGCGACGATGACCCTGGTGGAGACCGCGGAGGCGGGAACCACCGCCGAGCCGGAAATGCGGGCGTCCGCGGGAACGGACCACTGATCCTCAGGGAGACTGTGAAGCGGTCTCCCTGTTCGCAGTTTTTCGTCTGGGCAGGAGAAAGCCGGGAAGGACGGGAAAACACCGCCGTCCGCCCGGGAAGGGAAAAGGACTGAAAGGGCAGGTTCAGGAGCATGAAACTGAAGGAACTGATTGCAGAGACCCCGTATGTTCTGGAGACCAGGGGAGACATGGAGACGGAGATTCTGGAGATTACCTCCGGAAGTAAGGACAAAACCAGCGGGGGCCTTTTTTTCTGCATTGTCGGGGCGCGCTTCGACGCGCATGATTACGCCTTTGAAGCCGTGGAAAACGGATGCGTGGCGCTGATTGTCGAACGGTTTCTGGAGCTGGATGTGCCCCAGGTCCGGGTCAGCAACGGCCGGGCGGCCATGAGCAGGATCGCGATGGCCTTCTACGGCTATCCCTCCCGGAGCATGCGGATGGTGGGAATTACGGGAACCAAGGGAAAAACGACCACGACCTATCTGCTGAAAAGCATTCTGGAGAAGGCCGGCCTGAAGTGCGGCATCATCGGCTCCACCGGATCCATGATTGCGGAAAAACACCTGGACGGGAAGCTGACGACGCCGGATCCCATCGATCTGCAGAAGATGCTTCGCCGGATGGCGGACGAGGGCGTGCAGGCGGTCTGCATGGAGGTGAGCGCCCATGCGATCGATATGTGCCGGCTGGACGGGATGGATTTCGAGGTGGGCTGCTATACCAACCTGAGCCAGGACCATCTGGATTATTTCTATACCATGGAGCGGTATTTCGAGACCAAGAAGCTTTTCTTTACGTCCGGCATGGTGCGCAACGCGGCGGTCAACGCGGACGACGAAACGTCGGAGAAGCTGATCGCGGATCTGAAGATTCCCTATGTGACCTACGCGATTGCCATCAACGCAGACGTGTTTGCGAGGGATATTGAAATCACGGAGGAAGGGGTTCACTTCTCCGCGCAGATGCAGGGAATGAGCGAGCTCCCGGTTCGAATGCGGATGACGGGCATGTTCAATGTTTACAATGCCCTGGCGGCCACCTCCTGCGCCCTGATCATGGGCATTGAACCGGAAAAAATCCGGGAGGGGCTGGAGGCGGTGGCCTCCGTGCCGGGACGCATTGAGATGCTTCAGACCGGAACGCCGTACAAGGTGATCCTGGATTATTCCCACGCTCCGGAGGCGCTTCGGAACATTCTGAAAACCGTCCGCCAGTTTACCCGGAACCGGGTGATTGCAGTATTCGGCTGCGGAGGAGACCGGGATAAGGGAAAACGGCCCATGATGGGAGAAATCGGAGGGCGCCTGGCCGACTACTGCATCCTGACCTCGGACAATCCCCGGACGGAAAACCCGCTGGTGATTCTGGCCGCGATCGAGAAGGGAATCAAGCCGACGGGCGGGAAATACGAGGTCATTGAAAACCGCCGGGAGGCCATCCGCCGCGCGCTGGAAATGGGAGAGGACGGAGACGTGATCGTGCTGGCCGGCAAGGGCCACGAAACCTATCAGGAAATCATGGGGGTCAAGCGTCCCTTTGATGAAAAGGTCATTGTGAGCGAAATCCTGCTCGAGATGCGGAAAATGGAGGGAAAAGCATGATTTGGCGGATGATCGCGGCGCTGCTCCTTTCGCTGGGAATTGCGCTGGGCATGGGTCCGTGGCTGATCCGGCGCCTGAAGAAGCTGCATTTCGGCACGGTGATCTATGAGCTGGGACCGGCGCATCAGCAGAAGCAGGGAACTCCCGTCATGGGCGGACTGATGATTGCGGCGGGCGTGGCGGTTTCGATGCTGCTCCTGCACCCCTGGCCCTGGACGGGCCTGTGGGATCCGGCGCTGGGGCTGCTGGCGGTCAGCCTGCTGAGCATGGCGGTCGGGTTTGCGGATGACTGGATCAAGGCGGTCCAGAAAAGGCATGAGGGGCTGACCCCCTGGCAGAAGATCGCCGGGCAGGTCGTGGCCGCGGCCGGCTTCGCCTGCTGGTGCTATTTTAATCCGCAGATCGGAAGCAGCATCTCCGTTCCCTTCCTGCACCGGGAGTGGGAGCTGGGGATCTGGTATCTGCCGCTGATGACCCTGACGGTCATTTTCTACGTCAACTCCACCAACCTCCAGGACGGGCTGGACGGACTGCTGGGAACCATCACCACCGTTTCCTCCGGCGCCTGGACCATGGTGGTGCTGCTTGGTGTGTACGCGCTGAACGGGGACGCGGGTTTCGCCGCCCCGGCGGGCATCTTTGCCGTCAGCCTGATGGGAGGCTGCGTGGGATACCTCCGGTACAACCGGTATCCGGCCAGGGTCTTTATGGGGGATACGGGCAGCATGTTCATCGGAGGAGCCACGGTGGGACTCGCCATGATTCTCCGCCAGCCGCTGCTGCTGATCCTGATCGGGATCTGCCCGCTGATCAGCAGCTTCAGCGTCATTCTGCAGCGCTATTATTTCAAGCTGACCCGCAGATTCAGCCAGGATCATCAGGGAAGGCGGCTGTTCAGGATGAGCCCCGTGCATCATCATTTCGAGAAAAAAGGATATACTGAAACCCAGATCGTGAGCATGTACGCGGGAGTGACCGCCGTGGCGGGCATGATCGCTGTGCTGAGCCTGCTGGGATAAGAAACCGGAGCAGAAGATGAACTACGAGAATAAAAGGGTACTGGTTGTAGGAATGGCCCGCAGCGGAATCGCCGCGGCCCAGCTGCTGCGCGCAAACGGCGCGGAGGTAACGATCAACGACAGCAAGACGGAGGAAGAGCTGGGAGAGGGACTGAACGTTCTGAAGGGACTCCAGCTGAACTGGCGCCTCGGCTGTCCGGCGGAGAGCCTGCTGGAGGGACAGGAGGTGCTGGTGATCAGCCCGGGCATCCCGGTGGACGCCCCGTTTGTCCGGAAGGCCAGGGAGATGGGGCTGTATGTCACCGGTGAGCTGGAGGTGGCCTGGCAGCTGAGCGAGGGCACGCTGGTGGCCGTGACGGGAACCAACGGAAAGACGACGACGGTTTCCCTTCTGGGCGAAATCTTCAAAAACGCAGGCAAAGTGACCCATGTGGTCGGCAATATCGGGTATCCCTATTCCCTGGCCGCGATGATCAGCCGGCCGGAGGATGTTTTCGTCTGCGAGGTCAGCAGCTTCCAGATGGAAACGGCGGACACCTTTCATCCCCATGTTGCGCTGCTGACGAACATCACGGAGGACCACCTGAACCGGCACGGGACCATGGAGGTCTATACGGAGATGAAAATGAGGATGTTCGCCCGGCAGACGCCGGAGGATTTCGCGGTTTTCAACGCGGATGACCCGGGACTCCGGGGCCTTTGGCGCCAGGTCCGGAGCCGGGTGCTGAAATTCAGCCGGAAAAAGGAAGTCCGGGAGGGTGCCTTTGTCCGGGACGGAGAGATCGTACTGCGGCTGAACGGAGAGGAGAGGACGGTCTGCAGGACGGAGGAGGTCCGGATTCCCGGCCCCCATAACCTGGAAAACGCGCTGGGCGCCGTGTGCTGCGCGGGGATCATGGAGGTGCCCGTGCCGGTGATCAGGCATACGCTGAAAACCTTCCGCGGCGTGGAGCACCGGATCGAAAGCGTGCGGGTGCTGGACGGCGTGGAATACTTCAACGACAGCAAGGGAACCAATGTGGATTCCACGCTGAAGGCCATCGAAACCATGACCCGCCCGACGGTGCTGATCCTGGGCGGATATGACAAGCATGTCAGCTTCGACCCGCTGAGCCGGGAGATCATGGAGCGGAAGGACATTATCCGCGAGACCGTCCTGATCGGGGAGACGGCGGGGCAGATCGAGGAAAGCCTGCTCAGGGCGGGATACGACCATATCCAGCACGCGGAAACGCTGCGGGAGGCCGTGGTGCTCTGCCGGCAGACAGCGGAGGAAGGCTGGAATGTGCTGCTGAGCCCGGCCTGCGCCAGCTTTGACATGTTCAAGGACTACGAAGAACGCGGTCGGATATTCAAGAAGATCGTTGCGGAACTGTAAACAGACTGAAGTATAAAGGACGGGAGGGAGGAAAAGGTGGATCAGTATCCGCATCAGGACCGGACGGATCCGCAGCCTCCCCTTCCGGAGTGGCAGCGGGACACCTGGATTTCCCCCTATCCCATGGAGGAAAGCCCCTTCGATGAGCCGGAGGACGCGCCGGAGCTGCGCAACGAGCGCAGCGAGGAGCTCAACAACCGAAGCGGCGAATTCTGGGCAAAGCAGAATACCGGATATCAGTTCGGACGGGAGGAGGCTCCGTCCGGGGGACAGCAGAAGGCTCCGGAGAAAAAAACGCGCCGGAAGGGGCAGAGGGGAAGGGCGATCGCAGCCGCGCTGGCCGGAACGGCCGCGCTGTTCCTGCTCCTTCATTTCGGGCTGTTCACCGTACGGCGGGTGTCGGTTCAGGGAAACAGCCGGATCCCCGCGGCGGAGGTGATCCGGAGGAGCGGCATCAGCGTCGGCATGCCCATCTTCGGGCTGGACGAGGCCGCCATTGAGCGGGGCATCGAACAGGAGCCCCTGCTGAAGTTCAGGTATCTGGAAAAGGATCTTCCCTCCACCGTGATCCTCCGGGTGGAGGAGCGGGAAGCCTGCTGCTGGATGACCTGGAACGGCATCCTCTACATCATGGACAAGCAGAGGACCGTGCTGTCCGAGTCGGAGACGATTCCGGCCGAGCTGACCGGAGGGAATGAGGCCGACGAGGAGGAAAGCGAAAAGCAGGAGAAGGTGAGGGAGCAGATTGCCGGCCTGGTCCGCGTGGACGGGCTGAAGGTCCGCTCGGGCGCGCTTCCCGGACAGAGCCTGGTGCTGGAAAACCCGGAGCAGCAGGTCGTGTTCAGCAGCCTGTTCCTGGAGCTGAAGGTGCTGGGGTGTTCGTCCCTGATGGCGGAGGCGGATCTGAGCAATCTGGACAGCCTGCTGCTTACTACCCGGGACGGCTTTACGGTGGCCATGGGGAACAGCATGTATATTCACGCCAAGCTGAGAAGCATGCTGATTACGCGGGAGGAACTGCTCAGGCGGGGGTATCACGGCGGCGTCATCAACGTCAGCCTTCCGGAGACACCGATCTTCACCCCGCAGGAGGTCTGAAATATTTCACAAAAAAGAAAGAATTTCGTAACAAAAGAACGAAAAATGCTTGCAATTCCATGATGATGGCGCTATAATAGCGAAGGTTGCATTTATTTGTAGTTTTTTTCCGGATGAAGCTCCGGATACGGGGGGTTAAAAGGATGAAAACAACCGTTGCCACCATAGATTTTGGGACCAGCAAGATCGTGACGCTGGTGGCGGAGAACAGCGGCAGCCAGCGCTGCGACATCGTGGCTGCCGGGATCTCCAGATATGACGGATATCTGGAAGAAGGGTGGAACAACCCGGAGGATGTCAACGAGGCCATTCGCCGTTCCATTGCGGACGCGGAATCCCAGAGCGGCTCCAAGATCCGTGAAATCAATGTCGGCGTGCCCGGCGCCTTTACCCGCGTCTATGCAACCAAAGTGACCGTGACCCTGACGGGGACGGATCCGCGCGTGTCCTCCAAGGATGTGAAGGCCGCCTTTGCCCAGGCGGCCGAAAAGCTGGAGGATATTCCCGGGGTTGTGATTCATTCCAGCCCTGCCTGGTTCATGGTGGATTCCAGCAAGAAGACGCTGGAGCCCGTCGGCATGAAGGGCCGGGAAATGACCGCGTTCATCAGCTTCATCGTCGGGAACCGCTATTTTATCGACGACGTGACCACGCGGATGGCGGAGCTGGGAATCCAGGTGGCCGGCTTCTTCTCCACCACGGCCGGCGAGGCGATGCTCTATATGGACGAGCAGGCGCGGGACCATACCAGCGTGCTGATTGACATGGGGTATCTGAATACGGAAATCATCGGGGTCGAGGGCGACGCTGTGATCTACCACAAGGTGCTTCCCAGGGGCGGCGGAGACATCGCCGTGGCGCTGGCGGACGAGCTGGATATCAGCCTTTCCGCCGCGGAGGAAATCAAGCGCAAGTATGTCTACGGGATTGAGGCCGGGGAAGAAAAATACGAGGTTCCCGGAGCGGACGGGGAAAAGGCGGCCGTCTTTACCCGCGAGCAGGTGCGCCCCGTGATCTGCAAGGCGGTGGACGAAATCGCCGAGGAGATCAAGGACGCGATTGAGAATGATTTCGGCGGCCTGGGCAGCTGGAGCCACGTGCTGATGACAGGGGGCGGGCTCAGCTTCAACCGGGGCGGCCGGGAGTACCTCTGCGGCAAGCTGGGGCGCGCCGTGGAGGATATTCCGCGGAGGACGACCAAGCTGAACAGCCACAGCTTCTCCAGCAGCCTCGGGCTGATGGATCTGATCATCGATACCATCGAGCAGCAGCGGGCTCCGTCGGGCGGCATCGGAAGCAAGGTGGCAGGCTTCTTCCGGAGCCTGCTGGGCGGCTGAGACGCGGAGAAGGCAGCGAATCAAAATGGAGGATTGAGCCATGATCGAATTTCAGAATGACGAACAGGATACCTTCGCTTCCATCAAGGTAGTAGGCTGCGGAGGAGGCGGGAACAACGCCGTGAACCGCATGGTGGACGCGGGCCTTCGCGGAGTCGAGTTCATCTCCGTCAACACGGATCGGCAGGCCCTGAATCTTTCAGACGCGCAGGTGAAGATCCAGATCGGGGAGAAGCTGACCAAGGGCCTCGGCGCCGGTGCGGTTCCGGAGGTGGGCCGCAGGGCCGCGGAGGAAAGCCGCGAGGAGATTGCCCAGAGCCTGAAGGGAGCCGATCTTGTTTTCATTACCGCCGGCATGGGCGGCGGCACCGGCACCGGCGCGGCGCCCATCGTGGCGGAAATCGCCCGGGATCTGGGCTGCCTGACGATTGCGGTTGTGACCAAGCCCTTCAATTTTGAGGGCAAGCAGCGGATGAAGAATGCCGAGAACGGAATCACCGAGCTGAAGCAGCATGTGGACACGCTGGTGGTCATCCCGAACGACCGTCTGCTGCAGGTGGTCAACAAGGGAACCACGATGCTGGAAGCCTTCCGGATCGCGGATGATGTTCTCCGCCAGGGCATCCAGGGCATCAGCGACCTGATCGCCGTGCCGGCCATGATCAACCTGGACTTTGCGGACGTGAAGACCGTCATGGAGTCCGGCGGCATGGCCCATATGGGCATTGGCGTGGGCAGCGGCGAGAACAAGCTGATCGAGGCCGCGAAGAACGCCATTTCCTCCCCGCTGCTGGAGACGACCATCGACGGCGCGCGCGCGGTGCTGATCAATGTGACCGGCGGCGCGGACATTTCCATTATGGATATCAATGAAGCCGCCAAGCTGATCATGGAAGCGGCGGATCCGGACGCAAACATCATTTTCGGCGCCGGGATCGACGAATCCATGGGAGACGATGTGCGGATCACGGTGATTGCCACCGGATTTGAGAAGACCCCCTTCCCCGCGAGGGAACCTGCCCGCAAGCCGAGGGAAATCGAACACGACCGCCTCTTCGGCAGCTTCGGAACCGGCTCCCTGCGCGGAGAAAGCACCGCGGCGGAGCCTGCGGCTTCTTCGGCGGCCGGATCCCTGTTCAGCTCGACGGGTGAGACGCCGACCTTCATGGGGTCCAGCCGGCCGAGCATGGGCGTGCCCGGCGCCGTCAGCGGCGGCGGCTTCCAGACCGGCTTCAGCTATCAGCAGCAGGGCCAGCCGCAGATGTCTCCGCAGCCCCAGACGACCCGGCCCTTCCAGGTTCAGCAGGAGCAGCCTGTTCCCTACGGAAAGGGACAGGTTTTCCAGAGCACCGCACCCCAGGCGCCCTATCAGCCGGCATTCGGCGGAAACGGACAGGCGACCGGCGGCTTTGCCCCCGTTCCGCAGACGCAGGCCATGGCGACCGACAGCCACGGCGTGCAGGGATACCTGCGCAGAAAGAAATAAATTCCGGAATACGACCCCCGGCCAAAGAACGCCGGGGGTTTTCAAGTGGGCGTCAGGTTGAATTTCGCGGCCCGTTTGCATATAATACAGAGCAGTACCTACTGAGGAGGAAGAAGAATGCGCAGAATCGCGGGAATACTGACGGCCGTACTGCTTCTGGCCGCGGCGCTGGCCGGAGGAGCGGCGGAATCGGATCAGCTGAAGGCTCCGGATTTCGTCATGGAGGGCTTTGACGGCGGCAGCGCGAATCATGACTGGGAAACCAATCTTTTTTTTCAGCGCATGCAGGAGAAGACGGGAATCAGCTTTGAGTTCCGCCAGAGAACGGACGAGAAGCAGTGGACCGAGAGAAAAAAGGAGATCGCGGAGGGAACGGACCTTCCGGATGTGCTGTTCAAGGCCGGGCTGACGGACGAGGAAACGATGAGGATGGCGGAAAGCGGAATCCTCCTGGATCTGAAGCCCCTGCTGGCGGAATACGCGCCGGATCTCTGGAGCCTTCTGGAGGCCAATCCGGCGTGGATGGCGGCCGTGACGCTGCCGGACGGGACGATCCGCGCCCTGCCCTGCATCAACGAGCTGGCGCCGAACAACCTGATCTGGATCAACCGGAGCTGGCTGAACACCCTGAAAAAGGAAATGCCCTCCACGGCCGAGGAGCTGACGGAGGTGCTCCGCGCCTTCCGGGAGGGGGACCCGAACCGAAACGGGCGGGCGGATGAAATTCCGCTCAGCGTGCTGGGAATGTGGGATCTGCGCTTCCTGGGGCATGCCTTCGGGATCACGGACAATGACTATTACCTCCGGCTGCAGGACGGAAAGGTAACGTCCTCGCTGACCTCGGAGGAGAACCGGGCCTTCCTGGAATGGCTCCACGGGCTGTGGGAGGAGGAGCTGCTGGGGCATACGAGCTTTTCCACGGCGGATCCCCTGCGGCAGATCACGGACAGCAAGGCCGCCATTCCCTACGGAATGTTCCTGTCCAACTCGCCGCTGACGGTGGTGCCTTCGGAAGCGATGGATCAGTATACCGCCCTGACGCCCCTGGAATACAGCGGAAAGCGGGTCTACCGGGATCTGCTCGGCCCGCTGACCAAGGGCACCTTCGCGCTGACCCGCACCTGCAGGGAGCCGGAGAGGATGCTGACCTGGGTCAACAGCCTGTACACGGAAGCGGGAAGCATCCTGATGCAGGCCGGCGAGGAAGGGAAGGAATACCGCTGGACCGAGGACGGGACCTGGGAATGGATGGATGACCTTCAGACCGTGGCCAGCGACATCCTGCCGGGAGCGACCCTGAGCGACGGCGGCATTGCGCCGGGAATCGTGAAGAAGGATTTCCAGCAGAAATACCAGGACGCTTCCACCCAGAGCCTGATTGAGGACATGTCGAGGGTGCAGCAGTACACGCTGCCGTCCTTCCCCCCGGTTTACCTGACCGAGGAGGATCGGGCGGAGGTTGCAGCCCTGCAGGTGGAAATCGCTCCCTGGGCAGAGAAAAGAATGGCGGAATTCGTCACGGGCGATACGGAGCTGAACGACGCCAGCTGGACGGAATTTGTGCAGGAGGCGGAGCGCAGGGGGCTGAACCGGATGGCCGCCCTGTGGCAGAAGTACTTCCAGGAATGAGAAAGCGGACATTTCGGACGAACCGGATCAGCGGAGAAACAGGAAGGAAAAGAAAATGAACCTGACAGAAAAATGGCTGGAAAAACTGAATACCCCCGGAACGGAAGCGCATCTGACGAAGCTGTACGGCGCGGCGAATCTTCAGGCGCAGAAGGAGCGCTATGCCACGCTGCTGAAAACCTTTGAGGAAACCTTTGAAGGGACGGACGGAGTCCGGCTGTTCAGCGCGCCGGGACGGACGGAGATCGGAGGAAACCATACGGACCATAACCGGGGACGGGTGCTGGCCGCCAGCATCAACCTGGACGCGCTCTGCGCGGCCGCGCCCCGGAAGGACGGGATCGTGCGCTTTCACAGCGAGGGATATGCTCCGATCGAAATGGATCTTTCCGACACGGATGTCCATGCCGGGGAGGAGGGCACGACGGCAAGCCTGATCCGCGGCGTGGCGGACGGCATGAAGCGGGCCGGATACCGAATCGGCGGGTTTGACGCCTGCGTCACCTCCACCGTCGCCGGAGGCAGCGGCCTTTCCAGCTCCGCCGCACTGGAGGTCATGCTGACAGCGGTTTTCGACGGGCTGTACAACCGGTTTGACATGCCCTTCACGGAGCGGGCCCAGATCAGCCGGCGGGCGGAAAACCTCTATTTCGGCAAGCCCTCCGGGCTGCTGGACCAGATGGCCAGCGCCGCGGGCGGGCTGGTGACGGTGGATTTCGAGGACGAAAAGAATCCGAAGGTGGAAGCCCTTCAGTATGATTTTGCAAAGAAGGGGTACGCGCTGGTGGTCGTCGCCACGGGCGGGAGCCACGCGAACCTGACGGATCACTACGCGGCCATCCCGAAGGAAATGCGGGAGGTGGCGGCGTGCCTCGGGCAGGAGGTTCTGCGGGGAATCAGTGAGACGGACCTGATGACGAATCTGCCGAAGCTGCGGAAGCAGGTTTCCGACCGGGCGATTCTGCGGGCCTTCCATTTTGTCGCGGAAAATGACCGGGTTCCGGCGCAGGTGGCCGCGCTGAAGGAGGATCGGATGGGAGATTTCCTCCATCTGATCCGGGAGAGCGGACGGTCCTCCTACATGTACCTGCAGAACATCTACGCCACCAACGAGGATCAGAGCCTGAGCCTCGCGCTCTGCCTGGCCGAGCGGCTGCTGGCGGGAAGCGGGGCCTGGAGAATCCACGGAGGCGGCTTCGCCGGAACAACGCTGAACTTTGTCCCGCGGGAGAGGACGGACCATTTCGTGAAGCTGATGGAGGAGGCCTTCGGAAAGGATGCCTGCAGGGTGCTGAACATCCGGCCGGTGGGCGCGGATCAGCTGGAGCTGGGATAAGCGCCGGGGACAGAAGGACAGAGCATGAGAATACTTGCAATTGATACCTCCGGGCCCGTGTGCGGAGCGGCGGTGCTGGACGGAGAAACCGTGCTGAGCGAGGCCGCGGCGCAGAATAAAAACACCCACAGCGTCAGCCTGATGCCCATGACGGAAAGATGCCTGGAGAGCGCGGGGATGTCCCTGGCGGATGTCGACGCCCTGGCGGTGACGGTCGGGCCGGGCAGCTTCACGGGGGTGCGGATCGGCGTCGCGACGGTGAAGGGACTGGCGCACGGGAGCGGTAAACCCTGCATCCCGGTCAACGCGCTCGAGGCCCTGGCGGAGAGCTGCGGGAGAAGGGACTGGGACGGGCTGATCTGTCCCATGCAGGATGCCAGGGCGGGCCAGATCTACGGCGCCTGCTTCCGGCGGGGAGAAAGACTGACGGAGGACCGGGCGGTCCGGCTGGAGGATTATCTGGAGGCCGTCAGGGCGCTCCATCAGGGACCGTGGCTGTTTACCGGGGACGGAATGCGGGTTCACCGGGAAAGGATCCGGGAGATTCTCGGGGAAAACGCACTTTTGGCCGAACCGGGCTGCTGCTTTCTCCGCCCCTCCGCCGTCGCGCTGCTGGCGGCCCGGAAAGGGATCGGCGCCGCAGTGGATTATCTGCACCTGAAGGAGACCTACCTGCGGCCGCCGAACGCCGAAAAAAACAAAAAGCTGCTGGATGCGATGCGCAGGGTGTAGCCGGAATGAAAAAGCAGAGCGCGGGGCGTTTTCTCCTTGACAGGGAAAAGAGCGGATGCTATGATGCTTCCTGCAAAGCGAACGCTTTGACTAAATGCGCGTTCTCATGAAGCTTCTTCAGGGCAGGGTGAAAATCCCGACCGGCGGTACAGCCCGCGAACCTCTTCCTTGCGGAGAGGCCGATCCCGGTGTGATTCCGGAGCCGACAGTTACAGTCTGGATGAAAGAAGAGCCAACGGCGATACTTTTTTCGTATGACCGCCCCTGATCAGCTTTTCAGCTTCAGGGGCGTGCCTGTTTTACGGAGGAGGTATCCCATGTCCAACGCTGCAAAAAACAAGCTGCTTACAACCCCGAACCTTGCCCGGATCGCCGTTCTGGCGGCCGTCGCGTCGGTGCTGTTCCTGATCGAGATCCCGCTGGGAATGCCCTTTTACAAGCTGGATCTCTCCAATATTCCGGTGCTGATCGGCGCCTTCAGCATGGGCCCGGTCGCCGGTGTCCTCATCCTCGGGCTGAAAAGCCTGATCGGGCTGACCCACTCCTCGTCGGCAGGTGTGGGCGAGCTGGCGGATTTTATCATGGGCCTGGCGATGATCCTGCCGGCCGGGCTGATCTATCAGCGGAACAAGACCCGGAGAACCGCTCTCCTCGGCATGCTCTGCGGGATGATCTGCGCGGTGGTGATCAGCGTGTTTGTGAACAAGTGGATCATGCTGCCCTTCTATATGGGCGCGTTCCATATGAGCATGGAGGAGCTGGTGGCGGCCGCTCACTGGGGAGGCGTGGACAGCGAATGGAAGCTGCTCCTGATGATTACGGCGCCCTTCAATCTGATCAAGGGCCTGGTGATCAGCCTTCTGACGGCGATGCTGTACAAGCGGGTGTCACCCCTGCTGCACGGGAAAGGAAAGTAAAATTGATGATTTCAGAAAGCGCGGAGGAGACCCGGAAGCTGGGAGAACGCCTGGCGGAAGGGGTGCGCCCCGGGGATGTGATCCTGCTGGAGGGGCCGCTGGGCGCGGGCAAGAGCGAGCTGGCCCGCGGCATTGCCCGGGGACTCGGCGTGGAGGAAACGGTGACCAGCCCCAGCTTTACCATTCTGAACGTCTATACCAGCGGAAGGATCCCCCTGTATCATTTTGACTGGTACAGGCTGGAGAGCGAAGAGGAGCTTTACGAGCTGGGCATGGAGGAATATCTGGGCGGAGACGGCGTGGCGCTGGTGGAATGGCCGGGCCGATGCCCGGACGCGCTCCCGGAGAAATTCATGATGATCGAGATCCTGCCGGAGGGAGAAAACCGGCGGGCCTTCCGGGTTCAGAGGCACGGGGAGTTCCGCCGGATCCCGCCCTTTGACGGCGGGACGGAGAAACCGGAGGAAGAGGCGCATGGCTGAAGCTGAAATCCGGCGGATGCAGTACCGGGATGTGAGGCAGGTGGCTGCCCTGGAGGCGGCTACCTTTGCCCGCCCCTGGAGCGAGCAGAGCTTCCGCCGGGAGGTGGAGAAAAACGCGGTCGCCCGTTACCTTGTCCTGGAGAAGGACGGCGAAATCCTCGGATATGCCGGCGCGTGGGTGGTGATGGACGAGTGCCATATCACCAACATCGCCGTCGCGGAAAGCGAACGGGGAAAGGGCTGGGGACGCAGGCTGCTGGCGGCGCTGATGCAGTATGTCAGCAACCTGGGAGCCGGATGGGCGGATCTGGAGGTCCGGGTCAGCAACCTCAGGGCGCAGCAGCTTTACCGGAGCGCGGGATTCGTTTCCATCGGGAAACGGAAGCGCTATTATGAGGACAACGGGGAGGATGCCTTCCTGATGGTCTGCGAGCATCTCCCTCCGGCGGATCCGGATTTCGAGGAAACCCCGGTGGCGCCGGAAGAGAAGGACTGACGCGGAGAAGGGGAGAGCCGTCCTCCGGCAGGAAAACGGCCCCTCCTTTCCGAAAAAGAACGGAAGAACTGAAAAACGAAGGGACCAAGGCATGAAAAAAAGGATGATTCCCGCGGTGCTGCTGGCCGCAGCGGTCCTGCTGCTGGCCGGGGCGGCCCTGGCGGCGGAGGCTCCGGATCTGACCGGCGCATGCGCCTTTCGGCTGTGCTCGACCAAATGGAACGAGAGCCTGATGACGGACGGGAAGTATACCTCCTACTGGGAGAGCAACAAGATTCGGAATCCCTGGATCTCCATCAGCTCCGAAACGCCGATGCACGGGCTGTATCTCTGCTGGCGGCAGATGCCGGAAAGCTATGAAATCCAGGTGCTGAGAGAAAACGCGGAGTCCTCGGAGGAGAAGAAGGAGGACTGGGTGACCCTGGCGGAGGGGGAGACCCGGTTCCAGCATTCCTTCTACGCGCTGAACGGGGAAAAGGCCGTCCGCGTCTTCGCCGCGGGAAAGAAAAGCCAGAAGATCGGCTTCAACGAGGTGTTTGTATTCGGGGAGGGAGAAATCCCGGACTGGGTGCAGAGATGGGAACCGACGGAGGAAAAGGCGGATATTCTGTTCTTCTCCGCGCATCCGGACGATGAGCTGATCTTCCTGGGCGGCGCGATTCCGACCTACGCGGCGGAAAAGGGGAAGCGGGTCGTGGTGGCCTATCTTTCCTGGAGCAATACGACCCGCAGAAGCGAGGCGCTGAACGGGCTTTGGGCCCTCGGCGTCCGGCACTATCCGGAGTTCGGCGGATTCCGGGACGCCTACAGCAAAAGCGCGAAGGACGCCTACGGGAAGCTGGGAAAGGACAAGGTGCTGAAGTGGGTGACCGAGCTGTACCGCAGGCATCAGCCGGAGGTCGTCGTGACCCATGACCTGAACGGGGAATACGGCCACGGCCAGCACAAGATGATGGCGGATGCCGCGATCCAGGGGTATGAGCTGGCTGCCAACCCGGAAAAATATCCGGAGAGCGCCGCGGCCTGGGGGACATGGCAGGTTCGGAAGCTGTATGTTCACCTGTACGGGGACGAAACCAACCAGACGCGGTTTGACTGGAACGTGCCGCTGGAAAGCCTGGGCGGAAAGACCGGCATCGAGGCGGCCAGCGAGGCCTACGCGCTGCACAAGACCCAGGAGGGAGCGGAGGTCAAGATCAATAAAAAGTGGCAGAAGCTCAGCGTGGAGACCACAGGGGAGGCCTACTCCAACACCACCTTCGGCCTTTATGCCAGCGAGGTCGGGCCGGACGAGACCCACACGGATTTCCTGGAAAACATTGAATGAGGAGAAAAGCCTGCCGATGAAGAAAATATTCGTTCTGCTGCTGACCGCGGCGTTCATCTTCCTGATCCGGGGAGGAGCGTCCGCGGAGGACGCGCTGGAGATCACTTCCTCCTGCGTGCTGAACCTGAGCGGCACGAAAAACCCCAAAAACCTGACGGACCGGAAATTCACCACCTACCAGGAAAGCAAGAGCATGAAAAATCCGACCCTGACCGTCGGGGGCGGGGAGCCGATCTACGGGCTGTACCTCTGCTTTCAGAGAAAGCCGGAGAGCTATGAGATCCAGGTGAAACAGGGCGGCGAATGGGAGACGGTCTGCACCGGGAATGAATATGTCCATGCCTTCTACGCGCTGGACGGGGCCGAGGAGGTCCGGGTTTACGCGCTGGGGGAGAAGAAGCAGACCCTGGGCTTCAACGAGGTGTACGTCTTCGGGGAAGGACGGCTTCCCGGCTGGGTGCAGCGGTGGGAAAGCACGCCGGAGAAGGCGGATATCCTTTTCGCCGTGGCGCATCCGGAGGAGGAGCTGCTGTATCTGGGGGGAGCGATTCCCTGGTACGCGGCGGAGCAGGAGCGGACGGTGGCGGTGGCGCTGATGAGCTATGCCAACACCACCCGGCGGAGCGAGTTTCTCAACGGGCTCTGGTCCATGGGATACCGGAATTATCCGATCATCGGAGACTTCAAAACGGCGAAGGCCGGCAGCCTGAAGGCGGCCTATAAAACCATCGATGCCCGGAACGGGGAAAGCACGCTGGTTTCCTGGCTGTCGGACGTGCTCGGGAAAACCAGGCCGGAGGTGCTGGTTGGCCCGGACGCGGAAGGGGAAGGCGGAAACGGCCAGCGGATGATGCTGGCGGACGCGTGCAGGAAAGCCTTTGATGCCGCCGCGGACCGGTGGCAGGTGAAAAAACTGTATCTCCACCTTTACGGAAACAGCGGGGACCAGACGGTTTTTGACTGGACGAAGCCGATGGAGAAGCTGGGCGGAAGGACCGGCATGGGGCTGGCGTACTACGCCTACCTCTACCACAAGACCCAGGACGACCAGAAGCGCAGCGTTTACCAGGAGGGCATCAAGTACCGGAACAATACCTTCGGGCTGGCGGAAAGCCTGGTCGGACCGGACCTGCTTCATGATGACCTGCTGGAAAACATTCCGCTGGAGGACCTGACGGAAACCGCCGCAAGGGAAGAGGAACCGGAATGGACCCTGGCGGAGATCCCCGGATTGCCGGAGCTGAACGAAAAAGGCTATCTGGATGAGGGAGAATTCATCTGGAGCGACGACGCCCGGGGACACTACGTGTTCATCAACGGGACGGTGAGGGTGGTCATCACCCGGAAATTTGACGGGAGCCTTCCGCTGACCTGGTTTGAGACCGATATTCGGTGCGACCTGGAAGCCGGGGAGAAAATCGTCAACGTGGAATACACGCCGGAAAAGGCGGTCGGGAAAAAGAGCCGCGTGGACGCGGCGGTCAACGCCGTGGCCAACCGTCTGGTCTTTGCCTGCAACGGAGACTACTATACCTACAGGGTGGGCAGCAAGAACGGTCATCCGGTGGGCGTGGAGATCCGGAACGGGGAGGTCTATTTCGACGACCGCTACGATACCCTGGAAACCAGGTTCTTCCCGAACCTGGATACGCTGGCCTTCTATGAGGACGGATCCGTGGACGTGCACGCCAGCATGGAGCTGAGCGCGCAGGAATACCTGGACCGCGGGGCCTACATGGTCCAGAGCTTCGGCCCCTACCTGATCCGGGACGGAGAACTGAGCGCATGGGTGCAGGATCCGGCGAAGAGCCGGGCCAAGAATCCCCGCCACGCCTTCGGAATGGTGGAACCGGGGCATTACGTGGACATCATGTGCGAGGGAAGGCTGGGCAGCCGGAGCGAGGGCGTAACCATGCCGCAGCTGGCCTTCCTGTGCCAGGCGGCGGGGCTGAAGCAGGCCTGCGACCTGGACGGAGGGCAGACCGCGGTGGTTGTCTTCATGGGAAAACAGCTGAATCAGATCGGAAAATATGACGGGAAGACCGCGGCCAGGGAGACCTGCGAGGTCATGGGCATCGGCTTCAGCGATCAGGTCGGCACCTGGGAGATTCAGTAAACCGGAGGAGGAAAGGCGCATGCGGTACGGATACTTTGACGACGGGGCCCGGGAATATGTGCTGGACAGGGTGGACGTTCCCCAGTCCATGACCAACTATCTGGGTACGCAGCGGATGGGCGCGGTGATTTCGCATACGGCGGGAGGATACGCCTGGCTGGACAGCCCGGAGCACCACCGGATCACGCGCTTCCGGCCCAACGGGGTGCCCATGGACTGGCCGGGGCATTACGTCTACCTCCGGGATGAGGAAAACGGCGCGTACTGGTCCGTCAGCTGGCAGCCGGTGGGGCTGCCCCTGGACCGGGCGGAGTACCGGGCGAGGCACGGGCTGAGCTATTCTGTTTATGAATGCGCCCATCAGGGGATCCGGGCAAGTCAGACGCTGTTCATTCCCCGGGAGGGGGATCCGAAGACCGACCCGGTGGAGATTTTTGACGTGCGCGTCCGGAACGAGTCGGACCGGACACGGGAGATCAGCGTCTTCGGCTACGTGGAGTTCTCCTTCCATGAGATCGAAATGGACAACCAGAACTTCCAGATGAGCCTTTACGCGGCGGGCTCCCATTACGAAAACGGCGCGGCGGTCTGCGAGCTGCATTACGAGCCCGGCGCCTTCCAGTTCTTTGCCGGGAACTTCGAACCGGACAGCTTTGACGGCGTCAGGGAAAGCTTCATCGGCCCCTACCGCACGGAGCGGAATCCCCTGGGCGTTGAGCAGGGAAGGCTGAACGGCAGGACGGAGCTGGGCGGAAATCCGGTCGGCGCCCTGCAGAAGAAGCTGACTCTGGCTCCCGGAGAGGAGGCCCGCGTGCTGTTCTACCTGGGGACAGGCCGCGGCAGCGCGGCGGAGCAGGCGCGGAAACGCTATGACGAGGCGGGGACGGACCGGGCCTTCCGGGAGCTGCGGGCCTTCTGGGAGGAGAAGCTGGGTGCGCTGCAGGTGAAGACGCCCCATGAGAACATGAATCGCTCCCTGAATATCTGGAACCTCTATCAGAGCGAGGTCAATGTCCTTTTCTCCCGCTTCTCCTCCTTCATTGAAGTGGGCGGACGCACCGGCCTGGGCTACCGGGATACGGCACAGGACGCGATGTGCATTCCCCAGGCCGAGCCGGACATGTGCGAGAAGCGGATTCTGCAGCTGCTGCACGGGCAGATGCGCGAGGGATACGGGCTGCATCTGTTTGACCCGGCGGTCCTGGAGCAGCCGGAGGAAAGCGGCTTCAAAAGCCCGACGGTCATCCCGCGGTCGGATCCGAAGAGCATGCTCCACGGAATCCGGGACGCCTGCGCGGACGACGCGCTGTGGCTGATTCCGGCGATTGCGGAAAATGTCCGGGAGAGCGGGGATCTGAGCTTCCTGGACCGGACGGTGCCCTATGCGGACGGGGGCGAGGACACGGTCTGGAACCACATGAAGGCGGCGCTGGATTTTTCCTACGGCCAGATCGGCGCCCACGGCATCACCAAGGGGCTGCGGGCGGACTGGAACGATTGCCTGAACCTGGGCGGCGGCGAGAGCGCCATGGTGGCCTTCCTGCTGGTGTGGGCCACCGGCCATTTCCTGGACACGGCGAAAGCGCTGGGCCGGGAGGAGGACGTCCGGGTGTATACGGAGAAGCGGGACCGGCTGGCGGAAACCTGCCGGCAGGTGCTGTGGGACGGAGAATGGTTCCTGCGGGGCTTCACCGCCGGCGGCGTTCCCATCGGATCCCATACGGCGAAGGAGGGCAAGGTTCACCTGGAAAGCAATGCCTGGGCGGTGGCCTCCGGCGCGGCGACCCGGGAGCAGGGCCTCTCCTGCATGGACGCCGTGGACGAATGGCTGTATACCCCCTACGGTCTGATGCTGAACGCCCCCTCCTTTGTCACGGTGGACGACAGCATCGGCTTTGTGACCCGGGTCTATCCCGGCATCAAGGAGAACGGCGCGGTCTTCAGCCATCCGAACCCCTGGGCCTGGGTGGCGGAGTGCCTGCTGGGGCGCGGAAGCCGGGCGATGAAGTTCTATGACGCGCTGCTTCCGGAAAACCAGAATGACCTCATGGAAATCCGGCAGGCGGAGCCCTATACCTACTGTCAGTTCATCATGGGACGGGATCACACCGCCCATGGCCGGGCGAGGCATCCCTTCATGACCGGCTCCTCCGGATGGGCCTATTACGCGGCGACCCGGTACATGCTGGGCATCCGGCCGGAGTTTGACCGGCTGACCGTGGATCCCTGCATCCCGGCGGAGTGGGACGGCTTTGAGGCGGTCCGCCGCTGGCGCGGCGCGGAATACCGGATCAGGGTCAGCAACCCGGCGCATGCGGAGAAGGGCGTGAAATGCCTCCGCGTGGACGGCGGGGAGGCGGAAAGCATTCCGGTGTTCACGGAGGGGATCCACGAGGTGGAGGTTATCCTGGGATAAGCAGGAGCCGACGGCATTTATTCCGCGGAGCGAAGGCTTCCGGAGCGGCCGGGGAGAGGGGATCGGAAAGCGTCCCGCTCCGGCGCCCGGACGGAAGACACGAAAGGGGGAGGACGCATGATCAGGTTTGGAACGGGCGGATGGCGCGCCGTGATCGGCGACGGGTTTACCAGGGAGAACATCCGGCTGATTGCCGCCGCGCTGGCGCGGCGCATGAAGCGGGAAGGAAACGCGGAGGAAGGAATCTGCGCGGGATACGACCGCCGGTTCCTGAGCCGGGAGGCGCTGATCTGGTTCTGCGAGGTGATGGCGGGCGAGGGCGTGAAGGTACGCTTCGTGAATATCTCCTGCCCGACGCCGCAGGTCATGTTTACCGTCAAGCGGCTCGGCCTGCCCTACGGAGCGATGGTGACGGCCAGCCACAACCCGGCGATCTACAACGGCATCAAGCTGTTCACCCGGGGCGGCCGGGACGCATCCGAGGAATACACGGAGGCGATCCAGGAGGAGGCGAACCGGATCGATCCGGCTTCGATCCGGTCCCTGGACTTTGAAAAGGCCCTGGAAACGGGCATGATCGTCAAAATCGATCCCCGGGATGTCTACCTGGATTCCATCATGGGCCAGGTGGATATGGACGCGATCAGAAAGCGCCGCCTCCGGGTGGTGCTGGATCCCATGTTCGGCGTCAGCCTGACGGGACTGCTGACCATCCTTTATACGGCCCGATGCGATGTGGACGTGATCAACGACCGGCATGATGCCTTCTTCGGCCGGCACCTTCCGGCCCCGAACCCGGAGACGCTGGTGGATCTGCAGTACGCGGTGAAGGAGCACCGGGCGGACGTGGGGATCGCGACGGACGGCGACGCGGACCGGCTGGGAATCATTGACGAGCGGGGAAATTATATCAACGCCAATGAGATTCTTTCCCTGCTGTACTATTATCTGCTGGAGCACAAGGGCTGGCGCGGCGCCGTGGTGCGGAACATCGCGACCACGCACATGCTGGACCGGATCGCCGCGGCCTACGGGCAGGAATGCGTGGAGGTGCCGGTGGGCTTCAAGCACATCTCCGCGGGCATGGACGCGCACGAGGCCCTGATCGGCGGAGAAAGCTCCGGCGGCCTGACCGTCCGGGGCCATATCTCCGGAAAGGACGGGCTGTATGCCGCCAGCCTGCTGGTGGAGATGCTGAGCGTATGCGGAAAGCCGCTGAGCGTCCTGGTCCGGGACCTGTACGAGCGCTTCGGGGAGCTGCACATGGCGGAGTATGACTGGGCGCTGACGGAGGAAGCCAGGGCCAGAATCCAGAAGCAGATTCTGGAGGACCGGCAGCTGCCGACCTTCCGGGAGAAGACGGAGCGTGTGAGCTATGCCGACGGATGCAAGGTCTACCTGGAGGGCGGCTGGGTGATCGTCCGCTTTTCCGGCACGGAGCCGCGGGTCCGGATCTTTGCCGAAGCGGACACCGAGGGGCACGCGAAGGAACTGGTCCGGCTGATGGCGGATTTCTGCGGCCTGGCCTGGGAGGAATAGGGAACGGGACTGCGCCGGGCGGAATGCGCCCCCTCCGGAGGGAGAGCCCCGCGGCGCCGGAAACGGCCGGCCTGAACGGTTCCTACTTGAACCGGAGAGCAAAAAAGCATATAATTGAACCTGTCCGCGAAACGCGCGGACAGGTTCCTTTTGAAGAGGGGACGATGCCGGCGGCCGGGCGAGAGGCCCGAACGCGGGGGCAAATTCACACGCGGGAGAGAATATGGTTTTTCCTTTTTTTGCCTATCTGTCCCGGCTGAAGCTGATTCAGCGCTGGTCGCTGATGAGAAATACCCAGCCGGAGAACGACGCGGAGCATTCCCTTCAGGTGGCCATGATCGCCCACGCCATCGCGGTGCTGGGGCGGGACCGGTACGGAAGGGAAGTGAATCCGGAACATGTGCTGACGCTGGCGGTGTATCACGACGCGACGGAGGTCATGACGGGGGACCTTCCCACCCCGGTGAAATACTATTCGGAGGATCTTCGGGGGGCGTACCGGGGCCTGGAGGAAATCTCGGCGGACCGGCTTCTGAAGCTGCTGCCGGAGGAGATGCGCCCGGCCTTCGGGCCCTGCCTGAAGCAGGAGCGGGGATACGACCGGGACCTGGTCAAGGCGGCGGACAAAATCAGCGCGTATATCAAGTGCCTGGAGGAACAGCGGGCCGGAAACCGGGAGTTTGATTACGCGGCGGAAAACATCCGGCAGGCGCTGGAGAACATCAAATATCCGGAGGTCGGGGACTTTCTGCGGGAATTCCTGCCGGCCTTCAGCATGACGCTGGACGAGCTGAATCATCCGACCCAGGCCCAGGAAAGAAACGGAGGAAACACATGAAAAAGCTGATATCCCTGCTGCTGGCTTGCTGCCTTCTGATCCCCGCCGCGAGCATGGCCGGGGAGGACGACGATCTGCTGATCGAGGAAATCACGGAGGAGGCCGCTCCCGAAGCGGAGCAGGAATCCGGCTCCGGGGAGCCGGCGGCGGACGATGTCTTCGTGGATGAGGATACGGGGGAAACCTATATTCTGACCGAAGAGGAGCAGCAGAAGCTGGATGAGCTGATCGAGGAGGATGTCGAGGAGGACGACACCGGCATTGATCCGGACTCCCTGGACAAAAACCCGAATCTTCCGGAAAACGTGATCAATATCCTGCTGATCGGGGTGGATACCCGGAGCAAGGATCCTCAGGAGATCCTGGGCCGCGGGGATACCCAGATCATCGTTTCCATCAACCGGGACACCGGCGCGATCAAAATGACCTCCATCCTCCGGGATTCGCTGGTGCCGATTCCCGGATACAAGAATCAGACCAAGATCAACAACTCCTTTGCCTACGGAAACAACCGGGTCAAAAAGGGAACCACCCAGGAGAAGGTTCGCAGCGGCGCGGCGCTGGCCATGCGGACGATCAACCGGAACTTCCAGATGAACATCGAAAACTACGTGGCCATCAACTTCAACGGCCTGGCTTCCATCATCGACGCGCTGGGCGGGATCGACATCGAGCTGACCAAGGGGGAGGCCTGGTACATCAACAAGTACCTGAAGGAGCATCCGCCGGCCTATGACAACAAGGCCAAGGGCGAGAGAACGCCGCTGGAGGTCAAGGCCGGGGTGCAGCATCTGGACGGGGTGCAGGCGGTCATGTATGCCAGAACCCGTTCCCTGGCCGGGGAAAACGACTTCAACCGGACCGACCGGCAGCGCCATCTGCTGGATCTGCTGCTGCAGCAGGTGACGTCCAATCTGGATTTCAGCACGCTGATGGATCTGATCGACGTGGCGGTATCCTACGCGGATACGAACATGAATTTCCAGACGCTCTGGGATCTGGCAACCTCCCTGGCGCCGGCGCTGACCCAGATGACCTCCGGGGAATCCCTTTTCGAACAGATGCGCGTGCCGATGGATCACTCCTATTCCTACACGACGCATAACGGTTCCTCCGTGATCAAATACAATCTGAAGAAGCATGCCCAGGCAATTCATGAATTCGTGTACGGAACCTACTATCCGGCGGACTGAGCGCCGGAAAAACGCGGAAGCCGCCGGAACAGGGCGGCTTTTCTGCTTCCGGGGTTGCGGCGGACGGCGCGGAAAGCTATAATAAAGACATCAGAAAAAGGAGGCTATTCCTGAAATGAGTCTGAATATTGCCATGGACGGCCCGGTGGGTGCCGGAAAATCATCCGTTGCGGACGCGGTCGCAAAAAGGCTGGGGATCCTTCATCTGGATACAGGAGCCATGTACAGGGCCCTGGGGCTGAAAGCCCTCCGGGACGGGATCGATCTGCAGGATGAGGAGAAAATCGACGCCCTGTGCGAAGGGCTGAAGCTGGACGTCCGGGTGGGCGAAAACGGCCAGGAGACGCTGCTGGACGGGGAAAATGTCAGCGGACTGATCCGGACGCCGGAGGTCAGCATGGCCGCCAGCACCGTGAGCCGGTATGCCCGGGTCCGGAAACGGATGGTGAAGCTGCAGCAGGAGCTGGCGGCCAGCCGGGACATGATTCTGGACGGCCGGGACATCTGCACCACCGTGCTGCCGGACGCGGATCTGAAGATTTATCTGACGGCGAGCGCGGAGGAACGCGCCCTGCGCCGCTGGAAGGAAATGCGGGAGCGGGGGGACACGGATTCCTATGAGGAGGTGCTCTCCCAGGTCCGCGAACGGGACGAGCAGGACATGAACCGCCCGGTGGAGCCCCTGAGACAGGCGGAGGACGCGGTGCTGCTGGATTCCACGAACCTGACCTTCGAGCAGGTGATCGACAGGATCGCGGAGATGGCGGAGGAAGTGCGGCATGGAAACTGAAAAGGCCCGGAACGGGAACCCGATACTGTACGGGATCGCCCGGGGATTCGCCTGGCTGATGCTCAGGGTGCTCATGCCCGTCCGGTATCACGGAAAGGAAAAGCTGAGCGGGCTGAAGGGTTCCTTTGTGCTGATTTCCAACCATCTGCACGCGCTGGATCCCCTGATTCTGGCCTACCCGATCCCGGAGCAGTGCGTTTTTCTGGGGAAAAAGGAACTGGGGAAAAACCCGGTCGCGGCGAAGGTCCTGAACCGGCTGAACTGCATCCTGGTGGACCGGCACAATATGGACATGGAGGCCATGCGGGCCTGCATGAAGGCCATCCGGGCCGGTAAGCCGCTGGTCATCTTTCCGGAGGGAACCCGGCACCATGAGGGGCAGATGGAGCAGATTGAGAACGGCACGAGCCTGATGGTCCTCCGGTCCGGCGTGCCGCTGATTCCCGTCTATCTGGACAGACCGATGAAGTTTTTCCGCAGAAGCAACGCCTATGTCGGGGATCCCATTCCCTATGAGGATCTCCGGGAGCAGGGGGTAAACCGGGAGAGCAGCGAAGCGCTGAACGAAAGAATGCGCGAGACCTACCGCCGGATGGTTTCGGAATACGGGAGCTTTTCCTGAGAAAAGGCCGAAGCCTTCCGGAAGGGATGCAGCTGCCGCCCGGTTCCGGGAACACCGGCGTCACCGGACGGAACAGATCCATGCTTCCGGAGAGACCCGCAGAAAAAAATACAAAAAATTTTTTTTCGGCAGCAGGAATTCAGAAAATAAGGTCGAAAAAGAGAAAATCGGAGCATTTTGTAACGAGAGGTTGGAGCAATGGCCGTAACAGTCGCAGCGCACGCGGGATTCTGCATGGGTGTATCCCGCGCCGTTGAATCGGCGGAGGCGGCCGTGAAGGACGGGATTCCTTCCTGTACGCTGGGCGAGCTGATTCACAATCCGACGGTGGTCCGCGCGCTGGCGGAAAAGGGCCTTCCTCCCATTCAGGATCCCCGGGAAGCCGCGGGGCGGCGGGTGCTGATCCGGAGTCACGGCGTCAGCCCGGAGGTGCTGAGGGTGCTTCAGGAAAACGGATCCGAGGTCATGGATCTGACCTGTCCCTTTGTCGGAAGGCTGCACAGCATTGTGGCGGAGGGGACGGCGGACGGGACGCCGGTGATCCTGGTCGGCGAGAAGGAGCATCCCGAGGTTCGGGGAACCGCCGGATGGGCTCAGGGACCCGTGTTCGTCGTGGCCACGCCGGAGGAGGCCGCCGGGCTGCCGGAAATGGAGAAGGCCGTGGCGGTGTCCCAGACAACCTTTCCGCCCGCGAGATGGGACGCGGTGCTGCGCGTTCTGAAGCAGCGGATCGGAAGGCTGGAAAGCCATTGCACGATCTGCAGCGCCACGGAGATCCGTCAGCGGGAGGCGGCGGAGCTGGCGGAAAAGGCGGACCGGATGATTGTCGTCGGCGGCCGCAACAGCGCCAACACGAGAAAGCTGTATGACCTTTGCCGGGAAAGGTGCCCGGAAACCATTTTGGTAGAGAGCGCGGCGGAGATTCCGCCAGCCTTTGCAAATACAGATCCCGGAATGATTGGGATCACCGCCGGAGCGTCCACCCCGACGGGTTCACTTAAGGAGGTTGTCACACGCATGAGCGAACTGGAGAACAAGACCCTGGCCCCTGAAGAGGAGAACAACGAGGACTTCATGCAGCAAGTCGAAGCCACGATGGTCCGCATCCGTCCCGGACAGACGGTGACCGGCAAGGTGGTTCAGATCACGGACGATGAGGTGAGCGTCAACATCGGCTACAAGGCGGATGGCCTGATCAAGCGGGAAGACCTGGTGGATCAGGATGTGAAGCTGGGCGACGAGATTGAAGTCGAGGTCGTCAAGGTGAATGACGGCGAGGGCAATGTGCTGCTGAGCCAGCGCAACATTGTCAACCGCAAAGCGTGGGACGCCCTGATGGCAAAGAACGAAGCAGGCGAATACGTGGAAGCAGTCGGCAAGGAAGCCGTGAAGGGCGGCCTGATTGCGCTGGTCGACGGGATCCGCGCTTTTGTGCCGGCCAGCCAGCTGAGCCAGCGCTATGTCGATAAAATCAGCGAATTCGTCGGCAAGACCATGAAGCTGAAGATCATCGAGGTGGATGAGCAGAAGAAGCGCATCGTCGCCAGCAGAAAGGCCGTTGTCGCGGAAGAAGCCGCCGCGAAGAAGAAGGAAGTCTGGGACAAGCTGGAAGAGGGCATGGTGATTCACGGTATCGTTCGCCGGCTGACCGATTTCGGCGCCTTTGTCGACCTGGGCGGCGTGGACGGCCTGATCCATATCACGGATCTGAGCTGGGGCCGCGTGAAGCATCCCAGCGACGTGGTGAAGCCGAATCAGGAAGTGGATGTCAAGATCCTGAGCCTGGACCGCGATCGGGACCGCATTCAGCTGGGCTATAAGCAGATGCAGCCCCGGCCCTGGGACAATGCCGCCGAGAAGTATCCGGAAGGCAGCATCGTCGAGGGCAAGGTGGTTCGGATTACCGATTTCGGCGCCTTTGTGGAGCTGGAGCCCGGCCTGGACGGCCTGGTTCACATCAGCCAGTGCGCCCGCACCCGCATCGCCAAGGTGGAGGATGCCGTGCAGGTGGGTCAGAAGGTGAACGTGAAGGTGCTGAGCGTGGATCCCGAAAAGAAGCGCATCAGCCTGAGCATCCGCCAGGCCCTGGAGGATGAGGAGGCGCTGAACGCGGAGGCTTCCGAGGCTCCCGAAGCGGAGTACGAGGTGGTCGCAACCGACGAATCCACGGCCGAAACGCTGGCGGATGCTGTGGAAGCAGTGGAAGCTGCGGAAACCGCTGAAGCGGCCGAAGCGGCTGAAGCCCCGGAGAAAGCAAAGGAATAATCTGGAATTGAGCCATCAGCCGTACTGCGGAAGCAGTACGGCTTTTTCTGAGTGCCCCGGGAGCTTCGGGACCGGGGAGCCGGCCGGACCGGGAGAGCCCCGGGGCGCTTGTCATCCTTCCGTTCGGAGAGTATAATCACAGGGTTGAGACAGAGAGGAGCGAAAGATGAACCCATGAGGAAAGGACTGTGGATTCTGCTGGCGCTGACCGTACTTCTGGGCCTGGCCCTGAGCTGCGCCTCGGCGGAGGTTCGGGTGGACGCGCCCGCGGAGGCGGAGGCGGGCGGAATTGTCGATGTGCTCGTCCGCGCCGGAGAAGGGGCTGAAACCGTGACCTATACGCTGACCTGCGACGGGAAAAGCGTTTTTCAGGGGAAGCCGGACACGCATTTTGCCTCCTCCTTTCGCCCCAGGCAGGAAGGCCGGTATGCCCTGACGGCCGAAGTGACCTATGCGGACGGCCGTACGGAGACCGGAGAAGCGGCCGTGACGGTTTCGGGACAGGCGGAGGAAACTCAGACGCCGGACACGGTTTACAGCCAGAAGGACGGATGGTGGAAGGATAAGGAGTATTCCAAATCGGAGCTGGACAACGCGGGCTGCGCGATTTTCACGCTGAGCCATGCCCTGCTGCGGATGGGATGGACCGGGGAGGAGATCCGGCCGGAGCAGCTGGCCGTCACGCACCGGAACTGCTACACGAAAAATGGGACAGCCAACGCCCGCCTGATCTACAATGCCAGCCAGATCTACGGCTACGCCACCAAGACCGCGCTGATGAAGGACGCCTCCGGTCTGCGGGAGGGCCTGAAAAACGGAGACATGTATTCCTTCAGCATCGTGCTGGGGCATATCGCCCTGATGGCCGGCGTGGATGAAAAGGCCGGAAAGGTCCGGGTGGTGGACAGCGCCCCCAGCGCCACCTTTGAGCGGATCAAGAAGGGGACCATCTACTATCTGAAGGACGGAGCGTATCTCGAAGCGAAGGATCCGGGAGATATTCCGGGAAGCCGCTACTATTTTGAGACCTGCTTTTACGGCGGGCTGGAGTACTACCTGGATCTGAGCTACTGCGCCCGGCGGGGCGGAAGGCTGATCCGGCCTGCCTGGCTGTTCTGGAACGGGGAAGGAAGCAGGATCGGCGCGGTGATGGTGAATCTGACCAGCGGAGAAAGCGACATCACCGTCAACGGGGAGGAAAGGACGGTTCCGACCCGGGAGCTGAGCTGGGGAGAAGAGGGCAAGCCCCGCATTGCGGCGGTGACGCAGAAAAAATCCATCCGGCTGCTGAACGACAGCGGCAAGCGGATTGCCAGCGTTCCGGCCGGCGCGGTGCTCCCCGTCTTCCGGGAGGAGGAGGACCGGGCCGCGGTTCTCTACGGGGATCAGCGCGGCTATGTCCAGCTGGCGGACGTGGAGGTCGGAGATCCGCTGAGCGGGGAGATCCGGCACGGCACGGTCTCCGTGAACGGCAATACCAGCGGAAGAGCCACGGTCAAGCTGCGCTTCGGCCCCTCGGAGAAGGAGCGGGTGGCCGCCAGCTGGAAGACCGGGACAAAGGTCATCGTGCTCCGGGAGGAAAACGGGTTTTTCCAGGTCGAGGGCAAGGGCCTCCGGCTCTGGATCCACAAGGACTATCTGACAGCGGAATAGGACCTCCGGCCGGAGGGAAGCGGCCCGCGGAGCCGCGGGAAACCGGCGGAGGCACGGGAGGAGCAAAGCGGCATGGGCAGGAAATCGATCAAGGAAAACAAGAGCATCTATCAGACGACCCGGGAGGAGCTGGGCCTGACGAGGGAAAAGGCGGCGGAGCTGATTCCGGGCTTTTCCGCGGAGAGGATCGAAAAGATCGAGAACGACCGGGTTCAGATCCGGCCGGAGGATGTCCGGCTGATGGCGGAGGCCTACAGGATGCCCGGGCTCTGCAACTATTACTGCAGCCAGGAATGCCCGATCGGCAAGGGACGGACGCCGCGGGTGGAGAGCAAGGAGCTGGTGCAGATTGTGGTGGAAACGCTCAACGGCCTGCGCAGGCTGAACCAGTACCGGGACCGGCTGCTGGAAATCGCGGAGGACGGCGAGGTTTCCAGGGACGAGTATGAGGATTTCGGAGAGATCAGGGACGAGCTGGACCGGCTGCAGCTGGCGGTTTCCACGCTGCAGCTGTGGATCGAGGAACGCCTGGCGCAGGGGGAACTGGAGGAGGCCGCCTCGGAGGACGGCAGCCTGAATCAGGGCTGAGCTGCGGGAAAAGGCGGCGTCCCGCGGGGAGAAACCCCGCGGAAGGAAACGCGGAGGCAGGAACCGGAACAGGGAGGAAAAGAAAATGAGAAGCGGATTCGGAAGGACTGCGGCGATCATGCTGGCGGCTGCGGTGCTGCTGGCCGGAGGGGCCCTGGGAGAGAGCACGGAGATCATACTGCCGGACGGACAGCACCGGCTTACGCTTCCCGAGGGCATGGAATACCAGGAGCCCGCGGAGGACGAAAAGGATCTGAAGGGCATTTTCCTGATGCCGCCGGATCTGGAGATGCTGGTCTTTGCCTATGACGCAGGGCAGGCGACCGTGCAGGATCTGGCCGAGGCCATGACGAACGCGGGACTGAACGCCCAGCTCCGGGAGGTGGGGGGAGAAACGATGCTCGTCTTCCAGGACCAGGATCCGGCGGATCAGGCTCCCTGTCTCGGATACAGCTACGTGAAGGACGGCATCATGGTGGAAATCTCCTTCTTCTATTCCTCCCAGGGAGCCATGGATCTGACGGAAAGCATCATGGAGAGTATTCATCAATGAGTTTTACGCATCTGCATCTGCATACGGAATACAGCCTGCTGGACGGAGCCTGCCGGATTCCCGCGCTGGTGGAACGGCTGAAGGCGCTGGGCATGACCTCCTGTGCCGTGACGGATCACGGAGCCATGTACGGCGCCATCGATTTTTATACGGCCATGACGGAGGCCGGGATCAAGCCCATCATCGGCATGGAGGGGTATGTCTGCCGGGACCGGACGGACCGGAGCCCCGCCGGCCGGGAGAACAGCCATCTGATTCTGCTGTGCGAAAACAACACCGGGTATCAGAACCTGATGAAGCTTTCCAGCGAGGCGTTCATCACCGGCTACTACTACAAGCCGCGGATGGACTACCGGCTGATCCGGGAGCATCATGAGGGACTGATCTGCCTGACCGCCTGCCTGAGCGGGGACCTGCCCAAAATGCTGCTGAACGGCCAGATGGAAAGCGCCCGTGCCTACGTGCGGGAGATGCAGGAGATCTTCGGGAAGGATCATTTCTATATCGAAATCATGGACCACGGGCTCCGGGACGAAAAAACCGTCCTGCCCCAGCTGATCGGCCTGGCCCGGGAGATGGACGTTCCCCTGGTGGCGACGAACGACTGCCACTATCTGGAGCGGAAGGACGCGGACGCCCAGGAGGTGCTGATGTGCATCCAGACAGGGAAAAACCTGGAGGATGACCGGCGCATGCGCATGGAGACCGGGGAGCTGTACGTCAAGAGCGAGGCGGAGATGCGGGAGCTGTTCAGCCAGGTGCCCGACGCCCTTGAAAACACGCAGGTGATCGCCGACCGGTGCAATGTCTCCTTCGAATTCGGCAAGACCCGTCTTCCCAGATATCCCGTTCCCGGCGGGGAAACCGCGGAGCAGATGCTGCGCCGGCTCTGCCGGGAGGGCATCGAGAAGCGCTATCCGGATGCCGCGCCGGGGGATGAGCCCTGGAAACGGCTGGAATATGAGCTGAATACGATCGTCCAGATGGGCTTTGTGGACTATTTCCTGATCGTCTGGGACTTTATCCATTACGCGAAGAGCCAGGGAATCATGGTCGGACCGGGGCGGGGCAGCGGCGCCGGCTCCATAGTGGCCTACAGCCTGGGAATCACGATGCTGGATCCGCTGAAATACCAGCTGCTGTTCGAGCGCTTCCTGAATCCGGAACGGGTGACCATGCCGGATATTGACGTCGATTTCTGCTACGAGCGCAGGCAGGAAGTCATCGATTATGTGGCGAGAAAATACGGCTCGGATCACGTGAGCCAGATCATCACCTTCGGCACCATGGCGGCCAAGGGCGTCGTGCGCGACGTGGGCCGGGTGATGGGCATGAGCTATCAGGAGACGGACGCCGTGGCCAAGGCGATCCCCTTTGAGCTGAACATGACGCTGCAGAAGGCGCTGACCCTGAGCCCCCTGCTTCGCCAGATGACGGAGGAGAACCCGAAGGTCAGGCAGCTCATCGATACCGCCATGACGCTTGAGGGAATGCCGAGGCATGCCTCCACCCACGCGGCGGGGGTGCTGATCACCGGGAAACCCGTCGTGGAATATGTCCCGCTGCAGCGGAATGACGAGGTCATTACCACCCAGTATCCCATGGGGACCATCGAACGGCTGGGACTGCTGAAAATGGACTTCCTCGGCCTCCGGACGCTGACGGTGATCCGGGACACCCTGGATCTGATGCGCGAGATCGGCGTGGAGATGAAGCCGGAGGATATTCCGATGGATGACCCCGCGGTGTATGACATGATCTGCCAGGGGGATACGGAGGGCGTGTTCCAGCTGGAAGGCAGCGGCATGACCTCCTTCCTGACGAGCATGAAGCCGGGCTGCTTTGAGGATATCATCGCCGCAATCTCCCTGTACCGCCCGGGGCCCATGGAATCCATTCCCCGGTATATTGCCGGGAAGCAGGATATGAGCTCGGTCCGCTACAGGACCGAAAAGCTGCGGCCGATCCTGGACGTGACCTACGGGTGCATGGTGTATCAGGAGCAGGTGATGCAGATTGTGCGCGACCTGGCGGGATACAGCTACGGGCGGAGCGATCTGGTGCGCCGGGCGATGGCGAAAAAGAAGCACAAGGTCATGGACCAGGAGCGGGAAATCTTTGTCCACGGCCTGGTCGAGGACGGCGAGGTGAAGGTGCCGGGCTGCGTCCGCAACGGGGTTCCGGAGAACATCGCGAACGAAATCTACGATGAAATGATCTCCTTCGCGAGCTACGCCTTCAACAAGAGCCATGCCGCGGCCTACAGCGTCGTCGCCATGCAGACCGCGTGGCTGAAACGGTACTATCCGGTGCAGTTCATGGCGGCCATGCTGAACAGCGTCTACGGAAACGCGGGAAAGATTGCGGGATACATTCAGTACTGCCGGGGACGGGGGATTCCCGTCCTGCCGCCGGACATCAACCGCAGCCGCTGGAAGTTTACGGTGGACCTTGAAAACAGGGAACAGCCGGCCATTCGCTTCGGCCTGGGCGCGGTGAAGGCGGTCGGGGAGAACGCGGTCCGGGCGATCGTCCGGGAGCGGGAAAGAGTCCCCTACAGGGATCTGTTCGACTTCTGCCGGAGGATCGACACCGCCGAATGCAACAAGCGGGTGGTGGAAAGCCTGATCCGGGCCGGCGCTTTTGACGGCCTGGGCGCGAACCGCCCGCAGATGCTGATGATCTACGAGCGGGCGATGGAGTCCAACCAGAACGAGCGGAAGAAAAACGTGGCCGGGCAGGTCAGCCTTTTCGACATGTTCGGCGACGCGCCGGGAGAAAGCCTGTTCGAGGATACCCTGACCTATCCGGAGGCGCCGGACTGCCCGCTGCGGGCCAAGCTGCAGATGGAAAAGGAAGCCACCGGCGTGTACATGACCGGCCATCCCCTGGATGACTGGCAGCAGGTCATGAAGGAGATGAGCTTCTCCTCCGCCCGGGCGGAGGAGCTTTCCGAAAGCCCGGACCGGGGGATGAGCCTGGACGGACAGCAGGTGGAAATGGGCGGAATCCTGACGGCCGTGAAGGGAAAGTCCACCAAGAAGGGGGACTACATGGCCTTCGCCACCCTGGAGGACCTGACGGGACAGATCGAGTGCCTGGTCTTTCCGCGGGTCTATGAGCGCTATCAGGCGCTGCTGCAGGAGGATGAGATCGCCGTGCTCTCCGGACGCCTCTCGGTGCGGGAGGAGGAGGAGCCCAAGCTGATTGTGGAATCCATCTGCCGGATCGAGGACTGGCAGAAGAAAAAGGAAGCCTCCGCGGAGCGGAAAGACGTCCCCGCGGGGACGGAGGGCCGCACGGAGGCCCGCCAGGCGGCGGAAGCAAGGAAAAAGCTCTTCCTGCGCCTGGAGCGGAAGCAGATGGACCGGGCGAGCGCTCTCCTGGCGCTGGGCGCGGGGGAGATTCCCGTTTACATGCATCTTCCGGAGGAAAAGATCACGCTGCTCTGTCCGCGGGATCACTGGAGCGACGGAAGCGAAAGCTCGCTGCGGCGCCTGCGGGAGGAGCTGGGCGAGGCCAATGTCGTACTGAAGGAATGACGGAGAAAGCAATGATCGCACTGGAGCATGCAACCAAAAGATACGGACGGATCACCGCCCTGAGGGATGTGTCCTTTGAAGCGGAAAAGGGCCGGATTACCGGCCTCCTGGGACGGAACGGCGCCGGAAAGACGACCGCGCTGAATCTGATGACCGGCTATTTCCCGCCGGATGAGGGGCGGGTCACGGTGAACGGGATGGATATGCTGCGCTTTCCCAGGGAATGCAAGCGGCTTCTGGGATATCTGCCGGAAAAGCCGCCGCTGTACGACGAAATGACGGTGCGGGAGTACCTGAAATTCGTCTGCGATCTGCGGGAGGTGCTGCCCCGGGAGCGGGAAAGGCACGTGGCGGAGATCGCGGAGCTCTGCTCGCTGACGGAGGTCCGGGAGCGGTTGATCGGGCACCTGAGCAAGGGCTACCGCCAACGGGTCGGAATCGCGCAGGCACTTTGCGGCAATCCGGAGGTTCTGATTCTGGACGAGCCGACGGTCGGCCTGGATCCGATGCAGGTCGTCGAGATCCGCGAGCTGATCCGGGCCCTGGGAAAGGAGCACACCATTCTTTTTTCCAGCCACATTCTCAGTGAGGTTCAGCAGCTGTGCGACAGCGCGCTGATCCTGCATGAAGGCCGGCTGATCCGCTCCTTTGACCTGAAAAGCGGGGAGCATGAGGGAAGAATCCGGCTCCGGGTCAGCGCTGTGGGAAACGAGCAGGAGCTGCTGACGGCCGTCCGGAGCATCGGCTGCGTCCAGAAGGCGGAGAAGCTTCCGGCAGAGGAAAAAGGCGTCACCGAGCTGAGAATCACGGGGAAAGCGGAGGACGAACGGGGCCGGCTGACCGATCAGCTGTTTCATCTTTTCGCGGCGATGGATGCCCCGATCCGCCGCCTGACCGCCGAGAAGGACGATCTGGAGACCGTGTTTCTCGAGGCGACGGCCGGATAAAGGACGAAGAGGAAGGAACGGAAAACAGGATGGATTACAGTGAATTGCTTGCGCGGGAGTTTTCCCTGCGCCCGCAGCAGGTTCGCGCGGCGACGGAGCTGCTGGACGCGGGAAACACGATTCCGTTTATTGCGCGGTACCGCAAGGAGGCCACGGGATCGCTGGATGACCAGGTGCTGCGGGAGATGGCGGAAAGGCTGGAATACCTGCGGAATCTGGACAAGCGCCGGGGAGAGATCGAGAAGAGCCTGACGGAGCTGGGGGTGCTGACCCCGGAGCTTTCCGCGCAGATGAGCGCGGCCGCCACGCTCAGCGAGCTGGAGGACATTTACCGCCCCTTCCGGCCCAAGCGCCGCACCCGCGCCACCATCGCGAAGGAGCGGGGGCTGGAGCCGCTGGCGCTCTGGCTGATGCTTCAGCAGCCGGGGAAGGATCCGGCGGCGGAGGCCGCCCGCTATATCAGCGCGGAAAAAGAGGTGCCGGACGCGGAAGCCGCGCTGGCCGGAGCCCGGGATATCCTGGCCGAAACCGTCAGCGACGACGCGGGACTCCGGAAGGAGCTCCGGGAGCTGCTGAACCGGGAGGGCATTCTCCGGACCGCGGCGGCCAAGGAGGAAGACAGCGTCTACAGCATGTACTACGACTTTTCCGAGCCGGTGCGCTCCATGGCGGCCCACCGGATTCTGGCGGTGAACCGCGGAGAGCGGGAGGAGTTCCTGCGGGTCACTCTGGAGGCGCCGGAGGAAAAGGCGGTGTCCGCCGTCCGGAGGGCGTATGTGCGGGGCAGCAGCCCCTCCTCCGCGCAGGTCGGCGAGGCCTGCGAGGACGCCTGGAGCAGGCTGATCTTTCCTTCCCTGGAGCGGGAAATCCGGAATGATCTGACGGACCGGGCCAATGTTTCCGCCATCCGGGTTTTTTCCGAGAACCTGCACCAGCTTCTGATGCAGCCCCCGATCAAGGGAAAGGTGACGCTCGGCGTGGATCCCGGATTCCGAACCGGATGCAAGCTGGCCGTGATCGATGAAAACGGCCGGGTGCTCGATACGGGCGTGGGCTACTTTACCCTGCCGGGCAACGAGCGGGGAAAGGCGGCCGCGGCCCAGCTGATCCTGGGCTTTGTCCGGAAATACGGGATTACCGCGATCGCGATCGGCAACGGCACCGCGAGCCGGGAAAGCGAGCAGTTTATCGCCTCCCTGCTGCCGGAGATGCCGGGGACGGCCTACATGATCGTCAGCGAAGCCGGCGCCTCCGTCTATTCCGCGAGCAAGCTCGCCGCGGAGGAATTCCCGGATTTTGATGTCACCCAGCGCAGCGCGGTGTCGATCGCCCGCCGCATGCAGGATCCGCTGGCGGAGCTGGTGAAGATTGATCCGAAGGCGATCGGCGTCGGCCAGTACCAGCACGACCTGAAGCAGAACGAGCTGACCAAAGCCCTCGACGGGGTGGTGGAGCAGTGCGTGAACCAGGTGGGCGTGGAGCTTTCCACGGCCTCGGCCGAGCTCCTGAGCCATGTGGCGGGCATCGGCCCGGCCCTGGCGAAGAACATCGTGGCCTACCGGGAAGAAAACGGCCTGTCCACCCGTGCCGCGCTGAAAAAGGTGCCCAAGCTCGGGCCGCGGGCCTTTGAGCAGTGCGCCGGGTTCCTTCGGGTTGCGGACAGCAGGAATCCCCTGGACGCAACCGGCGTGCATCCGGAAAGCTACGACGCGGCCAGGCAGATTCTGGAGCGGCTGGGATACGGTCTGAAGGATCTTTCCAGGGGCGGACTGCCGGAAATCGGAGAAAAGGCGAAGGCCTACGGGGAGGAGCGGCTGGCGCAGGAAACCGGTCTCGGCCTGCCGACCCTGCGGGATATTCTGGCCGAGCTGCGGAAGCCGGGCCGGGATCCCCGGGACGAGCTGCCCAGGCCCGTGCTCCGGACGGATGTGCTGGACATGAAGGACCTGACCCCGGGCATGGAGCTGACCGGCACGGTGCGCAACGTGATCGACTTCGGGGCCTTCGTGGATATCGGCGTTCACCAGGACGGGCTGGTGCACATCTCCCGGATGGCGGAGCGGTTTATCCGGCATCCGTCGGAGGTCGTGAAGGTCGGGGACATTGTGAAGGTCTGGGTGGTCAGCGTGGATCAGAAAAAGAACCGGATCGCCCTGACCATGGTGAAGGACAGAATGTAAGCCGGGGAAAAACAAGATGGAAAAGACGAACGTCATGCGCCTTCTGACGCAGAAAAAGATCCCCTTTGAAGCCTTTCACTATGAAAGCGCGGAGGCGCTCAGCGGCGTGGAAGCCGCGGAAAGGCTGGGGCTGGAGCCCGCGGGGGTTTACAAAACCCTCGTCACCGTGGGGCACAGCGGCGCCCATTATGTGTTTGTCATTCCCGCGGCCGGGGAGCTGGACCTGAAAAAGGCCGCCGCGGCCAGCGGGGAGAAGAGCATCGAGATGCTGAAATCCAGGGACCTGCTGCCCCTGACCGGGTATGTCCACGGCGGATGCTCCCCGATCGGCATGAAGAAGCCCTTCGCCACCTGGCTGGACGCTTCGGCGGAGAAAAGGGAATGGATCGTTTTCAGCGCGGGAAAAATCGGCTTTCATGTCCGGGTCGCCCCGGCGGAGCTGAAAAGGATTCTGAATTACCGATTCGCGGATCTGTGCAGGGAGGAGCCCTGAAGCAGCATCCGGGGAGAAGAAAAGGCCCGGGAGGATCCAAGGATCCCCCGGGCCTTTTTATGGAAGGAACCGCCGGCCAGCGGTTCCGTACTTATTTGCCAATTCTTGAAAGACGGCGGAAGGCCATCGGCCAGAGAGTCATGCCGCCGGTGAGCCCCAGGAAATTCGCCAGGCAGGCGATGATGCCGTTCCGGGTCACGTTGTCCGCGGTGATGGGCTTTTCGTAGTGCAGCAGCTTCTGCACCCCGACCTGAAGCCCCAGCACGATGAGGCTGCCGCCGGCGATCTTCAGGAGCTGCGCCGCCAGGGGCGCCTTCTCCTCAAAATGCGTCCACCGGGTATCCACCTCGAAGGCCAGCCAGACGGCCAGCGTCGCGCCGACCAGCTGCCAGAGGTTCTTGACGCCGCTGGCATACAGGGCGGAATCCCCTTCTCCCAGCCCGGCGGGACGGGTCACGTACAGCAGAATCAGCACGATCACGGACAGGGCAAAGCCGCCGGCCAGCGCCGCGTGGATCTTCGCGTCCCCGGGCGCGGTGAAAAGCGGCTTCAGCAGAAAGAGCACAGCCAGGGCCAGCAGCGCGCCGCCCACGATATCCACCGGCGTGTGCACCCCCAGATAAAGGCGGGAGAAGGGAACCAGCACCGCCAGAACGATCCCGGCGATCCGGAGCCATTTCTGCCGGAACCAGAGGGCCATGCCGCCGTAGGTGCCGACACTGATCAGGGTATGCCCGCTGGGGAAGGACCAGCCGTCCGCCCCGTCGCCGAGAAGATTGGACTCCCGGGCGGAGGGAACCACGCGGCTTTCCATCTCCGGATCCAGCAGCCAGGGGCGGGGAATCCGGAAAAGCAGCTTCATGGCCTGGCCGAGGCTGCTGACCCCGAAGCCGGAGGTCAGCATGTACAGGCCGCCCCGCTTGGAGAAGCACCAGAAGACGATGAGGGAGAGCACCACGAAGAGCTTCTCGTCCCCCAGATAAGTCAGCATTTCAAGAAACCAGGTGAGCGGCTGAAAACGCAGGTTTGCCAGCCCATGCAGAAAGGGAATGGTGGAAGCGGCAAAGCTTTCCATTTTTCGGACCTCCTCAAACTAGATCATCACGGATGGATATTAGCATAGAGGCCGTCCAAATGCAAGCAGGAAACCTTCTGCGGAACGCTTCCGGCGCGGCAGGCAGGGAAGGCGGGACAGGATTGAAAGTCCTGCGGGGATATGATAGGATATCGGAAAGAGATTCGGGAAAACCGAAAAACGAGGAGTTCCGAAAAATGAGAAGGATCATGTTCCGGAGCAAAACAACGAGGTTTCTGAAGATCGCGGCGCTTCTTCTTCCGCTGGTTCTTTTCGTGGGCGGAGCCGGGGCGGAGACCGGAGCGCGGAAGCTGACCCTGATGATCTACATGTGCGGGAGCAATCTGGAAAGCCAGTACGGATCCGCCACGGCGGACATTCAGGAGATGCTGGACGCGGGCGTCCGCCCCGGGGAGGTTTCGGTCCTGATGATGACGGGGGGCTCGGACACCGCGGAGACGGCGGGCTATTTTGACGCCCGGAGCACCGGCATCCATGAAATCGGCGGGAACCGGATACGCCGGGTCTGGCAGTCCGATGAAGCCCTGAACATGGGGGAGCAGGCGACGCTGGAGGAGCTGCTCCGCTACGGCCTGGAGAACCGGCCGGCGGAGCGGTATGCCCTGATTCTCTGGGATCACGGCGGCGGACCGCTGGAGGGCACCTGCTGGGATGAGCTGCACGGGATGGACCGGCTGACCCTCCGGGAGGTGACCGGCGCGCTGGAAAGGGGACTGAAAGGAAGGAAGCTCAGCTGGCTGGGCTTTGACGCCTGCCTGATGAGCTCCCTGGAGGTGGCGGGCCAGATGGCGCCCTGGGCGGAATACCTGATCGCCTCCCAGGAAACGGAGCCGGCCTTCGGGTGGAATTATGCCTTTCTGCGGGGGATCGAAAAGGACGCGGACGGGGCGGAAACCGGACGGAGAATCGTGGACGCCTACTTTGAGGGCCGGGAGGACAGTGGGGAGATTCTGACCCTGGCCTGCACGGATCTGGGGAGGGTGCAGGAAACCATTGAGGCGCTGGATCCGGTCTTCGTGCCGGTGGAGCAGCGGCTGGGCCGGGAGCAGTTTCTGGCCCTTTCCGGCCTGCGGATGAGCGCGACGGGATTCGGAAAGGCGGATCCGGGAGCCGCGTCCTCCGGATACGACCTGGTGGACCTGAAGGATCTGGTCCGGCGGATGGATCAGACCGAGGCCTCGGAGCGCCTGCTGGCCCTGCTGGAGGAGACGGTGGTTTACAGCCGCGCCAGCGAGGAAGGTGCCTGCGGACTGTCCCTGTATCACCCCTATGCCAATAAGACGGGGTTTCAGCAGAAATGGAAGGAGGCCTACGCCGGGCTTCCCTTCAGCGCGGGCTATCAGCAGTATGTGGAATCCTTCGGCCGGATGCTGACCGGGGAAACGCTTTTCCGATGGCTGGATCTGACGGCCCGGGCCGAAGCGCCGGACGGGCAGGGAAGCTTTTCCTTTGAAATGGATCTGTCGCCGGAGCAGGCGGAGAACCTGATCTCCGCACAGCTGCTGATTCTCCGGGATACCATGGGATCGGAGCTGGACGAGAACTGCGTGATTATGGCATCCTGCCCGGCGGAACTCGGGGAGGACGGAAGGCTCCGGGCCTCCTGGGACGGCCGGTTCCTGTACGCGGAGACCGGGAGCGGAAGGCTGATCGGCCCGGTTTCCTTCCTTCAGACGGACGACGGAAAGACCAATACGGTCATCGGCTATTATATTCCGGAGGGGAACTACCGCCTGGAGGGACAGACGGTTCTCTTTGAAATGGACGCGGAGGACCGGACGGAGTATCCGGAAATCCGGCGGGTCCGCGTCTGGGACGAGGCAACGGGGAGCTATTCCAGCCGCATGCGCTTTTCCGAGGAGGGGTACGGCTCCCTGCAGCTGTACAACTACCACCGGGCGGTGCCGGAAGCGGGCGCCGACCGGACTCTGCCGGATTTTCAGCAGTGGGAAGCCTGGAGCGACTCCATCCATACCTCGTCGGTTCCGCTGCCGGACACCTGGCGCCTGCGGGCCGTCCGGGCGGACACCGGGGAACAGTGCCATGCCGTTTTCCGGATCGTGGACAGCCAGCAGAACGCGGTCTGCAGCCTGCCGGCGGAGGTTCCGAACCCGTACCGCCGGGAGGCGAAGGCGGAAAACACCCTGGAAACGGATGACCTTCGGATGGCGCTGGGCTGCACGGTGAATACCTCTCCGGACCGGTACGGGCTGCAGCTGGAATGGCAGGCGGAGAATACCGGCACGGAGGATCTGCGGATCATGGCCCGGGAAATCCGTCTCAACGGCTCCCGCCTCACCGACGCGCTGGTCTCGCTGAACCCCCGGGCGGGAAGGACGGACCGGGTGACGGGCACCGTGGATTCCTTCGATCTTTTCAGGCTGGACCGGCTGGACAGCATCTCCGGAATTCTGGATATCCGGCCCATGAATGCGGAAAGCACGGAGGCGAAGGAGATTCCCTTCCTTTTCCGGTTCCGGCAGGAGGATCTGAGCCAGGTTCAGCCGAAGGCGGAACTGCTGGCGGAGACGGAGCGGGACGGAATCAGGATGAGCATCCTGGGCATCGAACCGGACGACGGCTGCGGATGGCGGATCCGGATGGCCGCAGAAAACCGGAGCGCCCAAAGCTTCGGCGGCTCGAAGCAGGTGCTGGTCAACGGCATCGGCACGGAGCTGACGGACCTGGAGGAGCTGGAGCCCGGCTGCAGCCGGATCTTCACCCTGCCTGTGACGAATCTGCTGGATCCCGGCCTGACCTTTGCCCTGGCGGACGGACCGGAGGCGGTGATGGTCAACGTATGCCTGGAGGAAAACCTGCTGCAGGCGGCGGGAGAGACGGAAATCCGGGAGATTTCGCTGGTTTCGGAGGGAAAAGGACATCGGACCTTCCGCGCGGACTTCCCGCTGAAGGAGCCGTACCCGCTTGGCGGGAGGAGATGGGTGGAGGACACGCTGCTGTTTCCGGCCGTGCACGCGCCGGAGGAGCTGCCCGATCCGCCGGAGGAGGAGCTTCCCGTGCTCCGGGAAAACAGCCTGTACCGGGTCCGGCTGAGGAGAATCCTGGCCGGGGACGGAAAAATCGCGCTGTCCCTGGAGGCGGAGAACCTGTCGGAGGTCTGGATCCGCCTGGGCTCCGGGCCGTGCGCGGTGAACGGGAACCCCGTTTCCTCGGGCCTGGACGGTTTCGGCCTGAACCTGGCCCCGCATACGAGAATCCTGACGCCGGTCCTGCTTTCCGGAGAGACGCTGGAGCGTGCCTCCGCGGAGGAAACGGCCGTGGAGACGCTCGATCTCTGCTTCTATGACCGGGTGCGGGAAACGGACCCGCAGCCGTGCCTGCTGACGGTTCAGGAGCCCTTCCGCATGGGAAAAACCGCCTGGCGCAACGGCAATGAACTGAGCGGAAACCCCGTCCGGGCCGGGGAGACGGATCTCCAGCGGGAGATCCACCCGCAGGCGCTGGCGGAGGACGTTCTGATTCCGGAGCATCCGGAGCAGTATCAGCGCCTTCTGGAAATCCGGACGGATCCGGAGGAAAACGGGGGCGCTGAGAGAGCGGTCGTCAGCGTCGTCCGGCCTGAGGAGGACGGACTTCTGGAGCTGCTGACCACCCAGGCCATGGCCGTCGGGGAGGACGGAACGCTGACCGCGCTTCTTCCGGGGATAATTGCGGGCTTTGCGGGGGAAAAGCGGATGGACGCCTGGACCTTCCTGACCCGGACGGAGGAGGGCCTCCGGGGCGAAATTCTGACCGAGCCAAGCATCCTTACGGAGGACATGGGCCTGTTCCCCCTGCAGGAGATTGCCTGGGAATACGACGCGCGGAGCGGGAGAGCCCGGGTCACGGGCTTCAGCGCGGACGGGTCCCTTTATGCCTATCAGTCCGATCTGGTGTCCATGACCGTGCCGAGGGCGAGGATGATCGGCCTGCCGGACGAGCAGGGAATCCTGCCGCATCTGTCCCAGATGACCGTACAGGGAGGAATCAATGAGTACGTGAGCAGTCCGGGCACCGCTCTTCAGGGAAAACCGGCGCAGCTGGAGCTCCGGCCCGTTCAGGAGGAGCTGCGGCTGCTGGTTTCCGTCTCCTTCAGGGACGGAAGCTCCCGCTCGCTGGACCTGATGCCGCTCCCCGAAAGCCGCGGCGAAAAACCCTGAAAACCTCGGGAAACCCTTGTGAGTGCCCGGCTTTTATGATATGATACCCGCGTTTTCGGCCCTGCCGGCGACCGGGAGACCCGAGCGGGTTCCCGGCGCCGGCTGCCTTTTCCATTTCCGTTTTCAGGGAGGAACCATGACCCAGCTTTCCACCCGGGCAATGACCCGACGCGCGCTTTCCGTCGCCTGGCCGGCGATGATGGAAAGCTTTTTTGTTTCGCTGGCCGGCATGATCGACACGATGATGGTCTCCGCGCTGGGCAGCTCCGCCGTGGCCGCGGTCGGCCTGACCAACCAGCCGAAGTTCATCGGGCTGACGCTTTTTTTCGGCATCAATGTCGCCGTCTCCGCCCTGGTCGCCCGCAGGAAGGGAGAGCAGCGGCAGGACAGCGCCAACGAGATCTTCGTGACGGCCTCGGTGCTGACGCTGATCCTCTGCGCGGCGGTTTCGGTTCTGTTTACGGTGCTGGCGCCCTGGATGATGGAGCTGGCCGGGAGCAACGCGGATACCCATGAATCCGCGGTGATCTATTTCCAGATCATCATGGGCGCCATGTTCTTCAACGTGGTGACCATGATCATCAACGCCGCCCAGCGGGGCAGCGGAAACACCAGGCTCTCGATGACCACGAACCTGACCAGCAGCCTGGTCAATATCCTTTTCAATTATCTGCTGATCGAAGGCCACTGGGGCTTCCCGGCCTGGGGCATCCGCGGCGCGGCCATCGCGACGGTGCTGGGAACCGTCGTCTCGGCGGGAATGGCGCTGTTTTCCCTTTTCCGGCGGGAAAGCTACGTCCAGATCCGGATGATCCTCAGCCGGCAGGTGCGCTTTACCCGCTCCTCCGCCAGGGCCATATGGCATCTGGCCTTCAACACCTCTCTGGAAAACCTGGCCGCCCGGGTCGGCTTTCTGGCGACGGCGCTGGTCGCCGCCCGGTTGGGAACGGATGAGTTCGCGGCGCATAATATCGGGATGAATATTCTCGGACTGGGCTTTTCCTTCGCGGACGGGATGCAGGTGGCCGCGGTCGCTCTGGCCGGGGAATCCCTGGGCGCCGGGCTGAAGGAAAACGCCAAAAAATACGGCAGCATCTGCCAGAAAATCGGGTTTGTCATTTCTCTGATTCTGGCCTCGATGCTCTTCTTCGGCGGTGAATGGTTCTACGGGCTCTATTTCCCCGGCCAGCCGCACATCATCGAGATGGGCGTGCTGATTTCCCGCTATACCATGGTGATCGTCCTGCTGCAGATCTCGCAGATCATCTTTACAGGCTGCCTTCGGGCCGCGGGCGACGTTCGCTACACCCTGCTGGGCGCCATCGTCAGCATCACCTTCATCCGCACCGCGGTCACGGTTCTGCTGGTGAATGCTTTCCATATGGGCCTGTCCGGCGTGTGGCTCGGGGTGATGGCGGATCAGCTGTCCCGGTTCCTGATGATGTCCATCCGCTTCCGGCAGGGAAAATGGGTTCACTTGAAAATCTGAGCCCGGCGGCCCTGTTGACTTTGCTTCCATTTCCATTAAAATAGAGCCAGAATTCTTTCCGCCGCGGTTCCGGAAAAACCGACGGCGGAAAGGAAAAACGGCAACGCATAAGCCCGGCCGGAGACGGGGCGGAACAAAAGAAGGGAGATTTCAGATTGAACTACGCGGAGGAATCCCTGCGGCTGCACGGAGAATGGCAGGGGAAGATTGAGGTGATTTCCCGGGTGCCGGTGAAGGACCGGCAGGATCTGTCCCTGGCCTATACGCCCGGCGTGGCCCAGCCCTGCCTGGAGATCCAGAAGGATTATGACAAATCCTTTACGCTGACCCGCCGGCACAACCTGGTTGCGGTGGTGACGGACGGAACGGCTGTGCTCGGCCTGGGAGATATCGGCCCGGAGGCCGGCATGCCGGTCATGGAGGGGAAGTGCGCCCTGTTCAAGGCTTTCGGGGATGTGGATGCTTTTCCCATCTGCATCCGCAGCAAGGACGTGGACGAAATCGTCCGCACCGTCTATCTGATCTCGGGCTCCTTCGGCGGCATCAACCTGGAGGATATCGCGGCGCCCCGGTGCTTTGAAATTGAGCGGAAGCTGAAGGAAATCTGCGATATCCCGGTGTTCCACGATGATCAGCACGGCACGGCGATCGTCGTCGGCGCGGCGATGCTCAACGCCCTGCGGGTCGTGGGCAAGCAGATCGAAGAGGTGAAGGTCGTCATCAACGGCGCCGGCTCGGCCGGCATCGCCATCGGCCGGCACCTGATGAATCTGGGGGTGCGGCACCTGAAGATGGTGGACCGGTGCGGCATTCTCTGCGAGGGCGCGGAGATGAATCCGGCGCAGGCAGAAATGGCCGCCCTCACCAATCCGGAAAAGTTCTCCGGCGGACTGGCGGACGCGCTGAAGGGCGCGGATGTTTTCGTGGGCGTCAGCGCGCCGCACATTGTATCCAAAGAGATGATCCGCTCCATGAACGGGGGAGCCGTGGTTTTCCCGATGGCCAACCCAGTGCCCGAAATTGAACCGGAGGAGGCGCTGGAGGCCGGCGCGGCGGTGGTCGGCACAGGCCGCAGCGATCATCCGAATCAGATCAACAATGTCCTGGTCTTCCCCGGAGTGTTCCGCGGCGCGCTGGACGTACGCGCCCGGGACATCAATCTGGAGATGAAGCTGGCGGCTTCCCATGCCCTGGCGGAGCTGGTTTCGCCGGAAGAGCTGAGCAGCACCTATATTCTCCCCGCGGCTTTTGACAGGCGGGTCGGGCCCGCGGTGGCGGCCGCGGTGGCCAGGGCAGCGCGGGAGAGCGGCGTTGCGAGGCTGCCGGAGGAAGAATAACCGGGAAGCGTGAGACGAGAGAAGGGAGTCTGGAAAAGATGAAGAAACTGATTGCGATTCTGACGGCGCTGGTGCTGATGATGAGCGCCGCGGGAGGACTGGGAGAGAACGCGGCGGAGACGGAGATCCCGGCCGCGGCGGCGGGACGGGATCTGCCTGAAGCCGGAGAGGTGATTCAGGGGTTCGAGGTCACGGAAAAGCGGGATTTTGAAATGATCGGGGCGGAGCTGGTGCTCTTTGAGCATCAGAAGACCGGGGCGAAGGTGATGTATATCGCCAACGGGGACATCAACCGGGCCTTCCAGCTGTCCTTTCTGACCCGGCCGCTGGATGACACGGGTCTTCCGCATGTGTTTGAGCATGCCACGCTGTACGGCAGCGAGAAGTATCCGTCGAAGACGCTGCTCTTCAACGCAACGCTTCAGACCTACAACACCTTTATCAACGCCTTTACCCAGGATGCCATGACCAGCTATCCGCTGGGTTCGCTGAGCGAGGAGCAGCTGCTGAGGCTGGCGGACTGGTATACGGACGCCTGCTTCCATCCGAATATCATGACGGACGAGAGCATCTTCAGGACTCAGGCCTGGCATTACGAGATGAAGGATGCCGAAAGCCCCCTGACCATGGAGGGCACCGTGTACACCGAGATGGTCGGGGCGATGACGCTGGAGCGGGCGGCGATGGACGCCGCAAACCGGACCACCTTTCCCGGGGCGGCGATCGCCTATGATGCAGGCGGCGTGCCCGGGGTCATTCCGCAGATGACCTGGGAAAGCCTGAAGGCGTTTCATGACAGATACTACCCACCCGTCAAACTGCATTGCGTTCCTTTACGGAGACCTGGAGCATTATGAGTCGTTCCTCGAGCTGCTGGACCGGGAGTTTTCCCAGTATGAAAAGCGGGAGTTTGCGGGGGCGGACGAAGAATACCGCGCGCTGACGGAGCCTGTGACCTCGAAGGTGGCCTACCCCACGGCCGAGGGAACCGACAGCCGGAACCGGAGCACCGTGATTTACTATATCCTGCTGCCCGGCATGAAGGGAAACGAGGCTGAAGAGCAGGTGATCGACCATGTCTGCAGCCTGCTGGGAAGCGAGGCAAGCCCCCTGATCCAGAAGCTGAAAAAGGTGCTGCCCACCGGAAGCTTCGGCATCGGCCGGGAGTTGGCCGCGCCCGATGACGCTGTGGTTGTGCTGGCCAACCTGGTCAACGAGGAAGACGGGGAGCTGTTCCGGCAGACCGTGAACGAAACCCTGAAGGAGATTGCCCGGGACGGGCTGGACGCCACGCTGGTCGATGCGCAGGCCACGGCGCTGAAGCTGCAGAACAAGCTGGCGACGGAGAACGGGAATCCCATCGAGGGCGTGATCCAGAGCCTGGCCTACAACTACGCCGTGACCGGAAAGCCCTTCTCCTTCGCCGAGAAGATGGCCGCTTACGACCGGATCGGGGAGGAATATGCCTCGGGCGCCTACGAGAAGGCGATTACGGAATGGCTGACCGACCCGGAGATTTATACGCTGACCACCGTGTACCCGGCCCCCGGGGAAAAGGAGAAGGAGGACGCCGCGCTGGCGGCGGAGATGGAAGCGGTGAAGGCCGGGATGAGCGCGGAGGAGATTGCTCAGATCGTCGCCGAGTCGGCCGAAGAGCCCGCCGAAGAGGATAACAGCGCCCTGATGGCCAGGCTGAAGGCCGTGGATGTGAAGGGACTGCCGGAGGAGACCCGCGAATATGACTTCCGGGATGAGACGGGTGAGGACGGCGTCCGCCGGATCAACGTAAAGGCCGGCGTCGACGGCGTGGGCATTGTGCAGCTCAGGCTGGATGCCCGGCACCTCGGCGGAGAGGACGTTCACTACATGCGGCTGTTCACCCGGCTGATGGGTTACCTGGACACCCCGAAGCACACGAAGGAGGAGCTGAGCGTGCTGGCGGCCCGGTATCTGAACGGGCTGACCATTGGGGTTCAGGTGAATCCCGGAGAGACGGCGGATGAGGTTCAGCCCTGGTTGATTGCGCAGTGGACCGCCCTGGACGAGGACCTGGAAAACGGTTACGGCCTGGTGAAGGAAATGCTGACGGAAACGCAGTTCACGGACATCCAGGTGCTGAGCGAAAGGATTGCCGCGCAGAAGGCCTCTGTCCGCAGCCAGATCAGCGGCACGCCCTATCAGGCCAGCATGATGCGCGGACTGGGCCGGGGCCTGATGCGGGACCGGTATTATGACCATCTGAATTTTACGGACTATTACGCCTTCCTGGAGCGGATTGAGAAAAAACCGGAGGAGGCCGCGGAGGGGCTGAAGCGGGTTCAGCAGAAGCTGATGAACCGGTACGGCGCCGTGGCCGGCTTCGCCGGAAACGAGGAGAGCATCGGGATCAACGCCCCGCTGGTGACCGCGTTCATGGCGGATCTGCCCGCGGAGGCCTGCGCGAAAGCGGAGCTGAATCTGGAGGCCGCCCCGGGGAGCGAGGGCCTGATTGTGGACACCAACACCGGCTTCAACGTGCTGACGGCGTCCTTCGAAGAGCTGGGGATCCCGGCGGACGAAGGACTGAACGTGACTGCGGCGCTGGTCACGGATCAGATCCTGGTGCCGGTGCTGCGGGATCAGATGGGGGTTTACACGCCGCAGTGCAGCATCCTGAACGAGGATGAGGGAATCGTCCTGCTCACCTATCGGGATCCCAATGTGAAGGAGACCTTCGAGGTGTACGACGGGCTCCCGGAGAAGATTGAGGCGATGGAGACGGATCAGGAGATGCTGGACGGCTATATCCTGAGCAATTATTCCGCGCTGGCCAAACCCTCCGGGGAACTGACCGGAGCCCTGGAGGAGCTGGAACGGATCGTCGCCGGAAAGGATGCGGGGCGGAAGCTGGAGCGCATGCGCCAGCTGAAGGCCGTGACCCCGGAAAAGATCCGCGAGAGTGCGGAGGTTTTCCGGAAGCTGTCGGAGATCGGATACCGCGGAACCGCGGCCGGGGCCGGAACCGTGCAGAACAACGCCGAAATGTATGAGGCGGTCCTGAACCCCTTCGGCGCCGTGGACGCCGGGCAAACGGAGCTGACCGACGTGAGCGGGGACCGGGCGGACTATGAGGCCATCCGGTTCGCCTATGAGAACGGGCTGATGACGCTGACGGGGGAGAATACCTTCTCGCCGGATGAGGGAGCGACGGCCGGGGATCTCTTCGCGGCGCTGTATGTGCTGAGCGGCGGGACGCCCGGAGCGCCGGAGGAGGCCATGGCCGCGTTCGGCCAGGCCGGACTGGTGCCGGAGGGCACCGAGACCGGAACCGCGCTGAGCTTCGGCCTCCGGGATCAGGTGATGGGCGCCTTCGGAACCGCGGTGGGATTCAGCCTGCCGGCGATCGGGGAAGGCCGGGAAGAAACGGTCATGACCCGCGGAGAACTGGCGCAGGATCTGATGATCTTCAATCAGCCCTAAAGGCCGGATCCGCTTCCATGGCCCGCCCGGTTCGTCCGGGTTCAAACGGGAAAAGATAACCTTTTCAACAAGCAGAGCCCCGCGGTTCACACCGCGGGGCTCTTTTCCGGCAGGGGGAGGCACGGATCCGGAACCGGGAAGCGCATCCTTCCGGCGGCGCCCGGAAAGATCCACGAACGAAAAAAGCACCCGAACGGGTGCCTTTCAATTGGTGGGATTAGTAGGACTCGAACCTATGACCCCCACGATGTCAACGAGGCCTAAACCTTTTTATAACTTTTTCTGATTTTTCCCAACTCTTTATAAATCAAGCCCTCCGGGGTTTTTTCTTTTTTCTGCTTTTTTTGACTTTTCCCAACTTTTTATAAATTTGTCCGACTTTTGTCCGACTTCCCCGCCGTTCCTGAACATTTGACCCCCTATGATTTTGTCCGACTTGACGACACCCGACCGGAACCCGAACAGGGACCCGGCCGGATATCGGAGATATAGAAAAAGGACACGGAGGCGAGAAAGAACCCGCCCCCGTTTCTGTTATCCTTCCGGAATCACTTGTACGCCTGAATCATGGTAAGAACCTGCGTCGTTGTCAGGGGCATTTCTTTCCGGGCCACAGCGCGGACCAGCGTATAAAGCGGCAGAAGCTGAACCGGGTCCAGCACATCCAGATGGGCAATAAGAGCCGCCTTGATTTCTTCATTCCATTTTTCCATCCGCTTTTCTTTTGCCTTCAGGATTTCCGCGCCGGAGATTGTGTTTTCTTTCTGGTTCTTCATGGATTTTTTCCCCTTTCTGATTTCATATATGTTTTTTGTTTTTCTTGTTCGGTCCGGTACCGCTGAAGCTCTTTTTTTGTGATCGTCCGCCCCCTTTGCTTAACCGAACAGGGCCGCGAGAGTATCCGCCGCCTGTTTATCATTCTCCGGCAGGGCGTGGCCGTAAATGTCCAGAGTTACGGACGCTTTAGCATGGCCCAGCCGATGGGATACCGTTTCAATGTCGGTCTTTTCTCCGAGAAGCAGGGTGGCGCCGGTGTGCCGCAGATCATGCAAACGGATCCGGGGGAGCTTTTCCTCTTCCTTCTTCCGGGTTGCGTTGTACAGGTCAACGATTTCATGAAATTTATGGTTCGGGGTTGAAAGATGGATCGGCAGACCGTTGTCCGGCTGAATAAAGATTGTATTCTCGTCGAATGAATCCCGGGTCCCGTCGTCGTTCTTTCCGTTCCTGTGACCCTTCCAGGCGGTCCCCAGCTTCACACAGAGCGCGGCCTGTTCCTTCTTCCATTCCTTCAGCAATACGAAGATTTCATCCGGCATAGTAAGCTCACGGATTCCGGCCTCTGTTTTCGGTCCTTTGATATACTTCTTCTTTTTCGTCATGGCCGCTGCCTTTTCAATGGAGATAACCCGCCGCTTTTCGTCTATGTCCTTCCAAGTCAATGCGCACATTTCCCCGCGCCTGAACGTACCATATACCGCCATCATAAAATATATACGCCATTGAAGCGGAACGCCCCGCTTTACCTTGTATTCCTTTACGGCGTATTCCTTGCCCGTTTTCTTTGACTTTCGGCCGCGCTTGCCGTATGTGATTTCATACTCCATTGTCAGCGCGTCACGGATAAACCGGCGCGATTGATCCCCGTTGAAAAACTGTATATCTTTCCCGGTTTTCATCTTCACCGGCGGCCGTTCGTCACACCGCTGGCAAGGATTCTCCCGAATATACTGCTTCTTGTATGCGTACTTGAAAACGCTATTGATAATTGAGAACCGGTCCCGGATCGTGGACGGGGCGCGGCCTTCAGCTTTGGCCGTCTGAATGATTTTATCAATATGCGGGGCCTTTACCGCCGTTATTTTCATATGACCGATAACCGGCAGAACATGAAGGCGGAGAACGTCTTTATAATTTTCCTGTACTGACGGAGTTTTTGCCGGGAGCCAGTTTTCTTCCCATATCTTCACAAACTCGCTAACCGTCACTTTATCACCGGAAACAAGCTCGCCGTTCAGGACCTGTTCTTCATACTGTGCCGCGAACTTCTCCGCCTCTTTTTGTGCCTTTGTCGGGGCCGTTGACTTTGGCCGGAAGGTTGTCCGCTTCATGATCCTTTTCCCTTCCGAATCCCGGCCGCAGTATACTTCAATTAGAAAACTTGTTGACCCGTCCTTGTTGGTCTTTTCCTTAATACTCGCCATCTATCCGGCCCCCTTTCATGTATTCCGCCTTCAGCCTTTCGTGGTACTGCTGGCCCTCCGCCGTTGCCGTTGTGCAATAGACCATCATACAATACCCGGCGTTTTGAAGCCTGATTTGTGCCTCCGTGGTTCTTTGGTCCTGTATGGCCAATTCTCGCCAATCATTCTGGTCCCGATTGCTTTTCGCTAATCTGTCGAGCTTTTCGCGCTCATTCTCATATATGACCGACGCTTCAAGATTGTTTTGCAAAGCGGCCACCAATCCGCTGCCCTGAACACACGCGCCGTTTCCGTCATGGCCTATAAGGTTGTTCCACGGGTCCGGCCGTCTATCTTGTTCCCATTTCCCGTCTTTTCTCTGGTAAAGTCCAATGTCGGAAACTATGACCGCATTTATGGTTTTCAGGATTTTAGCCGCGCCGCCGCCCCAATTCTGGCAAGCCTGCAATACCTCAACCGCCTTTTCTGACAGTCCGGTAGTTTTTACGGCCGATTGAATATCCGCGCCAGCTGATTTTATCGTTACTGTTTCATCTATCAGATAATCAACCGAGCAGCCAAGCAGGTGGGCAATTCTGACCAAATCCAGATGCCCAGGAAGTGAAGCACCGTTTTTCCAATTCAAAAGGGTACTTTTTGAAACGTCTAAAAATTCCCATTGTTCTTTCTGCTTGCTGATTCCTTTCTCATCTAAAAGGCCGATCAGCCGATCATAGAAAAGCTGTCTGATTCTTTTTGTATTAGTTTCCTGCACCTTTGCCCCTCCTTTCTTCCAATTTGTTAGTAATCTTGTCCTTGAACCCAGCACCGGCTCCGTTTAATATAATGTCGTGGTTTCGGTGTTTGGGTCAGGAAAATAATACACCTACACCAATACCAAAGTCAAGAGGAAAGGAGGGAAAAGTTTATGGCAATGTCTGAAGCCGCAAAAGAAGCGCGGAGGAAGTACGAACGCGAGTATTACGCAAAGCACCCGGAGAAGGCCCGGGAAAAGTCGCGCCGTTATTGGGAGCGAAAAGCGGAACGCCTCGCAGCGGAACAGAAAACCACCGCCGACAAGACCGAAGACACACAGGCGGAATAAAAAACCCCGCCAGCGCGCCGACGCTGACAGGGCCGCCCCAGATGGAGCGAAGAAAACCGCGCCCGGTTTTCTGCCTCATCTTAACACATAGGACGGAGGCTTTCAAATGAGTAAAGAAGGTGCAGACCATGCCGGAAATGATAACGATTAAGGAAGCAGCGCAGCGGACCGGCCTTTCATATGATTTTTTGCGGAAATCCTGCCTGAAGGGTCAGATTGTCCACATTCGCGCCGGTTCTAAATTCCTTATCAACTTTGGAAAGCTGGTCGAATGGCTGAACACATCGAAGGGAGAGAGTGAAAATGGACCCGAGCCATAAAGAAAGGGGGCGAGATAGTTGGCACAACCGAAAGCGCGGTATTGGTTCAAAGCGCGGTATTCAATAGGCGAAGCTCTGGAAGAACTGGACGACGACGAAGCCGGGATCATCTGCAAAGCAATCTGGAATTTTGCGGAACACGGTGAAGAGCCGGACGGAATCCCGCAAAAGCTCCTGCCATTGTGGAAAGTGTTTCGCGCCGATCTGATACAGGACGACATAGACCGCGCGAACGGAGCAAAAGGCGGAAACCCTGCCCTTATTCATCCGGCCCCGGTTCAAGGGGGGTTGAACCCCGGTTCAACCGGGTGCGGAGGGGGGTTGCCTAAAGAAGAGAAGAGAAAAGAAGAGAATATAAGAGAAGATAAAGAGAAAGATACGGGACCATCCGCCAAGGCGGACGGACAACGACAACGACCCAGATTCACCCCACCAACCGTTGAACAGGTCCGGAACTACTGCCGGGAAAAGGGATACACCATAGACCCGGAGCAATTTTGCGACTACTACACCAGCAACGGATGGAAGGTCGGGAAAAATCCCATGAAGGACTGGCAATCAGCGGTCCGGACATGGCAGCGAAAAGAACAGGAAGGAGGCGGAAACAATGGCGGAGGATATACAGGCAATCAGGCAGGCAATACAGGACCGGCTCGGCCTGACTATACCTTCCTGCGTGGAAAGCTCGAAGGCGGCGTATAAATGCGAACGCTGCAAAGATACCGGCTGGATTGAAACCCAGGACGAAAACGGGGTCCGGTATGTTCAAAAATGCGCTTGCCGGCTTGCCCGTGAAGCAGAAGAACGTCTCGCCGCCTCTGGCCTTGCCGATTCCGTGAAAAAGCACACTTTCGCGGCCTTTGAAACCCGGACCCCGACACAGGCCCGGATCAAGGACACCGCCGAGAAGTATCTGGCCGCCCTGCTGGACCCGGGAATCCGGGACAATCCGCGCCGGCCGTGGTTATACATCGGAGGCAATCCCGGATCCGGTAAAACTCACATCTGCACCGCGATTTGTGGCGAACTTCTCCGGCATAACATCGGGGTCCGGTATATGCAATGGCTGAACGAGGCCCGGAGGCTGAAAGCTGGCGTAAATGATGAGAACTTCGAGGACCAAGTGACGGACTACACCCGGGTTTCTGTTCTGTATATTGACGACCTGCTGAAGCAGAAATACACAGACCGGCCCACCTTCACGGAGGCAGATATAAAAATTGCCTTTACGGTCCTGAACGCCCGGTACCTGCTGAACAAACCGACCATTATTTCTTCCGAATGGGATTTACTGGAACACCTGCTGCCGGCGGACGAAGGCGTTTTTTCCCGGGTATATGAACGCTGCAAAGGGTACACGGTCACGATTGAAAGAGGTTTACAGAACAATTACCGATTGATGGACCCGCCGGCCGCCAGCACATGAAGGGAGGCAGCCCAGATGAAGAAAACGGACCTGGCCGAATTGCAAAACCTTCTGAAGGAATACCGAAAGGCCGGAACCGCGATTAGACAGGCCAGCAAGAAACGCAGGACCACAGAGGCGGACCTTGCCGACCTTCAGCAGCAGCGCAGCGACATCTTTTCCCGGATGATTCCGCACCTGAAAACCATCCGGAAAGAGTCCGCCGCCTTCCGGGACCCGGTTATGAAGGTTTCAATCAGATTGTTTTATTACGGGATACCGGCCGCCGATATTGCGGACACATTCGAAACCACAGAACAGTACATACAACGGACCGTAAGGAAGGCGGAAAGAATCCTGACAGAAAGCGAGAAAGAACCATGAACGCGAAACGCAAAGGGACCGCCGGAGAGCATGAGCTTGTAAAACTGTTGCAGGGTTACGGGATCAGGGCCTACCGAAACGACCAGATATTCAAAGGCGGAAAAGGGAACCCGGATGTTTCCGCAGAGATAGCCGGGACCCCGATACATTTTGAGGTAAAGAGGGTTGAAAGGTTGAACGTTTCCGAAGCAGTCGCCCAGGCGGAACGCGACGCAGCGCAGGGTCATTTCCCGGCCGTTGCTCACAGGCGGAACCGGGAAAAATGGCTGCTGACGGTCCCCCTTGTCCCCTTCCTTGAAATTCTGAAGGAAAAGGGAGCCTTTGAACCGGACCCGTTCCTGCAGGACCTAATCATGGAACAGGCGGAACAACAGTAACCACAGGAGGCGGAACCGATGAAAACCCCACCCGTAAACCTTGCCAATTTTCACGCCGAACGGAAACAGATAGAGGAAAGCCTGAAACCCTGCCCGTTTTGAGGAAATACAGGAATTGAGTTTTCCCTGTATCATCCGCAATTCAACGGCCGCCCGGATATGGATTATTGGTGCTATTGGGGGATCCTCTGCCCGAATTGCGGCGCGGAAATGGAAAACGGCAGGATGGACAACCAGAGCTGGGAGGACGCAAAGGCGGAAATTATAGCCGCATGGAACCGAAGAACCCCGCCGGATTCCTTGACAGGTTAAACACAGACCAGCCTCCCCGGCCGGGAATGAGTAAACGGCCGCCCGGAGGCCAGAACGCGAAACAGGCCCCATACAGGCCGAAACAGGAGGAAACGGAAACATGATACCGGACGCGCCGTGGATCAGGGATGCAGAGCTGAACGGGATACCATCACCGGACCCGCCGGTCTGCCCGGTCTGCTATCAGGAAACCGACCGGTTTTTCATCGAAAAGGGAACCAATGAAATTATAGGTTGTGAAAATTGTATTGATTCCGTGGACGCATGGGACACGGAACACGACGGAACCACAATAACACATTGAAAGGGGAAAACGAAGCCATGATGAGCGAGAAAGAGTACAGACAGGCGGAAGGCGTGAACAAGTCCACCCTCTGGAACCTCCGCCGCAGTCCTGCACACTACAAGTATTTTTTAGAGAATCCGCCGGAAGATACGGCCGCCTTCAAGTTTGGCCGGGCCGTTCATGCCGCAATACTGACCCCGACGGCATACAAGCGGGATTTTGCCATCCTGCCCGCCGGGATCGACCGCAGGACAAAGGCCGGGAAAGAAGAATATCAGGCCTTTATTGATTCCGCCGCCGGGAAAGAGATTATCACGGCCGACGACGCCGAAACAATCCGGGGAATTGTTAAGGCCTTCAGGAAGAACCGGGACGCCGTGGAGCTTTTGAAGGGAACGAAGCGTGAGCGGCCCCTGTTCTGGACCGACGACAACGGGATCCTGTGCAAATGCCGGATAGACGCATACAAACCCGGGGTAATGATCGACCTGAAAACGGCGACCGACGCTGAAACGGACACATTCAGCAAAGAGGCCATCCGGTACGGGTACGACGTACAGGCCGCGCATTATCTGGACGCATACCAGCACAAGGAAAGCGCGGTCCGGCCTGAATGGTTTTTTATCGTGATCGAGAAGGCCGAGCCGTTCACAATCAATATTTTGAAGGCTGATATTGGTTTCCTTGATTATGGATATATGAGGCGGCAGGAACTGATAGAAAAGCTGAAGGCCTGCCGGGATTCCGGATCCTTCCCCGGTTATGGAATCAACGACCTTTTCCTGCCCGGCTGGATCGACTATTGACAGAGGCGGAGGGATAAAGCGTGATTCTGAAACCTTGTCCCTTTTGCGGAGGACCGGCGGAGGCCGGCACCGACGCATACCGGGAAAGATTCATAAATGAAATCATAGGCCGAATCATAGACCCGGCCCCGAAAAATGCCTGGATATTCTGCACAGTATGCGGAGCCAGAGGCCGGACGGTACAGGATAAGGAATACGACGGATACAAGGACCCAGCGCGGGAGGCCGCCATGATAACCAGAGCCGCCGACGCATGGAACCACAGAGAGGGGGAAACAGTATGACACATTGGAAGAAACTCACCAACCCGAATTATATCGGGTCGTATGCTTTCAACCCCGGCGAGGAAAAGCCGGTAACTATTAAGACCGTAGGACAGGAAGAAGTCCAGAACCCGGACGGCGGGAAAGAATCCTGCATTGTCGCACATTTTGTCCAGCCGGAAAAGCCGCTGATTCTGAACAAGACGAACTGCAAGAGCATTGAAAAGCTGGCCGGGACCCCGGATATTGAGCAATGGCCCGGCGTGGGAATTATCCTGTATGTTCAGCGGGTAAAGGCCTTCGGGGAACTGACCGATGCAGTACGAATCCGGCCGGTTAAGCCGTTTATCTGTTCCGATTGCGGCGGGATCATCACCGGCACGAACGGAAAAACCCACCAAGAAATAAAAGACTACACTGCGAAGAAATACGGCCGGCCGCTCTGTCCTGATTGCGCAAAGGCCGCAGCCGCGAAAGAAGGTAAATAAATGCGCATCAGGCTATTTCTTCATGGAAACAGGGACCCTCCCCGGACACATTTCCCCCGCCGATCATAGACAAGGGAGGCCGCAAGATGAAACATGAGCGATAAAACAAAGTGCCCGGTCCCGGAACAGATAAAGGCCATGAGCCCGGAGGAACTTCTGAAACAGTTTGAACGGCTGAAATTCAGAGCCGCGAAACGGTTTATAAAGACGGTTGAGCGGCTTGTTTGGATAGATGCCGAAGACGTTTACCAAGTCGCGGATATTGCGCTGCTGAAAGCGCAGCAGACATACGAACCGACGGAAGAAGCCTCCTTCATGACATACGCCTACCGGTTTATTGAATGGGAAATAATGAAGGCCTTGAAAATCCGCTGTGACGGGAACGGGTACAAAATCGAACCTATCACGGTCAGCCTTGACGAGCCGATAAACGAGGACGGCGACATAACCAGAGGCGACACCATACCGAGCAACGAAACGCCCCTCCCGGAACAGATGGAAACCCGGGAGATTGTCAGCAGGGTAAGAACCGCCGTTGATGCCCTGCCGGAAGATCAAGGCGAGATAATCAAAAGGCGATACCTGAACGACCCGACAGAATCCGGCGCGAAAATTGCGGAGGAAAAAGGGGTCGCGGTTCACATTATCGCCGGGAAGAAGGACCGCGCCTTCAAACGGCTCCGGAAGGACTTGCGGGATTTGCAGGACCTAACCCTGCACCATGTAGGGGTTGCAAAGTTTAATACCACATGGACATCCGAGCCGGAAGAATACGTCCTCGCGAAAGAATCAGCATTGAAACGGCTTCAAGAATCATACAAAGAACTATTTACAGATTGAACAGGAGGAAAAAAGCAATGAAAAGCCCATTGAACAAAGCACGGATCCCGGAGAACAAAGCGAACGAACCCAGGACGGCCGCCGGCCCTGTTCTCATGGATCCGGACCTGCAGAAGGTTATGGACCTGGCCGCCGGAATCCAGCAGACGGACCCGGAAAAGCTGGAAGGAATCCAGAAGGGACTCGCACAGGCCCGAGCAGCACAGGAGGCCGCGGCGAAAGCGAAGGAAGAGGCGGAAACGGAGGCACAGTTTAACAAGGCCTGCGACGATGCCATCCGCGCCCGAGAAAAAGAGGAATTCTTTCTCCGGCTGCTGGAAAAGTACCGGTATACCCCGCGCATGGATGAAGCGGAATATTTTGAAGCCGTGGATACCGTGAAGGCCGTCGTCAATGAAGCCGTTGAAGCCTTCCGGGATACCGCCGGAAAAGCTATGGCCGAACTTATCAACGCCCGGGAAAACCTTCTGGCCGTACAGAAGGATGCCGACCGCGCATTGAAAACCCTTAACCGGGCCGCGAACGTTCTGCAGGTGAAATACAGGTACCAGGAACGGGAAACCATCGCCGGAGAAACCGTATTGATTGAGGACCCGAACGAATGGACCAAGCACACGCCCAAATACGATCAAGGGGAGGCCGTAAGGGAGGTCCTGATCGATCCGGACGCGAAGAACCCCGTTATTGATCCCTATGATAAAGTAATTTGTGCCGCATGGTACGCGGCGGAAAGGGTTTCAAGATGAACAGAGCCGACGTTGTTTCTTTCGTTGCGAGAGAAAAGAAGGAAGTCAGGGGCGGCTATCTGCTGAAATCCTACAAAGGAAAGGATTTTACCACCGGCGAAAATGGAACCATCAGCGGATACTTTGCCACCTTTGACCATGACCACGGGGACAGTTACGGCGACGTAATCAAAAAGGGAGCCTTTGCCGGGACCATCAAACGGAGAAAGGAAACCGGCCACCCCTTCCCCATGTGTTTCAATCATGATTTTTCCACCATCATTGGACGGGTAACGGAAATCGGAGAGGATAACAAAGGCGCGTATTTTACGGCCGAATTCTTCCCGACAGACAAGGCCCAGGAAGTCCGGAACATTGTAAAAAGCGGGGTCCTTTGGCAGTTCTCTTTTGCCTATGATACGCTGGATGCCGGGACGGTCACGGCCGGCGACGGTTCAAAGGTAAACGAACTCCGCGAGCTTGAACTGTATGAAATCTCTATCGTTCTTGTTCCGGCGAATCCCCGCGCCACAATTACCGATATCAAAGGCGGAACCGGCGACAAGAAGAACGAACTCCTCCGGATGATTGCCGGGATTGAGATTGAACAGAGCGAGAAAAGAAACGAATTGCTCCGGTTCATTGGTTCCGAAACCAGCCTGGAGAAGTTGAAGAAGATGGAGGCCCAAGCCTTGAAGGATATCGGAACGGCGGAGGTTAAAGGGGACACCCGTTGGAAGGAACAACGGATAAACGCCCTTGCTGCCATCCGCCACAAGATTACCCTGCTTGAGAACCGCTAACAATGCCAGATAAAAAGGAGTTATCTTTCCCGGGGGCCGCCCGATTGCTGGACGGCCTCCGGATTGATAAGGGGGGAAACATGATTGATTTTGATTCTATCACGCGAAAACAAGATGAATACCGGCGGAGGCTGAAGGCGGCCGAAGCACTATTGAAAGAGGCGAAAAGGGATCCGCCCGGAAAACGTGAAAGAAACAGGTCCGATATATCCGAAACATTGAAGGCGGCCAAGGAAATAGAGGCCGAGCTTTCCGAAATGCCCCGGGACCTTTTGCCGATGATTGACCGCCTGAACAGTCACCAGCACCGGGACACCATACGGAAACATTACATAGAGGGAAAAACAATCAAGCGGACCGCCACCGAAATGGGTTATTCTGTCCGCCAGATAAACCGCTTTCTATTTGAGGCGAAGGCCATAATAAACCAGACGAAGGGGAAAGAAACATGAGCGAACGGGAAAACCTTCTGGCCTTTATTGAACAGATGAAGGCCGAGGACGAACAGGCGAAGATATACGGGGACGATTGGTTACACCGGGATTATTTATCGAGGCGGAGCCATGCCGCCGGGGAATACTGCCTTATCATTGCCAGCCTTGCGAAAGCTGAAAAGAAAGCGGACCGGCGGCCGGGAAGTATCGGAGCCAGGAAAGCCAGACAGAAAGCGAAGGCGGACCGGCGAAAGCTGAAGGAACTTGAAAGAGTGATAGCGGAAAGCCTGAAGGACTACCACCCAACCGAACCGCGCTATATATCCGGACCGCGCCCAGCCTTTCAACGATGCCGGCCGGATAGAACATACCACGTTCATTATTGGCCGAAAGATTGCCGGCCGGATTCACTGACCGGAACCGGAAGCCAGACCGAGAACAGGTGAAGCCAGCGACCGGAACCCGGACCGGCTGGACCCGACCGACCGAGAACAGGACCGACGAACAGACGGCGGCCTGTTCTTTTTTATTCAAAAATTACGAAAATATACACAAAAACATAAATAAAAATACAAAAACATAAGAAGAAACATAAATATTTTACAAAAATAAAAAAATATTTTTTTGAAGGGCTGAAATCCTTATTTTTCAAGGCACAGGGGGAAGGGGGGGTAAAAATCTTAACGCCCTCCGGAAAATCCGAGACCACCGCCGGCAGTCTTTTCCCCCTCCGGGAAAACTGACAGTTTTTTTTCGAAAACCGGCCAAAAATCGCCTTTTTTTGTTTCCTGAAGGACCGGGAAAGCGGCCGGAACCCTTGTGATATAAGGAACGACCGGCGGCTGGAAGTCTGCTCACCCGTGAAATATTTTTTGAAGGACCCGGAACCGGACGCGCCATGTCCATTTTGTAAACGGTCAGCAAATGACCGGCAAACACCGGAACCGTTGACAGATAAGGCCGGGCCGGTTTTTTGAAGGAATCCGGCCGGGACAGAATCAAGTAAAAAGCCGGGCGAAAGTAAACGCCCGCGCCTTATGATATAAGGGATTGAACCGACCGGACACGCCATGTCCTTTTTTCAGGCCTTGCGGCAAGTGCAAAGGACCCGAACCCCGGGAGGAATACGCAAAGGGACCTGGAAGGATTCTGGCCGGATCATCTGCAAAGGATACAGGCCACCCTGCCCGGATCACGGCCGCCGGAATCCGGATCCATGCCGGACAAGTGACAACCAGCTGCCGGACAATCCGCGCCCGGAAGGAATCAGACCGGCGGCCACTCTGGAACCAATCAGGAACCAGACCGGAACCCGGACGGAACCAAACCGGACACACCCGGGAACCAGACCGGAACCGCCGCCGGAATCCTTCCCGGATATAATGCTGCCCTTGTTCTTCAGCTTGCGGAGGCCGTCGGAAAGTGATATGATTTTTCCCGGAGAATATCCGCGCTCAAAGCCTCTCCCCGGCCGCTGTCCTGGAACCGGGGAGAGGTCTTTATATAATCAGACACCAGCTGCAGCGGTTTCCTTTTCAGGACAGACGGAGGATATACCAGCATCCGGCCGAACCTCCGCCGGATAATTTGAACCACGATGAACCACGATGAACCAAAGCGACCCCACGGCCGATACCGCAAAGAGGCCCGGACCCTGAACAGGCAGGAAAACAAGCCGAATCACACCACCGCCGGATTGCAAAGAGGCCTTGAAAATGCTATAATTTCCTTGAGCTTTCATAGCTCCGCCTTTGATCCTTCCCGAACCTTCCGGCCGGGAGGGATCATTTCCAGAGAATGATTCCTCGCCATCATTTCCCCTTTCGATCCTTCTGCCGTCCGCCCGGCGGGGGGATTCTTTTTTATCCTGAACCAGACAACCCGGCGGCCGGTATTCTTCCCGGACAGGCGGCCGGAATCTGTTCTGGTCCTTTCCCGGAGGAATACCAGCAGGAAGGCCGCTGCAGCGAGAACGAAAAAAGCCAGGACTCCACCATTGCGGGAACCTTTCGCGCATGATAAAATTTTTTCATCCTGTCGTGGCACTGACCGCGATTGATTCTCCCGGCCGTTCTCCCCGGGGGAATCTTTTTTATTCAGGAACAACCAGAACGGAAACAGGATCCGCGCCGCGCTGGATCATTCCCGCCGGATATCTGCAAAGGAACCGCGCCGAACCTGTCCAGCCGCTGGACATTCTGCAAAGGAACCCGGAAGGAATCAAAGCCGGTTCCGCGCCTTGATCGACCCGGCCGGATATTTGCAAAGGGACACAGACGGAAAAACCAGCACACCCTGCCGCCTTTTATACTGTCCGAAATACTGTCCAAACTGTCTGAAATACTGCCCGGCCCGGGTTGAAACTGTCCGATATACGCACCCGAACGCACCCAGATGCACCCGAACGCACCTGGGCCGGAAACAAAAGTAACAAGACGAAACAGGCGGAGAAACCCGGCCAGATATCTGCAGGACCGGCGAAAAATCAAAGGCGGAGAGGATCCTTTCCCGGTCCTTGTCCGCCTTTTTGGTTTTGTCCGACTTTTGTCCGACTTTGCCCGGGAAAACGGCCGGAAAGCTCAACCATTCCGGAGGCATAGAAAAACCCGGGAGCCTTTTATTTCTTTGGCTTCCGGGTTTGTGGGATTAGTAGGACTCGAACCTATGACCCCCACGATGTCAACGTGGTGCTCTAACCAGCTGAGCTATAATCCCGAAACGCTCACCTCGCGGTCAGCAAAAATGAGTATAGCATGGTAAAAGAAGAAAAGCAAGCCCTTTTTTCAAAAAAAACGGTTGATTTTGGAGACTGTCCGTGATAAAATTCTTTCGATTACGCACCTTTCCCCTGCGATGGCTTGTGCCGCGGACGCGGTGGCGGATTGCAAAGGGGGAGAGGGTGGAGAAACAAGGAGGGAAACCCTATGGCAGTCATTTCCATGAAACAGCTCCTGGAAGCCGGCGTGCACTTCGGTCATCAGACCCGCCGGTGGAACCCGAAGATGGCTCCGTACATCTTCACCGAACGCAACGGCATCTACATCATCGACCTGCAGAAGACCGTCCGCAAGGTGGACGAGGCCTATGCGTTCGTCCGTGATGTGGCGATGGAGGGCAAGAGCATCCTGTTCGTCGGCACCAAGAAGCAGGCGCAGGAATCCATCGAATCCGAAGCCAAGCGCTGCAACATGTACTATGTGAACAACCGCTGGCTGGGCGGCATGCTGACCAACTTCCGGACCATCCGCACCCGGATCGACCGGCTGAATCAGATCGACAAGATGGAGCAGAGCGGCCAGTTCGAAGTTCTGCCCAAGAAGGAAGTCGCCAAGCTGCAGCATGAGCGCGAAAAGCTGGAGACCAATCTGGGCGGTATCCGCGAAATGAAGAAGCTGCCCGGCGCCCTGTTCGTGGTCGACCCCCGCAAGGAGCATATCGCCGTGACGGAAGCCCGCATCCTGGGCATCCCGATCGTGGGCATCGTGGATACCAACTGCGATCCCGATGAGATCGACTATGTCATCCCCGGCAACGACGATGCCATCCGCGCGGTGAAGCTGATCGCCGGCAAGATGGCGGACGCTGTGCTGGAAGGCAAGCAGGGCGAGCAGACCGAGCCCGACGCCCCTGAAGCGGCCGAAGCCGCCGAAGCTCCCGCGGAAGCGCCTGCGGAGGCCTGATTCAGCTCTCCGCCCGCACTGAGGCGAAGCTGAAATCCTTTCCCCCGGAAGGCTTTTCCGGGGGAAGAATTGAGAAAAGAAAGGAATGATTCAAGATGGCAGCTGTTACTGCTTCCATGGTCAAGGAACTGCGTGAGCGCACCAGCGCCGGCATGATGGACTGCAAAAAGGCTCTCGTGGAGAGCGACGGCGATATGGAAAAGGCCATTGAGTGGCTGCGGGAAAAGGGACTGAGCCAGGCCGCCAAGAAGGCGAGCCGGATCGCCGCCGAAGGCGCTGTGGCCCAGTACGTGAACGAGGATGCCACCGTGGGCGTCATCGTTGAGGTCAACTGCGAGACCGACTTCGTCGCCAATACCGACAACTTCAAGAACTTCGCCAACAGCGTGGCCAAGCACATTGCCCTGGCCAATCCCGCCGACGTGGACGCGCTGCTGAGCCAGAAGTATGTGGATGATCAGAGCAAGACCATCTCCGACATGATCAGCGACGCGACCGTCGCCATCGGAGAAAAGATTTCCGTCCGCCGCTTTGTGCGGTACGAGACCGAAGGCGTTATCTCCACCTACATCCATCTGGGCGGCAAGGTCGGCGTCATCGTCGAGGTGTGCGCGGATGAAGCCGGCAAGGCCAGCGACGAGGTGAAGACCTTTGCGCATGACCTGGCGCTGCAGATCGCCGCGGCCCGTCCCGAGGCTGTGCGCCGCGAGGAAGTGGACGTCGAGAAGCTGAACAAGGAGAAGGAAATTCTCCGTGCCCAGGCGCTGAACGAGGGCAAGCCCGAGAAGATCGTCGAGCGCATGGTGGAAGGCCGGATCGAGAAGTACTACAAGGAAGTCTGCCTGCTGGAGCAGCCCTTCGTCAAGGACGGCGAAAAGACCGTGAAGGGTCTGATGGCCGAGGTTGCGAAGAGCGCCAATGCGAAGATCGATGTGGTGAAGTTCGCCCGGTTCGAGCGGGGCGAGGGCATCGAGAAGCGCAAGGATGACCTGGCCGGCGAGATTGCCGCGATGATGAAGTAATTTCAGAAAACGCATGCCGCGGGGACGGAAGGATTTGTTCCGTCCCCGCGTTTTTTTGTCCGGGGTTCGGCGGGACGGAAGGAAAGCAGGCGGGCGGGCACGAAACGGACCCGGGCGGCCCCGGGGAAAAGAAGCCCGATCCCGCATTGATTTTTATCCGCGCATCCCCTATAATGCAGAAAGCGGCGATCCCGCAAGGGAGCCGAACAAGGAGGAAAAGAGAATGATTGCCAAGTATCCCCCGATGGGATGGAACAGCTGGGACTGCTACGGGGCGGCCGTGACGGAGGCGCAGGTGATGCAGAACGCCGAATATATGGCGAAGCACCTGAAGTCCTGCGGATGGGAATATGTGGTCGTGGATATCCAGTGGTCCTCGCCCACGGCAGTGAATCATGAATACGAGCCCTTTGCCGAGCTGTGCATGGATGAGTACGGCCGGCTGATTCCCGCGGAAAACCGCTTCCCCAGCGCAAAGGGCGGCGCGGGGTTCAAGCCGCTGGCGGACCGGATTCACAGCCTGGGGCTGAAATTCGGGATTCACATCATGCGGGGGATGCCGCGGCAGGCGGCGCACCGGAGGCTGCCCATTGAGGGAAGCGATTCCTTCTGTCATCTGGCCGCGAACCCGAACTCCGTCTGCGCGTGGAATCCGGATATGTACGGGCTGAAATGCGAGACGCCCCAGGCGCAGGACTATTATGACAGCATCTTCCGGCTCTATGCCCAGTGGGGCGTGGATTTTGTCAAATGCGACGATATCGCCAGGGAGTATCCGCACTGCAGGAAGGAGATCGAGGTGATTTCCGCCGCCTGCCGCAAGAGCGGAAGAGACATCGTGCTGAGCCTGAGCCCGGGGCCGGCGCCGCTGGAGCAGGCGGAGCATCTGAAAAAATGGGCGAACATGTGGCGGATCACGGATGATTTCTGGGACGAATGGCAGCCGCTGAAGAACATGTTCGAGCGGGCGGAAAAATGGTGCATTCACGCCGGACCGGGCCACTGGCCGGACGCGGACATGCTGCCCGTGGGCGCGCTCCGGCAGTGCGAGAATCCGGAGGACTGGACGAAGTTCACCGAGGCGGAGCAGCGGACGATGATGAGCCTGTGGACCATGATGCGCGCGCCGCTGATGATCGGCGGAGAAATGACGAAGAATGACGCGTTCACCCTTTCCCTGCTGACCAACGGCGAGGTGCTGGAGATCGAGAAAGCCACCTGGTCGGGACATCCGCTGCGTACGACAGAGGAGGAGAGCGTCTGGCTGGCCCCGAGAAAGGACGGCCAGGGATGCTATGCCGCGCTTTTCAATCTGAGCGGGGAAACCCGGAGGATCGCGGTCTCCGGCGGAGAACTGGAAAGGGAAGCGCCGATGCGCGTTCGGGAGCTCTGGAGCGGAAGGGAAGAGGACGGGCTGCTTTCGATTGAAGCGGATATTCCGCCCCACGACGTGGCGCTTTACCGGATTCTGTGAAGGCGGTGGGGCAGCGGAGGCCTGTGCTGAAGGGAAAAAACAGGGGATCGGAGCATGAAGCTCCGATCCCTTTTTTTCCATGCATATCCGGCTGAAGGATCGAATCAGCGCCTGATCCGGGCCTCCCGCCGTTTCCCGGGCGCCTTACATCAGCTTGCGGAACATTTCCTCAAACTGCGCCAGCGTGGCGGGCCGGGGATTGCCGGGGGCGCAGGCATCCGCCGCGGCGGACTGGCAGAGGAAGGGCAGATCCTCTTCCTTCAGCTTTTCCAGCTTCGTGGGGATGCCCACATCGACGGACAGCTGACGCACCGCGTCCACCGCCGCCTTGCGGTAGGCCGCCTGATCCATGCCGGCGGTGTCCACACCCAGGGCTTCTGCGATGGCCTTGAACTTCTCCCCGGTGCATTCCGCGTTGAATTCCATAACGATGGGCAGCATCATCGCGCAGGCGACGCCGTGCGGCGTGTCATAGACGGCGCCCAGCGTGTGGGCCATGGAGTGCGCGATGCCCAGACCGACGTTGGAATAGGCCATGGCGGTTACATACTGGGCCAGCGCCATGCCCTCCCGGCCTTCGGGATCATTGGCAACGGCCTTGCGCAGGTTCGCGCCGATGAGCTTGATGGCTTCCAGATTCAGGCAGTCGGACAGCTCCCAGGCCGCGGCGGTGGTATAGCCCTCAATGGCGTGGGTCAGGGCGTCCATCCCGGTGGAGGCGGTGAGCCCCCTGGGCATGGAGGACATCATATCGGGATCCACAACGGCCACGTCGGGAATATCGTTCGGGTCCACGCAGACGAACTTCCGCTTCTTTTCCACATCGGTGATCACGTAGTTGATCGTGGACTCGGCGCCGGTGCCGCCGGTGGTGGGCACGGCGATGGTGAAAACAGTGCGGTGCTTCGTGGGCGCGACACCCTCGAGGGAGCGGATATCGGCGAACTCAGGGTTGTTGACCACGATGCCGATTCCCTTGCCGGTATCCATGGAGGAACCGCCGCCGATGGTGATCATGAAATCCGCGCCGGATTCCTGATAGGCCCGGACGCCGTTCTGGACGTTTTCAATGGTGGGATTGGGCTTGATATCGGTATACAGGGCATAGGCGACCCCGGCCTGATCCAGCAGATCGGTCACCTTTTTGGTGACGCCGAACTTGACCAGATCCGGATCGGAGGCGACGAAGGCCTTTTTGAAGCCATGGGACGCGATGATTCCCGGAATCTCCTGAATCGCGCCGTGTCCATGATAGGACACGCCGTTCAGAACAAAACGATTGACTGACATGGGCAGCCCTCCTTTGTGAAAATATCAGCAATATTATACCGAAATGCATCGGGAAACGCAAGTATTGAGAAGGAAGGGACCGGAAACGACAGGCCGGCGGCGACCAGCGGGGGAAAAGAAATATTTGCAGAACGGGCGGCAGTATTGGTATAATCAGAAAAAAGACAAAGGGAAGGGATCCGCCCGAAACGCAGGGGTCCGGAAGAAAGGCTTCCTCCGGGCGGACACCGCGGATCCCGGACAGATCAGCCGCTGCGACAGGGAGCGGCTTTACAGAGAAAGGAAGGACGGGTATGAAAATCACCTTTCTGGGCGCCGCGCATCAGGTGACGGGCAGCCGGACGCTGGTGGAATGGATGGATGGACGCTTTTTCCTGGTGGACTGCGGGATGGAGCAGGGGGAGAACGAGCTGGAAATGCAGGATACGCCGGTCTCCGCGTCCGCGATCGAATATGTGTTTCTGACCCATGCCCATATCGACCATTCCGGCATGCTGCCCAAGCTGTACCGGGACGGCTTCCGGGGAACAATCTACACCACGCCGGAGACGGAAAATCTGTGCAGCATCATGCTGGCGGACAGTGCCCAGATTCAGGAAAGCGACGCGGCCAGCCAGACGAAGAAGAACCTCCGCATCGGGCTGCCGGCCGCGGAACCGGAGTACACCGCGGAGGATGTGGAAAAGGTCATGAAGCTTTTCCGCCCCTGCGAGTACGGAAGGATGGTCCCGGTGGATGAAAACCTGACGGTCCGGTTTACGGACGCGGGGCACCTGCTGGGCTCCTCCTTCATTGAGTTTTTCCTGGAGGAGGACGGGGAAGCCAGGAAGCTGGTTTTCAGCGGGGATCTGGGGAACACGGATCAGCCCATCATCCGGGACCCGCAGCCCCTGTCGGACGCGGATTACCTGGTCATTGAGTCGACCTACGGCACCCGTGTGCATGAAAAAAAGAAGGATCCGATTCCGTTCCTGACGGAGGTGCTGGAGCGGACCTTCCGGCGGGGCGGCACGGTCATCATCCCGTCCTTTGCCGTCGGCCGGACGCAGGAGCTGCTGTATTTTTTTCGGGAAATCAAGCAGAACGGGCTGCTGGGAAGCTATCCGGATTTTCCGGTCTATGTGGACAGCCCGCTGGCCAACGAGGCGACGGCGATCTATCTGCAGTGCGGGATGGACTGCCTGGACGATGAAACCAGGGAGGTCATGAAGGACGGGGAAAACCCCATCTGGTTCGAGGGACTGCATACGCTGGTCACCGCGGAGGAATCCAAGGCGCTGAACGAGAATACCGAGCCGAAGGTGATCATCGCCTCGGGCGGCATGTGCGAGGGCGGCCGCATCCGGCATCATCTGAAGCACCGGCTCTGGGATGCGCGGAACACGGTGCTGTTCGTCGGATATCAGGCGGTGGGCACGCTGGGCCGGATCATCCACGACGGAGCGAAGGCGGTCAAAATCCTGGGAGAGACCATCGAGGTTCACGCGGAGACCGCGGTCATGGACAGCATCTCCGGCCACGCGGACCGGGAGGGGCTGCTGGGCTGGATCGGCGGCATGCAGAAAAAACCGGCCCTGGTCTTTGTCAACCACGGGGATGACGAATCCTGCACGGGCCTGGCGGGAGAGATCAGGAGCCGGTTCGGCGTGGAGGCGGCCGCGCCCTATTCCGGCTCGGTGTTTGATCTGAAGAAGGGAGAATGGATCCGGCTGACCGATCCGGTCTGGCGGAAGAAGGAAGGCCGGAGGAATGAAAACACTTCCGCGTCGAGAGAGAAGCACAGCCAGCTGTACAGGACGCTGATTGAGAATGCGGAGGCTCTCGTCGAATACGCGGAGAGGATGAAGGAACACTCCAACGGAGAAATCAGGGAACTGACGGAGAAAATCCGCGCCCTGATGAAGGGATAAGCTCCGGCCGCGGAGCCCGGGGGAAGGCGGAGGCCTGCGGCGGCGGCCGGGGATCAGTCCTCCTCCGGCGCGGGCAGGCCGAACTCGGCGGGAAGGAAACGGGGACAGACATTCTCCCGGGTGGAGATGACGGAGGCGGCCAGCCGGGTTCCGATCTGGCAGGCCTCCTCCAGCCCTTTTCCGTAGGTCAGCCCCATGCAGACTCCGGCGAAAAAGGCATCCCCGCAGCCGGTGGTATCCACCACATCCACATTGACGGGAGGAATCCAGCCGCTGCAGCCCTCCTGATCCGCGAAAACGGCCCCCTGCCCCCCCAGGGTCATCACCATGCTGCGAAGCTCTCCGGCACGGACCCGATCCGCGAGGAGGGAGGCCAGGGCCTGGGGCGGCCTATCCTCATATTCCTCGGTGAAGAGGATGCCGGCCTCCTGCGCGTTGCAGACAAAGCAGTCCACCCGGCGGAGCAGATCCCGCCGCTCCACGGCGATGCTCATATTGGAGACCAGGGCGTACACCTTTTTCCCGTACCTTTCGGCCAGCAGAAGAATGCGCTTCATAATGGATTCGTCAATATCCACCTCAACCGCCACGGCATCCGCCTCCGAGAAGATTTCATCCCCCTGCTCCTCGAGAATCACCGAGATCAGGGACGGATCCGGACGCCTGGAGATGGAGGCCACGACGTCCCCGCTGTTGTCAAAGACGGCGAGCCAGGTTCCCATTCCTTCCGGACAGGAACGGATGTAGCGGGTGTTCACCCGGCGCTGCTGCAGCCTTTCCACCACATCCCGCCCGGCGCCGTCATCGTTGACCACGGTGACAAAGGTGGGGCGGAGCTCCACATTGGCGATGTCCTCCGCCACGTTGCGGGTGACCCCGCCGTGCACCTGAACGACCCGGCCCGCATTCCGCCCGCCGGGAATATATTTGTCCAGCGGGTACCCCTTGATGTCCACAAAGACGGTTCCAATGATGACGATGCCGTTTTTCATGGCGGTTCCCCTCCGTATCTGTCTCTGGCCCTATTGTACCGCAGGGAGAAGGGCTCCGCAAGCCGGAAAAGCGGACCGGGCGGGCCGAAAAGATCCTCGGGTAAAAAGGAATATTGGCAGAAAAGATAATTTTTTTTGCGAAATACCTTGACAGGCGAAGTATATTGGATTATAGTATACTCATTCAGACGAAAGGAGGCCGGGAAATGGCATTATCGGCGGACCTGCTGCGAGGGTATACGGACACGATCATCCTGAACCAGCTGCTGGATTCGGACAGCTACGGATACGAAATCACCAAGCGGATTTCGGAGCAGTCCCACGGAGCGCTGGAGCTGAAGGAGGCAACGCTGTATACCGCATTCCGCAGGATGGAAAACGGGGGATACATCATCAGCTACTGGGGAAACGAAGGCTCAGGCGCCCGGAGAAGATACTATTCCATTACGGTCGAAGGGCGGAACCGGTTGGCGGAGGATCTGCTGGCCTGGAAGGAAACCAGGGGCGTGCTGAACACCCTGCTGGGCGACGGAAAGCCCCGTACGGTGCTTCACGAACCGAAAGAGAATGAAATCCCTGTAATTCGAGTGGAGGAATGATCGCATGAATACCAGAGTCACACAGATGATTGAGCTGCTTTTCAGAGATGTTCAGCCTTCGGAAGAGGTACAGGCCCTGTACGAGGAGGTGCAGAACAACTGCCAGGACCGCTTTGAGGACCTGGTCCGCAACGGGCTGAGCGAGGAAGAGGCCCTGGCAGCGGTGATGGAAAGCCTGAAGGGCATGGAGGATGTGCTGAAGGAATACCCCCGGAGGGAAGCGAAAACGGAAGACGAAAATATCGCTCCGGAGCAGGAAAAGATGCAGCCTGAAGCGAAAAAACCGGAGGAGGATTCGGCCGCGTTCGGGCCGGAGGCGGTCCGGGCCATTCAGGCGCAGCTGACGGGCTGCGACGTGGAGGTCGTTTCCGGGGGAGAAAAAATCGTTCTGGAGAAGCAGGGCGCGGTGCACTACGAGCTTCAGGAGGACGGCACCCTTCGGATCTGGCAGGAGCGGGCCACGGAAAACCTGTTCCGCGGCATTTCCTGGGAGGAAAGCTTCAGCAGCTTTGACCACTTCGGAGACGCGATGAACCGGCTGGCCCAGAACGTATCCCAGCTGATCTCCGGGAAGATCGGAAGAATGAGCGAGGGATCCGAAACTCGGCTCGTGCTGCGGCTGCCGGAGGGCTGTCATCCTCAGATTCGCCTGCGCACCACGGGCGGGGACATCAGCTGGAAGGATGCCGTGCCGGGAGAAGGGTTTGTGCTGGGAACCACCAGCGGGGACATCCGGGTCAGCCTGGATCAGGGCGTCCTGCTGCCGGAAACAGAAATCTCCTCCACCAGCGGAGACGCGGAGCTCCATATGAGCGCGGCCACGGTCCGGGTGAATACGGTCAGCGGCGACATCACCTGGGACGGAGACGCGGGAGTGCTGGAGACGAACAGCACCAGCGGGGACACGGAAGCGTCGGGCCGGATCCGGATGATGAATCTGAACGCGACCAGCGGGGATCTGTCCCTCGAGCTGGCGGATGATCTGCCCGCGGAGGTGAAGGCGAACACGGTTTCCGGCAGCGTGCATGTGCGGCTGAAGGGAGAACGCAAAGAGGCGGCGGCGAAACTGCAGTCGGTCTCCGGGGAGATCCGCACCCACGGCGTGGATCTGACGCAGGAGGCGCCGGTGACCATCGAGGCCAACACGGTCAGCGGCAGCCTGAGGATCAGCGGATAAAGGTGAAAAACGCGGCCGGGCTGACTGCCCGGCCGCAGGAAAAGGGTAAAAGGAAAGGGGTAAAAAACAATGATTCAGCAGTTGATTCGGAACAAGACGGTGATGGCGGTGCTCAGCATCGTGACGGGAATTTATCTCATGATTTCGCGCAGGCACGCGCCGGAAAACCTGCTGCGGATGGTCGGCTATGCGCTCTTCCTTGCGGCGGCGGCGTATCTGGTGCTTTATTTTATCCGCGGAGACCATGACAGGGTCAAGCTGGGGTATGCCTGCGGCGCTGCGGTGCTGGGTCTGCTGGCCCGGTGGCTGGCTCCGACGATTGTGAATCTGGTTCCGGTGCTGGTGGGCATCGCCATTATCGCCGCCGGGGTAAGCAACCTGATGGCGGCCAGAAATATGAACTATCCGAAGACGACCATGCTGGGGCCGGTGCTGACCATCGTGCTGGGGGCGCTGGTGGTGTTCCATCCGGGATTTGTGCTCAGCACGGTGATCTTCCTGGCCGGGGTGGCCCTGGTGCTCAACGGCCTGTCTGAGCTGGAGCTGATCCGCCGGGTGTGGTAAGCGGACCGGCTTCCATCCTCTCCGATTTTTCAAAGGCGAGACGGGGATCGCGATCCTCATGGACGAAAATGGTGCCGCAATGCTCAAAGCCCAGCTTTCGGAGCAGGCTCTGCATGACGAGATTATCCCCGTGGGTATCGATCCGCAGATGACCGCACTGACTGAAAGCCCAGCGGATGCAGAAGGAACCGATCCCTTTCTCGGACCCGTCCCCCGCGATGCGGTGCACAACGCCGTAGGGACCGGGATCCCGCCAGGCCCCGTCCGTGATCTCCCGGTAGGTGGGCTCGACGTCCGGCCCCTGGGTAAAAAAGAAGGTGCCGATGATCCGGCCCGTATCGCTGAGACAGACATAGCTGCGGCCTTCCCGGATATCCTGGCGGATCAGGTCCTCCGGCGGCCAGCAGGTCGGCCCCCACTGATTCGGATTGCCGTGGGAAGCCATGAAGGCGCGGGCAAAGGCGTAGATCTCCATCATCCTGGGTACATCCTGCTCCATTGATTTTCTGATTCTCATGTTTTCCCCTCCGCACAGCCTTTTTTCGTTGAACGGAGGTATGATAGCACAGAAAACGGGAATTGAAAATCAGCGGCGGAAAGGGTATAATCAGAAAAGCGCAATACGGAAAGAGAACAGAAGGCCGACGGGAGAAAGCCGGCTTTTCCGGAACAGGGGAAGGGCTCGATGTTCGCTGCGAAAGGGAGGTCTGAGGCATGAAAAAACGGTTCGCGATCCTTCTGGCCATGATGATGGTGCTGTTCAGCGCGGTTTCGCTGGGGGATCCGGCCGCGGACGTGAAGGCCGGGGAGGCCATGTCCCATGAAGAGCTGGTCGAAAAGGCGCTGGCCGAGACCGGAAATTTCATCGTGTACGGCAATACCAGCCGGATCTCCGCGGCGGCGGAAGAGTTCATGACGCTGTACAATATTCCGACGGAATCCAACAACATGAAGGATCAGGAGATCTATCCCAAGCTGCGCAGCGAAAGCGGGAGCGAAGCCGCCGACATGGTCATGATCCAGGACGGGGCCCAGCTGACCGAAGCCATTGAAGAAGGCCTGGTGGTCAATTTTGTGCCGGCCGCGGTGAAGGATGTGCTGGAGGAGAAGGACCGGCAGCCGGCCCTGGTGCATCAGTTTCTGAACAAGCTCTTCGTCTACAATCATCTGGGGGAGAATGTGCCGGCCCTGCGGAACGTGTGGGAGCTGACGGCCCCGGAGATGAAGGACCGGATCCTTTTCAAGAACCCGGAGAACGAGCAGGTGAACATGAACTTCCTGATCATGTGCACCGGGGACGAATGGGCGGCGAAGCTGGCAGATGCGTACCGGACCTGGAAGGGCGAGGAAATCGACCTGGGCGGATATCAGAACGCGGGCTTCAAATGGGTCGCGGAATTTCTGGACAATGTGAGCTTCGGCAAATCCGACACCACGATTGCCGAGGAGGTCAGCCAGGAAGAAGCGGCCGGAAAGATCGGCCTGTTTGTGCTGAGCAAGGTCCGCTCCTCCTCCGTGATGACGGACAACCTGACCGTCGCACAGTATGACGCCTCCGAGAACGGATACACGGTGGAGCCCTTCGCGGGCTTCATGTATCCGATGTATGCGATGGTGAATTCCCGGGCCTCCCGCCCGTATACCGCCATGCTGTTCATCGAATACCTGATGACGCAGGAGGGCTTCCGACCCTGGGGAAAGAACATCGGCTCCTATTCCCCGAATCCGGAGATCAAGGTCAACGAGGGCGATCTGCCCGTCGATGTCTGGAAAAATACGCTGGTGATGGAGGATCCGGCCTTTATTCTGGAGAATGCCGGGACGGCGGATTTCATCCTCCGGCACTGTCAGCGGTAAACAAGTCCATTTTTCTCGCGCGGCGGGCAGCGTTCCCGCCGCGCATTTTCTGTGAATCCGGGGAATTGTCACCGGAAGGGAAATCGCTTATAATGCAGGCAATGGATCGAAGGAGGAAAAACGAAATGGCCAGGGAAACCGAACTGGAAAAGAAAATCGAAGGTCTGCTCGAAAATGCGATCGCGGAGGGCGAGCTGCCCTGCGCGAATGTGCTGGTGCTGCACAAGGACAAGACGGTCTGCTATGCTCAGGCCGGGAAGGATCCGGGGACGGGAAAGGAAATCGCCCGGGATACCATCTTCCGGCTGTACAGCCAGTCCAAGCCGATTACCTCCGCGGCGGTCTGCCTGCTGATGGAGCGGGGGATCATCGATATGAACGACCCGGTGGAAAAATATCTGCCCGGGTTCGCCAACCCGAAGGTGCTGGGAAAGGACGGGGAGCTGATTCCCGCGGCCCGGTCCGTCAAGCTGATGGATCTGATGGGGATGTGCGCGGGGCTGTGCTACCCCATGGAGGACGCGCCGGGGCAGTACGCGGCCGAGCTCTTTGAGAAGAACCAGGCGGCCATGGATGCCGGCGGGGGATACACCACGGTGGAAATGGCCAATGAGATCGGCAAGCTGCCGCTGGCCTTCCAGCCCGGGACGGATTACCGGTATTCCACCTGCGCGGATGTGCTTGGCGCGGTGGTGGAGACGGCCAGCGGGAAACGCTTCGGCCGTTTCCTGCAGGAGGAGTTTTTTGAGCCGCTGGAGATGGAGGATACCGGGTTTTATGTCCCGGAGGAAAAGGCGGACCGGCTGGTGACCTGCGCAAAGCGCACCCCGGAAGGCATTCAGGTCATGGAATGCAGGCACCTGAATGTCGGGAACTATACCCGGGAACCGGCCTTTGAATCCGGCGGCGCGGGGCTGGTCTCCACGCTGGACGATTACCGGCATTTCGCCTCCATGCTGCTGCACGAGGGCGAATACAAGGACCGGAGGATCCTGTCCCGGGCGACGGTGGACTGGATGACCCGGAGCCAGGTGGAGCTGAAGTGGCGCTGGGGCGGCCTGGAGGGCTACAACTACGGCAAGCTGATGCGGGTCTGCGAGAACCCGGGAGAGGTCCCCGGACTGGCCTGCCTCGGAGAATACGGCTGGGACGGATGGCTGGGCACCTACTTTGCCAATTTCCCGCATCAGAAGATGACGCTGCTGCTGAATCAGAATGTGGCGGATACGGGCACGGGACCGGTGACCCGGAAGATCCGGAACGCGGTGCTGGCCTGGATGATCTGAGCAAACGGACCCCGGCGGGAGAAGCGGCGGAGAACTGCCTGCCACTGAGCAGGCAAAATATCGGACCTGAAATCCGGGAGGGAAGGACAGTATGCAGTACAGAAAAGGCGCGGGCGGAAGGGAATGGTCCGCCCTGGGCTTCGGATGCATGCGGTTTCCGAGAAACGGGAACAGCATCGATACAGCGGCGACGGAGAAGATCATCCTCCGCGCGGCGGAGCTGGGCGTCAATTATTTTGACACAGCGTACATCTACCCCGGAAGCGAGGAATGCCTCGGAACCATTCTGGAAAAGAACGGGATCCGGGAGAAGGTGATGATCGCCACCAAGCTGCCCCAGTACATGATTTCTTCCCCCGCCGCCATTGAGAAATATTTTCAGGAGCAGTGCCGGCGGCTGAAGACGGATTATATCGACCAGTATCTGATGCATATGCTGACGGACCTGGACGCCTGGCACAAGCTGTGCGCGCTGGGGATCCGGGAATGGATCGAAGAAAAGAAAAAAACCGGCGCCATCCGGCAGATCGGGTTCTCCTTTCACGGGAACACGGAGATGTTCCTGAAAATCCTGGAGGACTACGACTGGGATTTCTGCCAGATTCAGTACAACTACATGGATGAGGTCAGCCAGGCCGGCCGGGCGGGGCTGCAGGCCGCGGCGGCAAAGGGAATCCCGGTGGTCATCATGGAGCCCCTCCGGGGCGGCAAGCTGGTCAGCCTGCTGCCGGAAAGCGCCCGGGAACGGATTGCGCGGAAGGGGCAGGGAAGAGGGGCGGCCGAGCTGGCGTTCCGCTGGCTGTGGGATCAACCCGAGGTGACCTGCGTGCTGTCCGGCATGAATTCTATGGAGATGCTGGAGGAGAACTGCCGGGCGGCTTCGGAGGCGCTGCCGGGCTGCCTGAGCGGGGAGGAGCGGGAGCTGATCGCCGCGGTCCGGGAGGACATCAACGCGAAGCTGCTGGTCGGATGCACGGGCTGCGGCTACTGCATGCCCTGTCCCCAGGGAGTGGATATTCCCGGAGCATTCCGGTGCTACAACCTGACGGCAACGGAAGGCAGGGGCGCGGGGCTGAAGGAGTATCTGCAGACGGTCTCCCTGCGCAGGGAACCGCCCTTTCCTTCCCAGTGCATCGGCTGCGGAAAATGCGAGAGGCACTGCCCCCAGCATCTGCCCATCATCGAGGAGCTGAAAAAGGCGGACCGGACGCTCCGGCCGTGGTACATCCGCGCGGCCGCCTTCACGGCCCGGAAATGGCTGTTCCGCGGAAAGCGAAAGGCCTGAGGATCAAAACGGATCGATACAGCCCGGATGCCCAGCCAGGCGGCTCCGTGAGGCTGGAGGCCAACCGGTAGGGGACCTCAGAGTCAGAAAACCGCAGAACAGGAGGACAGGACAATGAAATTCAGGAACCCGATTCTCTATGGGGATTATTCAGATCCGGACGTGATCCGGGTGGGGGAGGATTTCTACATGATCTCCTCTTCCTTTACCTATCTGCCGGGAATCCCGGTGCTGCACTCCCGGGATCTGGTCCACTGGGAGCTGATCGGCTACGCGGCGGAAAGGCTGCCCTTCCCGGCCTATGATGTTCCCGCTCACAAAAAGGGCACCTGGGCCCCCAGCATCCGATACAGGAACGGACTCTTCCATGTCTATGTCTGCCTGCCGGATGAGGGGCTGATGGACTTTACCGCCAGGGATCCCGCGGGAAGGTGGGACTTCCACTATGTGAAGGACGTGGTGGGATGGATCGATCCCTGCCCGCTGTTCATGGAGGACGGCAGCGCCTGGCTTGTCCACGGGCTGGCGGCCAGCCGGATGGGAATGAACAACATGCTTTATATCCACCGGATGAGCGATGACGGGTTCTCCGTGCTGGACAAGGGTACGCTGGTCTACAACGGCGCGGATCACGGGGACGTGACGGTGGAAGGGCCGAAGATCTATCAGCGGCAGGGAAAATTCTGGATCCTGTGCCCGGCGGGGGGCGTCGCGCCCGGATATCAGCTGGCCCTTCGGTCGGATCATCTTCTCGGGCCCTATGAGCGGAGGATCGTCCTGCGCCAGGGAAACACCCCCGTCAACGGACCTCACCAGGGCGGATGGATCGAGGACGGAAAGGGCGGCGACTGGTTCATTCATTTCCAGGACGTGGGGGTTTACGGCCGGGTGCCGCATCTGCAGCCGGTGAACTGGGAAAGCGGGTGGCCGGTGATGGGCAAGGAGGGCGAACCGGTTCCCGGGGGAGATACTCCCTTTCCCGAAGCGCCCGCTTCCATTCCTGTCTCGGACGATTTCCGGAACGGCCCGGGACTCCAGTGGCAGTGGCAGGCGAACCCGAACCCGCTCTGGTGGAAGATGGAGGAAGGCCGTTTCCGGCTGCGCTGCGCGCCCTCCCCGAACCTGTTTCAGGCCGGGCAGTTCCTGAGCCAGCTGATGCAGTACAGGAACTTCGACATGGATGTCTCCCTGCGACTGGATCCGGAGACGGGGGACGAAGCCGGCCTGGCGATGATGGGATACCGCTATCCCCTGATTTCCGTGGATGGGAGCAGCGTCCGGGTCAGAACCGGAGCCGTGAAGGAAATCAGCCGCTGGATTCCGGATCAGGTCACGGAAACGGAGGAGGCCTCCGCGGAATGGACCGCGCCGGAAATCCTGCTTCGCATGCAGGTGAGGGAAGGAACGGTACGCTTTTTCTACGGCTCCGGAGAGGAAAACCTCCGGCCTCTCGGAAAAACCTATCCCATGACCTGCGGGGGATGGACCGGCGCCCGCCCGGGCCTGTTTGCCATGAACCGGGACGGCCGGTGGGGCGGATGGGCACAGATTGCATTCTGCCGGATCACCCCGAAGAATGATCCGGATCCCCGGCCGTAAGCATACAGAAAAACGCCCTCCCCGGACGGGAGGGCGCATTTTATGAGTTCAGCAGAAGACGGACGGCTTACAGCACTGCCTCCTGAAACCGAAAGCTGCAGGAGGAAAACACGGCGGTTCCGCTTCCCACGGCTATCAGGCCCAGGGCCGCGCCGGTGAAGCGCTTCCCTCCGGTCAGCCCCTCGTCGCTGAGATAATCCGCGCGCAGGGTCAGAAGCAGCTCCTTTTCCGGACCGTCACAGAGATACAGCGCCCGGTTCAGCCCACGGCCTTCCGCGGACAGGCAGGCCTCGAAGGAACGGAGGCTGCGCAGTGTCCGCTGCCTTCTTTCCGAACCGATCTGCTCCGCGATTTCCAGCGTGCAGCCCTCCGGACCTTTTCTCAGCCCGAACAGGAAGAAGCTGCGCTCATCGTAATAACCGGCCAGACCGGCAAAATCGCCGTCCGCCGCCCGGGACAGATCCACCCGGGCGGACTGGCGGAAGCAGGCCTCGGCCTGGCGGATCAGCAGCAGACTGGTTCCGCTGATTTCAGAGGGATCCGCGCCGCCCCGAAGCAGGATCCTCTCCCCGTCGAAGTCCGCGAAGGCACGGTAATCCGACCGGGGAGAAATCCAGTCGGACTCTTCCCCGCAGCCTTCCGACGGGACCGCGTCCGGGAAGGGAAGCTTCTGCAGGCAGCTGGGGCCCTTCAGGCTGTTGACGGCCGGCCAGCCGTCCGCGGTCCAGACGACAGGATCCAGCGCCGTTTCCCGGCCCATGACGGTATGGCCCTCCACGGACCGGCCGCAGAGATAGACCATGTACCAGCGCCCGTCCGGCGTGGAAACCAGCTTTCCGTGACCGCTGCGCCCCACGGGAGAGAAGGGATTTTTCCGGCTGAGAATCGGATTGAAGGGACAGGCTTCATAGGGCCCCCGGAGAGAGCGGCTCCGCATGACGGTTTCCATATGCTCCGGGCCGGTGCCGCCTTCCGCCAGGAAGAGATAGTACCAGCCGTCCTTCCGGAGCAGATGGGGCCCCTCCGGCTTGATCCGGGCGGAGCCGAAATAGATCATTTCCGGCTCGGAAATCAGATTGCCCTCCGGATCAATTTCCGCCATAATCGCGCCCGGATTCAGCAGAATATAGCGGCGGCCGTCGGCATCCGTAAAGAGGGAGGGATCAATTCCGTCCAGCGGCAGGAACTTCGGCTCGGACCAGGGACCGGCCGGATTTTCGGCGGAGGTGATCATCTGCAGCCGGACGGGCTCCGTATCCCTCCGAAGCGTCGCGACCACCCAGAAGCGGCCGTTGAACCAGGAAATATCCGGGGCCCAGTAGCCGTATCCGCCGGGAAGCCCGGCCAGCCCGCTTTTTTCCAGATTCTCCGCCGCGTGGCCCACCAGGGTCCAGTGGATCAGATCCCTGGAGTGATAGACCGGAAGGCCGGGGAAGAAGACGAAGGAAGAATTGACCAGGTAGTAATCCTCCCCCACCCGGACCACGGAAGGATCCGGATGGAAGCCCCGAAGGAGGGGGTTCCGGTAGGTTTCCTCCGGCGTAAAGCCCAGCCGGCCGGTCAGAAAAGCGCAGGCATCCTTCCGGGGAGCCCGGGCCGCCAGATCCAGCGGCGTCAGGCCGCGGGCATCCGCGGCCAGAGGATCAAACCCCAGCACGTCCATGGCAAAACGGACGGTCTCCGGATCTCCTGAAGCCGCCGCGCAATGCAGGACGGTACGCCCCAGGTCATCCGGATCCGCGGAATAAAGATGCCAGGACTGAAAGAGGGAGCGAAGCACGGCGGCCTGTCCGGCCCAGGCGGTGTCCAGCGTGATTTTCTGCTTCTGCTCCGGGGAAAAACCATCCAGCCCGCCCCGGAGAGCCAGCGCCTGCAGGGCATCCACGTCCCCCGAAACAGCAAGGCCGTATACCTGATCGAAACTGCTCATGGAATTCCTCCTGCCTGAAAAGATAGAATGATTGTATCATGCGGGAAAGCCGTGTCAAGAAAAATGATTGACGGTTCTCTTTCCCCTGGCATAGAATAGAAAAAAACGGAGGGGAAAACGCATGCCTGAAAAACTCCCCGCAGGGGTGGAAATCAGTATTTCCCGGCGAAGCCTGCCCGCGGACTACCAGATGCCGGATGAAAAGCCCCGGAGAGGACAGGCCCGCAGGCAGAAAGGACGGACAGCATGAACATCCATTTTCCAAGACTGTACAGGAACGAACGCAGCCAGGAGCCCTGCTGGGTTTCGCTCCCCTTCGCGCAGGGAGCTTTCCGGGAGGGACAGAGAATCCGCATCACGGAGGACGGACGGGAGCTTCCGGTGCAGAGCCGCGTGCTGTCCAGATACCGGGACGGCAGCGTGAAATACCTGTTTCTGCGCTTCCGGGCGGATCTGCCGGGAAACCGGCGGAAGGATCTGCAGGCGGAGATCGCGGACGGTCCGGCGGAGACCCCGGAGGGAATCCGGATCCGGCGGGAACAGGAGCTGATTCAGGTCGATGGCGGGAAGAACGGCCTTCGCTTTACGCTGAGGGCGGGAAGCGACGCCCTGATGGAAAGCCTGCAGGAAGGGCGGAAAAGCTATTCCCGGGAGCAGTTTGTCGGCCCGCGGCTGAAGGACGGGGAGGGAAACCTCTACCTGCCGCGGTATGAGAGCTGGCACGCGGAGGAGGAAGGCCCGCTGGTGACCGTGCTGACTGCCCGGGGAAAGCTGATGCCGGCGGGAAAGGAGCCGGAAGAAAACGGGGAAACGCTGACCTTCGAAGCCCGGCTGACGGTCTACGCGGAGAAGCCGTGGATGGAGGTTTCCTTCCGCCTGATCAATTCCACCAGCAGACCGCTGCATGCGGCGAGCTTTGTATTCGCGGTTCTTGGGCGGGAGGACGCGGCATACGATGACCGCCTTCAGAAAACCGGAGCCAGGGAGCGCGGGGATTCCGTGGGCGAGGGAAGCACGGCGGCCGGACGGATCCTGCGGGAAAACGGAATCTGTCAGACCACGGGGCTGAAGCTGCTGGACGGTCTGGAGGAACAGTTTGCCGGGACACCGGTCCGCTGCTGCGTGGGCAGCTCCAACTATCAGACCAATTTCACCCTCAGCGGCGGAGAAGCCATCGAAAAGACGGTGGATACTGCCAGCCTGATGGCGGAAGCCAACGAGCACTATACGGAGGTCTTTTACGGCACCTTCTTCGCGGACCGGACGGACCGGGAGGGCGGCGTCTGCGCCACGGTGTTCCAGGCGCAACAGAACTATCCGAAGGCCGTCAAGAGCCAGGAGGACGGGATCTATGTCCTGCTGATTCCGGAAGGCATGGAGAAGGTGGTCTTTGAGAGCGGGATGAGCCGGGAGCAGCGCTTTCAGCTGCATTTCCACGCCCCGGAGGAGAAGCTGGCGGAGATCGACAACCGCAGCCTGATCTATCAGATGCCCGACCGCCCGTGGCTGGATCCGAAGATTTACAGGGACGCGGGCGTGGCTCCCGATATCTTCGTACCGGCGGAAAAAATGAATCCGGAGGCGGAGATTGCCCTGATCACCCGGTGCGATGCCCACAGCCGGAGCTTCGGCATGCTGAATTTCGGGGACGCTCCGGATATGAATTACACCCTGCAGGGCCGGGGCCGCGGCGAACTGGTATGGACGAACAATGAATACGATTTCCCCCATGCCTGCGCCTGCCTCTATATGCGAACCGGAGAACGTCGCTTTCTGGATTATACGATCGCGGCGGCAAACCACTGGATGGACGTGGATGTGTGCCATTACAGCCTGGATCCGCTGCGGGTCGGCGGCCAGTGGGAGCACTGCCGGAAGCATGTGCTGGACAGCACCATGGTCTGCTCGCACGAATGGGTGGAGGGCCTGCTGGACCTGTACCATCTGACCGGGAACAGCCGGGCGCTGGAAACGGCACTGGGGATCGGGGAGAATGTTCGCAGGCTGCTGGAAACCCCCGCGTATCAGACCAGAGGGGAGAGCAACGCCCGGGAAACCGGATGGGCGCTGCGATCCCTGACCGCGCTGTACGTGGAGACCGGAGACAGGAAATGGCTGGAACGGGCGGACTGGATCGTGGAGAACTTCAAGGCCTGGAAAGAGGAATACGGCAGCTGGATCGCGCCCTATACGGATAATACGCAGATTCATACACCGTTCATGATCGCCGTGGCCATGGGCAGCCTGTACCGGTATTATGAGGTGTTTCCGTCGGAAAGCCTGAAGCGGCTTCTGCTGGATGCGGCGGAGGACCTGCTGGACAGCTGCATGACCCCCATCGGCCTGTTCTACTACAAGGAGCTGCCCAGCCTGAACCGGCTTGGAAACAACACCCTGCTGCTGGAAGCGATGACGATTGCCTGGAAGCTGAGCGGAGACAGGAAGTATCTGGAGAGCGGACTGCTTTCCTTCCGGCGGGATATTGCCGGCGGCAGCCGGCCCATTGGCAAAAAAACAGTCATGGAGGGCACGGTGATCCTTGACAATGAACCGCCGAAGAGCTTTGCCCAGAGCTTTATCCCGCTGGCGGTTTACTACAGGGCGGCGGCGGAGGCAGGACTCCTTTAAGCACCCGCGGGCAGCCGGGAAACGGAAGATCAGAATCAGAGGATGAACATGCAAAGACGAGACAGAGTCATCGATATGACCTACGGCCCCATTCTGCGGAAGGTGCTCCTGTTTGCGCTGCCGCTGGTCCTGGGAAACGTGCTGCAGCAGCTGTACACCACGGTGGATACGCTGGTGATCGGGGCAAACTGCGGCACGAATTCCCTGGCCGCGGTGGGAACCAGTGCCCAGCCGGTGGAGGTGGTGCTGTGCATTTTCCTGGGGATCGGCACGGGCGTCTCCATTCTGGTCTCACAGCATATCGGAGCCGGCCGGCGGGAAAAGGCCGTCGAGCTCTGCGGCACAGCGGTATCCTTTGTCTGGGCCTGCGGGATCGGAATCAGCCTGCTGGGAATCGTTGCGGCTCCGGTCATCCTGCGCCTGATGCAGGTTCCCGAGGCGGCGATGGATCTGTCCGTGACCTACGTCCGCCTTGTGCTGGCGGGCTCCCTGGGCAACATCGGGTATAACATGAACGCGGGCATCCTTCGGGGGATGGGAAACAGTACGGCTTCCCTGTATTTCCTGCTGGTTTCCTGCGTGGTGAACATCGTGCTCGACGTGGCGCTGGTGGCCGGTTTCCGCATGGATGTGGCCGGTGCGGCCATCGCCACGAGCGCGGCGATGATCTTCAGCTGGATTGTCAGTATCCTGTATATCCGGCGGAATTATCCGGAGCTGCAGTTTCCGATTTTTCGCTTTCAATTCGACCGGGAGCACCTGAAGTCCATTCTCCGGATCGGGATTCCGATCGGACTGAACAATTCCCTTTATTCTCTCGGGCATGTGGCGCTGCAGACGCTGGTCAACTCCCAGGGCTCCATCTTTATGGCGGGACAGGCTGTCGCGGGCCGGATCACCGGGATGGCGAGCATTGCCTCCTCCAGCCTGGCCTCGGCGGCAACGACCTTTGCCGGCCAGAATTTCGGCGCGGGGAACTATGACCGCCTCCGGCAGGGATACCGCCGTATTCCGGCGGCGGTGGGGGCGATTACGCTGAGCTGCGGACTGCTCTTCCTGCTGATCCGGGCTCCGCTGCTGCGGATGTTCACGGACGATGAAATGGTCCTCATGTATGCGACGCGTTATACCTCCGTTCAGCTGCTCAGCTTCTGGATGTTTGCGGTGTTCAACTCCATGGTCTGCACGGTGAACGGCGTCGGGTTGGTACGGTATACGACGCTGGTCAACATCCTGATGCTGTGGGCCGTCCGGGTCCCCAGCGCCTACATGATCAGGGCCTGGTATGACGGAACCTGGATCATGCTCTGCTTCCCGATTTCCTTCTTCTTTGCCATGTGCTGCATGTTTGGCTACTATCTGTTTTCCAGACAGTGGAAGGAGATTATTTCCAGACCGGACCGAAGCCAGACGGAGATCTGAGAAGAAGGATAACAAAAAAAAAGCGCCGCGGGGCGCTTTTTTTCGCGGGGAAGCCTGAACCATCCTATGCGTTCAGCCGCAGAATCTCCGTATAGCACAGCAGGAAGGGCGCAACGCCCTTGGCATCGTTTTTGACGATGGGCTCGGAGATATAATAGGCATAGGTTCCGTCCCTCCTCCGGTCCTTTTCCGGCCCCAGCCCGGCCACCAGGCAGATGTTTTCCATGTTCATCTGTCCGTCCGTGAAGGTGAGGCAGGTCCGGTAAATGCCCTCGAAGGTCTTCTGCCCCTGTTTGGCAAATTCCGCGGGAAGGACGCCCAGCCGGGCCCCCTTCAGCATGGCGTAGCCAATCATGGAGGAGCCGCTGGTTTCCAGATAGTTTCCGGGACGGCCGCCCTGATCCACTACCTGATAATACATTCCGGTTTCGGGATCGGAGAAGGGAAGCAGGCTTTGCATCAGGTCGGAAAGGATTTCCCGGACCAGGCGGGAGGCTTCGCCCTCCGGCAGGATCTCCGCCAGGTCCGCCAGGGCGACCGAGAACCATCCGATGGCCCGAAGCCAGAAGCTGGCCGAGCAGCCGGTTTCCGGATCAGCCCAGAAGGCTTTTCGGGAGGCATCGTAGCCGTGATAGTACAGCCCCGTTTTCGGATCCCGCATCCGCTGCCGGATGATCCTCAGCTGACCGGCCAGATCGGAGCTGACAGGTTTTCCGAATTCCTTTTCATACAGGGCGAGAAAGGGCATCGCCATATAGACGCCGTCCAGCCAGACCTGATTCGGATAGATGGTTTTGTGCCAGAAGTTCCCCTCCGGGGTGCGGGGATGATCCTGCAGCGCCCGGTACAGCAGATCGGCCGCCAGGCGGTACTTCTCCTTCCCGGTTTTCCGGTAGAGCGGGAACAGCACACGGCCCTCGTTGATATCATCCAGGGTGTGCTTCTCCGGCTCATAGGTCCGGATACTGCCGTCCTCATTCACAAAGGCATCGATAAAATGCTCCGTAAACTCAGCGAAGCTCTGGTCGCCTGTGATTTCGGACAGGCTCAGCAGAGCGGTCATCATGCATCCGTCAATGTAGTTCCAGCTTGCGGGAATTCCGTTCCTGAGCTTTTCAACATTCCAGGCAGTCTGCACGGTGGAGGACTGCTCGATCAGCTGGTGCACATACCGGTTGATTTCTTCGTACATGGAGCTTCTCCTTTGATGATGATAGAAAGCTGCCCCTCTTGCAGGGAGTGCAGGAGGGGCAGCCCTGAACAACCGGGCAAATCCCTGCGGGCCGGGGAATTACTCCTTGACCGCGCCGATGTTGATGCCCTTCACAAAGTACTTCTGCAGGAAGGGATACAGCACCATGAAGGGGAGGATCGCCGTAATGATGCAGGCGTTGCGGATGGTGTTCTCCGTCGCGCCGCCGACCGCCTCGGGCAGGTCGGAGGACTGCATCATGTCCCTCAGCTTCATCTGGAAGTTGTACAGGTTCCGGTTGGTGATATAGAGCTTGAAGTTGGTGTAGTCATTCCAGTAGGCAACCGCGAACATCAGGCCGATCGAGGCCAGCGCCGCCTTGGAAAGCGGCAGGGCGATCCGCCAGAACATGCCCATCGGCGTGCAGCCGTCCAGATCCGCGGATTCAAACAGGGACTTCGGAATGCCCTCGAAGAAGTTCCGCATCAGCACCAGGTTGTACACGTTGATGGCGGGCAGCAGGATCGGGCCCAGAGGGTTGTCGGTCAGGCCCACCGCGCGCATGACCAGGTAGCTGGGGATCATACCGCCGGAGAAGATCATCGTGAACAGAAGAATGTTCGCGAAGAGCGTCCGTCCGGGCATATCCCACTGAATCAGCACATAGGCGCCCATGGTGGAGAGCAGCAGGCCGATGAAGGTACCGGCCACCGTGGTGTAGACGCTGACCCACAGGGGCTGCAGCAGGGATTTGTTGGTGAAGATGGAAAGATATCCATCCAGACCGAACTTGCTGGGGAGCAGCTTCATGCCGTAGCCGGAGGTCAGATCCAGCGAGTCAATCAGCACCTTCCACAGCGGAATCAGAATGATCAGGCAGACCAGGATGAAAATGAATCCGTTGACGAAGTTGAACGCCGTGTACTGGGACTTCGGCTTGTTGATATGAGGCGGCGGCGGCACTTCGACACCGGCAGGGGTGATGAACTTCAAATTTTCTTTCGTAGCCATTCTGTTCGTCCCCCTTCCTTACACGATTCCGCGTCCGCGGACTTTCTTGGACGCGTAGTTGCAGATCAGCATCAGGCCCAGGCCGACCAGGCTCCGGAACAGGCCGACCGCAGTGGTGTAGCCATAGTCCGCGGAAGCTCCGGCATTGAAGGTCTGATAGTAAACATAGGTCTGCAGCACGTTGGTGGCCCGACGAACGGAGTCATTCTGCAGAACGAAGACGCTCTCGAACAGATTCATGATCTTCGCCAGGTTCAGGATCAGCACGGTGATGATCGTGTTGCCCAGGGCGGGGAAGGTGACGTACCACATCTTCTGCCAGCGGCCGGCGCCGTCGATGGAGGCGGCCTCATAGATGCCGGGGTCAATGCCCGTCAGGGTGGCCATGAAAATGATGGTCTGCCAGCCGGTCTCGCGCCACAGGTTGATAATGTAGTACCAGGTGCGCCAGTGTCCCTTGTCCGCCAGATAATACACGCCCTTGTCAATGATGTTCAGCTTGATCAGCAGCTGGTTCACCAGGCCGTTTTCCGAAGGGGAGAGCAGCAGGGAGAACACAGAGGCCGTCACGACCCAGGACATGAAGTGGGGCAGATAGATGATGGTCTGGCTGAGCTTTTTGAACTTCAGGGAGATCATTTCATTGAGCAGCAGCGAGATGAGAACGGCCATTCCTGTGTTCAGCACCAGCTTGACCACGGAGAAAACAATGGTGTTCCAGAAAGAGGTTGTAAACTGGCTCTGACCGAACAGCTTTTCAAAGTTCGCCAGTCCGACCCACTGCGGGTCTCCGATAATCTTCCAGGAATAGAAGGCATACCGGATTCCGAACATGGGCGCGTAATGGAAAACGGCGACGAAGATCAGCACCGGGATGAACATCAGGTAGAAGCCCCAGTACTTCTTCATCCGCTGGGACAAGGGTTTCTTCTTCACCTGGATTGTTCCATTGGATGTTGTGGACGCCACGTGGAACCACCCTTTCTTCTTGTTCTGATTTCCGGCAGAAAACCGGAAGAGGGGCGGCGGTATGCTGCCGTCGCCCCAAGAAATTCAGAGGTTAAGAATCAGTTGAGGGCGTTCAGGCTCTCGACGATCTCATTGGACATCTCGAGTCCGCCTTCAGATTCGAACTGCTTGTAGCCGTCTTCCACGGAGATGGTGCCCAGCGCGATGTCCGCGATGATCTGGTTCTTGATCGTGGTCAGATCGCCGTTCAGCTCGCTCAGAACATCCGTCGCGGGAACGATGGAGGCCAGGCGGGAATTGGCGTTGAAGAGCTCGGAGGCAGCCATGGCTTCAGGCTTCACGCTGTCGGCCTTGGGATCATAATAGCCTTCCGCAAAGGTCGCCAGAGCCAGCATCGGATCGATGTGGTTCTTGGTGTAGGCGGTGCCGGCCTTCTCCAGGTTCTCCTTCATGTGGAACTGGCCTTCTTCATAGGTCTTCTCGTTGTCGGTGCCGGCCATGATGGTCTCGGCCGCCTTGGACCAGTGCACGCCTTCCGCGCCGTAGGTCCACAGCATCTGAGTGTCGCCGCCGTCCAGCATCGTGTCGATGAAGGCATCGAACACCTTTTGAGGATTCTTGCAGGCAGAGGTGATGCACCAGACCGGAGGAACACGATCATAGTACGGAGGATTGCCTTCCAGGGGCTTCAGGGCCACCAGCTCGCCGTCGCGGCCGTTGGCTTCCAGGTTGGTCTTCAGGTTGGTCGCCCAGGTGCCCGCCCAGTAGGTGAACACGCCGAACTTGTCATCATAGAACTTGTTGCGGGCGTCGGAGGTCTTGTTGGTCAGGGTTTCCTTGTCAATCAGGCCGTCCTTCACCGCATCCTGGATGCGCTGCAGAGCCGCCTTCATGTTGTCCTGCGTGAAGCCGTCCACCCAGGTGCCGTCTTCCTGCTTGACGAAGAAGGGATAGGCATCCTGATAGAACTCAGGCAGATAGTTGACGAAGGGAGCTTCGTTGCCGACGAAACCGGCCGCAGAGATCGCGTAGGTGCCGAACTTCTCAACGAAAGCCTTGCACATGGCGATGTATTCGTCATAGGTGGTGGGAGCTTCCAGGCCGCAGGCATCCAGCCAGGCCTTCTTTACGTAGGTGATGCAGCCGTTGCCGCGGGTGGGGGCGAAGCCGTACAGCTTGCCGTCGATCTTCAGTCCGTCGAACACGGCATCACCGGTGAAGCGGCCGCTGTTCTTGGTCTGGCTATTTTCCCAGGCTTCGGTCATGTCCCACAGAGCGCCGGCCGCGGCGTAATCCGCATAATAGGTGGAGCTCAGGATCAGGACATCAGGCCAGTCACCGGAAGACATCCGCTGCTGCATGACGTCATAGTAGGCGCTGTGGTCGGGCTGAATGAACTCCAGGTCATAGCCGGGATGGAGCTCTTCCCAACGGGCTTCGATCGCATCGCGGCCGTTGTTCTGATCCAGCACGGTACCGTCGATCATGACGGTGATCTTCAGCACATCCTCAGCGGACGCGGAGAAGGAGACGAGGCCCAGGCACAGAGCCAGCGCCAGCACGAGGGAAACAATTTTCTTCATGGTTTACCTCTCCTTTTTTTATTCCGGTCTCCCGGTTGTGTGAGAGCATGGGCTCTCTATGGACAAATTGTCCATCACTAGATAAGATTATACAACTTTTAACCAGTCCTGCACAAGACTAAAATTATTGCTTTTTGATTAAATTGAGAAAATTCCGCAACTTCCGGGCACCGGCCGGAAAGAGAAATATCTGACGAGAGCAAAATCTGATCAGACACTGCGCCGAATCCCACCGGGAGGATACAAAAAACCCCCGCGGGACGCGGGGGCTGAAGTACTAATCTGTTCAGGGCTGCTTGCCGATGTAGGCGAGGATACCGCCGTCCACGTAAAGGATATGGCCGTTCACAAAGTTGCTGGCGTCGGAGGCCAGGAAGACCGCCGGGCCCTGCAGATCCTCGGGATTTCCCCAGCGGGCAGCGGGGGTCTTGCTGACGATAAACTGATCAAAGGGATGCCGGCTGCCGTCCGCCTGGCGCTCGCGGAGAGGCGCGGTCTGGGGCGTCGCGATATAGCCGGGGCCGATGCCGTTGCACTGGATATTGTGCTCGCCGTACTCGGAGCAGATGTTCCGGGTAAGCATCTTCAGACCGCCCTTGGCCGCCGCGTAGGCGGAGACGGTCTCACGGCCGAGCTCGCTCATCATGGAGCAGATGTTGATGATTTTGCCGTGTCCCTTTTCGATCATGGAAGGAAGAACGGCCTTGGCGCAGATAAAGGGCGCGTTCAGGTCCACATCGATGACCTTGCGGAAATCCGCCGCGCTCATTTCAATCATGGGAATCCGGCGGATGATGCCGGCGTTGTTGACCAGGATATCAATGACGCCGACTTCCTTCTCGATCTGTTTGACCAGGGCCTGGACGGCCTCTTCGTTGGTCACGTCGCAGACATAGCCGCGGGCGGGAATCTTCTTCTCGGCGTACGCGGCCAGACCGCGGTCCACCAGCTCCTGGTTGATGTCGTTGAAAACGATGGTCGCGCCGGCCGCGGCATAGGCTTCGGCAATCGCGAAGCCGATTCCGTACGAGGCGCCGGTAATCCAGGCAATTTTGCCTTCCAGGCTGAAATCCTTCATGTTCATGGGTCCAATCCTCCTTTGTCTTTGTCAGGGAAAACATGTTCGTTTCCGCCGCGGGCTCTTCCGGAAGTCCGGAAACAGCGTCCGGCGTCAGCGGAGCTCGGTCGTCGGGATTTCGTCCATGTCGTCAAATGCCTGGTTCTCTCCGCCCATGGCCCAGATAAAGGTGTAATTGCTGGTGCCGGCACCCGCGTGAATGGACCAGGAGGGAGAAATCACGGCCTGCTCGTTCTGCATGACGATATGCCGGGTCTGCTGCCCTTCGCCCATCATGTGGAAAACCACGTTGTTTTCCGGAACCTCGAAGTAGAAATAGACCTCCATGCGGCGCTCGTGGGTATGCGCGGGCATGGTGTTCCAGACGGAGCCGGGCTCCAGCACGGTCATGCCCATGCTCAACTGGCAGGTCTTCAGCACGGAGGGATGGATGAACTGGTTGATCGTCCGCTTGTTGCTGGTTTCCAGGGCGCCCAGGGGCTTTTTCGCCGCGTCCGCGATGCGGATCAGCTTGTTTTCGTAGCTGCAGTGGGCCGGATAGGAGACCAGGTAGAACTTCGCGGGCTTGCCGCTGTCGACGCTTTCGAAGGTAACCTCCTTCGCGCCGCGGGTGATGTACAGGCAGTCCTTGTAATCCAGGGCGTACACCTCTCCGTCCACGCAGACCCGGCCGGAGCCGCCCACGTTGAACATGCCGCATTCCCGGCGCTCCAGGAAATATTCGGTGCCGAAATTCTTCCAGATATCAATGCCCTTGTCGATGGAAACCTTTTCCGAGACGGGCATGATGCCCAGCGTGACCGCCCGGTCCACATGGCTGTAGGTCGCCTGAACCTGATCCGCGACGAAAAGGTTTTCAATCAGAAATTCCGCGCGGGTTTCCTCGGTGGTGTAGCGCTTGAAGTCGCGCTGGCTGCAGGAGTAACGAATGTCCATGGGTAATCCTTCCTTTCCTGTTTAGCATTAGGGCTGCAGTTTCTGTACCATTTCCCCGTTGATATGATCCATGTCCACGTCTTCGACGATGAGCTCATCGATAAACTGGGCGATGATTCCCTGATTGTGCACCGCGGGCACGCCGTCCGCCATGGCGGGGATCAGGGGCACCGCGTCCTCGACAAAATCAAAGGTGCTGTCCCGGACGGTCACGCTCTGCACAGGCCTCTCCGGCAGACCCAGGATGTATCCCACGCAGGCCCGGCATCCGGTGGCCCTGACCCGCTCGAAGACGATGGCGCCGACGGTCGGCGTCGTTTCATCCAGAGGCTGGGGCTGACGGCTCTGCACATAGGGGCTGTGACCGTCAGGATCGCAGAAGTACATGCAGTTGACAACCAGGGGCATTTTGACGTTTTCCATCCGGACGTCCTCGAAACGGACATCGTCCACGACGGCGATCAGGCCGCGGCCGCGCCGGGTCTTGATCCGCAGGCCACGGTCATTGCCGCGCATCCAGCAGTGATGGACGCGGACATGGTGCACGCCGCCGGCGTTTTCGCTGCCGATGGTGACTCCGCCGTGCCCGTCGAGCATGGCGCACCAGGCGATCTCCACGTTCTGCGTGGGCGTACGGTATTTCTGCCCCTGCCAGATCTTGCCGGCCTTGATGGCGATGCAGTCATCCCCGACGGAGAAGAGCGCACCGTACATTTTCACGCCGTTGCAGCTCTGGGGATCGAACCCGTCGGTGTTCGGGCTGTAGGAAGGAGCTTCGACCGTAATGTTCAGGAAGGACAGATCCTCGCTGAAGAGGGGATGAATGTTCCAGGAGGGACTGTTCCGGAAGGTGAGTCCCTGAACGGTGATGTTTTTGCAGTCCTTCAGGAAAAGCAGGTGACCCCGGTAGGCGCGGTATTTGCCCTTGGGGTTGACCCACCAGATGCCGTCCTGCGCCCGGCCGTCGATGATCCCTTCACCGATGATCCGGACATCCTCCACGCCGATGCCGGTCAGCGCGGACGCAAAGGAATCCAGCGGATTGCCCTCCCAGGAGCCCAGAAGCAGATCCTCCCCTTCGCCGGTGGGATAGGTCACGCCGGGAAGAATCGGATAACGGTTCTGATCCGTCACAAGAGACAGCGTTGCTCCCTTCTGGAACTCCAGGGTGATATGGCTTTTCAGGAAAAGCGGGCCGGACATGTAGGTCCCGGCGGGCAGCAGCACGCGCCCGCCCTCGGGGCAGCACATGATGGCTGCCTGAAGGCAGGGAGTATCATCCGTCTTGCCGTTCCCCTGGGCGCCGAAGCGGCGGACATCCAGGGTGACGGATTCCTGCTCAGTCCGGAAGGAAAGGATCTCTTCCTCCTCTCCGTCCTGCCGCTTCACCAGGGAATACTCGGTTTCGGGATACAGGTCGAAAAGAGAGACGACGGACCGGGATTCCTCGCCCAGATCGATGCCGTTCAGCGTCAGACGGGCCGGGGAGGGCATCGTGTAATCCCCCTTCGGATTCAGCAGCACCGTTGCGCTGCGGGCGGAAACATAAAGCAGTTTCATTTGCGGAGACCCTCCTTGATCCGGGCAAATACTTCCGGCACGCCCAGATGAGGTTGCGGAAGCTTCTTTCCATAAAGATCCGGGCTCAGCAGACCCAGACGCACGCCCTTGTCCCGAAGCTCGTTCCAGGAGGGATAGGCCAGCAGCTTTTCCCTCGGAGCGCGGAAGACGCCCGCGCGGAACAGGTCGATCAGCGCCCGGTAATGCTCATAGAGCCGCTCATCCATCACGTCGATGCAGTCCAGCAGGGCGGTGAGATAGCTCAGATTCTGCTGAGAAAAGGGGTTGGAGTCGGGATCCGGCGCAGCCTCGCGAAAGGCGCGGACCAGGCCGGGCAGATCATCCAGACCAGCCTCCGCCTGGGAACCGGCGCCGATCCCGGTCAGAAAGGAGATCACCGAGGAAGGAAGTTTTTTATCGGCCATGGAAGCCTCCTGAGCAAGATATTCGGAAAAACAGCTGCGTCCAATACACAGCCATACGCCTGAAGAATAGCACGAAATGACCTGAAAAGCAACGCAAGAAGCAAAATTCATCCGGCCGGGGGACGAAGGCTCCGGACGGTCAGATTGCGGGGATCGCTTACGTCCAGTCCGCTGAGATAGGACCTGCTGCCGATGCTTTTTCTCAGCTCCGCTTCCGTCATCGTGCCCCGAATGAAGGCCCAGGCATCGGTGATCATGCGGACCGCTTCCGCACGGGCCTTTTCGTAGAGCTCCGGATAGCTCTCCGTCGAGGTCAGCTCCCTCGCGTAGGCTTCATGCCAGGGCGTGTGGGAGAGGTTTTCCACGTCCTTATCCAGAAACGCGGATTTCGCCAGCGGAAAAGCCCTCAGGCGATGGGTGGGAATCAGGGTGGCCAGCACCGTCAGCGGGGAGCACGGCTTCTCCATCTGCCTGAAGAGCCAGCGGTACAGCAGATAGCATCTGTTTACATCCCGCAGCGCATTCGTCCACCCGTAGACGCTCTGGTAGACCCCGTCAAGGTCTTCGGCCATGCGTTCCGGAAGCTGAAGCTTCGGGAAATGGTGATCCGTCAGGGGATGCTTCTCCCCCCAGAAGCCCTCACGCTTCATCAGGTTCACATCCAGCGCGTGCTCCAGGTCCAGATGGGCCTTTTTGGTCGGCCAGGTCTCCGTCGTCTGCCAGACGATATAGGGATGCGCCGTGGAATCCAGCGCGTAATGGCAGAGAAATCCGGCGAGATAGGAAAACATTTCCTGCCGGGCGTCGCCGTCCCTGGCACGGAGCGCCAGCGCGGCCAGGAAGTCTCCCGTTTTTGTCGTATGCATGCGCCGGCCGCGCCCGGACCTTCGTTTCCAGATCCGGTAGACAAACCACGGATCCGGACCGAAAAGCGCGAAAACGTAGGGCGTATCCAGAAGAAAGGAACGGATCTCCGCAGGAAGGGAAGCCCGGACGTCCTGTCCGAAGACATGGTGCTGTGCGATATCAGGCATGGGTGCAGTCCTTTCCGCAGCCCTCTTCCGCCCATGATCCGACGGACGGGGAGAGCCGGGTAATCTTAATCAGAAAGAGATCATCAGAGCACGATGATTCTCGGATGGCAGGGAAGGTCCGCTTTGGTAACCCGAAGCGCCTGCCCGCCGAAACGGGCCTCCGAGGGCGGAAACAGTGCCGTAAACTGCTCCACGGGCCCGATGGGCCAGTCCGCATTGTACTCGGTCCGGTAATGCATGGGAATCACGATTCGGGGATCCAGCTGCCGGACCACCTCCAGGGCGCCGGCGGCGTCGAGCGTGTAGAACCCTCCCGTCGGAATCAGGAGGATATCCACCTGCCCCAGCGCCTCCAGCTGATCCGCGTCCAGAAGGCAGCCCAGGTCACCCAGATGGGCCAGCCGCAGATCTTCCGCCTCCAGCAGGAAAAGCAGCGTTTTGCCGCGTTTGGAGCCTTCCGCGTCATCGTGATCCGCGGTCAGCCCGGTGACGCGCACGCCGGGAGAAAAGGTATGAACGCCGGCGTAGTCGATGATCTGGGGATAGCCGGATACGTTTTCCACCGCGTCATGGTCATGGTGATGATGGGAGACCAGGACGCCGTCGGCCTCAATCTTCTGTACCGGATAGCCGGTCGAAGCGTCGTAGGGATCCGTCACGATCCGGAAGCCGCTCTCAAGCGTGAGCAGAAATTCCGCGTGCCCGATGTGCTGAATCAGCATCTGTCTGAATCCTCCGTTGAGATTGATGTTCTTCCCTCAGCCGCAGGGCGAGGGACAGGTGAACCGTTCTGCAGGCGGCCTGCCAGCGGGGACCGCCCTCTTCCCGGGCCTTCACCAGCAGGCAGCCCTCCTCCGGGCTGAACCGTATGTCCGGATGCCGCTGCAGGACAGAAAGGATGCTGGCCCCTTCTCCCTCCGCCGCGCCGCGCAGGCATTCCCGCGCGAGCCGGTCCTCCTCCTTCCGGAGGTGGACCCAACCGCCTTCCTCCCAGGCTTCCCAGCCGGAAGCCGCAGCCCGCTGAAGAAAGAGACGAACGGTTTCCGGAGAAGCGCACCGGGGCAGATCCGATGAAAAGACCGCGGCCGCGAGCCGGCTGCGCCGGAGCGCGGGAGGACGCTGAACGGAGAGAGAGGCCAGAAGGGACTGAAGCTCCAGGCGAAGCGGATTGCTCCGCAGATCCATCCTTGATCATCTCCTCTGTCAGTCTGCGGCCGGAACCCGCGCTCCGCCCGGGAAACCGGAGAGAAGCGCGGAGAACCGGATCATTTATTTCGGTTCGGCACCGGAGAAGGCGTTCTGCAGCTCCAGCAGCGTAATATGATCGCCGGCGTGGGTCACGGTGTCGATGACTCCGTTTCCGTCGATATCCTCGACGGTGGTCAGCACACCGAAGGTCTGATATTCCCCGGCGGTGTCACTGATGACCACGCTGTAGGCGCCCGGCTCGGTCAGCGTACGGTAGCGGACGCTGATCTTTTCTCCGTTCAGGGGGTATCGGGTGTACAGCTTCTGCTGCAGGGTCCCGTTCTCGTCCGTGTATTCACGGTAAATCAGAAGGCTGTTCATTCCCCGGTCATTCGTGGCCCGGAGCCAGAGCTGCGGGTACCCGTCGCTGTTCAGCCGGATGCGGGCCCAGTCGATGGAGGGCATTTCCTCCTTGACCCAGCTCAGCCGGGGAGCGGGCATCGAGGTGATCAGCCTTTCGTCCAGCTCAGCGGCGCCCTGCAGGTCGGCCGCCTGCTGCTCCAGCAGCTGATTCTGCTCGGCCAGCGTTTCCGTCTCGGCGGTCAGCTGCGTGTTTTTGGCCTCCTCGTCGCTCAGCACCGCGTTCAGCTCCTCGATCCGGGAGGACAGCTTTGCTTTTTCCGCCTCTTCAGCGGCCAGGCTCGCGGTCAGATCCGTATTGGCTTTCTGCGCCTCGTTCAGGGAAGAGGACAGCGTCTCGTTTTCTTCCGTCAGCTCGGCTACTTTCTGATTCAGCACACTGATTTCGGTTTTCTGAGCCTCCAGGGCCTCCTCCGCCTCCTTCAGGGAAACCGCAAGAGTTTCCCGTTCGGCCTGCGCGGTTTCTGCCGCTTTCCGGGCTTCCGCCAGCGCGGACTCCGCTTCGGCCAGGGTTTTGTTCAGATCTTCCTTTTCCGTCTGTGCGGTCCGGCCGGCCTCCTGAGCCTCTGCCAGCGCTTTTTCAGCTTCTGCCATCGCTTCCGTGAGCCGCGCGTTCTCCGCTTCCGCCGCCTCGCGGGCCTGCCGGGCCTCCGTCAGGGCCTGCTCAGCCTCGGCCAGCGCCTGTGCGCGGCCCTCCGGGTTCTGGCCCGCGGGTTCGCTCTCCGTGACTTCGTCTTCCGCGACGGCGGATTCGTCCGGGCTGCCCAGGACAGCGCCGGAGATCAAGGCTTCGGTGAGGCCTTCAGCCTCCGTTCCTTCAGCTTCGATCAGCCGGGCTTCGGGCGCCTCGCCGTATCCGGTATAGGCAGGGGAGAAACCGGCCTCCGGCTTTTCTTCCGATGTGGCGGAGGGAGCGGCTTCGGCCCCGGGGGCCAGCTCCAGTCCGGCCAGGGCATCCTCCGCATTCCTGAGCGCGGATTTCAGCGCTTCGGTTTCTTCCAGGGAAGCATTTTTGGCGGATTCGACTTCGTTCATCGCGGCTTCCAGGGAATCCTTCAGCGTCTGTATTTCAGAAAGAGCGGCTTCCCGGGCTTCCTCCGCGGCTGTCAGCGCTTTTTGGGATTCATCCAGCGAAACAGTCAGTTCCTCGGCCTGCGAAACGGCCGCCTCCCTGGCTGCGGTTTCCTCCGAAAGAGTCTGCTTCGCGGCTTTCAGGGAAGAAGAGAGCTCCGCAGCCTCGGAGACAGCGGCCTCCCGGGCGGAACTTTCCTCGGTCAGCGCTTTCTGAGCAGATTCGAGCTCGGCAAGATGCGCCTGCGCATCCGCCAGGGCCGCTTCCTTCGCTTCGGTCTCCGCAGCCAGATCAGAAGAAAGAGCGGTTTTTTCTTCTTCCAGCCTGGTGTTCACGGCCTTCGCTTCTTCCAACCGGGCGGCAGCCTCCTGATGCGCGGCACTCTCCTGACTGAACCGGACCCCGAAAAAGGCAATCGCGGCGGCACAGAGTACGAAAGCGACAAGCAGGGCGATGGTCTTTTTGTTCATCAATGCCAGCTCCTTTCTGCAAATGACAATGGCGACTGTTATGAAAATCTGTTCATCCGTCTGCCGGAACAGACGCAGGGATAAGACGCTTCCTTCATTATATTTGTTTCATCATCATTATTCAAGCTTTTTCCTTTTTTTCGTTTGACCTTGCCGTGCAATCGTGCTATGATCGTTTCCGTTGGCCGGGAGCCTGTGAGAGCGGATTTCAAGCGGCCGGAAGGGGAATGAAGATGAATATTGTCTGCCTGGATCTGGAAGGCGTGCTCGTACCTGAAATCTGGATAGCATTCTCCGAAGCCTCCGGGATTCCCGAACTGAGGAGAACGACCCGGGACGAGCCGAATTATCACAAGTTGATGAATTTCCGGCTCCGGATTCTGAAGGAGCACGGGCTTGGCCTGCGGGAGATTCAGGAAACGATCGAGAAAATCGATCCGATGCCCGGCGCGCGCGAGTTTCTGGATGCCCTGCGGGCGGAAACGCAGGTGGTGATCCTCAGCGACACCTTTACCCAGTTCGCCAGGCCGCTGATGAAGAAGCTGGGCTGGCCGACGCTCTTCTGCAATGAGCTGGAGACGGCGGAAAACGGAGAGGTAACGGGCTTCCGCATGCGGTGCGAAAAAAGCAAGCTGAGCACGGTCCGGGCGCTTCAGTCCGTCGGATTTGAAACCATCGCGGCCGGGGACAGCTTCAACGATCTGGAAATGATCCAGGCCAGCAAGGCCGGGTTCCTGTTCCGGTCCACCCCGCAGATTCAGGCCGCGCATCCAGAGCTTCCTGCCTTTGAGGAGTACGGGGATCTGCTAGCGGCCATCCGGAAGGCACTGTAAGAACCTTCGGGAATTCTCCCCGTGAGCTGCCGCCCGGAGGAAGCAGGACCGCGCAGCAGACCCGACCGCCGCGCCATCGTGCACCGGCCGGAATGAAAATGAAACAAGAAGGAGCTTAGATCCTATGGAACAGCAGGAAATGCAGAAAAAGACGATTTTTTCCGGAATCCAGCCCAGCGGAACCCTGACGATCGGGAACTATATCGGCGCGCTGCGGCATTTTCCGGAGCTGCAGGATGCCTACAACTGCATCTATTGCATCGTGGATGAGCATGCGATCACCGTGAGGCAGAACCCGGCCGACCTTCGCCGCCGCTGCCTGGAGCTGGCCGCCATCTACCTGGCCAGCGGACTGGATCCGGAAAAGTGCATCATCTACTGCCAGAGCCATGTCAGCGCGCACGCGGAGCTGGCCTGGATTCTGAACTGCTTCACCTATATGGGCGAGCTGCAGCGGATGACCCAGTTCAAGGATAAATCCGCCAAGCATGCCGACAACATCAACGCGGGCCTGTTTACCTATCCCGTGCTGATGGCCGCGGATATTCTGCTCTACAAGGCGGACGCGGTTCCGGTCGGAGCGGATCAGAAGCAGCACCTTGAAATCACGCGGGATATCGCGCAGCGCTTCAACGCGATCTACGGCGATGTGTTTACGGTTCCCGAACCGCTGATCACAAAGGTGGGCGGAAGGGTCATGAGCCTGCAGGATCCGACCCGGAAGATGAGCAAAAGCGATCCGGAGGAGTGCTTTATTTCCCTTCTGGACGAGCCCGACACCGTGCGCCGGAAGATCAAACGCGCGGTGACGGATTCCGACGGGGAAATCCGTTTTGATCCGGAGAACAAGCCCGGTGTCAGCAATCTTCTGAGCATCATTACCTCCCTGACCGGCGAAAGCATGGATGCGGTCTGCGAAGAAATGCAGGGGAAGGGCTACGGCGATCTGAAAACCCGCACCGCGGACGCGGTAATCGCGGCGCTGGAGCCGCTGCAGAGCGAATACAAGCGTCTGATCGCGGACAAACAGTATCTGCTGGACATCCTCCTCGGCGGCGCGGAACGGGCCGGCAGCATCGCGACCAGAACGCTGCGCAAGGTGCAGAAGAAGATCGGCTTTGCGCCCCGAACGCTGAAATAATGCGCCCCGAACGCTGAAATAACAAATTGACAATTGAGGTTATGCCCGATATAATATTTCCTGCTCTGCGGAATGCAGAGCATATGGTTCCGTAGCTCAGCAGGATAGAGCGGTCGCCTCCTAAGAAGTAGGCCGACTACCGCTTTTCCGGAAACTGAAAACGGGAACAGCGTTCGGAAGTGCCCCGGTTTCCCAGTTACTCCGACACCCTTACTCAACAAGGTCGAAATCAGCATGTGGGAAAATGTCCTACCGCCAAAGTTAGAAAAGCTGATTAGAAATCGACCTTTCCTGATTAGGAAAAAGCACTCCAACCTCCACGGTGAACAGTCACCGAATCCTCGGAAGCCTTGAAAAATAAGGACTTTCGAGAACATGGTCCCGTACCTCAGTTCGACAGATTTGCCCTCAAAAAGGCAACTGTGAAGCTGGTAGGATTTTTCTTTTTCGGGACACTACGAAACGCAAAAATCTGCTAACAGGAGAAGACCACTGTTAGCAGATTTCTAATTTTTCAGCCCGATTTCTAATCGACCTTCGCTGATGCCTATGTTTCAGCGTCTAATTTTTTCGGACGATCGTGCTAATTTTGGCGGACGATGCGAGCGGCATCTTTCCTGAAACTGAAAAAATGCTTGTAAGGCCTGGCGTTTTGAAAGCACAGTAAAGAAAGATCAGACGAACTTCAAGATGGTTTTGATATCTGTGAGGACAATCGTCTGCTAAATGCGGAAGGTAGTTGATTAGCAAGATTAATGCGATTTATTGGCTCTGCTAATGCCTACCGAAATATTTAGCAAGGAGGATGTTACAAGGATTTGTACTCTTCTCCAGGACGCCAGGAGTGCCCCATCAGCTGCCGAAACAAGTCCCGAATTCCCATCAGCACAAACCCAAGATGATTGGTTGCCTGAGTGCCATTCTTCGGATTCTTCCAGTTCTCTGGCTGCACTTTNNNNCCTGCACCATAGATTCCATCGTAAGGACTGGCTTCAATTAAGACAGCGTTCTCTGTTTCCAGCAGCGCATCCACAAGAGCAATATCACTCTGGAATTTTCCAAGATTCCCATGAAAAATAATTTCTCTCAACGCATTATCCCAGGTTGTGGATTCAAATCCTGAGACCAAGCGGCCAAGGTCTTTGCATTTCTTCGGAGAAGGTTCCTCCATGATCAAGCCGTAATGATACAGATCCTTGAATAGGAGAGCCTTTTCAGACATCATATACTGCTCTGCCGTTAAATATGACCGTCCATTTACAGAAAACGGCTTCCCCTGATACCATTGCGAGAAATAGTGATTTGGATACTCTTTGCCTTCGTGCCAGAAGGTAATATACTTCAGCTGCTTATCAGCATTTACGGTTTCAATCAGCCAGTCAATGTTATAGTGGTTATAATACTTTGTTTTGTGAGGCGCTAAAATTCCAAGATTTCCTAAATCAACTACCGATGTCATGGCCATCACATCAGCCATAGTGACGCCATGTTCAGCACCCTGATGGATTACAAGGATTCCTCCTACTGTGCTGCGCACAGCCTTATCCGCGTGAACAGCCTGTATGGAGAACGCACTTACCGCGTCTTTGCGGTGCTCAACATGAAGGTCAGCGATTGGGACGCTGCGACAGCTTCCTTTTCAAGCGATGAGAGCTTCATGCGCTTCATCAATCGCGCCGTCAAAAAGTCCATGGTTGATACCGGTGTTCAGGTGACGGCTGAGGACAACATCCTGACCCTGATCACCTGTGATCGCAGCTATGGCGGAGCCAGCGGGCGGCTCATTGTCATGGCTGTACAAGAATAAGGAGGTTTGCAAATGCAAGCGAGATTCAAGCGATTCACCGCGCTCATTCTGTCGGTGCTCATGGTACTGACCTGTATGCCGATGAGTGCATTGGCGGAGGATGCGGTGATTCCGGCGGAGGACATCAGCGTTGAAGTAATCCCAGAGGATGCCGAAGCAGTGCCCGAACAGGAAACTGCGACCGTCATGGATACGGAGACATCTGAACCCGAAAGCGATCCTGTCAGCGAAACTTTGCCGGAGACGGAAGCGCCGGCAGAGCAGGTACCCGCTGAAGAGACGCCTTCCGCCCCGGAAACTGTACCGGAGACGGAAACGCCTCAGGAAGAAGTGCCCCAGGAGGAACCGGCCGCGCAGTCTGAGGAGACACAGCCGGCTGAATCTACGGAAGAGCCGATGCCAGTGGAAGAAATCCCTGTTGAGGAACCGGCAACGGAAGTACCTGCTGAAACTGAGCAGGAGGCAGAAAAACCGGCTCCGGATGATCGCCATCCTCTGCAGGCGGCGATCGACACCTACGGCCACATCTATGTGGCGACAGTGAGACAAACGGATGTGTTCGGCAATGCAAAGCTGGATGCGGATACCCTCGTTTTCTCTACGACCAATGATGTTTTCCTGCTTCTTGCGACCAAGTTCACAGATGAGGAAACCGTGAAGGTCTGGTTCATGGATTCGAATGGAAACGTAGTCAGCGGTTTTGTTTCAGTGAAGAATCTGGACGAGAAATTCCTGCTGGATGAGGACATCAAGGATATCAGCTTCCTCCCTGTAGCTCAGGGAGAGACTGCGATTGGCATGATGAGCCTGTTCCTGGTGAATGGAAGCTATCCTGCTGCTGAGACAGATCCACAGATTGTGGAAGAGCCTGTGGATACTCCTTCTGCAGAAGATGAGCCTGTAAGCACTACAGCAGAGGAACCTGTCGAAACCGATCCGGAAGAGACTGAGCTTCCTGCTGATCTGGTGGAAGACGAGCCCTTGCCGGAAACCGATCCGGCAGAACAGCCTGCTTCCGAAGAGGAAACCCCTGCGGATGAACCTCAGGAGACCATGCAGGATGAGCCTGCGGCGGATCCTGAAACGACAGAGAATCCTGAGGAAAGCACTGAAACCCCGGAAGATCTTCCTGCTGAACCTGAGGTGCCTCAGGAGGAAGCCCCGGAAGTTCCCGATGAGCCTGCCTATGAAGCAGCCGGGTCCTATGTCGGCGTCACCACCAAAACCCGTGTGTTTGCCGGCATGGATGCACAGGCAGCTGAAACCTATTACAGCGGTGAATACCTGGGCAACTTCGTGAAGGACGCAACCGTTCAGATCCTGACGGTCGATTTCGATGAAGCCGGCCATGTCTGGTATCAGGTGCGCTTCCTCTACGGCGACGATTTCAAGGACGGCACGATGAAGTGGACGGATTACGCTACCTGCTGGATTCTGCTGGATGAAACCAGTGAATCCTCAGAGGAAGGCTGCACCGTTACTGACTTCGCGTACACCCTGGAATATCTGAAGCAGACCAGAAACAGCGGCAGACGGATGCTGAAAGCTTCACCCATGAACGGCTTTTCTCTGAAAAACATCAATGGAGCGGTTGGCGGCTTCTATGCATGGCAGTCCGGCCTGTACGGCAGCTCCGGTAAGGACAGCGACTATCCGCAGCTGGCGAAGTCCGCCGCGCATGGCACAATCTATGCTACGCCTCACTATCTGGAGGGCTTCACGGTATTCTGCCTGGAACACAATCTCTCCGGTCCCGGCGAGGGCTCCGGCAAGAATCAGAGCGCCAAAGGCCCCTATGTGCTGGTGGACATGGATACCTTCGTGACAAACTCCGCGTATGGCGGCACCACCGGTGTCCGGTATAAAGCCAGCACCATGCACGCCCTGGGCTGGGTTCTGCGGCATACCTATCCCTTCATGGCTCTTAACCGCAGTGATTCCAACAACGAGGTGTGGAGCCGCGCTGCGGGTCAGTTCGCCATGCGTGAGGTCATCAAACAGCTGGAAGGTGCGCAGTATGTGCGCAGCTACTGGGATATGGATAACTTCTATTCATTCTCTGGCGGCGCTCCCGCGGTGTATCTGGAATATGCCAGATGGCTGGCTGCAAACGGCATTGCCCGCGCCAGCATTACCGGCAACATCACGGCTTCCAATCAGAGCCTGAGCGTTTCCGGCAGCAGCTATATCGGTACGGTCAAGCTGACCACGGACGCAGATCTGATCCGGATTCCCAAGTCTGCCGGCACGATCACCGGAAACAGCGGCGGAGCCGACAGCAGCTACTACTACGTGAAGAGCGGCGACACCATCAAAATCACATCCGGCCAGAGCAAGTTCTCTGTTTCCATGCAGTCTCTGTCTTCCAGTGATGAGGAAGCCAACTTCCTCGTTGGTGTTCCTTCCGTATCCATCCAGAAGATCATGGTGCCGCTGTATGGCGCACCAACCCCTCTGAAGAGCGGAAGCGTCACCTTTGAACTGAAGCTGGGTGAAATCACGGTCACCAAGAAATCGGATGACGGCATTCTGCTGCAGGGCACCGTGTTTGAGCTGCTGAACAGCGCAGGAAGCGTGATTGCCACAGCGACCACCAATGCCAAGGGTGTAGCCACCTTTGCCAGCCTTCAGCCTGGCAATTACACGGTTCGTGAAAAGACGGCCTCTCAGGGCTATAAGCTTTCGTCCGCTTCTCAGAATGTTGCCGTGGTTGCCGGTGTGACTTCCACCGCTACCTTCACCAATGCCCGGATCTCAGGCCGCATCCGGATTGTCAAAACAGACAAGCTGACGGAAAAGCCGCTGCCGGGTGCTGTGTTTACCGTTACCAGACTGTCCGGCCCGGAATCGGATAACGCCTCTGATATCGGCAAGGTCGTTGCCACGATCACCACCAACGCGCAGGGCATTGCGGAAACCGGCATCTTGCCCTGGGGTGAATACAAGATTGTCGAGACAGGCGTGCCGGAAGGCTACCTGGATGCCGGCTATACCACCACTGTCTGGATCAAGTAACTGAGGAGGATATGAGCTATGTTCAAGATGAAACGCTTTCTTCACCTGATGCTGGCAGTGATGATGCTGCTCAGCTGCATTCAGGTTCCCAGTGCCTACGCTGCGGATACGCCCACGACCGTCACCGTGAATGTCACAAACACACCTGTGCGTGGCGACATTGTGCTGGAAAAGAGCGGCATGCAGCTGGTTCGCTTTGCGGATGAAAAGGATGTTCTGTTGGAAATTGTATCCCTGTTATGAAGTGACCTTTGTCAAGGGGGTCTGAGAAATTTTCTCAGAAACTTGATAGGCCAAGCAACTTCTATCCCGACAGCACGTGGAAAGAGCTCTGATTTAACAGTCTCCGGCATTGGCCACTCTGTTATTCGTGGGTTGGTTACCAACAGGCTAATGGTCCG
>CACYWL010000001.1 GCA_902778055.1 uncultured Eubacteriales bacterium | reverse complement strand
GATGGTCTTCCCAACCCATTTGTCCATCGGCATCATCTCGACGATTCCGAATTCATCGCTCAGTTCGATATACTCCATCACGCCGGCGTGCGTCATGCCCAGGGCCAGCTTGTCCGCCATCTCCCATTCCGGAATGATCACCAGGTTCGCCCCCAGCTTTTCCAGAATCGTGCGATAGGAATTGTCATAGGCTTTGCAGACGATGTAAGGGACACCCAGCTCCTTCAGATTCATGGTAATCTGGGCAGAGGCCGCCAGATCGGAACCCATGGCCACAACGGCCCGGTCGAAGTTTTCGACGCCGAGCTTTTCCAGGATGTCCTTGTCCCGTCCGTCGGCCGCGACGGCCCGGGTTACATGATCCGCAATTTTGTCCACCAGCGTTTCATCCAGATCAATGGCCAGCACTTCTTCTCCGCACTCAAACAGCTTGACGGCGATTTCGGCGCCGAATCTTCCAAGGCCGATGACAACATAAGATTTCATGCATTTTCCCTTCTTTCGATATTTATCCGATGAGCAGATCCGTGTTGGCATACCTGTATTTTTCGCCGGCGGGCTTCTTTTTCAGGAAGCCGACGCTGAGCGTAAGCACACCGACACGGCCGAAATACATCAGCAGAATGATCAGCAGCTTCGCGGCCAGGCTCATCCGGACGGTTCCGCCGGAGCTGAGCCCGACGGTCCCGATGGCGGAAACCGACTCAAAAAGAGCATCCGTAAAGGCAAACGGAGAGGTGGCGCAGATCACGATCGCGCCAAAGAATGCCATGGATATCATCAGAATAAAGAGCGTGATCGCGTTCAGCACATAATTCTCCGAAATGGTTCTGTGAAAAACACTCACCGTATGGCTTCCGCGCATTCTGTTCCAGAGGAACATCAGCAGGACGACAAAAGTCACAGTTTTCAGTCCGCCGGCCGTGGATCCGGAGGATCCGCCGATCAGCATCAGGAAAATGCTGGAGGCTTTCCCGGCCTGGGTCAGCATGCCCTGATCCAGGGCCGCGAAGCCGGCCGTTCTGAGCGTCGTGGACTGGAAGAATGCGGCCAGAAGCTTTTCCGGAAGGGAGAGCGGCCCCAGCGTTGCGGGGTTATTCCATTCCAGCAGAAGAAAAAGAAGGGTCCCGGTCAGCAGGAGCGCCGCGGTTGCTATCACGACCAGTCTGGTATAGACATTCCATCCGGAAGGCTTTCTCTTTCGGAGGATCTCATCCCAGACCAGGAATCCCAGGCTGCCCAGGATAATGAGGCCGCAGAGAGTGAGGCATACGATCGGATCCCGCTGATAAATCATCAGGCTGGTTCCCGGCGCGCGGAAGCCCAGGATGTCGAATCCCGCGTTGCAGAAGGCGGAAACCGCGTGAAACACGCCCAGCCACAGCGCCTTTGCAAAAGGATACTCCGCCGAAAAACGGAGGGTCAGCAGGAGAGCGCCCGCGCCTTCGATGCAGAAGGCTCTGATCAGCAGCTTTTTCTGATGCTCCACCACTTCCCCCATGTTCTGCGCGCCGATGGCTTCGGCCATGACCAGCTGCTGCTGAATCGAGATCCTGCGGCGAAGGCTGAAGTAGGCCAGCGAAGCCGCGGACATGAATCCCAGTCCTCCGATCTCAATCAGGATCAGGATCACGGCCTGACCGAAGAGGCTCCACTGGGTCCATGTATCCGCCAGGGTCAGCCCGGTCACGCAGGTGGCGGAGGTGGCGGTAAACAGGGAAACGAGCAGCCCTGCCGATCTGCCGTTCCTGGACGCGGCAGGCAGATCCAGCAGCAGAGCGCCCAGCAGAATCAGGCCCAGAAAGGTCAGCGCCATGACCCGGCTGATGCTGACCGCCTGACGTTTCCACTTCTTTGTTCTGAATCCAATCATTCTTTCCGGCTTCTTTCCTCTTGATTCACTGAATGGCCTTCAGCTTTTCGACTTCCCTTTCCGTCAGCCTTCTCCACTGACCCCTTGGCAGATCGCCGAGAGAAACCGGTCCGAATTCAACCCTCTTCAGGGACACAACCTGATGCCCCACCGCTTCCAGCATTTTTCTCACCTGTCTGTTGCGCCCTTCGTGAATGGAAATCAGCAGCACCGTATCAAAGGCTTCCCGGCGGATCAGCCGGACCGATGCGGGAGAGGTCATTTTCCCGTCGATCAGAACCCCGGAGCGAAGCCTGCGTATTTCCTCTTCCGTGACCTGATTGGACGCCTTGATCAGATAAACCTTGCTGACCTCGCGGCTGGGATGCAGCAGGCGGTTCATCATATCCCCGTCATTGGTCAGCAGCAGCAGCCCTTCGCTGTCAAAATCCAGCCGTCCCACGGGAAAGAGGCGAACCGGATAATCCCGGAATTTGTCGAGCACCGTGGGCCTGCCCTCCGGATCGGAAACCGTGGTCACCTCTCCGATGGGTTTATAGTAGGCCAGATAATGCTTTTCCCCTTCGGGCCGGACGATTTCTCCCCCCACGGCGACCTGATCCTTCTCCTCATCGACCTGAACGCCCATCTCCCGGACGGTCTGCCCGTTGACCTGAACCATTCCGTCCAGGATCATCTTCTCCGCCCGCCGGCGGGAGGCTACGCCGCACAGGGCCAGGTATTTCTGAAGCCGCATCATGAATCTGTTCTTATCCTTTCTTCTCCGTCAAAGCGGACACTTTTCGTCCAGAACCCTGTGGGTATATTTCAGGGCGCCGCTTTTGATCTCCGCCATGGTCTGCCCATGGCCGATCAGTTTGTATTTGTAGGTTGTCAGTCCGTCCAGGCCCATGGGTCCCCTGGCGTGCAGCTTGCCTGTGGCAATGCCTACTTCGGCGCCCAGTCCATAAACAAACCCGTCGGCAAACCGGGTGGAGACATTCAGATAGACGCCCGCACTGTCCACCCGGCTGAAGAATTCCCGGGCGCTGTTTTCATCCGTGGTGACGATGCAGTCGGTATGATGGGATCCGTAGCGGTTGATATGCTCGATGGCCGCTTCCAGCGAAGGAACGATCCGAATCGAAAGAATAGCATCCAGGTATTCGGTTCTCCAGTCCTCCTCCGTGGCGGGAACGCACGGGATGATCGCCCGCACCGCTTCGTCTCCCCGGATCTCGACGCCGTGCTTTTCCAGCAGCCCGGCAAACTCAGGCAGGAAGGATGCCGCGATTTTTTCGTGAACAAGCAGCGTCTCCTCCGCGTTGCATACGGCCAGATTCTGGACCTTGCTGTCCAGCGCAACCTTCAGGGCCGTGGCCGGATCGGCTGCCGCGTCGACATAGACATGGCAGATGCCGTCCGCGTGTCCGAGCACGGGAATCCGGCTGTTGTCCATGATATACCGGACAAAGGCATTGCTTCCTCTGGGAATAATCAGGTCAATCTTGTCGTCCTCCTTCAGCATGGAGGCGACATCCTCCCGCGTCTCCAGCAGCTGGGCCGTGTCCTCCGGAAGCCCGGCCCGGCGCAGGGCTCCTCTCACGCACCGGATCAGCTCCTGATTCGTTCTCAGCGCTTCCCGGCCGCCCTTCAGCAGGGCCGCGTTGCCGCTTTTGATCGCCAGGGAGGAAATCTGGATCAGCGCATCCGGTCTGCTTTCGAAAATAATCCCGATCACGCCGATGGGACAGGTCACCCGGTACAGCTTCAGGCCTTCCGTAATCTCATGACAGAACACGGTTTCCCCGACGGGATCCTTCAGACTGGCCAGAGAGCGCAGCCCGTCGCAGACATGATCCAGCTTCTCCCGGTCCAGCTTCAGCCTGGAGAGCAGCGGAGCGGCCAGTCCGGAGGCCTCCGCTTCCGCCAGGTCCTCCCGATTGGCCGCAAAAATGCCGTCCCGGTTCTCCTGCAGCAGATCCGAAAAATATTTCAAAACCAGGTTTCTCGTCTCCCCGGAGGAGACGGATAGCGTATAAAAAGCATCTCTGGCACCGGAGGCCATGGATGAAAGATTCATGAATCAGCAGTCTCCTTTCCAGGCCGGCTCACGCTGCGGCCCGTTTCAGGGACAAGTATAACAAAAGTTCGGAGTATTGAAAAGAGAAGATTCTTCTGATATAACCCGACTTCCCCGTTCCTTTTTTGCAGGCGTATCATCCGTGCAGATCGACTCCATCAAGAAATGCGTACTGACGAACCGCACTTCTCCTGCGTTTATCAGATGATAGGCATGAAAGATGCTTCTTATCCCCTGTGTTTTTATCCCCTGTGTTTCCGTTGGGTCCACCCCAGAGAGCCGATGCCGATGAGTCCCAGCAGAATCAGACTGATCCACAGCGGGAAGTTGGCGGTATCGCCGGTCTTCGGCACCCCGGCGGTTTCAGGTGCAGTCATGGGTGCCGGAGATGAAGTCGGCTTCACAGCATTGAAAGCATCATTGACTCTTCTCAGTTCAACCGGTACGCTTGCGTAGTCAGTCTCCTTTTCGCCGTTCACATCCTCCGCAAGAAGATAGACATGATAATCACTGCCCCAGCTTTTTTCAGCGTATTCATCCGGAAGCGTGAATGTTCCTGTTCCCGTAATCCCGAACGAATCTGTTTTCAGCTTCATATAATCAAATCCGCTCGTCATGGTATCTCCCCGAAAGTACGGACTGTGGGTCAACAGCACCGAGACCCGCGTTGCGTCGGCCGCGTGAGCACCTGTGATCGTATAGGGAACCGTGACGGTCATCCCGTCCCTTGTCACCGCTCCCGGGCTGATCCCCAGGTCTTCGTCCTTCAGCGTCAGCTTATACTCCGCGCCCGGTTCTCCCGCTTCGAGAGCATCAGCAGATGGGATAAAAGACGAGAAGAGGACAGAGGACAGACTGACATTAAAAGCGGGATTCACTCCATTTTTTCCCCATAACCATATACGGTCAAATAGCCGCCTAAAGATTGGTCCGTTTGCACTGATCCGACGCCGCCGTAGCCGTATGTACTCCGCAGCAACCACGGCAACCCATATTCACCCTTCATTCTGTTCCGGGCTTCTCTTTCAGTCGTGCTGTATCCATAGGCAATATTGGACGCATCCTCGATATCCAGAAGAAAGATCTTCTCTCCGTTCAGCGGCTCATATGTCTGAAATATAGCCCTCGCCCATTCCGATACCATTCTGGCTCCGGTTCCGGCTACGAGCTCATGGGCTGCCGCCGTGCTCTGGGCGATGGCCTTTTTCTCCATTTCCGTGAAAATGCCGTCCTTATGAAGAAAGCTGTCTCCGTTGAGGCCGGCTCTCAGAGCGCTCTTTTCCCATCTTTTATCAAACTCGGCTATATATATATTATCGTCGCAGTCAAGGAAGAGGCATTTCCCGGTTTCTGTAAACCTGTCTGACGCCTTATCCAGCACCCGGTACCTCGCAGGCTCGCGATAATAGTTTTTCCCGTAATACACGTAGCTTCCGCTCCACGCTGAGCTTGGATCAGCCGGCCGAACCGGGTTTGTAATTGCTCCCGTGCCGAGACCCGTAATGGTCTTTTCCGGTTCGGCCGCCATCGCCGGAATCACGCCTCCGGCTAAGAACCCGATGACCATTGCCGCGCACAGCAGCCCCGTCAGCGCCCTGCTCCGGCTCTTCATGTTCTCTTTCCTCCCAACTGCGGCGAATGGTTCGCCTTTTGATTCCGAGTTCAGATTCCGGGCTTTTTCGCTCATCCGCAAATTACAGCAGGCTTTTCAGAAAAGATTTGTTTTCATCCTTCCTGAAACGGCGGGCCGGGACAGATGGCTGACGTTCCAGGCGGACAGCGTTACGGCATCTTCTTCCTTCTGACGAACAGACATAAGCCAGCCATTCCGAACAGCGTACAGATCATCCACAGAATCGGAACCGCGGCGTCTCCGGTTTGCGGGATCTTCCTGATTACCGTCAGAACAGCGGCGCCGCTCGTGACTGACGTGTTGTTAAAGTCCGTCACCACGCAGCGATACTGCGTATTATTCATTTCATCTGTGACATTCTCCAGCGTCAGGGTATCGGATGTCGCTCCTTCGATATCCTTCCAGCCGCCATTTCCGTCGGAAACCTGCCACTGGAAGGAATAGGGCGGCTGTCCGCCAGCGGCCGCGACATGGAATTCCACAGTCTGTCCCGGCTCCGCGTCCACGTTCTCCGGCTGCAGCACAATCCGCAGCGGATCGTCCACTTCAAGGTCGATATAGAAGAAGTTATCCGCCAGCGTCATTTCCTCGATGCCGACGCCGCGCACCTCCACCTTGATCCGGCTGGCTGTTTTGCCGCCCAGCAGCGCGGAGACAGGCAGATCGATCGTATGGGTTCTGGCATGAGAGGTGGAATCCGCTTCATAGGGCAGATTCATCGCGTAGGGAGTTTCATTCCCGTCCAGATAGACGTTGCAGTACCACTTTATTTCTTCCATATGCGCCGCGTCATCCGTAACAAAGATACTGACCCGGCGCTCACCGTTCAGATCCGGATAAACCCGGTTCTTTACAGAGATATTGTGGAGTTCGTGATTCATGGAAGCCGGCGCCGGCGCGTTCACCTCCGCGGCAAAAAGGGAGATGCTGCCATTATTTCCGCCGCTGCTCAGCAGCACCGGATTCTTAAGCCGCATCCTGCCGTCCGCGTCCCGGACATAGACCAGCTCCTCCTCCGCGTTTGCCTGCAGAGAAGGCGCAGCAAGACCGGCCTTCAGCGCGGCGGAGCGCATATAGTTCACAGTCGCCGCATACTGGTTCAGCTCGAATTTCAGGCGCTGCTCATTTCTCCAAGAGGAGGGTACCTTCATCATGAGGGTGAAGACGGCCACCTGTCCGGGCAGGATTTCGGAGGCGGTCAGCTCGACCTCCTGCGTCGTATCCACATGTCCGTACCAGGTAGAGCCGTGGGGCTGCCATTCGCGGACAAGCTGGGTAACCATCCAGTAGGACTGGACAATGTCATCCCAGACCGTCTTGGTCCGCCAGGCGGCGTGATCGCCTCTGATATCATTTTTCTCCTTGTCACCGACCATGTGGAGCACGTTGTTTTCCGGATGAACCGTGTCGCAGTGTACCGTCTGGACGCCGCTGACAGTGCCGTCTTTTCCGATCACGCTTTCCAGGATGTCAAAGGAGGAGATGGCCACGTTGCCGTTGTTGACGAGCTTGACCAGCACCGTGTCGTTTTCGCCGATGCTGATCACGTCCTGAGACAGGTGGATCGATACCAGATCCAGCGAGGCGATCAACCGGAAGGGGAAGCTGAAGACCGTTCCCTCCATGGAGGTTTTCCGTTCGGTGCCGGCTTCCGCCAGATTGTCTGTCAGGACATAGTAGCCCTTCCCGTCTTCCGTCAGCAGAAGCTGCTTCATGTTCTGCCCCGAGGGCATTTTGAACTGCGCAAGCACAAAGTCATCCGATGCCACGCCAGCATACGGATCATAGGCTACGCCCCGGAGACGGCATACGGTTTCCTCCTGATTCTCCGGGTCGGTGGTATTTTCAATCCAGTAGACGTAAACGGTTCTGCCGACCTGCTGGATATCAAAGGAGAGGCCGGTGACCGTAACGTCCAGATCCGTAAAGAGATCTTTACTGTCCAGGAAATGGTGGTTCAGGGAGCCCGCGTGCAGATGGTACTTTTCGCCTGTTTCCGGAGACTCTTCCTTTTCCAGCCAGAAGAGGATATCCTTTTCCGCTGTCGGCATGACTTCGTAGTACGCAATATCTTTGCCCTCGGCAATGTTGACGCACAGGCTGCTGCTTGACTCGATCTCACGCCGCAGCGTAACCTTTCCGTCCTCCTGCCGGTTCTGCAGGCTGTAATACGCGTGCTGCCAGAGGCCGCTGCGCTTCGCATTTTCTCCGTACACACCCGTGCCTTGTGTCCGGGGACCGTACATCTTGGGCAGGAAATCGCGGCTGCTGCCGGATGTATGGAAAGTGGGGAAGCTGAAGTACACCAGAATGTCGACATCCCCGATCAGGACGTAGGTGTCCAGATTGAGCGTCCGGATGTTTTTTCCGCCGCCGGAATCATAAGGTCTTCCTAATTGGAGCCGGGATACGGCCGTCACGCCCGAGGCAGCCAGTTCGTCATTCGGCAGTTTCGAGGCATTCCGCAGACCGGCGTTCATCAGAGGACGGATGACGAATGTATCATCGGTCTGAACTTCCGTATTTTCGTTATGGGTCTGAATCGTCGGAATATCGCAGGTGAGACTCCCGTCCGCCTGCCGCATGAATGCCAGGGTGTACGCTGCCGGCTCATCCAGCGCCTTCAGGGCGTCGTCCGTCATCTCCACGTTTCCGCACAGGGCGGCCAGCATATATATTTCTCCGTAGGTGGAAGACAGAAGATTCTCATCCTCGCACAGCACGGGAACCACCTGGAAATCCAGGTCGTTTTGCGCATAAAAGCCCTTCAGGGCGGCCAGCGATTCCTCGTTCTCGTAATACCTGTCAATCCATCCGCCTGTATCCAGGGTGCTGCCGGATTTTACGGTATAACGCTTTCTCCCGTTTGCGGCGTCCTTCAGGATCTGATCAAAGGTGCCGGTCTGACCTGTGGAAATCCGTCTCCAGGTGATCCGGTTTTTCCCGTTGGAACCGGCGCCCTGCGCGACATAGAACACGTAGGGTTCCCCGCCGATCTCGACGACCTGCATCCGGGAACCTGCCATGGGAACAGGTCCCAGAATCTGCTCGGAATCCGGCACCAGATCCGGATAGTCCTCCGCCTGCAGGAGCTCCGTCTCCCCGCCGGAGCTTTCCTCCGCCCTGGCCCGGGAAATGAACAGATCGCTGAAGGAAGGCATCCGCAGGGAGGATTTTTCATCACCGTACCAGTACCAGTATTGATCCAGCAGCGGCTTGGTGGGCATATCCCAGATGCTGAGCTTGGCCTTGACCACGACCGCCTCCAACAGCGCGAAGAAGCCGAGCCCCCAGGTAATGGACGCGTGCAGGTAATCGCCCGTGATCTCAAACAGGAAATTGATATACGCGTAGAAATTCAGCGTCAGGGAAACGAAGCCTTTCACACCGACACCGCCGAAAGCCGTCACCATCAGCTTCAGGCCGAGGGATCCTCCGGCGATTCTCGGATCCACGCCGGTTTTCAGCATGTTCGCTTCTGTCAGATCCTCCCCGTCACGCAGCGCCAGGGTTCCGCCGAGGTTCGCGGCCAGCGTCAGGGTTGCGTTGAAATTCAGTCCGGCGGTCACCGGAAACACGCCGCCGATCATATACTGTCCGGTAAAGGAAACGTCCAGGGTCCCGGAAATCCCCAGCGTGCCGGCCAGATCGACGCCTTCCCAGTGACCGTTTTTCGCGTTGTAGTTCCAGCGGAACTGCAGCGCGGCGAAGGGGAAGACGTCCGCCTTCACCTTCCGCAGGCCTACTCCTCCCTTTACTTTAGCCAATTTCCACAAGTCCTTGTTGGCAGACAGGAATTTCTTGAAGCCTGATTTTTTGGAGGAATAGTCCGTCATGTTTTTAAGGGATTTCACATCCTGGCTCTCCCAGGTCTCCAGGCCTTCCTCAAAAACGGACGGCAAGCTCACGCCCAGCGACACAACCATGAATCCGTTTGTTGCGCCGTAGATTTTAGGCTTATATTTTTCGAAAGGCAGATCCATGGAAAGGTTCAGGTTCTTCAGCCACTCCGCGTCAGATTTGGTGTTCAGCGGAATATCAAGGGAAAACAGGCTGGAACTGGAGAAGAAGGCCGCGTTCAGGTATTTATTGATGATCGGACCGGGCAGTTTCGCGGCCTCGGTCTTCAGAGACGTTTTGACCACTACGGTTCCTTCGGTCCATTTGGGATTCCCTTCTTTAAAGGTATCGGATTCGGAAACGTTGGTACCGTCCTTCTGAATCAAAAGGAGCACCGTGCCTTTTCCCTGGCTGACCTTCTCGCCGTTCTTTTCAAGAAGGAGATCATCCCCGCCGGCCTTCAGGCGGCGCCGCCAGGCGGCCTTGATTTTCAGGTCCGCCTGCTGCCCGGCTTCAATGAAGGTTTTGGAATCCTTGTCCTTCATCGTGCGGTAATACTGTTTTCCGTCCCTGTCCCGGTAAACCAGGATCACGGCGACTTTGTGGTTTGAAACATTATTCAGCGTGACGAGGATATCGTTCTCCCTCGTGTTTTCCGGGTTGGCGATCGCCTCGTATTCGCTGAAGAGGCAGTCGTGACTGTCAAAGGAAACCTGGGAAATATAGGGCTCCTTTTCATTCGTGCCTGCGTTTACGGCCGGAGGCTGCATATTCAGCAGAATATTGGAGCCTTTTTTGATATCCGCGTCCCGGATGATGATATCCTGATATCCCTCCTTGGTGACCTCCAGGGATACCATCAGCATATCATCCCACAGATCATATCCGTCCGTGCCGAAGATGACGGAGCCGCTTTCGCGGGTATCGCCGGAATCCGTTTTCGGGTTCTTTTCCGCCCGGGTGTCCATGACCTCCACGTGGGCTCCCTCGATGCCGTTTCCGTTCCTGTCGTGCACGGTGACGGCAAACTGGTGGTCGTCCAGGATGGTCAGGATCGCGGTATTTCCGTCCGCCGCCGAGGCAGAGGAGATCGGGCTCAGCCGTCCCAGCAGGGTCTGCTGCTGGGGGAACAGGTCGGCCGCGGAAGCGGTCAGGCTCACCGTCTTCTGATAGGCGTCCCCCAGCAGCTGGTCGTTCCAGCTGTCAATAAGCTGCATTTCGGGTTCGGCAGTTTCCCCGCCCGCACCGACGGCATAGGAACCGCCCTGCAGGGCGTCCTCCATCTCCTGCAGCTTCTTCAGCATGCTTCCGGCCTCCGCTGCCATCTCGCTGCGGACTGTTCTGATTTCCTTTGCACCCTCCCGGATTTCGTAGGAGAGCCTTCTTGCGTCGTGCTCCGACAGCGGGACGTCCTGGGCGGTCAGCTGCTCCTTACCCATCATGATGTCCGACGCGGCCCCGTTCAGTCGGCTGAGCCAACGCTCCAGCCTCAGCCGGAGATCGATCAGATCCCGGAACTGATCATGGGTCAGCTCCGGCAGCTTCTCGTAACGCCCAGTGGTCAGCTTCTGATATTTCGCCGGATCCTCCTGGGAAACGGAGTACAGCTTGTTCTCCATATCCTCATAGTGGTTTTCTAGCGAATGAACCTCGTTTTCCAGCACATCCTCCAGCCAGAAGATCAGCTGGCGGGCGGACAGGGTCTCATCAATGGTCATGCCCGCGTGGAAGCCTGAAGCGTCTTCGTCCTGGCCGGTCAGCAGTACGGCTGCCGTCAGATCCTCGGAGGAGATCAGCCCTCCGGCGGCCATCGCGCTCATCGGCAGGGAAGTGATCAGAATCACGAGCGCAGTGAGTATCGTCAGTCCCTTTTTCATTGTCCTTCTCCCGGTTCTGATTATTTTGGATGCTCTTCGGTTATTCCAGCTTCAGCAGCGATGCGTCCGCAAAGATTTCATAATCCTTCCGCCATTCCTCCACAAGCGTCTGCAGTTTCATCCGCTTCGCGTACAGCAGCGCCGAGGAGCGCAGAAGTTCGTTCTCCTCGGCAGTCAGCAGCCGCGGGCCGCCCTCCACATCCGACTCATAATAGGCCAGGTGCACGCCGCTCTCATCCGCAAAGGGAGCGCTCAGCTCCCCGGGGCTCTTCATCGCGTCGATGGCTCTGTGGGCGGATTCGCTCCACTGTTCGGATTTCGGGTGATACAGCGAAGCCGAATCCGTCGCAGCCGTGCTGTATTTCGCCTGCAGGGCCTCGATCCCGGCGCCGGCCTCCATCTCCGCGCGGATCGCGTCCAGCCTGTCCTGCAGCAGGGGAATGGCTTCCTCTTCCTTCGCCCGGTATTTTGCTTCCAGCTCCCGCATGACAGCGACTTTCCCGTCATAGATTTCCTTCAGCCGGGCAGTGTCTTCTCCGGCGGCGGCCGCGGCCGCGAGGTCGCTATAGGCTGTCTGCACCTCGCTGACAGCTTTCCGGCCTTCAATGTACAGCGCGTTCAGCGCGGACTGGATCTCCTCGGGAAAATCCAGCTGGATATTCTTCAGCGTCCTGTAACCCTCGGGCGTATAAAAGGACTGGTTCTCCGTTCCCAGTATTTCCTCTTCAAACAGCGGGATATTGTCGGCGTAGCGTTCCTGATCCGGCTCCAGATACATCTCGCGGAAAAACGACTTGACCTCTTCCTCCGTCACCTTCACATCGGCACAGTACAGATCCAGAATCCGGCTTTCCCGCTCCCGGGTCATGAGCTCCCGCAGGAAGGCCTCGTAGGTATATCCCTTTTCCGTCAGCCAGTCGGTCACTTCCTTCTCTGTAACCTCAGGCACGTATTCCTGCGCGGACCTGTACATCTCCTGCCAGGTCGCCTCATACTGCCGGCGGGCTTCAGCCTTCAGGATCTCCGTTTCACTTTCCGAAAATGTGCTGTGTCCCGTCTCTGCCAGCTTGCTTTCGATCACAGCCACGCCGACCAGACGCTCGACCACCTGCTCCGCGATTTCCTTCCGGTCTTCCGGCGTCAGCGCCTCACCCTGCACCTCGGCAAGATCAAAATACGGATCTAGGGCAAACTGCGCCACAGACAACGGATAACTCACATTCCCCACCCGGACAACAACCGGATCGTCTTCCGCAACAGCAGCCTGCGCAAGCAGAAACAGGCAGGCCATCGTCATCCCGATCAAACGGCGAGCTTTCATAAGGCTTATTCCTCCGTCCTGTTTTGGTTCCGGCTGTCCCTGTTGCCGGTCCTGAACCGTCTTTTCAGCAGCCACACCGTAATCACAACGCCGATCATGAATGCGGCCACGGCAATCGCCACATAACCTCCGGCGTTCTCAAACAGCATGGTTGCGCCGCTGTATAAACCTGCTGTTCCGCCGGAAACGGGCCTGCCTTCACTGATGATCAGCGCTAGCAGGCAAACGGCCAGAACGCCGCAGCCCGCTCCGAGCGCCGCTGTTTTCCGTTCCTCCAGGGTTTCCTGTCTTTCCTGCAGGGCATTCATCCGCCGATGCAAAGACGCGATTCTCTCTTCAGACGTCATTTCACTGTCTCCTTGCCCTTAAAAAGAGTCGTTTGCTGTATATGTGTCCGAAAAGGCGGAAATCCGGTAACCCATTCCGGCGTTTTTTCGAGATTTCATGTTTTCGTAATGTTTTCGTAAGAAAAGCAATAAAAAACTCCCTGTACGGGAGTCTACAGCCGGATGGCACGGGTTGGAATCAGGCCAGATCTGTCTTCCTTCGGAAAAACAGCAGATAGGTCAGCATCATCGTCACCGGAATGGCGCTGCCGATCCAGAATACCGCGCCGGTCTGATTCACAAATACATTGAAAATCGCGTGGAAAGTCGTCACAAAGCCAAGCAGCGCAAACGAACCGACGGCCCGGAGCCAGGTCCGGTCCCAGATGAAGAACAGACCGACCGCCACAATCATGCCGCAGACCACATGCATGGCGCCCGTGCCGAAACCGCGGATCATCAGGCGCAGCAGATCCGATGTGCCGTAGGAGGTCAGAAAGCAGACATTTTCGAATGTGGCAAAGCCCACCGCCACCCGCAGCGTTCCGCTGATGACGCTCTTCTTATCGGGCTCGTATATCAGGATATAGAACAGCAGCGGCAGGGATTTCATGACTTCCTCCACCACAGGAGCAATCTCATGGGAACTGGTCAGCAGATCTGTGCCGGCGAGGCCGGCGGCAAAGGCGCTGACATAGCCGGACAGCAAACAGGAGGTCATGCCCGCCAGCAGGAAGAGCAGACCTTTTCTCCCCTCGCCTTTCAGGCAAAGAATGGCCAGAATAAAAGGCGCGACCAGACAGACATAGATGTTCTCCATGGAGTTCATTCTGCCACCTTCTTTTTTGTAGCCGGAAGGAAGAAAACAAAACTGACGGTCAGCAGGAAGTCGAACCAGTAATACGGATTCTCAGGTCCTTCCGACCAGAAGAAGCAGGAAGAGGTCCACATGGCGTACTCCAGAAGGCAGAACACAAGAACCGCAATGCACAGGGGCTGCTGCGCCGTGTATTTTTTCCTGTCCTGAAATCTGCTGATGACGGAATAGAGCAGGAGCGCCATCAGGGAGGCGTAGATCAGATTGCTCACGATTTTGCCCCACTGCATGAAGAACGCCGCCATCCCCACCGCGAAAAGAACGCCTGTCCAGGGCAAAACCCGCTTTCTCCCCGCGGTTTCCGGCGGCGCGGCATGGCGGAGAAGCATATACAGAAAGATGTAGGAGGCATACCAGCTCAGATCCGATACGACGGAGATCTGCGGCGTCTGATCAAAGAAGATCAGGCAGGCCAGCCAGTAGATATCGCCCAGCACCCAGCTGCCGTAGAAGAAAAACAGCAGCGTCCACATCCGGCTCCGCCCCGCGGCTACCCGGTACAGGGATACGCTGACGCATGCCAGAAGAACGGCAATCTGCAGCGCGTTCTCAATACGCTCAATCATCGTGCTTCTCCGTTTCGTTCATCCGCCGTCTCATCCGGAAACAGAAGACGGTCACAAGCACGCCAAGGCAGAGCGCAATGAGCGCAGCCACCACATACCCCAACGCTTCGCGTCCCGCAAAAACGCTGGCTGTATAGCTTTCGAAAACAGCTTTTTCCGGCTGAACCGGAAGCATGGAGACACCCACGGCCGTCAGCACGGTCAGGATCAGCGCCGCACTGCAGGCAGCGGCACAGGTCAGATGATACCTGCGTACAGTTTTAGCCCGCTTCAGCGCGTCCATGCGGCGATGAAGTTCTTCGACGCGTTCTTCAGATGTCCGCATGGGTGACTCCCTCCTTTTCCAGTTCCTGCCGCAGGCGGATCTTTCCGTTCTTCAGCAGGTTTTCTGTTCTGATCAGATTGCAGCCCATGACCTGGGCCGCCTGCGCGTAACTCATTCCATAGCCGTAAACCAGCCACAGCGCTTCGCGATATTGAGGCGCAATGCGGTTCAGGCATCTGTACAGCACCGCGTTGCGTTCGGTTTTCTCCGCATATTCCTCCGGGTCCGCTCCCCCTGTAATCATTGTTTCATCCAGGCTGAATTCCGTTCTCCTGAGCCTGATCCGCCACAGGCGGTTTGCCTTGTAGCGGGCCGTCTGAAAGAGATAGGCGGGGAAGTTCCCCTCCCGGATCTCCGGCTTCCTGACCAGGATCGCGGCAAAGCAGTCCAGCATCAGGTCCTCGGCGTCATGCCTGTTATGAAGAAAAGCGTCCAGGTAGGCGGTCAGCTGATCGCCGTATCGCAGCATCAGCTGATCTCCCGCGGAGGCATCGCCCGCAAGGTACTGCCGGTACAATTCATCGTCGCTGGCCACGGCAGGCAAACCTCCTTCCGGATCAAATGAAGAGCCCTTCATCGGATCTTCCTGTGGCATTCTATCATATCCGGCCTGCATTGTATACTGTACTGCCGTGTTCCTAGGGTACTGTATTGCCGTGTTCCTCGGGGAATTTACTAATATATGGCCGTATCTCTTGCCAAGCGTTCATTTTTGGCATATAATTGGAATGATGTATTCCATTAAGAAGATGGAGGAAAAAAGTGAGAGGACAGGCGGGCGATCTTGCGGACATTGCGGCCAAGAAGCAGCGGACCATGGAAGCCGGATTTCAGCTGTTTTCCGAACGGGGAATCGAATCCATCACTATGAAAACCATCGCGGAAAAAAGCGGAGTCCCATGGACCAGCATGCATCGCTGTTTTGCCGCGAAGGTGGATCTGGTCATTGCCATCGGCGCATGGAAATGGAACGAATACATCGCGGAGTACAGAACTGTTTTCGACCAGGAAAAAACGGCGCACATGAGCGCTGCGGAGCATCTGAAATGGTATCTGGACGCTTTCCTGGATCTGTATCGGAACCACCGGGATATCCTGCGTTTCAATTATGCTTTCAACAGCTATCTGCGGAACGAGAAGGCTACGGAAGAACAGGAGCGGCCTTATCTTCATGAGATAGAATTGCTCCGGGATGCATTTCACCGGCTGTATGAAAAGGGTCTGAAGGACGGAACAATCAACCGGAACATTTCCGAGGAGGAAATGTTCTCCAGTTCCTTCCATATTATGCTGGCGGTGGTGACACGCTGCGCGGTGGGGCTGGTGTATGTCCCGCCGGAGCTGGAAGCCAGCCCCGAAAGGGAGCTTGAACGGCTGAAAACCATGATGCTCCGGGAGTATACGGTCTGCCTGTAGCTGATCCTGTCAGTATTCGGTTTACGTCCCCGCGGAAAGCGGACGGACAGTACATATTTTGTATTCAGGTATACAGGATGGAGGAAAGAATCATGAAAAGAACTTGGACTGGAAAACTGATCTTCGGAGCGCTGCTCTGGGCGGTCATGCTTTTTGCGCTGGCATCTGCCGCGCTGGCCGCCGGGGAAGAATTAAAAGTCACCACCAGTGTCTCGGGCGGGTACACCTATACGGACGGCGTGCTCACCATTAATAAAGGCGGATCGTATACCATTGGTATGGCCGACGGTGTGACGCAGACCACGCATAAAATAGTAGTGAATCAGTCGGGTATCTATAATGATACCAAATCAATTACCCTGACCCTTTCCAATTTGAACATGACGGCAGACTCAGGAAATAATATTTCTTTTTCGGGTTCTCCCGAAATAGACATGAAGCTTGTGATAGATGGTGAAAACACTATCACAAATACCAAAGTATCAAGCAATAATACTGAGGGCAGTTGTTTCAAAGTAAATGGTTTCGTAAATATGACAGTCACCGGCAACGGAAAACTGACCTTGAAGGCTTCCGACCCTCAAGCGCAGATGAGCCCGAAAACGTTTACTTTGGATTCCAAAGATGTTATTCTAGATTTCGATTACCATTGCCTTACAACATTAGATGGAACATACATGAAAGCCGGTGTGTGGAATATCACTTCGGGAGCGGATCAATGCCTCTTATCAAATAGCGAGTTTATAATGACTGGCGGTAAATTGAATGTTACTTCGACCCTTGGAGGTTCTTGTATCGAAGTTAGAGATGTAGGTCCAAGGGATGGTAAAGGGATTGAGATTCTCGGCGACAGTGATGTTACACTGACTACAACGGGGACCGCGCAACAAATTGGTGCAATATATTTATATACAACAAAAGTTGAAAAAAACATTGTTATCAATACGACCGGAACTGTTACTTTGGAAAACAAAGGCAACGGTGTATCTGGTATCTTTTTCTACGGTAGTAAAGCCAAAAACTTCACAATGGCTGGCGGTAAGCTCATTATAAAGGGCTACCCTCGTGGAATATGGAGATACAGCAATAGTTCAGGAGGACTCTATTTTAATGGCGGGGAAACCGAAATTACATGTTCCAAAACAGCGTCTGTCTCCAGTACCGCCGCCATCGTCAATGCTTCGACGCTGGACTGGGGTACAAATTATAAACACAAGAATTATACAGGCACCTCCGCAGCAGATCGAACAGTAAGAGCAGACGAGTCTGTGCTTAACAATTCCAATAGTGCATATAATTATCTTCTGATTACCCCTGCATACGATATAGAATACAATCTGAACAGCGGTCTTGTTCTGCCGCCGGATGCGAATCCGTCCACTTATTCCCGTGTGGATAAATTCACGCTGAAAAATCCTACCCGCTATCTCTATAATTTTAGTGGATGGACGGGCAGCAACGGCACTACGCCCCAAACAGAAGTCACCATCGATGGATCGGTTGCAACGGGCAAGAGGACGTATACGGCCAACTGGGATGGGCAGCCATTCACTGTTTACTTCTTCTCCAATTTTGAGCCAGGTACATATCGAACCCAGTCCTTCAAATACGGGGAAGAACAGGCGCTGAACGCGAATCCCTTTACCCGGAAAGGCTATGACTTTATCGGATGGAACACCGTCGGCCAGCCAACCTCGGATAACCCCGGAACATCCTACGCTGACAAGGGGAACCTGCTTATTAATACAGCTTTGGATGAGAATCAATTGAAGCTCTGGGCGCAATGGCGTATCCGGTCGCATACGATATCCTATACTTATTCCACCCCTGCGCCTGCTGGCGCGCCAGGTGTGCCAGCCAGCGCCACGGTTGCTTATGGCTCTGGCCAAACCGTTGCCGCCGCGCCGACACTGACCGGCTACACGTTCAGCGGGTGGAGCGGAAAAACCAAAACAGACGGCGCTGCTTTGACGGTGGATGCGAACAATGCCTTCACCATGCCCGACGACGACGTGGAATTCACCGGCGCATGGACGGCGAATACTTATACCGTCACATTGGTGACGAATGGCGGCGCGATCAACAGCGGGAATGTAACCAGCTATACCTATGGCGTTGGGGCCACACTGCCCGCAGACGTGACGCAGACCGGCCACACCTTCCTTGGATGGTTTGACAATGAAGGATTGACAGGCACACCGGTAACGGCCATTTCCACAGAGGAAACCGGCGATAAGGAATTTTGGGCGAAGTGGACGCCCATTGCATATGCCATCATTGTGACGGATTCCGCCAATGGTTCCGTTGCCGTGAAAGCAGGTGATACCGCCGATGCCACTACCGCTTTCATGGACGATACCGTTACGCTCACTCTCACGCCAGACACGGGTTATGAACTCCTGACGCTGACAGTGGACGGCGAAGATAAAACGGGGGAGATCAGCGGCAATGTGTATTCCTTCACAATGCCCGCGCACGATGTGACCGTGACGGTCACCTATACATCGGTTCCTATTGCCACCCATACCCTGACGATCAACTATGTGTATGAGGACAACAGGCCAGCGGCAGAAACGCACATTGAAACGCTGACGGAAGGCGCGAAATACGCTGTTGTTTCTCCGGCGATAGAAGGCTTCACGCCCGATCAGGATAACGTCTCCGGCACGATGGGTACTGCGGATGTGACCGTGACGGTCACCTACACAGCCAATCCCATTGCCACCCATACCCTGACGATCAACTATGTGTATGAGGATAACAGGCCAGCGGCAGAAACGCACATCGAAACGCTGGCGGAAGGGGCGGAATACGCTGTTGCTTCTCCGGCGATAGAGGGCTTCACGCCCGATCAGGGTACCGTCGCTGGCACGATGGGTACTGCGGATGTGATTGTGACGGTCACCTATACTGCGAATCCGAAACCTGTGATTTACTACAGTGTTGTCGAAGGCAATGGGCAAACCTATGTCAGGAGAAGCAATGTGCCGCTTGAATTCAAGGTAGTGCGCAATATTGATGACGAGAAGGCATACGGTTTATTCAGAGCGCTGAAAAGAGACGGCACTGCCGTTGCAGAACAGTATTTTACCAAAGAACCCGGCAGTGTAATCGTCACACTGACCCCTGAATACCTGGAAGGGCTTGTCCTGGGTGAACATACATTGACATTCGTTTTCGAGGATGGAGAGGCTGAAGCACATTTCTTCGTCAAGCCAGTACCAGGCAGCTTTGAGGATGTAGCGATTCCCAGCAATACGTTTACGTTCAGAAAAGTGTGGGAAGGCGGCAGCGAAAAGAGTATCGACTTTACCCTGTACAAACTGGGGGGAACGGTGTATCATCATGGCTTTAACAAGAAGATCATCAACAAGAGCGAATGGCAGTATAACGCTTGGTTTTCCGAAGCGGCAGCCTGTTATGTGATCGAGGAGCCTGTGGAGGGCTACAAGACCCGATATGAAAACGTGGGCGTATATGCAGGCATTACGGATCGCTGCTGTGATGGCGGCACCATCGTCAATTACAAGGTCCCCAAGACCGGGGATGACGCCAATCCATTCCTCTGGGTGGGCTGCGTTCTTGTCGGCTTAACCATTATTTCCGTTTCCGCCTATGCCGGGAAACGGAAGAAAGCTCACAGCAAATAATCACTTTTTCAGCAGGGCATATCAGAGAAAACGCTGATATGCCTTGCTTCTGTCAGGGGGAAAAAGATGCAGCAATGGCAGCCGCGGCGAAACAGGCCGCGCAGATACAGGCAAAGAAACCGTTTCCGGCGATTTCGCTGGGAACGGTGTACTGTATTGCCGTGTTCCTCGGGAGTATTGAAAAGAGAAGATTCTTCTGATATAATTTATCGGAGGGAGGTTTGTGTATGCCGCATCAGCAGGGGATCAAGGTCATTGCCGCCAACAGGAAAGCCTTTCACGATTATTTCGTGGAAGAAAAGTACGAGTGCGGGATTGCGCTCTTCGGGACGGAAGTCAAAAGCATTCGGCTCGGAAAAGTCAATCTGAAAGAATCCTGGGCGCAGATCAGAAAAGGCGAGCTCTGGGTCGAAGGCATGCACATCAGCCCTTATGAGCAGGGGAACATTTTCAATCGGGATCCGCTTCGCGCCAAAAAGCTCCTGATGCACCGGCGGGAAATCCGCAAGCTGGATTCGCTGGTCATGCGGCAGGGGTATACCCTCGTTCCGCTGGAGCTTTACCTGAAGGACGGGCGCGTGAAGGTGCAGCTCGGTCTCTGCAAGGGAAAACAGCTGCACGACAAGCGCGACGCCATGGCCAAGCGCGATACGGACCGGGAGATTCAGCGGACCCTGCGCAGCAGGCAGAAATAAGGAGGAAGCGCTTCCGGCCCCTCCGGGGACGGAAAAAGACGGAAACGCCTTCTCCCGAAGGCATTGTCAGTGAAGGATTTATTTTGGGGATGATCCGGTTTCGACGGGGATACTGAAGACAGGATAAGCGAGCCGCGGCCCCTGTACCGCGCAACAACGGGGAAAAACAATAACTGACACTAGCAATTACGCTTTCGCGGCTTAATGCCGCGCGTCGGCCCTGAGCGCCTGCGGCTCAGCAAGCCGGCGTCATTGACGCAGGGAACGAGCGCCGCTTAAGCTTTGCGGCGGCGCCCGTAAAAATGAAGCTACCTTCCTGAGAGTTTTTCCGCGGACGCTCACGGAGGGGAATTCAAATCACGGAATGCGCTCGGAGAAAGTTCTGCCAACGGATCTTCGGACAGGGGTTCGACTCCCCTCATCTCCACCAAAGTGGTCGTAGACGAACCGTAGCCGTTTACATGGTCAAGGGATATTTCGTCTGTGACATCTCGTTTGCCGGATAGGCAAAAAAGGGACCAGTCTTGATTGACTGGCCTCTTTTTCGTGCTCCAAATTACCAGATGCGGAATATTCTTCCGGAAAACGGAATATTCTTCCACTCAGCCACCAAAGCCTTCCGTTTTCTGGTATTATCCGCGGGAAGGAGCATGGTCGAATGATCAAGATTTTACTCTCCATCCGCTTAGGCGAAAAGCGGTGGACACAGGCAAAGCTGGCGAAGAAGACCGGGATCCGAGCAGCCACCATCAATGAGCTGTACAACGAATGCACCGATCGGGTCAGCCTCCGGCAGCTGGATCGTATCTGCCACGTTCTCGAGTGCGATCTGTCAGACCTACTCGTGAGAGACGGAAGCGATCCGTTTACCGAACCTGACCACCCAGTGAAGACCTAACCCTTCAGCCCCGGAGTTGCCGCTCCGGGGTTTTCTCATAGCCCAATCTTCGTCCCGTCATCGAAGGTGAATCCGTATTGGAATTCACCGCCGAGCGCCTTTGCCAGGGCTTCCCATTCATCAATAGTAAACTTCGCCGTCTTGAGCCTCTTCCCCAACAGCTGAGGAGACCAGCCCATTCGCCTTGCCAGCTCCGCTTTGCTGATGTGCCTGTAACCAACTGCCATTTCAATGATCTGCTGTGCCGTCAATCCTGTCACCTCCTTTCATGGGTCGATTATAAACCATCCGGTTTCCGTTGTCAAAAATATTTTTCAAAAATAATCTAAAAAGTTGAAAAATATGGTTGACATTATAAACCGCTGGGTTTATACTCATCCTGTCGAAAGACACTGAATCCCATGAAAATCAAGGAGGAGACCACAATGACCACCATCCAGAATCAGAACTTCGGAATCGAAATCGAGCTCACCGGCATCTCCCGCCCCGCCGCCGCGCAGATCATCGCCACCTACTTCGGAACCGAAAGCGTTGGCCATGAATACGATGGATACGACACCTACACCGCGAAGGACACCAAAGGCCGGAAGTGGAAGTGCGAGCGTGACATCTCCATCGAGCCGCAGGTTCGCCGGAATGGCCGGATCGTGGACAGGCCCGAAGGCCGGACATCCTCCGATCTCCGCTGCGAAGTGGTCAGCCCGATCCTGCAGTATGAGGACATCGAAGACCTGCAGAACATCGTCCGGAAGCTGGTCGAAGGTGGCGCCCTGGCCAACAGCTCCTGCGGCATCCACGTCCATGTGGACGGAGCCAACCACACCGCCGAAAGCCTGATCCGGCTTGTGAATCTGGTGGTCGGCCGGCAGGATCTTTTCTGCGAGGCTCTGCAGAATGAAGCCCGGTGCTCCCACTGGTGCCAGAAGACCTCCAAGGAAATGATGAAAGCCATGAAGAAGACCGCGCACACCAAGGCCGACATCGAGCGGATCTACTACTCCAACCTGAACAACGGATACCGCGGCGGGATCGATCATTCTCACTACTGCGGTGCCCGGTATCGCGGACTGAACCTGCATGCCCTGTACACCAAGGGAACGATCGAGTTCCGGCTGTTCAACGGGACCACCCACGCCGGCAAGATCAAGGCCTACATCCAGTTCTGCCTGGCCATGAGTGCCTGGGCTATCAATACCGAATCCAATTCCCTGTACTTCCGGGATTCCAAGAACCTGACCAAGGAGCAGAAGGCCGTGAACATGGAAGGCTTCCTGACCAAGCGCCTGGGGATGACCGGCAAGGAATTCGCCACCGCCCGGCTGCACCTGACCGCCGCCTTCCGCGAAGCCTGCTGAGAGAGACAGCCCTCCCGGCCGGGCCAAAGACCGGGAGAAAGGATTAACCGATGGATAACTACGTATGGCGCGAAGCTCTGGATGACATCCTGCAGGATGTGCTGAATGAATACCTGGCACCGGAGCTGGCTGAAGACCTGATTGAGAAGATCAACGAACGGATTGACAGCGAATGCATGGAGGACGATGACGATGATTGACGATCGCGGACGCCAGATCGATCTGGCCGAGAAGGAAAAGGATCCAATGGGCCGGTTCGAAATCCTGGCAGAGCGGTACATGAACGGATCGGAGAAGGAGCGGGAGATCATCCTGTCCTTCTTCCCGGAGCCGGCAGAACGGAAGATCCTGATGGAAGGCTTTGGCCTGTACCATCTCTTCCGGGATCAGCGCCTGTACAAGTCAGTTGAACAGGCCCTGGCCGAGCAGATGTGGCAGGAAGCGCATCAGGATCAGCAGGCCAAGCTAAAAGGGACGGGTCGGTGGAGTTATCTGCGGCTCAGGCATCCAAAAGATGCAGGACCACTGGAGCAGATCACTGTCTCCTACCGGGATCCGGTCAGAAACTTTACCGGCTTCAGGGATGATCCCAGAGTGCTGGCAGCAGTCAAAGAGAAAGAGGCCGGGCAGTGTCAATTCCTTGTCTGGCGCGAAGTTGTAGAGGAGGTCTGATGTATGAAACTGTATCTCGCTTATGGCTCGAACCTCAACAAGGCCCAGATGGCCTACCGGTGCCCGGATGCGGTGCCGGTTGGCGTTACCCGGATCCCGAACTATGAGCTGGTGTTTCGCCGGAGCTATCTGACGATCGAGCCAAAGAAGGGCTGCTCCGTTCCGGTCGGTGTCTGGGAGATCAGCGAAGAGGATGAGAAGAACCTGGACCGCTACGAAGGCTTCCCCAGATTCTACGACAAGCAGCTGCTCCCGCTGATGCTGAATGGCTTCGATGAATCCGGAAAAAAGAAAGTCTCCGAGAAGGTCGCGGACGCTATCGTCTACGTGATGAATGACGGATTCCCGATCCAGATGCCGACCGGCCATTATTACGAGACCGTCCGGCAGGGATACATCGACTTCGGCTTCAAGCATGAAGACTTCGAGAAGCTCTGGAAGGCCATGGACTACGCCAGACGGAAGGGGGTGAGATAATGCCGAAGGCAATCATTCATTTCCGGTCATGCCATGAGACCGGGAACATCTACTGGATCATGGGGGCGGTCCGGGATCAGATGCGGAAGGAACGCCGGATCACAGACTGGAATAACGCCTGGGAGCGGATCCAGCAGACGGATTATGCCGGAGCCCTGGCAATCATGCGGGAGCTGGTAGGCCTGATCGACGATGACGGGAGGTACTGAGGATGGAACAGACGAAAGAGACTTACTGCGGAAGCGCAGATGGCCATGAGGTCGAATACTGCAATGTATGTGAGCGGGAGATCGAGCTCCGGTGGGACATCAATCGGGACGGCTTCCAGGCCTACTGCCCGGTGTGCGGTTCCCGCCTGATGCTTTGCGATGCCTGCACTCACAGGTTCGGCGAAGCTGTCAGCGATTGTGACTATCAGATGCGCGGAAAGACTGGCACATGCCGGTTCTCCCGGCCAAAGGACTGGTGGAAGGAGGATCAGGATGATTGATGACCGCACCCGGCAGATGATCGAATGGTATCTGCCGAACCCTCCGGATCCGGAGCTGGAGGAAGGCGAATACTACTACCGCCAGTCCACGATGAAGGGAGAGCAGGTGATCAAGGTCCGCGTGACCGCCATCTTCCCCGGAGAGATGCATCAGCCGGAGGAATACGAAATCTATCAGATCCGGAGTGACGGCCTCCGCTGGGTGGATGTCGGATGGGGTGATCATTGCAGAGGGGCCTTCAAGTCCCAGCTGTACGACAACAAACAGGACTGCCGGGATCAGACCCATCAGTGGGCCGAAGACTGGGAGCGCCTGAGAGAGATTCAGAAGAAGGAGGGATTGCTGTGAACTACTGTGTGCTTTTGGATTGCCTGTCCAACCGGGCCAAGCCCATTCAGCAGGTCAAAAAGACCGGCATCCTGCAGACGGCCTACGACCTGATCAGCTGTGAGACTGTCCAGCTGGTACCGCTTTATCCGGACCGCCTGCCAAAGGGATACGAGGCGGTCTGCGATGAAAACAGGTTCGGCAAGCTGCAGATCTTCAATCCGCTGGCGTCCTGGCTCTACGGATGCGATGACCATGGGGTGCCGATCATCAACAACGTGGTCATCTTCAAGGTGAAGAAGGATGACTTCGCCTGGATGACGGAGGAAGAGGCCCGGAAGATCGCGGACGATCTGAATGCCCGGGCAGATGAAATCTTCGATCTGACAATGTTTAAGACCATGAGCGCACGACAATAGCCGAATTCCTGCCAGATTTGACCGCTGAGGCCCCTCTGCTGTTCCGGATGAAGAATCTACCGTCCGGAAGCGGAGGGGCCTTCTTGCGTCTCTCAGGCCTGAATATCGCATAGCACGCGATTTGAATTTGAAAAAATATCGAATGCCTCTATTTCGCTCAGAAAGGCCCCTATTTCGCGTTCCAGCTTTCGGATGGAGAATCTACCGTCCGCGCACCCAGAGGCATGCTGTGCCTCAAATCTGCAAGAATCTGATAGGTATCCGCATGACATGCGACTCAGACAAACAAAAAAGGCCCTCCCGGATTTCTCCGAGAGGGTCTTCGTCTGCTTATTCGATTGTCAGCCGGCAGCGACTTTCGCCTGCTCCAGCTTCAGCTCTTTCACCATGGCTTCGATCAATGCCCGGGTGGTATCTTCCACCTGCTTAGGATCAAGGACATATCCCTGCTTGTGTAGCAAATCCACAACATAGGCCAACTTCTCCTGTCCCTGGTTGGAATTGTACAGCTGATCGGCCGCATAAACGGCGGTCTTCACCGCGATCCGGAGCAGCTCCATCTGATCGGTGTTGAGCTTGCTCTTCGCGGAGGGAATGACATACCTCATCAGGATGCCGAAGATTAGCGTGATCACCGCCAGGATGATCTGTGTCAGGTCAATCTGTGTCAGGTCAATTTGCATGGTTCCGTTTCTCCTTTCGTTTCTTCTCAGCCCAGGCCGAGGAATTTTGTCATGATGTACCAGCCCTTCCGGACGCCGTGGTTCACCCGGCACCAGTTGTCGGCATACTTCACGATCTCGACCTCCGTGCCGACCGGCAGCTCATCATACAGATTGCATCCGGTGGAAGGCCGGGATCTCATTTTGACCGGCTTCCCATTCTCCGCCCAGACGGTGGCCATGGTTCCGGGCGGCACAGGATCCGGATCAGGCTCGGGATCCGGTGATGGATCCGGAGAAGGCGCCGGTGTAGGCTCGCTAACCAGGTAGCAGTCCATCATCCATCCGACAAACCCGTGATACTTCACGTAGGCCCAGCCGTTGCCGTCATCCTTCTGCCAGATGACAGAAGCGCCGACCGGAACACGCTCCACCAGCTCGGCCTGTTTACTGGCCTTCCTGCGCATGTTCACAGGTTTCCCGTTTTCGGCGTAGACATACATGGTCTTGGTGACCGGCGTCGGCTCCGGATCGGGTCCAGGCTCCGGCGATGGGCTCCCGCCGTAGTCCACATCCTTCAGCTTCCCCCAGTAAGCCCATTTGCCGATGGTGGAATCCGTCTTTGCTACGGGGCTGGTGCAGTGCGTGATCTCCAGCGGATTGACGCTGGTCACGAATCCGATGTGGCTCAGGTTCCCGGGCTCTGTCCCGTACCACTTGTTTCCCTTGTCGGCATCCGTCCAGGGTTTGCACTTGAACACGGCCATGCCGACCTGCAGATCCCTGGCGCTGGTGATCTTCCCGGTTTCCGAACAGTATTCCCGGAAGATCGTATTGCTGCCGTGGTAGATCTTCGCGCCCTGGTCGCGGTACATTTTGACGAACATGCCGGAACAGTCAATGCCGTTCTTGTCGTTCGTCCCCGGGGACTCATACGGCCATCCGATGCACTCGTGCGCGGAATCAATCATCTTGTTCAGATCAAGCATCAGCCATTACCTCCTTCTCCTTCATCCTCTTCGCTTACAGAACCTTCTTCATCGCTATCGTCTCCCTTCTCGGTCTTCTTTCCGGAAACATTCTGCGCAATGCCTTTCAGGCTCAGCTCCATCTTCGTCTTTTCCAGCAAGGCCAGCAGCCCCTTCTCGTAGGTGCTGTTCTTCGTGTAGGCCCAGGTGTCGAGCATCTTGTTGACCGTCACGATCAGAACCAGGTAGACGCATGCAATAGCCGTTTCCGGCTGGAAGTAGATCAGTGCGGCGATGATCAGCAGATACAGCCCCCAGAAGACCGCGCCGTATCTGGCCAGCCGTTTGGAAAACTGCTTTCTTGGATCAAACTGTTTCACCGCTCATCACACCTTTTTGATCAGGCCGTTGGTGTATTTCTGCAGGTCATCCCGGGCCTTCTGCATCTGATCGGCGTTTCCGTTATGCAGCTCGTGATCCAGGATCGCCGTCAGGGCATCGGCGGTTACCTGCATTCCGTCCTTGATCGTGTCGATCGAGCTGTTCAGATTCTTGATGGAAGTCTCGTGGTTATCGAGCCGGCTCTTATCGGTGGTCAGCTTTGTTTCGATATCCTTGAATCGCGGTTCCAGCTTTTCCAGCACCTTCTCCGCGATCTCATCGGTCAGATCCTTGTCGGCCAACTTGTTCTTCTTTTCCTTCCGTTCACGCTCTTTCCGAACGATTTCAATAACCTTGTAAACCAGCACTACGACTGCGCAGAGCCCCAAAAGCACCAGAACAAAGTTCCAGAGCATTTCCGGGGTGATTCCCTCAATCGGCTGTACCTGAGTCATGGTCCTCACCGCCATTTCTGAAATTGTTTTGGATATGAAAAAGGCGCCGGGCCTGTCAGGCTTCCGGTGCCGAATGTCTGATGAGGACGTAATCCTCACATATCTTTTCCCGTAGGGCTACGCAGTCCGTATGTTTCAGCAGGCCGAGATAGCTTTGCATCACATCCAGGGCGTAGTCCAGTTCAACCTCCCGGTTGGCATAGGCTTTCTTCACATAGTCCAGATGCTGCTTCATCTGAAGACTGCTGCTCTTCCGGAGCGTGATCCGGTCCGGCGAGACGATCCGTCCAACGAATTCCACTCCTTCGTCATATCGCATGACGGCAGTCTTGTTGTTCAGCTGCAGGCCCATGTTCTCCTGCAGGAAGTCATCCATCGCGCCCAGCGCGTCCCAGACCTCCTGTTTACTGTCTCCCATGATGATCGAATCATCCATGTACCGGATGTGCTTCGGGATCCGGATGATCCGCTTCATGAAGTTATCCATCGGAGTGAGCACCACGTTTGCGGTCATCTGGCTGATCAGACTGCCAACCGGCATCCCGATGCCGAAGATTCGCTCACATTCCGTAGGATCACTGAATTCCAGCGGCAGGCCCGTGGGCCTTCCGTCCCCTTTGATGCAGGTTTCCAGAAACCACATCATGTCCGGATCATCCAGGGGCTTGCCCAGCTCCCGCAGTTGAACCTCATGTGGGATCCGGAAGAAGAACTTCGCGACATCGGCTTTGCCGATCCACTGGTTCTTCCCGGTCAGCCTGGCTATCCGCATCCATCTCTGCAGCTGCTTAACTGCTTTGACTTGGCCCATCCCCGGGATGGAGCCGTAACTGTGTTCGTACATGCTCTTGACGTAGATCGGCCAGAGGACATTGTACGCCGCGCAGTTGATCACCCGGTTTTTGAATGGCCATGCTGTGATGATCCGTTTCTTTGGGAAGTATTCGTAGAACTCGAAGGCTTTCCCGATCTTGTAATCCTTCCAGATCAGATGGTTAATGCCATCGATGAGATTTCCTTCAAGGTCAGCCGTATAGGCCAGCACCTCAGGCTTGTAGCGCTTATCTCTCTGCGCCAGCCGGTATCCATCATACTGGTTCTCGAAGGTGATGAACCTGTCGAACACATGTTGATACTTTTCCATACGGCCTTCCTTGACCATCCTGGCACATCCGGAGAGGCACCAGGACTAAAGATTTTTCTTCCAGGAATCCCCTGACCGAGGAGCCAGTTCCCTTTACCTGCACGGCTCTGGGAGGAAGCCCGTAAGCTTCCAGCATCGTGACCGGATTTTCCAGCAGGTATAGCGGAGCGGAACCCGATGTTGCCGTTCGCGTTGGAACGAGCGTTGTTGCCGTTGAACGAGGCGAAGCCGTTGGCGGTGTTGTTGTAGTTGCCGCCGCGGTTGAACGAGCGCCGCAAACGTGAGCTGGACCCTATGACTTTGGCCTGCCACTGATGGACTTGATCAGGCCTCCGATCATCTTTCCGATTTCGACCGTCTTTTCTTCCCACACGCCGTAGGTGTGCTTCGAGATGTATTTCAGCCGAAAGCTTACGCGGAGATAGATCTGCAGCTTGGCGTTTTCGATGTCCAGGCTTTCCAGCGTGGTTTTCTTCGTATACTTCTTATCCTCGGTGATGGTCAGCTCAAGGATATTGTTCATGCAATGCCGGATGTCCTGCGCCAGGGAGAACTTCTCCGCTTTCGGAAACTGGTTGAGCATGGGATAGCCGTATTCCATCATGTCCTGCACCTTCTGCAGAAGCTTGAAGTCTTCAGTAGCCATCCCAGCACCTCCTGCACCGATATACTGCGGAACGCAGTATATCGGTAGGAAGTACCGGTTTTCAAGGGGTTCCGGAAGAGTATTCCGGGTCATGGAAGGAAATTACGAAATACGTAATTTTTGGCTCAAAAATTTTCCGCGCTTCGCGCGGAAGGGAATCACCGCTTTCGCGGTGATTACAGCTTTCAGTTAAGCAGCTGGCAGCTTGATATAAGCGGAGCGGAACCCGAAGTGGCCGAACGCGCTGGAACGAGCGAGGTAGCCGTAGAACGAGGCGAAGCCGCTGGCGGAGATGCTGAAGTTGCCGCCGCGGATGAACGAGCGCTCGGCCTGCGCGTTGTTGAAGTAGCACAGATGGCCGGAAATAATGCTTCCGGACTTCGGAGCCATTCCAAGAGCAATCAGAAGGTTCTTCGCAGCATCTCCAATACCGGAAGCGAATGCGATGACGCTGAAGTTGCAGTTGTGTTCTCCGGGAGCGCTGTCAGTGATCGATGTGGAATAAGTCAGCTTGCTGCTGACCCAGTCCATCTTCACCGTGCCGGAGGTCGTTCCGGATCCATCAGGCGTGACCAGTTCGCCAGTGCTGGCATTGATGGCCATCCACTCAGAGGAACTGGCGCCCTGGCTGTGATCGGAATCGGCCGCGTTGTTGTTCACCAGGATCTGCAGCTCGCCGTACACGCTCCGGATGCCGCCCGTCCACTCCCAGACGTTTCCGCACAGATCCGCGATGCCGTCCAGCGTCTGATCATGATACCAGGTCAGAGGGCCGGTACCGGTCCGCGTCCGGACTGCGTAATGCGTGTCGTCCGTGGTGGCCGGCAGGGCCTTGTAGTTGGATTCGGAGCTGTGCTTGCCGTAGTTATTATTGCCCAGCGGAATGAAGCCGTTCTTCTCGCACCAGGCAATCAGAGCGCCCCATTCAAAGGCGGTCATCAGATGCCATCCATCGCCCTTCGCGGAGCAGGCCGCAATAGCCTGATCGAAGTTGATGCTGGTTTTCGGATCCTGCCCGGGAAGAGAATAGGCGCGGCCGTTCATGACGATGTTCTGATACTTGGAAATATAGATCTCGTTGACCTCTGTGCCGTTCACGATGAAGGCCGGGAAGGTCGCGGTGGAATCTCCGAGGCCCAGCTCCGCGTAGGTCATCTTCGGGATCTTCACCATGACGGATGGCATGCCCTGATCGTCATACAGAATTTCATTGCTGGGGCAGACTGCTTTCAGCGCAAGTGCGCTCAGATCGAAATTAGCCATGTTCGGTTGCCTCCTTTACTCCACAGCCCACAGGCTGAGGGTGACTTTGTCCAGATCCAGCGGAACAGGGGTCGGGGGCTCCTGCTCTTCGCCTTCATCGCCGGGTTCCGGATAGATGTACTCCCGGGCCGGGATGTCGATCTCCGCGACATAAGCGCGGCCGGCAGCGGTACCGATGACCAGGCATCCGTCAGCATCGAAGCAGACATCGATGTGTACGGGCCAGTCTTCCTCACGCTTAACCAGGTTGATGGTCAGATCATCGTCAAAGGTGATCTTCTTCTTGGTGGCCGTGTTCTGGATCTCGTAGTCGATCTTCGGGCCTTCATTCTTTTCCACGATAATCATTTGTCGTAACCTCCAATCACAGCATAGACTACCGTCACGCTCTTCGAGCTGCCGGTGAAAGCGATCTTGAAGCCGTTGACCTGCCGCTCGGAGATCTCAATCTCGCCGATGTTGCCGCCGTCAGCTGCGGTCTTGCTGACCACCACGACTACATAGTTCAGATTGTCTCTCACGTTGGCCAGGGCCACGGACTTCTTGGAATTGTTGAACGGGAATTCCTGGCTGTTCGTCAGGGTGACCGTTCCGGTCTCCTGCACGGTGGCCTTCTCCAGGGCATCCAGACGGTCATCGTCTTCCCAGCCTTTTTCCCGGAAGGCCTGGAGAAGAAGGGCATGCGCCACATGCGCGTCCATGACGCCGTCTTCGAGGTTGTTGAAGTTTCTCGCGCTCTGGGGAGTGCCCTCAACATACACTTCCCCGGTGACTTTGGTGTGGGTGATCGTACCGTCATCGTTGGCTACTTCCCGGTACCGGTTTTCGTACTGATCGGTTTCGTCTACCCAAAACGTCCGGTTGTACATTAGCTTTCCTCCTCCGTGATCTCAAAGTCGAACCACTGCAGCAGGTTCGTGTCTGCTGTTTCCAGCACAACGCTGATCGCCTTGGTGGCCCAGACCTGATTGTCGGTGTTGATCAGCCGGACACCGGTGATCGTGCAGGCAACTCCGGGAGAAATCTGCACCTTGATCCGGGCAATGCCCTTCGAGGTCACTTCCTTACTCACCAGAGCCGTGTCGTACCAGGAGCCGCCTCTCTGATACTGTGCTTTGTAGATCCGCTTCGTGATATAGTTTCGCAGATCCGTGAAGGCTGCAGCTTGCAGCATGGCTCATCACCTCCCTCAGAATAGTGAATTGATCGGCGTTCCGCATTTCCGGATGCCGTAACCGACAGATTCAGAAGCTGCGGACACTTCCACGCCTCCGCTTTCCATGTCTCCATGGGTGGAATAATCCGGATACGTTCCGGCGGTTACCTGACCGGTAACCGGCACATGATATTCCTGCCCGTCAGATTCCGTCTGGATGACGATATCCTCATAGGATTTGTCTCCGTGAGTGGATCTTCTCGGAACCGTGCCGGCCTGAGGAACGTGATACAGAATGTTCGCGCTCTTCTTCGTCTTGATGACGATTCCGCAGCGGATCCGGAGAATCGGATACCCGTCAATGTGCGCCCGAACAGGTTTGAATACTTCGACCATCCGGACAGCTTTATTAAAAGGCACCGTTCCTTCGGTGTTCAGGCTTAGAAGAACTTGGAAGTATCCGGGATCGCCGCCGTACTCGTACCATTCCTCCACGGTCGAATCCGGCCATACATCCCGGAGCGCCGCTTTGACGGCGCCGACTGTTCCGATCTTCTTCCGGACGAACCAGTTGCTTTTCAGCTGATTGCGCTTGGTTTCGATGGTGCCGTCATAATCGTACCAGTCAATCTTGTAATCCTTGGCCAGCAGATCCAGCAGGTCTTCATCCAGGCTGTCGATGTTCTGGAAGATGGCCGGAGAATCGATCTTGCCGCTGTCCTTGTCGATGATCCAGCCGATCAGCTGAGCCAGGCTGTACATGCCGTCATCCCGGGCCAGAACACCCGGCAGGACGCTCAGCATGGCCTCCTGCGTGATTCCCTTACTCATCTTCATACCCTCCGTTCGTGAGGGTCACTGTGCCGATAGTTGCCAGCTGGGGAACGTAGTCCTCCGGATCCGCGACCGTGGGATCGTCCACGGTGCCGTTCTTCAGAACGGTGAAGGTCGGAGAATGAATGACGGTCCGCTTCGCGCCTGCCGCCACCACCAGCTGATTCAGCTTGGAGGGATTGATGTCCCTCCCGACCTTCGCGCTCTCCCAGGCGATGTATTCCTGCACGGCAGCAGCCACATTCTCTTCGATGGTGGCGGCGCTTTCGGTGGAATCCCGGCTCAGGTAGTAGGTCAGATTGATGTTGTAGTAGACCAGCTCCACATCTTCCACGGACACCTGATCCGTCAGAGGCCGGACATCCTCATCATTGCAAGCCGCAAGGATCGCCGCCTTCATCTCGCTGGATGCGGGTGTCCCGTCATCCATGACCGCGTAGATGTGAACCACACAGGGCTCCGGCGAATTGACCACCACGTTCCGGATCGATGTCGATACCCGCCTGGCGTAATACTCATACGCGCCTCTGGCTCCGGCAGAAGTGTAGGCATCCTGCCCGGTGACCAGCAGATCGTAGAATTCATCGTCCGTGGCGGTATCGCTCCCGCTGTCACTCGCCGTGATGTTGGACACGCTGGCGTAGTAGTCAAACAGGTCTACGCAGGTGTTAAGCTGCCCGGCCTCGTATCCGTTGCCAACGGTCCCCGCCGTCTCGCAGGTGGCGGCAACATCCGCGTAGATGGAATCAGCCGGAACATACACATCCTCATCCGTTGCAAAGACAATCGCGGAGTCTGAAGTCGTGACCCGGGTGCCCTGCGGGATCAGGATGGAGAAGTCTCTTGCTCCGGAGCTGGCCGTGGTGTTTGTGACACTGCGCAGGCCAGGAATCGTGTCCAGACATCTGGTCAGTGTTCCGACAGCCTGCCCGTTTCCGGCCGTTCCGTAGGTCGTACAGGTGGCGCTGACCGTAGCGAAGGCATCTCCGGCCGGAACTGTCACTTCTTCGTCTGTTACGAAGATGAGCGTTCCGGCGCTGTTCGCGATCCTGGTTCCCTGAGGGATGACGATTTCATTGTCTTCATCCGGGGAAACCGAGAAGCGGATGTTCGCCGTAGCATAGCCGGAATTCCCGGCCGATACCGTGAAGCGCAGCGTGGTCTTTGCCGGCGTAGCCTGGGGCCGGGTTTGCGCATAGAAGATCTGCGCCAGATTGTCCAGTCCTTCGCCGGTAGCCTTACTCGGGATGTTCTGGTTCCCGGCGAAGTTGATCTGCTCTGCCAGCAGAACCATGGTAGCCGCCACCCACTGAATGAACAGCTTCTCCGGGCTGGCCGGATGCACGGTGCGCTGCGCGATGCTCTCATACTTCGCGGTCAGCGTTTCCACCAGAGTCTGCGGGTCCGCATCGATGAAGATGTACGGAGTCGTATCTCTGCTCATAGGTCACTCACCTCCAGAATCGGATGCGCAATGCCCTGCATCCCGTCCTCAAAGTTGAACCGGATGCTGTCCAGCGTTACATCCGGCATATACCGCTTCAGCGCTTCCGTAACCGCCATGGTAAAGGATGTCTGGGCCGCGTTGGTCGGCATGTGCAGGTAATCCGAGGCAATGCCGAAATCTCTGTACAGAGGGCATTCGCCCTTGATGGTGCTGATCAGGATGTACAGCTCCTGCTCTCTGGCTTCCTGCTCTGTCGCGGGGGCCAGAGTCAGCTTTCGCTCCTTGGCCGTGTCGATGATGATCACGCCTCCGGCCTCCTTTCTCAGTTGTATTCCTTCAGATTGATCGTAGCACGGTAATCTGCAGGAGTGCCGTCCTTGTAATAGAATTCCGTGGCGTATTGCACGTCCTCCAGAACCCACTTGTCCCCGATGGGCGCGGTGCCCAGGACGAAATAGACGGCCTTTCCGTTCCGCAGCATCTTGTCCAGCTTCTTCCTCCAGGTCTCCGGATTCTCCCCGAACCATGCGGAGAACAGGATTTCAAAGCTGATCGTTTCCGGATCCACCCCGGTGAATTCCAGAATGCCGGTCTTTCCGATCAGGTTATGGGTGGAGTAGTTCGCCTTCGTGGATCGCGTCAGGTTCCGGATGGTCCGGTAGGTCTGATCGTTGACCTCGAAGGTAACGTCTCCCAGCATGCCCGTTTTCATCGTATGCACCCCACAATGTAGCCGTGGCTGTCGCACCCGGTCGGAAAGATGCAGATCGCTTCATCCCCGATGCCGGGCCACCACTGCAGGTATTCGATTCCGTGACCGTCCCAGATGATCTGATGCAGGTGGCCACCGTCAGCGTCGGTCTTGCCGCCTGTCAGGTTCCCGCCGAGGGAGTCCAGGATCATCGTCCACTTTGCGTCAATGTCGTGCTTGTGCCGGGCGCTCTGGGTCTTGTGCTGATCCGTGATCACCCAGTGCGGGAACTGCGCGATTTCCAGCCAGTCAGAGATGATCCCCTGAGAGGTAAACTTCACTCTGGCCCGGTTCCCGGAGATGTCCACAACCTTGCCGATACGGACCATCTCTCCGAAGCCCAGGGTGTAGTCATCGTACCCGGTGGAGTGCCGGCTGATATCGCCGCCCAGCTTAATCTCCGTGGTGTATCCGGAGGAGCTGAGTTTGTGCTTCACGTACTTGATGGGATGTTTCCCGTCCCAGTATCCGAAGCCCTTCAGATCGACATTCAGCCCGGCCATCAGCGCGGGATTCCCCGGCAGCGTGAAGGTGGCAGTCTCACCGAATTCGTTTTTCAGCCGCAGCTCCTGCGCCGCGATCTCCTGCGCTTCGGCCTTGCTTTCCACCCGGCGATTGGTGATGATCAGCTGATTGTGTTCGGAATTCTCCGCGTACTTCTCCGATTCAGCGGACCCGGTGATCAGCCCCTTGAAGGGATGCGCGTACCGCAGGATGCAGGAGTCGTAGGAGATATCCCTCGATCCGGTCTCCAGGCTCCATTTGGTGTAGGAGCCGTCATTCCAGCGAATGGTCATGACGCTTGGTTGTTTGGAATACGCCGCGTTGTCGAACAGCGCCATCCGTCCGTCAGAGATTTTCAGATTGATTCCGGCTTCCCGGCAGAGGATTCGCAGGAAGGCCAGGTCTGCCATCTCGTTCTGCTCCCGGCGCTCATACTTGTGTGTCGGCGCGTCATAGGTCAGGGACAGCCCGGCCTTTCCGGCAATCTCTGCCGCGATGCCCTTTAGCGTGTAGTTCTCCCAGGCTTTATTCCGCTTTTCATCTGCAATGCCGCCTTTGGCGGGAAGTGAGGAAGCCTTGATCGTGACGGTGTTTGGCGGTCCGTTGGCCTTCAAACTGTCCATGTGGAAGGTTCCGGACTTCTGCTGGACAACCTTTTCTCCGATCCGGACGCCAACCCAAGCCTCGATCTTCAGGCCGCGCACGGTGGCGCCCTGGAAGATGCTTTCCGTCAGCCATCGCTGAACCCATTTCCCGTCCCGGTCTGCCACCTTGATCTGAATATCGTCCGTGGCTTCGCTCTCATTGTCCGTGATGTCCACGGAGAGCAGATCCCGGTTCACGATGTCGGTCACGTCTACGCCTTTGATCTTGATCTTCCAGGCAGGCCGTCTGGCCAGCTCATGCGCGGCGTAGGTCATTTGAGTCCGATAGATATCAGCATCAGCCAAGCGTCCTCACCTCATTTCTTCCACGGCGGGTAGAATTCCTCATCGGCCGCGTAGTTATTGAAGTCCGGCACCGTAAGCTCGATGCCGGCTGAAAAGATGTAAATATCGCTCTTGTCCAGGTTCGCCTCGATCAGCTGGGCCACAACGTCCGAAGTGCCGGCCAGCTTATGCGCGATGGAGTCCCACATGTCCCCCTGGACTGTTCTGTAGGTGGTGGCCATGGTTCATCCCTCCTTTACGCATAGGCTGTCCGTCTGTGATCCGTCAGCACATCCTCCATGATCCGCTCAACCTGGTCTCTCAGATCCTGCGTCTGGCTTTCCAGCATCGACCGGATCTCCGCGGCGTTTCCACCGCTCACGTTGTAGACCGGGGAGAACGAAACCTCGATGACGTTTCCATCGCTTCGGGTGGCCCCGGAGATGGCGTTTACGGTTTCATGGGCCGTCAGAATCTTTTCGCCGCCGCCCATGTAAACCAGCTCAGGGCCTTCCTCACCGACCAGGTGAATACCTTCGGCTGCGTAATCGGAACCGATAGCGTTCTTTGGGACACTGCCCTTCGGTATCGGAACGTTCGGCATCGGATCCACGCTGTAACCGATGTGAATGGTGACGTCTCTTTCGATGGTGGCCAGAGCCGCGTTAACAGCGGAGGCTACTTCGTTGCCTGCTGCTCCGGCGTCACCTGCGGCGCCGGAAATGGACGCCACATACGCTTCCATAGTGGCTACTGCAGCTTCACCGGCTTCGGAGCTCATGTCCAGGTCCGCAACGGTGGACGCCAGCTCTTCCGTCAAAGCGGCCATGCCCTCCGTGAACTGGGTTTCCATATCCGCGATGGTGGTGGCCAGCAGCTCCTTGGCGGCTTCAACCTTCTCGAAGGATTCGTTGATCTTGCCGATCTCTTCTTCGGAGGCATTGGCCAGGGTCTGCAGAGTGGCCGCGCTTTCAGCGGATCCGTCTGCCAGCTGTTTGGCGATGGCCGGAGCCAGACCTTTGTCCAGAGCAGTCTGCAGGTTCGTGTTGTACTGCTCCCAGTATTTGGTCTGGGCGTCCATGTTGGTCTGCATCTCTTCGGTGGTCTTGGATTCCGCTCCTTCGCCCACCTCATCGAACAGCCCGAAGCGGCCTCCCAGGGCTCCCAGAGCCGCCTTCTTAGCCTCATCGTAAGCCTTCTTCAAGGCTTCCATCCGCTCGATAACGGAGCCCACAGCAGCAACAGCGGTATCTGCTTCGCTCTGTGCAGTCTGTCCGGATCCCTCCGCAGCGGCCTTGGCGGCATTCACGCCGGCCTCAACCTGCTTCATGGTTTCCGCTACGATTTCGCCGCCGTTTTCGTAATCGGCATAGGCCGCAGTCAATGCGTCCCTCAGCTGATCGTATGTCATGGTGCCGTCCACGACACCGTTGATCAGGTTCTGCAGATATTCCTGTTGGATCTTGTCCGCTGCTTCCACCTGATCAGCATACTTGCCGGCCTCATCAATCGCCGTCTTCCAGCCGTCCGCAACCGCCAGGGTGTCGGTCTTCATGCTGTTGATGGTGGCTTCCATGCCGGGGAGGAAGTTTCCGGTGAAATCATGTTTCTCCCCAGTGACAGCGTTGATGGTTTCCTGCAGTGCGAAGAATCTGTCTTGCAAGCCCTTTGCCTGCTCGTTCCCGTCTCTGAACCAGTCATCGCCGTCATAGTCTTGTATAGCCTGCCCGAGCGAAGTAAGCTCGCTGCGCAGGTATGTTGCGGCATCTCCTCCGGCAGTCAGCTCCTGGGCGATTTTTGCCCGTCCCTGCGCCTGCTCAAGGTTCCGCATGGCTTCGGCTTCATCCTGGAGAGACTGTACATACTGCTTGCTCTGCTTCTGGACCGTATCAAGCGCCTGCGCGGTGTAGGAATCCTTTCTGGCCTGCGCCACAGCCTCGTATGCTTCGATCTGGTTCCGGAGAGCTTCCGTTTCCTGATCGGTGGCGCTAACCATGCCTCCAGAGGAATCCCGCAGGCTGTCGGTAACTTCCTTCAGACGCGCACGCTTTGCCGCCAGTTCATCAGCTGCCGCAGCGGATGCCGCCTGGGCTTCAGCCAGCGCGTTCTCATCCTCCCAGGCCTGCTTCAGCGCGGCCACATCGCCTTCCACATTCACCGTCTGGGTGACGGTGCCGTCCGCATTGACAACAACCTCGCCGGCATTCACAGCCGCCACGAAGTCTGCCATGGTGGCGTAGCCCAGAGCCGCCAGCTGATCAGTGCTGACCATCGCCTCCAGCTTCTGGGTAACCTTGCCTTCCTTGGTCTGGACGTTCCGGATGAAGTTCTTCAGCTGATTGATCTGGTAGGGAGTGGCATTCTCAATGCCCTCCAGCTCAAGCATCTGTTTCAGCTCGTGATCGCCGTCAGCGGTGTTCGTCTTGACCTGCAGGAAGGTGTTCAGCTTTTCGGGAGTGACGTTCTCCACACCCAGCAGTTCCAGCTTCTGGGTCAGCTTCGCCTCTTCGTTGGTAACGGCCTGTTTCAGCCTCTCAAGCTGCTGAAGGTCTTTCTCCTTAAAGCCACCGATGTCCAGCGTCTGGGTCACCTTGCCGTCAGCTGTGACCACGTAGCCGTTGTTCTCCGCGATCTGCTTGATCAGCTCCATGTCTGTCGGCGCGACCTGCCCCAGATCGAGGCGCTGCGTGATGGTGCCGTCCGCGTTGACCACCACGTTTCCGGCCGCTACGTCGGCTACGAAATCCTTGTAGCTGCCATAGCCCATGCTGGCCACAGTGGCGTCATCGAAACCGATCAGCCGGAGCTCCTGCTCCAGTGTGCCGGAATCGGTTGTGACCGCACTGGCGAAATCGCGGACCTGCTGGATCATCTCCGGCGTGACTTCATCCACGCCCATCAGCTCCAGGGTCTGCCTGATCGTATCGTCAGAGGTCTGTGCATTCGCGGCCAGCTCGATCAGCCGGGCCATGTCATCATCGGAGATGTCATCAGCCCCGGCCAGCTCCAGCGTCTGCTTCAGCTCGGCGGTCTTGTTCTCCATCTTGCCTTTCAGCTCGTCAATGAGCTTGAGGTTTTCCTCGGAGACATCGCCGATATCCAGCTCTGCCTTAAACTTCATCGCCGCTTCCGTGTTGGCGATTTCCTCGGACAGGCTCTTGTATTCCTCAGCCAGGTCAATGATGGCCTGCTGTTCCTTCGCCTTCTCGTTCAGCGAATCGAACTGCGCGTCCAGATCTTCGAAGGATGGATTCGCCGCGTCAATCGCTCCGGAGATAGCGCTGATCCCGGCCACAAGAAGGCCGATGCCAGCGGCAACGCCCAGGATGATGCCAATGCCCGGGATGGATCCACCGAACAGCAGGTTCGCCGCTGCCGCCAGCTTCGTGACGGCGGTATATGCGGTGATCGCCGCAGTGGCCAGGCCGAGCACGCCCACGAAGGCGGTCAGTCCCTGGACGATAGCCGGGTTCTGCTCAATGAATTCCGCAATGGGCTCCAGGACGCCCGTAAGGCCGTCCGCAACGCTGGCAATCATTGGAGTCAACGCATCGCCAACGGAGATCTTCACATTGTTGGCTGCGTTGGAAAGCATCTTCAGACGGCTTTCGGTGGTGGCATACCGTTTCTCTGCTTCAGCGGAGAGGGCGGTATTTTCCCGGAAGGCGTCATTCGCGTCCCGGATGGCGTTGGACATCAGATCGCCGGATCCCGCCAAAGACAGAATCATGCGCTGCATCCGGGTCTCGGTGATCCCCAGATCGTTCAGAATGACGGATGCGGAGGCGCCGTTGCGCTCCACATCATTAAGGCCGGTGATGAAGGTGGCCAGCGCGTTCGCCGCGTCATTGCCCCATGCTTCCGCAAACTGGGATGCGCTCATGCCGGCTACGCTGGCGAAGTCTCCCAGACCATCCCCGGTTTCCACGGCCATGTTCAGCTTGCTGATCAGCTTCGACATGCTGGTGGAGCCTGCCGCAGTTTCAATACCCAGGGAGGTAACGGCTGCGGACAGGCCCATCATGTCGGCCTCGCTCATGCCTGCCAGGGATCCGGCAGCGGCAATGCCTTGGCCCATGTCGATGATCTTCTGCTCTGTGGTGGCGTAGTTGTTGCCCAGATCGACCACCGCGGATGCCAGGTTGCTGTACTGGCTCGGATCCATCTGAGTGATGTTTGCAAACTGGGCCAGCATGGTAGCCGCTTCGTCTGCCGTCATGGTGGTGGCGGTGGCCAGCATGCTCATGGTGGTGGAGAAGTCCAGCAGGTTGTCCTTGCTGATGCCCAGCTGACCGGCAACTTCCATCACGTTGGCCAGCTCCGTGGTAGTGATAGGGATCTCCGTAGAGAGCTTCATCACCGCCTGGGACATGGCCTCCAGCTCGGATGCCGACATATCCGTTGTTTTGGATACGCCGGTCATGGCACTTTCAAACTCGATGGATGCGTCCGCGCATTCCTTCAGCGTTTCATAGGCTGCTTCCAGCCCCTTAATCACGCCTGCGGTCTGCAGGGCTGCGGAGATGCCGCCAAGCAGGTCTCCGGTGCTTCCGGATGCGTTCAGCGCATCCAGCTTGGCTTTCATGTTGTCGATCTGCTGTGAGCCCTGAGAGAAAGCGGAAGCGAAGCCGCCGCCCAGGGCCGCGTTCAGCTCGAACAACATCTGATAGTTTGCGGCCATCTCTGCATCTCCTTTCGGGTAAAATAAAAAGGCTTACCGCTTCTTGCGAGCCTTTCTGATTTCTTCGTTTTCTTCTTCGATCACGGTATTGCCGGCGCGGATCCATGCGGTGAAAGCGGCAAGGGGCAGGCTGATCCAGTACGACACCGGAGTGTTGAAGGTCTTCGACATCTTCAGTGAGTTCTGTCTCAGCCAGTCCCCGCCGTCACCACCGCTGGCGCCTATTTCAGCAAAAAATTTCTGACTGCCTCCTTGACCTTGTTGAAGTCCTTGAGGCTCATCGTCAGGAACGCATCGGATCCGATCGGTTCCTTGCAGGCCTTGGCGGCAATGCCCAGAATGTAGTCGTTGTTCAGTGCGCCTACGATGACAGCGCCCTTCTTGCGCTGTATCAGCTCTGCCTCGACCTCCATGCTGTCCTTGCCGGTCAGGTTCTCCAGATCGAACGTCAGACTCTCGTAGATGTGGCCGTTATAATCCAGAGGCTTCTTCAAATTCACGACAACAGCGCCGGTGCTTTCCTCGGTGGCCACGTCCTGCGGGAGTTCTTTTTTGATTTCAGCTGCCATGGTGTTTCGTCTCCTTTCATGGATAAAAAGAATGGGGCTCTGGTGTTACGCCAGAGCCCGAGGTGCTTACTTGCCCAGGGCCTTGCGGATGGGGGCGAAGTAATCCACACCGTCGACGGTGCAGATGTAGTTCGTGGGATCGACCTCCCAGATCTTCTGGCCATCCTTGTACCCGGCGTAATAAACGACCGAGAAGGTGTTCGCGGTGTCCGCGGGAGTGGCCGGCTGGATATTGCCGGGGTTCATCGCCTTCGGCCGGGTGACCATCACGTACTTGTCGGCCTCGATCCCGTACTCAGCGCCGACATTGTCCCAATACTGGGCCGCGACACGCAGATCCAGATGGTGGGACTTGGGCGCGGCCAGGGACTTCGCCGCATCCGTGGGGCTCCGGAAGTTCAGAGACAGCTCCATCGCTTCCAGCATACCGGCAATCGGCACATCGATGTTGCCGTTCATGCCGGCGCCGCTGATCTGCTGGACCAGGAAAGCGATGTTCGGGAGAGTGGCCTGCGTCAGGCCCATGTAGTTGTTGCCGTCCTCATACAGCTCAAAGAGGACGTTGGATTCAGGCTGCTTTGCCATTGGTCATTTCCCTCCTTAGCTCAGCGCTTCGGTTACGTACGCCGGGTCGTACTCGATCACGAAATCGAGCTCCTGCATGGGAGACGGCGGCGTGACGAACACGTGCAGCTTGATGATGCCAGCCATCAGGTTGGTCTCGGGATTCTCCGCATCGATCATCTCGCACCGACCGCCCAGAATGTATCCGGAGCCGGTCAGGCCATTCAGCCAGATGTTGCAGGAATCCAGGATGGTGTCGATCAGACGCCGGTTCATGGGCTGATCCAGCTTGCCCCAGAAGGTGCGGATCAGGGTGTTGCCCACGAAGTCCACCATCCGGGACACGGAGATGAAGTAGTCCTTCACGTCCTGGTTGGTGGGATAGCAGGCGGTGTAGTTGCCCCATGCCTTGAAGCCGCCCATGAAGTTCAGCGCGGTCACGACACCGCCACCGTTGAGGATATTCGCCTGCTCCAGGCTGAGGATGACTTCGCCGCCAGCGGCAGTCACGAGGCCATCGCACTGCAGACCCTTGTTGGAGGGGCTGACGTGGGGCGCGGCGTATTCCGCATCGGTCGCGGCGATGACGCCGGCCAGCTGGGTAGACAGGTGGAAGACCTTATCGCTCAGCTTGACCAGAGGCCAGCAGACGATCTCGTTTTCATCGGTGAAGTTGTTGGAGTTCTTCAGAGCGATGACTTCGTCATAGGTGTCCGCGCCGCCAGTAGCAGCAGTGGACAGGTCGATCAGGGCCTTCGCACGGAACATGCCGTTGATCGCCTCGGCCTTCGCCGCCATGACAGCCGCGACACCGGTGTTGTCGGAATAGCCGGGGGCCACGATCAGATCGGGGATCAGGCCGATCGTGCTCATGCACAGATCCACCGCTTCGATGCCGCCTGCCACAACATTCGTGGTCACGCTGGCGGGGGTGACTTCATCGAAGGCCACGTTCAGCGTAGTCGCGCTGTAGGCGCTGCCGCCGCTCAGGACTTCGATGGTCAGCACTTCATCGGCAAAGTACAGATCATAGTCGGTTCCGAGAACCAGCGTGTTCTGGCCGTTCTTCACGACCACGCTGCCGGGGATCGCCTTGGCGGTCAGGGCAACCTTCTTGTTCACAACATTCTTGTCGGCCGCGGCAACCGCGCTCTTCATGGTGCTGGAATCCAGCATATTGCAGAAGATCGCGGGAGACACGTTGAACAGCTTGAAGTGAGAGTACATCGCCTCGCACAGGGGATAGGTGGCCCAGTCATCGGAATAGCCCAGCTTCTGAACGGCCTCGTTCCAGCTGGTGCACAGGACAGGGACGCCGGGGGTAGCCGGGGAATCCGCGTTCTGAATCGGGGAAGCCCCAATGAAGAACGGGACGCCGGTTTCAACCGTTGCGGGAGTCGCGGCACTGGTGGCCTGCTCCAGCACAAAGACGCCATGCTTAGCCATTGGTAATTAACCTCCATTCTTTGTGAGTCCGTTCACGAACCGCCGATACACGTTGTACAGGCGGGTGCCGGGCTGCTTAATCTGTTTCCGGGCTTCTGCCAGCTCATCGCCGCTGATCAGAAGCTGTGCCATCAGGGGATACTTCTCAATCGCGCCGGCCAGCTTCTTCAGCACCTCATCCCGTGTTCCGGTGATGATGGTGTTGTGCTGCGCGGCGCTCTTGATCGTAGGACCGATGTACACGAAGTAGGTGTTCTGATCCTTCAGAACTTGTGTGGTTGTCCGTCCCATACGCTTCGTTCCTCCCTTCTGACGGGTGGCATCTTCCACACCGTCATCATCTCGCCCAGATAAAACGGGGCGGTGTCATCCGGATAAACCAGCTGCTCAATCCCGCCTTCATAGTCCAGCCGGAACTGCTTCTCCACAACCGGGTTGGCCATCAGGTCAATCCGGATGCGCTCCATCAGGTTGAGGAGCTGCAGACCGCCTTCCTGCTCATCTGCGGAATACACGCAGAACAGCGTCCGCACGTTGGCCAGCCCCAGAGGCATGTCCCCGGGCTGCTGGGTGTAGGACGTGTTCACAATCGTGTGCAGGACATACGGAGCGTATTTGTTGGACGCCTTTTCATCCGGAAGCCTGGCAATGTAGACGGCCGGAATCCGGATCTCCGGAGCCGGTTCTCCCTTGGTCGGCTTGATCGGCATGAAAAGCTCCTCGATCGCGGCTTCTGTGCGGATCTTCAGAGCCTCCAGCAGCTTCACGCTTGTCATCTGTCAGCCCTCCTTTACCGTCCCAGAATGCGCCCGATCTCGTGAGACAGACGCTCGTTAAAAACTTCCATGATCCGCTTTCCCAGCGGATCGGCAACTTCGGTATCTTTCAGCATGTGAGGCGTGGAAGGTCCGAGTTTCTTTCTGACAGGAAATCTCGGCCTGCCGACACGCTCATATACATGACCGCCGTACGCCTGGATGTCGAAGGCATGCTGCAGGTGAACCTCGTTTCCGCGCTTCGCCTGATACCGCACACCATCGGAATCTGAAATCCTCGGATTGAATTCCAGCAGATCCAGCATTGCGCCTGCATACCGGATGATCACCTTGGTCGCGCCACCGCCGCCGCCCATCACCTTGACCGTGGTCGTGGTGTTCTTTGTGAACTGGCCGGCTTTGATGTTGTAGACCCGGGTGGCATAGCGCTTCGCCTCCGTTTTACCAGCTGCGCCTGCGCGTTTTGCGGCCCTGTTGACTGCCACCATGGCCTTGCCCGGGAAGGAGAAGAGCACCGTGTTTACATAGTCCAGTGAATTCAGACCGGCCTCGTTGACGCTGACATCAATCACGCCCATGCCGAATCACCTCACTCATCCAGTGCTTCCAGCTCCAGCCGGACCATGCCATGGTCACAGGAGGACTGGCCGACATAGTATTCCCGGAGAAAGTTGTCATCCGGATCATAGATTCCGAACTTCCGGCCTTTCTCCGGGATACTGCCGCCAATGTCCTGCAGGGCGCAGTGAAAGACTGCCGACACGCGGTAGATCCCGTGTTCGTGGTCACTCATGACGGTGACCCTGTCCTGCTCCTTCATCTGGCTGATCACACAGGCGATTCCCTCATCATCGTCCCCGCTGTAGGTTTCCCCATCAAAGGTGACGGTTCGTTTCTCGCCGAAGGTGCTGATGTCCAGGAAGGTTTTCAGATTGTCCTGCAGAGCCTGTTCCTTGAAGCCCATCAGTCGATCACATCCTGAGCGTCAAGAGCGGGGAATCCGTCTTCCGGATCCTGTGCCGCGGTGATCGCCTCGATCAGTCCGGCCTTGCTCCGGATCCCGGCGATGTCAATGCCGTTCTCTTGAGCAAGCGCCTTCAGATCGTTGAAGCTCATATCCTCCAGAGCGGTGCCCTCTGTTTGGGCCTCAGAGGCCCCTTCTGGCGCCTCCGGCTCCTGGGCTGTGATCTTCTCAGGGGTGACCTCTGCGGCCACTCCCAGGGCGATCAGGCGTTCTCCCTCGGCCTGTTCCACCTCAATGGGAGGATTGCCGGGCCTCACAGGGATCACGTAATGGGATTTCTGCCCGTTCGGCAGAATGGGACGGTGCCCATAGGTCGTGTTAATGATCTTGATCAACATGGCTGCGTATCTCCTTTCACGCGGCTATCAGGCCACAACGCCGGCCGCGTAGATCCACGGGCTGTAGTTCTGCGGAGCGGCCAGAGGACGGCTCTCCAGGATGATTTCGCGCTTTTTCTTCTTCCGGTCGACAAACAGATCCGGAACGCGCTTGCCGGTGATGGTGTCGATATCGCCGTTCTCGTCCATGTGGACGATGTGGGCATACATCAGATGGCCGGCAGCGGGAGCAGTCACCATCATGGAGGTGGCCGGGAAGTAGTTCGTCCTGGTGGGAGCCAGGGGGCTTCCGGACAGCGCGGTATACTGTTCGTTGGAGACGATCACGTTCAGGTCGTAACCGTTAAAATTGATCGTTCCCAGGAACGTCACGCCCTGATACTGGCTCAGGGTCTGACGGATGCCGCCCTCGGCAACGATGATTCCGGACTGCTTATTCACCAGTTCGCGGAAATCGCTCATGGACAGCAGGAAGTCACGAACCTTCCGGCCGATAACCAGGTCAACAGCAGGCAGGCTGCGTTCGCTCAGAGCGTCACACATGGCCTCGATGTCCGCGCACACATCCGCGAAGGTTGTGGTCGCATCCCACTGGGTGATGGTGTAGGCACCGTCATTGCCCTTGGCGGGATCGTAATACTTCAGTTCCGCGGTGCGGGTGTGGGTTTCGTCCAGGTGTTCCTGGATGGTGAAGCCGTTGTTGATCATGACCTGAGAGCACAGATATTCCTCCGTGCGGGAGAAGCGGCGCTCCAGCATAGCCAGGTCTTCAGACACCAGCTTCGCGGCACGTTCTTCTTCGGTGCTCTTGGACAGGATCGCTTCGCCGAATCCACGCTGCTTCAGCTGATCGGCCGTCAGATCACGGCTCTGGCTGACGTAGGTGGGGCTGTAGTCATGGATCTCATAGCCTTCGCGCTTCACGTTGATCGGATCAGCGCCCATGACCATGAAAGGAGCCATGTCATTGTCTCCGTCCTTGTATTCCACCAGCACCTTGTCGGCCGCGTAGATATCGCCGGCCCCGGTGGGGAAATACCGATCACGGAAGAAGGTGGGAACGGGGGACAGGCCTTCCCAGAGACCTGCCATGTAGTAGGTGTCCAGGATGTTAACAAGCACAGACATTGCTTTATACCTCCTTACGCAGTAACGCTTTCGGTTTCGGAAGCGCCCAGGAGAATGCCGCGCACGCGCAGCGCGTCCCGGTCAGCTTCCGTCAGAGAAGCACCGCTGGCCAGAGTCAGCTCATCTTCATTGAAGTTGCCGGTAATGAAGACCAGGGCATTCTCATCAGCGGACGTGCCGACAGCCACATCCTCAGCGAGGACGCAGTCAGCGGTCAGGGTTTCGTTGGTGGCAGCGGTGGTTCCGAAGATCACCAGTTTGCCATCACCGGCAGAGCCGGAGCTCTTGGCCAGCAGAGTGCCGCGGACCAGGGTCGCAGCGGTGCCCAGCTTCCGGAGCACACCGGCTTTGGTCAGCGCACGGGGATCCAGACCAGCAAACAGATTCTCCGGAGTTACGGAGCCGATCTTTTCATGCAGATCACGAGTCATGGTTCTTACACCTCCTCAGTTTTCTCACCGCGAAGCTTCTTGGCCATGGCGGTGCCAGCGGCCTTCCGGGCTTCAGCGGTCGTGGGTTCTGCCTCCTCTTCGGGGGCGGGTGCGGAAGTGACTTCATCCGCGCCATCCTCTTCATAGTCGGCCTGCAGCTGACTCATGAAGGCTTTGCCGGACTTCGCCGCCTCCTGCGCGGCCCGGTAGCACATCTCCTGCGCGGTGCAGGGATTCGTGTACTTCGCCGCGTTCACGGTGTCCGCGTCAAACAGACTGGCCACAGCATCGATCTCAGCAATCCGCTGACGCTCTCCGCTGACAGCTTCCTCATGGCTGACGCTGGCCTGAGCCTCTGCAAGCAGGGCTTCAGCCGCTTCGGGATCGCTCTGTCTGAGCTCTTCCAAAGTCATGGGAATACCTCCTTTGTTTCTGCCTGAGGTCTCAGGCGTGATGTTATCTTCACCGTCACTCGTCTCCGTAACGGATTCGATCTCTTCATGCACCGGAAGTCCTTCCGGCAGCTGGGCCATCGCCGCCACCCGCATCTTCCGTCCGCAGGCGAACAGGGCGCGGTGATCAGCGCTGACGGACACATTCGCGGCCGTATTCTCCAGCAGCTCATCAGCGAAGCCCAGCTCCGCGGCCTTCCGGCCAGTCATCATGGTCTCCTTGGCCATCATCTCCCGGATCTCCGAAGCCTCCATGCCGGTCTTCCGGACATAGATTTCAGCCTGGCTTTCATTGATCACATCCAGATCATCGGCCAGTTTCCGGAGGCCGGTGCTGTTCATCCGGCCATAGGCGTAAGACCAGCAGTCGTGGATCAGGATCAGGGAGGAAGGATTAACCTTCACGGTGTCGGCCGCGCACATGATCAGACTGCCGCCCGACATGGCCGCGCCGTCCACAATGCAGGTGATGGTCATGCCGGCGTCTGCCAGCTCCCGCAGCCTGTTGTGAATGGCGAAGGACACGTAGGCATCGCCACCACAGCTGTTCAGATGGATGGTCAGATCCTCGGCGCCTTTGATTGTCTCCAGATCGGCCAGAAACTCATCCTGGGTGATGAAGTTCCCGGGGACCGGTTCATCGGTCCACCAGTCAATGGGCCGCGTCTCCACGATGTCACCGTACATCGTCAGCTCCGCGTGCTTCCCATCGACCACGGCAAGCGTGTAGGCCTGCCGCTTGAATTCCTGTCGTTTAGGCATTGTTCGCACCTCCATTGTCTGTGGGATCGTCCGGCTCATTGATGAGCTGATCCGCGTCCCCTCCGGCGCTCGGATTGGCATCCCTGAGCACCTGGTTTTCTTCCTTCAGGCGCTCCATGTTGTCGTGCCAGTCACCGCCGCCGTATTCTCTGGTAACCTGCTCGTGGGTCTTGAACCCCTTGCTGATGGCCAGAATGTCGGCCTTGACCTCCTTGGTGGGATCCAGCTGGCCCTGTACCGGCCCGAGCCATTGCGCCTTGCACCATGCCGCCCGGACTGCCGGATCAAGGAAAAACCCCGGTGCGCTGATGCGCCCCAGGGCTACGGCTTCGGCAAGCCACACCTCATAGACCGGCTGACAGAATTGATAGACCAGCGATTCCCTCCGGATCCGGAATCCCTCCCAAGCCTCCATCAGGGCGGCTCTGGATGCGCTGTAGCTGGCGTTGAATTCCTTCAGCAGCGTGTCGTAAGGGATATTCAGCGCGGCCCCGATCTCCTTGCAGATGACCTTCACAAAGGTATCAAAGCCAGGCGTGGGAATATTCGGATTTCCGAAGGTAATCTTCTCGCCCTGTTTCAGCACGTTGATCGTGCCCGGACCCATCTCGTAGTCATTGCTGTTCTCCGAGATGTTACGGTCCGGAGGATTCTCCGGATCGTCATCGTCCCCGTAGGAAGCCTCATTCATCGGAATCTGGGCCGGGTTGGTCTCCGTCTCGATCCATGCCGTGAAGAAGCTCTGGATCAGCGCGGCCATCAGCTCCGATTGCGTATACCGGCTGATGTTCAGCAGGCTTTCGATGACCGGTGCCAGGAAGGAAACACCCCGGTACTGGTCAGGCCGCTCGGATTCCATGATGTGGAATATGTTCGGGAGGCCGGTTCGTGTGCTGTACGCCCTGACGCGCTTCCACTCGATCTTGTCCCGTTCCCGAAGCGTCTGGTTCGGGTAGGTGTTGCAGATCCAGTAGGCCACCACCATGCCGTGCTTATCGACTTCCACGCCGTCATAGATCCGGTTCCCGTTCTTCGGGTTCCGGCCGTCTGTCCAGCTCCCGCCAGGGATCAGGCGCATTGTGTTCGGCGTGCTGATCCGGTCGGCTTCCACCAGCTGTATCCGCAGGGAATACGGATTCAGCGGTGTCGGATCCCGCATCTGGCGCACACCGATCAGATCGCCGTTCACCAGCGAATTCGACACAACCAGCTGCTGCATGCCGGCGAAGTTGTTCATGCCGATGGCATCGCAGTTTTCCTTCTTGCTGGCCCACATCGTCCACTCGCGGACCGTCTTCCGCTGCCATGCTTTGGCGGCATCCGGAGTCAGATGAAGCAGATCCAGATCAAGTTCCGGCTTAGGCGTCAGTCCCGTGCCGACAACCTTGGTGCGATTGGTTTCAATCGCGGATCTGGCCACGGGCGAGCTCATGAAAAGCATCCGTCCGCGCTGCCTGAGCAGCATGCTGTTCCAGTTGATGTCTTCGTTCGGCGAAGAGGACTTCGCCGTGAATCCCTTCATGGATCTCCGGTTCCTGCTCGCGCCGGCTTCAGAATAGCCGCTGGCCTGTACAGTCCGCAGAGCTTTCATGTTCATTTGCTGTGCAAGCGCTTCAAGGTCGAAACTCACGTTTACCACCTCCTATCTTTGCAGAATAAAAGGCACCAGCGGCGAAAGGAGACGAAACTCCGCAGCGGTGCCAATAGATAAAGCCGGCGTGTATGATCCAGGCGCCAGCGATACCCCAAAAGGGAACCCGTAACGATGCAGGCATCGTCCGGGCGGGACAGCTCCCTGATTACCAGTCACGGGGGACAACGGCAAAGGCTTTCCGGGGCCGTTGTCCTGTCAGCATGTTCTCGTACAGATCGACCTTCTTCTCCGCTTCGTCAATCGCTTTTCTCAGGGAGGGAATGTCGAACCGGGTGAGGGATCTGTCATCGATCTCGTAGGACTTCACGCCGCCCTCGATCAGCGCCGTGTAGGCGTCCATCAGCCTTCCCAGGTGCTCCTTCCAGTAGGTCAGGCGCTCCTGGATCGTTTCCTTGGTCATGCTTCTCACCTCACCAGTCAAGCAGATCGCTCATGCGCTGCTCCATTCGTTGTGTAGCAGAGCCCGTTGTTTTGGCCCTCTGCGGCCTCTCTGGGGCCTTCTGAATTTCGCCCTTAGGAGTTCTCCTCCTCCGGAGCAGAGCGTCCATATCGGGCGCCAGGGCCGTAAATGCGGCCTGTGCGTAGTTCCGGCAGTCTAAAGCCTCGTTCCGCTCGTGCCCTGGAATCTTTTCCCAGACCCACGGGTTTTTGTTGTGCTCCTTGTAGACCAGATGCTCAGAGAGCAGGCCCACAAAATACCGGTGCTCATATCCGCATTCCGGATTGGTCGGGAAATGGCAGTATCTCGGGCCTGGGGTCTGCACCTTCAGCCCGTCCATGATCAGCTGCTTACCGGCGTCTACGCCCAGCTGATACTGCCAGCACTCTCCGATGGTCTTGCCTCGGATGACGATCTTGACCTTCTTCGGCGGGGATGTGTAGGGCTTGCCATCGCCGCCGTAGCCCTTGCAGTCGAAGACCCGCATTCCGATGCGCTGCGCACAGCGGAGCCGGACTTCCTGCGTGAAGTGACCGCCGTCATCCACGAAGGTCATGCTGATCCGCAGGCCCTTGCCGTCTCCGAAGCGGTACACGCGCTTCACAAGCTCATCCAGCTGGGCCCAGACCTCAGGCGTATCGGGCCTGCCCAGGATGATCCCGCGCCGGATGCCCCAGTTTTCCTTCCGGAGGCCCCAGCCGATGATCTCATACTCAAGGCGGTCATCCTGCACGTCCACGCCCATGGTCAGCACCAGGACGCCGTCCGGCAGCTCTGCGGTGTATTCCTCGCGTCTGGCCATGTAGTCATCCTCGTTGGCCAAGCCGCCGCGGTCTTCCCACAGCTCCCCGAACAGTGTGTTGTAGACCACCTTCAGCTTCTTTGTATCGCCCCTGGCTTCCAGATACTTCGTGACGATCTTCTCCCAGCTCACCCAGGGCGAACAGAAAGCGTTCAGCCAGAACGACCGAACGCCGTTGCGCAGCGCTTCCGGATTTTCCGGAATCCACTTCGCGTGAGCACGCTTCATATCGTGCTCTTCGGAGATCCCTCCGCATTCCGGGCAGACGTAGTAGACCTTCGTCACGATGTAGGTAATCTCGTTATCCACCTCGGACTGGTCGAACTCATACCGGATATCCTGCCAGCGGATGTTGTGGTACTCTCCGCAGTGCGGACACTTGGAGCACCATCGCTCCTGGGTGCCGTTCTTAAACGCCTTCTCAATCGGGGAAAAGCCCTTGATGGTCGGCGTGGAGCACTCGTAGGATTTCGCGTTGTAGAATGTCTGCTGTCTGGCCATGGCCAGCAGCCACGGGTCACCTTCCTTGCCAGCCTCAACGGCCCAGCGGTCGCGTTCATCGCCCAGCACGTACCGGATAGGTTTCGATGCCAGGGCGTGGGCTTCCGTGGATCCGCACATGGTGAGGATCCCGCCCGGATAGCTTTTCTGCAGGATCGTGTTTCCGGTATCTCCCCGCAGCGTCTTCGATACCTTCTTCCGGAGCGTTTTGCTATCCCGGATCATCGGCGCGATACGGAGCTTGGAATACTCCTTCGCGTCTCCGTTGGTCGGCTCGATCATCAGGATCGAACCGGGATCCTGATCGATGATGTAGCCGATGATGTTGTTCATGCACTCAGACTTACCAACCTGAGAAGCTGCCACCATGACGATGTGCCGGATCTTCGGATTCGTCCAGGCGTCCATAACCTCTTTGAGGTACGGTGTCTTTTTTGTCCTCCACGGGCCGGTCTCTGCGGAGGACTCCGGAGACAGTCTCCGGAATTTATCTGCCCATTGGCTGACTGTCAGATCAGCCGCCAGGGCGAAGGAGGATATGTTCTTCCGGAGGGCGCGGAACAGGCGTTTCATCTCAACGGCCTGATTGACGCTCATTCGGAATCATCCTCCACTTTCTCATCCATGTTCTGGCGCTCCCTAACCAGTGCCTCATACTTCTCCGGATCATAGTCAAACTCCGACAGCTCGGAGAGAACATCCCGGATGGCTTCCTTGATCAGGACAGAGCACTCTTCGGCGGTATCGCAGAGGGAGACTTCTACCGCCAGTCTGCCGGGCAGAGAAAGCAGAGCGTTCTTCACGGTATCGATCAGCTCCTGAGTGAAGACTTGAACATCCTCGCTCCGGTGCATCTTCCCGGACAGCTCCTTGGCCTGCAGCTCAGCCATGGCCGCTTTGGCAACCTTCAGCTTAACCTCGGCCGTAGCCTTCGCCTTGTCCAGCTTTTTCTCTTCGGCAGTCTTTGTGACTTTCTCGTTCAGAGAATCCATGTAGCCGTGGACTGAGTCTCCCAGGTTGAACAGCTTTCCGTGTTCGGTCTGCATCTTGTTCAGCGTTCCCTGTCCGGTGAGCTGTCCGACCCACTGATTGGAAACTCCGAACCATGAACACATGTCAGCGGTCTTGACATAGATCGTCAGGCCCGGCTGGAGGATGTAAAGCACGTCATCCTCGAGGATCACTTTCTCCTTGTCTGCCATACCTTATCCCTTCAGTCAAAATCCTTTCTCAGCTTCTTCCGGACGATGATTTCTGATTCGATTTCGATCCGGAATAATCTGTTGCAGATACGGGTAAAATGTCGCAGATTTCCAACTAAACCACCCGTTTTCACCCCAGTATCGTAGCGATTTTTGGGGGGCGAACAGGCGCAGTCGTTTTCCCAGCGCCGAAAGAACCTATTTTTCCCGCCGAGATTTTCCTCGAGGGGGCCTGTTTTTTCTTTTCGGCGCGAAAAGCGTTGACGGACGCTCCGGAAAAACGCAGAATCAAGCACGGCGCGATGCCCTAAGGCACACCGTGTGGTGGGTGGGGGGTGGGGCATTGGGTATTGGACTGGCATTTGGCAGGGGCATACGAAGGTGTACGCCCCCGCCTTTACGCCAGGGTGATCGATTACAGGTAGCGGATGATCTCCGCTTTGTTGTAGCCATTCGCACCACGAGTCATGATGTCTAAGAAGTCTTCTCTCGTGAAGTCTGAGAGACGGAAGACCTCCTCAGGGGTCATGCCCAGCTCCTTTGAGATCTCCTTAATCTCCTTGCCGGAGTCCAGGAGCTCTTTCACGATGGCTTTCATTGGCTCCAAAAGGTGGGTGCCTCTCGCCCTGTTGTGGGTGATCGTTCCGTAGATATCATCCGCGCGGTCCGTATGATTTACGATTACAACTGGCACCTGTCCGTGAAGCTTCGTGAGAAGGGGCTCCCTTCCCGAGACCGTCCAGCGATGGAAGCCGTCAATAATCGTAAAATCAGGTCGGCAGACTATAGGCAGCGTCCATCCGTTGGTCTCTATGGATTGGATCAGGAGCTTCAAGTTCTCCTCGCTGACCTTGTTCGGGTTGTAGTCATTTGCCTTCAGCAAATTACGATCGACCCATTGAAGGGAGTTGAGCGGAGCAAACACATCAACATTCGCCACGGCGTTTCACCTCCCTTCGCGCCGCGTCCTGCTTCGCATTCTCTACGCAGTCCACAGCCCAATTTCCAATAATGGCTCGAAGGGTACGCCGCTTGGGATCGCCGGCTACGATCGCCTCATACATTTTCTTGTAGATCTTCTCGCTGCCGGTGCCGTTCATCTTGATCCACATCTGCCGGTATGATCTGCCGACAGACTTCCGCTCCGGAGAGAGGAAGGTCTTGTCGAAGTCTTCAAAGAGCATGGCCTTCACCAGCGCCTTGTAGTCCTTCTTCGGTCCGTCCTCTTCCATCTTGCGTCTCTTCCGGGTGCTTCGCTTGAAGAGCTCGCTGTCCCAGTAGAGCATGACCATATATGCATTCGGCTCTCGCTTCTCGATCCTGGCCCACAGGTCTGGATTCGTAGCCGCGATATGCCGGAGACCATTACAGCTGTCAGCTCCGAAGAAGTTGGACAGCCTCATCTGCGGACGGTTCAGCCCGTCCCGGTACAGATCCATGTAGCTTTCCGGAAACTTCAGATGGTGCTCCTTGATGTAGAGCCAGACGTCCGTGTCCTTCCAGTCATACATGGGGAGAACGGTGAACTGCTGGCCTGTGGCCCCGCCGTTCATCTTGGACCGCGCGATATTCCGGAGGCGCTGCACACTCTCACTGGCCCGGACGCCCATCAGCATGATGCCATCGTTCATGACGATGGTGCAGAAGTGCTGGTAGTTCATCTCGCCGGGATAGTGGACTGCCGGATGCTTCCGGATCGCGAAGGGAGGCGCGTCTCTGACCCAGGTGCTTTCCTTGCCGGGCTCCCAGGTGATCCACCGCTCATCATTCTGCAGCTGATGGAAGCAGGATACCTGTTTGAACGGCAGGCAATACCAGTCGAATCTCACGCCCAGATTTGAAAACAAACCATGCCACTGATAGGCCATCTGCTCCATGGAGGGGTAGATGGCTTCCTCATCGATGAAGAAGACTGTCAGCTGCTTCGGATCGATCTTTCCCTGTTTGATCAGGGAGTACACCATATGGCTCAGACAGAGGCTGTCCTTCCCGGCAGAGAATGCCAGGTAAACCTTAACGCCCTGTTTGAAGGTGTTCAGAATCCGGATCACAGCCGCATCCACCACCGACATTGAGCTCTGCACTCTCTTGATCGCCATGGCCATCACCTCACAGGGATATGATGACCACAGTTCGGGCACACCACGTAGGAGCCCTCAGGAGGCGTCTCTGGCGCGTTCTGATTCTGGATTGGAGTTTCTTCGCTCTGCGCTGCCGGCGCGGCAGACGGCCCGAAATTTCCAGCCGCGTGTGCCTCCTCGTGCCTCTTCATGGAATTGACGGAGGATTCGGTGAAGTTTCCGTAATCCGTCACCAGCTCATCGATCTCCGGTGTCTCTGCCAAGAGGGTTTCCAGCAGCTCTTCATCGTATCCGGGGATATCGACATCGCCCAGCTCCCGGAGCCATTCATCGAAGACTTCCAGATTGTCTGTGCCCAGCGTGTAGACCTTATTGTCTGCCAGCATGAGCTTCTTCTTCTGGGCTTCGGTCAGGTCGGTCCGCTTCAGCACGGAGGCTTCCGTCTTTCCCATTTCCAGAAGCGCCTCATACAGGCCGTTGCCGCACAGGATGGTGTTGGTCTCATCCACCACGATGGGCCGGATCTGGCCGAACATCTCCACGCTGCGCTTGAATTCCTTCAGCTGACGGTCAGTATGGATCCGGCAGTTTTTCTCCGGCCGCTTCAGATCGGCCAGCTTCATCATGGAGACTTTCATTTCGCCGTCACCTCCTCGAGGAAGGCTCGGGCGCTGTCGATCTTCTCAGCCGCGCCTCTGATGATGTCCGGATCGATCTCCCAGACCTCGCTGTAGCCCTGGTGAAGATCCTCCATGTACATCCGGGAAGGCCAGGGATGCGTCCCGCAGCGGAAGCCGTTCTTCCAGCCGTAGATCGGCGGCAGCTGCAGCCTGTGGTAATGGATGTAGGCCAGCGTCATCTCATGGGGCCAGTCAGCCAGGGGCGAATACCGCACCTCTCCGGAGTTCTTCCGGATGATGTTGTCCTTCCCGCAGACGTTGCCGTCCGCTTTCCGGTGGCCGACCATGATCATGTCCAGCTGGTGATCGAAGAAATACTTCGTGAAGCCGGTCCGCTGGACGCCGGAATACCATGCGTTCAGCTCCTTGCCCTTCGGGAAGATCATCTCCTGATGCCTGGCCAGCCAGTCCAGATCCTGCCTGGTATTGATAACCTCGCAGCCCTCCGGCAGATTGGACAGGCACCAGCCGAGGAATTCCGGATATTCAAGCTCCGTATGGGCAAACATGCAATCCGTGATGCCTTCCTGCCTGCAGATTTTGCTAAGGACAATACTGTCCTTACCACCGCTCCAGCAGTAGGCCACCTTCTTGCCGGCTGTTTTCTCCCGGATGTCCTCCCGGACTTTCCGGACCGCTTCTTCAAGCTCATCAGCTGATACCAGGTCTTCAATCTGGTTCATGGCATCCAGCCACAGCTGATTGTCAATCCGCTGCTTCCTTCCGAGAATCCGTTTCATGCCGCTTTCACCTGCCTTTTCTCATGGAAATGCCAGGCAAAGGCGGCGATAACTGCCGCGGCTACGATGTAGACCCGGATGGAGGCCATCAGCGTCCATGCACCCATGACGCCCAGGGGAATCAGCAGCTGCCAGAGGGCCACCGTGAGCACGTTCAGCGCCAGCCCGATCTTCTTTCCGAAGGTCAGATAGATCGAATACTGGAAGCTGGACAGGGAAGAGATGGCAATCAGGGTGACCAGCACGGCCTTGATGATATTCAGCACTGGGCTGAAGTTGGCCAGGCTCATCAGGAAGATGAAGACCAGATACACGCCGAAGATCAGACCGCCCATGATGAAGGCGCGTCTGATGTTGATCTTCCGGGTGTGATCCTCGTTCTTCTCGTTATAATCCAGCAGCTCGAAGTAGTACGGATACAGGAAGGCGCCGGGGATCAGGAGCAGGCAGTTCTTAATGCCGACCCCGATCTTGTCCGCTCCCATCTGCAGGGGAACGTAATTCCCTCCGGATGTGATCAGCGCCACAATCGTCAGACCGAATACGATAGCGTACACCGCTGTCCAGCTCATGTGATCCGTCAGCACGTTCCGGATCATCCCGAACTTGAACAGCAGAATCAGGAAGAATACAGCGAAAGCCAGGGCAATAATGATGCCCCATGTCGGCCCGAGCGTTGTCTGGGCGAACACCGTCTGAATGCCGTTCATGCTGATCCAGCACTGGAACGGACACATGATTCCCATCACGATCTTCATGATCGGATGCCGGAACACGTCCCGGAGCTTCGGAATCATCGGTGCAAGGATGCCAAACACGATGCAGGCCAGCGTGTTACCGATGGCCCAGAGCAGGAAAGGCAGGATGCCGTCCTTCTGGGATGTCGATACGCCGTTGAGCAGGCTTCCTGCGTTGGCCCATGTGGCCGCGATCGACATGGCGTAGTAGAATTGCGGGTTTGCTTTGAAGCTTTCTTTCAGTTTCGAGAACATTCTGGTCTCTTCTCCTTTCATTTTCGCACGCACCTTAGGCGAAAGTCGGTGCGAAGATGCCAAACACGATGCAGGCCAGTGCCCAGGAGTAAAGCACTGCTGCGAAAGCCTCCTTTCTCACAAAAATAGGAGCCGCCCTGTTTGGTGGACTGCTCCCGGTCTCTGATCAAAATTTTACAGCGTGCACTTTATCAGCTTTCAACCGAACATGTCTGAACATTTTCATCAGCCGGCAGATATTTACTTTTCCCAAAAACCTTGTTGGAATCTTGAGATTTTACTTGCTTCACTACGAGATTTCCAACAAGAAAAAACCGGCAAGCCTTGAAAACACTGGGTTTTCTTACTTGCCGGTAAGTTTCATTATCTCGAGATTATCTTGTGACTGTCTCCGGATCCTCGTCCGCAAATCTTTTCTGGATTTCCCATTTTCCGGATCCGCGCCTCATCGCTGCCATGAATCCGGCATGGCCGATCTCCATGATCTTGAGGCATTCCTTTTCCGGAAGATCGAAGCACACCAGTTTGTCATCCTTCTTTCGCCAGACGGAGTACAGGCAGACGGCGTTCTGCTTATTGTGCGGATGCCCGGGCTTCTGGAGCCGGTCTGCCGCCATCAGCAGGATCTTCTTCACCTTCTCGTTGGTGGTGCTCTTTGCTATGATCCGGAGCTTCTTTGCCAGTTCCTTATTGCTGGGAGGGGCCATTGCTTATCCCTCCCTGTGCAGGCTCCTTTCCGGATCAAAGCCGTCAGGATACCTGCGCTTGAGTTTCTCAATATTCCGCTCCATGCATTCGGACAGATCAGCATCGCAGTAGTTGCTCAGCATATAGCCCACCAGGTCGATGATGCAGGCCACGATGTAGAGCGGTTCCGGCGTGTATTCGTCCGGATAGAGCCATGCGTCCGTCATGCTCTGCGCGAGCTTGGCCAGGAACAGCGCTTCGATATGGAGTTTTCCGTCATACTGGATCTCTTCCAGCCCCATCGCCTTGACTGCCGGCACCATCTCCACCATCTGGGCAGTGCTGATCTCCGCGCAATACCAGAGCACGTCTCCCAGCTCCTCGATCAGCTTGTCCTTCGGCAGCTGCGCGTGGTCACCGCTCTGGAATTTCCACTTCTTCACGATGTCCACCACTTCACCGGATTCGCCGATCAAGCCCATGCAGCCATTCAGCATCCGGTCGTGTCCCTCCGGGCTGGTCCGCATGGCCAGCCGCTGATAGTCCTCAACATCAAACATTTTGATTCACCCTTTCGTAGTATCGTTTCCGTTCGATCTCGGTCATATGGGCCAGCGCATCTTCCACGGTCTCGAAGATCCCGCAGGAGCTGATCCCGAAGTGAAGGTATCCCGGCCCAGACCACCGCTTCACCTTCCGGGGTTGAGTGTAGACCATGTTTCCGGTCATTCCGCAGATGAAGAAGTGATTTCCGTCCGAGTCCACTTTGCCAGGATAACTGTCTTTGCATCTGGGGCAGGTGTCGCATCGGATCACTTCCAGAGCACCGCCTGTCCGCAGGCATTACAGAAGGCGTGTCCGAAGCCGTCCCGCTCGATGCCGACAATTCCTTCTCCGCAGGCTCCGCAGCGGTAATATGGAGGCTTCAGCACCGGAGAGACGGGGATCTGCTTCTTCACCAGAGGGATTGCCTCCCGCACCGCGTTCGTCTGCTTATAGTTCACGATCCCGACATCCGCGATGTCCTCCAGGGTCTTAAGGATTTCCGCTGTCTGCATCTTCTTTTCCCTCCAGAACGTCCTTCAGCTGCTTCATCTGGTACTCGCTGTACCAGTAGCGCTTAATGGCCTCCACCAGTTTCTTCGCCTCGGATATGCCCTCCTTGAACCGGTACTCCCTATGGCACATCCGCAGGAATGCGTATCCGATGAACTCGTTCACGGTGGCGTAGGTCGAATTGCATCCGATACCGATTGCCTGGCCGTTGCAGTACAGGAGACTGCCGTCCGCGTGAACTTCGATGTTCAGAGCCTCCGCAATCGGAACGATCATCTCCAGGGCCTTCTGAGTGTCACTTGTCATCGGTTTCATTGCGTACCTCCTCGATGCTGAATACCACATAATCCTTTTCGATTCCCCAGCCGGAAAGCAGATACGTGATCCGGAAGAGCTTCGAATAGAGAGGACTGTCGTAATTCGGATCCCCGTCCTCATCCAGGGGAATGAACCGGATCAGATCCCCGGTCTGGTACCCGCGGTCGTTCTTCCGAACCTCGAAGGACTTCTGACCGGAGCTGACAGCTTCGACAAAATCCTGCTTAAGTTTGATCTCGTGCATCATCGTCTGGTACCTCCTTCAGTGGGCAACGTGGATCCCTTTCTTCCAATTCTCGCCGGCACCCGTTTTCTTTATCGAAGTCAAACGTGTGGAAGAAGCCATCGGTTTCCTCTGTCGGAAGACACGCGCCGGTAACCTCATCGTGAAATGAGCATCTAATGCAGGCCTCCGGCATCTTTCTCTGCATCTTAAGAATGAGCATCCGTCATTCCTCCTCGATCGGCTTGCAAAGCTCCACAACCTCTTTCCAGTCGATCCCCAGCATGTCCGCAATCGCGGCAGCAATCGGGATAGAAGGCGTCCGCTTCCGGTTGTTGTACCGCCACATCTGAACCTCGGAGACCTTCGCCTTCTTGGCAATGTCCCGCATGGTCAGGTTCTTCTCCAGCGCCAGCTCTTCGAGGGACTTTGCTCCCGCGTCAATGTTACTCATCAGTTTGTTCTCCTTTCAGTTCCGGATGCTTTTCCAGATAATCCTTGTGATACTCAATCCCCAGGACGGCAACGATATCGCTGGGTTCCATCCAGCGGCGAACGGAATTCTCGAAGTGCAGCTCCGTCCGATACTGATACCATGGCCATGTCGTGTCTACCCGCACCCAGTGGAACATCATCTGCATGTGGCCGATCTTGAGATAGCACTGATTGATCCACCATTCGATGTCGAACTTCTGGCCCAAGGCTTCGCAGTGGGCAATGCGGGAGATATCGTTCTCCGGCTGTTCATTCCAGCCTTTGAACACGCCGGCCTTCGTCAGCACCGCTTCCAGTTCCTCCCGGCCGATGTTGTTATACTTGCGTTCTTCCATCACTGCACCTCCGGATAGATCTTCTCCCACGGTCCGAGGCTGATTCTGACAAGAATCTCTCCCTTTTCCGGATCGATGTGCATTCCGGTTTTCCACGGGAAGTTGTTGCAGCTGATGCCTGCTTCCTCAGCTGCTTCCGCAAGGATCCTGTCCGGACCATAATCCACCCAGATGCTCTGCCACATCATCCGATACTTTGCAGTCATGATTTTCTCGGCCAGGATCTCTTCGAACCGCTCCAGGGCTCCAACCTTCGGCGGCTCGTTCATTGTGTCGGCCAGAATCCCGGCGAATGCGCTGGCCAGATCACCGCCGCGATTGTTGTGATGCGCAGTTCCATCCGCTCTCTCTGCCCACCAGTGAGCAGCTGCCCGGGCCATTGCCTCGGGCACTTCGTTACGAATCTTTTCCATCCTTCGTCTCCTCCTGTAGTGACTTGATCTGGATGCTCGCTGCCTCATCCTTCTCGCGCTCTTCTTCCACGAACTGCACACATTCCTGCAGGCTTCCGTACATCTCCCGGAGCTGTCCGGAGCTGTCTCTTACCTTCGCTACAAACATGATCTTTCGTCTCCTTTGCTTTGTCTCCGGATGGCCTGTCCCGCAGATCCTTAATCCGGAGGAATCATCATTTCTGTTCCACGCCTAAAGCGGCTTCGATCTGTGGGATCCGGCTACGCCTCCGCAGGTACTCCCGGATCCGGGCCGAGGCATACAGCTTGTTGGCCCGGCACTGGGTCTTGCAGTAGTCCTTCCTGCGGCACATATTGCACCAGCCGCCGCGCTTCCACTGGTCGTTCAGCATGTCCTTCGGCACATTCTTCAGAGCCCCGGAGAGCCGCGCATTGGCGGCTTTCTGCATCTCCTTCATGGTCTCCAGGGCGTTCGTTCCTTCTGCCTCATTCGGCGGCAGTTTTAGCTCTTCCATCAGCATTCACCTTTCCAATTCTGGCTCTGGCCACAGTGCGGACAGAACAGATCCGTAAGCCAGCGGAGCTCTTCGCCGCACTGACGGCACCGGTACCGATATCCGATCACCATGCTTTCCCGGATAGGGGCTGTCGGCGTCTTCCGGTCATTCCAGAACGCTTCCCGGCAGGCCTCGCAGATGTGCCGTCCCTCCGGGATGATCTCTCCGCAGCATACGCACCGGTCCGCATCTGCCATGGTCAGCCCTTCTTTCTGTCACTCTTCCGGGGCTTCCGGAAGCTGTCGGACGCAGGGCAGGTGGCGAAGTGGCTGATATAGCCGATCCCGGTTGCCTTCTGCGGATCTGCAGGCCGTTCGGCCGAAAGCACTTCACCGTTCGGCGTCACGATTTTCAGACTGCCTCCGGCCTTCTGCTCATAGGCAACTTCTTCCGGATTGACCGGGATCGTCTTTCCGGCCACGGTCTTGATGAACCCGATTTCCGCGCCGCATCCGCGGCAGGTGGATGTTCTCATTCCCATGCTGTCCTCCTTACTTGAACATCGCAGGGATCCTGCGGTTCTCGAATTTCTTGTAGGCGTCCAGGTACCATTCCTTCTTGTCCCCGTTGAAGGTCAGCTCGTAGTACATGCCGTCATTCAGGGACGTGCTGATCAGGTACTTCCAGTTCTGCAGCGCCTTGCATTTCCAGACGATATACGTCTCAAACTCAACATCCGGATCGCTCCTGTCCAGATGCTCCGCTGCGTAGTTCTCCACAATCAGGATCGCTTCGGTATCCATGGTTTTCAGTCTCCTTTACTCGCTTGGTTCAGTCTGCTCAAATGTCGGGCAGTAGAGCCTCGGCGAACTCTGCCACAGCTGCTCCCGGCATTCATCGCAGGCCCACCCGATAAAATCCGTCAGGGCGGTCACCTTCAGATTCCGCTTATGCGCACCGCAGATGGCGCAGGTTCCGTAGGCGCCGCGCTGTTCCTTCACCTTGACAATCTCTTCCTCCATCTCCGGATCCTCCGTCACATGGTCTTAATGATCCAGGCGATAAACAGCACCGCCAGCACGATCCACAGCCAAATCATTTCCGATCCCTCCTCAGCCGGAGCTTCCACCAGATGGTCGGCGTGAAGTGAGGGCAGGACGCCCGGCAGTGATTCCGGATCGAGCCGTCAAACTGGCACCTGCATTTCCATTTCCCGTTCGGCATCTTCACCTCCCGGAAGAATCTGCAGGGCCGCATCTTATCCAGGATGCCCATTTCCGTTTTCCTCCTTTCTCTGCTCGGCCTCTTCCTTCTCCAGGTATCTTTTCACCAGCATCCGGACGGAGGCTTCGCTGTTCTTTCCTCCGGCGTAATCGGCCGTTTCCTGCCAGCTCATCAGATCCACGAACCGCGCCTGCATGATCAACCGGACGTGCAGATCCGGAACACTCTCCACATAATTCCGAAGCCGATTCCGAACCTCCGTCATCTGCTTCTTGCGCTCTTCCAGCTCATTCTTCCGGTCCACGAGCTCGGGGACGCCTTCCCCGAGCTTATCGTGGGCACCGGGCGCATGAGGCATGCCGGAGAGAGAAGGAGACTTAAGGCCCAGGCTTTCTTCGATGCGCCTGATCTCCATAGCGTCCCGCTCGATCAGCTTGGTCAGGTAGTGCAGCTGATAAAGCTCCTTCATGGTCATGCTCGCTTCTCACCTCCGGATGCCGGCGCTATTCGCCGCGAAGATCATTCGTCTTCGTCTTCTTCTTCGTCCTCATCTTCTTCCACGTCAAACATGGAAGTCTGGCCGCTGATCGGCTTCATGCAGTAGGCGCCGTTTTCCTTCGTCAGCTCGTAATCGCCGCCGAACTCGCCGTCATAGCTGCTCTTCATGGGGACGTTGCTTTCGGCTTTCCACTTGATCTTCGGCACGATGGCTTCCCGGTAATCCTTCTCCGTGGTCACCGGCACCTTATCTTTGGTGATAGAGACGCTCAGCGTCACTTTGCCGGTATCGCTTTCGGCCTTCTCCATCTCCGTCAGGCACTTCTGCAGCGCCGCCGTCAGATCGGCCTTCATGTCACTGAGCGTAGAGCTTCCCATGCTGATCGGTAATACCTGAGTTCCCATTGTTTTCTGTCTCCTTTCAATTTTCGTCCGGGTCTCCAAAGTTGCAGTAGTCGTTCGGGTCCTTGTGCTTGTTGTGGATCGTGCAATACGGCAGGGTGGAGTGTCGGTCCGTTGCGTGCCTGCACTCTTTGCACCGGGTGACGATTACGCCTTCCACCTGCCTGCAGCTTTCGACCGCGCTGGCTGCGTGATCGATCGCTTCCAGAAATCCTGCGCGGAAGGAGCTCTGCTTCCACTGGGTTGTCCTGGATCGGATCTGGCGCAGGCGGTATTTCATCTCTTCACGGCTTATGGCGTCTTCCACGATTCATCACCTCTTCCTCCCATGTATCGACCACCCGGAATTGCACCTGAGGGTCTTTGCAGCTGGCGATGTACTGATCCAGCTCCAGGCGGTTGTCGGCTCCCCAGAGCCTTCGCCATCCTCCGGCCCAGTACGCTTCCAGCTGGTATCGGTACTTTCTCTCACTCGGCATTGTCCAGCACCTTGCCGACCGTTTCCGCGCCGGGCAGGAACCGCTGGCCGCAGAAGCAGCATTTGTCCTGGTAGTACACGAAGTCGTGACATCTGGGGCAGGTCGGCACCATGCCGCTGTAGGATTCCTCCCAGACGATCTCCCGCGGCTTCCGGAACTTCCCGAAGAAGCTGCGCACCGTGCGCCACTTCCATGACAGCCTGATCTTCAGATGATTCAGTCTCATATCGAATTCATGCCTCCTCTGACTCCGGAAAAGCTCGCATCCGTCATGGCTTACGTGCCGGTCAAAGGCCACGCAGACCACCGGCACATTCGGCCTCGGGGCAGGCCTGTGCAGGAACCGCTCGAAGGAATCCAGGAAGGGGAAGTCATCCTCCTGCGGTTCCAGTCCCATCGCCTTCAGCGCTTTCGGATCCTCCACACAGCGGAAGCATTTACGGCACTTTTCCATCGTCTTCGTCCTCCTTCGGTTTCTCTTCGGACAGGATCACCTTCACGTAAGGGGCCTCCGCGTAGTTTTTCTTGCTCAGCATCGTCACGATCTGGCAGTCATCGGAGTAAGCCACTCCGTTCAGCGCGTCCAGCACCGCCTTCACCAGGTTGTCCAGATCCGGCCGCTTGATCGGAAAGACCTTCCGCAGCACCATCTGCAGCTTGTTGGCCTTCGTCTCGCTCTTCGGGATCGGAAGCCCAAAGTAGACCCGCACTCTCAGGGGGCCGACTTCCGGCTTGTCTCCGTTCTGCCGGATCCAGGCGGCACGGATTTCCTTCTCGTAGGCCTCCGTGGTCTTCGGAGTGAAGATCCGCGCATGCCCTCCGATCACAGTGGCCCTCGGGCGTTCCTTCGGCTTCGGAATAATGGTCATCGACAGTCTCTTTTCCATGTTCACACTCCTGTCAGGTCAAACATCAGCTGACCCTCGCTCATTCCTCGTTTGGTCTTCTGCGCCGCTTTTACCGCAAAACCGGAAATGTTTTCCTGTTCTGGATCCGCTTTGATCACTTTTCGCTCCGCTTTGATCACATTTCGGCCCGTTTTGGGCACGTCTGGCGCCGCCTCGGCCTCGGCTTTGATCTCCTTCGGAATCTCTGCCGGAGGCTCCGGACGGCCCTGCTGGATGCCCTGCAGAAGGTGATCCATGTGCCAGGCGAATACGCGCCCAGACCAGACCGGGGAGTAGAACATCGGCAGATACCAGGTACGGCTCCCGCCTTCGCCGGTCAGGATCGGCCCCGTTTCCGGTTCCAGCAGCGCGTCTCCAATCCGGATCCGTCCCGCGCATCCCAGCAGGCTCAGCTGGATGTAGCACATCATGGCCACCGTGTTGTCGATGTCTCCGGCCACAAACAGCGCCGACTGCTGATAGTTGATGCCCATCTGGTGGAGCCGTTCAGCTGCCGCGATCAGCGTAGCTCCGGCCCCGCAGGCGCAGTCATTGATGCTGATCCATCCGTGCTCATCCAGCTGCCGCCTTACGTGTTCCTCCGGCATGGCCATGGATGCCATCGCCTGGCACACTCCAAAGGGAGTGAAGCACTGCCCGTGGGCCTTGCTTCCCATGTCCAGCTCCATGTACATCGCCCCGAGGAAGTCCTGGAACGGATTCCGCTCCAGGCTTTCCACGAGAATCCGGAACAGTGCGCCGAATCTTTTGAATTCATCCTCCGCGTACCGCTTCCGGATCCGGATGTACTCTTCCTCGCGCTTCGGCCGGTTGTTCAGATCAACGGCATTTGCGATCTCAATGGCGAACAGGTTCACCATGTCATTCCAGCGCTCCCACGTGCCGTTCCAGTTGCAGATGCCGTTGAAGGCTTTGACGAATTCCCGGGCGTCTGCTCCCCGGACCGTGCCGGCGCTCATTCTTCCTCTTCCGGTTCTTCCTCCGGATCCTCCGCGCGTTCCTCCTTCTTCGGATAGATCGGATGGGTGCCGTCCTTCCACTGCTGCTCTTCCTCACTCAGCTGGTACCCGGCAGCTGCCAGCACCTCGTACACCCTGTCCATATCCTGATCCTTCTGATACTCGCCGCGATATTCGCTGCAGTAGCCCTTCCGGCTTGCGTCCACCAGTGCCCCGCAGAGCATCCACGTCAGGAGCAGTCGGCCAAAGGGGACGTTCCTGCGCTTACATTCTTCCAGCAGGCTTTCCTCGCTGGCCTTGTGGCCTTCTTCTTCCGGCATATCCAGGTAAATCCGCACATCGTCATCCTGCCAGCTGTGGTAATTCACGAACCACGGCCCGACATTGTTGATGGACCGCCATCCAAAAGCCCAGTCGAAGAACTTGTTCTTCAGCTCCGTTTCCAGCTTCTTCGTAGGGGTGAAGACCTGGCAGAAGGCAATCCGGCGCTCGTGCATGGCCTTGTTCAGCTGCTTCGCTTCCTCCTGCTTCCGGGCCAGTGCGATTTCTTCCGGAGACTTCTCTTTCTTTTCCTTCTTTGCCGGCCGGAAGAATTCAATGTCTCCGCTCCAGGATGCCATCCAGTAGTAGTAGGTCTGCTGCCCGGCATCCTCCGGAACTGTGACCTTCGCGCCTTCTTCGCATTTGATGGTCATGCTTCGGACCTGCTCATACCTGGCGCTCCAGCGGTCATTGTCGTTCTTCAGCGGTTTGGCAAAGCTCTTGATCTCCGGGATGAGCCTGTCCTGGATCTTCTTCCGTTCCTGATCGGTGACGGCCCTCTTGATATCTGCCCGGAGGGAGCTACTGTTCAGGCCATCCGCTCTGCTGAGGATCTTCTCCTGTGTTTCCCGATCCTCCACCTTCGACAGCTCCACCAGCGTCAGCAAGTCAATGCCGTTTTCAACTGCGCTCTTCGTTTCCGTTTCCGGCAGTGTGGCCACCGCAAGTCTCCGGTCGATGGTGCTCTTACTGAAGCCCGTCCGCTCCGCGATCTGATCCTTATCGAAGCCCAGATCCATCATCATCTGGATGCCCTTGGCCTGCTCGTAGATCGTCAGATCAGACCTCTGCATGTTCTCCTGCAGCATGGTGGCAATCTGCTCATGGTGATCCATCTCCCGGATGGAGCAGGGCAGCTCTTTCAGCCCCGCGGCCTTCGATGCTTCCAGACGCCGGTTTCCGATGACCACCAGATAGCGGTCCGGAATCGTCTTGGTGTCCATCATGGCCATCAGCTTTTCCGAATGCGTCCGGTCATACTCTGCGCTGATCCGCGTCCATTCTTCCGGGGTCATGCCGTGCCCGGCCTCGAAGACCACCGTCAGGTTCTGCAGGATCCCGTTGGCCTTAATGCTGGCGGTCAGCTCCGTCAGGTCTCCCAGATCAAGCCGGGGATTCTCCGGATGATGCTCCAGCTGCTCAATCGGGATCATCTTGATCTCGTTCATCCGTTCGTTTCCTCCTCCCGATCCTTGCAGTCGTTATACTCGCAGTGCTCGCAGTCCCCGTTGCACTCCCTGGCCACAGAGAAACCGAACTTTCCCTCGCCGGGGCTGATCTGCAGCGTGACCACCTCCGGATCCACGATGACGGAGAAGGCGCCGTCCATGTCCTCTTCGCAGAAATCCTCATCGTCCACAAAGAGCTCGAACACATCCGGCAGCTTCGTGTGCAGGTTCCGCAGAACCACCTTCGCCCCGCCTTCAACGGCCGTGATCGTGGCCTTGTTCGTTCCGAAGGGAGCCGTCCACAGCTCCAGGTCTCCAACAGTGATCTTGGTCGGCTTCTTTTTCATGATCTCCATCTTTTTTCGTCTCCTTTTCGTTAATCTGTATTTGCATGAAATCCTGTGATTTCGTTCAAAATCCGAGCTGTTTCATGGCCTGCGGGATCTCCTCCGCCAGCCGCTTCCATTCCTCCACCGACAGTCCGATGGACCGCTCTTCCCGGGTCACCAGATCCCGCCAGATCAGATGCACGTATTCGGCTCCGTTCGTCAGTGTGGGATTGACTTCGGCCTTCATGTAGTAGCCCTTCACCCGGCTCCGTACGCCGACAACCTCCATGGGCTCCGGGTCATTTTTTCCGGTACAAACCACTTTCTTCATGGCCTCCGCAACCTTCTTGAAGGCATCATCCTTCTTTATTTCCTCCGGAATTTCATCCGGCACAGTCACGCCGCTTTCTCTGGCCGGCGCACAGCAGGTCGTAATCCTTTTCCCGCGCACCGTCACCGGCAGCGCCTCGCCGGGAAGCGGGATTTCCTTCGGCTTTTCCTCCGGCTCCCGCGGAATGACCTCAGGCTTCGATTCCTTCGGTTTCCTCCGATCCATCCGGGCTTCGCACATCCGGGCGTACAGCTCCGGATCGTTCTTCTTCGCGGCCTGCTTCAGCTGGAACCACGTGCTGCTCGCATTGGCGTATCCGTGCGCTTCCAGCCAGTCGTAGATGTTTTCGCCCCTGGCGTAGGCATCCATGACCTCGTTTGCCATGTCCATCATCTTTCCCATGTCTTTCTCACCTCGGTTCTCTTTGGGTCTGCCTTCGGTCATCTGCTTCCGGTTCAGATACTCGCGCTGCAGCATGTACCATGTGGCTCGTGGCGTATAGCTGGGATACTCCCGCTCCACGTAGGCCAGCACATCACCGCCGCGCTTTTCGATCCTTTCACAGGCCTTGGCGAATTCCAGCTTCTCAGCCTTGCTCCGGCTCATTGGGATCCTCCTTGCTCAGGGAGAGGAACCGCATGTGATCTCCATCGAAGGCCACATAGAACCATCCCTTCTTGCCCTGGCGGTTCTTATCCACGTTGACGTGGATCAGCTTCATACCCCGGTCTTTCAGGTTCTTGAACGTCCGCTTCAGTTCATCACCCTCCAGCTCATCCACATCCGGATCGTGCAGCAGAATGAAAATGTTGGCGTCCTGTTCAATCGCGCCGCTTTCCCGGGCCTCGCTCATGGTGGGTGCCCTCTTCACGCGCCGGCCGGTCTGGGTCTTTTCACTGCTCCGGTTCAGCTGGGAGAGGGCAATGATCGGGATCTTCATCTCCTGGGCCAGCTTCTTCAGCCCCCGGCTGATCTCCGCGACCTGCTCCTGCCGGTTCTGTTTCCGGGCGTAGGTGGCTTCCATCAGCTGGATGTAGTCCACACAGATCAGATCGATCCCGCCGTTCTCGAAGAGGAAGAAGGCCGCTTTCCGGATGTCCTCCACGGTGTCCGCTTCGGTGCAGTAGAAAATCTGCTGACTGGCCAGATACCCGATGGACTGTGCCAGCTTCATCCAGCTTTCTTCCTGGATCTCATTGCTCGTGATTTCTGTCAGAGGCACCAGACTGGCCGCGGCGAATTCACGTTCCATGATTTCATCCGCTTCCATCTCCAGGCTCACATACAGCACGCGCTTTCCGGCCTTCGCTGCGTTCATGCAGATCGACATTGCGAAGATGGATTTACCTACGGATGGCCTCGCGCCGATCACCACCAGCTTGCTGCCGGCCAGTCCTCCGGTCCGCTTATCCAGCCCCCGGATTCCGGTCATGATCCGGTCATTCGGCTTGCCTTCACGCTTTTGGGCTTCATCCATTTTCTCGTAGGTCATCATGAGCGCTTCTTCCTGGCTGATCAGCTTCACGGTTTCGCCGGCCTTCACATCCCGGATGGTCAGAGCCGCCTTCTCCCGGATCTCATCGATCTTCCGTTCCTTGTCTCCACTGGCGTTGATCAGCGCTTCTCCGATGGATTTCAGCTGCCGCCTGGCTGAGCATTCCCGGACGATGCCGATGTGTGTTTTCACGTTGGCCGTGGTCGGGGTAAAACTGATCAGCCTCATCAGGTAGGCAACGCCTCCAATGATGTCGATCTTCTTTCCTGCGCTCAGCTGATCGTGCATAGTGACCAGATCAACCGGCTTTCCGTCTTCTGCCAGGCTCTTCATGGCCATCAGAATCAGCCTGTGTTCCGGCAGTGTGAATTCCTCCGGAGCCATCTCAATTACCAGCTTCAGCGCCTTCGCGTCCTGCATCGCAGCTCCAAGCACAGACATTTCTGAATCCGTATTGCTATAGGCGAAATGGTCTGCAAACTGCATCTCACTCACTCAATCACCCCCAGCCCCAGAATTCGTGATCGCTGGAAGGCGTCAGGGAGCTTCGCGGTCTGGCCAGCTCGATCAGCTGTCCGGCCGTGGGCACATAGCCCCTCGAATCATTCCGGAAGTAAGCCTGCAGCGCGTTGTGGATCTCTTCGTATCCGTAGTCCTGCAGCGCCTCGTTCCACATGTTGGCCATCAGCTTCAGATCGCTGTCCTTCCGGATCACGTTCGGGTACAGCGCCGCCAGCTCGTTCAGAAATATTCCGGTTTCCTTTGCCGTCACTCATCGTCACCTCCAAGGATCTTGGTGAAATCTACGCCTTCTCTGCGGTCGTACCCGCTGGCTGTTCCTTCGTGGTCATCGTATTGGCCCTCCAGAACCTTCGGGAAGTTATTCGGCCTCACGAACCAGTCAAAGGTGATTGTCCATCCTCGCCGGTTCTGGCCACGCAGGAAGGAACTGTTCCGTATCTTCTCAATAGCGGTCAGAACCGCGTCCGCGCCGTACTCGTTCACCCTGGCCCGGAGCATCCCGCCCCGCTTCGAGGAGCCTGTCAGTTTCGAAATCTGTCCAAGACCCAGTGCATTCCATGCTTCCGTGATGCGTCGGACGTCTCCCGTCCGACAAACAGACTCTTTAGAGTCTGTTAATATCTCTTTATCTTCTTCTATATCTTCTTCTAGAGAGCTAACGTTAGCATCACTGTTAGCATCACAGAGAGCTAACTTTTTCTGTTCTGCCCTCCGTTTTGCCATCAGGTTCCGCTGGTATTCACGCTTCCGTTCTAGCGCGTCCATCTGCTGGTGCTTTCCCCAGTTTGGAATGGTGATCGTATTATTGATGATCTCAATCATTCCGTACTGCTCGAAGATCTTCAGCGCCATGCGCACGGTGTTCAATGGTCTCCGGAAAATGTGCGCCAGCATCTCATCGTTGTAGGGAATCCGGTCATTCATCAGGAGCACGCCGCTCTGATTGGACTTTCCGGCCAGGCACAGGAGCTTGAACCAGATCACGATGATTGCATCAGCGTCCGGCATGGACTCGATGAGCAGGATCTTTTCGTCATCGAAGATGTCCGTTACGATCTTGATCCATTTCACCTCGGATGCCATCCGCACTCACTTCCTTTCGGAGGGGCCGGAGTGGGTACCGGCCCCGTGGTTCATCAGAACGGAAGATCATCCGTTTCCACCGCCGTGAATCCGGAAGGCACCGCAGGAGCCGCCTGAGGGGCCGCATAACCGGCCGGCGCTGCGGGAGCGACGGTTCCTTGTCCAGAAGCCAGCGCGTCTCCCTGCTCGCCTCTGGGCGTCAGGAACTCAACGCTCTGCGCCGTCATCTCCAGACTGGCGTGGGGTTTGTTGTCCTGGCTTCCCATGTAGGCATTGGCCCGGATCGTTCCGGCCACAAACACCTTCCGGCCTTTGGCCAGATACTTCTGGCAGTTGTCTCCCAACGTCTCCCAGGCACTGACCCGGAAGAATTTCGCCGGGGGCTGCTGTCCACTGTCGCGCTGGGCCTTGGTCGGCGGCTGATTCACCGCCACCGTGAAGCTGCAGACCGTGGATCCGCTCTGCGTGGTGCGCATCTCCGGATCAGCGGTCAGGTTCCCGATTATCTCAAGCCTCTCCATCCTTCTTTTCCTCCTCCATCTTCTTCTTGCGCTGATAGGCGCCCATCCCGGTCACAGCCAGGACCAAAGAATCATTGATCAGACCGTAGCCGCTTTCTCCGCTGTCGATCAGGCTCTTAATGTCGGCCGTCAGGATATCCAGGGCCGCGGCCTTGCTGACCAGCTCTTCGTAGTGATCGGCCTCGACCGTCACCAGTCCGGGATCCAGCTCCAGGAAGTTTTCCTCCGTGACCTTTCCGGTCAGGATGTCTTCCTCGGTATAGTTCGGGTTCGGGTACCCGCGCTTGATGTTGCTCATTTCAATCTCCTTTCACAGGTAGTTCTTCCTGATGGTTTTCATCCACAGCTCATGGCCATGGATCCTTTCAAATGCCTTCTGGGCTTCCTGCTTCAGCTGCAGGCTCTTCTCCGGATCGTACTGGGCGCCGCCGTCTCCGGTGTGGTGCCGGTGACAGAGCCAGACTTTGAGGCCGTACTTCTCACTGATCGGCCTGTTGGCCACTCCGGCGAAAATGTGATGGCTTTCCAGCCCGGCCCTGGCCCCGCAGAACCAGCATTCCTTCTCAGCCTGCAGAATGGATTCAGCCATCCGTCAGCCCTCTTTCCTTGGGTGAGCTGCTTCGTATTCGGCCCACTGTTCCTGCATTCTCTTCAGCTGCTCCGGCGTCTCTGTTTCGATTCCCAGCGCCTTGGCCTCCTGGATCGCGCCGTCTATCAATCGGGCCATCTCCTTGGTGTCCATCTTGTGGCTGTCTTTGTAGACCTTCCACATGTTGCATGTCACGCCGTTTACCTCGCGCTGGTCATACAGGACGGCGTATTTGTAATAGTCCGTTGCGTCCACGTCCCGTGGCAGGATGAACATCAGATACTTTCCATCGGATGTTCTGGCCAGTGGTCCGTAGCTGGTGATCAGCCTGGCCTTCACTTGATCCTCTGTTTCCGGAGTCTCAGCTGCGATCTTGTTCACCAGCACGTGGAAGTAGGCGTTTGCGTTCTTGCTCCGCTTCTCCCGGTACCGCTTGATCTCGATCTCACAGTCGTGCTTTGCCAGCTCATCGAACCGATCTCCGTCTATCCGCTCCTGGGTGATGAAGGTGACCACCCAGCCGGTTCCGTCCCGGCTGCGGTACATCTCACCCAACCGGGCCCTCATTCGACCACCCACTTTTCCTGGTAGATCTTCATCAGCTCCGGCTTCGTGTGCAGCCATGCCCAGAAATTCATGATGTGTTCCTCAATGGGCTTGCTGTTCTGCCGGTTGTACTTTTCCACGTACAGGTCCGTGCCATCGCTGACCAGATACTCGAACCGGAAGGCCTCCGGCAGCGCCTTCAGATAGAGCGGATGCTGGGAGCAGTCCAGATACTTGCCGTACACATCGTCCGAGCCCAGGCTCTTCATCCGGAATTTCACATCGTAGATCACGCCGGCTTTTACCGCATCGCAGATCCCGTACAGCCAGAAGTCCTGGCCAGCTACCTGCAGATCACAGCTCACAGGCACCTGGAACTGCGCTCCCGTGATAATGTCTGCCACCTTCTTGGCCCCATCGTAGTACCGGGGATACTCCCGGGTTTCATGGACTTCGCCGGTAACCGGATTCACAGAGTCCAGCAGAACCTCATTGACCACCTTTTCACCATTGGCGATGCGGTAGCACAGGTTTTCAAACTCCCAGCCGGCCTTAATGGCGTCTGTCGGTTCGATGCCTTCCCGGTTCAGCGTTTTGAGGAAATCGTTGTAGGCGTCTTCCTCATAGCCCTCGAAGCAGTTGAAGGTGTAGGCCCAGCTCTCGATCAGCGTCTTGGTGATCTTCAGCTTCACTGTCCATCACCTGCCGGAACGTAGGCCCTGGTCACCACATCGAACCGCAGGCCCAGACTCTTGCACTTGGCATTCAGCATCGCGCCGGCTTCCTTCTTGCTGGTCAGCGCGTGATCCATGCTGCCGATGGTCTTGAGGCAGGCGTTGGCGCTGTCCTGATCGGTCACGCCCTCCAGCATCTCCTTCACGGTGGCGATGGTGGTCTTGTACAGCTCCATCTGGCCGGCCACGGCGTTGTTCTCCTCGATCATGTTCTTCCTGGCGCTTTCCAGCAGCCTGGCCATGAAGTCATTCGGAACGCCATCGTCCAGCTTCGGGATTTCGATGTGGCCCTGGATGCCATGGCATCCCTTGGCGAAGAATTCATCCTCCGGAGAGAAGCAGGCATACCGTTTGTTGCCGATCATCTGGATGTAGGCGCCGAAGTCGATGCCGGTCCACACCGTATTCCGGAAGGAGCCCTCACAGCGGAGCCGCTGGACGGTGCTGCCGTCATTGTTCTGCTTCTCATCGCAGTGGAAGATGAAGATCACGTTCTTGTTCATGACCGTCTTGATCTTGCTGACGAAGCTCTCCATCTCGCTCTTTACGTATCCGAAGCCCTTCAGACCGTTGAACTGCCCGGCCTTGGTCTTCGCGTCATTCTTGGTTCGCATGGCCCAGTCTTTCAGATAGTCCACCAGACTGCCAGCCGTATCGATGACGATGGTCTTCGCGGCCTTGGCCTGATCCGTTTCCAGATCCTTCAGCACTTCTTCATAGGTGCTGGCGTTCAGAACGTTGGCGTTCATCCGATGCATCGGATTCGTCCGGCCTACGCCGTGCTCCAGGTCGATCAGGAGCGTATCTGCTCCCATGTTTCCATCGCTCAGGGCGAGGGTGGTCTTTCCAATGCCGGGCGCTCCGTAGAGGATCACGCCGAAGGTCTGTTTGCTGAAATCAAGTTCGTAACCGTGCTGAATCATTTTCATTCCTCCTCATGTTGCTGTGCCCATTCGTAGGCATCCACTGTCCGGATGCATTTGTCGCATCCAATTTCCGTATCCGACAGGTCTGTGTAGATGGTTTCACACTCTCTTCCGCAGATCGGACACACCGGCTCCGGGCCGTCATCGTATGGCGGCATGCCGTTCATTTCCGCTTCACGGATCCAGGGCGCGTCTGGCAGATCTTGCATTTTCAGCCTCCTTTCTGTAGAATGGTCGTGGTTACTTTGTGTCTGGGGCCGTTCCTGTTGCAGCAGGGGCGGCTCCTTTAGTTTGTCCGTATCGCCCTCCCTCCGATGCTTTCTGCCAGGCAGAAGGCTTCTCTCCGGCTGGTGAACTCCATCGCGTGACTGGACAGCTTCGTGATCACGTATCCGGGGACGATCGGGACGCGGTCTCCCTTGTGGTAGCCCTCATACGTCCGGCCCAGGCCTGCGATGTAGAGCTCTCCGATCATGACCACCCAGCGCATCTGGAAGTCTGGCATCAGATCATGCTCATAAGCCACAGCACGCCACCTCCCAGCACAGCAGTCACCGCGCAGATGAAGCAGATCAGTGATCGGCGTCCCGCGACTTCCTCCGGAGTCATCTCCACGTAGTACACCGGCCGGCCTCCGGGACCCGGGTACCTGCGGTAGCCCTTGAACTTCCGGTAATGCGTCTTCACCACACGATCCACCCCGCAATCCACAGTCCGGCGAAGGCGAACATGCACAGCACCATGAGCACTTCGTCCCGGATCTTCGCCCGGCGTTCCCGGCGCCTCTCTGCCTCCTGGCAGACCGCCATCAGGTATTCCCGCATCCTGCTTTCCTCCTTTCGTTCCTGGCTTTCGTTCTGGCATCCAGCGCTTCTCTGGCCCCAGGCTGCTTCAGATACTCCCGCAGGCCGGAGATGATGCACTGGCCGAGCCGTTTCCCGGTTTCCTCCGGGATCTGACCGACATCTGTTTTCATCTTCGTTCCTTCCTGTCGCATGTCATGCGACTTCGCGGGCAAAAAAAATCAGCAGAGCTTCTTCGTCCGTCAGCTGGAGGATATCCACCAGCTGCTGAGCGTCCTTCACAGTCAGCCCAGCTCCGTTGTTTGCCAGTTTCCGATACAGCGTAGACTTGTCAATGCCCATCTTTCCGGCCACTTCCACAACGTTCGTTTTCAGCTCTCTGATTCTCCCATGAATCTTATCCACGTTGACGAACATGGTCTTTATTCACCTCCTTTCCGGTTTCGCATCCCATGCGACTGGCTAAAGCATACTCCCGTTTTTTCGCCTTGTCAACAACTTTTTTTGCATCGTGGGCGATTTTTTTACGAAAATGCGCTAAAAAGCTGTTGCATATTTGCGAAAGGCATGATAGAATAAGGCATCGGAAGGGGGTGAAAAAAGTTGTCAAAGGTCGCGGACAGGATCAAAGAGTGCAGAGAAGAGCTCGGGCTGAGCGCGGACGATCTGGCCAGGATCATCGGGAAAGACCGGGCCACGATCTACCGGTACGAGAAGGACGAGATCGGGAACATTCCCATCAACGTCATCCAGGCTATGTCGGTTGCACTTGATGTGAATCCTGCCTACCTGATGGGGTGGTCAGATGACAAAACACCCTCTCGCAATAAAGAGCCCGTCACCCAGATGGATGACGAGCACGCGAGACTCATTGAGCGATACGATGCTCTGGATCAGAAGCGGAAAGATCAGCTGAAAGCGTTTCTTCAGTTTCTGGAATCTGGGACAGGGCGGTGATTAACCACCGCCTTGTTTCGGCATCCAGAGCTTTGAGTTTTTCATAGATTTCCTGAGCTTCTTTGACCGTCATTTTTATTCACCTCTGCAATTATTCCAGGCCGGCGAGGTAAGGAAGATTATACCCCAAAACGTAAGATTTTTCAGGGTTTTGGAAGATTATTCCGAAGGGAGTAAGGATATGCGGAAATCCGTAATGGCCATACTATTGGTTGTGGCAGTGCTGCTCGGGACACACTACGCTGCAGCTGAAAAGTCTTTCGAGGAACTGGATGCGGAATTCGATGCGCTGATAGATAAATCGAAAAGGTTGGATGCCATAGAAGATGTCATCATGAATGGACTGCCGATCTATCCCGATAAAGGATGGGAAGGCGAATATGCCATGGAAGCTTACACCGTTGTTCCGGTGATCAAAGACCGTGAGGATGGGAAGCAATATGCAGGCATGCCGTTTCTGATCACCGGGACGCTCCTGGATGTCAAGGGGTACGGCATCGACTTCCAGCTGGATGACGGAAGGATGGCCATCATTTCCTTCAGCGAATACGACTTTGCCGAAGGAAAGATGATCGACTTCGGAATGTATCCGACCGGAAAAGGAAAGCGGTACAACATCTTCTGCACCTTCAGCTCTTTCGGGTTTGAAATGCTGTCTGATGAAACCTATCACTTCACGGCCACCTGCACGGAGCAGGCAAAGCTCTTCTGTGAAAAGCGAGGAAAGTAATGGACAGAGCCGTCATTTATGCCCGGTATTCCTCCGACAACCAGAGGGACGCCAGCATCGATCAGCAGGTGAAGGCCTGTGAGCAGTACGCCAGGGAGCAGCGGATGGAAGTCATCCGGATCTACGCGGACCGGGCCCTGACCGGGAAGACCGACAAGCGGCCTGACTTCCTGCGGATGATCCGGGATTCAGCCAGGCAGGACTTCCAGTTCGTGATCGTGTACTCTCTCGACAGGTTTTCCCGGAATAAATACGATTCAGCCATCTACAAACAGAAGTTGAAGGAGAACGGCGTCCGGGTGCTGTCGGCCATGGAGCACATCACGGACGATCCGACCGGCATCCTGATGGAATCGATCCTGGAGGGCTTCGCCCAGTATTATTCCGATGAGCTCAGCCAGAAGATCCACCGCGGTCTGAAGGATAATGCAGAGAAGGCCATCGTCAATGGCTCCGTCCCGCTCGGGTACCGGCGCGGAGCTGATGGCCATGCAGAGATCGTGCCGGAGGAGGCTGAAACTGTCCGGGAGATTTTCCGCAGAGTATCCGAGGGAGAGATGCTGATCCGGATCATTGAGGATCTCAATCGGCGCGGCATCACCACCAAACGCGGTGGCCTGTGGAATAAGTCATCCTTCAACAAGCTGCTGGCCAACGAACGATACATCGGCGTCTACACCTACAAGGAGACCAGAATCGAAGGAGGGTTCCCATCGATCGTGGACAAGGAACTGTTTGATTCCGTCCAGGCGCACGTGCAGGCCAAACCAAATGCCAGAGGCGGGACGAAGCGGAGAAAATGCAAAGCAGACACGTACCTCCTGACTGGGAAGCTCTACTGCGGGGAATGTGATTCCCCGATGTCCGGCATCTCCGGGAAGTCTCAGGCTGATGAGCCGTATCACTACTACATCTGCACGAAGAAGCGGTATGAGAAGGCCTGCCACAAGCACAACGTCAGGAGGGATGAGATCGAGCGGCAGATCACCCAGGAGATGCGGAACCTGCTGGATGATGACGAGCTGCTTGAATGGATGGCCGATCAGGCCATGGCCCACCTGGAGAGCGAGAGGGATACAGCAGAGCTGGAGGATGTCCGGGCGAAGCTGAAGGAGGCCACCCGGAAGCGCGACAAGCTGCTGGATGCCCTCGAGGATGAAGACATGGTCTCCCTGATCAAAGATCGGCTGAAGGCCAGACAGGAAGAAGTCAAGGATCTGGAGCGCCGGCTGCGGATCCTCGAGGCAGACAACGAGATCACGATCAGCAGAGACATGATTCTCTCGTACATGGAGATGCTCCGGGATGGAGACGTGGAGGATCGGGCCTATCAGGAGATGCTGATCGATACCTTCCTGATCCGGGCCTACGTCTTCGATGACGGGCGCCTGAAGCTGATCTTCAACTATCAGAAAGAGCACAGGGAAGTCACGATAGCCCTTGAAGATTTCAGCAGAAAGGAGGGAGCGGAGGACTGCGGCGAAGTTCGTCTAAGCTCTTCTCATCTCCACCACATTACGAAGTGTCGAACTCGGATGCATTGGCAGCCGATTTGCACTTCGGATCAGCATGAAGGAGTAGCCAGAAATGGTTGCTCCTTTTCTCGTAGGTTAAAATGAGGGGAAGCCTGCAATGTTGTGCAGCGGGTTCCCTGATTTTTATGTTTGGGCGGCTCGTGGCGGGCTGCCGCCCGCTGGCGGGGCTGAACGTAAACTGGGATTTACAGGGAATAAGGAAGTGGATGTTGTTTTTCTACAGAAAAAAAGAAGGAACTCCTGTTAAGGAGTCCTTGATTTCCCTTCTTGTCCACCCAGGGTCGGAGCCAGCAAGGATTAAAGTGAAGCTGGATATCCACTATATTTTTGTTTTAAGCCTTACGCCTGCTCGGGCGCAGTCTCAACGGCCTTCTTATGGAAGGTGCCGTTGTAGAACTTCGACCGGAACCTTGGTGATCTTGGCGGCAGTGGCGGTGGCGCTATAATAGTTCTTCTTCATGATGATTTCCTCCTCAGGAAATTTTATTCAGAAGACCACCCGGAAGAACCCGAAGGTTTCTTTCTTTTGTTTTGGGTGCGTATATGGTAGAATTGCATGTGATGACTGGAAAGGGTCATCGCGAAATATCTTTCAAGTTATATGGGCATGGAGACAGAAATATGGGCATCAAATATCGCAAGCTGACAGAAAACGATCTGGGAACATTTATCAGGATGCGGATTACCCAACTGCGGGAAGAAGGAGCAACTGAAGACCTGGATCTCGTTCCGGCGCTTATGGATTATTATCACAGGCATATGGCAGATGGAACATTTGTTTCCTGGCTTGCTCTGGATGGTGAAAAGATCATTGGAACAAGCGGGATGTCCTTTGTGGAGAAACCACCGTATTTCAGCTGCCCTTCCGGTCGGATCGGCCTTTTATCCAGTATGTATACTGACCCGGAGTATCGCCGCAAAGGGATAGCAAAGGAGCTGCTGAGCCGGGTTGTGGAGGAAGCCCGCATATACGGCTGCGGCTCAGTACAAATCACCGCTTCAGATATGGGCGTATTACTGTATTCCGACTTCGGATTTGTAAAAAACGGGAACTTCATGCAGTATAAGCTTTAAAGCGAAAAACTCGGAAGATATATTTTGATTTTGTTTATGATCGACGAATCGGAGTCTGCAGAGAAACGAAGAAACTTTTGGGGGACGCATAATGGAAAAAACCTTTATTGAGATGAAACTCTTTCAGGTAAAGCCCGACAGACTCGAGCAATTTGAAGCAAAGATTGAGGAAATGTCAGCAAATCAGCGTAAATGTGAAGGCTGCATATCCCTGAAGTATTTCAAGAGATTTTACACCATAGATGGAATAGAACTTGGTGAGCCGCCAAGGGAGTTAACCAAAATCGTAAAGTGCGTTAAATATTTTTCATACTGGGAGTTTGACACAAAAGAAAACTATGGCAAGGCCATAAAAACTTATTTTGATCAATACAATAAAGATTTGCAAAAACTGCTGATTGCACCTTTTGATATTAATTTGGGATATTCTGTTTAAGAGATTTGCGAATTCCAGCTTGTCGGGGAGACATAGCCGATTATCCCGGAAGTTAATATTACAAAGACATCACCCTGGAGCGACGGTTCTGGGGTGATTTTCCATATCAGAAAAAAGGAACTCCCAGCGTGGGAGTTCCGGAAATTACGTACAAACCTGATAGCAGAGTCCCTTGTGCCCATCGTAGGTGTTTTCGAACAGAACCAGACCGCCGTTAGACGGAAAGCCACTTTCAGTGGTGAAGTAGAACGAGTCTCCGAAGTCATTGAACAGGTTCACCGTTTCATTTGCCCACTGGAAGCTGTCACGCATTGCTTTGCACAATGCCCTGCGTTTCCGGGGACTGGTAAGGATTTGACGGATGGTTTTCCCGGCGCGGGATGCGTCGATACGTGCCTGTGCAGCGGGTTCCTGATACAGATATTTCACAGGCTGTCTGGTGACAAGTACGTGCTGAACCAGATGGACAGGGATCTTTGCGGATTGCTGAATACCATGGACAGCTCCATCTGCAAAGGTATTCAGCCAGGTAAACCGGACGCTGAGAACGCTACGCCCACCGCTGTGCTGCGCGCGTATCTCAATGAAGCTGCCGATATCCTTATCGAAGACAGTCTCGTCTGACTCCATTGCCAGCTTCAGCACGTCCGGAGAGACCAGAAAACGGCCATGATGACCGTGATTTCTTGAATATGTGGAAAATGTGAAGAAGTCACCGTCAAAACCAAGCTTAATCAATAGGCTTGTCATCGTCATTAATCCTTTCTGTTTTGGTCGGGAAAAGGTCAGGCTCAACGCCGATAATGGTGTACTGACCTGGGACGGTAAAGGTTTCGCCTATATTGGCGTGATACTGGACGAAAGCGGCCTGCATTTCCTTCTGGGAAGGAAAAGTGATGTGGAGATTGACGGAAGCATCAGGATCGACGTGGTGAGGGTCGTAGGAGATCATGTCAATATGGAGTGTCCACATTTCTTTCAGCATGAGCGGTCACCGTCCTTTCTTTGTTCTGGCAGTAAACATAGCTGGTCTCGAAGGGATCTTCGTACACCATGTCATCGAGCAGGGCGCTGACGCGGGCTTTGGCCCAGCGGGCCCCGAACGGCATGGTGACGGCTTTGATGGCGATATCACGCAAAGTTGCCAAATCAACAGTGATATTGCAGCCTGTGCGTTTTGACAGGTCGTCAACGTAGTTCAGCAATATTCGGATGTGATCATGGACGGACAATGGCTTCAGACATATAATGCGGTCGATGCGTCCGCAGATTTCATCGCGGATCTGGGTATACATACGCAAATCGTCGTACACGAAGGCCTTTGCCTACAACGCGCTGGACAAGATCACTATGGAGCAGCGCAAAAACACGGGAGGCGCCCTTGAGATCAGCTATCTGGGCAGGCTGCACACCGCCGATTACGGCAAGCGCATGCGCATGTCGGCCTTCCACGTCATGCCCGAAAACGGCGTCATGCTGCAGATGACCGAGGTGGGCGACACCTTCTACATCGACTGGTACCAGGGTATGCACGACGCGACCTATATCCGCGCCATGCGGGACGTGCTGGCCGAGGTGGGCATGAAGGGCATGTGCCTGGAGCGCGTGGAATGATCACCCCTTACCGAGATTAATGTGATCCCACGAGCAACCTTTATGCGAAACATCCAGGTATAATATTAGATAACTCCACGTTAACAAACTACTTTACTTTTTCTACATTCCATTTTCTCGTATCATTATAACCCTCCAATGACTAAACAGCCGAAAACAAGTTTACCTCCAGCCGAAGACGATGCAGATTGACATTGATATCGTTTTTGCCTGCAAGATTGCTGAATTGATATTCAGTGAATTTGATTTCAGCATGCCTGACCAAACCGCTTCCCCTGAGTATGCTTCACAGGGAAGCAAACCAGATCCGGGAAATCCCCGGGCTTTCCATTCGAAAAACGGATTCATCTCCGTAAACGGTTTTGAAGAGAAGGAAGAGGGGCATTGTCAAAAAGGTCGTGGAGCTGCATCATGGCCAGGTGAATGTCAGCTGTGATGAAAACAGCACCACCTTCACCGTGGTGCTGCCTGCCTGATTGATTCATTTGTTGAGATTGACCATTTTCGACAGAGGGCGGCTTTCAAGGCGAAGCCGGTCTCTGTCGATTTCTTTTTTCATCTCCCGCATCTCCGGTGTTGCGGAAGCCTCATCATACAGCATGGCAATCAGACGTTCCTGCTTATCCATGATACTGATTCGGATAAGCGTGGATGGCTCCGCTCTGCTGATGATCTTCTGCTTCTGATCCGACAGTTGCTTTTCCGCTTCGGCGAGGATTCTGTCCGACTCCTCCCGAACGGCGTCCAGCCGGGATTTGATGCGTTCTGTCCGATAGATCACATCCGGGTATGCGTCCGCAAAGCGCCGGTAGAAAACATTCCGATCGCTGAGCAACAGCCGGATTTCTTTGTTCAGCGCCTCTGTACTGTCCGCTTCGCTGCTTTCCACGCCTGTCTTGACCAGCTTCATCATGAAATGGGTCAGCACATAATCCGCCGCAAAGAGGGCCAGCAGAACACCGGCGGTGATTTCCTGAGCTACGACGGAGAAGCCAGCCAGAGATGCCAGCAGAACAGGGTTCATTAGATGAACCACCGCTACGCCGCCCAGACCGAACAGCACCAGATTGCCGATCCAGACGCGTCCATGCAGATTCATGGGCTTCTGACTGTAGTCCCACCAACGGGCATGAAACCGCTTTTCCATGACAAGGCTGGTGAAGTATTCCAATGCTCCGCACAGCAAAAAGGAGATGGCGAAGGTCGTGCCGACTGCAGATTCAAGGGGAGAGAGCCATTGAACAACCAGCGTAATCAGCACGGCTCCGCTGCCGTAGATGGGACAAACCGGGCCGGTATAGAATCCACGGTTGACAAAGCGGTGGAGCTGGATGTATTTGAGCACAACCTCCATGCACCAGCCCAGGAATGAATAGAAGAAGAACATCAGAATCAAATGAAGAATATCTTCCACAGGAATCACCACCTCCGCTCCTTTAAGACTTCACCTTAATAGCTTTCATCCTTGGGCAATCCGGTCGTGCGGTCATAACGGGCATTGTCGATCTGCATCAATTCTTCCATCGTACAGCCCAACGCCCGGGAGAGCTGCATGACTGTTTTTGCAGTGCAGCCTTCGATATCGCTTTTGCCGGAGCATATATCAATCACGGTTGTCTTGGGTACGCCGCTGATCTGCGACAGACGATACATGGACATGTTTCTCTCTCGCAACATGGATTGTATCGTCATGTTCATCCCTTCTTTCCTCGCTGCGATTATATCGGTTAACCGACCGTTCGTCAATATGAAACCCGTTCCAAAAATAAAGTAGAGGGAGGGCTTAAGCCCTCTCCCCTCCCGTTGCACCGTACGTACCGGTCAGGTATACGGCGCTCCATCCTCAAAATCGCCAAAATGGGCTATATCACTTCATTTTGGCGGTTTTGAATCCGGATGATCCGTGAAAGATTTCCTTAAAGGCTTAGCGGAAGAAAATGAATTCGGCGAGCTTGACAAAGGAACGCATAACCTATATAATGCTCATCGTTCGAGTTGCGGCCGTGGCGGAATCGGCATACGCGCACGTTTGAGGGGCGTGTCCAGCAATGGGTACGGGTTCAAGTCCCGTCGACCGCACGAGGAAAAGCTTCGCCTTCCGCGAAGCTTTTTTTGTGGCCTCAGGGGCTGACCCCGGGGAAAACCGGGGATCAGCTTTCTTTTCCGGTCAATTGGTGCTATCATGTACTGGATTCCTTTGTGGAGGTTTTTTCCGCTATGCGTATTATTCTGATCGGCGCCGGGAAGGTCGGACACATCCTGGCGGACCGGTTGACCGCTGAAGAGCACGATGTCACCATTATCGACCGCAGTGATGAGGTCATCGAAAAATGTCAGGATTCACTGGATGTCATGTGCGTCCGGGGAAACGGAGCCAATGCAAAGACGCTGGTTGAAGCCGGCGTGGACCGGGCCGATGTCGTCATCGCAACCACGGCCGGGGACGAAACCAACATGCTGAGCTGCCTTCTGGCCAAGCGTATGGGAGCCAAGTATACCATCGCCCGGATTCGGGATCCTGAATTCAACGAAAGCCAGATGCTGCTTCAAAACGAGATGGGAATTGACGCGGCCATCAATCCGGAGCGTGCGACCGCGCTGGAAATCAGCCGCCTTCTCCGTTACCCCTTCGCGGGAAGCATTGAGTCCTTTGCCAGGGGGCAGGTTGAAATGGTGGAATTCCGGGCTCAGAAGGATGATATCATCACCGGCATTCCCATGAAGGAGCTCTCCTCCCGGGTGCCGAACATCCCCCATGTGCTTTATGCCATGGTGGAGCGCGACGGAGAGGTCATCATTCCCGGCGGTGATTTTTTCATTGAACCGGGAGACAAGGTCTTTATTACCGGCAGCATGATCAGCATTACCAATTATTTCCGTTTCCTGGGCCGGAATTCTCTCAAGATTCGAAGCGTCATGGTGCTTGGCGGCGGGAAAATAACCTATTATCTCGCGCGCATGATCATGCCCGTGGGAATTCATATGACCATCTTTGAAATCGATCCCGAGAAGGCCCGTTCGCTGAGCGAGCAGTTTCCCAAAGCGGATATCATTCAGGGGGACGGAACGGATCAGGATCAGCTGGAGGAGCAGGGGCTGAATCAGATGGATGCCTATATCTCCCTTTCCAGCCGTGATGAGGAAAACCTGATGACCGGCATGTATGCCGCGCGGCAGGGAGTTCCCAAAGTCATCGCCAAGAATACACGAACCGCCTATTCCGATATTCTCAATCAGCTCGGGTTGGATTCCATTGTCAGCCCACAGAGCATTACCTGCTCCACCATTCTCCGCTACGTCCGCGCCAGGGAGCACAGCAAGGGCACGGAGATCGAGCGCCTGTACAGGCTGGCGGACGGCAAGGCGGAAGCCATCGAGTTTATTGCCCGGAGCGGGGATTCCTATATCGGCACCGCGCTGAAGAATCTGACGATCCGCCCGGGCAACCTGGTTGCGGTCATCCTCCACCAGGGAAAGGTGATTGTTCCCTTCGGAAATGACCACATTGAGGCTGGAGATCACGTGGTGATCATCTCCCGGGAATCCGGAATCGGAGATCTGAACGAGGTGCTCTATCGATGAACAGAAAGCTGATTCTGCGCCTTCTGGGAGCCATTCTGAGCATCGAAGCCCTGGCCATGATTCCCTCCTTTCTGATCGCCCTTCGCTTCGGAGACGGGGATGCGCTTCTTCTTGGCCTGTGCGCGCTGGCCCTGCTTATTCCCGGCCTTCTGCTCTGGCTTACGGTGCATCCGCAGTCCGGCAGCCATCTTCGGCTGATCGAGGGTTTCGTCATTGTCGCTGTCGGTTGGCTGGCCCTCAGTCTGGGCGGCGCCCTTCCCTTTTTCTTCTCCGATCGTTACGCAACCTTTGAAGATGCCCTGTTCGAAGCGGTTTCCGGCTTTACGACGACCGGAGCAACCGTGACCGTCGATTATGAGGGATTCCCGCGCGGGCTGATGTTCTGGCGGGCCACCACGCACTGGATCGGCGGCATGGGCGTGCTGGTGCTGACGCTGGCGCTGCTCCCCCGTCTCACGGGCCGCACTTCCCATCTGGTCCGCGCGGAAAGCCCGGGGCCGTCCCTGAGCAAGCTGGTCCCTCACACCGGAACCACGGCCAAACTTCTCTACAGAATCTACATTGTTCTGACGGCAGCTGAGTTTCTGGCGCTGCTTCTCTGCGGGCTGAATCCCTATGACGCGGCCATCCACTCCCTTTCCACCGCGGGAACCGGAGGCTTCAGCAATTACGGCGACAGCGTCGCCGCCTTCGGCAATGTTGCGGCCGAAGCGGTCATTACCGCCTTTATGTTCCTTTTCGGGGTGAATTTTGCCCTGTATTACCGCTTCCTTCTGGCCGGTCCGAGGGATAAAATCCGTTCCTTTTTCCAGGATGAGGAATTCCGCGTATACTTTTGCACGGTTTCCGCCTTCATGCTGTTTCTGACGATTCTGAACCTTTCCTACTACGACCGCGATCTGCTCCAGTCCTTCCGCTACAGCGCCTTTGAAATCGCCTCCGTCTTTTCGACCACAGGCTTTGCGACGACCAATTTCAACAACTGGTCCTCCGCGGCCCGGATGCTGGTTTTCGTGGCGATGTGGCTCGGCGCCTGCGCCGGTTCCACGGCCGGCGGAATCAAGTTTGTCCGCATCACCCTGCTGTTCAAGGCCGTCCGGCGTTCGATCCGTGCCACCGGTCAGCCGAGAAAGGTCCAGGTGATCCGCCTGGACGGCAAGGCCGTGGATGAAAGCATGCTCGGCCAGATCGCCGTCTTCGCCATCACCTATGTGGCGCTTGTCATCGGAGGCGGTTTCCTGCTCTCCCTGGAGGGAAAATTTGAACCGATGGATCATCTTTCCGCAGCCCTGACCTGTGTCAGCAATGTCGGGCCCGCCTTCGGAGCCCTGGCCAGCGATTTTGCCGGTTACGGTCTCTGGGGAAAGCTTCTCTGTTCCTTCCTGATGCTGGCCGGCCGGCTGGAGCTGTTCCCCATGCTGATTCTTTTAGCAAAGTCCACGTGGAAAAACAATATCCGATAGGATCCAGGACAAAAGGAGGGCTTCCATGTCATCGGATGCCAGAAAATCCATTATCAAAGGCGTATCGATCCTGAGCTTCGCAGGGATTGTCTGCAAGCTGATCGGTCTCCTCTTCACGGTTCCGCTGACCCGGATCATCGGCTCGGAGGGGCTCGGAATCTATCAGGCCGTTTATCCGACGTACAATCTCCTCCTGACGCTCTCCTCCGCGGGGCTGCCTGTGGCGGTTTCAAGAATGGTGAGCCAGTATCTGGCCAGAAATGATCCCCGGAATGCGCATCATGTGTTTCAGACCGCCTTCTGGCTTCTGACAGCCCTGGGTTGCTTCTGTATGATCCTGATGCTGGCGGGAAATACCCTGCTGACCCAGTGGGTTCAGCGGCCGGAGGCCTCCTCCGGCTTCCTGGTGATCGCTCCCTGCCTGGCCCTTGTCTGTTCGCTTTCCGCGCTGCGGGGGTTCATGCAGGGCCAGCAGGACATGAATCCGACCGCCGTTTCCCAGATTGTGGAGCAGATCTGCAAGGTGCTTTTTTCGCTCCCCCTTGCTTACTACGGTTCGCGTCACGGAATCGCGCCGGGCTCAGGGATCAATTATGCCATGGGTGCCGCAGGAGCGCTTCTGGGGATCACCCTCAGCGAAGCCATCGCCACAGCCGTCGTCGCGGTCATCTATTTCCGCAGAAAAAAAGCTTTCTTTCAGCTGCCCCAGCTGTCGGATGAGCCGCCTGCTTCCCTTCGCAGATTAAGCAGAAGGCTCTTCTCCATCGCCATTCCGATTACCATCGGCGCCTGCATCGTTCCGCTGGCTCAGTTTGTGGATTCCGTCATGATGGTGCCGCGCATGGTCGACTCGGGAATCACCAAGGAGGTCGCAGGCTCCCTGTACGGGGTGTTCTCCGGCCTGGTCATCCGGCTGATCAACATGCCCACCGCGCTGGCCCTGGCCATAGCGATGAGCCTTGTTCCCGCCGTCTCCGCCGCCCAGGCGACCGGAGACAGGCAGGGTGTGCGCCAGGCCTGTGATCAGGGACTCAAGCTGGCCTTTCTGATCGGCTTTCCCTGCTCTGTGGGAATGAGCATTCTGGCAAAACAGATTTTCGGATTTCTCTATCTGGAAAGCCTGAAGCCGGATCAGTTCCAGACCGGCTGGGAACTGCTGACCTTTTCCAGCCTCACGGTGGTGCTCTTTACAGTCGTTCAGGCGACCAGCGGCATCCTGCAGGGTCTCGGGAAGCAGCACATTCCCATGTACACGCTGATCGCCGGCGTCACCTGCAAAATCGTCATGAATTACATTCTCGTCGGCATTCCGGGATTGAATATTCACGGAGGTCCCTACGCCTCCATTGCCTGCTATACCGTTTCCATGGTTCCCAATCTGTATTATGTCTGCAAATACGGAAAGCTGGCATTTAACTGGAAGGAATGGGTCCTGAAGCCCGGACTCTGTTCCGCCGCAATGGGACTGGCTGTGTTTGCCCTGAGAGAACTGCTTCCCATGAGCCGGATATGCACCATTCTGGAGGTTGGCGTCGGCATCCTGGTTTACGGACTGGCGGCCTGGAAGCTCGGGCTGCTGTCCGAATCCGACCTCTCCTCGATTCTCCGCCGACTCACGCACAAGAGGAAAAAATGAAAAACGATCATGCAATGATTACCGTCGTTCCGCTCGGCCCCGGGAGTTCTGAGCTGCTGACCTTCCAGTCCGCGGAGGAGCTGAAAAAGCCGAAGCAGCTGCTCGTGCTCCGGACGGCCCGCCACCCCGTCTCTTCCTGGCTGGAGGAACAGGGCGTTCCTTTTGAATCGCTGGATTCCTTCTATGACCTTTATGAAGATTTCGAAGCGATGCACGGGGCGATGGCGGCCTGGCTCTGGAAAAAGGCGGAGGAGCAGCTCGTCTGCTTTGGGGTCATGGATCCGGCTGCCGACGGCGCCGTCCAGGCCCTGAAGAAGGAATGCCCGGAGAACGCAATACTGCGCGTTCTTCCCGGCGTGACCGCCGCCGATCAGGTATTTTCCTCCCTGCCCGGATCCCACGAGGTCTCCGGCGCCGTTCAGCTGTTTACGGCCACCGGCTTTCTTTCCCGATCCTTTGATCCGTCCGTGCCGATCCTGCTGACAGAGGTGGATTCCCGTCTTCTGGCCGGGCAGATCAAGCTGCGGCTCTCAGAGCTGTTTCCGGATGAAACCGAGATCTGCTTTTTCGCTCCCGGAGAAAGTGCGAAGCGGACCTGCCGGGTCATTCCCCTGTTCCAGCTCGATTCGGGAAAGCATTTCGATCATACCTGCGCGGTATTCATTCCCGGACTGGACTGTCTTCAAAGGACCCGTTTCACATTTCAGGACCTTGAAAAGATTGTTTCCCGGCTCTGCGCACCGGACGGCTGCCCCTGGGACCGGGTTCAGACCCATGAATCGCTGCGTCCCTATCTGGTGGAGGAAGCCTGGGAAGCGGTCAATGCGATTGAAGATCAGGATCCGGATCATCTTGCGGACGAGCTGGGCGATGTTCTGTTTCAGGTCTTCATCCATGCTTCCATCGGACAGCGTTATGACGAATTCAGCCTGACCGATGTACTTTCGGGAATCTGTTCGAAGATGATCCGCCGGCATCCCCATGTTTTCGGCAGCCAAGTTTACGGCAGCTCCGCTTCCGTCGCCGAGGGCTGGGAAGCGCTGAAGCGCGGGGAAACCGGCAGCAAAACCGTCGGAGAAACCCTGGATACGGTTTCTCAGGCCCTTCCCTCCCTGAAGTATTCCATCAAGATGTACAAGAAGCTGGCTCAGCTTCCGGCCTTCCGTCGCCGTCCGGAGGAAATCTCGAAGGAAATCCGGCTGCATGCGGAAAAGCTGGAGAAGGAGTTCCGGCCGGAAGAGATCGCACTTCTGCTGATGAAATGCACGGAGCTCTGTTACCGGGAGGATCAGGATGCGGAAATAATCCTGCATCGCGGCGTAGAGACGCTGAAAAAACAATATCAAAAAGCGGAAAATGCGATTTTTGCAGACGAAAAAAGGCCGGAAAACTTGACTTTTCAAGAGCTGCGTGTATACTTAAAGCAAGTTGAGGATGAAATTGAATAGTTTGTCCTCAATATATATTTTTCCCGGAATCCGGGAAATGCAGGAGGTATTTTTATGAACAAGACAGAACTGGTCACAGCGCTGGCCGCCAAAACTGAGCTCTCCAAGAAAGATGCTGAGAAAGCCGTAAACGCCTTCGTGGATGTTATCAGTGAGGAGCTCACCAAAGGGGAAAAGATTCAGCTGATTGGCTTCGGCACCTTTGCCGTGAAGGATCGCCCCGCGCGTGTTGCCCGCAATCCCCGCACCGGTGAGGAGATCAAGATCGCTGCCTCCAAGGCGCCCGGTTTCAAGGCCGGCAAAGCCCTGAAGGACAAGGTCAACACCCCTGCGAAGAAAAAGGGCAAGAAATAATTCAGTTGATTTCGCCCACAGGGTTCGCCCCTGTGGGCTTTTTTTGAGCTGATTCACAGGGGTATACAGAATGAAAAGAAGGTGAAAAGCATTTATGCGTCTGGATAAATATCTCAAGGTTTCCAGAATCATCAAGCGCAGAACGGTCGCCAACGAAGCCTGTTCCGGCGGCCGGGTCACGGTCAACGGAAAGATTGCAAAGCCGGGAGCCGAGGTCCGGGAGGGCGATATCCTGACCATTCGGTTCGGGGAGCATACGGGCATGTATGAGATTCTTTCCACGGCGGAAACCGTGCGGAAGGAGCAGGCTGATCAGAAGTACCGCATCATCAATGAGGATGACTCCATGGCAAAGGAGCGTTCGTAATGCAGGAAAAGGTTTTGGGGATTCTGCTGGCCGGCGGCCAGGGATCCCGGATGGAAGCCTCCGTAAACAAGGTTCTCCTTCCGGTCGCTGGAATTCCCTGCATCGCCCGAAGCGCGAAGGCGCTGAGCGGATTTACGGATCACCTGATCCTGGTATACCACGCCGGCGAGGAAGCCGGCCTGAAATCCGCCCTGGACCGTTTTCCTCCCGACTGTTCCTGGTCCCTGGTTCAGGGCGGAGAAACGCGGCAGGAATCCGTCTTTCACGGAATCCGGAAAGCTTCGGAAGCGTATCCGGGCGAAACAGTCATTCTGATCCATGACGGCGCGCGCTGTCTTGTTTCTTCGGAGGTCATTCAGTCCGTTCTTTCCTCCGTCCGCAGGCACGGCTCCGGCATCGCGGCCGTCCCGGTGACGGACACGATCCGATTCGCTTCGGAGGACGGGCGGACCGGTGAAACGGTTCCCAGAGCAGGGCTTTACGCGATGCAGACCCCGCAGGGCGGGCGTCTGAACATGCTTCTCGATGCCTTTGAAAAAGCCGCGCAGGACGGTTTTCTGGGGACGGACGATGCAGCCGTTCTGTCTCATGCGGGCTATCCCGTCTATCTGGCCTCCGGCAGCAGGCAAAACCTGAAGCTGACCGTCCGGGAGGATCTGGCTGTCGCGGAGGCCCTTCTCTCCGTGTGATCCCCGGCCAAATCAATCATAAACCATACAAAGGAGTAGAGACGATGGAGAACCGGAATCAACCAAATCCGAATCAAACGCCGCAGACCATGGAATCCCCCTTCCCGCCCTTTCGCATCGGTCAGGGATATGACGTGCATCAGCTGGTCGAAGGACGCAAGCTGATCCTGTGCGGCGTCGAGATTCCGCATGATCTTGGCCTGCTTGGTCACAGCGATGCGGATGTCGCCCTGCATGCCCTGATGGACGCGCTTCTGGGGGCTGCCGGGCTGGGAGATATCGGACGGCACTTTCCCGATTCCGACAGCCGCTATAAAGGGATCGACTCCCGCAAGCTCCTGGGGGAGGTCATGAATAAGCTGAGGGAGGCCGGCTTCCGCCCGTCCAATGCCGATGTGACCATCGTCGCCCAAAAACCAAAGCTGGCGCCGTTCATTCCCCAAATGGAGAACAATCTGGCGTCAGCTCTGGATTTGCCTGTATCCCGGATCAATGTGAAGGCGACCACCACCGAGCATCTCGGATTTGAAGGCCGTATGGAGGGAATGTCCGCCTATGCGGTCTGTCTGATTCAGGCTCTGTAATCCGGTTTGATCCTGATTCTGCCCGGCATGCGCTCAGGCAGGCCTTATGGCGCTTTCGAAGCCTCCCCTTCTTCCGCTTCGGAGGGTTCCGTCTCTGTCTCGGCTGTTCCGGATTCGGCGGCTTTCGTCTCCGCGTCGGCCGTTCCGGATTCGGCGGGTTCCGCCTCTGTTTCGGCTGCTTCGGATTCGGCGGCTTTCGTCTCTGTCTCGGCTGTTCCCGATTCGGCGGGTTCCGCCTCCGCATCGGCTGCTTCGGATTCGGCGGGTTCCGTCGTGGTTTCCGGTTCCGAAGGTTTCTCCGTTGCCTCAGCGGGTTCCTCCGCCGTTACGGCAGTCTTTTCCGGTTCCTTCCCGGATTCTTCTCCCGCTTCCCCGGCTGCTTCGGGGGACTCTTCCGCAGCAGGCTCACCGGACGGTGTGGGCTTGAGCTGCTCAGAGGCAGAGGCCAGAAACTCGGCAAGCTTCAGATTCAGTTCTTCCGAATTCAGACCTGTCAGTTCAACCGCGTTCTCGGTGGCAAAAGGTGTCAGTGTCCACGGGGACGCGGTTTTCATCTGCCCCTCTGCGGTCAGATCAATGTCCTTTGCGGTCAGGGACGCCCTGAAGGCCAGCGTGGTCGGACTGGATTGATTGTATTTGCTGGAATAGTGGAGCGACAGCTCGGCCTGAATCGGCTCCTCCTCCGGATAAAGGGCCGCGTCCTCTCCCTGCGGGATTCTGCTGATATCCTTCTCAATGGTCACAGTCCAGACATCCGTCTGATGATCCCTGGATTCCTCATCCGTGGAAAGCTGGGATTCGTGCTTCAGATCCGCGCGGAGGGCATGATAGCCGGTTTTGCCCTCTCCCTCAGATGCCGAGCCGGGACGGATATTGATCCATACGCTGGCCCCGCTGATTTCGCTCCAGTCGATATCCGTACCCATCATCAGCGAAATCACACTTTCCTCACCCTGCAGGGTGATGGTACGCAGGCCGTCCTTCTCCTCAATCACCAGGGAAGAAAAGCGGGTGGTTTTTTCATCCAGGGGCAGCTCCAGCGTGCTCGAAATCGTATCTCCCAAAGTGGAAACCGTCTGCGTATACAGAAGGTCATAATCGTTTTTCAGAACGTTCAGCGCTTCAAGATAATAATAATCCAGATTCGGATTGGCAAAAACCGCTTTCTGCTCCTCGGTGAAAAGGCGGTCCAGCAGCTGCCGGCCGCTTTCGCCTGCCAGCATCTCCCTGTAAAGGGTTACCAGCTCTGTCTTCAGCTCGCTCATGGGGATATCATAGATCATATCAAAAGCAGATGTCCCGTTTTCAAGCGTCCGAACCTCGGAGACCGTCGCGAAACGCGCCACCCAAATTTCCAGCGGATGTGTCAGGCTCTCCGTCAGGGGTTCCAGCAGCGCCTTTCTGTCTTCCTCGCTCAGGCGGAGCCAGCGCAGAAGGGCGGAGGCGAGGGACGGATTTCCCCCCGCGGGGGCGGACACGAGATCCGCCAGCTTATCAAAACCGGGCAGGCTGAAAACCTCACCGGGCAGCAGGTCCGATCGCAACCAGGCGGATTCCGCATTGGCGTAATACTCGGTCAGGCCGACCTGTTCCTCATTCTCTCCGGCCTGATACAGGTAATAGTAGATTTCTTCACCGGCCCGGATGCCTCTGAGCTGGAGTTCAGCATCCTGGATGGGCTGCAGGGCAAGCATCAGGGAATGGTTCCCGTCCGCATGAATTCGGAAGCTTCCTTTCAGCCCGCTCCCGATTTCGAGCTGTTTCCCCATTTTCTCCGGAAGAGTATAGCTGATCGCGGCCAGGCTTTCAGTCGAAAAAAGAGCCATCATGATGGCGCACAGGAAAGCACAGAGTATTCTCTTCATGTTGTATCGATCCTCCCCAATCAGTCTTTTCCCTCTGAAATAAGCTCCTCCAGAATTCGGAGAACCGCTTCCGGCTCCTCCGTCCTGTTGATCTCCGCCCGGCATCTGCTGGCTCCTCTCAGTCCGTGAATATACCAGCCGATATGCTTTCGCATCTCACGGACCGCAATCTGTTTCGGTTTCCAGGCCAGCATTCTCCCGTAGTGAGTTCGGATCATCGCCAGACGGTCCGCCGGGGAAACGGCTTCCGCCGCCTCTCCCCTGCTCAGCTCGGCAATCTGACGGAAAATCCAGGGATTGCCCATGGCCCCGCGGCCGATCATGACCCCGGCAACCCGGTATTTTTTCATGAGGCTGACCGCCTGTCCGGCACTGAAGATATCCCCGTTTCCAAGGACCGGAATGCTGACACTTTCGGAAACGCGCTGTATTTCCTCCCAGTCGGCCTCTCCGCTGTACTGCTGTTCCCGGGTTCTGCCGTGCACGGTAATCTCGCTGATACCGGCATCCTCCGCTCTGCGGGCAAGATCAACCGCGTTCATGTGGTCCCGATCCCATCCGAGCCGCATCTTGACACTTACGGGCAGGGAGACCGCCCGAACGGTTTTCCGCATCATTTCCTCCGCGACGTCGGGCACTCTCATCAGACCGCAGCCTTCGCCGGAGGGGGCTATTTTATGAGCCGGGCATCCCATGTTCAGATCAATTCCGTCAAAGCGCCCCAGCGCCTCCATGCGCGCGGCCGCCTCGGATACGACATCCGGCTCCCGGCCGAAGAGCTGGAGAACCAGCTTTTTCTCCTGCGGGCCCCGGATCATCAGATCCTGGACAGCGCGCTGGCCCGGAGCGCAGAGATATCCCATGGCGCTGATCATTTCCGTATAGCCCTGCGCGCAGCCCATCTCCGCACAGATGCCCCGGAAAACATGATCTGTAACGCCGCACATGGGCGCAAGTCTGACCTGGTACATCAATGACTCTCCATCCTGGCCCGCCAGGGCAATTCTCGCTCCATCCCATTATAAGGCATCCGTCCCGGATGCGCAATAAGAAAGCGCTGCCTGTCCTGCGCGGAGCGGCAGCGCTGAAAGTGAACAGCCGGGAGTTATTTTGTTCCGAAAAGCCGATCCCCTGCATCCCCAAGGCCGGGAACAATATAGCCGTGGTCGTTCAGATGATCGTCCTCCGCGGCGACGTAGATATCCACATCAGGATGATCCTTCTGAATCCGCGCAATTCCTTCCGGGGCCGCAATCAGGTTCACCAGACGGATATGCGTGCATCCCCGCTTTTTGATAAAGCTGATGGCGGCGCTGGCGCTTCCGCCGGTGGCCAGCATCGGATCCAGCACCAGGATTTCACGGTTTTCACTGTCCGCAGGAAGCTTGCAGTAATACTCAACGGGCTCCAGCGTCTTCGGATCGCGGTACAGACCGATATGCCCCACCTTCGCGGAAGGAATCAGATTGGTCACGCCGTCCACCATGCCGAGGCCGGCCCGCAGAATCGGAATAATGGCCAGCTTCTTTCCGCTCAGTCTCCTGCATTTCGCGGTACAGATGGGCGTCTCGACCTCCACCTCTTCCGTCTCCAGATCCCTGGTCACTTCGAAAACCATCAGCATGGCAATTTCAGAAAGCAGCTCCCGGAATTCCTTGGTACCCGTGTTCTTATCGCGCATAAAGCTCAGCTTATGCTGAATCAGCGGATGGTCAAAAACTACAACCTTGCTCATCGATCCTGGTCCTTCCTTTCCGGAGATATCTTTCCGCAGGAACCCTGCGGTTTTTCCTTGTGGTATTGTACCATCTTCTGCCGCTGATTTCAATTCGTTTCGAAACCTTCTTCCCCGGGACCGGTGAAGCCGGGTGCTCCGCCGTTTCCTCCGTTTGACAGGAAAAGAGAGGAAAACTATAATGATTTCAAGTATTCTGGAAAGACGGTGATGTCTTGCAGACACCCTCCTCACGGCTTTTTCTGGGTCTGATTCCATGGTACGGTCTGCTGATCGTCCTGGGCGCGGCCCTCGCGATTTTCCTTGCGGAGAAGGAATCCCGGCGGCTGCTGATGCCCGGGGATACGGTCCTGGACCTGGCGCTCCGGATTCTTCCCGCAGGGATAATTGGCGCGAGGGCATACTATGTCCTCTTTTCCTGGCCGGTTTTTCGGAATAATCCCCTCTCCGCCCTGTATATCTGGGAGGGCGGCCTGGCCATTTACGGAGGGCTGATCGCGGGGGCCGCCGTCCTGATTCTGTTCTGCCGGAAAAGGAAGCTGTCCGTGCTTCAGATGCTGGACATCATTGTTCCCGGCGTGGTTCTGGCGCAGGCCATCGGCCGCTGGGGCAATTATTTCAATCAGGAAGCCTACGGTCTTCCTCTCCCGTCCGATTCGCCCTTTGCCTTTTTCCCGCTGGCCGTTCTGATTCAGGAGCAGGCCTCTTCTTCCTGGCATCTGGCGACTTTCTTTTATGAATCCGTCTGGGATTTCGGCATTTTTGTGCTGCTTCTCGCCGGCAGACGCCGCTGGTTTCGCCGCCGGGGAGACGTTTTTCTGTTCTATCTCCTGTGCTATTCAGCCGGCCGTCTGGTGATCGAAAACCTTCGGATGGATTCCCTCTATCTGGGAACCGGCATCCGGATCAGTCAGCTTCTGAGCATCCTGATTCTGACCGCGGTGATCGGGATTTTCCATGCAAGGCAGGATGGGCATTCCTTCCTTCCGGCCTGGGCCCGGCTTCCGCTCCTTCTGGCAGGCCTGGCGGCGACCGCGCTTCTCCTCGTCTTCTGTCTGACGGATGCGGGTCCGTTTTCCGGATCTCCTGCCCGGCAGACCGGGATGATGGCCGTCTATTCCCTGATGATGCTGACGATCGCCGTGCTGTTCTACGGCCGCAGCAAAAAAACGGAGGTGTATTATGCCAGCCACAAGGCGTAAAAACATGCTTTACAGGCTTGCGCTTCCTGTCCTTGCGCCCCGTCCGGGCCGCCGTCTCAGGCTGGAAATCCAGGGGGATCCGCCGGTTCACCTGAAGGAATATGAAAAGCTGCTTCGGAAGCATCACGTGCTGGGATCCGCCGCTCTGCTTTCGGACGGAAAGCGCCGTACGGTCCTGCTCTGCAGCACGGAAAAGCCGCTTCACCGCGTCAGCACGGACTCCATGTTCCGCATTGCCTCGATTACAAAAATGGCCGCTGCGCTGGCCGCCCTCGTCGCGGCGGAGCAGCACAGGCTTCTTCTGGATCAGCCTGTGCTGTCCTGTTTCCCGGAACTCGGCGATCTGCAGGCTCTTCAGGGCGTGACGCCGCGTCATCTTCTCTCACATACCTCCGGCCTCAGGGACCCGGAGGGGCTCGAATCGGCCCTGGTGCGGGGAATCCCTTTCCCGGAGATTCTGAATCAGGCCGGGCAGTCGGAGCCCGGAAAGGTCTTTCAGTATTCCAATCTGGGTTTTGGCCTGATCGGCTCCCTGCTGGAGCGTATCTACGGCGAGCCTGTCTCGCTCGTCATGAAAAAGCTGGTCTTTGATCCGCTGCAGATGCATGCGACGGTCAATGCCTCCGAGCTCAGGGAAGAGACGATCGTTCCGATCACCCGGGTTCTGCCCTACCGGCCGGGAAAGGATCTGATCAAAACGCCCCTGGGGGAACGTCCACTCCGGGAGCCTGACCCGCTGCGGCATTACGGCTATACGGCCGGCGCCATGTATCTTGATCTGTTTTCGCTGGAAAAGCTGATGATCTGCCTGATGCATTCGGGGAAACCGCTGCTGAGCTCTGATCTTGGAAAAGAAATGATCCGAAGGCATGCGGATTACGGCAAGGCTTCGCCCACGCTCTCCTACGGGCTTGGTCTGCTCCGCATTCAGGATCCTACGCTCTCCTCCTCCCTGCTTCTGGGTCATCAGGGCTTTGCCTACGGCTGCGCCGACGGAGCTTTCTGGGAGGAGTCCACAGGAAAAATGGTCCTTTTTCTGAACGGCGGCGCCAGTGAAGCCCGAAGGGGCCGCCTGGGCCTGTGCAACTATGATGTTCTGAAATGGGCCCTGCGAAAGGAGATGCCGGAATGGTCCAGGTAAGTGAGGTGGAATATCTTCCCGGGCAGATGGTCAGGATTGCCTTTGACGACAGCACCAGCTACCGGATCAGGCGCTCCATGTACAGGGAACGTCCCCTGGAGGTCGGAGAATCCGTCGACCCTGAAGAATATGCGCGCTGGGTCCTGATGCGTCAGTATCGTTCCGCGCTGGACAAGGCCGTAGCCATGCTGGCCCGGCGGGCCTGCAGCATCGGAGAGATCCGGCAGAAGCTTCAGCGGATCGGGTATTCGGAGGATACGGTCGAGATGGTGATCTGCAAGCTCGAAAAAAACCATCTGGTCGATGACAGGGATTTCGCCGATCAGTGGACGCGGTACCGGGCCGGGCAGAAATACGGTCCGCGCCGGATTTCCCAGGAGCTTCGGCATAAGGGGGTCTCCCAGGAGGAGACGGAGGAAGCCTTGAGAGAGATGTCCGAGGAGGAACAGCTGGAAAACGCGGCCGCCCTGGTTCGAAAGGCCCTGCAGCGGACAGGGGCGGAGGAAGATCCCCGGAAAACCAGGCAGAAGATTCTTGCATCGATTGTGCGAAGGGGCTATGACTGGGATGTGGCCAGGCAGGCCGTGGAACGGGAAATGCATTCCGCCGGTGAGGAGGAAGAATAAGGCCGGAAACATCCCTGCACCTTTGCTTCCGGGAAGAAGGACAGAACACAGAAAAAGCTCCGCGTCCGTTTCAGGACGCGGAGCTTCTCCGTTTACTTTCTGAAAGAATTACTTCTTGTCAGCGATGGCAGCCTGAGCAGCGGCCAGGCGGGCAATCGGAACACGGAAGGGAGAGCAGCTCACATAATCCAGTCCGATGCGATGGCAGAACTCGACAGAGCTCGGATCGCCGCCATGCTCTCCGCAGATGCCGACGTGCAGCTTCGGATTGACGGGGCGTCCCAGCTGAATGGCCATTTCCATCAGCTTGCCCACGCCGGTCTGATCCAGCTTCGCAAAGGGATCGCTTTCAAAGATCTTGGTGTCATAGTAGGCGCCCAGGAACTTGCCGGCGTCATCGCGGCTGAAGCCGAAGGTCATCTGGGTCAGGTCATTGGTGCCGAAGCAGAAGAAGTCAGCCTCGGTCGCAATCTCATCCGCGGTCAGCGCGGCGCGCGGAATCTCGATCATGGTGCCGACTTCGTACTCCAGCTTCACATCGGAAGCGGCGATCTCGGCATCGGCAGTTTCCACGACGACCTTCTTGACGAACTTGAGCTCCTTGACTTCGCAAACCAGCGGAATCATAATCTCGGGCTTGACATCCCAGTCCGGATGAGCCTTCTTGGTGTTGATCGCGGCGCGAATCACAGCCTTCGTCTGCATCTTCGCAATTTCCGGATAGGTAACCGCCAGACGGCATCCGCGGTGACCCATCATCGGGTTGAATTCATGCAGGCCGGCAATGATGTTCTTGATGGTCTCCACGGACTTGTTCTGCGCCTTGGCCAGGGCAGCGATTTCTTCTTCCGTGGTGGGCACGAACTCATGCAGCGGCGGATCCAGGAAGCGGATGCAGACGGGGCATCCTTCCAGCGCTTCATACAGCTTCTCGAAGTCGCTCTGCTGATAGGGCAGAATCTTGTTCAGCGCCACTTCGCGCTCTTCGGCGGTGTCGGAGCAGATCATCTCACGGAAGGCCGCAATGCGCTCCGGCTCGAAGAACATGTGCTCGGTACGGCAAAGACCGATACCTTCGGCGCCCAGCTCGCGGGCTTTCTTCGCGTCCGCGGGGGTATCCGCGTTGGTGCGGACCTTCAGGCGGCGATACTTGTCCGCCCAGGCCATGATGCGGCCGAACTCACCGGCGATGGTGGCATCCACGGTGGGAATCAGGCCGTCATAGATCTTACCGGTGGAACCGTCGATGGAGATGAAGTCCCCTTCATGATAGGTCTTGCCGGCCAGCTCGAACTTCTTGTTCTCCTCGTCCATGGCGATTTCGCCGCAGCCGGAAACACAGCACTTGCCCATGCCGCGGGCCACAACGGCCGCGTGGCTGGTCATGCCGCCGCGAACGGTCAGGATACCCTGAGCGCTCTTCATGCCGGTAATGTCTTCAGGAGAAGTCTCCAGGCGGACCAGAACGACCTTCTCACCGCGGGCAGCCCAGGCTTCGGCATCTTCCGCGGTAAACACGATCTTGCCGCAGGCGGCTCCGGGGCTCGCGCCCAGGCCCTTGCCGATGGGCTCGGCCTTCTTCAGGGCGGCGGCATCAAACTGCGGATGCAGCAGGGTGTCCAGATTGCGGGGATCGATCATGGCGACGGCTTCTTCTTCCGTCTTCATGCCTTCGTCCACCAGGTCGCAGGCGATCTTCAGGGCGGCGGGAGCGGTGCGCTTGCCGTTGCGGCACTGCAGCATGTAGAGCTTGCCGTTCTCCACGGTGAACTCCATATCCTGCATGTCGTGATAGTGCTTCTCCAGCACATCGCACACACGGATAAAGTCCGCATAGGCCTGGGGGAACTTGCTCTCCATCTCAGCGATGGGCATGGGGGTACGCACGCCGGCCACCACGTCTTCGCCCTGGGCGTTGGTCAGGAACTCGCCCATCAGCTTCTTCTCGCCGGTGGCGGGATCACGGGTGAAGGCCACGCCGGTACCGGAATTATCATTCAGGTTGCCGAACACCATGGGCATCACGTTGACGGCCGTGCCCCAGCTGTAGGGGATGTCGTTGTCGCGGCGATACACGTTGGCACGGGGGTTGTCCCAGCTGCGGAAAACAGCCTTGATGGCGCCCATCAGCTGTTCCTTGGGATCAGAGGGGAAATCCTCGCCGATCTTGCTCTTATACTCCGCCTTGAAGGCCGCGGCCAGCTCCTTCAGATCCGCCGCGGTCAGCTCCACGTCAAAGGTGACGCCGCGCTTCGCCTTCATGTCGTCGATCAGCTGCTCGAAGTACTTCTTGCCGACCTCCATCACGACGTCGGAATACATCTGGATGAAACGGCGATAGCTGTCATATACAAACCGTTCGAACTTGGGATCGGGGTTGCCGGCGATCATCGCGGCCACCACGTCGTCGTTCAGGCCCAGGTTCAGAATGGTATCCATCATGCCGGGCATGGAAGCGCGCGCGCCGGAACGGACGGAAACCAGCAGCGGGTTCTTCAGATCGCCGAATTTCTTGCCGTTGATCTCTTCCATCTTGGCAATGTATTCCATGATCTGGGCCTGGATCTCATCATTAATCTGACGGCCGTCTTCATAATACTGGGTGCAGGCTTCGGTGGTAATGGTGAACCCCTGGGGAACCGGAAGACCGATGTTGGTCATTTCGGCCAGATTCGCGCCCTTGCCGCCCAGCAGCTCGCGCATCTGAGCGTTGCCTTCACTGAAGAGGTAAAGGTACTTGTGGGACATGTTAATCTCCTCCTCGATCAATTTCGGCGCATGCCTGACAGCCTAAACCATCGGCCCACGCACATCGTTTTCATTATAGTCACACCGCCCTCAATTTGCAAGGAAAAATTTGAATCTTCAGGCTCAGGAGCCGTTATTATTCTTTGCTTTTTCAGGGGCGGAAAAAGAACCGGCCCGGGAAAATGCCTTTTCCCGGGCCGATCAACCGATTCAGTCAGCCTGAAAGATTCAGCCGTTTGCTTTCGCGGCCGCTTCCTTCTCCGCCTTGGCTTTCAGCGCCGCGTCAATTTTGGCCTGAACCTCCGGCGAATACTTCTTTTTTCCCGCGGTCGCCGGAGCCGGCACATCCACGGAAACCGCCTCGGGAGTCGTCCCGATTTTCGAGAAGGCATCCCGCGTGTGCTCCCGCACCTTCATGGTGATGCACTTCTTGGGACATTTTTCGGCGCATTTCCCGCATCCCGTGCAGGCATCCAGCACCTCATGGGGCTTCTTCACCTCGCCGACAATGCTTTCAAACTGGCACTGCCGTTTGCACAGTCCGCAGCCGATGCAGCTGTTTTTGTCAATCTCGGCAATTTTCCTCTGATCCCAGGCTGCCCAGATGGCGTTGGTCGGACAGGCCTCCGCGCACATCATGCAGCCGCGGCATTTTTCGGGATCGATAATCGGGAGATGATCCTTCATTTCGATCGCCCCGAACTTGCAGGCATGCGCGCAGCGCTCGCATCCGATGCAGCCCACCCGGCAGTTGTCGCTGACAAGAATCCCCTTGTCGGCCGCCCGGCACATCAGCCGTACGGGAAGATTCGCGGGCTGAAGCTGAATCACATGCTTCGGACACACATCGACGCATTTGCCGCAGCTCTGGCACTTCTCCCGGTCCACCACCGCGAATCCCTTGACCGGATCCACATGAATCGCGTCAAAAGGGCAGGCTCTCACACAGGTTCCGAGGCCTAGGCACGCGTATTTGCATCCCCGGTTTCCGTCATTCACCAGACTGGCCGCTACGCAGTCCTGAATCCCGCTGTAGGTAAACTTGGTTTTGCAATGCTCAAGATCGCCCTGGCACAGGACCTGGGCAACCATGCGTACGCTCTCTTCCTGAGCATCCAGTCCCATAATTTCCGCAATTTTCTTCGCGCACTCGCTTCCGCCGACGGGACAGGAATTCACGGGCGCCTTGCCGGAGGCGATCGCGTCCGCACAGCCGTCGCACCCGGGGAAACCGCAGCCGCCGCAGTTTGCACCGGGCAGCGCCTCTCTGACCCGGTCCCGCTGAGGATTGGAGGGAACCGCAAAGATCTTTCCCGCGACGGTCAGCAGGATTCCGAACAGAGCCCCCATGCCGCCGAGGACCAGTGCCGCATACAGTACTTCCATGTTCTGTGCGATCCCCCTTTATCCTATCAGTCCGCTGAAGCCCATGAAGGAAACAGCCATCAGTCCGGCGGCAATCAGCGCTCCGGGAAAGCCCTGCATCCATTTGGGCATATCGCTGAGTTCAAGCCGCTCCCGGATGCAGCTGAAGAGAAGCAGGCTGAGGGTAAAACCGAGGGCACTGAAGCAGCCGCTCAGCGTACTCTGAAGAAGCCCGTATCCATTATTGGAATTCAGCACGGCCACGCCGAGAACGGCGCAGTTGGTCGTGATCAGCGGCAGATAGACGCCCAGGGCCTGATACAGGCTGTAGCTCAGCTTTTTCAGCGCCATCTCCACCAGCTGGACCAGAACCGCGATGACCAGAATGAACGCGATCGTCCGGAGATACATCAGATCCAGCGGCAGAAGCAGGAAATGCTCAACCATCCAGGTCATGAAGGAAGCCAGCGTCATGACAAAAGTCACTGCCAGGCCCATGCCGAGCGCCGTGTCAAACTTCTTGGATACGCCGAGGAAAGGACAGATGCCGAGGAACTGGCACATGACATAGTTGTTGACCAGCAGGCAGCCTACAAGCATCAGCAGATATTCCGTCATACCGATTCAGCCTCCTTTCTCGCGGCCATCCTGGCATCCAGCTTTTTCCGGACCATGTTCACGATAATCAGGAGGATGCCCAGCGTCAGAAAGCCGCCGGCCGGAGCAGTCAGCATGGACATCGGCTGATAGCCGCTTCCCATGATGTCCTGCCCGAAAAGCGTCCCTGCGCCGAAGATCTCCCGGACGGAGGCCAGCACCGTAATCGCGGCCGTAAAGCCAAGCCCCATCCCGAGCCCGTCTCCCAGCGCCAGGATCGGCCCGTTCTTGAAGGCAAAAGCTTCGGCCCGGGCAAAAATGATGCAGTTGACCACAATCAGGGGGATATACAGCCCAAGGGTCGCGCTGAGATCCGGCATGTACGCCTTCAGCACCATTTCCACAATGGTCACGAAGCTGGCAATCACCACGATAAACGCGGGAATCCGAATCTTCTCGGAAATCAGATTGCGCAGCAGAGAGATGAACAGATTGGAGAAGACGAGCACCACCGTGGTGGAAAGCCCCATGCCGATCGCGTTGGAGGCCGCCGTGGTCACCGCCAGCGTCGGGCACATGCCGACCATCAGCACAAAGGTCGGGTTTTCAAACAGCAGACCATTCAGCAGCGCGCCGAAGAAGGTATTCTTTTTAGGCATGCTTCTTCACCTCCCCGAAAAGCTTCCCGGCGGTAAAGCGGTCAATCAGGGGCGTCATCACATTCATGAACAGGATGGCAAAGCTGCAGCCTTCGACGTAGGTCGCGTAGCTGCGGATCACAAACAGCAGCAGCCCGCAGCCGATTCCCATGATGACACGCCCCAGACCGGACATCGGGCAGGTGACGTAATCCGTCGCCATAAAGAACGCGCCCAGCAGCAGTCCGCCGCTCAGAATCTGAAGCACAGCCGTCTGAAAGCCGTCCTGAATCAGATAGCAGATAAAGGCGGTGCCGATGAAGCAGACCGGAATCCGCCAGTCCACGATTCCCCGGAGAATCAGGTAAATCCCGCCGAGAAGAATCGCAATCTTGCAGGTTTCACCCAGCACGCCCCCGCAGTTTCCGAGCAGAAGATCCAGGATCTTCACGGATTCTCCCCCGCTGATCTGAACCAGCGGTGTCGCGGTGCTGACAGCATCGGTCATAAACCGGGTCTGCGGGTAATTGCTCATGATGCCGGCCCAGCTGACAAACAGAACAGCGCGGGCGGTCAGAGCCGGATTCATAAAGTTGCCGCCCAGGCCGCCAAAGCACTGCTTGACCAGGACAATGGCAATGATTCCGCCCACCACCGGAATCCAGAGCGGAGCATTCGCCGGAATATTGTAGGCGAGAAGAAGTCCCGTTACCACGGCGCTCCAGTCGCCGATCAGGATCTTCTGATGATTCACGCGCTGGAACGCATACTCACTGACCACGCAGCTGAGCACGGAGGCGACGATCACCGCCAGGGCGTTCCAGCCAAACAGGATAATTCCCGCAATTCCCGCGGGCAGCAGCGCCAGGCAGACCTCCTGCATGATGCTGCGGGTGAAGCGGGCAGAACGAAGGTGGGGAGATGAAGTTACGACAAGATTCTTCTGCATGTTAACCCTGCGCCTCCTTTCCGGCCGCCGCTTCCGTTCCGATATTCCGAGCCTCCGCAGCCTGCTGCGCAGCGGCCTCCCTGGCCTTCTGCGCCGCTTCCTCCTGGGCCTTTCTGGTCGCTACCCTGCGCCGTTTGCGCTGGATGGCGTTTTTCGCGGTGCGCATGCTCTGGGTCAGGCTCCGCTTGGCCGGGCACACAAAGCTGCAGCACCCGCATTCAATGCAGTTCATCACGCCGATTTTTTCCGCATCCTCAAACCTGTCATGTCTGCAGAAGGCATCGATCCTGCTCGGGAAGAGCTTCATCGGGCAGGCTTCCCGGCAGGCGCCGCATTTGATGCAGGGGCTTTCCTTCGGCTCCATCGCCTCCTCGCCGAGAGCGACCAGGCCGCTGCAGCCCTTGGTCACGGGAATGTCGAATCTTGCGATGGCCATCCCCATCATGGGGCCGCCGTAAATAAACTGCCGGACGTGGCTCTGCAGCCCGCCGCAGGCATCGATCAGATGATCAATCGGGGTTCCGATGCGGACCAGGAAATTGCCGGGATTGTTCACGAGACCGCCCACGGTGGTAATGCGTTCAATCAGCGGCCTGCCCTTTCGGATCGCCTGGTCGATGGCATAGACCGTACCGACATTGCATACCACAACGCCTACATCCAGCGGCAGCCCGCCGTTGGGGACCTGCCTTCTGGTAAGCGCGTAGACCAGCTGCTTTTCTCCTCCCTGAGGATAGCGCACCGGAAGCCCGACGACCTTCACGCCGTCCGCCTCCCGGGCCGCGGCGCCCATGATCTCAATGGCGTCCTGTTTGTTCTCTTCGATGCCGATCAGCGCCTCGTCCACATCCAGCGCCAGCATCATCAGCCGGACACCGTCAATGATATCCGCGGCCTTTTCCAGCATCAGACGATGGTCCGCAGTCAGAAAGGGCTCGCATTCGGCGCCGTTCAGAACGATCTTCTCGATCTTCTTCCCGCCGGAGGGAGAAAGCTTCACCGCGGTCGGGAAAGTTGCGCCGCCCAGGCCCACGATCCCGGCTTCCCGGACAATCTGCTGCAGCTCCTGCGCGCTCAGGTTCTCCGGATGATCGGTCGGATGAAGATCCACCCAGCTTTCCCGGTAATCATTGTCGATAATGACCGCGGGCGCCATCGTCCCGTTCGGCAGCAGCGCGTCCTGAACGGCATGCACCGTTCCCGAAACGCTGGCATGAACCGAGGCGGATACGAATCCTCCCGCTTCCCCGATCTTCTGCCCGATCAAAACATGATCCCCGGGGGCGACAACGGCTTTGGCCGGAGCCCCAATATGCATCTGCAGCGGAATAATGACCCGCGGCGGAGGATCCAGAGTCCGGATCGGATTCAGTCCGTTGACCGCCTTCCCGTTTTCACCTTCTCTGGGGTGAATGCCGCCGGGAAATAATTTTTTCTCAAACACGAGCCTAAGCCCTCCTTTCAGGAAGAAGCCTTCCTGCTTTAAAGCCTTTAAAAATTATAGCATAATCAGCGCAGAAGGCACAAATTAATTATTTAACAATTCTGAAGGCTCCGCTTTTTTCCCGTGGATGCATCCAGCATGCTTCTTGCGTAAATCATCGCGTCCCCCGCGCTGCCCTCCGCGCCGCTGATCATTCGGGCCACCTCCGCCACTCTTGCCTCGGCATCCAGCTCCTCGACCGTGGTCCTGGTGCGTCCGTCCAAAACGTGCTTGGATACATGAAACTGGAAATCAGCCGCCGCGGCAATCTGCGGCAGATGGGTCACGCAGATGACCTGTCTGTGCTGCCCGATGGAAGCCATTTTTTCCGCGACGACCTGCGCCATCCGTCCGCTGATCCCGGTATCGATTTCGTCAAACACCATGCATTCCGCTCCGTTTCCTTCGGATTCGAGCGTCTTGATGGCGAGCATCAGCCGGCTCAGCTCACCTCCGGAGGCGATTCTCGCCAGAGGTTTCATGGGCTCTCCGGGATTGGGGGAAATCATGAATTCAACCTGATCATCCCCCTGGGGCCGCGGCATGGTTTTTTTCCCGTCGGCAGCTTCGTGAAAACAAACCTGGAAGACGGTTCTTTCCATTCCCAGATCCTTCAGCTGGCCCATCATTCTCTTCTCAAAGCTGGCCGCCAGCTTTTTGCGGGCTTCTGTCAGAGCGGCGGCTTCGCGGCGGTAATCCGCCAGCTTCGCTTTGTGTTCCCGGGCCGCTTCTCCGATTTCATCATCCAGGGAACAGAGCTGCTCATATTCTTTTTCCATCCGGGCCTGCTCTGCAAGCACTTCCGTCAGGCTTTCTCCGTATTTTCGCTCCAGGCGGCGAATCAGATCGAGCCGCTCCTCCGTCCTTTCCAGCCTCTGCGGGTCGGAATCGCCGCTCTCCAGCAGACCGCTGAGTTCGAAGGCGATTTCCTCCAGCTCATAATAGGTGCTCTCGCACCGCTCCGAAAGGCTTTTCATTTGTTCACCGTATCCGGTCAGAGAGGTCAGAACCCCGGCCGCTCTCCTGATCTTTTCAAGGGAGCTCTGTTCGGTTTCGCCCAGGGCGATGGCGTCCCGGGCTTCGCGGAGCGCCGACGCAATCTTTTCGGAATCGCGAAGCCTCAGCCGTTCTTCCTGAAGCGCTTCCTCCTCGCCGGGCTTCAGCCTGGCCTTATGAAGCTCCTTCAGGTTCTTCTCCAGTTCCTCCATCCGGCTCTGCTTTCGTTCGTTTTCCTTTCGCAGCCGGGCATATCTTCTGTGAATGCTCAGAAAATCGTCGCAGGCCCGGGAAACCCTTTCCGCCTGTTCGGAAAAGGAAGCATCTCCCATCCTGTCCAGGAACTGAAGATGCATCTCGGGATCCATCAGGAACTGATGCTCATGCTGTCCATGGATATCCATCAGAAAAACGCTGAGCTCCCTGAGCAGGGAGACGGGGGCAAGCACGCCGCAGATTCTGCAGATGTTCTTCCCGCCCGAGGAGATTTCCCGGTAAACCGTCACGGTTCTTCCGTCATAATCCACGCACTCCCGGTCCAGGATGGCCTTGATCTCCCGGTTTCCGGGTACATCAAAGACAGCCTCCACGGTCGCCTTTTCACATCCGGTACGAATCAGGCTGCGGTCCGCTCTTCCTCCGAGCACGAGATTGACGGCATCCACGACAATGCTCTTTCCGGCGCCCGTCTCTCCGGTCAGAACCTGCATTCCGGCGTGAAAGGAAATGGAGAGCCGTTCAATCAGCACGACATTCTGAATCGTCAGGGATTGAATCAAAGCCATCGCCTCTTTTACTTGATTAGTCCGTGAATTCTTTCCACCGCGATTTCGGCTGCCTTATGATCCTTCGCGGCCAGAAAAATGGTATTGTCGCCGGCAATGGAGCCGATCACCTCGGGCAGCGCAATCGAATCGAGCGCCTCGGCCGCTGTGCCGGCTGCGCCGCTCATGGTCTTTACGACAATAATCTGCCCGGCCGGCTCCGCGCTGAGAACGCTGTCCCGAAGGAGTCTGATCAGCCGGTCATTCAGTCCGTTCCATCCGGTTTCCGGTTCCGCGTAGCGGTATCCGCCCTCTTCTTCGGGGACCTTGATCAGGTGCATCTCCTTCATGTCCCTGGAAACCGTCGCCTGGGTGACCTGAAAATTCTTTTCGCGCAGGGCTTCTGCCAGCTCGTCCTGGGTCTGGATCGCCCTGTTCTTCAGAATCAGACGGATGGCTGCCTGGCGTTTTTCCTTCATCATCTTGTTTCCCCCCTGGGTTGGCTCCACTCGTTCAGCTTGGTCTGCAGGACCTGAAAAAAGTGATAGTCCCCGATTCTGGCGAGCTGGAGCGTTTCGTCAGCGCCCGTAATCCGGACCGAATCCCCCGCTTCCAGCATGCCCATGTTCTGTCCGTCAATCTGCAGCTCCGCCCGCTGCTCTCTTCCCTCGCCCAGATGAAAAATGATTTCCGCGTCTCTGGGCACAATGCAGGGACAGTGCTGCAGGCTGTGAGCACAGACCGGGGTAATCACCATGCATTCCACCCCCGGAGCCACCACAGGCCCCCCCGCGGAGAGGGAGTATCCGGTGGATCCTGTCGGCGTGGCGGCGATCACACCGTCCGCAATAAAGGTTCCCCAATGCTCCTGATTGACCCTGGTTTCCACCTGAATCAGCCGGGCAAACCCGCCGCGGGTCACGACCGCGTCGTTCAGCGCCAGAAAGCTTTCCCTGTTCCGGTTCACGGTGACTCTCAGCAGTCCCCGCCTCTCCGTGGTATAGGCGCTGTTCAGGACGGCCGTCATCAGCTTCTTCAGCTGTTCGGGATCGCCCTCCGTCAGGAAGCCGACGGTCCCCAGATGAATGCCCAGAAGAGGGCAGCCGTACCGGATGGCGCTCCTGGCACCGCCAAGAAGCGTTCCGTCCCCGCCGAAGGTAATGACGATCCGGCAGGCCGGGGATGTTTCCCCTCTCTGCGGATAAAAAACATGCCATCCCGCGCCGCGCAGTCCTTCCTCCATCTGCAGCGCGGCCTTTTTTGCATCCTCCCGGTTCCTGTGAACCACGAAAGCAGCGGCCTCCGCCATGCGGCATTCATCCTTTCCTGATTTCGCTTCTGATCCCGTCCGATGGGGATGTGCGTCACGCTCCGGCCGAATCCGCGTGCTGCAGACGTCCGTGGGCTTCCGTGACGAGCTGCTGGATCTCCTTTTCGGAAATAAGCGGCGAGTCATCGTCCCGATGCCGGATTTCGGCCAGGAATTCAATGTTCCCTTCCGGGCCGGTAATCGGAGAATAGTCAAGCCGGCAGACCCGCCATCCGAAGGTTTCCGTAAAGCGGACCACGCTGTTCAGCACTTCCTCGTGCACAGCCCGATCCCGGACAACGCCCTTCTTGCCGACTTTCTCCCTTCCCGCCTCGAACTGCGGCTTGATCAGCGTATAAAACACGCCGGAGTCCCCCATGATGCCCGCGGCCACCGGAAGAATCAGCCTGATCGAGATGAAGCTGACATCCATCACGGTGATCCCGGGCCGCTCCGGGAAGCTCTCCTCCTTCAGATAACGGGCATTGGTCCGTTCCATCACAGTGACCCGCGGATCATTTCGCAGCTTCCAGTCCAGCTGGCCGTATCCCACATCCACCGCGTAAACCTTCCGGGCTCCGTTTCGAAGGCAGACATCCGTAAAGCCGCCGGTGCTGGCCCCGATATCCAGAACCACGCGGTCCCGGAGATCCGCGTCAAAAACGCGAACCGCCTTCTCCAGTTTCAGGGCGCCCCGGCTGACATAATCCACGGCGGGCCTGCGTACAGTCAGTTCATCCTCCGGGTTCAGGGCTTCGGAGGGTTTCTGAATTCTGCGCCCGCCTGCGTAAACCTGTCCCGCCATAATCGCCGCCTGGGCCTTCTCCCTGCTGGGAAAAAAGCCGCGGGAAACAAGGGCCGTATCCGCTCTTTCCCTGCTGCTCAAAGCTGACTCCTTTCCAGGTCCGCGCGTATCCGTTCGGCGATGGACGCCGCGTCCAGCCCTGCATCCTTCATGAGCAGGGAGTGGCTTCCGTGCTGAAGGTATTTTTCCGGAACGGCAAAGCAGATTTCCGGCCCTCCCGTTCCCGCTTCGGCGCAGGCTTCCCGGACGCTGCACCCGAATCCGCCCGCAAGCATGTGCTCCTCCAGGGTGTAATAGGGCTTCCCCTGGATTTTTTGGAGCGCAGAGAGATCGAGGGGTTTCACGGTGGAGCAGTTGCAGACCGCGGCCTCGATTCCCTGCTCCCTGAGCAGGTCTGCGCAGGCGAGGCCCTGGCGGACCATGGTCCCGACGCACAGCAGCGTCAGATCCTTTCCGCCGCGGATCATCTGCCACTTCCCCAGGACAAAGGGCTCATCCTTCCGTCCGGGCACATCGTCGCCGGCCCTGGCATAGCGAATCACCACCGGATGATCCTGGGTCAGCGTCCACTTCAGCATATGGCGCAGCTCCCGGGTATCCGCAGGAGCCAGCACCCGGACTCCGGGAACGGGAAGACATTCGGCAAAATCGAACAGCCCGTGATGGGTCTTTCCGTCCTCTCCGCCGACACCGCTCCGGTCCAGCAGGAAAACCACCGGGAGATTCTGCATGGCCACATCATGGATCATCTGATCATAGCAGCGCTGAAAGAAGGTGGCATAGACCGCAAAATAGGGACGCATTCCCGCAGCCGCCATTCCGGCCGCCATCGTTGCCGCATGCTCTTCGGCGATCCCCACATCGATCATTCTCCCGGGAAAGCGCTCCTCAAAATGATCCAACCCCGTCCCCAGGGGCATGGCCGCCGTGACGGCCACCACGCGGGGATCCTTTTCGGCCATCTCGCCGAGCGTATAGGCCATCACATGTCCGCTGGAAGGACAGTCCGGTTTTTCCGTGCGGTCTCCCGTTTCCACGTAAAAAGGAGGCGTGCCGTGAAAAATCTCCGGCCGCTCCTCGGCCTTGTCGTATCCGTAGCCTTTTCTGGTCTTGACATGAATGACGCAGGGGCCGTTGAAGCTCCTGGCCTTGCGCAGGGTTTTTTCAAGACCCTGTATATTGTGGCCGTCTATGGGGCCGAAGTACTCAAAGCCCAGCGTTTCAAAAAAACCGATGCTGTCCGCCCGGACCAGCGCCGTCTTGGCCATGGTCTTTGCCGCGTGCATGACCTGATAGACCGGCTTTCCGATAATCGGAATTCTCCGGAATCTGCGGACGGCCAGCTTGGCATTCTGCCATTCGCTGCTGACCCGGAGATTGGTCAGGCTGGAGCTCAGGGCCCCGACATTTTTGGCGATGCTCATTTCATTGTCATTCAGGATCACGATCATCCTCGTGCCTGCGTTTCCGGCATCGTTCAGGGCCTCGTAGCACATGCCTCCGGTCAGCGCACCGTCCCCGACGAAGGCAATCGTGGCGTAATCCTCCTTCAGAAAGTCGCGGGCCCTGGCCATCCCCAGGGCCGCGGAAATGGAAGTGGAGGCATGCCCCGTTTCGAAGCAGTCGTAGGGGCTTTCATCCCTCCGGGGAAAGCCGCTGATTCCGCCGTACTGGCGGAGCGTTTCAAACTGCTTCAGCCTGCCGGTAATCATCTTGTGGACATAGCTCTGATGCCCCACATCAAAGATGATCCTGTCCTTCCTGAAATCAAACACCCGGTGCAGAGCAACCGTCAGCTCAACAACACCGAGGTTTGAAGCCAGATGGCCCCCCGTCCGCGCCACCGTATGAATCAGCTCCCGCCGGATTTCCGAGCAGAGAACACCGAGCTGATCCGTATTCAGTTTCCGCAGATCCTCCGGTTCCCGGATCGTTTCCAGCACCATGTTTTATCTCTCCTGCATGAACAAAATGGATGCCCTTCCGCGGCGCGTGAAGCTTCTCAGCCCTTCGAGCCCTTCACGCCCTTGGAGCCCTTCGTTCCAAACACCGCTCCCTTCAGGATGTCGCTGGTGTAGGCATAGTTGGCCTGGTTTTTGTCCAGGTGTGCCTTTTCGGCCAGCTCGACCATCCTGTCGATCAGCTCCCTGTAGGGCATTCCGGCGTTTTCCCAGAGGTAAAAGGCCAGGCTGCCGGGGATCACGTTGATTTCGGTAATATAGAGCCCGCCGCTGTCACGGTCAAACATATAGTCGATGCGGACCACGCCCTTGCAGTCCATCATGCGGAAAATGCTTTTGCTCATTTCCTGAATCCGGATTCTCAGGTCGTCCTCAATCGGCGCCGGAAGGACGCGGTGCAGGCTGGCCATCCCCTTGCTTCCGCCTCCGGCCAGATACTTTTCCTTAAAATCAAGAAAGTCCTCCCCGCTGATGGGCATTTCAATGGGAGAAGCCGTCGTCTCCCCATCGTAGCCGAGCACGCTGCAGTTCAGCTCAACAGGTTTAGTCAGGCCTTTCTCCACGAGGACCCGCCTGTCATATTCAAAGGCCAGCTCCAGCGCTTCCCGAAGCTCCTCCCCGTTTTCTGCCCGGCTGACGCCGATGCTGGAGCCCAGCTTGGCCGGCTTGACATAGACCGGATAGCCGAGAACCTCCTCCGTCTCCTTCAGGATCCTCCCGGGGTCAGCCTGAAATTCTGTCATGGTATACCAGACGGAAGGAAGCACGGGAAGATCCGCCCCGCGGAAAAACTGCTTCATCAGAATTTTATCCATTCCCAGAGCACTGGCCCCAACCCCGGAAGAGGTATAGGGAACGTTGGCCAGCTCCAACATTCCCTGCAGGGTGCCGTCTTCCCCGTTCATGCCGTGCATGACGACGACAAAAACATCGATTCGGGCGACCGCCCTGATTTCTTCCCTGGAGAAAAGGCCCTTGCCTCTTTCGGTCGTCAGCAGGGCTCCGGAGCCGGAGGTCATATCGAGATAGACCCTGACAATGCCCGCCTGGTTGGGCTGAAAAGGCTGATAACTGTGAATATCCTTCAGCTTTTCTCCCGTATACCAACCGCCGTGTTCATCGATGTAGACGGGAATCACGTCATATTTCTCAGTGTCCGCATGCCGCATCAGCTGAACGGCGCTGATGATGGAAACCTCCCTTTCGCAGCTTCTGCTTCCAAAGATGACTCCCAGCTGTTTCTTGCTCATTTCAGGTTACTCCTCGCTGTAATTGTCCGGAAGGTCGTTTTCAAACAGGATGGTATCCCCGGGCATGGCCATGGGCTGCAGCATTTCAGCGGCCTGAGCCAGATTGGCGGCGACGTGGACACGCCGCTCGTCAAAGCCCGTTTCCCTCAGTCCGGCGATAATGCTCTGACTGCGTCTGTGGCCGACAAGAATCACCTCGTCGCAGCAGTCCGCCATCAGCTTCCCGAATTGCTGATTCATTTCCGCCTCCTGGGAGCCCAGCTCGACCATGCCGGGCGTCACGACAATCCTTTTGGACGGGAACTCCTTCAGGGTACGGAATGCCTGCTCCGCGCCGCGAATGTTGCTGTTGAAGGCATCGTCCAGCAACGTAATGCCGCCCGGATTCCGCTTCAGCTCCAGCCTGTGCTCCACCGGGCGAAGCCTTCGTATGCCTCTCGCGATTTCGCGTCCGGTCATCCCCAGCTTCAGGCATACGCTGGCACACAGAACAATATTGCGGATATTCAGCTCTCCGAGCAGATCCGTCACGCAGGGGATTTTTTCCTGCGCAGTGCACAGGAGAAATGAGCTTCCTTCCGAAGAGGTCCTGATGTTTTCGGCCCAGACATCATCCCGTTCGGGATGCAGGCCGCTCAGATATTTTTCCTTCCCGGTTTTCTCCCAGAGTCCGGTCACAATGCCATCGTCATCGGCAAAGAAGCAGGCGCCGTCCTCCGGAATCGCTTCAATCAGCTCATACTTGGTCTTCGTGATTCGTTCCTGCTTATGAAAGGTATCCAGATGCTGCGGTCCGACGGAAGTCAGCAGGCCCATCTGCGGATGCACCAGGCGGCACATTTCGCGGATATCTCCCACATGTCGCGCGCCCATCTCGGCGACAAAGACCCGGTGTCCCGGCTCCAGCTGCGTCCGGATGACCCTGGTGACCCCCATGGGGGTATTGAAGCTGGCCGGAGTCACCAGCGTGGGATATTTTTCCTCCAGCATGGTCCCCAGAATAAATTTGACACTCGTCTTGCCCCAGGAGCCGGTAATTCCGATTCTGATCAGATCCTGATGCTCTTTGAGAATTCGCTGCGCGTCCCGAAAATACAGCTCACTGATGATTTTTTCGACAGGCCAGGACAGCAGCCCGCCAAGGGCCACCCACAGCGGAAGCAGCAGCGGAAACAGGGCGAAAACCGCCGCCGTCCCGATTCCCGATAAAGGAGGACGGAAACCGGAAAGCCTGATCCCGAGAAGCAGAACGCAGAACCACACCGCAGCGCTCACGGCGTACAGCCGCCTGATTCTCGGAGTAAAGACAAGCTTTTTCTTCTCTTTCTGCCGCTTTCCCAGGCTCCGGACCAGAAACCCGATTCCGGTCACACAGACGCCCAGCAGGAGCATGGCCGCCCAGAAAGGAAGGCCCGCTTTCTCCTTCAGAAACAGGAGCGCCGCGCTGCAAAGGAAAAAGCCCGCCGCGGTCAGAAGCCCGGGCAGCAGGGCTTTTTGCCCCTGCCGCTTCAGGGTTCGGAAATAGCCCGGAAACTGGTAGCTTTCCAGCTGAAACCAGTGGATCAGCGTTCTGGCCGCCAGAAGACAGCCGACGGTCATGCAGGCCAGCCACAGCAGGACGCAGATCCAGTCCGCAGTTCCAAACGTCATAATTCCTCCTCAACCTGAAAAGATCAAACAGAATCAGGCAGCCCGGGTTCTATCCGTCCGCAAGAAAATGCTGCACGATTGTGCCGAATCTCTGCGCCTGCTCCAGATAGGCGAAGTGGCTTCCTCCCTCGAGAAGAACCAGCCCCGCGTCCGGAATCAGTTTTTCCATTTCCCTTCCCATCCAGAGCGGCGTTTCCCGGTCCTCATCTCCCCAGAGCAGGAGAGTGCTCTGCTGAATCAGCGGATATCTGTCCCGCAGGTCCAGCTGAATGACTTTGACAAAGGTCTGCCGCATCTCCGCGTCCAGTGCGTTGTAGTCCGCGCTTCCGTATTTCTGCCGCAGGCGTTCTTCCAGACTTTCGCCCACGGAATGCAGGAAAGGAAGCTGCTCCAGTCTGTGCAGAAAGCGTTTCTTCTGCTGATAGGACTCGGCCCTTTTCCTGCCCTCCTCCGTCTGGGGAGCCCGCAGTCCGGCAGCTCCGGTAAACACCAGCCGGGTGAACAGCTCCGGCCATTCGGACGCGGCCCAGGCCGCAACGCGGCAGCCGAAGCTGTGGGCCACCGCGGCGCAGGGAACAAAGTCCAGCTGCTCGAGAAGCGCCTTCAGGCATTTCGCATATTCGGGAATTCCCCACGGTTCGGGCGGACGGTCGCTCTGTCCGTGTCCCGGAAAATCAATATTCAGCACCCGGTGCTCCCCGGCCAGCCCGCCGGCGGGAACCTGCATCAGTTTCGAGGAGCATCCCCAGCCGTGCAGCATGACCACGCGGCTGCTTCCCTCTCCGGACAGCTCATAATAAATCCGGGTTCCGTTTACCTCCGCAAACATTCCTTTTCTCTCTCTTCCGGCGATGATGGATGCATTTCCGGCAGCAGACCTTCCGCTCCCGGACGCACCTGTTCTCCTGCGCCGTCCCGAAGGCGGCGCGGTCAGCCCGGTATCCAGATATACCTTTCCTTCCGGGCGCTGATGTCATACTTTTCCTGCAGCCAAAGCGGAACATCCGTTTCGCATTCCCAGAGGCTTCCGAGAGCTTCGCAGGTTTTCCGGCTCGCCAGGTTGTCGGGGTCGCAGGTAATGACGACGCTGCTTTTCCCGCTGCGGACAATCAGATCTCCGATCAGGCGGCAGGCCCTGGCGGCATAATGTCTCCCCCGCCAGGGAGGATCGATATGGTATCCGATATGTCCGAAATAGTAGATGGCCCGGCTCTCCCCGCCCCGGAAGGAAAGCCGCCCGATCTCCCGTCTTTTCCCGTGCAGCGTGATTCTCCAGTTCCTTTCAGGGCCGAAGCCCAGCTCTCCGGCAGGAGGGGACAGCCGGATGGGAATCAGGTCAATTTCCCCGTCGGTGAACTCCGCACCGCAATGAAACATCCAGCTCATCAAACCTCCTGGATTCGAACCTGATCCAGCAGGTTGTAAAAATCCTCCGGAACGATCAGCTGGGTCCCTTCGGTCATCACGCTGGCCGCGCCGGCAGCGACGCCGTACCGGAAGGCCTTCCCCATATCCTTCTCCCTTTCATATCCCAGGAGCATTCCTCCCAGCATCGCATCGCCGGCCCCGACCGTGGACTTGGTGGCCACCCGGAGTGCGGGAGCAAAAAGGGTTCTTTCGGGATCCACATACATCGCGCCCATGGCCCCCATGGAAACCACGGCATGCTTCACGCCGAGGCGGATAAACAGCAGCGCCGCATCACGGATGGACCTCATCGTCCTCAGCTCAAGCCCAAGCGTCGTTTCCATTTCGTGCAGGTTCGGCTTGATCAGGAAAGGATGCGCCCCCTTGGCGGCCAGCTCCAGCTCCGGTCCTTCCGTATCCAGGATGCATTTTTTCCCTTCCAGCGCATTCATCAGATCGCGGTAAACGCCCTCCGGGCATCCGGGGGGCAGGCTCCCGGTCAGAACAATCAGATCACTGTCCCGGGTCTTCTCTCTGGCCAGATCAAAAAAGGCCTCCAGATGCTCCCGGTCGAGGCGCGCCCCGGCTTCATTGAGCTCCGTGATGCCTTTTTCATTTTTCAGCACGAGCTTCAGATTGGTTCTGACCTTCCCGGGAATCCGAAGGAAATGATGCTTCAGGCCCTCCTGATCCATCATGGCGGAAAGCTGATCGGCCCCGTTTTCGCCCATCGTACCGATACACTGCACATCCAGCCCCAGCCGTCCCGCGACGACCGCTACGTTGATTCCCTTTCCTCCCAGATCCTCCCGAAGTTCGCGGATGCGGTTGACTTCACCCAGCTTCAGGCTGTCCATCTCAACCGCCTTGTCAAAGCTGGGATTCAGGCAAATCGTCGTAATCATGCATTCACCCCCATAAAAATACGCATTATTATACCATCGTGCAGCAGGTTTCGCAACCTGTGATGAGCATTGCGAATTCGCGGTCTTTGTGATAAACTGGGCATAAAAGAAGACCCGGGAGGATGAACTGTCATGCAAAATACGGATATTCTGATCATTGGAGGAGGCGTGGTCGGCTGTGCTCTGGCCCGGGAGCTCAGCCGGTATACAGCGGCCGTGGATGTCCTGGAACGCGGCTGGGATCTGGCCGAAGGCGCCTCGAAGGCGAACAGCGGGATTGTTCACGCGGGATACGATGCGGTTCCCGGCTCGCTGAAAGCAAAGTACAATGTGGAAGGCGCGAATCTGTACCCTTCCCTCTGTGCGCAGCTGGGTGTCCCCTACCGTCAGTGCGGCGCGCTGGTGGTCGGCTTTTCCGAAGAGGACCGGACCGTCCTTCAGGAGCTGCTGGAGAGGGGCATCGCCAACGGTGTTCCCGGGCTGAGGATCATCGAAAGAGATGAAGCGCTTTCCCTGGAGCCGAATCTGAATCCGGAGGTTTGCTGTGCCCTCCTGGTCCCGACAAGCGGGATTGTCAGCCCCTACGAGCTGACCTTTGCGCTCGCGGACGACGCAGCGCTCAACGGCGTTTCCTTCCACTTCGGCGCCGAAGTGAAATCCGTCGCGCGGAATGCGGACGGTTCCTTCCTGGTAAAAACGGACCGGGAGGAATGGACCTGCTCCGTCCTGGTCAACTGCGCAGGCTCCTCCTCCGCCGAGCTCCATAATCAGCTGTGTCCGGAGAAGAAAAAAATCATTCATCGCCGCGGCCAGTACTATCTGCTGGACAGGCCCGCCCGGCTTCCCTTTGAGCGAACCATTTTCCAGTGTCCCTCCAGCATGGGCAAAGGCGTTCTGGTCTCCCCTACGGTGCACGGAAACGTCCTTCTCGGACCGAGCGCCGAGGATATCGCCGATCCTCTGGATACCGAGACAACCCAGACCGGACTGGATTTTGTCCTGGACCGGGTCCGTCTCACCTGGCCGGGGGTATCCGTGCGGACCAACATCACCAATTTCAGCGGAATCCGCGCGCATGAAGAAGGCGGGGATTTTATCATCGGTGCCGTCCCGGGCTGTCCGGGAGCCTATGAAACGGTTGGTATCGAAAGCCCCGGTCTCTCCTCGGCGCCCGCGATCGGCCGGGCATTGTCCCGGATCATCGCGAACGATCGATCCCTTGCGCGGAAGGAGCGGACCGTCCCCTTCCCCGTGCCCGCGATCCCCTTCCGGGAAATGACTCCGGCCCAGCGTGAACAGGCCCTGAAGGAAAACCCGCTGTACGGAAACATCATCTGCCGGTGTGAAGTTGTCACCGAAGCGGAGATCGTCGCCGCGGCGCACCGTCCCGTTCCCGCCCGGAGCATCGATGCGGTCAAGCGCCGTACCCGCGCAGGCATGGGCCGCTGCCAGGGCGGTTTCTGTTCGCCGCGGGTCGCCGCCATTCTTTCCAGGGAAACAGGGATTCCGCTGCTTGAAATCACCAAAAACGGCGGAGACAGCTATCTGTTAACCGGTACGCTGACAGAGAAGGCCGAAAGGAGAAAGCATTCATGAACCGGGAACATGTGGATATCCTGATTATCGGCGCCGGGCCCGCCGGGCTCGCCGCTGCCATTGCTGCCCGTGAGGACGGAATTGAGTCCCTGCTGGTGCTTGAAAGGGAAGCAAGTCCCGGCGGAATTCTCCGCCAGTGCATTCATAACGGATTCGGTCTTCACCGCTTCAAAGAGGAGCTGACGGGTCCGGAGTACGCCCAGCGGGACATCGACAGAGCCCTGGAGCTGGGCATTCCGATCGAATGCGGAACAACCGTTCTCTCCGTCTCTCCGGACCGGGTTGTCACCTGTGTCTCGCAGGCCCGGGGGCTTCGCTTCATCGAAGCGGGCGCGGTCATTCTCGCCATGGGATGCAGGGAACGCCCCCGCGGCGCCCTCTGCACGCCCGGAACGCGCTGCGCGGGCATCTATTCCGCCGGAACGGCGCAGCGTTTTGTAAACCTGGAAGGCTTCATGCCCGGGCAGAAGGTGGTCATTCTGGGCTCCGGCGACATCGGCCTCATCATGGCCCGGAGAATGACCCTTCAGGGGGCGAAAGTGCTCGCCTGCGTGGAAATCATGCCCTTCTCCTCCGGTCTGAACCGCAATATTGTCCAGTGTCTGAACGATTATGACATCCCCCTTTATCTGTCCCACACCGTAACCAATATTTCCGGGCGGGAGCGCCTGGAAAGCGTCACCGTGGCGGCCGTGGATGAACACAGGCGTCCCATTCCGGGGACGGAAATGGTCTTCGAATGCGATACCCTGCTTCTCTCCGTCGGCCTCATTCCGGAAAACGAGCTCAGCGAAGGCGCCGGGGTCAGAATTTCCCCCGCCACCTCGGGAGCCGTCGTCACGGATACCTTTGAAACCTCCGTTCCCGGCATTTTTGCCTGCGGAAACGTGCTTCATGTGCATGATCTGGTGGACTTTGTTTCGGATGAAAGCTTCCGGGCCGGGCATGCCGCTGCCGCCTTTATCCGTTCCTCCGCCGCTCCCTCCGCCTGGATCGATGTAATGGACGGGAACGGCGTTCGGGGAACGGTGCCCCAGAAAATCCAGACGAATCCCGCTCAGCCCGTGCAGATCATGTTCCGGCCGTCCGCGGTTTTCCGGAACGCTTCCGCCGTCATCTCCTGCGGGAAGAAGGAGCTTCTCCGCCGAAAAGCCATGATTTTCACCCCCGGAGAAATGGTTGCCTGTACGCTGAAGCCCGAAGCCTTCGAGGGTCTGGACGGGTCGGAGCCCATCCGCGTAGCCATCGAGGAAAAGCCGCAGGAACAGCGCTGACACGCTTTTCCGGCCTCATCAGCGTCCCCGGAACTGATCAGGCCCGTTTTCGGAAACCGAAAGACCCCGCCGTCTCTCCGGCCCGCGGCCGGAAACGCGGGGCAAATATGAAAGCATCAGGAGTGTCGAAAGCATGGAACAGATCATTACCTGCATTAACTGTCCGGTCGGCTGCAGAATGACGGTCGCGCTGAATGATCAGGGAGAGGTCGTCTCCGTATCCGGAAATACCTGTGCCCGCGGCGAAAAATACGCCCGTCAGGAATGCACGCTTCCCCTCAGGATGATTACCGCTGTCATTCCCTGTGAAAACAGCGAAATCCCGCTCTCGGTCAAAACGGCGGAACCCGTCCCCAAGCATCTCATCTCCGCCGTGATGAATCAGCTGAAAAAGGTGAAGGTGGCCGCGCCCGTAAAGCTCGGGCAGGTCATTCTTCCCAACGTCTGCGAAACGGGCGTGGATATCATCGCAACCCGCCCTCTTTCATGACGGGCTCCGGCTTTGCCCTTTTTCTTCTCTTGTAAGGAGCCCCGCTTTCTGCTATAATGCCCATCGGATCAAATGAATGTAAAGGAGTTTTGAAAATGATTCTTGAAAAGCTTTTCGGGATTACTTCCGCTCTGGCTGAGGGGACTGCCGCCGGCGCCGCAGATGCGGGCGCGGCCGCGGCTGCGGAGGAGGCCGCCATGAATCCTGTGGCCGCTCTGCTGACCACCTTCCTGCCCATGATCCTGATCTTTGTGGTCTTCTACTTTTTCCTGATCCGTCCTCAGCGGAAAAAGGACAAGAAGGTCAAGGAAATGCTGAACAACCTCAAGGCCGGGGATCGGATCTGCACCATCGGCGGCATTTACGGCACCATCGTGGGCATCAAGGATGACACGGTGACCCTCTCCGTCGGCCGGGACAATCTGAGCATGGTCGTCGCGCGCTGGGGAATCCGGAGCGTGGAGGAAGTTACCATCGAGAATGACGCCGAAGCGCTGAACTGATTCGCTTCCGCTGAGCGGGCGCCCGAAGGCGCTGTCCTTTCCCGCCCCGAATCATATCATTCTGTTTCTGAGGCATACTCCGGGTCGGAGGATTCTTCGGGGCCGAATTCAAAAGGAGAGCCGGCAGGTATCCGCCGGCTCTCCCTTTTTGTTTTATATGCCGCTGAGAATATGCAGGTTGCGGATCTCCGCGTTCCGGATGCCGTCGTTTACGGAATAGGCATGCTTTTCCAGATCGCCGCAGACGGCCTTCGTCCGGTTCTGCTCCTGAAGCAGGTTCACGGCTTCGGCCGCGATCTGCTCAATACGGTCGATCTTTTCATCCATCGTCTTTTCACTGTTTTCTGTGGTCAGCATCCATTCCAGCGAACCGGCCGTCTCTTCTCCCCCCGGCAGCAAGCGCAGCGCCCGGAAGCTCCATTTGTAATACGGCATATACCGGTGATGAATCAGGAACAGCAGGGCCATCGCGTGGACGGCAAATTCATGAACCGCCAGCTGCGCGGCCCCCGGCTCGCCGTGGCGGAGGCAGCGCTGATAGTTGTACTGGCCGCTCTGCGCCATCAGGAGCAGATGTCCCGCCATCTTTTTCCGCAGGATATCCTCCGGCATTTCGCTGAGAATCCTTCTCTGCCGGGTCAGCTCGCCGGCATCATCCCGGAACACCTCTCCGTTGACGGCTTCCGCAAGGGCGTACTCCGGTATGCGCAGCCAGTCCGCTTCCGTCATCTCCGACGGCAGACAGCCCAGCCTCTCCCGATAATACTCCTCCAGGCGGAATACCCCGTGCCGGCTTCCGCCCACGGGGGCCATCTTCTGCCTGTGAAAGCCCATGAATTCGGACGGCAGCTTTGCATAGGCTCTTTCCAGCAGAAAAGCCGTACGCCGGTCCACGGTGTCCTCCCCGGGCAGGAAAAGGCAGAACCCCGGTTCAAAATCATGATCCCGGGAAACCTCGTCGTCAAAACCGTAGCATTCGGAACCGCTTCCCGTCAGCGCGGCCGCGGCCAGATGTTCAATTTCCGGAAACTGCTCATGAATCATTGCGGCACCGCAGTTCTCGTAATAGGCTCTGGAAAGCTCAAGCCCTCTCATGGATCTCCTTCACCCTTTCCCTGAGCTCAGCTTCCTTCAGGAAGAAGCCGTAATGGCCGAATACCGGCGCGCACTTGTCGCATACGAAGGCATAATACCCGTTTCTGGGAAGGGACTCTGTATCCAGGAGCTCTGATGCTTTCTCCAGGTACAGGGTCGTTTTTTCTTCCGCCTCTTCCTCACCAAGCCACGCCGCGGCGTTGTCCGCCAGATTCAGCCATGTAATCGCCTGCTCCAGTTCCCCGTTCGGCTGGCTGCGCATGATCTGCAGGGCCTTGTAAAACAGCGTCTCCGCTTCTCCGTACCGTCCCAGGGCCGTCAGGCAGAGCCCCATATTGTTGTACAGCCCGCCCAGCCGTTCGTCCTTCGGATTCAGATTCCTCTCATAGTTTTCTCTGGCCTGTTCAAAGCAGTGAAGCGCTTCTTCTTCCTGCCCGAAAGCCACGCGAACCGTTCCCGAATTCAGCCAGGTCGTCCCGGCGACGGTCTGCTGTTCCATCTTCAGGCGCTGAACCAGCTCCAGGGCCCTCCGGGAGTGCTTCATCGCCCGCTCCCCGTCTCCGCCCATTCGGTAATAGCCCATCAGCTCATTGTTCAGCGTCAGCTGAGCGCGCTCGTCCCGATACAGCTCCGCTTCGGCCAGCCAGTATCGCAGATGGCGCCCCGCGCCTTCCCGGTCATTGTGTTCCTCGTACTGCTTCAGTTTGTCAAGCACCCGGCCCATATCCACGCTTTGAATGGGATCCGTCTCTCCGGGTTTTCCGCAGAGCACGCAGTTCGGTTCCACATAGTCCTCCCGTTCCATCAGGATTCCCTCCTCCGCAAGCTTCTGTTGCCCGGGTCAGCGCCGTTTCCCTGCCGAAACAGCTGTCCCCGGGAAAGCTGAAAAGAGACGGAAACCGCCGGTTCCGTCTCCTGTAAATCCGTAAAAGCAGCAGCTTATTTGTCGTAATTCACGACCAGGCTGAAATCAGGCGCCTTCAGGCTGGCGCCGCCGATCAGCCCGCCGTCAATTTCCGGCTGAGCCATCAGGCCCTTGACGTTCTTCGGGTTCATGCTTCCGCCGTACTGGATGCGGATCGCATCTCCGACCTTTTCGCCGTACTTCCGGGCCACCGCCTTCCGGATGACGCCGATGGTTTCATTGGCCTGCTCATCCGTCGCGGTCAGGCCCGTTCCGATCGCCCAGACGGGTTCATAGGCAATCACAACCTGCGCGGCTTCCTCCGGCGTCAGACCGTTCAGCGCGATCAGGGTCTGATATTCCACCAGGGCATCCGTATAGCCGGCTTCCCTTTCCTCCCTGTTTTCACCGACACAGAGAATCACCTTCAGCCCGGCGGCCACCGCGGCGCGCACCCGCTGATTCACGGTTTTGTCGGTTTCGCCGAAATACTGGCGGCGTTCGCTGTGGCCGATAATGACATACTCCACGCCGGCCGCTTTCAGCATATCAGCGCTCAGCTCTCCCGTATAGGCGCCGCTGGCGGCAAAGTGCACATTCTGGGCACCCAAGTGAATATTACTGCCTTCAATCACCTTTTTCACCGCGGCAAAATCCACCGCGGGGACGCAGACGACGACATCGCATCCCGCATCCTTCACCAGCGGCTTGAGCTCGCTGACCAGCGCCTCCGCCTCCGCCGGCGTCTTATTCATTTTCCAGTTGCCTGCAATAATGGGTTTACGCATGATGAACATCCTTTCCATGCAGCAGGAAATCCACAGTCCTTCCGGACTGCGGATTTCCCGGCTTCAATCTGATTATTTTTCATCCAGGCAGTCAACGCCGGGAAGAACCTTTCCTTCGAGGAACTCCATGCTCGCGCCGCCGCCGGTGGAAACATGGGTCACCTTGTCGGCAAAGCCCATCTGGGTGATCGCGGCCGCGCTGTCGCCGCCGCCGACGATCGTCACAGCATCGCTGTCCGCCAGAGCCTGGGCTACCACAAGCGTTCCCTTCGCAAGAACGGGATTCTCGAACACGCCCATGGGGCCGTTCCAGATGACCGTCTTGGCCGCCTTGACGGTATCGGCAAACAGCTTGCAGGTCTTCGGGCCGATATCGCAGCCTTCCTGATCCGCGGGAATCTTGTCCGCGTCGACGGTCACGGTCTCAACGGGCGCGTCGATCGGATCCGGGAATTCCTTGATGCAGACGGTGTCCACGGGCAGAAGAATCTTCACGCCCTTGGCTTCCGCCTTCGCCATCATGTCCTTGCAGAAATCAATCTTGCTTTCGTCCAGCAGGCTCTTGCCCACGCCGTAGCCCTTCGCCTTCAGGAAGGTATACGCCATGCCGCCGCCGATGATCAGGGTATCCACCTTCTCGATCAGGTTCTCGATGACGCTGATCTTGTCCGCAACCTTCGCGCCGCCCAGGATGGCCACAAAAGGCTTTTCGGCATGCTCCAGCGCGCCGCCCATGACGCTCAGTTCCTTCCCGATCAGGAAGCCGGCCACGGAGGGGCTCAGATAATGGCTCACGCCTTCCGTGGAGGCATGGGCGCGGTGCGCGGTGCCGAAAGCATCATTGACGTAAACTTCCGCCAGGGAAGCCAGCTGCTTCGCAAACTCGGGGTCATTCTTTTCCTCTTCCTTATGGAAGCGGACATTCTCAAGCAGGATGACGTCGCCGTTCTTCATCCCATCCGCCAGGGCGTGGGCATCGGGGCCGATGACATCCTTGGCCAGCTTCACTTCCTGCCCGAGCAGCTCGCTCAGCCGGGCCGCGACGGGCGCCAGGGAATACTTCATGTTGAACTCGCCCTTCGGCCGGCCCATATGGGAGCAGAGGATGACCTTCGCGCCATGCTTGACCAGATACTGAATGGTGGGCAGAGCACCCCGAATCCGGTTCTCATCCGTGATATGCTTATCCGCATCCAGCGGGACATTGAAGTCGCAGCGGACCAGTACCTTTTTCCCGGTTACCTGAATGTCCTCAATTGTCTTCTTTGCCATGTCGCACACTCCTTTTGCACAATAATATTGGATGTTTATGCAAAACCCTTTCGGGTTCACAACCGTGAAAATCATACCACATTGTCCATTTGAAGACAAGCGGAGATTCAGACGGAAACAACCTCAATTCCTTCCATGGCCGCAGCGATCAGCGCCTCCGCGTCCAGGATCTTTTCCGCCTCTTCGACTTTTTCCCGTTTCGGACGGGTGGCCGGATGCTTCGGGGTGAAGATGGTGCAGCAATCCTCATAGGGAAGGCTGCTCAGCTCATAGGTGTCAATTTTTTTCGCAATATCGATGATTTCACTCTTGTCGAACCCGATGAGCGGACGGAATACGGGCATATGAACGACGCTGTTTGTAACCTCCAGCGCCTCCATCGTCTGGCTGGCCACCTGCCCGATGCTTTCCCCGGTGATCAGCGCCCCGCTTTCAGTCTGACGGGCTACCTTCTCCGCGATGCGCATCATGAAGCGGCGCATGATCAGCGTGGAGTATTCCTCCGGGCAGCGGTCCCGGATCTGAAGCTGGATTTCCGTGAAGGGCACGATATGAACCTTGATTCCGCAGCAGCTGAAGCTCAGCTTCCGCGCCAGATCAAGCACCTTCTCCCGGGCCTGCTCAGAGGTATACGGATAGGAGTGAAAATGAACCGCGTTGATCTGCACTCCCCTCTTGGCGATCATCCACCCCGCGACCGGGCTGTCAATTCCGCCGGAAAGCAGCAGCGTTGCGTTTCCGTTCGTGCCGACCGGCATGCCGCCCACCGCGGGAATGACCTTCACATACAGGTAAGCCGAGTCGCGGATTTCAACGTTCAGCACATGCTCGGGCGTGTGAAGATTCACCTTCAGGCCGGGATTCGCCTCCAGGATTCGGTGGCCCATCTCGGCATTGATTTCCGGGGATCCCATCGGATAGCGCTTATCGCTTCGGCGGGCCTCCACCTTGAAGGTTCCCGTCATATCCTGCATCATGCGGATTCCCTGTTCGCAGACGGCGTCGAAGTCCTCCTTCGGCATTTCCACCGCGGGGCATACGCTGTGAACACCGAACACGCGGGTCACGCGGTCTGTCACCGTTTCGAGATCCTCAAAGCCCTCCACCAGGATCCTTCCGTCATGGATTCGGACGCTTGAACCGGTTCCGCGCAGCGCGTACAGGATTTTGCGGACCAGGCTCCGGAAAAAATAGGGTCGGTTCAGCCCCTTCAGAAAAATTTCCCCGTAACGAACCAGCAGTAGTTCTTTCAATGCTCTGACCTCATTCTCAGTTTTCCTGATAAACCCCGCGGGGCAGGTACTGTTTGATCATACCCACCATTTCCTCGCTGGGCTCCAGGATAATCATCTTCTTGTTGCTGTCCTTGGAAAAATAGAAATAGTAAAGCTCCGCGTCCCTGTTGAGGAACCAGTTCATTTTTTTGACATCCTTCATGTTCAGATAGCGCTGGAAGGAGCCGCTGCTGACCTTGCCGAAGGCGTCCACCGTCCGCACGTTCAGGCTGCCCAGGCTCTTCCTTTTTTTGTTGTTGTAAACCTCCGCAAAATCCAGCGCACCGTTGGTAAAGGTGTATTCATATTCCGTCAGCAGCTTGTCATGGAAAAAGAAGATATAGGCTGCAATTCCTCCGAAGGCCAGGACAAAGATCAGTGAAGCGAGATTGAAGCCCATGAAGATGCTCTGCAGGCCCCACATGGCCAGCACGGCGGATACGATCATGATGACCCAGCTCAGATAATACACGATTCGGTTCAGCGTATTCCGGTGCTTCACCACAACTTCTTCCAGAAAATGATCCATACTCATAGCGGCATTCCCTCCTTAATACGCTCTGGACAGATTTTCCCGAGCGATTGATTCGAAAAAAGATGTATCCCACGGAAGGCCCTGAAGCGCTTTCACCGCCTGCCGGATGTGATCTTCCGCGTCCCTTCTGGCCTGCTCTACTCCTCTGAGCGCGACCCATGTCATCTTGTTCTCATCCATTCCGGTGTTCTTCCCCATCAGCTCGGGGTTTCCGGTTACATCCAGGATATCATCCACAATCTGGAAAGCGATTCCGAGATGATATCCGTAACAGCGGCCTTTCTCCACCTGATCCGGACCGCAGCCCGCCAGAATCATCCCCATTTCCATCGGGGCCTGCAGCAGATCGGAGGTTTTATGGCTGTGGATATAGGTGACCAGCTCTTCCGTCGGGGCTGATCCCTCCATGGTCACATCCACGGTCTGCCCCCCGATCATGCCGGTCACCCCGGCATGTCTGGCCAGCACCTCCGCCGCCCGGACCCCGTTCATGTTGCCGGACCGCACGCTTTCCCTCAGCACGATTTCCATCGCGGCGTTCAGCAGCCCGTCTCCCGCGAGGATTGCAACCCCTTCCCCGAATACTTTGTGATTCGTGGGCCGTCCCCTGCGGAGGTCATCATTGTCCATCCCCGGCAGGTCATCATGGATCAGGCTGTAGGTATGAATCATCTCCAGCGCGCAGGCATAGGGCAGGGCCGTTTCGCAGGAGCCTCCCGCCGCCTCGCAGGCCGCCAGGAGCAGCACGGGCCGAAGTCTTTTCCCGCCGGCGGTCAGGCTGTACAGCATGGCTTCGAGCAGTCTTTCCGGAATGGCTCCGAGGCTGCGCAGCCGGGGCTCGAGGGAGCGGTTAATCAAATCACGGTATGCTGCTGCGTCTCTCATGTTGCTTCCTCCAGAGGAGTTTCCGTCCATGCGCCGTCCGATCCCTCCTGAAGGACCGTAATCCGGCGTTTCATTTCCTCCAGCTCCTTTTCGAGCTGGTTCAGGGACCGCATCCCGTTTTCAAACTGACGGACAGATTCCTCCAGCGGCATCTGCCCGCTTTCGATTCCGTCAATGATCCCCTTGATCTGGTCCAGTCTCTGCTCAAAAGTAAGCTTTTCCATCCTATCCCTTTTCCTTTCTGGACACCTGCACGCTTCCGTCCCGGAAACGGATCCGCATGTCCGTATGCTGCTGGGCGCGCATGGCGTCCGGAATCACCCGGTCTTCGGAATCATAGACAAGGGCATACCCCCGTTCCAGCACCTTCAGAGGCGAAATGGCCTCCAGCCGGGCCTGCAGCCTTCCCATCAGGTATTCCCGGTCCCGCAGCTTCCGATCCATCTGCTGAAGGAGAAGCACCCGCGCTTCCGTCAGCCGGTCTTCCTTCTCCCGGACAGCAAAGAGCATGTCTTTTTCGAGGCTGTGCCGAAGCTGATCCACCCGCTCACGAAGCCGGTGAAGCCGCCTCTCCGGGGAGAACATCTGCAGTCTTTCCCGGCGCTGATGCAGAAGAAGCATCCGGCTGTGAACCTGCTGGTTCATCGCCCTGGAAAGCGCGGTTCCGAAGAGGCGGACCCGGTTCCGGAGCTCCGACAGATCGGGAAAGATGATTTCAGCCGCATTGCTCGGCGTGCTGGCCCGCACATCCGAAACAAAATCACAGATGGTGAAATCCACCTCATGGCCGACGCCGGATACAACGGGCACGGGGCAGGAGGCGATCGCCCGCGCAAGCCCCTCGTCATTGAAGCACCAGAGATCCTCCTGGCTGCCTCCGCCCCTTCCGATCAGAACCACATCCACGTCGCGGAGGGCCGATACCTTCCGGACCGCTGCAGCCAGCTCCGCGCCGGCGCCTTCTCCCTGCACCGCGCTGGGAATCAGGACGATGGGAATCGAAGGATTACGCATACCGGACACGCTCAGAATATCATGCAGCGCGGCGCCGCTTGCGGAAGTAATCACGGCAACCTTCTTCGGAATCTGAGGAAGGATCCGCTTTCTTCCCGGATCAAAAAGGCCTTCCGCCTGCAGCTTCTGCTTCAGCGCTTCAAACTGTTCGTGCAGGCTGCCGACCCCGGCCGCTTTCAGGGACAGGATGTAGAACTGCACCCGGCCGTCCCGCGGATAAAGCTCCACGTAGCCGTTCACGGTCACCCGGTCGCCGTCCTTCGGCTTCAGGGCCGCATGAACCGTATTCTGGCGAAACATGACGCAGGGGATGGAGGCCTGGGCATCCTTCAGGGCAAAATACCAGTGGCCCGAGGAAAGATAATGCTTGAATCCGCTGATTTCCGCCGTTACGGTGACATTCCGCAGACGCGGTTCCCGCCGAAGGCTTTCAAGAATCACCAGGTTCAGTTCGGATACGCTGAGACCTTCGTTCATGCCTTCTTCTCCGCTCTTTCCGCGGCTTCCAGGGTATTCTGAAGCAGCATGGTGATCGTCATTTTCCCAACGCCTCCGGGCACGGGTGTAATCCAGGACGCCACCTCGCGCACCGAATCGAAGTCCACGTCTCCCTTCACCTTGCCGTCCACCCGGTTGATGCCGACATCAATCACGATCGCTCCCGGCTTCACCATATCCGCGGTGACGAATCCGGCCCGGCCCACAGCCGCAACCAGAATATCCGCCCTCCGCGTATATTCGGCCAGATCCTTCGTCCGGCTGTGGCAGACGGTCACGGTGCAGTTTTCCCGCAGGAGCAGCATCGCCATGGGCTTGCCGACAATATTGCTTCGGCCGATGACCACGGCATCCTTTCCGGCCAGATCAACACCGGTCTGGCGGATCATGTAAAGGGCTCCCTTGGGTGTACAGGGAATCACTCCCTCGCCGCCGGTCATCAGGCTCCCCGCATTCAGCAGATGAAAACCGTCCACATCCTTCTCCGGACGGATCCGGGCCAGCGCGGAGGCCGCATCCAGATGCTTCGGAAGCGGAAGCTGCACCAGAATCCCGTGGATTCGGGAATCCTGATTCAGCCTGTCAATTTCCGCCTCAAGCTCTTCCTGAGAAATGCTTTCCGGCAGGCGGACGGTTTCCGAATACATGCCTGTTTCCAGACATCCGTTTCCCTTATTGCGCACATAGATTTCACTGGCGGGATCATTGCCGGCCAGAATCACCGCCAGTCCCGGGGTGATTCCTCTTTTCTTCAGTTCGGATACCCTCTGGCTGATTTCTGCGCGAAGCGTTTCCGACATGACCCGTCCGTCCAGAATCCTTGCTGGCATCGTTTTTCTCCTTTCAGGCGTCCGCCGGCTGCCGCCGGCCCTTCGCACAGTCTGTTCCCTGTCTTCACGATCCGTTCCGTGCTGCCGTATTCAGCTTCCCCCGGAAAGAGAAGTCCTGACCCGATCCGCTCCCAGAAGTGCAACACCGACCGCATTGTCCCCGCTCAGCTCCGCCCGGCCGAAATGCACGCAAAGCCCGCTTCTCTGTTTCTTCAGGCGTTCCGCCAGCATTTCCCTGAACAGCCCGGAGGAGGAAATCCCGCCGCAGAGAAGCGCCGAATGCTCTCCTGTGATACTTTCTCCGGCCGTCAGCATGCGGCATACGGTTCGAACAAGCAAATCGAAGATTTCCCGGGCGATGTTTTCCGGCGAAACGCTCTTTTCGGCAATCCATCTTCTCGCCTGGGCCTCGGCCCCGCTGAGATGGCACGAAAGATCCCGGTCCCGCATGACGCACCCGAGTCTTCCGCCGCTGACCCCCTTTTGGGCCAGCTGCTCCATTTCGGGCCCGGCCGGAAAGGAAAGGCCAAGCTCAACGCCGATCCGATCCATCAGCTGACCCGCATGCAGGTCCAGGCTGCTGCCAAGCGCCTCAAGGTGCCCCTCCCGCTTCAGCAGAAGATCCGTCGTTCCTCCCGAAAGATGCAGCGCGAGAAAATGCGTTTCGGATTCAAGGGGAGTCCCGTACTGTGCTGCGCGAATATGGCCGCTCTGATGGTCCGTCGCAAAGAAAGGGACGCCGAGCGCCGCAGCCATACTGCGGCCAATGGCATCCCCTGCCTCAAAAACCGGCATATAAGACTCGGCCCTTTCGCGCGGGCGCGTGCTGGCACAGACGGCTGCCTTCCTGTATTGTCCCGTCCTGGAATACAGCCGCTCCATCAGGGGCTTGATCTGCTTCAGATGCGCGTAGACCGCGTCGGCCTGACGCAGACCGCGTTCCCCTTTTTCAACGGGAAGAAGCGTCCTCTCGTTCAGAAGGATTTCGCCCTCCAGGGTGACCGCAGCCAGCGAGGTCCGGTAATTGCTGGTATCCAGGCCGATTACTGCGCCATTCATGCTTCCTGTTCCAGCTCGCGGAGGATTGTTCCGAGGACACCGTTGACGAATTTTTTGTCGTCCGGATCCGAGTATCTCTCCGTCAGCTCCAGCGCTTCCGCGATGGATACGCTGCCCGGAATGGAATCTTCGTACTGCATCTCCCAGACGGCCAGGCGCATAATGGTCAGATCAATCAGGGGCATCCTTTCCAGCGTCCACCCGACTGCGGCCTTCCCGATTTTTTCGTCAATCTCGGAGCGTTTTCTGAGGACACCCTCCAGCACCCGGGTGATGTACTCCCGGTCCTCCTGATCAGGTTCCTTTTTCCCAACGGATTCAACCCCGGGGACTCCGTCCAGGCGCAGTTCGTCATAGACCATCTGAAGGGATTCTTCCCCTCCCTGGCCTCCGCACAGTTTCTCATAAATCAGTTGCATCGCGGCCGCGCGGGCTGTAATTCTGGACATGATTTATACTTCTTCCTTATCTTCCGGAACCTCTTCATCCTCCCCGTCCTCCTGGAAGGAGTGCAGCGGTTCCTGTTCTTTCCTGACTTCGCTGCGGAAATCAATGGTGTCGTTCTTCTTTTCCGGAATGACCCTGCCTACCGCTTCCCGGACATATTCGCCTTTCTTGTCAACGGCGCCCAGAAAGTATCCGGCGCAGAACAGAACCGCCAGAAGGAGCGTACGCCAGAAGCCGATCCACATGATCAGAGCGGCAGCTCCGACGAAGACGCATCCGAGAAGCACACCGAAGGCCGGAGTCCCTTTTTTGAAGCTTTTCATTCCTTCTTCTCCTCCCCTTCATCTCCTGCAATGGCGCTGTCAAAGGCCTTCAGTGACTCCAGAAAAGAGGGGTCCGCCTCCGCGGTCTCCCCGGAAGCTTCCGTTTCCGCCTCAGCGGCTTCTTCCTCCGGCTCCGCGGTTTCGTCCGTCTCCGCGGGAACTCCTTCCTCCGGCTTCACCTCTGCGGTTTCGTCCTTCACTTCGCCTTTTTCCTCCGCGGGGGGCTCCGGAACAATGCAGGGCTCAGGCTGCGTGCTGAAGAGACGCTGATGCAGCGGTCTGTCATCCTCCTCGTCCTCCGCAACAGCGGGCACTTCCGCCGGAGCCGCGGCGGGCTGGGGCACGGCGGCCTGAGGTGCTGCGGGCGTCTCCGGCTCAGCGGCCGCATATCCGTTCTGGACGGGTGCCTGCTCCTTTTCCGCTTCATGAAGCAAAGGCTTCGGCGCGGGAGAAGCAATCGCAAACGGGGCTTCCGGCGCGTCGGGACCCGAGGATTCGATCTGAACGCGGATCCCCTTGACTTCCACGCCGCTGCAGGCGGTGACATACTGGCGGATCTGTTTCTGAAGGGACTCCACGGTCAGGGGGATGCTGATTCCGCCCGCCACATTTCCGCGCATCCGGATCAGCAGCCCGTCCTTTTTGTTTTCCAGATACAGATTCTGAATGTTCAGCTCGCCGTGCTGATCCAGGCATTTCTGCACCATGTTTTCCAGGGCCTTGACAGAAATGGCCAGCTCGCCGCCTTCGCTCTTCTGAAGGATGAATTTATCCTTCCTCCTGCGGTGACGGAAGAGGACAAAAACGCAGTAAATGCCAAGCAGCAGAAGCAGGACCGCCAGCGCGATCAGCAGAATCCGGACATTGCTTTTCTCACTCGTAAAAACCCGGCCGGCCATTCCCACCAGATCGACATTGAAAAACATCTGCGCGACGATGCCCGCACAGGCCGCCAGCAGCAGCAGACCCGCCAGCGCCACAAGAATTCGGTCAGCAATTCTCAGCTTCATGGGATTCCCTCCGTTTCTCTTTTTTTATGCAAACGAAGACAGAGGGTTTCTCCTCTGTCCTTCTCGTTCGGTCCCTTATGCTTCCCCGGGCTCGCTTTCGGTCTGATCCTCCCCGGCCGGGTCAGGTTCTTTTTCCTCGGCCGGTTTCTCGTCTCTCACAGGGGACTCCGGTCTGTTTTCTTCCTCAGCCGGAGCTTCCTCCGCGGCGGAAACGGTTTCTTCAGCTTTTCCCTCCGGAGCGGCATTCACTCCCGATTCGAGCACAGCCTTGCCCGCGCCTGCCTCCAGCGCGTTCTTCTCCTTCTCGAAGCTGACACCCAGGACGTGAATATCCACGCGGACCACATGCAGGCCCGTCATGGACTCAATGGACTTCTTGACACTCTCCTGCGCATCGTGCGCGGCCCGCTGGATCGGCGTGCCGTATTCCACATTCAGGTAAAGGTCCACGCTGACTTCTTCCGTCCCGACTTCGACCTTGACCCCTTTTGTGATGTTCTTGTTCTTTCCCTTCAGCCCGCTGTTGACATTCACCATGCCCGCCACGCCCTCGACCTCGCTGGCCGCAAGCCCGGCGATAATGGCGATCACCTCGTTGGCATAGGTAATTGAGCTGGAAGGCTCCGTATCCATCTCCACGCTGCGGGGAAGCGTCTGTTCATCTTTTCTCTTAGCCATCTTCAGGCCCTCCTTTGTCTGGAGCAACTCAGATTCCATAAAATTATACCAGATTCCGCGGGTGTTGACAACTCCCGCGTTTGAATCCGGGTTACTCTTCCGGATTCACAAGCGCGATATGAAGCTCGTCCAGCTGCTTTTGCTCGACCGTTCCCGGGGCGTCCATCATCATGTCCTGCGCATTCTTGTTCATGGGGAACGCAATGACCTCCCTGATGGAATCCACGCCCGCCAGCAGCATGACCATCCGGTCCACGCCGGGCGCGATTCCGGCATGGGGCGGAGCGCCGTAGCAGAAGGCGTTGTACATGGCCGGGAATTTCGCCTTCACGTCCTCCTCGCCCAGGCGGACCAGGCTGAAGGCCTCCACCATGATTTCGGGATCGTGGTTCCGGACGGCGCCGGAGCTCAGCTCGACCCCGTTGCAGACCAGGTCATACTGGAATGCGGTGATGCTGAGCGGATCCGTTTCGCCGCTGCGGGCCTTCCGGAGGATTTCGAGGCCGCCGTTGGGCATGGAGAAGGGATTGTGGCAGAACTCCAGCTCTCCGCTTTCCTCTCCGATCTCATACATGGGGAAATCCACAATCCAGCAGAAAGCATACTGCTCCCTGTCCATATGGTTTTCACAGATTGCGCCGAGCTGTTTGATCAGCACGCCGGCTGTTTTCTGAGCGGCGAGGTTCTTTCCAGCGGTCAGTCCGACCAGCGTGTTCGGGGCCAGCCCGAGTTCGCTGAGAATCCGCTCCTTCCGGTCCTGCAGGAACTTGGCGATTCCGCCGGAGATTTCTCCCTTTTCGTCCACCTTGAACCAGTAAACCCGGTTGCCGCTGATCACTTCGACATCCGCGCACAGCTTGTCAATCTGCTTTCTGGTACCCTGGAAATCCGAAACCGCTACCGCCTTGACCCTTTGCCCTTCGAACGGGCCGAAGCCGCATCCCTCCATCAGGGCGGTCACATCCCTGGCCGTCAGGTCAATCCGGAGATCCGGCTTATCGCTTCCGTAGGTTTCCATGGCCTCCAGATACGGGATCCGCCGGAAGGGCGCCGAAGAGGCCCGATGCCAGGTACCGAACTTCGCAAAGACCGGCGGCAGAACCTTCTCCAATACGGCGAAAACATCCTCCTGGGATGCAAAGGCCATCTCCATGTCCAGCTGATAGAATTCTCCGGGGCTGCGGTCTCCCCGGGCATCCTCGTCCCGGAAGCAGGGAGCGATCTGGAAATAGCGGTCAAACCCGCTGGCCATCAGAAGCTGCTTGAACTGCTGCGGCGCCTGAGGCAGCGCGTAGAACTTGCCCGGATGCTTTCTGGCCGGAACAAGATAGTCCCTGGCGCCCTCGGGAGAAGAGGCCGTCAGAATCGGCGTGGTGATTTCCAGGAAGCCCTCGTCAATCATGGCGCTGCGGAGGGCGGCCACCACCTGGCTGCGAAGAATAATCTGCTTTTTGACCTCCGGATTCCGCAGATCCAGATACCTGTACTTCAGCCTCAGGCTCTCATCCGCCTCGCCGCTCCGGTTGATCTGGAACGGAAGCGCGTTGTAGCGGCATTTTCCGAGAATCTCGACAGCGTCCGGAACAACCTCAATGTCGCCGGTAGCCATTCTGGGGTTCTTGCTGGCCCGCTCGCGCACAAGGCCGGTCACGGAAATGACGCTCTCCTTGTTCAGCTCCGTCACCGTCTGCAGGATGCCGGGATCCTCAACCACCAGCTGAGTCGTCCCGTAAAAATCCCTCAGCACGACAAAAGCCAGGTTTCCGCCGACCTCGCGGACATTTTCCATCCAGCCGCTGAGCCTCACCTTTTTTCCGGCATCGCTCAGCCGAAGTTCGTTACAGGTATGTGTTCTGTACTGCATGACTTACTGCTCTTCCTTTCTCATTTCTGCCAGCGTTTTTCCGGCCTCCCGGACCGGCACGGTCCGTTCCTCGCGGGTGACCATATTCTTGAGAATCACGGTTCCGTTCTTCGCTTCGTCATCGCCGATGGTGGCCGAAAAGGGCGCGCCCGTTTTATTGGCATACTTGAACTGCGCCTTCAGGCTGCGGCTGCAGTGATCCATATCCGCCTTCCAGCCCTCCGCGCGAAGGCTTTCCACCAGCTCAAACGCCTTCAGCCGGTGCTCTCCCATATAGGTCACAAACACATCGTAATGCGCTGGTTCGGGAATCCGGATTCCCTCCGCGTCCATCAGCATCAGCACGCGCTCCAGCCCCATGCCGAAGCCGACTGCGGGCAGATCGGGTCCGCCGAGCTGTTCGACCAGATGATCGTACCTTCCTCCGCCGCAGACGGTCAGATTTCCGTCCGGGGTGGAAGTGATCAGTTCGAAAACCGTCCTGGTGTAATAATCCAGACCCCGGACAATTCTCGGATTGATCTGATACGGAATCCCGCCGGCCTTCAGACAGGACTGCAGCTCCTCAAAATGGGCCCGGCAGTCGTCGCACAGCATGTCAATCATACTGGGGGCATCCTTGACCTGCTCCTGGCAGGAAGCCTTCTTGCAGTCCAGCACGCGAAGCGGATTCCGGTCAAAGCGTGTTCTGCAGTCCTCGCAGAGGTGATCAATTTTCCCGGAAAGGAAGGTCTTCAGCGCCTCGTGATACTTCGGCCTGCACTTGGGACAGCCGATGCTGTTGATGTTCACGCTCAGATTCCGGATTCCCAGTCCGGAAAGAAGTCTGTACGCAAGCAGAATCAGCTCGGCATCCGCCGTCGCGTCCTGAGCCCCGAAGCATTCCAGGCCGAACTGGTGATGCTCGCGGAGGCGCCCGCTCTGAGGCGCTTCATATCTGAAAATCGGGGCATTCAGATAGTACATCTTGCAGGGCAGCGCGTCCGCATACAGATTGCTTTCCAGAAAGCACCGCGCCGCGCCGGCCGTTCCTTCCGGCTTCAGCGTCACGGAGCGCTTTCCCTTGTCCTGGAAGGTATACATTTCCTTCTGAACGATATCCGTGGTATCGCCGACGCCGCGGGCAAACAGCTCCGTATGCTCGAAAACCGGCGTCCTCACTTCCCTGTATCCGGCCAGCGCGGCAGCTTCCCGCATCCTGGCTTCAATATACTGCCAACGATAGCTTTCGGTCGGCAGAAGGTCTCTGGTTCCTCTGGGGGCCTGGGTCAGCATGGTACTCCTCCTTCGTTTCTGTCTGACAGCAAATTCCTTTATACCACAAACCGGGAATAAAAAAAAGCATCGAAACAAAAAAACCCTCTTTTCAGAGGGTTTGCGGAAAAATTACCAGGTATGCTTCAGGGCCGTTTTGATGCAGCTCTGGTGCTGCGAGTCGACCTTCTTCGATCCGTGGGTTTTGCTTCCGGTAAAGTGAATGCAGAAATGCCCGTCGAAGTTGTTGTTCTTGATGGTCTGTGTTCCGTGGGGCATGCCGTTCATCGAAGCCGCGTATACGCGTCCGTTGTACTTCACCAGAATCGGTCTTCTCTTCCAGCTCCAGTGTCCGTAGATGCTTTTCATGATGGCCGTGTCGCTTCTGGTGGCGGGTTCGCAGTCCGCGTGATTGGCTCCGGTCCACCTTTTTACGGTAAAAATCTTTCCCGTCCGGATGTCCTTCACCTTGAAGGTGGCATGATGCGGAATCCGGTCCGGATGCTTGAACCAGTTCAGGCTTTCCGTAGGCGTTCCCCCGCCTCCGCCGCCGCCGGAGGATGCCTTTTTCGCTCCGGAACCGTTCATTTTGGCAATGGTTTTGCTGTTGGCAACGCCGTTGGCGGTCAGCCCGTTGGCTCTCTGGAAAGCCTTGACCGCGTTCTTGGTTCCGTTTCCGTAATCGCCGTCCACGTCGCCCGTATAGAATCCAAGGCTCTTCAGCTTTTTCTGAACCGCCCGGACAGCCGCGCCGCTGTCACCCGGAGAACACGGATCCCCCGCGCTGCCGGAGGAGGAGCCGGAGGAGGATTTCTTTCCGGAGGAAGACCCTGCACTGTTCATTTTCTTCAGGGTCGCGCTGTTCACATTGCCCGTTTGTTTGAGCCCGTTGGCCTTCTGGAAGGCCATGACGGCCTTTTTGGTGCCGGCGCCGTAGTCTCCGTCCACCGAGCCGGAGTAGTACCCCAGGCTCTTCAGCTTCTTCTGAACCGCTTTCACGGCGACGCCCGAATCCCCGACGGAGCAGGTCGAAGAGGAGGACGACGAGGAGGACGATTTGCCGGAAGAAGAGCTGTCCGAAGAGGAAGCTTTTTTGACATACTTCTTGGAAACGTAGCCCGTGGTTCCTCCGGCCTTGACCTTGTACCAGCCGCCCGAGGAGGAAAGCACCTCCACCGCCGTCCCCTCTCTCAGCGTCTTCAGCACCCGGCTCTCCGAGGAATTGCTCTTGCGCATGTTGAGCGAGCTGGCCGTAATCGTACCCTTCCAGGCCTTCGCGCTCAGCAGAGGAATCACGCAGACCGCGAAGATCAGCAGAAGGCACGATTTCCATCTTTTCGTCGTCCTCACCTCCCTTCTTACCGCATTCTTACCCAAATTTTATTTCGAAATTGTTAAGAAGTCAAGTCGTATTCGTAATTTTTTAGAAAAAATCTTAACTTTTCTTCATAAATTTATCTGTTTCCGAACAAAAACGGGAATTGACAGGCAGCTTTTTTTGTGGTAAAGTACCCGAGGTTTCGAGGAAACCATTGCCGAAGACAGCCGGTATCCTGAGGGATGTAAAGGGCCTTGGCCCGCCTGCCGAGGTGCGGGATTTCATATGAATTCATATGACCCTTGCGCCTGATCGCAAGGGTTTTCTTATTCTGAACCGGAACGGAGGTGCGAAGGAATGAGCAAGAATCTGGAAATCAAAAAGCAGGTTGTCGCCGATATCGTTGAAAAGTTCAAGGCCGCGGAATCCGTGGTGATCTGTTCCTTTAACGGTCTGACGGTGGAGCAGGTGACGGAGCTTCGGAAGCAGTGCCGCGAGAATGACGTGCATTACTGCGTGCTGAAGAACCGCCTGGTCGCCCGTGCGCTGAAGGAGCTGAACATCGAGGGTGTCGATTCCCTGCTGGAAGGCCCCAACGCCTTTATCTTTGGCACGAAGGACGTGACCGCAGCTCCGAAGATCATTTCCGGTTTTATCGACAAGAATAAGCTGACCTCTCTTGAAATCAAGGGCGGTCTGACCGGAACCGAGTTCACGGATGTTGCCGGAATCAAGGCCCTGGCTGCTACACCCAGCCGCGACGAGCTGCTCGGCACGCTTGTCGGCTGCCTGGTTTCCCCTGTTTCCGCCCTGGTTTCCGTCCTGGACGAAATCGCAGAAAAGAAGGAAGCCGCCTGACAAAACTTTGGGCCGCATAGCGGCCGCATAAAAAATTGGGAGGATTAAAATGACGAATCAAGAGATTATCGAAGCGATTGAGTCCATGACTCTGCTTCAGGTGAAGGAACTGGTTGACGAGCTGAAAGAGAAGTTTGGCGTGACCGGCGCGATCGCCGTTGCCGGCGGTGCCGCCGCGGCCGGCGCTGCTCCCGCGGAAGAGGAGAAGACCGAATTCGATGTCATTCTGAAAGAAGCCGGCTCCGAGAAGATCAAGGTTATCAAGGTTGTGCGCGAAGTCGTTTCCGGCCTGGGCCTGAAGGAAGCCAAGGACATCGTGGAGTCCGCCCCCAAGACCCTGAAGGAAGGCGTCTCCAAGGAAGAAGCGGAAAAGATCGCCGAGCAGTTCAAGGCTGTCGGAGCGACCGTCGAAATCAAGTAATTTCCGTGCTCCGGAGCGGGTCATTCGACCCGCTCTTTTTTTGCGTTTTTTAGCAAACTTTGCCCTGCTATTTCGCCGGAAACAGACTTTTCAATCCCTCTATTATGTGATAAAATATCATGAGTTTGCAGGAAGGAGCCGATGGATCAAGTGGCCAGGAAAAAGAATCCCAACAGCAATCATAAATCCGGCGGCGCCGGTTTCATTATTACCGCCCTGATTCTTTCCTCCATCAGCGGTTTTTCGCTGGGCGGAATTCTGATCGGAGTGGCTGTAGGACTGGGAATCGGGAAAATCGCTTCCATTATGGGTTCCGGGCTTGACACGACCACGCACAACCGGGAGGACGAGGAGCGCCGGCGCCGCGAGGCCGAAGAGGAAGCCAGGAAGCTGGAAGAAGCGGAACGCAAAAAAAGAGAAGAAGAGGCGCTTCGGGCCCGGCAGGAAGCTGCCCGCATCCCGCTCACGGGAGATCCGGCGGCCGATGCCGTCATCACGAAGGGACAGGAAATCGTGGATTCCATCCGACGCGAGAATGCCGCGATCCCGGATCCCCGCCTTTCCTCCCAGATGGAATCCATCTGTGAAAAGTGCGAGCAGATTTTCCGATCGGTTTCCGAAACCCCCTCCAAGGCGCCCCAGGTTCGCAAGTTTATGAATTACTATCTGCCGACGACGCTGAAGATCCTGGCCAATTACAGGAAGATGCAGGACCGCGGCGTCTCCTTCCAGGAGATGACGGAGGCCAGGGATACCACCATTCGCGGCCTGAATATGATTCTGACCGCCTGCCAGAAGCAGATCGACAATCTTCATAAGGAGAACATGCTCGATATCTCTACGGATATTGACGTTCTGGAGCAGATGCTCAAGCGGGACGGGTATACGGAAAGCGAGCTTGGCGGAATCCGGGATCCCATTCCCTCGCCCGAACCGGTCACCGCCGCGGAAGCGCAGCGCCGGGCCACTTCCGCGCCCGTCATGGATTTCCCCGAGGACAGGGATACGGATATCGGTCTTTCCGCCAATTCCAGGCGGTACGCGGATCAGTGATCAGCTTTTCCATTGACAGAAGGAGGTTTGAAACATGTCTGAACTGAACAGCCCCACTCCTCAGCTTTCTCTGAACCCCCAGGTGCCGGAACCCGCTTCCTCGGAGCCTGTCCAGAGTATCCAGCAGCAGCCCGCCGCGCCCGCTGCGCCTGCTCCGGAAACCGCTGTACCCATGCTGGATGATTCCCAGCTGACCGAGGCGGAACGCAAGGCCATCGATGATTTTATCGGCAAAATTGATATCACGAATCCTCAGCACGTTCTTCTTTTCGGCGCAGACGCGCAGAAGAGGATCGCCGATTTTTCGGAAAGCGCTCTGGAGACGGTGAAAACGCAGGATACCGGCGAGGTCGGCGATATGCTGGTCAATCTGGTCTCCGAGCTGAAGGGTTTCGAGCGGGATACCGAGGAGCCCAAGGGTCTCAGGAAGCTCTTTGCCCGGGCCGAGGACAAGGTGGAAAGGATGAAGGCCCGCTACGGGGAGGTCTCCGCGACCGTGGAGAACATTGCCGGCTCCCTGGAGCGCTATCAGGCTCAGCTGCTGAAGGACGTCGCCATGTTTGACAAGCTCTACGATCAGAACAGCGAGTATTTCCGCCAGCTGACGCTCTATATTATCGCCGGCGACAAGAAGCTGGCGGAGATCCGCAACGGCGAGCTCAAGGAGCTGATGGCCCGGGCGGCTGCCAGCGGCGATGCCATGGATGCCCAGAAAGCCAACGACCTGGCGGCTCAGTGCGATCGTTTTGAAAAGAAGCTGTATGACCTGAAGCTGACCCGTCAGGTCTCCATGCAGATGGCCCCCCAGATCCGGCTGCTGCAGAACAATGACAGCCTCCTGGTGGAGCGGATTCAGTCCACGCTCTCCAACACGCTTCCCCTCTGGAAGAGCCAGATGGTGCTCGCCCTTGGCCTGCAGCATTCCAAGGAAGCCCTGGCGGCCCAGACCGCCGTGACGAACATGACCAACGAGCTGCTCCGCAAGAACGCGGAAGCCCTGAAAATCGGAACGGTCGAGACCGCGCGGGAAGCGGAACGCGGCATCATCGATATGGAGACGCTGATTCAGACCAATCAGTCCCTGATCGATACGATTGACGAGGTGCTTCAGATTCAGTCCGACGGCCACAACAAACGGATGGAAGCCGAGAAGCAGCTGTACACCATGGAAACGGAGCTGAAGAAAAAGCTTCTTGCGACGCATATGGGCTAAACCTGAACACGGAGATATTCTTATGCGGGAAGGTTCGGGGCCCTGCCTGACCGGCAGCCCGACGGAAAGGGATCCTGAGCCTGCTGCTTATTCACCCGGCAGATTCTCTGCCGGGATCTTTTGAAAGGAGCGTACGTTCTTGCGCGTAATCGGCCTGACCGGGAGCATTGCCTGCGGAAAAAGTACTGTCAGCGCCTGGCTGAAATCGCAGCCGGACTGCTGTATCATCGACGGCGATCTGCTTTCCCGGGAACTGTGCGCTCCGGGCGGAGCCGCGCTTCCGCTCATTCGTTCCGCCTTTGGAGACCAGTTCTTTACTTCTGACGGAAAGCTGAACCGCAGAGCGCTGGGGCGTCTTGTTTTTTCGGATGATTCCGCCCGGGAAACCCTGGATGGTCTGATGGCCCCGCTCCTGCAGGAACTGACCGAGTCCCGTCTGAACCAGGCCAGGGCCGACGGATATCTCCTCTGTTTCCTGGATTTTCCGCTCCTGTTTGAAAAAGGCTATGATGCCCTGTGCGACACGGTCTGGTGCGTCTATCTTCCCAGAGAGCTGCAGCTTCAGCGGCTGATGGCCCGGGACGGGCTCTCGGCCGGGGAGGCGGCGAATCGCATTGATGCTGTTCTTTCCTCCGAGGAAAAGGCCTCCAGAAGCCAGACTGTTCTCGACAATTCCGGAGACATCGCTTTTACGCTCTCCCTTCTTCCTCCGCTTCTCGAAGCGGAAAGAGCCCTGGCGCATCAGGCTCCGCGCCGCAGACGCAGAAACGCAGAATCCTCAGAAGCGGAAACGCTGCCCGATGGCCCGCCCCCGGTTCCCGGAAGCTCTCATCCCGCAGAAGCGCCTCCGGCTCCGGGGCCGGTCATGGAAAGGCCTTCTTCCGCAAATCAGAAAAAGGTCTCCCGCCGGGTACCCTGGCATCTGCCCTCCTGGCTCCTGACCCTCCTGGTCGTGTTCGGTTTTCTGACGGCCGGCTGCATCACGGCGCAGGCGCTGATGCACGCCTACCTGACCCGCCAGGCGGAAAAGCACGCCGCGGAGACTGCCGCGATTTACGCGAACTATCCCCTGGAATACCGCAGCCTGATCGATTCCTGCGCGGATGAAAGCAATCTGAATCCGGCCTTTGTTGCCGCCATTATCCGAAATGAAAGCTCCTTTCAGCCCATGGCAGAGTCCTCCGTCGGAGCCCGCGGGCTGATGCAGCTGATGCCCGATACCGCCGAGTGGATCGCGGGCAAGATGAAAATCAGCGGATACGCCTTCGACCGGATGTTTGATCCGGAGAGCAACATCTCCTTCGGGTGCTGGTATCTGAAGTACCTTTCCGGGCTCTTCCAGGGAGATCCTGTCTGCGTGGCCTGCGCATACCATGCCGGCCAGGGCCAGGTCAATGCCTGGCTTTCCGATTCGCGTTACAGCAGCGACGGGGTAACGCTGAACCTGGACCGTCTTCTGGACGGACCGACCAAGACCTATGCCGGGAGAGTGATAAGAACCTATGGAATCTATCAAGCGCTCTATTATTCGCAGCCTGATCCTGACGCTGTGCCTGGTCCTGTGCCTTCCGCAGTCTCCGGCCGCCGCCGGTAATGTGGAAAACAGCCTGGTCATTGGTGTCCAGTGCAGCAAGACGCAGACCATCCGCCCTCTCCTGCCTGTGGAGCGGGACATGGTGTCCATTTACCAGCTGGTCTACGAAAGCCTGATTTACCTGGATGATGATTATCACCCTCAGGGAAAGCTGGCTCAAAGCTGGGATGTTTCCTCCAACGGAAAGACCTGGACCTTTTATCTCCGTCCGTCGGTCACCTTTTCGGACGGAACACCGCTGACAGCCCGGGATGTGGTGGCCTCGGCGCAGTATATTCTGGACAGGGCCAATGACGAAAATACCGAGGATTCCGGCTTCTATGCCAATCTGAAGTATTTTATTTCTTCTGTTTCCGCTTCCGATGACAGCACGGTTGTCATCAAAACCAGCAAAAGGCCCTGCTACGGCTTCCTGTATGCCATGACCTTCCCCGTCGTTCCGGCGGCTCTGGTGGATGCTGATAACCCTCCCGGAACCGGGCCCTATCTGTTCAATACCTTCGCGGCGGGAGACTATGCCTGGCTGCAGGCCAATCCAAACTGGTGGCAGGCTCAGCCGCAGGTTCAGGAGCTCATGTTCTCCTTCCATGAAACGCAGAAGGCCGTGATTGAAAGCTATGAATATGCCAGAGTGGACGCGGCCTTCTCCCGATCCATTGCCTCCGCGCAGTACAAATCCGGGACCTCCTCGCTCTCCATTTCCTATCGGACCAATCAGCTCGAATGCCTGCTGATGAATAATTCCGCGTCCGAGCTGACCAAGGAGGTCCGGCAGGCCATACGCTGCGTAATCGACACCTCAAAAATCATCTCCAATGTCTATTCGGGGCTGGTAACCCCCACAAATCTTCCCTTTTATCCCGGAACCTGGATGTATAACGATACTCTTTCCTCCTATTTCACCTTGAGCCAGGCGGAAGCCCGCCGGCTCCTGGAGGAAGCGGGCTGGGGAGATTCGGACGAGGACGGCGTGCTCGACAAGCTGAACAGCGAAGGAAAACTGGCCCGTCTCCATCTGCGTTTTTACGTCTATGAGGAACCCGAGAACGATGTTCGGGTAGAAGCCGCCAATCAGATGGCGGATATGCTCGCAGCTGTCGGAATCGACACCACGGTGGAAGCCATGACGCTCCCCAATCTGAAGGAGCGGCTCCAGGCCGGCTCCTATGATCTTGCCCTGGTTTCCTTTGCCATGGACGCGGTTCCCGACCCCGGATTTATGCTGATGCGGGGTAATTCCGGAAACTATACCCGTTACCGCAGTGAGGAAATCACTGAAATGTTTGAGGAACTTCGCACAAAAACGACGCAGAGTGAGTATCAGCAGGTTCTGTGGAAGATTCAGTCCCGCTTCGCCGAAGACTGCCCCTTCCTCTGCCTGTACTGGAGAATGGGAAATATCTTGACAAGATATATGTTTACCACAGCCCGGGATGTCCGTGAATATGAGCTGCTCCGCGGCATTGAACTGTTTCACTCGCAGTAGCGGGTCCCCTTCGGTGCATCACCGCAGGCAGTTCCGCCCGATGGATGAAAGGATGAAATCATGAACTGGATTGAAGCGATTGTACATACGACGACTGCCGGATCCGGCGCGGTCAGCAGTCTCCTGATTGAATGCGGAGCCTCAGGAACCCAGATCGAAGACCGGGCAGACATCCCGGATCCGTCGAAACCGCACGGGATCTGGGAAATCATTGATCCCAGCCTTCCCGACAGCATGCCGGAGGATGTCCTGGTCCATGGCTGGTATGATCCCGAGGATTCCTCATCCGGCCTGAAGGCCCGGCTTGAAAGCGCTCTGCTCCGACTGTCTGAATCCGGATCCGATCTGGGCACCCTGAAGCTTGAATTCAGGGAAACCCCGAATGAGGACTGGGGGGAGAGCTGGAAACTTCTCTACCATCCGATCCGGGCCGGAAAGCATCTGGTCATCAAACCGTCCTGGGAGTCCTTCGATGCTCTTCCGGGAGATCATATCATCGAAATGGACCCCGGCATGGCTTTCGGCAGCGGATACCACGATACGACCGTTCTCTGTCTCGAACTGCTGGAGAAATACATCACGCCCGGCAGCCATGTGATCGATGTCGGAACAGGCAGCGGAATCCTTGCGCTCGGCGCCGCGCTTTCCGGTGCGGGCGATGTGCTGGCCATCGATATCGATCCGGACGCGGTCCGGGTGGCTTCCGAGAATGTGGAGCATCACGGGCTGTCCGATCTCATCCGTGTCCGGGAAGGAAACCTTCTGAATCAGGTTTCCGAAGTCTGCGATATCTGCGTGGCTAACATCATCGCAGACATTATTCTCACGCTGGCTTCCCCGCTGAAGAATCATATCAGGCCGGGCGGATTGTTCATCTGCTCCGGAATCATTGTAGAGCGGGCGGATGAAATCCGAAAGGTGCTCACTGAGGCCGGGTATGAAATTCTGGAGGAAAAGCACACAGAGGAATGGGCCGCGTTCTGCGCAAGGAGGTCCCTCTGATGCATCGGTTTTATGCTGAACAACTGGACCGGGAAACGGCATTTCTGTCTCCGGAGGATCAGAATCACGCCCTGAGGGTGCTGCGTCTGGTACCCGGAGACATCGTTGAGCTCATGTGGCAGGGAAACCGCTTCCTGGGAGAGCTTCAGGATTCCAGCTCCGCCCGTGTTCTCCGCCCGCTTCCCTCCACCGAAGCTTCCCTGAGAATCACGCTGTTTCAGGGGCTTCCCAAAGCGGATAAGATGGATTGGATCGTTCAGAAAGCGGTCGAGATCGGAGTCGCCCGGATTGTCCCCGTCCTGATGGAGCGCTGCATCACGCGCCTGACCCCTCAGGACGCGGAAAAAAAGCGGGTGCGCTGGTCCAGAATCGCACGGGAGGCCGGAAAGCAGTCCGGACGGTGCCTCGTTCCCGAAGTGACCCTCCCCGTCCCGCTCCGCGCCCTGCCGGAACTGGGCAGGGAGCAGGACTGCTGTGTTGTCCCCTGGGAAGAAGCAGGCTCCGTCGGTCCCCTCGGATTTGTCCGGGATCATCCTTCCTTCTCTTCTCTCGGAATTCTGATTGGACCGGAGGGGGGGATTGCGCCTGAGGAAATCGAATCCCTGAAGGAAGTCTTCTGTCCCGTTACGCTGGGGCCGAGAATTCTTCGGACCGAAACCGCCGGTCTTGCAGCCGCTTCCGCCTTCCTGGCTCTTCGCGGAGAAATGGAGGCCCCCGCATGAGAGCTGCCTTCCATACCCTGGGCTGCAAGGTCAATCAGTATGATACCCAGGCCATGCTTGAGCTGATGGAGGATGCGGGGTATACCGTCGTCCCCTTCAGCGAGGAAGCTGATGTTTATGTTCTGAATACCTGTACCGTTACGGGAACGGGGGACAAAAAATCTCTCCAGCTCGCCCGCAGGATCCGCCGGGAGCATCCGGATGCCCTGCTGGTCCTCTGCGGGTGCCTGGCCCAGAGAGAAGGGGAAAAGCTGCTGTCGGATGCAGGTGCCGATCTGATCCTGGGCACCCAGTACCGCGCGCAGATTGTCCGCCTGGTTGAAAAAGTCCGAAGCACCGGCACCGCCCTGTCCGCCGTTTCGCCCCTCGTCCCCGGAATGCCGTTTGAGGATTTGAGCATCCGGGAAGTTTCGGGGCATACCCGGGCGACCGTCAAAATTCAGGAGGGCTGCGGCAATCATTGCACCTACTGCATTATTCCCTCCGTTCGCGGTCCCGTCCGTTCCCGGCCGCTGGAGAATCTGCGGCAGGAGATTGAACGTCTCCGCGATTCCGGTTTCTCCGAAATCGTGCTCACCGGAATTCATCTGGCCTCCTATGGCAGGGACTTCAGGGATGCTCCCCTTTCCCTGCTGGATGCCATCCGTACGGTGCACCGCACAGAAGGGATCCAGCGCATCCGGCTGGGCTCCCTGGAGCCCGTGATTGCCACAGAGAGCTTCTGTCTTGCGCTGAAGGATCTTCCGAAGGTCTGCCCCCAGTTTCATCTCGCGCTTCAGTCCGGGAGCGATACCGTCCTGGCGAGAATGAAGCGCCGATACAACACGGATCAGTATCGGAAAGCCGTTGCGAACATCCGCGCTGTCTGGCCGGACGCCGCCCTGACGACGGATATCCTGACCGGATTTCCCGGAGAAACGGAGGAGGAGTTTCTGCAGACGCGGGATTTCATTGAAGAAACAGGCTTCTCCCGCATTCACGTTTTTCCTTACTCTCCGCGGAAGGGAACACCCGCCGCGGGCATGCCCGATCAAATCCCGACCTCGGAAAAGGAAAGAAGGGCGCGGGAGCTGATAGCCCTCGGAAATCATGTGGCCAGGCGCTATATGGAATCCTGGCTGCAGCGGGAAACAACCCTCCTGCCCGAGGAAAGAATCAATGGATGCTGGGAGGGCTATACGCCGGAATACATCCGTGTTACACTGTCTCCCGAGGCCGACTGTCAGAGCGGCAGGATCATTCCTGTCCGTCTGACCGGCATTTCGCCGGAAGGAATGCTCGCGGAACCCTCTGAAGCGGCTCCGCCCATGAAATAAAGAAAGAGGTGTAGAAAATGGAAAACTGTCTGTTCTGCAAAATCCTGGCCGGAGAAATCCCCTCCTCAAAGGTGTATGAGGATGAATTCGTATATGCTTTCCGCGACATTCATCCCCAGGCGCCGACCCACATCCTCGTGATCCCCAAAAAACATGTTGCTTCCATGGCGGAGGTCGACGGTCTGAATGATCTGGAGCTTGCGTCCTGTCTCCGGGCAATCCGGCTGATCGCAAAGCAGGAGAAGCTGGATTCCGGTTTCAGGGTGGTTTCCAACTGCGGCCCCGATGCCTGTCAATCCGTTCCGCATCTTCATTTTCATATTCTTGGCGGCCGCAGCATGGAAGAAACGATGGCCTGAATTCAAAAAAAAGATTGACGTTCAGGCGCACTTCGACTATAATAGCCATGCGGTTTTTCGGCAGGGTTGCCGGGAGGCCAGAAAGTCGCTGCTTTGAGCGAGAGGAGGGATAAAAGTGTCTGAGGTTCGTCTCCGTGAAAATGAGTCCCTGGAAAGTGCGCTCAAACGGTTTAAGCGGCAATGTGCCCGCAGCGGCGTTCTCCAGGAGGTCCGCAAGCGCGAGCATTACGAAAAGCCCAGCGTGAAGCGCAAGAAAAAGGCGGAAGCCGCTCGCAAGCGCAAGTGGTAAGACCTTTAAACCTTCCCTTCGGGGAAGGTTTTTTAGTTGAAATAAGTGATTTAATATGATATACTTTATGTAATCACTCTTAGAAAAGAGGATTGCATGGTTTATTCCTTTCAGTTATGGAGGCACCCAAACATTCTCTACCGGGATGCGGTGGTTCGTCTTGCCCGTTGCGAGCTCTATTCCATGTTAAAAAGCATTTCCGTCGAAGCGGAGCTTCAGACGGAGGAGCTCGGTTCAGCCACCTTTCTCTCATTTCAGTGCCGTATGCTTACTGAACCGGAGCTGTCTTTTCTCTCCGGTCATTCAGCCGTTGTGTTTATGGCTGAAAACAGAGACGGGCTCCTCTTCCCGCTGAAGGTCCGTTCTTCCGATATCCTGCCTGAGGATTTGCCAGAAATTCTGAAGTATAAGGGCAAGACCAATCCGTCCTTTACCCGGATGATGCTCAACACGGCGAAGGCCCTCGCCTCCTTCCGTCCTTCACCCGAAAGGCTGACGGTTCTGGATCCTCTGTGCGGCCGGGGAACTACGCTCTTCTGTGCCCTCTGCTCGGGAGCGAACGCCGTCGGCATCGATTCCGACCGGCACAATCTGAAAGAAGCTCACGATTACTTTCTGAGGTATCTGAAAACCGCGGGCCTGAAGCATTCCTCCCGCAGTTTCAGCACGACGGTAGGCTCCTCCGGCATTCCGGGCCGGTCCGTAACGTTCGGCCTCTCCAGGGAGTCCTATCGTGCGGGAGAAGCCTTCAGCCTGACGCTCCATGAAGCGGATTCTTTTCTGACCGGTTCCCTGCTTCGGAAGTCTCCCGCTCACCTGCTTGTGGCGGATCTTCCCTACGGCGTTCAGCATGCCCCGCGGGATGGTTCGAAGCCGGAGCCCTTCCCCCTTTTCCTGAACAGAATTCTTCCTTCCTGGAAGAAAGCGCTGCTGCCGGGCGGGGTTGCCGCGCTGAGCTTCAATACCCTGACGCTGAAGACGGATGCTGTACGTAAGGCGCTTTCAGATTCCGGTTTCCGGGTGCTTGATGAATCTGTTTTTCACGGCCTGGCTCATACGGTGGAGCAGGCCGTCGTAAGGGACGTGGTTTTTGCCTCGCTTCCCTGTTCTTCCCCATCTCACGCCTGAGGAGGTATCTCATGACTCTGACCGAACTTCGTTCCATGACGGTGATTCAGCTTCGTAAATTTGCCCGGGAGAATCATATTGTTCTTGGCGCCGGTGTTGAAAAGGCGGCCATGATCGAAAAGATTGTGCATACGCTGCACCTGGAGGACGCGCCTCAGCAGCAATCCTTCCTGGATCTTCCTGAGTTTGCCGATCAGGAAGGCGTGCCGGACGAATCATCATCCGAACCGGCTCCGGAGCTCTCCGAAACGGTTCCGGATTTTACGGATGCCGTAGCGGAAGATCTGCGCGCCGCAGAAGAAAATCTGTCCGATGATTCGGTCTCCGCAGCTCCGTCGGATTCCGCGCTGCAGGAAAAATCGCCGGCGGAGGAGGCTGCGCCCTCCGAGCCCCGTTTTCAGGCTGCCTGGCATAGCCCGGATTCGCCTCAGAGCGGTCCTCATGCGTCCTATTCCTCCACCGGCACCAACCGCCCGGCCTGGCAGAACACAACTCCCTCCGGCCGGCCTCTTACGCCGGAACAGCGTCCGACGCCCCTCCGGCCTCACTCCTTCGGTCCTCGCTTCGGTCCGTCCGCATCCGGTCCGCAGCGTGAGCCTGAGGCGCCTGCAGAGCAATCAACCTCGCCGGCTTCCGAGAGGCCCTCTTTCCGCCCCTCTTCTCCGCTTCCTGAGCGCCGTCCGGGCATTGGAGGAACCAATGTGTTCGGACCGGGTTCCGCAGCTTCGCAGGCCCAGCCGCCGGTTCCGGCGGCAGGCACGCCCTCGGCAGTACCTGCTCCCGCTCCTGCCTCCTCTCCGGCGGCGGAAGCCGCCTCTTTCGTGGAGAATGCTTCCTCCGCTCCGACCCTGGAAGAGCTTCTCGCGACCGGAGATTTCGAGCAGGGCGGAGGAATTCTGGAACTTCATCCGGATGGGTACGGTTTCCTTCGTGCCTCGCATTTCATGCCCTCCTCAAGGGATATCTACGTTTCCATGGCTCAGATCCGGCGCTTTTCGCTCCGCACGGGGGATTGTATCGAAGGAAAAATCCGTCCTCAGCGCGAGGGAGACAAATATGCGGCGCTGCTGTACATTGATTCCGTAAACGGACTGCCGGAGGAGGAATCCGTACACCGGCCGTTCTTTGATGAGCTGACGCCAGTTTATCCTTCCCGCCGTATGTCCCTGGAAGCCAAAAACGGGTCCTCCCTGGTGGATATGCGTCTGATTGACCTGATTGCGCCCCTCGGTTTCGGTCAGCGCGGGCTGCTGCTCTGCCCTCCTGAAACGGGAAAGAGAGAACTGCTGCAGCACTATGCCAACACGATTTCCGCCAATTATCCCGATGTTCAGGTCCTGGTGCTGATGATCGACCTGGCTCCGGAGGACGTAACGGTTTTCCGTGAAAGCGTGACATGCCCTGTTCTCGCCTCCACCTTTGATCAGGCGCCTGAGTCGCATCTCCGGCTGACAGAAATGGTGGTTGAGAGAGCGATGCGCCTGGTGGAGCAGAAAAAGGATGTAGTGATTCTTGCCGACAGCCTGACGCGTCTGGCCAAGATCTTTACCTCCTCCGCGGTTCAGCAGGGGCGCAGCGTTCCCGGCATGGTCAATCCGGCCTCCCTGCTTCGGGCCAAACGGATGTTCGGAGCTGCCCGCGCGTTGAAGGAGGGCGGATCGCTGACGGTGATTGCAACCATGGATATTGCCACCGGCAATAAGGTGGACGACTCCATCGTCGAAGAGTTCAAAGGAACCGCCAACATGGAGCTGATGTTGGATGCCTCCCTGGTCCAGAAGGGCGTCTTCCCTCCGATCAACCTGCAGCGCAGCTTTACCAAGAATTCAGATCTGATCCTGAATGATCAGGAAAAGGAAGGGCTGAATCTGATCCGTCAGCTTCTGGGCTCGGCCGGATCCGAGCAGGCCATTCTCCAGCTGGTCTCCATGATGGACAAAACCTCCACCAACAGAGATCTGCTCCTGAAAATGAAGGACTGGTTCGCGCTGATGAACATGGGTTAATACTTCGAACTGAAAAAAGCGGCCCGACCCCGCAAACGATCATGAAAAAGATCCCGGCGTTCAGTTGCCGGGATCCTTTTTTATTCAGTCTGTATTATCGGGCGCTCTGTTCTCTGATTTTCCTTTTCCAGCACTGGTGGCACATGGCAAGATAGCTGTCGTTTCCTCCCAGCATCACCTGCCCTCCCTCTGTTACAATTCTTCCCTGCCCGTCTATTCTCGCGTTTACGGTCGCTTTCCGGCCGCATTCACAGACGGTTTTGATTTCGGTCAGGGAATCCGCCAGCTCCATCAGCCTTTGGGCCCCGGGGAAAAAATGGGTCAGAAAATCTGTTCTCAGGCCAAAGCAGAGCACCGGCAGATCCTCTTCGTCCACGAGCGTCCGGAGCTCATCAATCTGGGACGGAGAAAAAAACTGCGCCTCGTCCGCAATGATCACATCCCGTTTTCCGATCCGGTGGTATTCCTCCATGATGCTCATTTCGGGCGTAATCACATGCGCCTCGCTTTTCAGCCCGATTCTGCTTCGGATAATATTCGCGCCGTCGCGGGTGTCTATGCTGGGCTTGATCAGCCAGACCGTCATTCCCCGTTCCTCATAATTGAATTTCGTGATCAGGGCCTGCGCGGACTTGGAGGACCCCATGACTCCATACTTAAAGTACAGCTTCGCCAATTCCCTAACACTCCCGTCTTCGGCATTGATTCTCTTTGCCGGTTTATCTTCGCGCCTGTATTGGTCCCGGATCGCAGCCGGGGTGTTCAGACATGATCAATGTGGGCACGCACCCGCTGAACAACCATTTCCAGCGCCACCAGGTTTCTTCCGCCCTCCGGAATGATCACATCCGCTCTGCGCTTGCTGGGTTCAACAAACTGCTCGTGCATGGGCTTTACCGTCGCCAGGTACTGGTTGATCACGCTTTCCAGGCTGCGCCCTCTTTCCTGCACATCCCGCTGAATGCGCCTCAGAATGCGCACATCCGCATCCGTATCCACGAATATTTTGACATCGATCTGGTCACAGACCCGGGGATCCGCATAGATCAGAATCCCCTCCACAATAATCACGCGGGTCGGTTCGATCGTCACGGTTTGATCGCTGCGGTCATGAATCGTATAGTCATAGATCGGGCACTCGATGCTTTTCCCTTCCTTGAGCTGCTGAAGATGCTCGATCATCATATCCGTATCAAACGAATCCGGATGGTCATAATTCAGAAGGCAGCGCTCCTCATAGGTCATATTGTGATGCGCCTTGTAATAGTTATCGTGATGCACCACGGACACATTCCCGCCGAATTTCTCAACCAGCCGGTCCGTAATCGTCGTTTTCCCGCTGCCCGTTCCGCCGGCAATGCCGATGACCATAATCTCGTTCATTTCCTTTTTCCTCCGAAACTGCCTTAAAAGGAGCCTTCCGGAAGAAGGCTCCGCGGTCGCATTACCGTTTTCCCGGATCATAGGGAATGCCTTCCGCCTTCGGTGCCCTGGAGCTCTTGGATGTAAATGCCAGTACAATCAGCGTGATCAGGTACGGAAGCATTCTGTAGAAGTTGCTGTCCAATCCGATGCTGGCCAGCGCGTATACACCGTCTCCGTTGACATCAAGTGTATTATAGGAGGCGGCAATACATTTGAACAAACCGAAGAGAAGGGCTCCGCCCGCGATGGGAAGCGGCTTCCAGTTTCCGAAAATCATGACGGCGAGGGCCAGAAAGCCAAACCCGGCAACATCACCGTTTGCGGAAGCATTCGCCGTAGTCACCGCGAACACACAGCCGCCAAGGCCGGCCAGAGCCCCGGAAATCATGACACCGGCATAGCGCATCTTATTCACGTTAATGCCCAGGGAAGCAGAGGCCTGAGGGTTTTCTCCGCAGGAGCGGAGGCGAATGCCGAATCTGGTCTTGTAGAGAAAAACTGACATGATAATGAAAAGAATAATACAGAAGTACGTGGTCAGATAGACCTTGTTCAGAAAAGCATCTCCAAAGAACCCGAATTTGTAGCTTTTATCAAAGCCCCACATGGATTTTTTAATCATAAACCAGGTCGCTGAATCTCCGCTCGCCAGCAGAAGATTGTTCTGCTTGGCAGTGATTCTGACCAGGAAGAGCACGATGGCAGGCGCCAGCATATTCAGTGCTGTTCCTCCGATGGTCTGATCCGCTTTCAGGTTGATGGCTGCGAAGGCAAGAAGCAGTGAAAAGACGCACCCGGCCACCGCTGAAACCATCATGGCCAGAAGGAGCAGCCACTGCATGGTCCACATATTTCCGGACGCCTTGACGGCATCAAACCATCCCAGGCCAACCATGACGTTCATACAGGTCACGCCGATGAAAGCACCGAAAATCATCATGCCTTCAAGCGCCAGATTGATGATTCCGCTGCGCTCTGAAAAGACGCCGGCCAGGGCAACTATCATCAGCGGAATTGCGTATACAAGGGTTTGACGAACAAGAAATGCCATTATCCCTGCACCTCCTCTTTATGAGCAGCGGCTCCGCCGGCGGGTGATACAGTCTTTTTCTTTCTTTTATGGTTCAGCCAGGTCTTTACAATCAGGGAGAAAGCGGAAAGATAAACAATCACAGCAATAATGACATCGGTAATGTATTCATTGTAAGCCGTCAGGTTTGTCAATTGCTGGCCGTTAATATTCAAGTAGGACATGAAGATTCCCGAGAAGATAACGCCAATGGGATTGTTCATCGCCAGAAGGGCAACTGCAATTCCTGTAAACCCGACCGCAGGAAGTGACTGGTAAGTTGTCCAGAAAAACTCCGTATTCCCGCTCAGCGAATAAAGAGAGCCCGCCGCGCCCGCCATCGCACCGGCCAGCGCCATGGACAGCACAATATTCCGCCGATCCTGAATGCCTGCATATTTCGCGGCAAAACGATTGGACCCGCAGGCCTTCAGCTGATAGCCAAGCGTCGTCTTTTCCATGATGACATAGAAGAGGATCGCCAGCAGGACAGCAACAATAAACCCGCCGTTCACCTGGCTGCCTTTGAAAAGGATGTCCAGACCCATCTTGGACGTCGCAACGCCGCCCCTGGTAGCCAGCACGGTAGCCCCCTCCGGAATGCTGGAGCCCGCTACCGTCTGAACGCCGTCCACAATGACGTCGTTGATCACCATGGAGGTCTTGTAGATGTAGCCTGTCTTGGTCCCTTCCAGTACATTTTTCAGGCTGCTCATATCAAAGAACCAGGTAACAAGGCTGGCCGAAAGCCAGTTTGTCATAATACACGCAATGACCTCATTAATATTCAGAAGGGATTTCAGCAGCCCGGGAATACATCCCCACAGAGCTCCGGCCAGCATGCCGCCGAGAAAGGCGATCAGCCAGACCAGCCACGCGGGAACGGAAGAAGTAGGAATGCTCAGCGCCAGGAAAAGCGTTGCGCAGGTTCCTGCGAGATACTGTCCGGGAGCCCCGATGTTGAACAGTCCCGTCTTGTATGCAATCGCGACGGAAAGGCCGGTCAGGATCAATGGCATGGCCCGGAAGAGCATGTTCCCCATGTAGGTCGGATTAAACCCAAACATGAGAGTCCCTGTCGCCGCGTCACGCGCCTTATTGAAAATACCGAGGAAAACAAGTCTGATTCCGTCCCAGATGCCTCCGGCAGAAATGGACTCATTAAAGATTCCCACGATAATGATGACGACTACGCCGGAGAGCATGCCAATCAGGATGGAAATCAACGAGGCCAGCAGTGTTTTTACACCGTCTTTCTGAAAAAAGGAATCCTTTTTCATGAAGATCACCGTCCTTCCCTTCTCTGCTGTCTCTTCGCGCCGGTCATATACAGACCAAGCTCCTGTACATTGGTTTCCTTCGGGTTGAACTCTCCGACAATTTCACCTTCGTACATCACCAGAATCCGATCGGAAAGGCTCATCACTTCCTCAAGCTCAAGGCTGACAAGCAGAACAGCCTTCCCCGAGTCTCTCTGCTGAACGAGTTGTTTGTGAATATACTCGATAGCACCGACATCGAGGCCCCGTGTCGGCTGAACCGCAATAATCAGTTTCTTGTCTCTGTCAAGTTCCCTGGCGACAATCGCCTTCTGCTGGTTGCCTCCCGACATGGACCGAACGCGGGTAACTGCGCCCTGTCCGCTTCTGACATCAAACTGATTGATCAGCTTATTGGCATACTCTCTGACCGCGCCGAAGCGAATAAACTGGCCCTTCTGAAACTCCGGTTCCAGAAAGTTTTGCAAAACCATATTCTGTTCCAGCGTGAAATCCAGGACCAGGCCGTGTTTGTGTCTGTCCTCCGGGATATGGCTCATATTCGAACCGCGTTTTTTGACGGACTGCCGTGTAATGTCCTGTCCGCAGAGGACGGCTTTTCCTCCGCTGACTCTTTCAAGTCCGGTCAGGCCATAGATGAAATCAGTCTGTCCATTGCCGTCAATTCCAGCGATACAGACGATTTCGCCCTCCCTGACCTGAAAAGAAACATCATTCACAGCATTCCGGTGATGGATTCTTCCCGGAACAGTGAAATGACTGACGTCGAGAACAACCTCGCCCGGGGTAGCTTCTTTCTTGTCCACCACGAGCTGAACCGGGCGGCCAACCATCATGTTTGAAAGATCCTGTTTATTCGTATCGCAGGAGTTCACCGTTCCGATGTATTTGCCCTTTCGAAGAACTGTGATCCTGTCGGAAACTTCCATGATCTCATTCAGCTTATGGCTGATGAAAAGAATGCTTTTCCCTTCCGCGGCCAGGTTTTTCATGATCTGCATCAGCTCATCGATTTCCTGAGGAGTCAGCACGGCTGTAGGTTCGTCAAAAATCAGAATGTCATTATCGCGGTACAGCATCTTCAGGATTTCGACCCGTTGCTGCATTCCGACCGTAATATCTTCGATTTTCGCATCAAGATCTACCTTGAGCCCATATTTTTCACTCAGGGCTTTCACCTTCTCGCGGGCTGCCTTTCTGGACAGGAATCCGCATTTGGTATCCTCTGCTCCCAGAATGATATTGTCCAGCACCGTAAAAACATCGATCAGCTTGAAATGCTGGTGAACCATGCCTATATTGAGTGCGGTCGCATCATTGGGGCTGCTGATCCTGACCACCTGACCGTTCTTGCGGATCTCCCCCTTTTCAGGCTGATACAAACCAAAGAGGACGCTCATCAGCGTGGATTTCCCGGCGCCGTTCTCCCCCAGAAGAGCGTGGATTTCACCTTTTTTCAGCTGAAGCGTAATGTCATCATTGGCTATGATACCGGGAAATTCTTTCGTGATATGGATCATTTCTATCACATATTCAGGACTCCCCGTCTGGTGATTCTCCATATGACCGCCTCCTCATGTTTATTCCTTTTTTCTGAATTATATCAGATTCCATAAAAAAAAGGAAGGGCAAAAAGCCCTTCCCGGGAGAAAACGGAATTATTCAACCATCGTCACTTTCAGATGAGGATACTCCAGCTTCATATTGCTGTAATCGTCATCAATCACCAGCGTTCCGGCCACCACATCGTCCACCATCTTCTGGTATTCCTCTACGGTGAACTTGGAGAAGCGCCAGGAATCCTCAGCCGTGGGAAGTGCAATGGCGCCTTCCGCCGTGCCGTACACCACGTTCGTGCCGGCGATGGAATCCCACTCACCGGAGAAATACGCCTTCAGAATCTGATAGGAAGCAGCATCAACGCCCTTCAGCGCGGAAGTCAGCACCCACTCAGAATCGGCAGCCTGATCTCTGTCAACGCCCAGCGCCCAGCACTCGTTCGCCGCAGCAGCGGAGAAGCAGCTCAGATACATTGCACCGCCGCAGGGGAAGATCACTTCCGTGCCGTTCTCGTACCAGCTGTTCAGCATGGTTTCAAGCTCGGGAGAATCGCTGAAGGAGCCGCCGTAGAGCCAGGAATAAAGCATCTCCACCTGAACGCCCAGCTCAGCAGCAGCGGCTTCGGCGCCCTGCACAAAGCCATAGCCGTAACGGCAGCAGGCAGGAGTCGTGCCGCCGCCGCCGCCGGCGAAGCCCAGCTTGGTGAAGCCGTCCTTCACGCAGGCATAGCCCGCGAAGAAACCGCACTGTTCTTCCTTAAAGGCCACGCCAACGGTGTTCGCGCCGAAAGCGCTGCCGTCCACGTAAACGAACTTCACATCCGTGAATTCGGAAGATGCTTTTTCAATCGCGGCGCCGGCCATGAACCCGGCACAGACAACGATTTCAGCTCCGCCGTCAACAGCCGCTTTCATCGCGTCATACCTGTCGTCATCGGTGGCCTGATTGCCGTTGGCAGGCTGATAATACTTGTAGGCAATCCCGTTTTCGGAAGCATACAGCTTCACACCGTTGAAGATGCCCTCGTTAAAGGAATGATCCTTCAGCTGACCAACGTCCGTCACAAAGGCGATCGGATACTGACCATTCTCGGCTGTCATCTCATCGGGAATCGCATCATAATCCGTGGCCGCAAAAGCGGAGGCGCAGCCAAGAACCATGATCGCCGCCAAAAGCAGCGCAAGGAACTTTTTCATGTTCATTACCCCTTTCTCTTTTCGGCTTTCGCCGTTGTTAGGTAGATTATAGCAAAACACGCCCGTTTTGGAAAGGGGTTTGAAAATTTGGAAGTATTCTTATTATTTTTGTAACATGACTTTCATATTTAAATCTGCAGTCCGCTCCTGCGGGCATAAAAAAAACAGAGCACAGAAAACTGCGCTCTGATTCTTTCGGTCTTACTCGAGCCCGAAGCGCTTTTTGAAGCGATCCACGCGTCCACCCGTATCAACCAGCTTCTGCTTGCCCGTGTAGAAAGGATGGCACTTGGAGCAGATATCCACCTTCAACTCTTTCTTCGTGGAGCCGGTCTCGAAGGTCTCACCGCATACGCAGCGAACGACGCATTTACCGTACTGGGGATGGATTCCTTCCTTCATTGCTGTTTCACCTCTTTCGCGTATGCAATGGCGGCCAAGCCGCAAAACGTATGATACCACACAGCAAGGCCGATTGCAAGCATTTTTTTAATTATTTGTCAAATGCCGGCGGAACGGGTTTGGAAATATGCTCGAGCTGTTTCTTCCGTCTCTCGCTGACCTCTTTCGGAATGGCCTGAATATCCCCTGCCTTGGTCAGAGCCATCTTCGTCAGGCTGGGTCCGATCAGCTCATAGATCAGAACAGAGAAAAGGATGATATTCCGAATCAGGATTCCTTCCTCTCCCATCAGCCTTGCAGCCGTGGCGCACATGCCGAGAGCCACGCCGGCCTGAGGAAGAAGCGTGATACCGAGATACTTGCGAACCGTTTCGGGGCTGTGGGCCAGCGTGGAGCTGAACCTCGCTCCGCAATACTTGCCCAGGGAACGGGAAATAATGTAAATGACGCCGATCAGAATCACGGAAGGATTCGCGAACACCTGGAACTGAAGCTCCGCGCCGCTAAGGACGAAAAACAGTGTCAGCACGGGGCCGCTCCAGCGGTCCGCGGCCAGCATCAGCTCTTCGCTCAGGGGACAGTAATTGCAGAAAACGGTGCCCAGCATCATGCAGACCAGCAGAGAGGAAAAGCCGAAATGAAAGGGGCCGACATTGAAGCTCAGCTGGCTCAGGGCCACGGTCAGAATCACGCTTCCGACGATCAGGGCATTCCGGTTCCGGTGAGAGTGGAAATACCTTTCCGCAATCGTCAGCAGAAACCCGGTCACGCCTCCGAGCGCAAGGCTCAGGACAACCTCCCCGACAGGCTCGATGATCAGGGCCAGAATATTGGTATTGCCGGCCTTCATGGCCTGCGCGATGCCGAAGGAAACGGCAAAGATCACAAGGCCTACGGCATCATCCAGCGCAACCACCGGGAGCAGAACATCGGTCACCGGTCCTTTTGCCTTGTATTGCCGGACAACCATCAGCGTTGCCGCGGGTGCGGTAGCGGCCGCAATTGCGCCCAGGGTAATGGCGGATCCGATGCTGAGGAGATCGGGTCTCAGAAAGTGGAAGCAGATCAGCGCCGCATCGACAAAGATCGTTGCGGTCACCGCCTGCAGAATACCGATAATGGTCGCCTGCTTTCCCGTCTGTTTCAGCGCGGAAAGCCTGAATTCATGGCCGATGGCAAACGCGATAAAACCCAGAGCCACATCGTTGATCAGGCTCAGGGATTCCACCTGTTCAAAGGTCTTGAAACCCAGTCCGAGGGATCCCAGAAAGCAGGGGCCGATCAGGACACCGGTGACCAGATAGGCGGTCACATCAGGCAGATGAAATTTGTTGAATACACGGGTCATCAGCAGGCCGGCAAAAAGTGCCACCGCTGTCATGAGAAGATACTGCAAAGAGAAACGCTTCCTTTCCGTCTGGAAAACTGAATAAGCGCGGAGAAGCTTTCTTCTCCGCGCCGGGTATTATACCACATTGTTCAGGAATGTCCAGCGGAATCAGACATTCACATCGCGCCGCTCCAGACAAGCCAGATAAACAGATATCCGATAACCACTGCGGTCAGTGTAAAGGGAATGCCGATCCGGAAGAAATCCTTGTTCTTTACCTCACAGCCTTCCTTCCGCAGGATTCCGATACCGGCCACATTGGCAGAGGCGCCGAAGGGGGTGATATTGCCGCCCAGGGTGGCTCCCGTCAGCAGACCGAAATACAGGACATAAGGAGCGATTCCAAGATTTCCGCTCAGAGCCTCAATCACCGGAAGCATGGCAGCCACATAGGGAATATTGTCGATAAAGGCGCTCAGGATCACGGACCCGAAAACAATCAGGGTATACAGGCCGAACAGATTTCCTTCTCCAATGGTGGAAAACCATTTGGCAATCGCGTCGATGATGCCGGCCTCCCGGATCGAAGCCACAACCACGAATAGGCCGCAGAGCATGGCCAGCGTCTGATAATCCATCTCGCCGGCCACCAGCTTCAGGGGCTCTGTGTTCCGTTTCTTCAGGCAGGAACGGATCAGCGTGATCAGGAAAACAAATATACAGATCAGGCCGTTCTTCAGATCATCCAGCCTGCCCGGGAACGGAATAAAGCTGGCCAGAATCAAAAGGCCTACTATGGCCAGCATCATCCAGCCCGGAAAATAGTCCGTCACAGGGGTCAGCTTCTGATTTTCAATCGGTTCCCTGTTCTTCCGGAACAGAAGATACAGAATCGCAATGGTTCCCGCTGCGCCCAGCTCAACGGCCCAGAAGATGCCGGGTCTTCCCTTCCACCAGATAAAATCGAGGAAGGTCATTCCCGCGTAATCGCCGAGCAGAATACTGGTGGTGTCTCCCACCAGTGTGGCCGCTCCCTGCAGATTGCTGCTGACCGCGATGGCGATGATCACCGGAACCGGGTTCATTTTCAGCTTTCTGCACATCTCCAGCCCAACCGGAGCCAGCATCAGCACGGTGGCCACATTGTCCACAAAAGCCGAAATGATCCCGGAAAAGGCGGAAAGAGCGACCACAGCCCAGCAGGCACTGGGCACTTTGTTCAGAATCATGTCCGCCAGACGGGAGGGCATCCCGGTTTCAACAAACAGGGTCACCAGGCCCATCGTCCCGGCAATCATCATAATGACGTTCCAGTTGATATTGGACAGCACCGCGCCGACCGGGAGCACACCGAAGATAATCATGCAGGCGGCAGCTCCGACCGCAAACCAGACGCGCCATTTGGAAAAAATCAGCATACCCGCGTACATCAGTACAAAAATGATCAGCGCCGTTGTCATTCTTACAGACTACTTCCTTTAAACATAAATTCGGTTTCGGAATCATTTTCCAAAACCGATTGGAATAGTAGCACATTCGCGGAAAAAAATAAACATGAAAGAAGGAAAAATACTCGACTGTATTTTTCTGAAACAGAAGGATTTTCCCAGGAAGATGGGGAGCATCCGTGCTACGGAACCGTTCCGTCCGGGCACAGAAAAGGGGCTGCCCTGAAGGGCAGCCCCGGTACCTGACTGGAATCCTGGAATTATTTGCCGTTGAAGGTGTCGCACAGGGCCTGCCAGGCGGGCATGCCGGCTTCGATCAGCTCTGCGGGGGTGGATCCGCCCAGAGCCCACAGCAGGCTGTTGCCCAGCACGTCGTTCTGCGTGCCCAGATAGGTCACGTTATTCACGCGGCAATGCTCCGGCTGGCGCAGCATGGCATAGGTTTCATCCACAGCGCGCTCGTCGGTGTAATTGTACTTGTTGCCGATCCAGCTGTCTTCATCGTCATAGCCGGGGGTCGGATTGGACCACAGGTCATAGATGAAGGTCAGCTTGGCCACGGTCTCCTCGTCATAGCAGGCGGGGATCATGGTGATGTTGTCACTGATAACGGTGATGTAGGGATCGCCTTCGTTCGGCACGGGGAAGGCCACGCAGCCCCACTCGTCCTTCATGTCAGCCATTTCGGAGTTGTCGTTGAATCCGCCGTAGGTCTGATACATATAGAATCCGCAGTAGCCCTGCTTCCAGGCATCCTTGTACCAGTCCCAGTTGGCGCCTTCGGGAGTGGGCGCCCAGTACTTGGCCTGAATGTCCTTGCCCCAGGTCAGCGCGCTGATGGTGGCATCAGAGTTCATCGCGGGATAGATCTTGCCGTTCTCGTCGAAGTCGAAGAAGCATCCGCCGTTGGCGAAGGTGGCGCACACATACATGTCGTCGCCGGAGCCGATCAGGCCGTAGATATCATTCACGCCGTCGTTGTCGGTGTCACGGGTGATGGTCTTCAGCATGTCTTCGAACATGGCCCAGGTCCATTTTCCGTCCTTCTGGGCATCATAGATGGTGTTCCAGTCGATACCGGCTTCTTCCAGAACCCGCTTGTTGAAGTACAGGCATCCGCGGGGCTCGGAGTTGCCAGCATACAGGCCGTACAGCTTGCCGCCGACGGTCATGAACTGCTTCTCCGCTTCGTTCCACTTGTCGGAGTTCAGATCGATGTACTTGTCGTTGATCGGAGCGGCGATACCGTTGGCCACCAGGGAGCCGACCTTGCCGGGCTCGATGATGTAGATCCGCAGGGTGTCGTCGGGGGTCTGGGTGAAGTTGATCATCTGCTCGGCGCAGGTTCCCCAGTCGCCGTCCTGCAGCTGATACACATCCACATTGTAGGTCTTGTTGATCCAGTCACGGTAATCATACTGAGCCTGCTGCTCTTCCGTGGGCTCCGCAACGCGGTCCCTGGAGCCGGTCCAGTAGTCAGCTATCCAAACGGAAGCGCCGCCGAAGTCAATGCCCTCGACAACGGCCGGATAGCCTTCGGGAGTCTCAGCCAGCGCGCTGCAGCAAGCAAGCAGCATCATCGCGGCCAGTACCAGAGCCATGATTTTCTTCATACCAAGAAAACCTCCTTTTTTATTTGCGGTTAAACCGCTATTCTCCAGCAGTGCGGTTCGCCCTGCCAATGAGACCAAATCTTTTCGCGGGGTATTTTATCACTTTCCACCCCTGTTGTAAAGTCAAATTACTCCTTGGAGCCGGACATGGCAAGGCTTTCGGTGAAGGTTCTCTGCGTGAAAATATACAGAATAATCAGCGGAATGGAGCAGATCAGCACTGCGATGGAAATCAGCTGCTGCTGCCGTCCGTTGGGCACCACCACGGCCACGGAAGCGTCCGCGGAGAAGTACCGGGCCATTCTCGTCACCATGGAAGACATCTGGCTCGAGTAAACCGAATAGGAGGTGGTGGGAATGAACAGTCGGGTATAGAAGATATCCGTCCACTGCCACACGAAGCTGAACAGGAAGCAGCTGGCGATGGTCGGCAGAGCGTCGGGCAGCATGATTTTCGCAAAGGTGTGCAGGGTCCCGCAGCCGTCCACATAGGCTGCCTCCTCCAGGCTGGTGGGAATACCCTGAAAATACTGCCGCATCATGTAAATATACAGTCCGTTTTTCAGGCCCATGCAGGTGAGGGACATCAGCAGATAGGCTGAAATGTTGGACCGAAGATTGACCGTCTTCCCTGTCAGAAGCGCAATCAGTCCCGTCCCGGTTCCGTCCACGACGCTCATCAGCCGCTGGCCGAAGCTGAGTTCCTCCGCATTGACACCGAAGAGAGTAAAAATACGGAGCACATCAAAATTGGCGAAATTCATATACAGTGCGGACTGAATGGTCTGGGGCGGAATGACAATCAGCGCCACCACACAGCCGAACCAGAATTTCTTCAGCGGAAATTCATATCGGGCGAATCCGTAAGCCACCAGCGTGGTGGATACGATGGTACCAAGGGAGATCAGAAGAGAAATCCACAGCGTGTTGAGCATGGAGTTGAACGTCCAGTCACCGCCGATGTTCTTCAGATCCGTCAGCTCCGCCACGATCCGGTAATTGTCCAGCGTGACATGACGCGGGAGCAGAATGATGGTGGAATCATAGAGATCCTGCTCCTGCATCAGTCCCATGGAAAAGCGGGTCAGCAAGGGCTGAATAATCATAAAGCAGAGCCCGAAAAGGAGCAGCCCGCGAACTACGGAAACCAGAATCTGTCCGGAGCGCTTCTTCAGCAGATACCCTCCGCTTCTGCGGTTCCGATCCCAGAAGCTCTTGTTTTTTCCGATATAAACCGTGTTGTTTTTCTTGCTCATTGTGCTGACTTCACCGCCCTTGAGATGATAAAGGAGCTCAGGAGGATAAACACCAGCGCCACCGCAAAATAAATCCAGCTCATCGCGGAGGCAATCCCAAACTTGAAGTCCTTGTACATCACTTCGTAGATTCTCTCCATAACGCGGTTATCGTTCTTGGTGAAGAAATCGATAATCGTGTAAATGGCATTGACCAGCAGCAGCGGGCTGACCATGGGGAAAGTGATCTTCCAGAAGGATTCCCAGGCCGTGCAGCCTTCCACATCCGCCGCTTCGTACAGCGAAGGGGAAATCGCCTGCAGCCCGGTCAGGAAAATGATGATCTGAATCCCGCTGGCCATGACGATGTCATAGATGGCGTCAATCATCTGGAACACCACGGCGAAAACGCCGTTGCCAACGCCTGAAACGGAAAGCAGATTCTGAAGGGAAGCAGAAATGTTGACCCCTGCCGCGCCCTCCACGGATTCTGCGACGCCAGCCATCATGTCGTAAAACTCATTCTGACTTTCTATTCCGGGGAGCACGCCCGAAGCAAGAATTACAGGCAGGAAGAAGATGGCACGGCAGAGCGTTCTGCCCTTGAATTCCTGGTTGAGAATCACGGCAATCACGAAGCTGAGAACCAGGGTGGCAATCGTATTGATTACCATCCGTCCGACTTCGTCGATCAGATACTGATTGTAATAAGGATCCACGGCCCAGGCCTGACGGTAGTTGTCTATCCCCAGCCATGACATGGTAAAGCCGGATCCGGGTACAATCGTCACATCGTTGAAGGACATGATCAGCGACTGCAGCATCGGCTTGGCCATGAAGAGCACGAAACCCACAATGAAGGGAAGAATGAACAGATAACCCGTTTTCGCCCTTCTTCGGGCCATGGTGACCGGCTTTTTCCTGCTCACTTCTGACTCCCCCTTTCTACCACGTAATCCCGCGCGGGAACCAGTATTCCGTCTCCGCTGTAATCGGCGCTTCCATAGTTGACATACACGGCGGTTCCGTCCGCGTATCCGGTTCTGGTGACCTCCTCGCCCAGTCTTTCGTGACTGACGATCCGGGTCTGGTTCAGTCCTTCCATATCCTGCTGATACCGCAGAATCATGGGAATCACCTGCTCCTTCCAGTAGGAATAACCGGAAGAGGTGTAGCAGCTGTAGGACGTATCCTGAAGAATGCGGGTATTTTCCGCCATGAAAGTAAAGTTCAGTCCGGCGCCGTATTCCGCGCACTCGAGCAGCAGTGTCTGATAGTCTCCGGAAAGGTTGATGGCTTCACCGGTATAATCCTTCATGCCGTGCAGCGCAATCTGATAGAACGGAATCCGCTCATCAATGATGGCATAGGCCTGTCCGGTCAGATTCATGTCCGTGATCAGATCCGCATAAGGCAGAACGTAGTCGTTGCCTTCCTTGACCGTAATCTTCAGTCCCTGATCGGCCGCCTCCTTCAGCGTTTCGACGTTCATCTGCTTGACCTGCTCCCGTGTGACCAGATCCTTTGGATAATAATCTGCGCTCAGCAGGCTTCCGATGTCCCGGAAGGAGATTCCTCCCGCTTTTTTTCCGGCCAGCGCACGGATCAGATTGGAGGCGTTTTTCCTGGCGTACTGCGGACGGGTCAGATAATAATCATCCATCCAGTCCGCCGGAAGATAGGTAATAATGTCATAGGGATACAGATGAACCTGCTCGCGGGTCGCGTACCGGGCGGCATCGCGGAAAGGCAGGAAGCCGTCAAAAAGTCCGCTGTGGTACGCAAAGCAGGTGATTCCGTCCAGGGAAAGCGTGACGTTTTTCCGATCCGCCGTTTCAATCAGGGACTTCAGTTTTCCGTCCCCTCCGAGTTCTCCAAGCGTATGAACTCCCGTCAGCACCTTCTGGCGCACGCCGCCGTTGCTCCATCCCGTCATTCGCACGTTCAGGTTTTCGATCCCGCGGTCCGCCAGCTCGCCGACAATCTCCGCCGCCTGATCGAAGGTGGTTGTCGCCACCACGCTGTCCACCGGCACGCCGAATTTGACCACGTTCTTGTTGATCGCACCGATCAGCTCCACGTTGACGGGCATCACGCTGCTGGAGGTGCTGGAGGCCAGCTCCGGAATGGCCGCGCGCAGATAATCACCGTAGGTGTTGGCCAGATCCGCGTAGCTGGTGCTGTTCACGAAGCGATACCGCTGGCGGATCATATCCTGAGGGATCTGCTTTTCATAGATATACACCAGCTGGGCCGTCTTGGCGGAAACGTTGTACTGTTCCGCGTGCAGCACGTTATATTTCGCGTAAACGGTATTATAGCTGTTATACCTTCCCGAAATATCGGCATTCACGCCGGCATAGGAGCTGGCGCCTTCCATGATGCACAGGAAGGATCCGCCGTCATGCGTTCCGCCGAAGACCGGGAAGGCGTTCTTCGTCTCGCTGACGGCTTCCTTCCGCTGGACGGCGTAGTCCCAGCCGTAAAGGTTCGCATAGTAGGGGCTCTGGCTCAGCTTTCCGTTGTTGTATTCGATGATGGCGCCGCCGCCCTCCGGAATAAAATGATACCCCTCCTCACCGGTTCCGGCCGCCCCGAACATGGGCAGCGGACTGACGTAGGTGATCGGGTATTCCTTCTTGTAGCGGATCTCCTCATAGGGGATCTCGAGGACCAGGTCCTTCCCTTCGAGCCGGTAGACCATGCTCACGTTGAACACGGGGCCGGAGTTGTCGGCTTTTTTCGCAACCAGGGCCTGATCAATCTCAAAATCCTCCTGGGTATATCCTGCTTCCGCAAAATACTGCTCGATTTTGGCCTTGTTGTTGGTGCTGGTATCCGATTTCAGGATATAGAGCGCCTGCTCGGTGATGCTGGGATAATTGGCAATCAGCTCTTCCTTGTCGGCCCGTTTATCCAGCTTCTCCGGCTCAATCAGCGTGTAATTGGAAGCAAGCTTCTTCTTTGTGCTCTTGGACATCCGATCCGTAATTTCGACGTACCGTTCTTTGGTAATGACCGTCGGAATCAGGAAAATGCGTTCGATCTGACCGACCGAGTAGTCCACGCGGATCGTGCCGTCGTCGGGCTTCTGAATCTGATAGGTCTGGTTCTGAATGGCGTAGGTGTAGTTGTTCATCGACACTTCGCCGCCGGAGGTCGTATAGGTCACGATCAGGGTTGAATCCAGCGTATCCTTGTTCTGGGAAAGCGCGACCTTATCCTGCGCAGCGTCGGCGGGGTTCGAGTTCCATATCCGCCCGGTTTCCTTCTCGGTCAGAGTGAACTGCGTGGTGGAAGGATCCATGACAAACGACAGATAATCGTTCTCCAGCGTCAGATCCAGGCCGGAATCTTCGAAATAGGAAACAGTCGGAGGGTCGTTGACCTCTTCTTCCTGTTGTCCGTACAGCGGAATCCCAACGAAAATCACCAGCAGCGCAATCAGCACCGCCGCAATCATCCACGGAATCAACCGCCGAAGAAGGGATTTTTTTCTCATGTTTCCTTCCTCCTCAGTTCAGCCTGAATACAATTTCACGGTACATGCTGATGAAATAGCTCGCCGCATCGCTCAGCAGGCTGAAGAAGGTCAGCAGCAGGAAAATGATCACCAGCGCGCCGACCACCGTGACCAGCAGGAAAATGACGGTTTTGCCGGGGCCGTAGTCGTGCACTTCCATCAGTCCGGTAAAGGCGAGGAAAACGCACCAGATGATGCTGAAGCTCATCAGGACATGATAGAAGCTGCCCTCCTCAAAGGTCAGAATATTGCTGACGAGGATCAGCGGAAGCTGAATCAGGACATACGGCACCAGCGCATAGCACATGGCCATATAAATATCCCGGAACCTTCCCTTTCCGTCAAACAGGGTCGTCATCGCCCAGTTGGCGAGGCAGAGGATGATGAAGGGGAAGGCCAGCGAAGCCATCTGCTCAAAAACATTGATGTACTGAATCGGAACGCTGATAAACTGAAAGCTGGTCAGCATCAGTTTCAGCACCCGGGTCACCAGGAAGAGCAGAAGAAAGGTATGCGCAGCTGCCAGGGTTCCCCGTTTTTCATGAATCAGATCCCAGAATCCGTCAAAGGGATGCGTAATCACATGAAGCCCGTACCGAAGCGAGTCAGTATAGCGGGCCCATCCGGCGCTTCGCTGCTCGGACCGGACGGAAGCCTGATTACCTGCGGATTTTGCCAAGCTCATGCGCGTTCACCTCTCCTTTCATTTTCCTGATCTTTCCGATTCCCAGCGGCACGAGGAGCAGCAGGGCCGCGAGAAGGAGCATCCACCAGATGTTTCGTTCAACCCATTCCTTCCGGTAAAGCTTGAAGGCTCTGCCGTAATTCTCCCGGTCATGGGCCAGTTTGAAATAGTCCATGGCCTCCTCATACTGATCCTGTCTGAGAACCGCCCGTCCGATCCCCCGGAAAGCCAGCGGATAATTTGCGTTCATCCGCATGACGCCCCGCCAGAGATCCGCGCTTTCTTCATATTTGCCGTCCAGATAGGTTTCCGTTGCGTCATAGATGGTCTGCCCGTATTCGGTCGTCTGGAAAACCGTGATGCTGTTTTCCATCTGATCCAGAACCAGCAGGTCATATCCCATGTGCTCCAGACTGACAGCGCCGGTAAAAGCGCCTTCCACATTGCCCTTCGTTCCGAAGGCCCAAAGCAGGACGCCCTGGCTGTCATACCCGAAGAGCCTGCCCCTGGTGCGGTCCAGAGCCACGTAAATATCGTTTTTCATGACCGTGATATCCACGAACTTGCTCGGCCCGTTGCCCTCAGCCCCCTGTTCCACCCAGAACAGGTCTCCGATCGGAGGAAAGCGGTCGTTCTTGATCAGAATATCCGTCCCCAGGCTGTTCAGCCGGCGGATCGGCTTGGCTGCATCGGATTTCAGGTCATATTCGCTGAAGACGATGTTCGTCGCGTAGATGAAGCCTTCGTCGTCAATGTAGATATTCTCGTACTCCGTCGGCACAAAGTTTTCCGTCTGCGCACGCTGCTCCTTGGTCTGGAAATACCGTTTCCAGATGTATTCCCCCATGGAGATGGAAACGGTATTCGCGCCGATAAAACCGGAAAAGGTTCCGTCCGCCTCATACTTGACCAGGCCCTTGTTGACGTTCTGGCACAGGGCGTACACACGTCCGGCCACATCGGCCACGATTTTCTTGGGAAGAAAATTCAGGCTCTGGTCGAAGGTGGCGTCGGAAGGCTTGGTGTAATTCCGGATCCAGTTCAGATCCCGGTCCATCATCACCACGCGCTGGTTCCCGTAGTCCGCCACATAGAGGTTGTAATCCTCATCCACGAAAACGTCGTAGGGTGTGGAAAAGGTATTGATCTCAGCTCCCTGTATTTCCCGGATGACCCGGCTCAGGGAAAAACTGTTCCCTTTTCTTTCAATCTCCAGAATGCGGTTGTTGTTGGTATCGCAGACATAGATAAACTGGTTCCGGACAAAAAGGCTCTGAGCCTTGTTGATCCGGATATTCTCTAGATTCTCCAGACCCAGGGACATGCTGTCGATCACCGTCGCGACACGGTAGGCGTCCGGGGATTCCTGCACATCCTCCCAGTAGTCATAGGTATAGGTATAGGAGGTGCTGAAACCGTCCTCCGCCAGTCCGGCGGTTTGGAGCAGGACAAGGCAGGCCAGGAGAAGAATCAGCATTTTTCCGGTCAGCTTCTTCATGGTTTCCTTCTCCTTTCCTAATCCTTGATTCCTGAGGACGCCATCGTCTCAAGAATTCTGCTCTGACTGAAGACAAAGATCAGAATCGGTACAGCCACGATGATGACGTTCGCCGCGGCCACCTGTCCGGTCCGGGCAATACCGCCGGCCTGGATCTGCTGAAGCGCGTAGACCAGCGTCTTTTTGGCTTCGGAATAGATCACCGTGGCCGCGCTGGTGTTCCAAAGGCTCTGTACGCTGAAGATGATCATGGTCAGCCAGGCGGGCTTGACGTTGGGCATCACGATGCTCCAGAAGATTCTGAATTTACCGGCCCCGTCAATGGTCGCGGCCTCAATCAGCGCGGTGGGAAGCCCCTCCATGAACTGCTTCATCAGGAACAGTCCGATCGGCGCCGCAAAGGCCGGCAGGATCAGCGCCCAATAGGTGTCGATCATGCCGAGGCGGCTCATGATCAGATAGTTCGGGATTCCCGTCACATATCCGGAGAACATCAGGCAGGTCGTCACCACATTGAAGAAAAGCTTCCCGCCCGGGAAATCGTATTTCGCCAGGACGAAGGCGGCCATGCTCGCGATGACAAGATGTCCGAAGGTTCCGACAGCCGTAATGATCACAGTATTGATCAGATAGCGGCTGAAGGGCACCCAGCTCTGGCCCATGGTCACGAACAGATCCGAGAAGTTGTCCATCGTCGGGTGCTGCGGCCACACGGGCGGCGGGAAACGGAAAAGCTCATCCAGCGGTTTGAGGGAGGAACCCACCAGGAACAGCAGCGGGAAAACCATCGCGAACCCGACGATCAGAAGCATGAGATAAATCCCAATGTCTCCGGCAATGGAGCGGTTGGGATGGCGCCGGGTAATCAGATGTTTTTTCGGCACCTGGATTTTTTCTCCCCGGAGCTCCGCAAGCCGTTTCAGCTCATCCCCCCGGGTTTTCGGGGTGACAGGCTTGTCCGCCCAGTGCCCGTCCATAAAGTTGTAGACCTTCAGGCCGTAGTCCAGATCGAATATATACCGGCTGCCGTCCTTCAGAATGACCGTGGTCTGGGTGGTGGTTCCGCCGCGGCGGATATTGTCCATCCGGTGGATTCGGGTATAATGCCATTCCACGAAGGGCTCGCTTTTTCCCTTCTGATAGAAGGCCGCGCCGGTTTCCCCGGCTTCGAGATAGCCCCTGTACTTCTTGCCGTCGATCAGCTGAAGCACACCGTTTGATCTGACGGATGTTGTTTCGCTCATGTCACGCACCTACCCTTCCCAGCATGGCGCTGATGGCCTTCTTGCACAGGATCATGACCAGGAAAAGAATCGTGGCGATCGCGCTGGCATATCCCATCTCAAAACGGCTGAAGCCGTAGTCGAACAGATGCGTGACGACGGTCCGGGCCGCATAGTCCGTGGAAGGATATCCGCACAGCAGGCGCGGCACGTCGCTGACGTTGAAAGCGGAGGTAATGCTCATGACGGCGCCGAACAGCAGCATGGGTTTCATGCTGGGCAGCGTAATATGGTACAGCTCCTGCCAGCGGTTCCGGACACCGTCCACATAGCCGGCCTCATACATGCTCTTGTCGATCCCCTGGAAACCGGCCACAAAGCTCAGGAAGCCCGTGCCCATGCTCATCCACAGGATCACGATGACGAGAATGGTCATCATGTAGTTCGGGTCCGTCAGCCACAGTCTGGGGGCTTCAATCAGACCGAATTCCATGAGGATGGAGTTGAACCAGCCGTAGGCATCGCCCCGGAAGATGATGGAGAAAACGGTGAAGGCGGCACCGGCAATGGAGGGAGCGTAGAACACGACCACCGCCACGGCCCGCAGCCATTTGGGCAGCTCATTGATGAACCAGGCGAACAGGAAGGAAAGAATGTAGCCCACCGGGCCGGTGATGACCGCAATCACAAAGGTATTCTTGATCGCCGTCAGAAAAACCTCATCCTGCAGAATCAGGTTCACATAGTTCTGAAGGCCGATGAACCGCGCAGGCTCCAGAATATTGTAATAGGTAAAGCTGTAGAAGATCGAAGTGGCGATAGGCAGGATAAAGAAGGTGAAGAACAGAACCGCGTACGGCGCGAGGAAAAGGTAGCATCCCCTGTTTTTCTTCGCCGTCTGCAGCCCGTGCTGAAAGCGCTCGCGCTTCATCGCCATGTATCTGGAAGCAAATGATTGTGTCTTCTGCATCGTTGAATTCCTCCCTTCCCTTTCTCAGTCCACCGGCAGGTTGAACTCCCGCCGCTTGATCCGGATTTCCTCGTTGATGGTCCGGGCGTAATTCAGCAGCGTTTCCCGGGGATCTTCCTTGGTATTGATCACCCTCCGGATCGCATTGGTGATATGGCGGGTGGTCGAATAACCGCCTGCAATCTCCGGGAAGCCTCTGGTATGGCTCATCTGCTCTTCCAGAACCTTCAGCTGCGAATTGCTCCAGGCAAGCTGACGGAGCGCGTCCCGGTTGGCGGTCTGATATCTGGCGCTGGCGCCCAGTACGCTTTCCATTTCCCGTCCGAAACGTACCTGCGCCTCATCGCTGACCCACCACTTAATGAATTCCCAGGCGTTCTGCTTCACATGTTCATCGTCCGTGGCGATCATCATGCAGCACAGTCCGTCCGTCTGAGCCGTGCGGTCTATGCTCCCGTCCTCCTGACGGGTTCCGGGGATCAACGTGAAATCCCAGAGTCCCCGGATCTCGGGAGCGGAAACCATCAGCGTATTGTAGGTGGCGTAGGAGGCAATGCCCATCGGCATTTCGCCGCTGCGGAAGCGGCTGACAAAATCAAACACGGTGGGCAGTCCGTAATCGTTGTACAGACTGGTATACTGCTTGAACGCGGCCACTCCGGCCTCGCTGTCGATTACGGTATGCTTGGCATCCGCGTCATAAATGGATCCGCCGTTCTGGAAGATCATGGAATCCAGCACGGAAATATCCGCCAGGGCAATATCCGGATAGGGCAGCGCCACGGTCAGGCTGTTGCCCTGAATCGTCGGAAGCTCCGCGATCAGTTCCTCCCAGGTATTGGGAATTTCGAGCCCCAGCTCCTCCATGATATCCGTCCTGTAGAACAGCAGGTTGAAATTCTGGGTTTCCGGCATGCCGTACACGCCGGTCCGGATTCCGTTGTTATAGGTCAGCGGTTCCAGAATGCTCGGGTAGAAGGGCTTGACGACTTCTTCAAAATCCGGGAACTGCGTCAGATCCTCCACGGCGTTGCGCATGGCGTAGTTGACGGCGAACCATCCGCTGACGCTCAGCACGATGTCCGGTCCGTTGCCGGCAACCACCGCCGTCAGAATGGCGTCCGCCTGAACCAGCTTCACGTTGACCTTGATACCGGTTTTTGCGGTAAAGGTATCGTCGACCATGGTCTTCAGGACCGTGCTCTGATCCCGGCCCGTGGTGATCCAGATGTCCAGCACGTCGTCCGTACTGGCGTATTTGTCTCCGAGAGAATTGTAATCCACGAAGAAGGAGCTCGCGCAGCTGCGGATCTCATGCAGCGCGCCGGTGAAGAAGTTCTCATTCACAGAGGGAATCCCGGCGTCTTCTCCGGTGATCATGATCAGATCCACGTCCAGCTTGCTCTCAGACATGTTCTGCATGGCCGTACCCAGAGAAGTGATATTGTCCTTGAAATTCGTGAAGGATTCCGTAATGCGGTCATTGTTCTCCACAAACTGCTCCAACTGAACAGCCAGCGTCTGGGCCACGGCGGCCCGGTCGCTCTTTTCGCCGGTGATTGCGACAATGTCATCGACGATTCTGTACAGCCTTTTGCTTTCCAGGTCCATGGCGCTGATCGCTTCCGGATAGACCTTCGCGAGGTTATAGTCCCGGAACCGGTCCGGGTTCACGCCCGTCAGCACCAGAAGCTTGCGGTAAATCTGATTCAGGCGGAAAATGCTGTCTTCCACTTCCTTCAGAACCGGCCCCATCTTTCCCAGCGTCACTTCCATCCGGATCGTATGGGCCCCCTTCTTCAGGTAGAAGCGAAGCGGGTTGCCCTCCGCGTCCGACAGAGTTTTCATTTCCCATCCGGTATTGTAGGAGAAGGTGACGGACTCCAGATCCTCAAAGGGAACTTCTCCGTCGATATAGACCGTACGCCCGCTCAGCGCGCCGCGCTGGTACATCTGGCGGGCCTTGATGGTCAGATGATAGAAGCCGTCCTCCGGAACCTCAAAATCCCACTGGATCCACTCGCCGGGATGCGTCCAGGGATCTCCGCCGATATAGTTCAGGACTGTGTTGGTCACCGAATAGGGCACGGTCTGAGAGGAGCTCCGGTCGTACCGGGCGTACAGGCTCGGCGCGCTGCGCAGACTCGCGCTCTCCCCCTGCACGGTCTGGGAATAGTTCTTTCCCTCCGCGCCGCTTTCGTTCGCGGGCTGCGCGGCAATATACTCGCCGTAGCTCTCATACCGGACAATGGGCGTCAGCGTCATCCCGCAGAGGATCATCGGCTCGTTGACGGCCCGGAGCGTAATCGTATTCTCCCCTTCCGTAAAATGAAAGGCGTACGGCTCCGTCTGATAACCCATATCATCCCTGCAGTAGGCGGTCTGCACCTCATAAACCTCGGTCTGACTGGGCCGGATATCATTCCCCTGATTATCCTTCCGAACCTCGGAAGCATCCGTCCACAGGCGGGAGAAGCAGAGGGTGGAAGCGCCGGCAAAGGGAACCTCCCCATTGATCAGCAGCTCCCGCTCGATATCCACGCCCCGGCTCTGCGTCGTCAGATAGTCCAGCCGGATGTTGTACAGCCCGGCCTGGGGCACACTGACCCGCCAGGTGATCTCGGAATCGTCCCCCGTATAGACGCCTTCTTCCCGGATCTCCCCGTTCCCTTCAAAGGCCGGGAGGTCGACGGACACAGCCTCCCTGACGGCGGGCTCGCCGGCATAGGAGGCGACATAGGCATCATAGGTATTGCTCCGGCCGATTCCGGAGATGTCCGTGGACAGGTCGGTTCCCTCGTATTTTGCCCTGAAGTCCGTCGAGCCCCGGCTGAGAAGCCAGATGCCGGCCCCCAGAACGGCGATCACCAGAACCCAGATGAGCGCATTCCGCCATTTTCTTGACATGAGTACATCTCCTGACGCCCGGCCGTCTTGCGATATGGCTGAAAACAGCGGACAGCCGGATCTGAATTTTGAGAAGGAAACAGACAGAACAACAAATGTTCAAATTATTATAGCAAAGGTTTTTTTCACTTGTCAATCACATTCTGTTCTCCTTTTGTATCGATTCCATACCAGATTTTACATTCCCATTTTTCAGGAGTCCTTGATTATTGTGGTTCGATCTTTCCTTGAACCACATTCTGTGGTATAATATACTTTACCGGTGCGGTTTTTTCACAGGACGGCCGGTTCATCTTTCAGTCAGGGCAGGGTTCGGAGCGGAGGGCTCCGGACGGGATGGCTCTCACAGGTTCAACAGGAGTTCTGCCGCCCCTCGCTGATCAATATGATGAATCACAGAACAGGGAGTGAATGATTTGGCATCACAGACTTATAATGCCGGGAATATTCAGGTTCTGGAGGGCCTGGAAGCGGTTCGGATGCGTCCCGGCATGTATATCGGCACCACCTCCTCCCGCGGCCTGCATCATCTGCTGTGGGAGATCGTGGATAACGCGATTGATGAGGCTTCGAACGGGTTTGCCTCCGAGGTGACGGTGACCCTGCACCGGGACGGCTCCGCCAGCGTGTATGACAACGGCCGCGGCATGCCTGTGGACACGCACCCGACCATGGGGATTCCCGGGGTGGAGGTCATCTTCACCGTGCTGCATGCCGGCGGCAAGTTCAATAACGAGAACTATGACTATTCCGGCGGCCTTCACGGTGTCGGCGCTTCTGTCGTCAACGCCCTGAGCAAATGGCTGTCGGTGGACGTTTTTCTGAACTGGACCCACTACCGCATGGAGTTTACGAGCGAATACGACCCGAAGGAAAAAAAAGTTCTGGCCGGAAAGCCCTCCGGTCCCCTTCAGGTGCTTGGAAATACCCGAAAGAAGGGAACCCTGGTCCGTTTCCTGCCCGACAGTGAAATCTTCGAGGATGTGACCTTTCACGGGGATCAGGTCAGCCGGCGCCTGCAGGAGCTGGCCTATCTGAACAAGGGAATCCGGATTACCTTTACCGATGAGAGGGTCGCGGATCCGGCAAACAGGACAAAGGTTTTCTGTTATGACGGCGGCATCACCGATTATGTCCAGTATCTGAACGCCGGAAAGAACGCCCTTCACAGCGAAGTGATCTATATGGAAGGCCGGCGGGATACGATCATCTGCCGCGCCGCCATTCAGTATACGGACGGCTTCAACGAATCCCTCTTTTCCTATGTCAACAATATCAACACGCCCGAGGGCGGTTCCCATGAAACCGGATTCAAGGCCGCGTTCACCAAGTGCCTGAATGATTATGCCCGCCGGGTCGGTCTCCTGAAGGACAAGGATGCCAATCTGTCCGGAGAGGATTTCCGTGAGGGCCTGACCTGCGTGCTGACGACCCTGGTCAAGAATCCGCAGTTCGAAGGGCAGACCAAGGGCCGCCTCGGAAACAGTGAGGTTCGCCCGGCCGTGGAAGCCATCATCACCCAGCAGATGACGGACTGGCTTGACAACCTGAAGAATCAGGAAACAGCCTCCGCCATCGTTTCCAAGGCGATCCGCGCCGCCCAGGCCCGGGAGGCAGCCCGGAAAACACGGGACAACATGCGGAAGGCCAACGCCCTGGAGGCGGCCCCCCTGGTCGGCAAGCTGTCCGCCTGCACCGGGCGGAAATGGGAGGACAACGAGCTTTTCATCGTGGAAGGCGATTCGGCCGGCGGCAGCGCCAAGCAGGGGCGGGACCGCCGTTTCCAGGCGATTCTCCCCCTCCGCGGAAAGCCCCTGAACGTGGAAAAGAAGCATCTGGATCAGGTGCTGGCCAATGAGGAATTCCGCAGCCTGATTACCGCGCTGGGGACCAGCATCGGGGATTCCTTTACGCTGGATTCCCTGAAATACGGCAAGGTCATCATCCTTTCCGATGCGGACCAGGACGGCGCGCATATCCGGGCCATCCTGCTGACCTTCTTCTTCCGCTATATGAAGGATCTGATCAACGCCGGGCATGTTTACATCGGCATGCCCCCTCTCTACAAGGTACAGAAGGGAAACCGGGTCATCTATGCCTACGACGACAAGGAGCTCGCCAAGGCGACCAAGGCCGTCGGCAAGGGATATACCCTTCAGCGATACAAGGGGCTTGGTGAAATGAATCCGGAACAGCTCTGGGAAACCACCATGGATCCCTCCCAGCGAAAGCTGATGCGCGTATCCATTGAGGACGGCGCGCTCGTGGACCGGCTGACCACCATTCTGATGGGAGACAAGGTGGAGCCCCGCCGTGATTATATCAGCGAGCACGCGGACTTTAACCGTCCGGACGATTTTGAGCTGCCCGAGGATCAGGCAGCCCGGGAAGGAGCGTGATCCCCTGTGGCCAGAAGAAAAGCCAATGATACGCCCATCGTAAAGGATGATCCCTCCCGGATCCTGGATGTCACCATGGACGATGTCATGCACCAGAGCATGATGCCCTATGCGGAGCACGTCATTCTGGACCGGGCGCTTCCCCGGGTCGAGGACGGGCTCAAGCCCGTTCAGCGCCGGATTCTGTTTACCATGATGGAGCTGGGGACCACCCCGGACAAGCCTCACCGCAAATGCGCCCGCATCGTCGGAGACTGTCTGGGAAAATACCATCCCCACGGGGACTCCTCCGTTTACGGCGCCCTGGTTCACATGGCACAGGACTTTTCCATGCGGGCGCCCCTGGTCGACGGGCACGGAAACTTCGGCTCCATCGACGGGGACAGCGCCGCTGCCATGCGGTATACCGAAGCCCGGATGGCGCCCCTGGCCCTGCAGATGCTCCGGGATCTGGAAAAGGACACCGTGCCCTTCCGCCTGAACTTTGATGACACCCTGAAGGAGCCGGATATGCTTCCGGCCCGGTTCCCGAACCTGCTGGTCAACGGGGCCAACGGCATCGCGGTCGGCCTGGCCACCAACATTCCTCCCCATAATCTGGGAGAAGCCATTCAGGCTGTCATCACCCAGATGGAGAATCCGGACATTTCTCTGGATGATCTGATGAAGGTCCTGCCCGGGCCGGATTTTCCGACAGGCGGGATTCTCGTCCGCAATGAGGAGCTCAGGAACAGCTATGAAACCGGCCGCGGCAAGCTGAGCCTGCGGGCCCGGGTTGAGATCGAGGAAGGCACCGCCGGGAGAAAGCTGATCGTCATTTCCGAAGTGCCCTATCAGGTCAATAAGGCCGCCATGCTGGAGAAGATCCAGAAGCTCAGCGAAGAAAAGAAAGCGGCGCTGGGCGGGATCTATGATATCCGCGATGAATCCGACCGCAGCGGCATGCGCGCGGTCATCGAGCTCCGGAAGGACGCGGATCCCCAGAAGATTCTGGCTTATCTTTACAAGTATTCCGATCTGCAGGTGACCTTCGGCGTCAACATGGTGGCCATCGCAGACGGCAAGCCCGTCCAGATGGGCCTGAAGCAGATCATCTCCTGCTATGTGGACTATCAGAAAAAGGTCGTGACCCGCCGGACGCAGTATGAGCTGAATCAGGCGAAAGCCCGGGCCCACATCCTGGAGGGCCTGATGATCGCGCTGGACAATCTGGATGAGGTCATCGCGCTGATCCGGGCCAGCAAGAGCCCGAAGGAAGCCAAAGCGGCCCTGATGGAACGCTTCGCCCTCTCCGATATTCAGGCCCAGGCGATTCTGGATATGCGGCTGCAGCGGCTGACCAATCTGGAGGTCGCCTCCCTTCGGAAGGAATACGCCGATATTCTGAAGCTGATCTCCCGGCTGGAGGGGATTCTCAAAAGCGAAAAAAAACTGATGGGCGTAATCCGGACCGAGATGCAGGAGATCGCCGATCAGTATGCGGATCCCCGGCGGACCACCCTGGAGGAACCGGAGGAGACGGAGACAGAGATCCCCAAGGATGTTCCCGTCGCCGAGGACGCGTTCATCTGCTTTACCCGGAGCGGCTATCTGAAGCGGATTTCGCCGCAGGCCCTGAAGCGGACTTCCCTCCCCACGCCGGAGGAAAGTCTGGAGGACTGCCCGCGCTTCCTGCTGCAGACGACGACGGCCGAAACCCTTTACATCCTGACCGATCACGGAAACTGCTATCCCGTGCAGGTAGGCAAAATGCAGGAGTTCAAACCCCGGGACCGGGGGCAGCTGCTTTCCGGCGTTCTGGCGGATATTGGGGAACAGGAAAACGCTCTGATGATGTTTACCTCCCTTCCGGCCGGGCTGGAAAAGCTGCCTGATCTGGTCTTTGTCACCGCCCAGGGCATGGTGAAGCGGACCGCCGCGGCGGAATATGCGGTCCGGAGCAAAAAATATCCCGCCCTGAGCCTGAAAAAGGAGGATCGGCTGCTGGATGTGCAGTTCGCCTCCGAAAGCGGGGATCTGCTGCTCATTTCCCGCGGCGGAATGTGCATCCGTTTCCCGCAGGATTCAATTCCGGTTCAGGGGCGCACCGCCTCCGGTGTCAGGGGGATGACCCTGGAGGCCGGGGACGAGGTCTGCTGGTTCTCCTTCCTGGGAGAGCAGGACGAAGTGACGCTCTTTTCGGACCGCGGCTGGGCCAAGCGCGTTCCGCAGGACAGCTTCGAGACACAGAACCGGGCCGGCAAGGGCGTCCGCTGCTTCTATTTCAACAAGAACGGCTCCAACGGGCGGATTCTGGCCGGCATCTGGCTCTCTGACGCCGCTTCGGAGGAAACGCTGCTGATCACCCAGGCGCGCTCTCCCCTGACCAGGCTGGACAAAAAGGAAATTCTGTTGCAGAATAAGCAGGGAAAGGGCATGCCCTACATTATGGCAATTCTGGACGATGTCATCACCGGCGTATACGGGATCGGGACAGTGGAGTCCAGGCAGGAATAAAGGAGGAACCTGAATATGGCAAGACAAAATTTCGGCGGCTTCGGCGGAGGCAACATGCAGCAGCTGATGCGCCAGGCGCAGAAGATGCAGCAGCAGCTTCAGGAAACGCAGGAGAAGCTTCAGGAAGCGGAATACGAGGCTTCCTCCGGCGGCGGGATGGTGAGCGTGAAGGTCAACGGAAAGCATGAGCTGGTTTCCCTGACCATCGATCCCCAGGTCGTGGATCCGGAGGATATCGAGATGCTGCAGGATCTGATCCTGGCCGCGGTGAACGAAGCGGTCCGCAAGGGCGCGGAGGCACAGGAGGCAGCCATGAGCAAAATGGCGCCCGGCATGGGAATGGGCGGGTTATTCTGAGCATGAGTGAGCTGATTGAACCCATTGCCCGGATGGCGGCGGAGCTGAACAGGCTCCCCGGAATCGGCAAGAAAACGGCCCAGCGTCTGGCCTACCATGTGGCATCTCAGCCGCTCGAGGATGTCCGGGCCCTCGCGGTCGCGCTCTGGGAAGGACGAAAGGCGGTTCGGTTCTGCGAAACCTGCGGAAACTACGCCGCCTCCGAAACCTGCTCCATCTGCGGCGATCCCGCCAGGCACAACGGGCAGCTTTGCGTGGTCCGCGATCCGAGGGACGTAGCGGCCATGGAACGGACGCATGAATACAGCGGGCTGTATCATGTGCTGCACGGCACCCTCTCCCCCATGAACGGGATCGGCCCGGATCAGATCAGAATCCGGGAGCTTCTCGCCCGGCTGGACAGCGAGAAGGTGGATGAAGTCATTCTGGCCACCAATCCGGATGTGGAAGGAGAAGCGACCGCCTCCTACCTGGGGCGGCTGCTGAAGGCCAGGGGGGTCCGATGCACCCGGATCGCCCACGGAGTTCCCGTGGGAGGAGATCTGGAGTACACCGACGAAGTGACGCTCTCCAAAGCTCTGGAAGGAAGAAGAGAGATGGAATGACGAACGAGCTTGCCATGCTGATCGCTCTGCTGCTTCTGGCGTGCATCGCTCTTTTAACCGCGCTGCTGATCCGGCAGAATGCCGCTCTTCACCGGCAGGAGGAAGCCCGGCTCCGCCAGGAGCACGGGCTGGAAAACCTTGGAAATCAGCTGCTGGATGAGCTGGATGCCCAGCGGGATCAGACGATGGAATCCCTGTATCAGGGGAACCAGCATCTGATGAGTACGCTGAGCCAGATGGGCCAGAGCCAGTCCAACCTGCTGGAAAATATGCTTGCCTCCGTCTACAAGGGGCTCGGAGAAATGCAGACCGTTGCCTCAGGCGTCGGAGATCTCAAAAAAGTCATGACAAATGTCAAGACCCGGGGTCTGTGGGGCGAAATGCAGCTGGGAAGTCTGATCCGTCAGTCCCTTTCCGCCGGGCAGTACGCGGAAAACGTGGAGGTGGTCCCGGGAACGGGGGAACGCGTCGAGTTCGCGATCCGTCTCCCCGATCAGAACGGATCACAGGCCTGGCTGGCTGTCGACAGCAAGTTCCCGCAGGAGAGCTATCTCCGCCTGGTTGACGCCTCTCAGAAAGGGGATGCGGCAGGTGCGGAGGAGGCCAGAAAAGCCCTTCAGAAGCGAATCCGCGCCGAAGCGAAAACCATCTCGGAGAAATATATTTCTCCCCCCGAAACGGCGGACTTTGCGCTCATGTTCCTGCCCACCGAAGCGCTTTATGCCGAGGTGCTCCAGTCTCCGGACCTGGTTGAATCCATTCAGCGGGAGCAGAGGGTCATCATTACCGGTCCCGGAACCTTTTCCGCCATGCTGAGCGCCCTCCAGATGGGCTTCCGCACGCTGACGATTCAGCAGAGATCCACGGAGGTCTGGCGTCTCCTGGGTCTGGTGGAAAACGAAGCCGCCCGCTTTACGGACAGCCTGGAGGAAACCAGGAGGCGGCTGCATCAGGCGGAGGAAGCCATGGATACCGCGGTCAGCCGTTCCAGATCCCTACAGCGAAGGCTGAAGGATCTGGACACGGAGAGTCCCTATGATCCCGGCGCCGCCGGGAAGCTGTGATCCATAATTTTGAAAGGAGATAGATTGTATGTCCATCAAAACCGAAGTCTGGGGAAAATCCCCCAAAGGAAAAGACGTCCATCGCTTTACCCTGACCAACGCCATGGGAGCCTCCATTTCCGTCATCGAGTGGGGTGCCATTCTGCAGAGCATCATCGTTCCTGACGCCGGCGGCAACATGGACGACGTGGCCCTGGGCTTTGACAGCCTGGAAGCATATCTGAAGCCCCACGGCTGCATGGGCGATACCGTCGGCCGCTACGGAAACCGGATCGGCGCAGGCCGCTTTGTCATTGACGGCACTGCCTATCAGGTGGCGCTGAATGACCACGGCATCAATCATCTGCACGGCGGAAACGTCGGCTTTTCCGCTCATTTCTGGCAGGGCACACCCAAAGAAGGCGATCATGAGGACTCCGTGTCCTTCCACCGGGTTTCTCCCGACGGAGAGGAGAACTACCCCGGAAACCTGGACGTAACCGTCACCTACACCTGGAATGACATGTGCGACCTGATCATTCGCTATGAGGCGACGACCGACAAGCCCACCCTCTGCAACCTGACCAACCACACCTATTTCAACCTCGGCGGCCATGACCACGGAACCATCCGGGATCACGTGATTTCCGTGGATGCCGATGTGATCACGAAGGTGGACGCTCACCTGATTCCGACCGGCGACTACATGCCCGTGCTGGACACTCCCCTGGATCTGAGGGACGGGCTGCTGATCGAGGACGGGCTGGCCGTCATGGATTCCTGTCCCCAGATGCTTCCCGCCGGAGGCTACGACCATAACTTCGTGCTGTCCAAGGGAGAGACCATGGGCTTTGCGGCCTGTGCCTATCATGAGGAATCCGGCAGATATATGGAGGTGCTGACCGATCAGCCTGCGATTCAGTTCTACTCTGCCTGCACCACCCATGCCGAAGGCGGAAAGAACGGCGCCACCTATGACCATTTCTCCGGCTTCTGCCTGGAAACCCAGCACTGCCCGGATGATCCGAATCATCCCAATTTCCCCGGAACGACCATTCTCCGCCCCGGGCAGAAATATGATACCACCACCATTTATGCCTTCCGCGCGGATGACTGATCATCCCATGAAAGAACCCGGCCGCAGCAAATGTGCACGGCCGGGTTTTCTCATGTTCGCGGACAGCTTACATCTTATGCTCGTCCACCAGCTTCTGAAGCTCCTCCATAAAGGTTTCGAGATCCGTGAACTTCCGATAGACCGCGGCAAAGCGGACATAGGCCACATCATTCAGGCCCTTCAGCTCGGACATCACAATGTCTCCGATCTTTTCGGTCGGAAGCTCGCCCTCCATGGATGCATAGCATTTCTGCTCCACATGGGACACGATCTCATCGATTTCCTGCATGCTCACGGGCAGCTTATCGCAGGCATGGATGATTCCGGCCTTGATCTTCTGGCTGTCAAACATCTCGCGGCGGCCGTCCCGCTTCACCACGAAGAGCGGATTCATCTCGATCTTTTCATAGGTCGTAAACCGCCGGCCGCAGTTCAGGCACTCACGCCTCCGGCGAATGCTGTTGCCGTCATCCGTCGGGCGGGAGTCAATCACCTTGCTGTCCGTGCAGCTGCAATACTGGCATCTCATCCTTCCAATCCTCCCAGCTGCTTGAACAGCTCTTTATTCGCGGCATACAGCTGACGATACAGGGCATAGACCTTCGCGTATTTCGGAACGTTTTCGGGAATCGGCTGCTGAGCGGGATTGACGCGGATCATCTTCCGGCAGGCTTCCTGGACGGAAGGATAGAGCCCTGCTCCCACGCTCGCCAGAATCGCGACACCCAGCGCGGGACCCTCGGTATTCACGGTGGTAGCCACCGGACAGTTCATCACATCCGCCAGCATCTGCCTCCACAGGGGGCTCTTTCCGCCGCCGCCGCAGGCCAGCATGGTCTCCGGCGCGACTCCCATTCCGGCCAGGATGCCCAGGCAGTCATTCAGACTGTAGCTCACGCCCTCCATGACCGCCCGCAGCAGATCCCGGCGCTGATGCATGGCGCTCAGGCCAAAGAACATGCCCCGGCAGTCGCTGTCCAGATGCGGCGTGCGCTCGCCCATCAGATAGGGAGCATACAGCAGCTTGTTGGCGCCGATCGGGCTTTGCGCCGCTTCCTGATTGGTCAGTTCATACGGATCCACGCCCATCTGCGCGGCCGCTTCCTTTTCCGCGGCACAGAAATTGTCCCGGAACCACTTCAGGCTCAGCCCGGCCGCTTGGGTGACGCCCATCACATGCCAGGCGCCCGGCACGGCGCAGCAGAAGGTATGCACCCGCCCCTCAGGGTCAATGGCCAGATGATCCGTGTGCGCAAAAACCACGCCGCTGGTACCGATGGTGGTAAAGGCCTTCCCGTCCTCCACCACGCCGGTTCCCACGGCGGCGGCGGCATTGTCCCCGGCGCCGCCGACCACAAGCGTTTTTTCGCTCAGACCCGTCCTGGCCGCCGCTTCCGCGGACACATGGCCGGTCACCTCGCAGCTCTCGTAGACCTTCGCCAGCAGAGCCGGATCAATATCCAGCATACGGAGAAGCTCCTCGCTCCAGCAGCGGTTCGGCACATCCAGCATCTGCATGCCGCTGGCATCGGACACCTCTGTCGCAAAATCCCCGGTCAGGACATACCGGACGTAGTCCTTCGGCAGAAGCACGTGCTTGCAGCGGGCATAGTTTTCCGGCTCATGCTTGCGAACCCACATCAGCTTGCTCAGCGTAAAGCCCGGAAGCGCAGGATTCGCGGTGATCCGGATCAGGTTCTCATAGCCGACCTTCTCCGTAATCTCCGCACACTCGACCGCTGTCCGCTGATCGCACCAGATAATGGAGGGGCGGATCACCTCACCCTTCTCGTCCAGCATCACAAGACCGTGCATCTGGCCGCTGATGCCCAGCGAGACGACATCCTCCGCGGAAACGCCGCTCTTCGAAAGCACCGTCCGGATCGTGCTGACCGCCGCTCCGGCCCAGTCGGCGGGGTTCTGCTCCGCCCATCCGTTCTGCGGCTGAGCCATCGGATACTCCACCGTGGCGGAGCAGATGCCCTTTCCTTCCTGATCAAACAGGACCGTTTTGGTTCCGGATGTTCCCAGATCGATTCCCAGTACGTATTTCATATCCTGGCGCCTCCCATAAGCACAAAATATTGTGGTTCAATGCTTTTTTCATTATATGATTGTGGTTATGCACTGTCAAGGCTTGTTTCTGCTCAGAAAATGTGTTGGCGTCACGGCCGGCGGCCGGGAGAAGCCTCTTCCCGGCGGGAAACGGAAAAGGCGGCTCCGGAAGGAGCCGCCGAAAGGTCTTACCTGATTTCCGCGCCCAGCTTGAATTTCAGATTGCCCAGGATTTTCTTGACGAATTTGTCCACTTCCTCAGGCTGAAGGGCATGATCATCGCTTTCAAAGCGAAGCTTGAAGGCCATGCTCTTCTTGCCCTCGCCGATCTGTTCTCCGCGGTAGATGTCGAAGAGCTCCACGTCGGTCACCTGCTTGCAGGCCCGGGCCATTTCAGCCATCATTTCCCCGCAGGTCTTCTCCTCGTCCACGGTCAGCGCCAGGTCCCGCACCACCGCGGGATAAGCGGACACGGGATGATAGCGGAAGCTGGCCGCGGCATGGCTCATCATCCGGGCATAATCGATCTCGGCCAGGAAGATTTTATGATGGGTTTTGCTGTCCTTATGCAGCTTCAGCTCCGCGGTGACCTCGTTGGCCAGCTTGCCGAACACGCCGATTCTCTCCCCTTCGCAGAGAAGATAGGCGGCAATGCCCGGATGCAGCCACGGAACATCCTGTGCGCGTTCCACATCGAAGCGCAGGCCGAAGGCTTCTCCGAGACTTTCCAGGCTTCCCTTCAGAGTGAAGAAATCCTCGTCGTTTCCGAAGGCGGCAAGCCCGAGATGCAGCGTTTCCAGCGGGAGCGCCCCTTCCTTCCCGGGCGCGTAGACATTGGCCAGCTCGAAAATCCGTCCTTCGCTGTTGAAGCGCTTCAGGTTTTCCACCACGATTTTCAGCATGCTGGGCGCCAGCAGCGGCCGCATGATCGACAGCTTCTCCGTGATGGGATTCAGGATGCGGACCACATTCCGCTCCGCCGCATCCGCAGCGATATGCAGATCGTCCAGATCGCTGTCCGCATAGAAGGCCAGGGTGGAAACCTCGCTGTAGCCCTGTGCGCACATGGTCCTCTTGACCTTGTCCTGCCGCAGCTGTTCGGGTTTGCGTCCGCCTACGGTGACGGATGCGGATTTCAGGAAGGTCGGAACCACATGATCATAGCCGTACTCGCGAATGACCTCCTCGGCCAGATCCGGCTCGCCGATCTCGATATCCTCCCGATACCTCGGCGCGATGACCTCCAGGATGTCACCGTTTTCCTCCACCTGGAACTGCAGCGTCCGAAGAATTCTGAGGATCTCTTCCTTCGGAACCTCGATCCCAAGGATGGCATTGATCCCGCTGATCCTCGCGGTAAAGCGCTTTCCCTCGCGCGGAGCGCCGGCCGTTTCGTCAAACATGCTGGAGGTCACTTCGCCGCAGCCCAGTTCCTCAATCAGGTGCAGCGCCCGGGCCATCCCCAGCTCCGTCGTATACTCGCTGATTCCCTTTTCAAACCGGGCGGAGGAATCGGAGCTCTGTCCCAGAGCTCTGGATGTCTTCCGGATGCTGTCCCGTGCAAATTTGGCAGCTTCGAAAAGCAGCTGTCTCGTCTCTCCGGTAATCTCGCTGTTCAGGCCGCCCATGATGCCGGCCAGCGCCACCGGGCGGTTCCCGTCGCAGATCACCAGCTGATCCCCGGTGAGGCTGAAGGTCTTTTCATCCAGCGTCTGGATCGTTTCTCCGCTGTGCGCTCTGCGGACGATGATCTCCGTATTCTGGAGCGTATCCAGATCGAAGGCATGCATCGGCTGGCCGATCTCCAGCATGACATAGTTCGTGATGTCCACCACATTGTTGATGGAACGGAGACCGCACAGCGCAAGATGCCGTCTCATCCAGCGGGGGCTCTCCCCGGGGGTGATATTCCTCACGCCGTGCGCCAGATAGCGGGGGCAGAGATCCTTGTCGATCACGCTGACCTTCAGATCCGGATATTTGTATTCAGAGCAGGTATAATCCGTCCGGGGCATTTTCACTTCCCGGCCCAGCACCGCAGCCACTTCCCTGGCTATGCCGAGGATGCTCTGGCAGTCGGGGCGGTTCGCCGTCACGGAGATATCGAAAATATAGTCATCCAGGCCGACAACCTCCCGGATATCCGTCCCGGGGACAGTCTCCGCGGGCAGCTCCAGCAGCCCGTTCACTTCCGCGCCCGGATACAGATCCTCGTTCAGGCCCAGCTCCTCTCCGGAGCAGAGCATTCCCTCGGACGGAATGCCGTGCAGGGGACGGGCTTTGATTTCCACGCCTCCGGGAAGCGTTGAATGATCCAGGGCGGCGGGCGTATGCATGCCGGCATGGACGTTGGGGGCTCCCGTCACGATCTGCTTGACGCCGCAGGGTCCGCAGTTGACCTGGCAGGTAAACAGATGTGTCCCCTCGACCTTCTCGCAGCTCAGAACCTCCCCGACCACCACGTTGCTGATCTGGGCGCCCAGATCAATCAGCTCCTCAACCTCAAATCCGCACCCGAAGAGCTTCTGCTCCAGCTCCTGCGCGCTGATTTCTATATCGACATACTCCTTCAGCCAGCTGAAAGGCGCTTTCATCTTCTCTACCTCCCCTTAATCCTTAAACTGCTTCAGGAAGCGAAGATCGTTCTCAAACAGCAGTCCCATATTATTGATGCCATATTTCAGCATGGCAATCCGCTCAATCCCGATGCCGAAGGCAAAGCCGGAATAGACCTCCGGATCGATTCCGCAGTTCCGGAGCACCTGCTGATGCACGACACCTCCGCCGAGCACTTCGATCCAGCCCGTATGCTTGCACAGGCTGCAGCCCTTTCCGCCGCACTCGAAGCAGCTCACGTCCACCTCGACGCTGGGCTCGGTAAAGGGGAAATAGCTCGGGCGCAGGCGGGTCTTGACGTCCGCGTCAAAGATCTGCTGGACGAACCGGTCGAGCATGCCCTGCAGGTCGCACAGCGTAATGCCCTTGTCCACGACAAGACCTTCCATCTGGTGGAACATGGGGCTGTGGGTCGCGTCGCTGTCGGAACGGAACACGCGCCCCGGCACCAGGACCTTGATCGGAGGCTTCTCCATATCCATGACACGGATCTGCCCGGGGCTGGTATGCGTACGCAGCAGAATGTCCTCCGCGATGTAGAAGGTATCCTGCATATCCCGGGCCGGATGATCCTTCGCCACGTTGAGGCGGGTGAAATTATGATCGTCATCCTCAATCTCCGGACCTTCAAAGACCTCAAAGCCCATCCCGAGGAAGACGTTGATCATCTCATTCTTGACGATCGTGATCGGATGCAGGTTTCCAGTGCTGCGTTTTTTGGCCGGAAGGGTGATATCCACCTGCTCCTTCCGGTTCCTGGCAGCCATCTCCATCTGCTCCATCCGCTCGCTGCAGTCCTTGTAGCGTTCCTCGGCCTGAACCTTCAGATCGTTGATCAGCTTGCCCATCGCAGGACGCTCTTCCTTGGAAAGGCCACCCAGGCTCTTCATCATCTCCGCGATGGCACCCTTCTTGCCCAGAAATTCCTGCCAGAAAGACGCAAGCTTTTCACGGCTGTCCACCCGGCTCAGCTTTTCCTCCATCTGTGCCCGAAGGGCTTTCATTTTCTGTTCCACAGCCTGTCACTCCTTAAGTAATGGGATAAAAATACACAATGACGAATGTATCACGCTCCCCGGTGCTTGTCAAGATACAAAGGAAAAGGCACCTATTGTCAAATCCGGACCAAGGCCTTATACTGGGCACCTGAGGCCGTAAAGGGCCGCTGACCGGAATGGCCGGAGACGGAGGTTGTGAGCAGTCATGGTGGAAGAAATTCGGCTCGGAGATATCGTATCCATGCGGAAGCCGCATCCCTGCGGCGGTCTGGAGTGGACCGTTGTCCGCACGGGCGCGGATATCAAGATCCGCTGCAATACCTGCGGGCACGTTGTCATGCTGGATCGGGAAAAGTTTCTTCGCCGCCGGAAGGCGCTCCTGACCCGGGGGCCGGAGCCGGTTTCCTCTCCCTTTTCACAGGAGGAGGTGCGCTGAAGCGTCCCCCGCAGATGAAGAACCGGCCGGATTCCTGTCTTCAAGGGATCCGGCCGGTTCTGTTTTACCTGCTGTAGGTTACGCGGGAGGAAAACGGAAGGCCCCATAGATAATAGGTCAGCGTCAGCTCCCGCACATTGTGCGTTCCTTTGGCCGTCAGAATCGTGGCGGTGACTTGTCCCTCTCCCCGGGCCGGGATATCTGTTTTCCGAAAATCAGCCGTCTGCAGGACATCGCCGTGCATGGGCGTCACCTGAATCTCGGCAACCTCCGCCTTCACGAAAGTCTTGTTCCGGAGGAGAACCGTGTACTCATAGAACTGATAGTCTTCCGCTTCTCCCAAATTTGCCGTGTCGAAGGGCGTCCCCGCAAAGGTCTCATTTTCCGTCTGCTTCTTCAGCTCCTGAAAAACTTCCCGCCTGTCGGCCGCGTCCACGGCCACGCAGGTAATGTCCGCCACCGTGACATTTGCCGTAAAATAAAGGTATCCGGTCAGTCCGGCCGCCGCCAGGCAGATCAGCAGCAGAATCACAGCCACCGGCCGCATGCTTTTCCCTCCGTCCGTTTCGTTCTGTTCATGGTTCAGGCCCATTACAGGCGTTTTACCCCTGCTGGGAATCCAGATCGTTTTCCTGCAGGATCCGCTGCATCTCCTGAATCATGTCGGAATCCCGCAGTGAGAACTTGAATTCCACTCTCCGGGATGCCTCGGGATCCTCCCGTCCGTACTCATCCACGATCAGATCCGCCCAGGATTTTCCGGTCGCGGTCAGAATCTGCTGAAGCAGGGCCTTCTGCTCCGCCGTCAGTCCCGGCATGTTCAGCACGTAGAGCGCGACCTGCAGCGCCCGCTCCTGGCTCAGCTTCAGATTGTTGTCGTAGGTTCCCGTTGAGTCCGTGTGTCCCTCAATGATGATTTCACCCAGATAGCTCCTGTACTCATCCCGGAGAAGCACATTCAGATAGACGGGGACGAAGCGGTTCAGCAGCGCCTTTCCTTCCTCCTTGATCTCGGACTTCGCAGTTTCAAAGAAAACCGCGCTGTCCAGAACGATGGAGCCGTTGGCATCCACCTTCGCCTTGAGATCGGCTGCCGTCAGGGAGGAGGACAGCTCCCGGATAATGTTGGTCCGCACGCCCACCAGCTCATCCAGCCTTTGGGCCTGCGCCGCCAGGGCGATCTGCTGCTCCTCCAGCTTCTCGGTCGCCGAATTCAGCTCTTTCTCCTTTTCATCCAGCTGTGCCTGCAGCAGCGCGAGCAGCTCCTCCCGTGTCAGGAGGCGCGCATTCGCCTCATCCAGCTCCTTCTGCTTTGCGTCCAGCGTGATCTGCATGGCGCTGAGCTCCTCCTCGCGGCTGCTCAGCAGCGCCTGCTGGGCCAGAAGCAGCTGCTGCTGTTCCTCCAGCTCGCGGGTTTTCGTCTCCAGCATTGTAAAGTACTGATACAGACTGTAGGTCAGAATCAGCACAAAAATCAGCAGCAGGGCGGCCATCATATCGGAGTAGGAGATCCAGGATGCTCCGCCCCCCGTGGATCCTCTTCCCGCCCGCCGGTTATGGATGGATTGTCTCGCCATCGGGCATCAGACCTCCTCCGCAAGGGCTGCCAGGGTTTCAGAGATGCTTCGGACATGCTCGTTCAGCGTGCCCGTGACCTCGCGGATGCCCCTCAGCGCTTCATCCGTCTCCTCCCTGGACTTCAGATCGGGAATCGCCTCGACCCGCTCGGAAAGCGTCTCCATCAGCTTTGTCAGCGCCTGATGCCGCTGTTCCATTTTGGCCAGAAGCTCCGCGGACCGTTTTTCGAAATCCTCATCCCGCATGCGGGTTTCCTTCAGTTCGGACACATATCCGTCAAACCGGACCAGAACCTGATCCGTCAGTTCACGCAGCTCCTTCGCGTCCCGGATGATGCCGTCGGCGGAGGAAAGGGTCTGCTCCGCCTGCTTCGCGGCCAGCATCTGGTTGGAGGAAACCTGATCCAGCACATTCCCGAGGGACTCGATCTGTCCCCCAAGACGGCCCTCCATCTCCTCGAGGAAGCGGCTGACAATCCTGTTCACACCTTCGATCTGGTTTCGGGTCGCGGAAACAATGAAGCGGTCCATCGATCCCGCCACCGGATCCATGGCCCGGGTAATCGCGAGCCCGACATTCTCCGCCAGCCGGTCAGCCAGGGTCTCATTGATTCCCTGCAGCATATGGTTCCTGTCCTGATTCTGGCAGATCAGCTGGACATCGTTGTCCAGCGGGCGGGACATGGCCAGCTGAGTAAACGAAGAAACAAAGTCATCGATGGCCCGGTAGCTGGATCCCTGGCTGATCCGGTTCAGCATATTGAATACGAGGGAGCAGGAGATCCCCGCCACGGAGGTTCCGAAAGCAAAGCGCATTCCGCTCAGCAGATCCGGGATGCCGGAAATCAGCTGGGATGCATCCGCGAAATTCAGGCCGGAAAGGCCGCGGGAAAGTCCCATAAAGGTTCCGAGGATACCCAGGGAGGTCAGCAGATTCGGAATCAGCTCCGCCAGCGTCGCGTTTCCGTGGGAATGGGTGACCGTATCATCATTGATATAATCCTCCACGTTCGTCGGCAGGCCCCGCCGGTCCAGCTGCTCCGCGTTCTGGAGAAAACGCTGCCAGGACCCGCGCATTCTCCGGCCCAGGAAAATCGTTTCCTGCCAGACAGGCTTTCCCTGATCACCGGCGTGGTCCTGAAGGCGTTTCACCGCTCTTCTCAGAGACCCGGTGGTCCCCCAGAGCGGAATCAGGCATTTGAATACCCCGATGAAAGTCACGATCGCAATCGCAGCATAAACTACATAATCCGCCAGGTCAGGCAGAATGGCGGTCACTTTCGACAGGTCAGGCAAGGTCATGAGGGTGCCTCCTTTCTCAGGATTATGTAATTATATCATTCGGATTTGGAAATGTAAATGAAACATTTCGTTAACATTTGGAAGACAACCGAAGGACATGAAAAAAGCCCCCGTTTCCGGAAGCTTTGTGGCCCAGGGAGCCGATGTCCCCGTTTTTTCACCCGCTATGTGAAGCAGGCTGGTGCCCTGCCGGCCGTATCTGCCGTCCCCTGGCGTCAAGGACGGGGGCTTGACATAACGGCGCTATGGACCCGGGCTCCATTTTTCGAAATGTGGGGAAAACCGAAGGACTGTCGCGAACCCCAGGTGGATGATGTAAGTATAATGGATTTTCTGGCCCTCGTCAACCCTTATTTTGACAAATTTTAAAATTTTGTCAAATTTTTATAAAAGGGAAAGTTTCCGGGCAGAACCAAAATGCGGGAAAGCTCAGCCGGCTGTGATACTTCCCCCGCAGGCCTCCACAAAATCCGCCGGCACAAGAAAGGCCATTTTCCTTTTCAGCAGCTGGTCCCGCCGAAACAGAACCTTCAGCTTTTCCTGTCCCTCCAGATTGCCGGTCACCTGAACCTCGGTCACGGGAAGAATGGCCAGCAGATCCCTGGCAATGCGCAGGCTCAGGGCTCCCAGGTAGTCCCGTCCGTACTTTTCAAGGTCATCCTTCTGACACTCGAACACGCATTCCAGCCGGTCCGGTCCGGGTGTGCGGAGAATCATGCCGGCCACATATTCCGTCAGGTCTCCCAGCGGATTGATGGTCGTCAGCACCTCCGCGTAGGCTCCGGTATCCCCGGCCAGCACCTTCGGCGCCATCCGGTGGTAGAAGCTCCAGAGCTTCGGTCCCGTCAGTCCGTCCCGGGAGGTTTCCGACAGCAGCGCCTCCGTCCAGTCCACGGTCTCGTCCGCCGTCACCCAGAGATTCTCCAGGGTGGCTTTGGAGGGCTTTGCGGAGGCACCGCCGCTTTGTGCAGGCTTTTCAGTTTTCAAAGGGGCTTTTTCCCTTTCCAGAATCCGCGCGGCGGCCTTGCTGCTTTCAGGCAGCTCCTTCCGCCAGGCTTTCTCGATATCCGATTCCAGCGTTTCCTCTTCCTTCGCGCTTTCTTCCGCCGGAACGGTTTCGTGCATGCCGCCCCAGAGATCCGCGCCGATGGCCTTCAGCCTCCGCAGCAGCTCCTCCTGGGCACTGGGTGTCATTCTGGTTTCCTCACTCATGCTGCTGTTCCTCCTCTCTGCGGCAGCGCAGGGCCGGCGGGTTGGCCGATGTATCAAATCCCTCGATGACAAGGCTGGCATCCTGTACGACGCCGTTGTCGAACATCCACCGGCTCAGGGGGTTCACCAGCAGGCTCTCGACCTGGTTCCCGATTCCCCGTCCTCCGTTGCTCAGATCAAAGGTAGCCGCCTCCTCCAGGCTCTGATAAGCAAAGTCTTCAATCCGGATCTGAATGTTTCTCTGCTCCCGGAGGTTCCCCGTGATCTTGTTGACCTGGCTGCGCAGAATCTGCCGGGCCGCATCCTTGCGGATGTAATCAAACACGACGATGTTTTCGCCGATCCGGTTCAGGATCTCCGGCCGGCCCAGCTCCAGCTTGAAGTAATCCTCAATGGCGCTCCTCACCCGGGCCCGCACCTCGCTGTATTCCATGTCCATGGTAACATTGGGCTGCCGGTTTCCCAGAGCATCCTTGACATAAATGCCGAGGTTGCTCGTAAAAATGATGATGGTTTCCGAAAAATAAACGGTCTTTCCCTGTCCGTCCGTCATCCGGCCGTCCTCCAGAATCTGAAGGAACTTGTCGAGAATCGACGCGTGCGCTTTTTCAATTTCGTCAAACAGCAGGATGCAGAAGGGGTTCTCCTTGACCGCGTTGGTCAGCTGACCGCCAGCCTCATAGCCCACATATCCGGGAGGCGCGCCCATCAGCTTCTGGTCCGAATGGCTCTGTCCGTACTCGCTCATATCAAACCGGACGCAGGCGCGTTCATCCCCAAAGAGCTTTTCCGCAAGGGCCTTGGCCGTTTCCGTTTTTCCCGTGCCCGTCGGGCCCGCGTAAAAAAGCACGCCCTTCGGTTTTCCCGTGGACGAGGAGTTCATTCCGTTCATCCCGGTCACCGCGCGTTTCACCACGTCCAGCGTTCTTTCCAAGGCGGCGTCCTGTCCCTTGATCCTTTTCTCAAAATCCTGCTTTGCGGTCTTCAGGCTTTCCACGCTCAGGGTGCTCCATGGATTTTCCCGGATCCCGTATTTGTACAGGTCCACGATGGAGCACAGATCCCGGATCGGGGTTTCCTCCTGCTTGCTCAGCAGGCGCATCTCCTCCAGCTCGGTAAAGCTGAGCCCCTCCGTCAGTCCTACAAATCGTTCCCGAATCCGTTCCAGCTCCTCCGGATGCTCGCTGTAATAGGGCATATCCCGCCGGTACACCGTGCCGCTGAAAAAACCGGCCAGGTTCTGCCCCTCCAGCATCCGCTTCCGCTCCTCTCGGCTTGGCGCGTCCAGCTCCAGGATTTTGCAGACCGGGTTATTCAGATAGAACCAGGCAGGCAGATCATTCAGCTTGTTGACCAGCAGAATCAGCAGGTTCTGTTTCTTCCCGTTCGGCGTCTTCACCCAGGCGCTGGACAGCGCGCTCTGAAGCAGAATATTGAAACTGTTCACATCCTGCTGATCCATGCGCTCGGGCGTCGTGATGTAATGGCTGGCCATCTCCAGAACCGTGACCGTCGCGGCCTGCTGCTGTCCCATGGCCCGGCGGATCACGTTCGGCGCGGTATTGGCGTCGTTTCCCTTGAATTCGGCCTGGACGGCGCCGCTGGAAATCTGGGTCCCCGTAAGGCGCGCGTAACGCTCCAGCATCCCGGAATCATAGGGACAGACGAACCCGACAAGGTTGCTGTAAAACACGATCTGATCGTAACCCTCATCCTTGAAGTAGGTGAACAGGTATCTGCTCAGCGGAACGATCTCATCCTGTCTGAGGCTTCCGGCCACGGGATACCTGTATTGATCCAGTACGTTCCCTTCCAGGATCAGCAGCGGCTTGATACCGCTGAACAGCTCCAGCTCCCTGTGCCACTTGGAAATCAGCGCTTCCATCCTTTACTCCTCCTTGATATGCTCCATCAGGTCTCCGATTCCGGAATCCTTTCCGACGGACGTGTAATACAGCCCAAAGCTCGCGTTGTCATGCTTTCCGTGCACCTCAAAGGCCCAGTCTCTCTGGACCTGGCTGGCATGAAAACGGAAAGCCTCCTCCGCCACTTCATATCCGGTCTTTCCTCCGAATGCTGCCAGCGGCTGGTCCCAGTCGCAGGCAATCGGATTTTTCTCATATTCATGCAGGTACAGCTTTTTGACTTCCCAGGTTCCGTATTCCGCCGCGGAATCGGGATACTTCTTCGCATCTCCGGTCTGCTTGATCACCTGCTTCGCCGCGTCCGCCACGGTCTTGTGTGCGCCGTGCCCGTATTCCCCCTTTTCTCCGTGGGTCACGATCACTTCCGGTCTGTGTTTTCGGATCACTTCGGTGATTCTTTTCCACACACGGCCCTTTCCGTGCCAGATCGAGTACTGTCTTTCCGGATTCTGGCCGTTCTTGTCGATGAAGCCCAGCATTTCCGGATAATATCTTACGCCGCAGTGCCAGACGGCGCCCAGCAGCTCCAGCTTTCTCAGGCCTCCGGTCGGCACGACCACGGTCACCTGGATCCGGTATCCCCGGTCTCCGCCGTAGGTGGGCATCAGCCCGGCAAACCAGAGAATTTCATCATCCGGATGCGCGGTCAGCAGCATCAGATCGCATTTGTCCAGGATTTCCCATCTCTGAACCTCCGGCGGCGGCTCACCCGGGCCGAAAAGACGGATTTCGGCAATTCTGAACCGTTCTGTTCCGGTGGGCACAATGCGAAGTTCCTGTACAGACTCCTCCAGCGCATACCATTCGGACAGGAACTTTCCGCCCTGTCCGACGGTTTTCCAGGCGTCTCCGTCGGGAACCTGAACCTCGTAGTCAAAACCTCTGCCGTATTTGTCAAAGGCCTGAAGATAGAGGCCCTGGATCGGCTGACCGCACGAGACGGTCAGCACCGCCTTCTTCTCCTTCAAGGGGAGGTAGGTCGCGATATCCCCGTCCGTCATCAGCGAATAGTCCTTGGTCTTTCCGTTGGAATCAAAGAGGCATTCCCCGGTCAGCTCCCGGGCTGTTTCCTCCGGCTCCGCGGGCAGCTCCCTTTCCTCTCCGCCCGTCTGCGGCAGCTGCTCCGCTTTCGCCAAGGGAGCAGCCCCCGCAGCCGTCAGCAGCATCAGGATCATCCCCGCAATGAACCACTTTCTGATCATCTGTATTCCTCTCTCCGCTCCCGGATGATGCGGCCCCGATAACAGGAAAAGGAAGCGCGGCGTATCACGCTTCCAGCTCCTCAAATCGGCGGCACCAGGTATATTTGCTGATGGCGCTGAGGCAGGCCCCGGCACAGTAGGTATTCAGCAGATCCCGGATATAGGGCGGCAAAAACTGGTTATATTTGACCTCCAGGATCATCCATCCTTCGTCAAAGGGAGGAACCGTCGGAACCTCCGGATTGAACAGATCCCTGCTCCACAGCCCGGTCCGCAGCTGTTTGTCAAAGGTGATCCGCACATCCTCCGCGGGATGCAGATACGCCTCGCGGACGTAATCCACCAGTACCACCGGGCGGAGCAGATTCACGGTCATTTCCCGGAACACATCGTTCAGCAGGCCGCTGCGGGTAGTCTCCAGGCCGGTCGGGTCCCCTGCCATCAGCTGCTCGCACAGCAGGCGGGGAATGGTCTGGCTCCGCTTGGAGATCAGGCTTCCGACCTTCGTTTTGCATTCCAGCTTGATCACCCGGTCGCTGAAATTGTAGATGCGGATCCGGTATTTGTCCCGATTGGGGTTTCCGTCGATTTTATCGTACAGGGCGTCGTTGAACACCGTGTCGAAATACAGGCTGCGGATGTGATACTCGTTGTATTCATCGCCGTTGGGATCCCGGTGAAGCACATGATCCAGAATCCCGCTGAGCACCTGATACTGCGCCTCGTTGATGAAATACTTCAGCTCATGCCGCAGCGGCAGCGTGTTCATCGCCACGGCTTAGGCCCCCGCTTCCGTCTGGCAGGCGACAAGGGTCGCATCATGCACGCCCTCGAGATTCAGCACCGCCGCCACCAGATCCTGCTTGTTGTCCAGCCGGACCTCCACGGTCATCTCCGCGCCGGAACGGGTCACGGTTTTGCTGCGGAGCTTCCGCTGCTTGACCGTGCGCCGCAGCAGCTGGGTAATATCCTGTTCCGCGTAGTCATCGTAATGGACAACCAGCAGGTACGCATTGCCCTTTCCGAAGTGCAGGAAGCTCAGCAGAATCAGAATCACGCTGATCACAAGCACCACCATCAGGGCATGGACGTACAGCTCCGCGCCCAGCAGGATTCCCATGGTCAGGGCCCAGAACATGTACGCCGTATCCATCGGATCCTTGACGGCCGTGCGGAAGCGGACAATACTCAGCGCGCCGACCATGCCCATGCTCAGCGCGATATTGCTCTTGATGCACATGACCACGGGCGTCGTAATCAGGGTCAGCATCACCAGGGTCAGCGCAAACGTCGGGCTGTACAGCACGCCGCGGTAGCACCGCTTGTAGACAAACGCGATCACCAGCCCGACCAGGCATCCCATCAGCAGCCCGATCAGAATTTTCCAGGGAGTCAGGTTGATAAACTGGTTGGTAAAGTACTCGCTGAGGCTGCTGTCGTTCCTCAGGACGCTCCGGATGCTTTCGCCGGCCGTGTTTGCTGCTTCCATAGTTGATTCCTCCTTGTTTTATACAGCGTCCGCCGGCATTTCCGGCTTCTCGCCCAGGTATTCTTCCATCTGTGCGTTCGTGAGTTCAAAGGCGTTCTGGACCATCTCCCAGAGATAGGTCGGACGTTTCCGGCAGACATTCCGGAGGCGCTCCACCCGCTTCTCCCAGTATCTGTACGCGCCGTCCACGGTCACCGGCACCTCGGAAAGGACCATCTGATCGTTTTCCTCCCCCCACCGGGCCCAGTGAAGCTCCATCTCCGGGGTGATTTCCTCCACGAGCGGCTCCAGAACCTTCAGCATCGTTTCCGTGGTGAGGAATTTGAACACATCTCCCAGCTTGCGAAGGAAGCGGTCCTTGTATTCCGGTACGCTCAGCAGCTTTCTGAAAATCGTGTTGTCGATATTCTGCTGGCCCATTCCCTTCTGCTTGGTATAGCTCTTCGGGCTGTCGAAGTTGGACATGAACAGCCCGTAGTCGGCATCGTACCAGATCCAGCGCCATTTGCTGTCCGGGCTCCGCATCCTGTAGAACCTGGTGTTACCTATGTCGCTGTTTCCGACGAACATTTCCAGCGCGAGGTATTCAAAGAGATTGTCCACATCCACATTGTCGAGGATGTACTGCAGATCCTCCGGATTCTTTGCGGGATCCCCGGCCTTGATTTTCTTCAGCATGGCCTTGAATTCCTTGTTGCTGCCGTACTTGGTCGAACCGCTGGCCTGCAGAATGTCAAAGCTGTCGGCCTGATCGAAGCCGAGTCCCTCATGCTGGGCGACAAAATACTTGTCCACCCGTTCCCGCAGGTTCATATGTCCCCAGTAGACGCCGTTCAGATAGACCGCCACGGGCCGCCAGGCCTGATGAATCACGGTCGCGCCGTAGGCATCCAGCAGCCGGCTCTCAAAGCCGTCCTGCAGCCGGGTCCACATGGAATCGTTCCCGCTGTTCCGCAGCACGAAGCTCTTGTATTCGGTATATTCCCGGTCCGGGAACAGGGCAGCCGCAAAGGTTTTCGCCCCGTAGAGACTTTTGGCCCGGAATTTCATGCTCTTCTGGGGCATGTCCAGACTGTAATCCCCCATCAGGCTGAACTGGGCCCCCTGGTTCAGGATCATCGTCCCGTCCGTCTCGTACATTTCCACATGAACCGGGAAACGGGCGCCGCTGTTCTTGACGGCGCGGTAGGTGGAATTCTTGAAGGGCAGCTTGCCCGGCGCCTCCTTCAGGATATTTCCGTCCGCAAGCATCCCGTTGACCGGATCCCACAGATTGGTCGGATTGGTCGCCAGGGAAACCACGGGAAGCGTATGGTACGCATTCACAAAATAGGTTCCGGTAATGATTTCACTGCCCTGAAGATTCGGATCCTCCGCGAAGGCCCTGGCGCGGAGGACCGTGGTAAAGTTCAGCTCCAGCCGTTCGCCGTGGTAGGCAGTGGAGGACTCCGTCGGGTCGGACCCGTCCGTCGTATAGTAGACCTGCGTCCCCTGGGGAACGTTGATCTCCACGTATGTCGTGGAGAAATACATCCCGGGGTTGAGGGTAAAGGAGGGATCCTCCGCGTATCCTGCGAAACCCTGTCCGTTCATCTGCATCGGAGTCGGCGTCTCATAATAAAAAAAGCCCGACATCCCAGTCGTCCGGCCGTAGGAAATGTTGGTCCGCTGAACCGGCAGAATCATCTTGTCCAGGATCCGGCCCTCCGGATCCGTCAGCACCAGCGTTTCGCAGGCCGTCCGGTTGATTTTGATGCCGGCGTGGATGATCCCCGAGCTGTCGGTCACCGAGGTCCCGTCGCACAGCACAACCTTGTATTCCCCCGGGCCGATCAGCGTCCCCTTGGGAAACTGCCATTTTCTTCCCCGCGTAAGCCGGTCGCTGAGACCGTATCCGGAAAGATCGACGCTCTGGCTGCCAGAGTTGTACAGCTCGATCCAGTCCGTATAATCCGCGCCCGGATAGGTCGCGACGGAATCGTTGGAGGCCATGACCTCGCTGATATAAACCCCGGATTTGTTGATCGCCCGCAGGTTTTTATCCATCTGATAGAAGCCCTGCTGGTTATTGGGCAGCCCGGGAGTCGCGGTCTGGAAAACCTGCATCCCTCCGTTTTCATTCCGGCCGAAGCTGCAGTCCTCCGGGAGGTTGTCGATCATCACGCGGTCCACCACATGCCCCCGGCTGTCCGCCAGAATAATGGTCTCCTTCTCGGCGGAAAGCCGGAAATTGGTGTGGGGCACCCCGGTAGCCGCTTCAACCTTGTCCTTTCCGGAGCAGAACACAACGTAGTACCCGTGCGCCGGAATCGATGCACCCTTGGGGAAGCGCCATTTCAGCGGTTTGCTTTCATTGTCGCTCAGGGCATAGTTCTCCAGGCTGACCGGCGAACCCGTGGTATTGTAGATTTCCACCCAGTCGCTCAGCTCGTCGTCTTCATCGCGAAGGCCCGTCAGGGCATCCGCCATCACCTCGCTGATCACCAGCGCGCCGCCGGAAACCATAATGCTCTCCCGGTAGGCCTGATGACCCTCCTGTGTGTTTTCATATCCGGGGCTGAAATACGTGACCGCCTGGAAGCCGTCCGCTGTCAGCGCCCAGCTCTCATCCGTCCCGAGAATCGGATATTTGCAGCTGTCAATCAGATAGGCGTTGGGATCATAGAGATACACCGTCTCCCCCACGCTGGAAAGCTTGAATTTGGCATGAAAGGGCATGCCCGGATTGGTCTGGTTGCTGTTGGAGCAGAAGACCAGTACCCGCCCGTCCGCCGGCAGAACCATGTCCGGAAACAAAAAGCGGATGCTGTCGCTCCGGTCGCTCAGGCCGATGCCGTGCAGGTTCATCTCATGATCCGCGCTGTTCCAGATCTCCACCCAGTCCGGATACTCGCCGTTTTCATCCGTCACAGCGCTGCGGTTGGAGGGCATGACCTCGCTGATTCTCAGGCCCTCGTACTGCGTGACCATCCGGGCGCCGTCTCCGGGCTTTCCGTCGTCCGTTCCGACCGTATAGGCGGCGCGCTGCAGCGGCTCCTTGGGGAAAACCAGGACCAGCAGGGCGGCGACAGCCGCAAAGGCCACCAGCACCAGGAGGTTGACTCTCTTGCGCCTTCTGCGCAGCCGGGTGGCGCGGGAGGCGGAACGGCGTCCATGCAGGCCGCTGCCCATATTTTCGTTCATCCGCTTCCCTCCCTTCCAGACTGCAAAATCAATTCATAATATCATAGACAGAGCCGGATTGCAAATTCTTCGGGAGCCGGCACGGGGAGTTTTTTCGCCGCTCCGGTTCCGAGCGCGGGAACCGCTCAGTCGAACAGATTGCGGATATCCTGCTCGCTCAGGGCCTCCAGCCCCGATTCGCCCGGGGTGATCAGCCGGTCAAAGAGCGCCTTCTTGCGTTCTCCGAGCTCGACCACCTTTTCCTCGATACTGTCGCCCATCACCAACCGGATCACGTCCACCTTTTTGGTTTGCCCGATTCTGTGGGCCCGGTCCGTAGCCTGATCCTCCGCCGCGGGGTTCCACCAGGGATCAAAATGGATCACGGCGTCGGCCCCTGTCAGGTTCAGCCCGGATCCGCCTGCGCGAAGGCTGATCAGGAAGATCTGTCCCTCGCCCCCGTTGAACCGCTCCGTCAGCCCCAGCCGGTCTCCCGCAGGCGTTTCCCCGTCCAGGTAGAGGGTTTCGTATCCTTCCTGCTGAAGCCTTGCGTCCAGTATTTTCAGCATGGACGTAAACTGGCTGAAAAGCAGCACCCGCCTTCCTCCGCCGATCAGCCCGGGAAGAAGCTCCATGAGCAGCTCTTCCTTGCCGCTGCCCCCGTCGTATCCGTCCAGCACCAGCGAGGGATGGCAGCATATCTCCCGCAGCTCCGTGATCGCGCTGAGAATCTCGATCCGTCCGCGTCCGCTTCCCTTCTGCTCCATGATCTGCCGTACCCTGGGCCGGAGCCGCTCCATGGCGGCACGGTATACATTCCGCTGTTCAGGCGTCATGGCCGCGGTCAGACGGATCTCCGTTTTGTCCGGCAGTTCCGACAGCACATCCTGCTTCAGCCTTCTGGTCAAAAAAGGCTGAATCCGGGCCCGCAGCTGCTCGCTGTTCATGCCGTCCTGATACTTCCGCAGGAAGGCGTTGAAGCCGGGCAGATAGCCGGGCAGCACGAAATCGAAGATGCTCCAGAGCTCACCCACGCCGTTTTCCATCGGCGTTCCCGTCAGCGCCAGCCGGGTATCCGCCTTCAGCTGCTTCACAGCCACGGCGACCTGACTTCCCGCGTTTTTGATATTCTGCGCCTCATCCAGCACAGCAAACCGGAAAGGAATTTCCCTCATCCACTCAATATCCCGGCGGATCAGCGGGTAGCTGGTAATGGCGATGTCCACATCCCCGTTTTCCTTCAGATGGGTCCACATCCGCTCCCGCTGCGCGGCCGTTCCCGTAACCAGCACCGAGCTCAGATCCGGCGAAAAGCGGCGGATCTCGCTGGCCCAGTTGTAAATCAGGCTGGTGGGGGCAACAATCAGGCTGGTCCTTTTCTCCTCCCGGGTCGCCTTCAGGACGGCGATGACCTGTACGGTCTTTCCCAGACCCATGTCATCCGCCAGCACGCCGCCCATGTGGAGGCGGTCCAGCATATACAGCCATTCGTATCCCCGCCGCTGATAATCCCGAAGCGGGATCCCTGTCTCGGGAGCCGGCTTCAGGCTGCGCAGGCCCTGAAGCTCCTCCGTGGTTTCCCGCACCTCCGCGTCCGTTTCGACCGGCAGGCCGAGCTCCTCCAGCATCCGCACCAGGTACCCCGTTCGGTAAGCGCGCAGCTCCACGGCATCCTTCTGCAGCCGGAGTCCGTCCCGCTCCGCCGCCTCCTCCAGCAGCTCGGCGCCCTCCTGCCATTCCTGCCGAAGAGGTTCCAGGTTCAGAAAGGTCCCGTCCTTCATGCGATAGTACCTTCTGCTTCGGCTCAGTGCTTCCAGAATGCCGAGGATCTCCTCCGTCGGCTCTCCCTCCAGCTCCAGTCTCAGCATCAGGCTGCCGTTTTCCATCCGCAGACCGCCCTTCAGGCTCGGATGCCGGTTGTACATTTTTTTGAATTCCCGGCTCAGGTACACCTCGCAGACCTCTGAAAGCCGGCGGACGCCTTCGCTCAGGAAGTTGAAGAGAGCTTCCTCGCCGCTGAGACGGATCTCATCCTTCCGGACACGGAACCCGGCGTTCCCGAGCAGGTCCAGGATTTCATGCTCTGCCTGCCCGTCGCGGAGCAGAAGCTTCTCCCCCTTCTCCAGCGCAATCTTCGGCTGTTCCTGCCCGAAGGGGTTCAGCTCCGTATCGCCGTACTGAAAGACAGTCCTTCCCGTGATGCTCCGTCCTTCCCGGTCCAGGTAGATCCTTGCCTGCAGCGGTTTCTGAACCAGCATGGCCCGCAGCTCGTCGCTCATGTTGACTGCGCAGCGGCTCTTCAGCCAGGGCAGTACTTCGCCCACCGCCCGCTCCATGGACTGCAGCGGATAATCCATCTGAACGCGGCCTTCCCGCTGTTTTTCGATCAGGAAGCGCAGCAGGGGTCTCTGGGCCCTGCCGACATAGAGGACGCCCTCCTCCGTCAGGATATAGGCGGCGCTTTTCGTGATTCTCTCCGTTTCTTCCGGAAGATTCAGCTGAATCTGAAGGCCGCGGGGCGCCATGCGGCACTCCGCCTGAAGAGGAATCATCTTCTCGGGAATTCCGTGGCAGACACGGATCTCTCCGTCCGGCCGCATCACCCGGAATCTCGTTTCCCGCATCAGGTTCAGCATTTCCTCCGCCGGCCCGTCCGGGATGCGGATCAGCCGGGATTCGGAAGAGGCCGGTTTGAGGCTGCCAGTTTCCCCGACGGCCACCAGATGATCCAGAAACCTGAGCAGTCTTTCGTTCTCCCCGGAAAAATGCATCCAGGAGGGTTCATAGACAAACCGGGACTGAAAAGGAAGCTGGGCCTTTTCCCGCCAGGCCTCGAGGAATCGCGGCAGGTCCTTCACGACATACCATTTCTGCTCTCCGATCCGAAGCCCGACCCGCAGGGGCGTCTCCGGGTTTCCCGGCAGGACAAAGGTCACCTCCAGCCGCAGGTTCTCCTCCGCGGGCAGTTCGTTTTCAATCAGCTCGCACAGCTCTTCTCCCCGCTGCGGAGCCATCCTCTGCATTTCCAGATCCTTTTCCTCCGTCGGATGGTAGTTCATGCGTTTCCTCCTGCCGTTCCCGATGCATTCCAAACTGTTTTAATTCGCCGGGAATACACCCGATTCCTGCACAGAAATGAAAAGACCCCGCCGTTTGGGGCGGGGCGAGTTTCCTGCTTATTTTTTCTCTTCTATTTCCTGACGGATCTTTGCGGCGAATTCCTCCGCGGTGTAGACATTCGTCTGGTCGGTCGCCCGGTCCCGGACGGAAAGGTTGTTTTCAGCGATTTCCTTTTCGCCGAGAATGATCATATAGGGCACCTTGTCAACCTGACGGGCATAGCGGATCTTGTAGCCGATTTTCTCGTTCCTGTCGTCCAGCTCGACGCGGATTCCTTCCTTGCGCAGCTGGCGGTACACCTTTTCCGCGTAGTCCATGCTCTTGTCGGACACGGGCAGGATCTTCGCCTGGACCGGCGCCAGCCAGGTCGGGAAAATCCCCTTCGTCTCCTCGATGATGTAGGCCATGAACCGGTCCAGGCTTCCCAGAATCGCGCGGTGGAGCACCACGGGTGTTTTTTCCGTTCCGTCCCGGTCAATGTACTTCAGATTGAACTTCTCCGGCAGGCAGAAGTCCAGCTGGCAGGTGCTCAGCGTGTACTCGGCGCCCACGGCGGGCTTGACGTTCACGTCCAGCTTCGGGCCGTAGAAGGCCGCTTCGCCAATCTCCTCCGTAAAGTGGATGCCCAGCTCCGTCAGCACCTCCCGCAGCGCGTTTTCCGCCGTCTCCCACATCTGGTCATCCTGGTGATACTTCACCTTGTCTTCCGGATCCCGGAGGCTCAGTACGCAGCGGTAGTTGGTGATATGGAAATCCCTGTAGGTATCGAAGATCAGATCGCACACGCTGCTGATTTCATCCTTGATCTGCTCGGGCGTCACAAACAGATGGGCGTCGTTCTGGCAGAAGTGGCGGCCGCGCTCGATTCCCTTCAGCGTGCCGCTGGCTTCAAAGCGGAAGTCGTGCGCAATTTCGCCGATGCGGATCGGCAGATCCCGGTAGGAATGCAGGCTGTTGGCGTAAATCCGCATATGGTGCGGGCAGTTCATGGGGCGCAGCACGAAGGTCTCGCCCTCCACCTCCATGGCCGGGAACATGTTGTCCTTATAGTGCTCCCAGTGTCCGCTGGTCTTGTAAAGATCCACGGTGCCGACGCAGGGGGTCAGCACATGCTCGTATCCCAGCGCGCGCTCCTTCTCGCGGATGTAGTTTTCCAGCTGTTGCCACAGGATATATCCCTTCGGCAGGAACATGGGCAGTCCCTTGCCCACCAGGTCATCCTGCATGAACAGGGCCATGTCCTTTCCGATCCGGCGGTGATCCCGGGCCTTGGCCTCTTCGACCTCCTTTTCGTAGGCGGCCAGCTCCTCCGCGTTGCGGAAGGCCACGCCGTTCAGCCGGGTCAGCATCTTGTTCTTCTGGTCGTTTTTCCAGTAGGCGCCGGAAAGCGCTGTCAGTTTGAAGGCCTTCAGCGCTTTGGTGTAGGTCAGATGGGGGCCGACGCACATGTCGATGTAATCTCCCTGCTGATAGAAGGTGATCACGGCGTCCTCCGGCAGATCGGCAATATGCTCCACCTTGTAGATCTCCCCGCGGTCCTTCATCAGCTGAACCGCCTCCTCACGGGGCAGCGGATAGACCTTGAAGGGCAGATTCTCCTTGACGATCTTCTGCATTTCCTTCTCGATCGCCGGCAGATCCTCGTCCGTCAGCTTGATGTCCCCGAGATCGATATCGTAGTGAAAGCCCTTTTCGGTCGCGGGGCCGTAGGCAAAGTGCGCATTGGGATAGATCCTTTTGACCGCCTGCGCCATGATATGCGCGGCAGAGTGCCGCAGCACCTCCAGTTCCATCTCCTCCGGGCATTCTCCCACATGGCCGTCATTGTAAATAATCTTCATGGTACCCCTTCTCCTTTCCTGAATTCGGTTCCTTGTCCGGATCCGCCCGGGGCCGGCGGGCGGATCCTCTTCCGGGATCGGAGCAATAAAAAAGCATCCGTCCCCTCTTTGCCGGGACGAATGCCTGTATTCAGCATCCGCGGTTCCACCCTGCTTGTCTGTTCAACCACTTCATTCATTCCGTGCAATATCGGGCACGAACCGCTGCCGTCGGATAGGTGGTACCTTCGAACGCTTCGCCGCGGGGGCTTTCAGCCGGGGCTCCCGCTCTCTGCTGCGCCGCTCTTTCGAGGCTTGTCCCTCTTCATCCGGCAGATAAAGGGATTATATCACTTTTCTCCCGGATGTCAACGGCCGAAATGCCTCAGTTCTCCCCGCCGCACGGAAGGCTTCCGTTCTCCTCCCTATTCCGACACGTTCGTATTCGGAAGGCTCATGTAGGAGGTGAGCACGGCATCCGCCCAGCTGGTTTTTCGGGCCACTTCATAGTCATGGAGTTCGCAGGTGTAAAAATCAAAATACATATTGGAATAAAGAGGAATCAGCGGCAGCGTTTCGCTGATTCTTTCCTGGAGGCGAACCCACCGGGACAGGAATTCCACGGCGTCGCCGGGCTCGGTCCGGAGCATCTCCAGGCTCATCTCATACAGCTCCCTGTCCGTCCGGGCGATTTCACTGTCGCCTTCAGTCCGGAAAACCTCCGGGTCAAATACGTCGGAAAAGTTTTCTCCGAGGAAAACCATATCAATTCCTTCGCCCAGGCCGCTGTAATAATCCTGGATGCTTTTCATGTCGGCCGTCCTGATCATCAGCTCAATCCCGGCCTCTGCCAGAGCCGGAACGAAGGTTTTCTCCATCGCCCGGACCAGCTCCGGATTGTCCGGCACCGCAAGGACCAGCCGGAGGCGGAGAAGCCGGTCGTTCACAATCTTGTACCGGATGTCTCCCTCTCCGGGGACATAGCTCCCTCCGCCCATGTCCAGTGTCCATCCGGCCTCATTGAGGACGGTGTTCGCCATGTCCGTGTTCAAGGTATACCGTGTAAGGCCGTCGAGATTCAGCGTCTTGAGAGTCAGAACGGCCTGATCGCGCGCCCTTCTTTCAGCTTCGGTGGGCCTTGCGCTCATCGGAGGATCATAGGTGCCGTTTCCGTTCAGCGCCTGATACATCCATTGCCCGATGCCGTAGTAACCGTCCACCTTCATGCCGTAGGGACCGACGTACTCGCGTACAAAGGCGTCCCGGTCCAGGCTCAGTGCAACGGCCTTCCGGACGGCCAGCTCCTGCGCTTTCTGGCTGTTTTCGTTAAACCAGAGCAGGCTCAGCCCCGAACGGGGATAATTGGACATCGCGTACTGCCTTTCGGGCTGGCGGGTCAGATCCATGCCGGCCTGCAGCATTTCCGCGCGCGTCACCTTGTTCAGAAGCCCGAATGTCCCGTCTCCCAGCTGCTGGATCATCTTCGAGGGATCCGCCTGGGTCAGCGAAAGTGTTTCCAGCAGGGGCTTTCTCCCGTCCTCTCCGCCCTTGTAGAACCTGTTCCGCGAAAAAATCGCCTTTTGGCCGTCAAAGCTTTCCAGTTTGTACGCGCCGGAGACGGTGCCCGGATGCCTGAGATAGCCGTGCTCCTCATCCAGAACGTGATCCTGCAGCTCCTCCGGGGTGATCGGGGAATTCAGGAATACGCCCTCGCCCGCGTCGGAAATCGTATGCCCCGGCGCGATTTCGGAAATCGGGTAAGGACAGATGTTTAGTCGGGAAAGCTCAAAATACCAGGGCAGCGCCTCCGCCCGGACGGTGATGCTGATCTGATGGTTTCCCAGCAGGCGAAGGCCTTTGAGGCAGTTTGCCTCTCCCCGGAGATACTCCTCCGCACCCAGCAGCCAGGAGGCGTCGATCGGCTGTCCCCCGGTCTCCTGCACCGCCGGAAGCATCTGAATCAGCAGTCCGAAGGCATAATCCTTCGCGGTGATGTTCTTTCCGTCCGAATACTTCAGATCCTCCTGAAGCCGAAGAATGTAGGTTCTGTTTCCTTCTGCGTCGTCCATCGTGACGCCGCCGCTGACCACGCTGCGGTCAAAACGGATTTTTCCAAGCTGAGCGTCCCATTTGACCAGATGGTAACCGTGCAGCAGGCGCTGCGCGTCCTGGTCGCTGGTCGTGCCGCCCCACATCAGGGTAAAGAATTTGCCTTCCATGGGGCTCGGATTGCCGACATCCAGCTTCCGGTAATCATATTCCACCCATCTGCTGCCCTCCGCGTCGGAATCCGTTTCTTCTTCCGCAGCGGCACCCGGCATTCCGGAATGCGCAGCCGGAAAGAGAAGCAGCATCAGCAAAAGAATGCGTGCCGTCCATCGGCGGATTGTCCGATTCATCATCATGCACCGCCCTCCTTACTCCAGGCAGACGCCCAGCTGCTGATAGGAAAGCCCGAAGCCTGTCGGCGTGGCGTATTCATCAATGCTGAGTATCCTTCCGGACCCGGAGTCTCCGCTTTCATCCGTATTCTCGGGAAGATACAGCACGGTATACAGCAGCTCCCCGGTTCCCATGGTTCCCCCGACCTGCTCCAGTGCGGGAACAAATCCCTTTACCGCAGGGGAAGGAACGCTGAATTCCGTTCCGTACTCCAGCTTTTTGCTGTAGGAGGCGGCCGCGCGGCTTCCGTCCAGCTTCACATAACGGATTTCCAGCCGGTAGCTGACCTTGGAGTAGGTGACGCGGATAGTCACATCCCTTGTGATCTTTCCCTCCACAATTTCCCTGTCGGCACGGTAGCCGTGGATCATGGGGCTCACGACGTAGTAACTGTCGCCGCTCATGTATTCGGCAATTCGCTCCGGCGGAGCCTCTTCCTCGCCGTTCACCTGATAAATGATGCGCAGCGTAACCGGGACGCTCTCCTTCTTCCGGCTCCGGCTGAAGGAGTAGCTGCTGCCGGAGGTTTTCCCCGTACTCTTGGGAACCGGGGCCGCTTTGACCTGCAGCGTTCCAAGCTGTTCCGTGACCGTATAGTTTTCTGGATTGGCGCCGTTCCATTCGATCACGCAGGTATTCTCGGTTTTTCCGACCTCGGTGATCTTCCCCGTCGCCCGGACCTTGATCCCGTCCGCGGCTACCGCGCCGATCAGCCTCGCGCTTTCGAAGACCAGCGGTTCTCCGTCGTAGGTCTTGGTCTTGCTTCCAGTGATGACCTTCATGGCCCGGGGTTCCACCTTGATATAGCCGTCCGTGATTTCGAAGGAGACCTCGTAATTCCGGCTGATGTTGGTAAACTGCTCCGCGCGCAGCCCCATATAGGAAATGCCGGCGTCCTTCCTTCGGACGGTTCTCTCGCCGGAAAACCGGATGTTGTATTTCAGATAGTTCTCGTCGCTGACCTCCACCGTGTATCCGATGGCCGCGTTTTCGATCCCGTTGTAGGTGCGGGTCACGGCTTTCCCGGTAATGCTGGCCGTGATCTTCTTGGGCAGGATCACCAGCCGTCCCGGAGTCAGCGTGTATTGATAGTACCTTGGAATCAGGGCCTCGTTTTCCCATCTCAGGCTTCCGCTGTAGCCCTTGGCCGCGGTGACATTCGTCCCTTCGGCGCGGTTATAGATTTTCGTCGTCCAGTCAGCGTCCCTGTCACGGGCCAGCAGGCCGGAAAACTCCGCCGCTCCCTCGTCCTCGATGCCGTATCCGAACTGCTTCTGCCCGTTATAGGTCAGCTCCCTGTCCCTGACGGTAATCTTCAGCGGAAGCGTATACCAGGCTGTGATCTCGTTCTTCCCCTTCTCCAGGATGCGGATTCCCCCTGCCGGAGACATTGAATTCAGCTCAGGGGTATATCCGGTAAACTCCTCCAGGAATTCGGAAGCCGGTTTCACAGAGCGCACAGCCGTACCCGCCGGAGCATAAATCACCGTATCCTCGGCCACCTTCTCCTTCGTCCCCTTCAGATAATGGTGAACCGTATAGAAGGGTTGATGCCAGTTGGGAACGAGGACCTCAACCGCTTTTCCTTCCTCTTCCGGGGTGAAATCCAGGCTGTCCTTTCCGGGTATGGTCAGGGTAACCTTATCCCCGGCAACATGAAGGCGGAACTCTTTTTCAGGAAGATCGTAGGTTTCCGGAGCGGTGACTTCTTTCAGAATGTAGGTTGCTCCATTGATCAGCATCCCGTCGAAGAACACACCCTTTGCATCCGAAACAAACTCATCCTGTCCGTCCAGGCTGAGCGGGGCCGTCTTGGAACCGTCTTCTTTGCTGATTTTAAAGGCAGCGCCGGGCAGCATCAGGGTCTCATCAGTTTCGTCCGCCTTTTTCAGCACCACATGCACCAGGGAATTTGAATTGATAAAAAGAAGCGTGTTGTCCTTCAGCGCATCCGAGCTCACGGGTTCGGAATCTGCTTCCGAATCGTGAATCAATGTGATCTGACCTTCCGCAACCTGGATCATGACCGTCCGGTCAGACAGTTTTTCACAGGCATATGGTTTTATCTTCTGGGAAAGGAGATAGATTCCCTCCGGAAGGGAAATATGCATCAGTCCAAGCTGCTTTCCCTCATTTCCGGCGGCATACACGCCGTCCTCGTGAAAACCGTCGTTATAGGGCTCTTTGCCGCTCGTTGTCTGCTTCTGAATCAGAAACTCCGCGCCGGAAAGCAGATTTCCTTCGGGATCCGTATTCCGCACGGTAAACAGAACGCTGGTATCTGCAACCTTCGGCGCTTTGTGATAGATCGTTCCGCCGTCCGTGTCCATATAATCGTCCGGACCCATCGGATCGGAGGCAAGGTAAGCCTGATATTCCTCCGGAGTAATGTTCTCCTCCTTTACCATGTAGCGGATCCGCTGCCCTTCCGGAGTCTTCATGGGCAGCTCTTCGAACACCGCGGTCCAGGCGGAAGTTTCCCCTTCTTTATCGGGAACGCCGTCCAGGACAATCCTCCTGTCCGCAAATTCAGGTTTGGCGTCTGTTCCGTCGGTCTGCCGGTAAAGGAGAACGGTGGTCTGCGCATTTGCGGGAGGCTCAGGCAGCCAGCTTATATGACAGCTAAAGGAGCCTTTTTCGGGATCCTCATTGACCAGAATGGTATGCTCGTCTCCGTCCAGAACGTATACGATCGCGTAGACAGAAAACCCGCCGGCGTCGAAGGTAATCTCCTGACCGGAGTACTTCGCGGGAATTTCCTCCGGTCCGGAAGGAACGGCGGCCGTCATGCGTCTGCTCTTCAGCAGCCTCTTTCCCGCTGCGGGAGCTGCACCGGCCTGGGCCGCTGGCTCATCCGGGAAATGAAGGACACGTAGCTCCGCGCCCTCCGGGATCGCATCCGTCATCCGGACGGAGACCCGCACGGGACGCTCCGGCTGGACCTTCTGCTCCTCGCCGTCCACCAGGCTGAGATCCATCAGCCGGACCAGCATCATCTCCCCGTCTCCGCCCGTCATTTCCCGGATTCTCGCCTCGTACAGTGCCTGCTGCTCAGGGTCGTTCACCGGCTGAACCTTCAGAGAAACATCTGCGGGAAGAAGCGCTTCCGGATCCGCCTGAATAGAGATCATCCCATCCTCAGAGGTCAGCTCGCCCTCAAAACAGGCCGGAGTATCTGTAACAGTCGGAAGGGTACTTCCCTGGGGCTGTTCGTCCGTCTGAGACGGATTGTTTCCCTGGGGCTGTTCGTCCGTCTGAGGCGGATTGTTTCCCTGGGGATGTTCGTCCGTCTGAGGCGGGTTGCTTACCTGGGGCTGCCCGCCTGTCTGAGGCGGATTGCTTACCTCAGGCTGTTTGCCCGACGCGGGCGTATTGTTTTTGAATTGCTCATCGGTCAGGTTCGTCTTGTTCCCGGTCTCGTCCGCCTCACCCTTCCGGACTTTTGCGGCATCCGGTACGTCTCCGCCCGTCACGGCCGGGTTTTCATCATCATTTCCGGCCGGCGGGATTTCGTTTTCGCCTGAGGCAGCTGCGGACCCCGAAAGCTCTTCGGATGAGGTGCTCTCTTCGTCTCCCGGAACCGCATAGCAGGCTTCCGTATGACGGTGTCCTTCGGAAATGATCTCCGTTTTCGTGGCCCAGTTTTCCTCTGAGCTTACAAAGACCGGAACCTCCAGCTTGCCGCAGGTTGCTTCCCCTCCGCTGAAACAGTCCTCCGTGTGCCTGTGCGTGGAATCCGGCAGATCACAGATGAGAACACTCCTTGATTCGTAACAGGAAGCCGAATGATGGTGGCCCTCCCGTTCCTCAAGTCCGCAGGAAAGGGTTCGCGTAATCTGATGGCAGGCTTCCGTATGATGGTGGCCGGGATCCTCCGCCTTTGTGCAGACCAGTTCCTTCACTGTATGCCGGCATGCCTCGGAATGGGTATGTCCTTCCCTTTCCTCCTGCCCGCAGGTCAGGGTCCGGGTCACCGTGTAGCAGGAATCGCCATGCAGGTGACCGGGGCGTTCCTTCTCCTCGCAGATCAAGGTCCGAACCGTTTCAGCCGTATAGCAGGCGTCGGTGTGCTTATGTCCGGGATCCGTCACCTCGCCGTTTTCATCCAGGACAGGCTCTCTTTCCTCCTGCCCGCAGGTCAGCGTATTAACCTCAGTCTCGCTCCAGCAGCTGTCCGCATGGGTATGTCCGGGATCCTCCTCCAGGCCGCAGGAAAGCTCCCTGTGTTCCGTATAGCAGGCGTCGGTATGCGAATGTCCCGCAAACTCCTCCAGACCGCAGACGAGTTCCTCCCGGGTTTGATAGCATTCCTCCCCGTGAGTGTGTCCCTCTCTTTCCTCCTGTCCGCAGATCAGCGTATCCGTCACCGTATAGCAGGCATCTGAATGACGGTGACCCTCCTCTTCCTTCAGTTCGCATTTCAGAATCTGTTCTGTTGTATAGCAATCGTCCGAATGAGAATGAGGTCTCTTTTCGCTGAGGCCGCAGGACAGCTTCCCGTCCTCGTCATAGCACCACTCGTTATGGGTGTGATAATAGGCGTCTTCCCAGATGCCGCAGATCAGTTTTCCTTCATTATTATAGCAGGAATCTGAATGCCGATGCACCTGGAATGCCTTCTTCCAGGTACGGGTTTCCGCCGTGACCGGATCCGATTCCGGAATCTCACAGATCAGAACCGTCTCGGAAGCCGCATTCTGCATCTCCGGCGAATCAGCGGGAGAATCGGACAGAGAGAGAGACGGGAAAGAGGAAAAAAGCAGGACAGCGGCAAACAGACAGGCCAGCACGCGTCTGCGCCTGTCCGAGTCTCTCCGCTTTCCTGCCTGTTTCATCCGTCATTCCTCCCGAATAGATGAATAAACCTGTCCTTTCAGTTCATAATTTGCAAACTCACACCTTTAAACTATATCACAAATGAGGAAATCTTTCAATAAATATTCTGCACACATTCTCAAGAACCTGCGCATCCGCGCACCAGACTATCATGACAAGAAATGAGAAATCCAAGAGCCTCGGAGGCTGTTTTTGGGGATTATTCAGACTGGGCGGTTCTCCCTGATTGATCCGGAACCTTTGTAATTCCTTGCGTTTAAGGAAGAAATGCTTTCCCTGCCAAAAAAGCAGAAAATAAAGAACAAATTGAATTGAACTTCCCCCTTTTTTGCGTTATAATGCGCTCAGAGTGAAAGATCCCGCAGGGAAGATGAATGATGTGTTTGTTGTATCCTTTTCCAGGTTCTCTGTCTTGTCGATAACAGCGGGTACGCTGTTTGAGAAAAATGCGGCTCAGCCGCAAATTTGAAGGAGGGTATCCCTATGAAGAAGCTCGTTGCCCTGTTGCTGGCTGCCATCATGGTGTTTTCCGTGACTTCCGTGTTCGCGGAAGAGCAGAAGACGATCACCATGTGGTGTATCGCGACCGAAAGCGATGCGAACCGTCCCGCTTATGAGAAGGCCATCGCCGCGGTAGAAGATGCATTCAACGTGAAAATCGAATGGGAAGCTTTTGAGAACCAATCCTATAAGACCAAGATCAAGACCGCCATGTCTGATCCTTCCACGCTGCCGGACATTTTCTTCACCTGGGCCGGTGCCTTCTGCGGCGACTTCGCGGAGCAGGGAAATGTATACTGCCTGAATGATGCTTATAAAGCATATGCAGATCAGCTGCCTGAAGTAATGATGCAGAATGCCTCCTACGGCGAAAACAAGGATCATTTCGCAGTCCCGCTGACCATGAACATCGTGGTTATGTTCGCGAACATGGATCTGCTGGCCAAGGCTGGTTGGGATCATGTGCCGGAAACCTATGAAGACCTGATTAAGTGCTGCGATGACCTGCTGGCCGCAGGGATCACCCCCTTCGGTTGCGCCGGTTCTGAAACCTGGTGCGTGACCGAATATCTGGAGCCCATCATCGAGAAGACCATCGGTTACGAAGCCCTGAACAACATCTTTGCGGGCAAAGCTACCTGGAATGATCCCGCTATCGCGGGCGCTGTGGATGCTTTCCAGGAAATGGTGAAAAAGGGATACTTCGCTGCTGACGGCCTGACCCTGGGCAATGACCAGATCAAGGCCAACTTCCTTGCCGGACAGTATGCCTTCTATCAGAACGGTTCCTGGAACTGCGGCGAAGTGAACGACGCTGAAGGTAACTTCCAGGTTGCGCTGTTCCCCGTGATGAATGCCGAGAAGGCCACCTACAGCCAGGTCATCGGCGGTCCGTCCGACTCTCTGGCCGTTGCCGCTACCTCCAAGGATCCCGAGTTCGCTGCGAAGATTGCTTTCGAACTGGGCAAGGAAATCTGCCACTACGGTTATCTGGCTGGTTCTGGACTGCCTGCTTGGACCCCGGACTATGACACCTCTGAAGTGAAGCCCCTCGTGACCGCTGTCGCCGATATGGTTGCCGCCGCTGACGGCATGGTGCTGTTCGGAGACACCGCCATGAGCGCTGACCCCGCCAATATCTATCTGAACTTCGTTTCTCAGGTTTACGGCGTTGAAATCGACGGCGCCCAGTTCATCGAAGGTCTGGCTGCGCAGCTGCAGTAAACAGTTTTCGCACTTAGATCCGAACAAATCAATCCGGAGACGGCCCTGCGGGGAGATTATCCACGAGGGCCGTCTCCCTCTTTTGTTGAAAAGGACTAATTAGAAGATGAAGAGAACTTTTTCTTACAAATTGAGCATCTTTATCTTTCTGCTGCCTGCACTGATCCTGTTCCTTGGCATTCTGATCGCCCCAATTGTCATGTCAGTCATATACAGTCTGAATGACTTCAAAGCAATTTCCGGTGCTGACATGAATTTTGTAGGGCTCAAGAATTACATCGAGCTTTTCAGTCCGCAGCTGGTCAATGAAAAAGGCGCTCTCTATACCAACGTGAATTATATGGGCGATGCCCTTGTCAATTCTCTGATTCTGGGTTTCTTTTCTGTGTTTATTCAACTTCCCATCGCTCTGTCAATCGCCCTGAAGCTGAGCAAGGGTATCCGGGGAGAACGAGCATATTTGTCCATATTTTTTATGCCAGTTCTGATTTCCACGGTGATTATCGGCCGTCTGTGGATGAATATCTATGAAACGAACGGACTGCTGAATTCCGCACTAGATGCCTTGGGAATCAAGAACCAAGTGTTTAGTTGGATCTCTGCCCGGATAACATCCACCAAGATGCCTTTCCAGGGAGGGTGGACCGGATACAAGGAGACAGCGCTATTTGCCGCCTTCATCCCCATTCTGTGGCAGTATGTTGGTTATCATATGCTTCTGATGTACGCCGGCATCAAGGGTGTGCCGATGGATCTGCTGGAAGCGGCGCAGCTGGATGGCTGCACTGAGGGACAGGTAAACCGCCATATTGTGATTCCCTACATCAAGCCCATTCTGAAGGTCTGTGTCATTTTCGCGGTGACGGGTTCTCTGAAATCCTTCGATCTGATTTATACCCTGATGAAGGACACCCGGAGAGCGGAGCTGCCCAGCACCCTGATGTATAAGCTGACCTTCTTGAACAACCGTTATGGTCTGGGCAGCGCGATCGCAGTCGTGCTGATTATCCTTTGCTTCGCCTTCGCGATGCTGATCAGCCTGGCATTCAGGGATAAGGGGGAAAAGGTGTCATGAACGATCAACGTAAGTTTAAGCCTTCTCTGATCCTGGTACATGCCCTGCTGATCATTCTGGTGGTAATCAATCTGTTCCCGCTGTACTGGATGATGACCTTTTCCCTGAAGGATAATGACGAGATCTTCGGCGGCTATCTCAAGGACAGCGAAGGTAAGGTTATTCTGGACGAAAACGGAGAGAAAATCACGGTCGAAAGAAACATGATCGGCCTTCCTCGTACCTGGAGATGGAATAACTATCCCAGGGCACTAAATACCGGCAATATGGGCCGTTATTTCCTGAACAGCCTGATCGTCTCAGCTTCCGCTATAATTATTACCCTGATCGCAGCGTTTATGGCCACCTATGCCATGACACGGCTGGTATGGAAGGGCCGGAAGCTGATGAACAAATTCTTCATGCTGGGTCTGACGATTCCGATACACGCAGCCCTTGTTCCTGTATTTATGATTCTTTCCCGTATGAAGCTGCTGGACACCTATGTGGCCCTGATCATTCCGTATGCCGCGTTTTCTCTGTCCATGGGAATTCTGATCAGCATCGGCTTTATGGGAGACATTCCCTATGATCTGGACGAAGCAGCTTTCCTGGACGGTTGCGGCGTATGGGGAATTTTCTTCCGGGTTATCGTTCCGCTGATGATGCCCGCCACCGCTACAGTTGGAATCTATGCATTCCTGCAATGCTGGAATGAACTGCTGTTCGCAACCATCTTCGTTAGCAAAGGGATGTATATGACCCTACCGGTAGGAGTTCAGCAATTATTCGGCCAGTACACAACCGATTGGGGGCCAATCGGCGCCGCACTTGCAATCGCAACGATCCCGACGATGATCGTGTATGCACTGCTAAGCAAACGGATTCAGGCGGGTTTTATCGCCGGTGCCGTAAAGGGATAACAGATGGAAACTCAACAGGAAGGGGCTTCAACAGAAGCTCCTTCTTTTCTTTCAGCGCGTCAATTCTCGCCGAAGGCTCATATCATATCTTTCCATGCATCGTCATCCGGGTTTGCGAACTCGAAATAATCTTCCTTCCGCCACCACGCCGGAAGAGCCGTAAATTCCCGTTCCCTGCCGGCCCAGACAAACCGGATTCTGCTGGAGAAAAGCCGCGGCACGGTTTCCTCGTCCCTGGCACCGTACTTGTGATCTCCCACCAGCGGAAAGCCGCGGGAGGAAAACTGCACCCGGATCTGATGCGTGCGTCCGGTTTCCAGTCGGACCAGCACCAGACTCCGGTCTTTTTTTATGTCCGTCCAGAGCGTTTCATAGCTCAGCGCCGCTTTCTTGACTCCCCTGCGCATTCTTTGTACCACATAGACCTTTTTGGCCCGGGCGTCCTTCCAGAGGAGGTCCTCCATCCGTCCCGACGCCGGAGGATTTCCGTGAACCAACGCCATGTACGCCTTCCGGAAGGAGCCTGTCCGGATCAGTTCGCTCAGCCGGGCCGCCGCTTCTCCGTTTCGCGCGTATACCGTCAGCCCGCCGACATTCAGATCCAGCCTGTGCACCGGAAAGAACTTTCCGCCCAGCATGGCTGAAAGCAGTTCCGGCATTTCCTTCTCGGATTCGACTCCAACCGGCTTCAGGCAGACCGCCCAGTCCGCTGTTTCAGTGAGCACCTCAACCCGTTTCCGTTCCATTTCTCCCGCTCCGACCTGTTTTATTTCTGTACCGATCCGTTTCACTCCGTCTCCGGCAGGCTCATCATACCCGCCGTGCGGAAACATTTCAAGTTGATAAATCTCTGTACATAACCAACTTTTTTTCTGATTGAATCGTTTTATATAATTTCAGGAATTGTCATATCGCTTGCTTTCCAACGTTTGAATCGTTTCATTTGTAATTTGGTAGAAAAGGTCAAAAAATAGAACAAAGAGCCTTGCTTTTTGTTTTTCTTTGCGCTATAATTGCACCAGTTACAAGCTTTAGCGAATCGCAATTTTTGCGATTCACCCTCGCAGTTTTTTTCTGTGGGGATTAGTTTTGTGAAGGGGGATGGTTTCTTGAAGGAATTCCTGCGGAATACATGGCAGCACAGGGCGTTGGTTGTGCTGGCGCTTCCTGTTTTCCTGATCATGCTTTTCATTAATTACATTCCCATGAGCGGTCTGGTGCTCGCTTTCGAAAACTTCGACTATACCAAGGGGATTTTCGGAAGCCCGCTGATCGGTCTGGACAATTTTAAATTCCTGCTCCAGTCGAAGGATGTCTTCCAGCGCATGCTGAAAAACACCCTGATGTACTATGTGATCTTTACAGCCCTGGGTCAGTTCCTGAACGTGGTTCTGGCAATTGCCATCGACCAGTTTGCTCACAAGCGCTTCGGCAAGTACATGCAGACGGTCATGATCATGCCGGTGTTCGTTTCTTACGCCGCCGTTCAGTTCATTGTCATGGCCTACCTGAATTCCGGTACCGGAATCATCAACAACCTCCTGGGCGGAAGCATTCCCTTCTACCGTAAACCGGAATACTGGCCCACGATTCTGACCATCGTTAAAATGTGGAACGGCGTCGGATACGGTTCCGTGCTGTACATGTCCGTGCTGGCCGGCATTGATACCTCTCTGTATGAGGCTGCACGGATTGACGGCGCCAACAAGTGGCACGAAATCCGTCACATTACGCTCCCCTCGCTGATTCCCATGATCACCGTCATGCTGCTGCTCTCCGTGGGCGGAATCATGCATTCCGACACCGGTCTGTTCTATCAGGTAACCCGGCACACCTCCGCGCTGCTGAGCACCACAGAGGTGATTGACTCCTACGTGTTGAACGCCATCTCGAAGAACTCCAACTTCGGCTTCACGGCGGCAGCCACCTTCTTCCAGTCCGTTGTGGGTCTTCTTCTGATGCTGTTCGCCAACTTCCTGGTCAACAGAATCAGTCCCGAGAATGCGCTTTTCTGAGAGGTGAACGAAGATGACAACAAATATTCACGATATTCATCACAAGCAGAAGTTCCGCTGGGGGCAGCTGGTCCTGGGGATCTGCCTCTTCCTGTTCACCATGTTCTGTCTTCTGCCCATCCTGCTGGTGATCATCTCGGCTTTCACCGCTGAAACGGAAATCAACTCCACCGGCTTCACCTACTTCCCCAAGCAGTGGTCCATGGACGGTATGAATGCAGTGCTGCGCTACGGCTCCCAGCTTCGCCAGTCCTATCTGATCACCATTTCCGTCACGGTGCTGGGTACCTTCTTCGGCCTGCTGGTCATGAGCATGTTTGCCTACTCCATCAGCCGGAAGGACTTCAAGCTGAAGGGCTTCCTCTCCGTTTACCTGCTGATCCCCATGCTTTTCTCCGGCGGTCAGCTTTCCGCCTATATCTTCTTCAGCAAGTATTACGGCCTGAAGGATACCCTGGCTGTTCTGATCCTGCCCCTGTGCGTCTCCACGATGAACGTCATCATCCTGAGGACCTACATTCACAGCTCCATCCCGGATGAGCTGATGGAAGCCGCGAAGATTGACGGTGCCGGTGAATACCGGACCTTCTTCCAGATCACGCTTCCTCTGATGAAGCCTTCCCTGGCCGCTGTCGGTTTCATGATGGCGACTGCTTACTGGAACGACTGGCAGAACGCCTTCCTGTTCATTGACAAGGCGGAGCTGAAGCCCCTGCAGCTGCTGCTGATCAACATTCAGAAGTCGATCGAAACGCTGCTGAACAACAAGAACATTCCTTCATCCGCCCTGCAGGCCATGGGAAATGCGGTGCCTCAGTATTCCGCTACCATGGCGACCGTGATCGTCGTTGTCGGCCCGGTAATCATTGCCTACCCGTTCTTCCAGAAGTACTTTATCAAGGGTCTGACGGTTGGTTCTGTCAAGGGATAAGACTTTCAATTAACCTTAGTTGAACTGCTTCTTCAATCGGTTTCAGGCGGGTTCTGTCCATCAGATCCCCGCTTAGAAATAAAAAAATTATGGGAGGAATCACCAATGAAGAAACTTGTTTCTCTGGTCCTGGCTCTGTGCCTGGCACTGTCCCTGCTCTCCTTCGCGAGTGCAGAGGGTGTCACGACGGTTCGTCTGTACCGTCACAGCTACATGACCTCTCTGGACGAAGGTGCGATCCAGAAGGTTGAAGATGCCATCAATGCCCGCCTGGCTGAGCTGGGAAGCAAAGTGGCGATCGACATCCATGAGTTCATGGACAGCGAGTACGGCCAGAAGGCCAACAACGCCCTGCTGGGCCAGGAAGTCGACCTGCTGTGGACTGCCAACTGGTACGGCACCATCGGCACCAACGATCTGTATGCCTCCAACGGCGCGAAGGATCTGAGTGCTCTGCTGCCCGGCACCATGCTGTGGGAATCCATGCCTGAGTGGTATTGGGAAGCTGCCCGCTATGACGGCAAGGACTACTACGTCCCGGTGTACAAGGAAGGCGCCGAGGGCTACATGATCAAGATCCTCGAGTCCAACGCGGAAAAGGCCGGTATCGACGTGGCCGCGATGGTCGCTGATATCGAGGGCCAGGCTGACACCTATGCCCGCCTGAAGGCTCTGGAGCCCTACATGGAGAAGGCCAAGGAAGCTGGCGTGAAGTATCCCTTCATCTTTGCCGGCACCCCCATGTTCTATCGTTTCTATCTGGACAAGTATGATTTCGTTGATCAGCAGCTGTTCAGCATCATCGGTGTTGACCAGGCGACCAACGAGCTGATCAACCCCATCCAGACCGAAGACTACAAGGCCTTCTGCACGATGATGGCCGAGTGGGGCGAGAAGGGCTACTTCAATGTTGACGATGAAATCGGCGGCGTTGTCTCTTCTGCCACCAACCAGACTCAGGACTGGATGCTGAACTGGTGGACCAATGTTCCGAACAACGAGGAATCTGAAGGCCGCGATGGCAACCAGGCTGAGAGCTTCGCCAAGGTTACCGAGAACTGGGGCCGTTCCACCACCACCCTGGGTTCCTGCTACGCCATCCCCGCTTATGTGTCTGACGATGTGGCCAAGGCTGCCATCGAGTTCCTGGGCTATCTGTTCACCGACACCAAGGTTGCGGATCTGTACACCTACGGTATCGAAGGCGAGGACTATGTCCTGGTCGACGGCAAGGTTGACTTCAACGCGGACGGCATCACCAAGCTGTATCATCATGACGCCTGGTGCTCCACTTCCGTGAAGCCCCTGACCCTGAACGTCACCGAGCCCGACAACAAGGTTGCCATGTATGATGACTTCAACAACGCTGCGAAGGGCACCGTGGCCTCCGGCTTCCGTCCCAACAAGGCTCCCGTTGAAGCTGCGTGGTCTGCCTGCGCCGGCGTGTTCGACGAATATGGCAAGTCTCTGGAACTGGGCGTCTACGGCTCTGCTGATGTCGAAGCCAAGATCGCTGAATTCCAGGCCGCTCTGGATGCTGCCGGCTATCAGGATGTCCTGGCCGAGTATCAGAAGCAGTACAACGAGTGGAAGGCTCAGTAATCTCTGAACGGTCCGTTCAGTTTTATCTGAACTGAAAAGCTCGGCGGCCGCCCTGGAAACAGGGCGGCCGCTTTTTCTTTGGATTGTCGCGACAGCGTTTTTCGAGAACGCTGTCTTTTATTTCTTCTGTTTGATCTTTTATCTCAGGATTTTCAGATAAACGCTCTGGCCGGCTCCGGCCCTTACTGTGAACTCAAATTCATCCTCCGCGCTCCGGGTCATGGCCGCATCGCCCCGATGCCGGGGTGCGTTCTTCCTGACGCAGTCCGTGATGATTTCTCCCGTGCTCAGATTCCGGATTCCCCGGCAGGATCCGCGTACCACCAGCCCGGCCTGGGAGAGCATGGGCCGGAAGGAATGAACACATACCGCCTCATTGTCATAGGTGATCAGGCTCCACTTGGGCTCTGCGGCCAGGTAACAGGACTGTCCCCGGGAGATTTCCGCACAGATCGTTTCGATCACCTCTCCGGGCAGCTGATACAGGTCGGCGAAATTCTCCGGCACGTTCAGGATCAGCAGCCTTCCCTTTCCGTAGAAATCTTCGGTCAGCAGCGGGAAATTATCTTCCCGGGAAAGCATCAGGATATCGGCCCAGGTCGCGTTGGTCTTGTAATCCAGCACCTCCAGGAGGACCTTCTCCTTCCCTTCGGCATACCGAATGCCCGCATAGTCATAGTCGCAGCGGTCGATCATGAATTTCTTCCCCATCGCGTGCCGGTTCGTCAGCCGGACGCTGGTCATCTCCCGGATTCCCCGGTCATACATGGCGCGGAAGAATCCGGTCGTTACAATCGCCTTCCCGCCCCGGCTCACATAGGCCTCCAGCTTTTCCATGGCCCCCTCCGCGCAGGCGGACCGCTGGGTCAGCAGCACCGCAGGCGCGTCCTCCGGAAAATCAGGCAGCAGCTCCAGGGCCGCGCCGCACATGCCCAGATAGCTGCACAGCTGATCCTCCCCTTCCGCGTCAAAGGGCTCCCAGACCGCGGCTCCCACGGGCTTCCCGGCCTGATCCAGGAAGGCGTCCACCTTTCTCAGGAAGGGATCCATGGCGCCCAGCACCGGAGAATTCAGCAGCGAGGGATAGTTGAACATCATCAGCTCCTTCGCGCCTCCCAGGTAAGAAAACTCGGCCTGCTCCAGGAATCGGTTCAGATTGTCCGAGGAGCCTCCCAGGTCGATCCAGCCTCCGCCGTTCCGCCCCGGAGCGGCATTCTCCAACAGCCGCATCACGCTGTAGGATTCATACCTCTGCAGGTGCTGCGCCGCATAGAAGGGCTCCCGGGTTTCCGTCCCGGTATAGATCATGTCAAAGATGCCCTGCTGAATCCCTGGATTGTATCCCGTCGCCTGATGACTCTCGTACCAGTTGGGATATTTGATGATGAAATTGACCTTCGGATTGACGCGCTTTGCCTCCGCCACAATCTCCTCTGAGAATTGCTTCATCTGCTCCTGCCGGAAATCCTTCCAGCTTTTCTTTCCCTTCGCCTGAAGGCACATTTCGCATCTGCAGGAGGTGAAGAAATAATCGTCCAGGATAATTTCATCGAAGGCCTCTGCGTCCTCCCGAACAATGCGCAGATACTCGGCCCGGTGCTTCGGATCCGTGTAACAGAAGGTGTCAAAGAGTGCCGGCTTCTGCTGACCGTCCACCAGGACTGTTGAAGTGATTCCGCCGGAGACCTGCACGCCGTAGGATTCGATGATGGAGCGGATCTCCCGCAGGCGCTGGACAGGCACGTCCGTGGTGGCCCGGTGGTTTTCCACATAGACCTTCTTCAGCGGAACGTTCCGCAGATAGGTCTCCATCCCCTGCCGCAGTTCCTCGTCCGTCACCCGGGCCGCGTAGTAGGCAAACATATAGCTTGCGAGACTGAAGTTGCTGTACCCGTTCATTTTCCTTTCTCCTTTTCATTTGACAGTTTTTTTGTTTATTCGTTCTCTGAATTGTTTCGCATTTACTTTTCCGCCGTCAGAGCCTTCTCCCTTTCCCGGTTCATCTGACGCACCGCCAGCACCAGAAAAAGGTAGTTGGAGGATCCGCCGCCCAGCACGTACTCTGTCTGCTGCCACAGGAAGGGATACTCCAGCAGTTCCGGGAAATCCGGCCGGATCAACGCGGTGCCGGAAATCACGCCGCCGGGGATATAGGACCAGTCGGCCCGGTTGGCCCCATAGGCCACCACCGCGGACCGAGTGCCCACTCCGGAGGCAAAGGACGCCGTATTGCTTCCCGGATGGCAGCCCAGGACGAAATGCAGCGCGTTTTCCAGCAGATCCGCGTCCAGCGCGTCCGGAAAAGCCTTCTGGAGAAAGTAGTACCGGAAGGCCATGGCCTGAATGCCCCAGCCCGCGCCCCAGATATAGGGCCGATAGGGAATCCCGTAGGGAGTTTCGGAGCATTGGCTGCGGAGCTTCTCCCGCAGCTCCGGCAGGGCAGCCCGGATACTCCGGGTAAAGTCCTCCCGACCGACAGCCGTTATGACCCGGGCGGCGATCCAGCCGATGTCCGCAATGTGCCCGGCGATGAACACCGTCTCCCGCAGCAGCATCTCCCGGTAGCATTCCTTCCCGGTGGTCAGGAGCAGCTCCGCCGCGGCGTGAATCGCCGCGCCGCGCGCGCGCACGTCCTCCTCCGCCGGCCGGATCTGTGCACAGATCGTTTCCGCGGCCTCCAGAGCCTCTCGGGCCAGGCTGTCGTTAAAGCCGGTCATCGCCCGGGCGCCGGCCGCCAGCTGAGCGGCCGTGGTCAGCTCCCGGAAGGGATTATCCTCCGTGAAGACCCAGCGGTCGTCCCCTTTCCCCGTCTCTCCGTCGGTCATTTCGGCGGCATCCCCCAGCAGGACATACTGCCGCAGGCTGTTGCAGATGATTCCGCGGTAAAGCCGTCCCAGAGCCTTCCAGCCTCCCACCACGGACAGAAGCCCGTGCTCGATCTGCTGGAGGATGTCCGGCTTTCCGTCCGGCTGGTGGATCTCCACCGTCCGATTCTCCTGGTCAATGGAGGTGGCGTCGTAGTCGACGCGGAATTCCTCCCAGGCCAGGGACAGGATGTAGACCTCGCCCGCCTGGGATTCCACCCGCAGGTCATAATCTCCCGCGTCGTGCCATCCGCCCCGGTTCAGTCCCGGAACCGGATCCCCTGGCCGGAAGTAGGTCAGCGTCGAGTCCTTCTGAACATAGCCGTCAAAATGGATCAGACCGGTCGGGGCCATGCGTGCGTCATCATGATGGCACAGTCCGTGCCAGACCCGGTATTTTTCCTTCACCCGCATGTGACACATCTGAACCGGGAGGAAATACTCAAGCACCGGCTGCCAGACGCCCCGGTCATAAATATCCCGGCTGATCCGGAACAGGTCTGAAGCAGCGTCGCCGCAGCGCAGCCGGTAAAGGCCCTCCGCCCGGGAGCCGGAAAAATCCGCGTTCCCGTACCGGTAGCGCAGAAACCGGCCCCAGGGACGTACGGCATATTCTCCGGCCTTTTCCTCCCCCTCCGGCGTCAGACGGTACAGCTCCATCACCGCGGGGCATTCCGTTTCGGCATCCATCTCCAGCACAGCCATCTTCCGCTGTGCCGGATGGTATCCGACCTGGGAGACCTGGATCACCGAGGGAGAGCGCCACCCCGGTACCGCATGAGGAGTGATCCGCCAGCACAGCGCGCCCTCCGTCCGGCTCGCCGGAATTGCGCTGCTGACCGCGAACCAGCCGTTATTGTGGTTCATCCGCCCGTCATACAGCCCCAGCTCAGTCTCCGGTGTCAGGCACTCAACGGTGAGCCGGGTCAGGGGATCATCCGCGCAAACCGTCAGCTTTTTCCCCGTGCAGTAGGGCTCGGCAATCCAGTCGTCCGCTGCAATGGGATTATAGCTCTTCCCGTCCCCCAGCAGGAGGTTCCGGTCGGCATACGGCCCGCCGGCAGGATCCGGCCGGTGATGCCCCGATTCGGGCATCAGGCTTTTCCGACGGCGCAGCGGCCCGTTCGGCTGCCGGGGAAATACCCCGTTCTGCCCGTCCATGATCCAGGGCTGCCCGAACATCGCCCCGGGAAACAGCTCCAGATTGAAGCATACCCGGTCCTGCAGGCTTTCCGGAACCGGCGCGTCCCAGTCCACGGAAACAAGAACCGATTCGCCTTCCCCCCGCACACGAACCGTATATTTCAGCTCCGCGTCGGGATACAGCTTGGGATTCTGTCCCTTCAGATTGTTGGCCTCATTGGGGTATTCCAGGCGGGTCACAATGGTCTGACCCTCCTCGTCCACTTCCCGGCTCAGCTGTCCCGGAATCGGCTGCCACTGTCCCGGGGTGGGCTCAAACCGGACATCCCCGCAGGTGGCAATTCGTCTCCCGTGCATCAGGATACTCACGCCGGACTGGTGTCCCTCCGGATAGATATCGTCGAAGGCCATAATATTGACGCCTTCGTTTCGAAAATATCCCAGCTGGGGATCAAGCCGGAAGGCATTCTTCTGTTCCTTCATCAATATGTCTTCCTCCGCATTCTGTGCTTATCGCACGCTTTCGGTTGTCATCAGAATCGGCTTCAGGTATTCCGGAATCAGGCAGGGAATCCTTCCCTCATATTTGGCGTCCAGATAGTCCGCAAAGGCCCGGGGGTCCGCGCTGTTGTCCGCGAACATATCCCAGTGACCCGGGATGACCAGCCGCGGGCTCAGCTCGCCCGCCAGGTCCGCCGCCTCCTGATAGGTCATGTTTCCGATGCAGTTGCGGCGATACCTGGTCCCGTCCCGTCCGTTGATCGGGAGAAGCGCGACGTCCAGGGGTCCGAATTCCCTGAGCATGGGAAGCATCCCTTCATAGCGAACCGTATCTCCGGCGTGATAGATGCGGAAGCCCCCGCCTTCGATGATGTACTGCAGGCAGGGATACCGCCCCGTCGCCAGATCGCGGTCCAGAAACTCATGGGCCGCGGCGATGGCCCGGATGCTTATTTCTCCGATCCGGATTTCTCCGCCCGCGTCAATTCCCAGCGCCCTCTTTTCGGGAATCCCGTCCGCCAGGATTTTCGGCCGGTGCATTTCCGGAAACACGAAGCCGGCTTCCGGGCATACCTGGGCCCAGGTTTTCCAGGCCTCATGATCGATATGATCCAGATGGTCGTGGGTGCCCAGAAACAGGTCAACTCCCCCCATCTCCTCCGCCGGGATAGGCGGCGGAACCCGACGGTTCTCCGCGTCGGAAGCGTAATAGTCCACGCACAGTACCGTCTTTCCGATCCTGATCAGCAGCCCCATCTGTCCCAGCCATAAAAGTGCGGCTTCCCCGCCTGGGTTGCTTTGCTCCCTGAAGCGCTGCATAAGCGTGCCCGCCATTATCTTTTCCTCCTGAAATGTTTCCCGGATACAGGAATTCTCCGCCCTGTCCTGCAAACGTTGAGTGCATTCTACCATTCCCCCCACTGCCCGTCAATTGCTGAATGAAATACTTGACCGAACCGTTTTCTCCGAATAGAATAAGATACAGGAAACCATCCGCGGAAGCAGGCTGTTCAGTCAGCGGCCTTCCCGGATCTCTCAGTGCTGAACCGAAACCGATCGGCTTCAAAGGAGAATCAACGGAATGAAAACTGAATGGAACAGGGAGTTTGCAGCCCGCTTCTCGCGTCATGAGGAAGAGCTTCGCCGGCTCTATGATGGGCTGTATCACCGGGATCTGAAGTCCTGGGAGCTTTTCGGAGAGATGCTGTACCGGCTCTGGCTGGAGCGCCCCGAAGCCCTGAAGGTGCTGGACCGGCGGCGGGAGGCCGATTCCGCCTGGTATAAGGGGCACAGCATGACGGGGATGCTGATGTATGTGAGCGCCTTTGCCGGCAATCTGCGCGGTGTGCTGGAAAAGCTGAGCTACATCTCCGAGTGCGGGGTGAATTATCTTCATCTGATGCCCCTGCTGGAAAGCCCGGAGGGCCGCAGCGACGGCGGTTACGCCGTCAGCGATTTCCGAAAGGTGCAGCCGGAGCTGGGCACCATGGAGGATCTGGCGGAACTGACCGAAGCCTGTCATCGGCGGGGCATCGCCGTCTGTCTGGACTTCGTCATGAACCATACGAGTGAGGATCATGAATGGGCCCGCCGCGCCCGGGCCGGAGAAAAGGAGTATCAGGACCGGTATTTCTTCTATGACAGCTGGACCATTCCGAATGCCTTTGAGCAGACGGTTCCCCAGGTCTTCCCTACAACGGCCCCCGGAAATTTCACCTGGTGCGAAGCGGCCGGAAAGGTAGTCATGACCACCTTCTATCCCTATCAGTGGGATCTGAATTACGCCAACCCCACCGTATTCCGTGAGATGACGGAAAACATGCTTTTCCTCTGCAACCACGGTATCGACGTGATCCGGCTGGACGCCGTTCCCTACATCTGGAAGGCGCTGGGAACCAACTGTCGGAATCTGCCCCAGGTGCATACCCTGGTTCGGATGATGCGCATGGTCTGCGAGATTGTCTGTCCCGGAACCCTGCTGCTGGGAGAAGTGGTCATGGAGCCCAGCCGCGTCGTCCCCTATTTCGGCACGGTGGAAAAGCCCGAATGCCATCTGCTCTATAACGTGACCACCATGGCCACGCTCTGGCATACCGTGGCCACCCGGGATGTCCGCCTTCTGGCGCATCAGCTTCGGCAGGTGTTCTCCCTGCCCCGGGAGTATACCTTCCTGAATTATCTCCGCTGCCACGATGACATCGGCTGGGGGCTGGACTATGATTTTCTCCGCCAGTTCGGCCAGATGGAGGTGCCTCACAAGAAGTATCTGAATGATTATCTCACCGGAAAGTGGCCCGGGAGTCCGGCCCGGGGGGAGCTCTACAACGATGATCCCCGTCTGGGGGACGCCCGTCTCTGCGGAACAACAGCCTCCCTCTGCGGCGTGGAGTCCGCCCGGCAGGCGGAGGATCCGGAGGCCCTCCGTATGGCGCTGACAAAGGATATCATGCTCCACGCCTTCATGTTCAGCCTCAGCGGGATCCCCGTCCTCTACAGCGGGGATGAAATCGCCCAGGAGAACGATCAGACCTACCATGACGATCCGCTGAAAAGGGAGGACAGCCGGTATCTTCACCGCGGAAACCTGAACTGGGAAAAGGCCGCCCTGCGCCGGAATCCGGATACGCCGGAGGGTCACGTCTTTGGCCTGCTTCGCCGGCTGGAGACCCTCCGGCAGGATCACCCCGTCTTCGATACCGCGGCGGATACCTGGCTGCTGGATACCGGGGACGACCGGATTCTCGGTCTCGGCAGGTACTATGACAAAGAGCAGCTGCTGGCCCTGTACAACTTCACCGATACGGACCTGACCGCCCTGTTGAAGGATCCGAAGCAGTATGCAGATTTGATGGACGGTTCCGAATCGGATGCCGGCGCAGTCCGGGTTCCCGCGGGCGGATTCCGCTGGCTGCTTCATCGTTTCTGACCGTCCTTGTTTCTCCCCTGTTTGTTACATTTGGATTAATTTCTTTCTATTTTGGGAAAAAACGGATTGCAAAAACGTTTTAAATATGTTAGAGTGTGTCCCGGAAAGAGAAGCAAAAGAAAACTCCCTTTTCATTTTCGGATGTGTATTATTCGGGCTCTGCCCGTTTAATAAAATTTTTTTGTGGAGGAAATCTCTATGAAGAAACTGGTTGCTGTCGTTTTGACACTGGCCATGCTGCTCGTCAGCATGAGCGCCCTGGCGGATATTGTCATCTGCCAGAACAAGGTGGAAATCACTTCCCAGATGGAAGCTTTCGCCAAGCTGTATGAAGAGAAGACCGGCGTTCCGGTGAAGGTCATCACCGGCGGCGGTTCCTCTGACTACAACACCGTGCTGAAGGCTGAAATGCAGTCCGGCCGTGAGCCTGACATCTGGGTCATCGAAGGCCCCAGCAGCTATGAGCTCTGGAAGGACAAGATCGCCGATCAGGCCGGCGCCGAGTGGACGAAGTACACCGCCGCCGCCTACATGGACGGCGACAAGGTCGTCGGCTTCCCCGTCGCCGTGGAAGGCTACGGTCTGGCCTACAACAAGTCCATCCTGGACAAGGCCGGCATTGATCCCGCGACCCTGACCAACTATGACGCCTATGCCGCCGCTTTCGAGAAGCTGGACAGCATGAAGGAAGAGCTGGGTCTGGACATGGTCGTGTCCATGGTCGCCGGCACCGTGCCCGGCATGACCTGGGTGACCGGTCTGCACAACTTCAACGTCTACCTGACCGTCGGCAACGAGCGCAATGACACCACCTACATCGACCAGGTGCTGGCCGGCAAGGTGGATCCGGAGCGCTTCCATCAGTACTGCCAGTATGTCGCGCTGCTCTTCAAGTACAGCGATCCCGACATGCTGATCAACGGCACCCAGGACAGCCAGCTGGCCGCTTTCGCCAACGGCAAAGCCGCCTTCTATCATCAGGGCAACTGGATGGATCCCAGCCTGGCCGCTCTGAATCCTGATTTCGAAATCGCCTATGCGCCCCATGCCTTCCTGCATGAGGACACCGACGGCATCCTGGTCAATCCTCCGTCCTGGTACGTCGTCAACGAGAACGGCAACAAGGACGAAGCCCTGGCCTATCTGAACTTCCTGGCCACCTCTGAAGAAGGTGCCAACTACATGGTGAACGAAGCGGCCATGGTGCCTGCCTTCACCAATGTGACCATTGCTCCCGCCACGCCCCTGTCCAAGAGCGTCATGGAGTGGAACGCCGCCGGCAAGACCTATGACTGGCAGCAGTACAAGCTCCCGGACGGCTTCGGCATGGGCACCCTGGGCCCGATCTATGAGCTGCTGGCCTCCGGCGCCATCGACGTCGATACCTTCGAGGCCATGATGATCGAAGCCATCGCGGGCATCGCCAAGTAATTTCATCCGGTGGATCAGGGGACGGCTGACGGAGGTTCCTCTTCGGAGGCCGTCCCCTCTTTTCATGTATGTCGGGTTTCCCCGGCGATTAAGTGGCGCGCACTGCGCCGAATGGGAGGAATTCCATGACCAGCAGACAAAAGCGGAAGCTGACAGAGATTCTGTTTCTTCTGCCAACTCTGATCGCCTTCCTGATGGTGATCATCATTCCCTTTATCTTCGGTATCTATTATTCCTTCACGGACTGGCAGGGCACCGGCGCGGCCAGCAAAATGGTCGGCTTTGAAAACTACGCCGCCATATTTCAGGATGCGGGTTTCCTGCATTCCTTCCTGGTCACGCTGCTCTTCACCGTGCTGAACATCATCACGGTCAACGTGGTGGCCTTCGTGATCTCCCTGCTGGTGACGAGCGAGATTCGCGGCCGGAACATCTACCGGGCCGGTTTCTTTGTTCCGAACCTGATCGGCGGAATCGTGCTGGGTCTGGTCTGGCAGTTCATTTTCTCCAACATTCTGCCCTCCATCGGCCAGTCTCTGGGCTGGGCCGCGCTGAGCAAATCCCTGCTGACCAATAAGGACACGGTCATGGGTACCATGGTAACCGTGAACACCTGGCAGTATGCCGGTTACATCATGCTGATCTACGTGGCCTCCATTCAGGGCATCTCCAAATCCGTCCTGGAGGCGGCGGAGGTGGACGGAGCGACCTACTGGACCCGGGTGACCCGGATTCAGATCCCGCTGATGGCCAACGCCTTCACGATTTCGCTGTTCCTGACGCTGACCAACTCCTTCAAGATGTACGACGTCAACGTGGCCCTGACCAACGGCGGGCCGGTCTCCATGTTCATGAATAAGCCGGTGCAGGCCTCCGAGCTGCTGGCGCTGAATATCTATCAGACCGCCTTCAAGTATAACAACATGGCTCTGGGTCAGGCGAAGGCCGTGATCTTCTTCGTGGTGCTGACGATCTTCTCGATCATCCAGGTCTCCTACAACAAGTCGAAGGAGGTGGAGGCGTAATGGCAAAGCAGGCTGCAGCCCCCATCGAGCGGATGGCCGGCTCTCATCCCCACAAGGGAAGGCAGATCGCGCTGGAAATTCTGACCTTCCTGCTGTTCCTGCTCTTCATGATGCCCTTTATCATCGTGATCTTCAACTCGATGCGCACGAACGCGGACATCATCAATCAGCCCGTCGGCCTGCCCACGAGTCTGGGACAGTTCTGGACCAACGTGACAGAAATCTGGAACAATCCGACCTTCAATTTTCTTTCCGCCCTGCGGGATTCCGTGATCATCACGGTGATCTCCCTGGCGGTGATCTCCATCTTCTCCTCCATGGCGGCCTGGGTACTGGTGCGGAATAAGACCCGGTGGTCCAATATCATCTTTATGTGCTATGTGGCGGCCATGGTCATCCCCTTTCAGGTGGTCATGTTCCCCCTGCTGACCTGGTTCCGCACGGTGGGAGATTTCCTGCATATTCCGATGCTCCGTTCCTATCAGGGCATCATCTTCGCCTACCTGGGCTTCGGCGAAGCCATGTCCATCTTTATCTTCCACGGCTTCATCAAGGGCGTGCCCCTGGAGCTGGAGGAAGCGGCGGATATCGACGGCTGCTCCCGGGCGGGCACCTTCTTCCGCATCGTTCTGCCCCTGCTCCAGCCCGTGTTCGTGACCGTGCTGGTGCTCAACGGCCTGTGGATCTGGAATGACTATCTGCTGCCCCTGCTGGTGCTGGGTGCAAGCGGCAACATCCGGACCATCCCGCTGGCTGTGCAGGGCTTCAACGGTGCCTATGTCAAGCAGTGGCACCTGATCATGACCTCCACCCTGCTGGCCATGCTGCCGATCATCATCCTGTACCTGTTCGCGCAGAAGTACATCATCCAGGGCATGGTGGACGGTTCCATCAAATAAAGCCTTCTAACGGCATCCATCGGGCAGACGGGTCTTCTCCTGTCTGCCCCTTTTGAAAGAAAGGATTTCTGCTTCATGAATAACGAAAAAAGAACCTGGTGGAAAGAGGCCGTCGTTTATCAGATTTACCCCCGAAGCTTCGCGGACAGCAATGGGGACGGCATCGGGGATCTGAACGGCATCACCGCCCATCTGGATTACCTGAAGGAGCTGGGCGTGGATGTGATCTGGTGCAGTCCGATCTATGCCTCCCCCAACCATGACAACGGCTATGACATCAGCGATTACCGGGCAATCATGAAGGAATTCGGTTCCATGGAGGACTTTGACCGCATGCTGTCGGAAATCCACCGCAGAGGCATGAAGCTGGTCATGGATCTGGTAGCCAATCACTCCTCCGATGAGCACGCCTGGTTTGTGGAGAGCCGAAAGGGCAAGGACAGTCCTCTCCGGGACTACTATATCTGGCAGGACGGGAAAAACGGCGGCCCGCCCAACAACTGGGGTTCCTGTTTTTCCGGCAGCGCCTGGGAGTATGACGAGCCCAGCGGACAGTATTATCTGCATCTCTTCACAAAGGAGCAGCCCGATCTCAACTGGGCCAACCCGAAGGTCCGGGAAGGCGTCTTCGACATGATGCGCTGGTGGTGCGACAAGGGCGTGGACGGCTGGCGGATGGACGTCATCAGCATGATCGGCAAGGAGAACTACGAAGACGGTCCCGTGGCTCCCGGCGCCCTGTACGGCAGCTTTGAACCCTCCTGTCAGCACACGGCAACCACTCACCGCTATCTGCGGGAGATGCGGAAGGAAGTGCTGGACAAATATGATCTGCTGACGGTCGGTGAGGCGGGCGGAACGGTGGAAAGCGCCATCGCCTACGCCAACGAGGACGGCAGCGAGCTGGACATGATCTTCTCCTTTGAGCATAATGACGGTCTGAACGACGGCACGGAGCTGGGCAAATGGAGTGACCACGGCGCGCCTCTGAAGGATGTCCGGGCTGCCTTCAACCGCTGGCAGACCGCCCTGCAGGGCAAGGCCTGGAACACGGTCTATCTGGGCAATCACGACCAGCCCCGCCAGGTCAGCCGCTACGGCAATGACAGCGAGCTCTTCCGGGCCCGCAGCGCCAAGATGCTGGCCACCATGATCCATATGATGCGCGGCACTCCCTATGTCTATCAGGGCGAGGAGCTGGGCATGACCAATGCCTATTTCACCCGGCTCGATCAGTATCAGGATGTCGAGGTGCACAACGCCTGGCGTCAGTGGGTGGAAAGCGGCCGGGTGGACGGACAGGATATGCTGCGCTATTTTGCCCGCATCGCCCGGGACAACGCCCGCACTCCCATGCAGTGGAACCGGGAAAAGCATGCCGGCTTCACCACGGGAACGCCCTGGCTGCCCGTGAACGGCAATTATCCCTGGATCAACGCGGAGGACGAGGTGCAGGATCCCGACAGCGTCTACCACTATTACCGGCAGCTGATCGCGCTCCGTCATACCCATGATATCATTGTCTACGGCTCCTTTGTGCCGCTGCTGGAGGACGACGATCAGGTATACGCCTATGAGCGCCGGCTGGATGGTCAGGTGCTGACGGTTCTGCTGAACTGGACGGACCGCACCGTGCCCTGCGGCCTGGCGGAGGAAGCCGGCGGAACCGAGCTGATTTCCAATTATCCGACCCATCAGCCCGGAAAGCTGCAGCCCTATGAGGCCAGAGTGCTGCTGAGGAGCTGAAATAACTCCGGGATGTGAAAAGAGGAGAGAGCCGATGGCTCTCCCCTTTTTCTTTGGGCTTCCGCGGGCCGAAATCAGGGCTCCCTTATTCCGCCGCGTTCATTGCGTCAATGATCTGCTTCAGATCTTCATGATTGGCCTGTCCGCCCGTAAAGCTGATCATGTTCCGGAGCGGCGCATATCCCTCCATGGCCGCGGTCATATCCTCGGTGATCGCTTCCTGCGCCGCGTCGCTGCTTCCCTGGTCTTCGGTCTCCCCGGTGGCCGGATTGCCGCGCATCTTTTTCCGGGCCTCCGTCAGCACGGCCATTTTCGCCGGATACTTGCGAAGATCCATGAAAATGGTGTCCTCCGTGACCGTCAGCGGCAGGGTTTTCGTGCCCTCCACCGTCACGGGCGCGGACAGAATGACCTCGGAGGCATTGCGGCAGATCTGGATGTCAAACACGCCGGTCTCGACATACCAGTCATGAATCCTGACGCTCCAGAACGCGAAGGCACGCTGATCCAGCGTAAAGGTGACCGTCCCGGTCTCCCCGGGCTGCAGCTCGATTTTCTCGAAGCCCTTCAGCTCCCGCACCGGGCGGAACACTTCATCGCTCTCCCGGTCGGAAACATACAGCTGAACCACTTCCTTGCCGGCGGCGCTTCCTGTATTGGTCACATCGACCTTCACAGTCAGGATTTCCGTGTCCTTCATCCGTTCCCGATCCAGACGCAGATTGCTGTACTCAAACGTTGTATAGCTGAGACCGAACCCGAAGGGGAACTGAACCGGCACCTTCTTCTTTTCATAGTAGCGATACCCGACGAAAACCCCCTCGCTGTAAACCGCGGTATTGCCTTCCCCGCCGTAGCTCAGATAGCAGGGGGTATCCTCCAGCCGGATGGGCATGGTTTCCGCCAGGCGTCCGCTGGGATTGACCTCCCCCCACAGCACGGCCCGGTTTGCGGTACCCGCGTTCTGCCCGGCCAGATAGCCCTCGATCACGCCCTGCACCCGCGCCAGCCAGGGCATTTCGACCGGAGAACCGTTATAGAGCAGCACGATGATATTCGGATTCACCGCCGCGGCCGCCTCGATCAGCGCGTTCTGGTTCGCGGGAATCCGCATATGCTTCCGGTCATAGCCCTCGCTCTCATAGCTGTCCGGCAGTCCGGCGACGATGACCACCTTATCCGCCTGCCGGGCCGCCTCAAGGGCCTCCCGTTCCAGCGCTTCATCCGTCTCATCGCTGCTGATCCGGTAGCCCTGGGCGTAGGTGATTCCGGAGATATCCTTCACCGCATCCAGAAGGCTCGTTACCCGGAAGCTGTTGATATGGGAGCTGCCGCCGCCCTGGAAACGGGGTTTCGCGGCAAACTCGCCCAGAATCGCAACCTTCTCCCCTTTTTTCAGGGGCAGCACGCCGTTCTCGTTCTTCAGCAGCACCAGGCATTCCGCCGCCAGCTGTCCGGCTAGCTCATGATCCTTTTCCTTGTCCCAGGGCGTGTCCGGCCTGGCATGGTCGAGATAGCGCTGATTGATGGTCAGGATCCGCTCCACGCAGGCATCCACGTCCGACTCCTGAATCCGTCCCTCCCGGACCGCCTTCAGCACGACCGCGTCGTTTACGCCTCCGCTGGAGGGCATCTCCAGATCCAGTCCGGCCAGCACACCCGCCACCCGGTCCGTCACCGCGCCCCAGTCACTCATCACGTAGGCGTCGGAGCCCCATTCCTTCCGCAGCACCTCCGTGAGCAGCCAGCGGTTGACGTCGGAATGGACGCCGTTGATGGCATTGTAGCTGCACATGAAGGTCCAGGCCTTCCCCTTCTTCGCCGCGGCCTCGAAGGCCGGCAGATAGATCTCCCGCAGCGTCCGCTCGTCGATTTCGCTGCTGGAGGACATCCGCCTGTGCTCCTGGCTGTTGGCTGCAAAATGCTTTACGCTGGTGCCCACATTCCGGCTCTGGATACCCTGCACCAGGCTGGCCGCCATTTCCCCGGCCAGATACGGATCCTCGCTCATGTATTCGAAGTTCCGGCCGCACAGGGGGGATCGCTTGATATTGATCGCCGGACCCAGATTGATGGCTACCCGCTCGTGCTGGCATTCATCCCCCAGAGCCTCACCCATCCTGCGGACCAGGTTCCTGTCAAACGAAGAGGTCGTCGCGCAGGCCGCGGGAAAGCAGACAGCCTTGATGCTGTCGTTGATGCCGAGATGATCCGCCTGGTCATCCTGCTTTCTCAGCCCGTGAGGGCCGTCCGAGACCATGACGGACCGGATGCCCAGCCGCTCGACGGCCTTGGTGTGCCAGAAATCCGCGCCGGAAAGCAGGGAGCATTTTTCCTCCAGGGTCATTTCGGAAATCACTTTTTGGATATCCATGAATTGTTCATCCTTTCTGGTTGATGGTTGAAGTATAAGGAATCGGTGATTAAAAAGCAAGTATCCGGGCAAAATAAACCGGATGCCTCGGCAGCCCCGAAGCGCCGAAAAATCCCCCGCGCCTTTCGGCAGCGGGGGATCCGTCTCTGAGGTCTTATGCCTTGGTCGTCTTCCGTGCGGAGGACTTCTTCTCCGCGGGCTTGTCGCCCTTTTCAGCATCTGTTCCCTTGTGGGAATAGGGGTCCAGATGCCAGATCAGACGGTTGTATTCGTCGATCGTCCGGTCGGAGGAGAAGATGCCGCTCATCGCGGTATTGGTGACCGCCATCTTCAGCCATTTTTTCTGATTCCCGTAGTCATTGTTCAGCCGGCGCTGCGCCATGGAATAGGAACCGAAGTCCTTCAGCACGAAATAGCTGTCTCCCATGGAGCCCCAGTCGCCCAGCAGCAGGCTGTGGTACAGATCCTGCAGAACGGAGGGATTCTCGGGCATCAGCGTTCCGTCGATCATCTGCGTCATGGCCAGGCGGATTTCCTGGTTGCTCTCGAAGATGCTCATGGGATTGTAGCTGTGCTCCCGGTACATATCCAGCACGGTGTCGCTCCGCATGCCGAAGATGTAAATGTTGTCCATCCCGACCTGCTCGCTGATCTCGACGTTCGCGCCGTCCATCGTGCCGATGGTGACCGCGCCGTTCATCATGAACTTCATGTTGCCGGTGCCGCTGGCTTCCTTGCTGGCGGTGCTGAGCTGCTCGGAAACCTCCGCCGCGGGAATCAGCACCTCCGCGCTGGAGACATTGTAGTTCTCCAGGAACACGACCTGCAGCATCTTCCGGGCCCGGGGATGCTTTTCGATCAGCCGGCTCAGGGCACAGATCATGCGGATGGTCTGCTTCGCCCGGACGTATCCGGGGCTGGCCTTGGCGCCGAAGATAAAGACTCTGGGCTCCATGGTGAAGCTCTCGTCGTTCACGATCCGGTTGTACAGCACAAGGATGTGAAGAGCGTTCAGCATCTGGCGCTTGTATTCATGCAGCCGCTTCGCCTGGACGTCGAACATGAAGTCCGGATTGATCTCCGTCCCCTGATGCTCCTTCAGCATCTTCGCGAAGCGTTCCTTATTCTGGCGCTTGATCTTCCCGAACTCCTCGCGGAAGGCCGCGTCGTCCGCGTAGGGCAGCAGCTCCTTGAGCAGCTCCGGCTCCCGGACCCACTTGTCACCGATCGTCTCCTTGATCAGGCCAGTCAGGCCGGGGTTGCAGCTCATCAGCCAGCGGCGGTGGGTAATGCCGTTGGTAATGGCGCTGAATTTCTCGGGCATGATCTGATAGTAGTCATGGAAGGTGTCGCTCTTCAGAATCTCGCCGTGCAGCTGGCTGACGCCGTTCACGCTGTAGCTCATCGCGACGAGCATGTTCGCCATGTGCACATTGTCATAGCTGACGATGGCCATGTGGGCGATCCGGTCCCAGTCCCCCGGGAAGGCGTTCCACAGCCGCTCGCACAGCCGGCGGTTCATCTCGCAGATGATCTGGTAGCACCGGGGCAGCAGCTGCTCCACCATATGCACCGGCCACTTCTCGAGCGCCTCGGCCATGATCGTGTGGTTGGTGTAGGCAATGGTCTTCTGCACGATGGCGCTGGCCTCATCCCAGCCCAGGCCTTCCTCGTCCATCAGGATGCGCATCAGCTCGGGGATGGCCATGCCCGGGTGCGTATCGTTGATATGGATGACCACCTTCTCCGGCAGCTTCGAAAAGTCATTGCCGAAGGTGCTCTTGAATTCCTTGATGATGTACTGCAGGCTGGCGCTGGTAAAGAAGTAGTGCTGCTTCAGCCGGAGCATCTTGCCCTCATAGTGCTTGTCCTCGGGATAGAGCACCTTGCTGATCGTCTCCGCCAGCTCGATTTCCTCGCTGGCCTGAACGTAGCGGCCCTCGCCGAAGCTGCTCAGATCCAGCTTCTTCGGGCTGCGGGCGCTCCACATCCGCAGGGGGTTCACTGTCGCGGTGTCATAACCCACGATGGGCATATCGTAGGGAACGGCCTCCACCGTGTAATAATCCCGCGTCACAAACTTTTTCTCGCCGTTGATTTCAATTTCTTCCACATGGCCGCCGAAATGGATCTCGCAGGCGTCCTGCATCACGGGGCTTTCCCAGGCGTTGCCGTTGTCCAGCCAGCTGTCGGGAAGCTCAACCTGCTGGCCGTCGACGATTTTCTGACGGAACAGGCCGTACTCGTAGCGGATGGTGCAGCCCATGGCCGGCAGATCCAGGCTGCTCAGGCTGTCCATAAAGCAGGCTGCCAGCCTTCCGAGGCCGCCGTTGCCCAGACCGGGTTCCGGCTCCTCCTTCAGCAGGTCCTGGATGTCAACTCCCAGCTCCTTCAGGGCATCGGTATACTCCTGGCTGGAAACCAGATTCAGCATATTGGTATACATGCTGCGGCCCATCAGGAATTCCACGCTCAGGTAGTAGAGGCGCTTTTTCCGGCTGCGCTTCCTCTCCTCCCGGGAGATCATGTATTTCTGCATGATCTGGTCGCGCACGGTGGAAGCCACGGCGCGGTAGATCTGCTGGGGAGTCGCTTCGTCAATGGTCAGGCCATTGTACCGCTGAAGCTTTCCAACGATCGAGTTCTTGATCGACTCTTTGTCAAATTTGGTTGCTGGCATTCCGTAATCTCCTTCCAACTTCCGTTCCGGCGGTGCAAAAAGTCCGCAAGCCTTATACTACCTCATTTTTGCCTGTATGGCAAGCTTTTTCGATGTCTTCCGCTTCTCTCCGGTCCCGTGCGATCTGTTCCGTCAGCTCCTCCACCGAGCTGAATCTGCGCTCCGGTCGGAGATACCTGAGCAGCCTGACCCTGGCCTGCCTTCCGTAAAGATCCACCTCCGCGTGCAGCGCATGCGCTTCCACCGTAACTCGGCCGGAGGGAAGGGTCGGCTGAAGACCGATATTCACGACGCCCGGCCAGGCCTGCTCTCCGCTCTCCATCCGGCAGGCATATACGCCGTAGGCGGGCAGCAGTTTTCCTGCCTCCGTTTCGATATTGGCCGTCGGGAATCCGATCCGGGTCCCCTGATGCTTGCCGTTCACAACGGTCCCGGAGATCATGTAGGCATATCCGAGCATCCTGTTGGCGCCCTCCAGATCCCCGCGAAGAAGCTTCTCCCGGATGGCGGTGGAGGAAATCACCTCTCCCTCCTCCGTCCGGACCGGCGGAACGATGCGGACCTCATAGCCATGCTTCCGGCCGTCCTCCCGGAGCAGCGCCGCGTCTCCCCGGCCCTTTCGCCCGAAGGAATAGTTCCATCCCGCGACCGCGGCCGCCAGATCGCATTCCTCCCGAAGCTGCCTCAGGAAATCCTCCGGCTCCGTTTCCGCCGTCTCGCGGGTGAAAGGAATCACCCGGATTTCCTCAACCCCCAGGCCGCTCAGGGTTTCCTCCCGCTCCGCAGCCGTCTGCAGGAGCTTCGGCGCAGCCTCCGGGCGCAGCACCTCCAGCGGATGCCTGTCAAAGGTAACCACCCGGAGCTTCGCTCCCAGCCGGTCCGCCAGGACCCTTCCCTGCCGGATCAGCTCCCGGTGCCCCAGGTGCACTCCGTCCAAGGTGCCGAGCACCGCGACGGTGGGTCCCGATTTCATTCCTGTACTGATCATTTCCATCCTTCTCTAATCCCGATCATTCTGAATCAGGAGGAATCTGTGCCCGCCAGACCAGCTGATCTCCCCGGCGTTCCGCCATCCCCCAGAATGCGTTTTCCAGATAGATCCGGGTCACCCCGTTTTCCTCGGGCTCCTCCCCGCTCATCCGGTCCAGGGGGAGCTTCGCGCCCGCGGCGACCATTCTGGCAAGCCCGGTGGGGGCGTCCATCCTGCGGAGATGCTGAATCGGCGCATCCATCGGAATCAGCCTTTGCCCCAGCTTTCCTTCCTCAGCAAGCTCCCGGGCCTCCTCCAGCGTCAGCGCCGCGTCCAGCGTAAAGAAGCCGCTCCTTGTCCGGATCAGACTCCGCATATGCGCCGGGCAGCCGCAGAGCTTTCCCAGGTCATCGCAGATGGAACGGATGTAGGTCCCCCTGCCGCAGGCGATCCGCAGCCGCACCGCATGCTCCGGTTCCTCGCCCAGGATCTCGATCCGCTCGACGTGCACGGTCCGCTCCGGCACCTCCGCGCTTTCGCCCCTCCGGGCCAGGTCGTAAAGGGGTCTTCCTCCCACCTTGATCGCGCTGAACATGCTGGGTTTCTGGCGGATATCCCCGGTCAGCTTCGGAATCTCTTGAAGGATCCGTGTCGGGTCCGGATAGTCCTCTCCGCGGGCAGTCACTTCGCCCGTCGCGTCCTGGGTGTCCGTCGCAGTGCCGAAGGCGCAGACCGCCTCATATTCCTTTTCCTTGTCCACCAGATAATCAAACAGCCGCGTGGCCCTTCCCAGCATGATGGGAAGGACGCCCGCGGCTTCAGGGTCCAGCGTCCCGGCGTGGCCGATTCGCTTTTCGCCCGTCAGACGCTTCATCACCCCCACAACGGCGGCGCTGGAGAGCCCTGCGGGCTTATGGATATTGATAAAACCGTTCATTTCTTCCGCGCTTTGTCTTCTTTCTGCAGTCTTTCCTTCATGGCCCGGACAACGACCCTCGTGGTGGCCTTCAGTGTACCCTCCATGCTGATGCCGGCCGCGCGGTTATGCCCGCCGCCGCCCAGCCGGGCCGCCACATCGTCCACGGTCAGGGGAGCGCGCGCGCGAAGGCTGAACTTGATCCGGTTGTCATCCGATTCCCGGGCCAGCACGGCCATCTGGGTTCCGATGGTTTCCAGTCCGTAGTTGACCACCGTATCGGCATGCTCGCTCAGTGCGCCGCAATCCTCGAAATCCTGTCTGTTAAGCATCATGACAGCGATCCGGCCGTCCGCCTCAAAGCTCATCTTCTCAATGGCCCGGCCCAGCAGCTTCAGCTGCTCCTTGCTTTTTTCCCGGAAAAGCCTCATGCTCAGATCCGCCAGCGGCAGCCCCGCCTCCAGCAGATCCCCCATCACCCGGAAGGCTTCCGGATCCGTGCAGTCAAAGGAAAAATTGCCCGTGTCCGTGCTGATGCCGGCATAAAGGCACTCCGCAATTTCCCGGGTCAGCGGCGCATCCAGATACTTCATCTGCTCCCGGATCATCGTGCAGGTTGCCGACGCATTTCCGTCCACGCTGTTGACCCCGGCAAAACCGGGGTTGGTCCAATGATGGTCAATCTGGGCCGTGCGTTCGCAGCAGCTTCTCAGCGCAGCGCAGCTTCCCAGCCTGGCCTCGTCGCTGACGTCCACGGAGAGAAAAAGGTCGTACCGCTCCGTGTTTTCTTCCGGGTGCCGGATTTCATCGGCGCCGGGAAGAAAGCACAGGCTGTCCGGAACCTTGTCCTGACAGAAAACCCGCACCCGTTTTCCCATATTGATCAGCACGAGGCGCATGGCCAGCGCGCTGCCGATGGTATCGCCGTCCGGGCTGACATGGCTGCAGATGCAGACAGAGTTCGCCTCCCGCAATGTCCTTGCGATTCCTTCAGGGTCTCTCATGACTCTTCCGAACCTCCCGTTCTGTCTGCAAATTCCTTCCCGTGCATGATTTCCGCGCTTCAGAGCGAGGATGTCTCTTCCTCATCCTCCGTCCGGCTGGAAATACCGGTTTCCGCCAGCACCTTCGCGATGTGGACGCCGTATTCAATGTTCTGATCGCTGACGAAGATCAGCTCGGGCGCGGACCGGATGATCATCCGCCGGCCCAGGGCACGGCGGAGATATCCCTTCGCGTTCTTCAGCGCCTCCATCAGCTTGTCCCGTTTCTCCTCCTCCAGCACGGAAACGTAGACCTTCGCGTACCGGAGATCTCCGGTTACTTCCGCCCGGGTGATACTCCAGGTGCCGTCCACCCGGGGATCGTTGATTTCCTCCCGGATAATCGCGTCCAGTTCCCTCCGAAGCTCCTCGGAGATTCGGTCAATTCTCTGATACTCTTTCATTTACCGCGGTATTTCCTCCATAATGAAGCACTCGACAACGTCGCCTTCCTTGATGTCGTTGTGCCCCTCCAGGCTCATGCCGCATTCATATCCGGCGGCCATCTCCTTCACGTCATCTTTCAGATGGCGCAGGCTGCTCAGCTTGCCCTCATGCACAACCACGTTGTCCCGCAGCAGCCGGACATTCGCGTTCCGCTGCACCTTGCCGTCCGTGACATAGCAGCCGGCGATGATTCCGGCGCCGGTGATCTTGAATACATTGCGAACCTCGGCGTGGCCTAGCAGCACCTCGCGGTACTCCGGCTCCAGCATGCCCTTCATGGCCAGTTCCATATCCTCGATGGCCTTGTAGATGACGGTATAGAGCCGCACATCCACCTTCTGCTTCTCCGCCGCCTCGCGCGCGGAGGCATCCGGACGGATGTTGAAGCCGATGATGATCGCGTTGAACGCGGCTGCCAGGTTCACGTCGTCCTTGGTAATGGCGCCGGCCGCGCTGTGCAGCACGCGGATCTTGACCTCGTCGGTGGAGAGCTTCTCCATCGCCTGCTTGACCGCTTCCACGGAGCCCTGCACGTCCGCCTTGATGATGAGGTTCAGGGTCGTGATCTTGCCGGCCTCGATGGTGGAGAACAGATTCTCCATATTGACCTTCGCCATGGAGGCCTCGCGGCTCGCGCGCAGCTTCTCCCGGCGCTCGTCGGCAACCTGACGGCTCAGGTGATCGTCGCCCACGGCAATCAGTTCGTCGCCGGCGCTGGGCACATCGTCAAAGCCCATAATCTCCACCGGTGTTCCGGGACCGGCGTCCTGAACCCGCTCTCCGCGGTCATTGATCAGGGCGCGGACCTTGCCGGAAGCCATCCCGGCGATGATGGAATCCCCGACATGCAGCGTACCGTTCTGCAGCAGCACGGTCGCCAGCGGACCGCGCGCCTTGTCCAGCTTGGCTTCGATGATGACACCGCGGCCCAGCCGGTTGGGGTTGGCCCGAAGCTGCAGCATGTCCGCCTGCAGAAGAATCATCTCCAGCAGCTCGTCCACGCCTTCGCCGGTCTTGGCGGAAACGGGCACGCAGATCGTCTCTCCGCCCCAGTCCTCGCAGACCAGTCCATACTGGGTCAGATCCTGCTTGACGCGGTCCGGATTCGCTTCCGGCTTGTCCATCTTGTTGATCGCGACGATGATCGGCACCTCGGCCGCCTTGGCATGGTTGATGGATTCAACGGTCTGCGGCATGACGGAGTCATCCGCCGCGACAACCAGCACGGCGATATCCGTCGCCTGGGCGCCGCGGGCGCGCATGGCCGTGAAGGCTTCGTGGCCGGGGGTATCCAGGAAGGTGATCTTCCTCTCCCCGTCCACATCCACCATGTAGGCGCCGATATGCTGCGTAATGCCGCCGGCCTCGCCCTGGGTGACGCGGCTCTTGCGGATATAGTCCAGCAGGCTCGTCTTGCCGTGGTCGACGTGGCCCATGATGGTCACGACCGGCGGGCGGGCCACCAGGTTTTCCTCCTCGTCCGTGAAGTCCTCGGCCACCAGCGCGGCTTCCGCCGTCTGCTCCTGCTTCCTCTCGAGCGTAATCTCGAAATCCGAGCACACCAGCTGGGCGGTATCGAAATCAATCTCGCTGTTGATCGTGGCCATATTGCCGAGCATGAACAGCTTCTTGATGATTTCTCCGGCAGGCTTTCCGATTTTCTCCGTCAGATCGCGCACGGTGATCGTGTCACCGGCCATGTACGCCGTCTCAATCTTGATGGGCGCCATCATCTGCTGGGCGCTGGGCTTCTTGGCCCGGGCCCGCTTGCCGCCCCGGATCGGTTCGTCGTCATATCCGTTGAAGCGGGAGTTCTGCTTGCTCTGCTGCTTCTTGTTCCGGCTCTGGCGCTCCGGATCATGCTGACGCTCGTAGTTTTTCTTGTTGGGATCGTAGTTGGAAACGCGCTCCTTCTCCATCGGGGGCACGATATCCACGGAGCTGGGCCTGCGGGCGGACTGCTGTCCTCTCGGCGCTCCGTATCCGCCCTGCTGGCCGCGCGGTCCCTGCGCGGGGTTTCCGGCCGGACGGCCGAAACCGCCCTGCGCTCCGTTGGCCGGACGGCCGTAGCCGCCCTGCTGACCCTGGGTTCCTGCAGGACGCCCGTAGGGGCCCTGAGGACGCGGCTGTCCGCCCGCCGGGCGCCCATAGGGGCCCTGCGGAGCTCCGCCGGCGGGGCGGCCGTATCCGCCCTGCTGCCCCTGGGTTCCGGCCGGACGGCCGTAGGGGCCCTGCCGCTGCACATTTCCGGGCTGCGGGGGACGAATCACGTTCGGCGCGAGGCCGACCGGTCTGGCCGGCTGGCGCGGCGCGTCGCCGGGACGGCTGATAATCTGCCCGATGGCGGGCCGTTTCGGCTTCTGTTCCCGGGCTTCAGGGGCCTTGACCGGCTTCTGCTCCGGCTTCGCCGCAGGCTGCTCCGTCTTCGCCGCGGCAGCAGGCTTTTCCTCCGTTTCCGCGGGAGCCGTCTCCGGCTTCGCGGGCGCTTCCGTCCTGGCAGCCGGAGCTTCCTTGACGGGTTCCGCCGCGGCCGGTTTCTCGGGGGCGGTCTTTTCCGGAGCCGCTGCTTCCGCTTTCGGTTCCGCCTTTTCAGGTGCGGTTGCTCCTGCGGGCGCCTGCTGCTCGGTCTGAGCTGCCTTTTCGCGTTCCTCCCGGAGCGCGGCTTCCATCTGGGCCTTTTCCTCTTCGTCCAGCATGGTAAAAGCCCTGGAATGGGTGGACTGAACGCGCATTTGCTCCTCGCGCTTGCGCTGTGCGGCGGCTTCTTCCTTCCGCCGGGCAATCGCCGCGTCCATCCGCTTCAGCTCGTCGAACATAGCATCCGCATCCCTGCGGGCCCTGGTCGCCTTCGCCAGAATTTCCGCGGACTGCTCCACCAGTTCTCTGGCAGTGTTGATCAAGTTCCCCTTAGCCATTCGCCTTATGTCCCCCCTGCCGTTTTCCGGCATTTGAAATCAATGTTGGTGTATCTCCGTCTTCGGTCCGTAGACCGTTTCGGTCCTTCTTTTCGTCCGGCTGCTCCCTGCTTTATCCCGGCTGATCCGTTCCGAAGCAGGCCGCGATCTGCTCCGCGAAGGAGCCCTTCCGGACGGCCATCGCACGGCCCGGCCTCCCGGTCGCTTCCTCGAGCAGCCCCTCCGGCAGTCTGAAAAGGGAAACCCCTTCCCCGCTGCAGGCCTGCCCGTATTTCGAGGCGGAGCCCTCCGAAATGCCGCCGTCCATCAGCAGCACCGCGGCCTGTCCGCTGCGCAGCGCCTTCAGGCAGCTGTCCTCTCCGAAAACCGCCTGTCCCGCCCGGACGCAGAGGCCCATCAGACCCCGAAGCCGCTTCTCATTCATGCGGGCCCTCCCGCAGCGCTTCCAGCTCGGCCTTCAGGGCTTCGCTGACCGCTTCGCTCATCCCGGCGTTCAGCTGTCGCTCCAGCTGCTTCTGCCGGATGGCTTTCGCAAGGCATTCGCCCTCCCGGCAGACATACGCGCCGCGTCCCGGCTTCTTTCCGGTCGGATCCAGGCTGACCTCTCCCTCCGGCGAGCGAACCACGCGGATCAGGCTTTTCTTTTCCTTCATTTCGCGGCATCCCACGCACATCCGCATGGGAATCTTCCGTACCTTCGTCGCCATCGTTGAGGTCCTCTCCCGGCTTCTCCGTTACATCGTGTCGTCTTCGCCTACCAGGCTGTCGTCAAAGTCCATCGTGAAGCTGTCGTAAATCGGGGTTTCCACCTGGACATAATCGACCAGCTCGCCGTTCTCGTCCACCATATCGTTCAGATCGGCCATCTGGCTCTGGCTCTTGATGTCGATCTTCCATCCGGTCAGTCTCGCTGCCAGGCGGGCGTTCTGGCCCTCCTTGCCGATGGCCAGGCTCAGCTGGTTGTCCGGCACGATGACGCGGAAGGCCTTTTCATCCTTGGCCTGATAGACGCTCAGCACATGGGCCGGGTTCAGGGCGTTGGCCACGAACTCCGCCGGATTGCTGCTCCACTTGATGATATCAATCTTTTCGCCCTTCAGCTCGGCCACAACCCGCTCCACGCGGCCGCCCCGCTGTCCGACGCAGGCGCCGACCGGGTCGATCATCATATCCTGGCTGTGCACGGCGATTTTGGTCCGGCTGCCCGCCTCCCGGGCAATGGCCTTAATCGTGACGATGCCGCCCGCAATCTCCGGCACTTCCATTTCAAACAGCCGCTTGACCAGGTTCTGATGCGTCCGGCTGACAAAAACCTGAGGCGCGTAGTTCGCGGTATGCACCGTCCGCTGCACCGCCAGCACGTAGACCTTGATATGGTCGTCGTCGTGAAGGACCTCTCCGGGGATCATCTCGCTCTTCTCGAGCACACCCTCCGTCCGGCCCAGATCCACATAGACCACATTGGGCTCGATCCGCTGGACGATACCGGTCAGAATCTCGTTCTCCTTGTCGGAGTATTCCTCGTAAATCTTGCCGCGTTCGACCTCCCGGATGCTCTGAATGATCACCTGCTTCGCCGTCTGGGCGGCCACCCGCAGGAAGCCCTTCGGGGTCACATCCACCTCGGCGATGTCGCCCATCTTGTAGGTCGGATTGATCTTCTGCGCATCCTCCAGGGTGATCTGGTTGGTGGGCATCTCGACTTCCTCGACAATCGTCTTCTTCGCGAATACGGAAATCGCGCCGTTCTCCCGGTTGATGTGCACATCGATCATCGTGGGAATGGCTTCCGTCCGGGGAGAATTCTTGCGGTAGGCGGCCTTCAGAGCCTCCTCGATCATCTGGAACAGCCGGTCCTCGTCGATTTCCTTCTCCTTGGCCAGCATCTTGATGGCTTCGATCACTTCAGATTTCATGGTTCAGTCTTCTCGCTTTCTTCTGTATTCTGCTCTGTCTGGGCTTCAGAGGGATCCTCGCCGAGAATCACGTCCTCCACGCCCTCCATGTCCACGACCGGCCGGACCACCGCCGCGGCCTTCCGCGGAATGACCTTTTCCTCGCCGCCGGTTTCGATCGTCATGCTTTCCCCGTCGAACCCGGCCAGCACCCCGGTCAGCTCCTTCACGCCGTCCAGCGCCCGGAACAGGCGGATCTCCACCTCGGCTCCCAGGTTTCTCTCGAAATCCCGGTCCGACTTCAGGGGCCGGTCAATTCCCGGGCTGGAGACCTCCATAAAGTCATAGTCGTAATTCTCGACCAGGGGCATCACCGTCCGGTGGTACGCCTCGCAGTCGTCCAGCGTAATGCCTTCGGGCTTGTCGATGTAAATCCGAAGGTACTTCCCGGTAGGTTCCCGGTCCAGCGCCACTTCCACCAGTTCGAAGCCCATCTGCTCCGCGATGCGCCGGCATATCGGGGTAATGACTGCGGTCAGCTCCGCCTTCGCCATGGCTCCTCCTTTCAGGCATAAAGAAAAGAGCGGAAAACACAGCCCTCCGCGGACGGTTCGGAAAACACGGCCCCCTCGGCGGGGAGGTTCCGATTCCGCGGGCTGTTTCCACTCTTTACGTTAAACCCTTCTTTCAAGGCAAAAATGCCGCTTTAATGCACCGCTCCCTTCAGGAAACGGCTATGCGGAGTATAACACAGTTTCCACCCCTTGACAAGCCTTTCCCAGCGCGTTTTTCAGGGTTTTTTCGCGCTTTCGGAGCTCTTCCTCCGTTTTTCCGGCGGCGTTCAGCCGTCCTCCCCGGAGACTGGCCCGGACGGCGGATACACAATGACCCTTTCCGACCGGGGCAGCGTGTCCGGAAGCCCCGCGCACAGGGCCCAGGTTTTCCAGGCCAGCAGATCCGTTTCGTGCCTCCATTCCCGGGAGATCAGATCCTGTTTTTCACGCCAGAGCGCGGTCATCCCGGGGTGCTTTCTCAGTCCCAGCAGCACAGCCTGCTCCGGCAGGGGCTCCCGGTCCAGCTGCTCCCGCGTCATGCCCAGCAGCGACGCGGTGCAGATTCTGCTGATTCTGGCCCGGGGATAGCGGCGGGTCGATACGGCATCCAGCAGCTCCCCTCGGGTGTTCACCGCTCCGGCCGCCTCCGCCAGGCGGTCCTCCAGCCCCTCGGACAGATCCGGAAGGCGCCTCAGTTCTTCCTTCGTGCTCCGGCGCAGGCGCTGAATCAGCAGCGCATCCAGGCATTTCGGGTCCGGAATCCGCCGGCCGAGAAAGGCTTTTCGCAGGATCTGCGCACTTTCCCCGGTGACCGCTTCATACGCCTCCCCGTAGTTTCCGCGTAGCAGGGAATCCCGGATCGCGGAAGCGGACGGCTCCCGGGCATCGATCCGGTCCGCATGGTACGCTCCGTGTCTCGGAATGAGCACAGGCTCCAGTTCCGCCTCGAGGCGGCGGATGGCCCGAAGATAGCAGATGGCCAGGATATTGTTGGGTTTTTCCAGCAGAAGGGCATCTTCGGGATTTTCCTCCGCCGCGGCCAGCTGCAGCGCCCGGGGATAGCCGCATCCGGAGGCCAGGTGTTTCTTCAGCCGTGCCTGAAAGTCCGCTCCCGGATGCTCCATTCGTTCCGCAAGGCGGCGCAGGCTGTCCGGATGATCCGTCTCCGCCCCGAAGGCCAGATGGGTCGCGCCCAGCTTCATCAGCAGGGACACCCCGCCCAGGGCGTAATGCTCCGCGTCCCGGACGGTCCAAACCGCGGGCAGCGCAAACACGGCGTCCGCCCCGGCCGCCAGGGCGCAGGCCGCCCGGTCGTAGGGGGACAGCAGCGCCGGCTCCCCCCGCTGCTTGAAGCACCCGCTCAGCACCGCATAGGTATAATCCGGCCGCACTGCTTCCCGGGCCAGCCGGAGATGCCGCGCATGTCCAAGATGAAACGGGTCATATTCCGCGATGATACCCAGAATCCGCATTTCTTTTCCCTCAGAAATGCCCGCCGGGAGTCCCTTCCCGGCGGGCATGGATGGTTCAGTTCATCTCCTCCAGCAGATGCCGGGCCACATAGACCCCGCTGGCGCTGGCATGGCTCAGGCTGTGGGTCACGCCGCTGCCGTCCCCGATGACAAACAGTCCGGGCCGGCAGGTTTCCAGATTCCGGTCCAGCACAACCTCCATGTTGTAGAACTTGACCTCCACGCCGTAGAGCAGCGTGTCGTCGTTGGCCGTGCCGGGGGCAATCTTGTCCAGGGCGTGAATCATCTCGATGATGCCGTCCAGAATTCTCTTTGGAATCACCAGGCTCAGATCCCCCGGGGTGGCGCTCAGCGTCGGGGTCACGAAGGATCCGGCAATCCGCCCCGGCGTGCTCCTGCGGCCCCGGATCAGATCCCCGAAGCGCTGCACGATCACGCCGCCGCCCAGCATGTTGCTGAGCCGGGCAATGCTTTCGCCGTATCCGTTGGAGTCCTTGAAGGGCTCGGAAAAATGTTGGCTCACCAGCAGCGCGAAATTGGTATTGGCCGTATGCCGGGCCGGATCCTCGTAGCTGTGGCCGTTCACCGTCACGATGCCGTTGGTGTTCTCGCTGACCACGGCGCCCCGGGGATTCATGCAGAAGGTGCGTACCAGGTCCTCGAACTTCTCCGTCCTGTACACGATCTTGCTTTCATACAGCTCATCCGTCAGATGGCTGAACACCTCCGCGGGCAGCTCCACGCGCACGCCGATATCCACCCGGTTGCTCCGGGTTTTGATTCCCATCTCCCGGCAGATGCCCTCCATCCACTTGCTGCCGCTGCGGCCGACGGAGATGACCAGCTTCGGAGCGGAGAACTGCTCCTCTCCGGCGGTGATCACATATCCTCCGTCCTCCTGGACAACCTCCCGGACCATGGCGTCGAAGTAGAAGTCCACCTTCTCCCGCAGGTGCTCGTACATGCGCTGCAGGACGACATAGTTGATGTCCGTCCCCAGATGCCTGACCTCCGCGTTCAGCAGGTGAAGCCCGTTCTCCAGGCATTTCCGGCGGATGGAGGTGTTGGCCGTGGAGTAGAGCTTCGTGCCCCCCCCGCCGAACTGCATGTTGATGCCGTCCACATAGCGCATCAGCTCCAGCGCCTTCGCCTTCCCGATGTATTCGTGCAGGCTCCCGCCGAACTCATTGGTAATGTTGTATTTTCCGTCGGAAAAGGCGCCCGCGCCCCCGAAGCCGCTCATGATGGAGCAGGATTTGCAGCGAACGCAGGTTTTGATTTTCTCCCCGTCGATGGGGCATTTCCGTTTCTCCAGCGGGCGTCCCATTTCAAACACGCCCACCTTCAGCGGTCTTTCCGCCCGGGTCACCAGCTCGTAGGCGGTAAAAATGCCGCCCGGCCCGGCTCCGATAATCAGTACGTCATAGGTTTTCACTTTGTCTTAAGCCTCCCCGGTCTCGTTCTTTTCCAGCACATCCACGACCCTGGGACTCCATTCTTCCCTTCCCGCGCGGCTCTTTTCCGTGATTTTCAGGATCAGCAGACCCGCGGCCAGGCCGGCCGCCGCTCCGGCCGCCGTCCCCGCGTCCCCGCCGCCTGTCACCAGATTGCCCGCGATCATGCCGATCAGCAGCGTAATCAGCGGGATCCCGTAGGCGATGAAGGAAGCCTTCGCCACCATCCGGTCCGGCATGTCCACAATCGCGATTTCACCGACCCGTCCCTCTCCCCGGACCCAGATCGCATGCTCCTTCTTGCCGCCCTCGCAGGCATTGCAGGCGGCGCAGGCTTCCGGCCGACAGAAGGTGATCTGCATCATGCCGTTCTTCACCTGCGTGATTTCCCCCGGCTGTCTCATCTGAAGCGCTCCGTCCTTTGTTCCTTGATTCTCAGGGCCGGGAAGGCCCTCCGCATGTCTCCGGTTCTCCGTTTTTCTTACATTTCGTCCAGGATTTCCTCAATGGAGATCGGGAAACACAGCAGCTCGTCCGTCCCCTCGGCGAATCCTGGCTGAAGATAGAACACCGGGTTGCCGGTTTCGTCGAGATAGAAATCCTCCTCCGGAAAGAAGGCATAGTCCAGGGCATCCTCCTCCATCGCTTCCGGCAGACGGATCTCCGGGTTCTCCTCCGTCAGGTCACCCAGCCGGTCCCAGACCATCTCCCGGACCAGCGCGTCCGCCTTCGCGGTCTGCCGGTCCTGCAGCCAGGTGTCCGTCTCATCGCTTTCGAGAAGGCCCAGCAGATAGGGCAGCGCCACGGAGGAGCCGGGCTTGATGTCCTTCCGGGAGAAGGTGTGGCCGGCAAAGGTCAGCAGCTCCCCCTGCTCCGTCCGGAGCAGCACGGAGAAAAAGTCGTCATTGTTGCAGGTGACGGTATAGGTGATCCGGACCGTGATGTCCTCCGAGGGATCCTGTCCCCGATAATAGTCCGCGTTCATGGGGATTTCGAACCCCGCCGCGTCGTCCGCGCGGTAGCGATAGAAGCTGTTGATCAGCTCCGCGGAGGGATCTGCGGAGTCAGCCTGGGGATAGCGGTAGCTGTAGACATAGCTGGCCCGGTCGTTCAGCTCCACCCGGATCTCGTCCGCGAGATCCTCCGCCAGCATGAGGGGTTCCGCCCGGCCTGTGCCGGACAGCAGCGCCGGGATCAGCGCCAGGGCCAGGAAAGCGGTCAGCAGGATCGTTCTTCTTCTCACGGGCGGCTCTCCTTCCGTCACTTCGTGTAGGTATACCTGACGTTCAGCCAGGGCATGCTGTTGTAGGTATTGTAGGCATCCCCGTACAGGCGGTAATACTGGCCCACCTGCCAGGTGGTTTTGCTGAAGTTCTGCACCAGCACAGGCTGGCTTTTCCCGTCCTCGCTGGTGTTGATGACCACCATCTGCGGCTTTTCCGAAACGGCATACTGCACGACGCCGGTAATCACGTAAACCTGGCCGTAGCTGGCCCGGTAGGCCATGTTGCTCAGCAGCTCGCTGTATCCCTCCGCGCTCAGCGGCCAGGCCTTGATCGTATACTCGCTGGCCGGAGGCACATAGTACACCGTATGCTCGACGACGGAGGGCTTCCGTCCCGGATAGGAGGCGGTGATGGAAATCGTGTTGTTGCCGATATGGTCAAACACCGCGTTGAAGGTAAATTTCCCCGTGGCGTCCAGGTTGGTGATGTCCAGATCCGTATAGGGGGACGAAACCTCGACATAGGCGCCCGGCAGCGTGGTTGCGCTGACCTTCATGACCCGCTGGTACGTCGTGCCGTAGGTGCCCACCGCCAGGTCCAGCGGAATCTCCTGGGGCGCGCGGTAGAGGGTCACGGCGATGGAATTGTCCCGGCAGTACTGGCTTCGGACCACGATGTTGAAAACATTGTCCCCGATCGGCTGCACCGTCGCGTTGTAGCTCATTACGCCCGTTTCGGAAGAGACGGTATCCGAGCAGTCCACCCCGTTGACCAGCACCCGGGAGCCGGGGCGGACGGTGATCTGGATGGTGCTCATGGTGGTCGCCACCTCGGTCCGGAGGGAATCCGGCGAATCCAGCGTAATCGGGCTCAGCGGAATGAAGATCGTATATCGGATGGGATCGAGTGGCGTCTGCTTTCCCGCCGCCGTCTTCAGGAACGGCGTCAGGGTCACGTCCATGGTCTCCTCCAGCGTTCCCTCGTAGTTGTCATACCAGGTATGGTCCGCCACCTGCACTGTTGCAAATCCGCCGGAGACGACATAGCTCGAATGCAGCTCCCGGATATAGATCTGCGTTCCGTCCTCCCCGGGAATCAGAATGGTGTGGGCCGCCAGGTCGTCCATCATCGTGGCCGTCACGGACGCTGTCGCGTTATAGACAATCTCCGGAGTCCGCTCCGTAAAATACTTCCAGGTAAAATAGCCGCCGGCGCCGATCACCGCCGTCAGAAGCAGCGTCAGCAGGATCTTCAGAAAGCGCTTCCTCCGCCGCGCCCGGGAGGGCAGCTTCCGCCCCAGAGAGCCGCTGAAGGAATAGTGATGATCCTCCTGCGGATTGTCATAGACCGGATCGTAGCTTCTGGGCTCGATAAACGAACCGGTATCGTCCATGTAGCGGACCCGGTGCCGCACCTCGGCCTCCCGTTCCGCGGCCAGGCCGGCCGGCGACACCCGGCGCATCCGCAGGGTAGTGCCGCCCCCGGGCTCCGGATCGGTCCGGGTCTCCTCGATCTGCACGCCCCGGTCCTTCGGAGCGTTGCTGAGCATCGCCGCCTTCCGGGCTTCCCCTTCCCGCTTCCGGACCTTCAGCTCCTGCATTTCCTTCGCCAGCACGTCCCGGGAGTCCGGCGTCCGGTCCTCCGTGCCGAATTCATCCACGCGGATGTAGGCGGTGCTCTGCCCCTCGTCCCGGAGGCTTTCCTTCCATTCCAGCCTGGAGGCGGCGTCAATATTCAGTTTTGCTCCGCAGCGCATGCAGTGAGGCATCGACGCCCGGTTCCACTGGCCGCATTCAGGGCATTTCATCGATCTTCGCTTCTCCCGCTCCTTTTCGGCTGATTCTCCGGTCCGGTCATTTCCGGCTTTTATTCGTCCTCGTCATCGACGACTAGGAAGCTGTTCTGCAGATAGTAGGCCATGGCGGCGCGGCAGGCTTCCCAGTCCACCTCCTGGGCCGCCATGGCGGCGAAATTGATGGGCCTCACCGCGCCGTCCGGCGGCAGGCGCAGCTCCTCAATGGTGCAGTCCTTCAGGGAATAGGCGTATCTGGCCGCCTCCAGCATGCCCTCCAGGTTGATGTTCGTGGAGGTATTGTTATCCATGACGTTGTTCACCAGCGCCTCGGCTTCCTCCCAGGTGATCTCCCGGCACTTGTCCGCCAGGGTGCTCATCACGGTCCGGGCCCGCTGGGTTCGCATGAAGTCCCCTCCGCCGCCGGCCTTGCGGATCCGCATGTAGATCACCGCGCTGTGGCCGCTGAAGTGATAGACGCCCGGCCGGTGATAGCTGCCGGAGCGCAGGTCCTTCCCGTCCTCCAGGCTCCGCACGGATCCCGGCGGCACGGCGTACCGCTCCAGATAGGAGATTTCCTCGGCGTTCAGTTCGATATCAACGCCGCCCAGATAGTCGACGATATTGGCGATCTGCGTAAAGTCGAACAGCAGATAGTCCTCCACCCGGACGTCAATGTGCTCGCTGATCAGCCGGCAGAGGGCTTCGGGGCCGTAGTCATTGTAGACGTAGTTTATTCTCCCCGTCCCGCCGTTGGGTTTTTTGACCAGCGCGTCCCGGATAAAGGAGGTCAGCATGACCCGATGCGCCCGCGTATCCAGGGTCACCAGCACGATGCCGTCCGTGTTCCCGTAAAGATCCCGCCGCTTTCCATTGGCCTGGACGGGAGTCGGCGCATCCGCGGGCCGCGGGTTCGCCTTCCACAGGTCGGTGCACAGCAGCAGGTAGTGATGCTGCCCGTCCATGGTACGGGAAATCTCTTCATAGGGAATCGTCACAATAGGCTGAGGCGTCCTGGAATACTCCGCCCCGGCGGCTCCTGCGCAGCACAGAAGCACTGCCGCCGCCATCAAACTCAGGATCCTTCGCATCGCGGTCATACACATCCCTTCCCCGTCCGGGAATACTGGATTCATTATAGCGCATTTGCATTCTTTTGCAAATTTCAGAACGGAGCCCGGATCCGGAATTCCCTTCCGTCCAGCTCCGGCAGCGCGCCTCCGGTCTCCATTTTCAGGCTGACCGCGCACAGGCGCAGGCTGCGGGTTTTCTTCTCCCGGTTCCACGTCCGGTCACCGTATACGTCGTCCCCGAGAATCGGATGCCCCAGCGCGGCCAGATGCGCGCGGATCTGGTGGGTGCGCCCGGTCATCAGGTGCACCCGGAGCCGGGAAACCGGGCCGGCTTCGAGGGTTTCATATCCGGTCAGGATCAGCTTTCCCTCCGGCACCGGGTGATCCTCGATCCGGACCCTCCCTGCCCTCGCGTCCTTGACCAGATAGGCCCGGCATTCCGCCGCGGCGGGCTTCGGGATCCCCCGGACCAGGCATTCGTAGTATTTCTCGAGCTTTCTCTCCCGGAAAACCTCCTGCAGGATTTCCAGCGATTCCGCGTCCCTGGCAAACAGGCAGAGGCCGCTGGTCTGATTGTCCAGCCGGTGGCATGCGGCAGGCGCCTCCGCCCCGGGATCGCGCTTCCGGACATGGCGGGCGCAAAGCTCCGTCAGGGTGACGCCCCCCCGTCCGTCCGGCTCCACGGAAAGGCCCGCGGGCTTGTTGACCAGCAGCACCCGGCTGTCCTCGTAGACGATGTCTAGCAGCCGGTTCTCTTCCTCCCCGTCGGGCAGGTAGATCCGCAGCTCCTGCCCCGCCCGCGCCCTGTCGTCCCGGGCCGCGCGCCGGCCGTCCAGCTTGACGTCCCGGCGCAAAAAAGCCGCCCGGACGCTTCGTTCCGGCAGCTCAGGAAAAAACCGGGCGATCAGCCGATCCGCCCGTTCTCCGTCCCCCTGCGGGGGAATCACGCATGTTTTCAGTTTCACTGTACCCGCTCCATATTCAGCGTAAACCATCTGGGAATCAGGTCATGCAGGGCCCGGAGCGCATCAAGCATCTCCGCCGTGGGCAGGCAGATGATCTTGCTCATCAGCACCTGCCGCATCTCCTCCGCGGGGGCGCCCTGCTTGGCCAGCAGGATCAGGTCCTCGACCGCGTCCTCCGCCTGAACCTCCGGCCGGGTCAGGCCCTCAATGCGGCTCAGCATTTCGTCGTAGAGCGGATCCTCCAGCGCCGTCAGCGAGTCGTACAGCTCCGAGAGGGAACGCTGGTCCAGCCCGGTGGCGATCCCGTTTTCCGACAGCGCCGGGCTCAGGGGCTCGGCCAGGCCGGGATGGACGAGAATCAGCCGGCCCTCCCTGTTCAGCATCGTTTCAAAGGAGGCTCGGAGCATCCGCAGATGGAGCTCCGGCCTGTCCGCCGACAGGGTGTCCTTCATCCGGGCCGCCACGTCCTTCAGCACAATCTCCGCAGGCATCATTCCGGCCAGATACAGCGTGTTGTCAACCGTCTCCAGGATTTCGTCCGCTGTTTCCCGGACCTTTTTCATCCCCTCGCTGGTCAGCATCAGCATCGCGGCGACGCAGAGCTGCCGGGGCATGGAAATCCACCGGCCCTTCTCCGGCCGCATCCGGCACCACATTCTGTAAACCAGGGACCGGGCCGCGGGCAGATCATTCCAGTCTGTGATCGGAAGCTCTCCGCCGAAAAGCGCAAGCTTCACCGTCAGCTCGTATTCCTCCGGGCTCAGCAGGCCCATCTCCGCAGGAAACCGGCTCAGCACTCTTCCCCGGAGCTCCTCTATGGAATGAAGACAGGGCTTCTTCTCCTCCGCCGCGTAATAGGACTGCGCAAACAGTCTTTCCGCGTCCTGATCCGTGGTTTCGGCATCGAAAAGGCCGCGGCCGCCCAGATCCCTGAGTTCCTTCTCACAGGCTTCCAGGCGGCCCGCCCTCAGATTGCTCAGCGTCCGGTCCGCCCAGCGGACCGGATAATTCTTCGCGTTGAATCTCATCTTGCTCCCGAAAATCAGGACAGCCGGGTGATCCAGCCGTTTTCGTCGGGAATACGGCCGTACTGGATCCCGGTCAGGGTATCGTACAGCTTCTGGCTGATCCGGCCGATGCCGCCGTCGCCCACGGTGACCTTCTCATCCCGCAGCGCCAGGGTTCCCACCGGGCTGATGACCGCGGCCGTCCCGGTGCCGAAGGCCTCCGTCAGCTTTCCGCTCTTCGCGTCGGCAAAAATCTCCTCCACGTTCAGCCGGGCCTCCTCCGCCTCAAAGCCCAGCTGCCGGGCCAGCTTCAGCACGCTGTCCCGGGTGATGCCCGGCAGGATGGAGCCGTTCAGCCTGGGGGTCACGATTTTGTTTCCGTAGGCGAACATCATGTTCATGGAGCCGACCTCTTCCACATACTTCTGCTCCACGCCGTCCAGCCAGAGCACCTGGCTGAAGCCCTTCTTCTCGGCAATATCCCCGGCCAGAATGGAGGCCGCGTAGTTCCCCGCGCATTTGGTGAAGCCGACGCCGCCTCGCACCGCCCGGACATATTCATCCTCGACGTAGATGCTGACGGGCTTCAGCCCTTCCTTATAATAGGCGCCCACCGGGCTCAGGATGATGTAGAACAGGTAGGTTTTGCTGGCATGCACGCCGAGTCCCACATCCGTGGAGATCATGGTCGGCCGGATATACAGGCTGGTTCCTTCCCGATGGGGCACCCAGTCCGCGTCCGTCAGCACCAGCTGCTTCAGGCCCTCCAGAGCGGTCTCCTCATCCAGGGCGGGCATGCCCATCCGCTGGGCGCTCCGGGTCATGCGGGCCAGGTTGTCCGCCGCGCGGAACAGCTGCAGGCCGCCGTCCTCCCGGCGGTAGCACTTCGTCCCCTCGAAGATGGCCTGTCCGTAGTGCAGCACCATGGCGGCCGGATCCATGTCGAAGGCGCCGTAGGGCACGATCCGGGGATTGAACCATCCCTTTCCCTCTTCATAGTTCATCAGGAACATGTGGTCGGTAAAAATCCGGCCAAATCCAAGGGCGCTCTCATCCTGGGGCTTCGCCTTGGGGGCGGTGGTCTTCGTCAACTGAATCTCCTGCATGGAAATCGCTTCCTTTCTATCTTTCTGCGGGGTATTATACATGATTTTCGCCGGTCCGGCTATGTTTTTTCTGCGTATTCCGGAAGAAATGCGGAGAGGGACCGGCCCGGGTCATTATAGGCGCATTGCACCCTCTTTTCAATCCCCTTGACGCTCCCCCCGAAATGTTGTAAGATCATTCTGGTGAGAATTGTGTTTCCTGACCTTTTTTCTACCTGATTATAAATGGATGGAGGGTTTTTCATGAATCGTCTGAACGCTGCCCTGTCTCCCGCCCCGGTCCGGCCCGTCAAGGTGCTGCAGTTTGGCGAGGGGAATTTTCTCCGCGCCTTTGTGGATTATTTTATCGATATCGCCAATGAGAAGACCGGCTTCGACGGTTCCGTCGTGCTGGTCAAGCCGATCGCCTTCGGCAATCTGGACCGCTTTCATGAGCAGGACTGCCGCTACACAGTGGTGCTCCGCGGCCTGGAGAAGGGCCAGCGGGTGGAAAAGACCCGTCTGATCACCTCCGTCTCCGACGCGGTGGACGCGGTCGGCGAATATGAGAAATATGCCTCCTTCGCGAAGGAGCCCACCCTGCGCTTCATCGTTTCGAACACGACGGAGGCCGGCATCGTGCTGGACCGGGAGGATCAGTTTGACTTTTGCCCGCCCCGCTCCTATCCCGGAAAGCTGACCAAATTTCTCTTCGAGCGCGCGGAGCATTTTGACTACGCGGAGGACAAGGGGCTGATCATTCTTCCCGTGGAGCTGATCGACGATAACGGCATCATGCTGAAGAAGTGCGTTCTGGAGCTGGCAAAGCTCTGGAATCTCGGGGATCGCTTCCTCGCCTGGCTGGAAAGCGCCTGCGTCTTCACCTCCACCCTGGTGGATCGGATCGTGACCGGATATCCCCGGGAGGATGCGGAGCAGCTCTGGCAGTCCCTGGGCTATGAGGATCAGCTGCTGGACACGGCCGAGCCCTTCGGCCTGTGGGTCATTGAAAGCCCGAAGGACATTTCCGCCGAGCTTCCGCTGCCCGCCTGCGGCCTGCCGGTGATCTTTACCGACAATCAGAAGCCCTACAAGCAGCGCAAGGTGAGGATCCTCAACGGCGCGCATACCTCCTTCGTCCCCGCCGCTTTCCAGATGGGATACGATATCGTGCTCGACGCGATGAACGATCCGCTGGTGGCCGGATTTATGCATGAAACCCTGCATCAGGAGGTTATCCCGACGCTGACCCTGCCGAAGGAGGATCTGCTCTCCTTCGCCGACGCGGTGACCCAGCGTTTCCGCAATCCCTTCATCAAGCATGCGCTGCTGTCCATCTGCCTGAATTCCGTGTCCAAGTGGCGCGCCCGCTGCATGCCTTCCCTGACCGTTTATCAGGAGAAGGAGGGAAAGCTGCCGGAGCGGCTGACCTTCTCCCTCGCCGCCCTGATCAGCCTGTACCGCGGCGGCGTCCTGAAGGACGGCAAGCTGGAGTGCCTGCGGGACGGGCAGCCCTATACCCTGCAGGATGACGCGGCCGTGCTCTCCTTCTTTGATGAAAACAGGGAGACCCCGGCGGCGGAGCTGGCCGCGGCCTTTATCGGCCGGGAGGATTTCTTCGGGCCTGACCTGAAGGCGGTTCCCGGCTTCGTGGAAGCGGTCTCCCGCTACCTGGAGCAGATCGAAAAGCTCGGTGTGCGCGCCGTGATGGAAAAGGTCCAGAACGGCTGATTCCCCGCTGATGATACGGCCGGCGCGGTTCTTCCCCGCCGGCCTGCTTTTCAAAAATCCGCGTTTTTCCGCGCGGGAGGCCCGGAGGCCGGCCGCGCGGCGCCGAATCTGAGATTGGAGGATTTTCCGATGCCTTCTGTTTTGCGTATTCATCCGACGGACAACGTGGCCGTCGCCCTGGAGCCCCTGGCCGCCGGATCGGAAGTCAGCCTTCCCGGCTTGTCCCTCTCCGCGCTGGAGGAGATTCCCGCCGGCCATAAGATCGCCCTGAAAGACATTGCCGAAGGGGAAAACATCATCAAGTACGGGTTCCCCATCGGGCACGCCGTGAAGCCCATCCCGAAGGGCTCCCATGTGCATATCCAGAACCTGAAAACCAATCTGTCCGAAACCCTGTCCTACACCTGGCAGCCCGCCCCGGAGGCCCGGCTGCCCGAGGTCCGGGAGCGCACCTTCCAGGGATATCCCCGGAAGGACGGCCGGGTCGGCATCCGCAATGAGCTCTGGATTCTCCCGACGGTGGGCTGCGTCAACGATATTGCCCGGGCGCTGGAGCGGGACTGCCAGTCCCTCGTCGGCCCCGGCGTGGATCATGTCTATGCCTTCCCGCACCCCTACGGCTGCTCCCAGATGGGGGATGACCAGGAGAACACCCGCCAGATCCTCGCCGATCTCTGCACCCATCCGAATGTGGGCGGCGTGCTGCTGATGGGCCTGGGCTGTGAAAACAGCTCCATCGAGGAAATCAGAAAGCACTTCCCCGCCGACGCGGATGAAAGCCGCATGCGTTTCCTCATCTGCCAGCAGGTCGAGGATGAGTATACCGCCGCCCGGAAGCTGGTCGAGGAGCTGGCCGCGCAGATGCGGTCCGAAACCCGCGTGCCCTGCCCGGCCTCAAAGCTGGTCGTCGGCCTGAAGTGCGGCGGCAGCGACGGCTTCTCCGGCATCACGGCCAATCCGGTGGTGGGCGGCCTCAGCGACCGGATGGCCGTTCTCGGCGGCTCGACGATCCTGACGGAGGTGCCGGAGATGTTCGGCGCGGAAACCATCCTGATGTCCCGCTGCCCGACGGAGGAGCTCTTCGAAAAAACCGTCAGCCTGATCAACAACTTCAAACGGTATTATCAGGAGAATCATCAGACGATCTATGAGAATCCCTCCCCGGGCAACAAGGCCGGCGGCATCTCCTCCCTGGAGGACAAGGCCCTGGGCTGCACCCAGAAGAGCGGCTTCTCCCCTGTCCGCGGCGTGCTGGCCTACGGCGAGCGGGTCGTGAACCCGGGCCTGAACCTTCTCTCCGCCCCCGGCAATGATCTGGTGGCCGCCACCGGCCTGGCCGCCTCCGGCGCGAATCTGGTGCTGTTCACGACCGGGCGCGGAACGCCCTTCGCCTCCCCGGTGCCCACGCTGAAAATTGCCACCAATCCGCGTCTGGCGGAATTCAAGTCGGACTGGATCGATTTTGCGGCCGGGGATCTGCTGAAGGGAAAGACCCTGGACGAGCTGGCGGATGCCCTGCTGGATCTGGTGATGGAGGTTGCTTCCGGAAAGGAGGTCGTCAGCGAAGCCCGCGGCTTCCATGATCTGGCGATCTTCAAAACCGGCGTGACCCTGTAACGGATCCTTTATCCGACCCCTCATTTAAAAGCCCCCGGCGTCTCGCCGGGGGCTTCAGTTTATCTCGTTTTACGGATCGTATTTCATGTCGATGGTGGTGACCGTGCCGTTCGCGTTGGTCACATAGTCGAGCTGCCACCAGTGGGCTCCGTCCGCGGAGTAGCAGCGGTAGCGGATGATCTTTCCGCCCTCCTCCCGGACCCAGATCTTTCCCGTTCCGTCCTTGCCGGCATACAGGCCCCGGTTTCCGCTGGGGCTTTCCACCTGGCCCATGTCCCGGAATTTGCTGACCACGAAGCTTTCCGTGTCGCCGACCTTGGTGCCCCGGGGCGCGGCGATGGGTCCGGTGCCGGTTAGGCAGACCTCGGCCACAACCCATCCGCTCTTCGTCTTGCTCATGACGGCGTATCCCCAGTCATAGTCATAGCGGCGGCATTCCGTGTCGAGGTTTTCCAGCGTGACGTTTCCGACCAGGGTCCCCTCGCCGAACATCTGCTGGAACTCGATCATCGAGGTGATGTACAGCGTGAAATCCTTCGGCGCGTCCGTCTCGTAATTGTATCCGCGGAGCGGCTCGGGGATGTCAATCTTGTACAGGATTTCCAGCATGTTGGAAACCTTGTTGTATTTGTTGACGGCCACGGCCTTCAGCGTCACCCTTCCGCCCGGCAGCCAGAAGGCCTCCCCGGTGTAGACCGGGCTGTCCGCGTCCGGCGGGGAGCCGTCCACGGTGTAATAGATCACGATATCGTCGTCGTTTTCGTTGTCCAGGCCGGGCTTCAGGCGAACCCGCTGCCGGGTTTTGTAGGTATTGGGCGCCAGGGAGGACCTGGGCGTCTGCGGCGAGGGCATGATGATCCGGTAGGTGCCTCTCAGTTCGTCGGAAACCAGCTCCCCGTCCACCGCCACGGCCCGCAGCGTGTGAATGCCCTCGTCGAGGAAAACGCGCTGCGTGAACAGGGTTCCGCCCGCGGGCAGCTCCGCGTTCTCGTCGAAGGTATAGTAGACGTCAAACCCCTGATAGGAGGTGATGGCGATATACTTTTTCGTTTCATAGTAACCGGCGGTCAGATCCACCTCCGGCGGCGCCGGAACATAGTCGTTCCGCTGGGTATAGAAGGATTCATCCCCGGTCTTTTCATAGGCCAGCTTCATCAGCTCGCTGGCTTTGGCCTTGGCTCCCTTCTCTCCGCTGGCCAGCAGCAGCCGGATATGGCTGACATAGGCCTCGGAGCGGCTGGGCGTTTCCGTATAGATCTCCTCATACAGGGCGGCGGCATCCTTGACCCGGCCGTCCGCCTCGTAGGCGTTTCCCAGCAGCAGCAGTCCGTCCACATCCACGACGCCGTTCTCCGCGTCCTTCTCCCGGGCTTTCTCGAAGCTGAGGATGGCTTCGCCGATATTTCCCTGATCGAGCTGCTCCTCGCCGACCTTCCACAGCGCGGTGGAGTTGGCCTCCTGCCCCATCCGGGCCATCAGCATCTGGCCGGGCTCCGTCCTTTTCAGGAAAAAATAGCCTCCGCCCAGCACCAGCGCGGTCAGAATGAAGGCCGCCAGCCCCACCTTGAACCAGTTCACCATCCTGCGGTTTCCGTGGCCGGGCGCGTGCCGGGCGGCGTAGGCGGCGGCCTGAGCCTGCCGGACCGCCTCGTCGGAGTATTCCTCCGTTTTCCGGCGCTCGAAGGTTTTCCGTTTCAGTTCTTCCTCTTCCGCGCCGATGCCTCCCAGGTTCTCCTCAATGGGATCGAAGTATCCCTCCGTTTCCTCTTCTGCCTCTGCTTCCTCCACGCGCGTGTCCTTCACCGGCTGCAGCGGCACGGTCGCGTGGCTGGCGCCGCTGCGGCGCTTCCGGCGGATTTCCTCCTCCGTCCGCGCTGCCCGGTTTTTGACAGCCTCCCGCGCCCGCTTTCCCTGCCGGATGGACTCCGCGCCGCCGCCTTCCGATGCGTCCGTGCGCATCAGCGTTCCGCACTTCGGGCAGACGATGGCCTCCTCCGGCGCGTAATACCCGCATTGCCTGCACAGCATGTCCCTTCTCCTTCACAGCGGGGCATCAGGTCAGATCCATGCCGCGAAGCGCGTCGTACTCAGGATCTTCCTCAAATTCCCGCTCCGGGCATTCCCCGCCCAGCTCCTCAATCGCGTTCCGGATCTCGATGAAGGTCAGATAGCTCATTTCCTTCTCCCGGGCCGCTTCCTCCAGCTCCGTCAGCGCCCGCGGATCCCCGATCCGCGCCAGATATCCGGCAAAGAGCGCCCGTTTTTCCGGATGATCCCGGAAAAGCCGGATCGCCAGCTGGAAGATCTGCTCGTTTCCGGGATAATTGGACAGCACGTCCAGCAGCGCCTCCTGTCCGGCGGCATTGGCCTCACGCACGGCCTGAAGCATCGGCTGCACGGCGGTCTCGCCCATCTCCCGCAGGCTGTCCAGCGCATTGTCCTTCATCTCGTCCTTCTCGTCCCGGTCCAGCTGCCAGTTGATATACAGCATCTTCGGCAGGGTGCTGCCCATCTCCCGCAGCAGCCCGATGGCCAGCATTTTCGCTTCCTCTCCGGCCTCCGGATCCTTCAGCAGCTCGACCAGCCGCTTTTCGCAGGGCTTTCCCACGAAGGTGATCTGCTCCGTCAGCAGATCCGGCACCGGCACGCCCTGGCGGCAGTATTCGTGCATCCAGTCCACCAGCACCTTCGGATCCTCGAACTGCGTGAAGTAGGATCCCGGCGTCAGGCTTCCCAGCCAGGCGGCTCGGGTGTTGAGGAACATCATGTAGACCTTCGGCAGATCCGCCTCCATCTCGTCATAGGTGGCGTAGTCCCCCTGATGTTCCTTCATCCACGCGGAGGTATAGTCCGCGAAATGTTCGTCAAAATTGATGATTGGCATCATGCTCATGCTTTGGTCCCCGCTTTCTCCAGCATATCCTTCAGCTGCTCCGTCGTAAAGAAGTGCTTCCGATGGCAGAAATGGCAGCTCAGCTCCGCGCCCTGCCCTTCGTCGATCAGGCTCTGCAGATCCTTCCTTCCCAGGGAGATCAGCGCCTTTTCCATCCGCTCCCGGCTGCAGCTGCAGCGGTACCGGATCGGGGTTCGCTCCAGGATCCGGGGATTCAGTCCCCGGAACCAGTCCCCGGTCAGCTCCTCCAGGGTTCCGAAGGTCAGCTCCCGGCTGATGTCCGCGAACATCGGGCTCCGCAGCTCCAGCTGATCGATCATCTCCTCCGGGCATCCGGGCAGCGGCTGGATCAGGATGCCTCCGGCCTGCAGCACGAGGCCTTCATGAATCCGGACGCCCAGAGCCACGAGGCTGGGCTGCTGCTCGGACACGGTGAAGTAGTTGGCAAAATCCATCGCGATCTCGCCGCTGACGATTTCGCTCTGTCCGACATACTGCTTTCCGTTGCCCAGATCCCGCACGACGATCATCCGGCCCGTATGTCCGACCGCGCCGCCGACATCCAGCTTTCCGTCCTCCCGCAGGGGCAGGCTCACCGTCGGATCGTCCGCGCACGCCCGGACATCCCCGTGATCCGCAACCGCCATCAGGGTGCCCATGGGTCCGTCCCCCTTGAAGGTCACCGTGACGGATTCCTCCTCGCCCTTCAGCATTACGCCCATCATGGCCGCGCCGGTCATCAGCCGGCCCAGCGCCGCGGCGGCCACGGCCGAGGCGCCGTGGATTTCCGTGCATTTTCTGGTCATTTCGGTCGAGCTGCAAAGCAGCACCCGCGCCTGCCCCTCCCCGAGGTCAATGTGCAGGATTTCATCCGGATGTTGAATCATTTCGTCCATATATCTTGTTTCTCGCTTTCTTATTTGCGGCAGTTTCCGGCGCTACTCCCCGTCCGCCGGCCGGCTGGCGCAGATGTGCCAGCGCTGGTCCGTCTCCTTCGCGGGGTTCAGGTTTCCGTCCCCGTAGATACAGACACCCCGGTATCCCGTCTGCAGCAGCATGTTCTTCAGCTCCTGGGCTTCCCAGCCCCGCTGAACCTGCCGCTCATCCATCCGGCGGTACCGTCCGTCCTTCTCCCGCAGGAAGAAGCACAGCACCATCTCCACCGTCCGCGTATGTGCGTTCCACCGGTTCTGCCAGAAATAGGTGATGTCCTCCGTATCCTCGCAGATCAGCCCTGAGCACAGCTCGTCCCGCAGCTTGTGGGGCGTGGACACGTCAAAGATCAGTGCGCCGCCCGGCCGGATGGCCCGCCAGGCCGCCCGCAGGAAGCTCCGCAGATCCTCCTCCGTCAGCAGATAGTTCACGCCGTCGCAGGTCGCGATCACCGCGTCCATCGGCCGGTGCAGGTTCAGGGCCCGCATGTCCTGCTGGACGAAGGGAATCGCCATCCCTGTTTTCCGGGCCTTCTGGGCCGCCTGCCAGAGCATCTCCCGGCTCAGGTCCACCCCCGTCATCTGGAACCCGGCCCGCTGCAGCGGAATGGTCAGGCTCCCTGTCCCGCAGGCGCATTCGCAGATCTTTCCCTCTCGGACCCCATAAATGGACAGCAGGCGAACATAATAGTCCGCCCACCTGTCATACTGTACGTTGTCCATCAGCCGGTCATAGATTTCCGCAAAATCCTGGTACATCAGGCATCCTCTTCGTCTTCTTCTTCGTCCTCGTCCTCGTCGCTCTGCTGCCGCAGGCCCTGGTTGACCTTCGCGCCCTCGATCCGGCTGTTCAGGAAGCGGTCAAAAACCGCGTTGGTATAGCTGGCGGTCACAAACCGGCTCAGCGAGAAGCCGAACAGCAGGTAGTAGCCGAACATAATCAGCCCGCCGTAGATCGGGTTCCAAAGATAGCAGAGCAGGAAACCCAGCAGGACCGGCACGCAGTGCAGCAGCCGGATCCCGACGCTCATGGGCAGCCGGGCCACGCCAAGCAGCATCCCGTTGCGGAACAGGTCCTTCATCTTCAGGGTGTAGGTCACCATCAGCGGATAGATATACGTCACGCAGACGGACCAGATCACCGCCACCATGACGACCAGCACCTGGGGAACGATCATGAAGGTCTGCGTCGCCGCCAGCTGCCCGTAGAACCGCCAGCCCATGTATACCAGCAGCGGCATGACAGCGGTCAGCAGGGAAACCGGCAGCGCCTGCTTCCAGTTTTCCTTCACGGCGTCCTTGAAGTCGCTCCAGATGAAGGCGTGCTCATCCCGGGCCCAGTTCCGCGTGACGTAGGCAACGCCCGCGGTGGCGGGGCCGGTGATGGCGATGCAGGGAATCAGGATCAGCAGGGTGCTGAAAATGCTGCTGTTCAGAAAATCCACCGGGTTCATCTGAGCAATCTCGGCAATCTGTTCGTCCGTGTAGTTCAGGGCGTTCTCCTGACCCGCGGATTCCTCGACCGCCTGCTTCAGCGTCCCGTCCTTCGCCGACAGGATGGTGTTCAGATTGGAAATCCCGCTCATGAAGCTCATCAGCAGCACGATCATCGTCGGAAGCCAGACCACCGCATACATCAGGTTCAGCCTGCACAGCGCGCTCGCCCGCGTCCGCAGCGTATCCCAGAACAGCTCCCACCGGTTCTCCGGCATGTCCTCCTTCCGGAAATCGCCCTTTCCGCTCTTTCCGTAGTAGTAGCTATTCATCATCCGTCCGAACAAATTGCATTCCCCGCCTTCAGTCTTTATTCCGCGGTGCTCCCCGCGTGTTCCGTTTTCAGCCGTGCGGCGCCCCCGGGCCGTCCCGGGGCGCCGCGCCGGGATTATTTCATCAGCGCCTGGCTGGCCTCGCAGAGCCTGGCGTTGAGGCTCTCCGCCTCCGCCTTGTCCTGCGCGTTGGTGTTGACGTACAGCTTGATCTTCGGCTCCGTGCCGCTGGGACGTACGCAGACCCAGTTGCCGCTCTCCAGCTCAAAATACAGCACGTCGGAGGCCGGCAGCCCGGTGGGCTCGCTCTTTCCGTCCGCCGTCCGGATGCCCTTCAGGTAATCGCGCACCGCGGTCACCTTCAGCCCGCCGATCTCCGCCGGGTGATTCTCCCGCAGCCCGGCCATGATTTCCTTCATCTTCGTCAGGCCGTCCTTACCCGGCAGGGTGGTGGAAACCACCTTTTCGACATAGTAGCCGTACTCCCGGAAGATCTGCTGCATCCGGTCGTAAAGGGTGATGCCCTCCTCCTCGCAGGCCGCGGCCACCTCGGTCACCAGCAGGCTGGCGTTGACGCCGTCCTTGTCCCGGACGAAGGTGGAGCTCAGGAAGCCGTAGCTTTCCTCAAAGCCGAACTGGAAGGTATAGTCCCCGGTATCCTGGAACTGCTGAATCTTTTCGCCGATGAACTTGAAGCCGGTCAGCACCTCGAACATCTTCGCGCCGTAGTGCTCGCAGATCCGGTTGGCCAGCGAGGTGGACACGATGCTCTTGCAGGCCGCGGCGTTCTCCGGCAGGGTCCCCTGCTTTTTCCGGGTGGACAGGATGTAATGCAGCAGCACGCAGCCGATCTGGTTGCCCGTCAGCAGGTGCCATTCACCCTTGCCGTCCTTGACGGCGACGCCCAGCCGGTCGCAGTCCGGATCCGTGGCGAAGATGACCGTCGCCCCGGTTTTCTCCGCCAGCTGGAAGGCCAGCGTGAAGGCCTCCGGGTTCTCCGGATTCGGCGCGCAGGTCAGCGTGGAGAAATTGCCGTCCGGCTTCTCCTGCTCGGAGACCACCGCCAGCTTTTCGATGCCCAGCTCCTTCAGCACCCGGCGCACCGGCACATTGCCGCTGCCGTGCAGGGGGGTATAGACGATGCTCAGCTTCTTCCCCATCCGGGCGAGCATCTCCGGCTGCACGACCAGGGTCTTCTCCTGCGCCATGTAGTCGTCGTCCACCTCTTTGTCGCCGATGATTTTCAGCAGGCCCTTTTTCTTCGCCTCCGCCTCGTCCATCAGCACGCAGTCGGTATATTTGGTCGCGCGGATGACCTTCGTGATGCCCTCCGCCGCCTCCGGGCCGACCTGGGCGCCGTCCTCCCCGTAGACCTTGTATCCGTTGTACTGGGGCGGATTGTGGCTGGCGGTAATGACGATGCCCGCCGCGGCGTTCAGGTGCCGCACCGCGTAGCTCAGCAGCGGCACGGGCCGGAGCGCGTCGAACAGGTAGGCGGGAACGCCCTCCGCGCAGAGCACCAGTGCCGTATCCTTCGCGAACTCGGCGCTGAAATTCCGGCTGTCATATCCGATCACGACGCCGCGCTTCGCGTTTTCCGGATTCTCCTTCAGATATCCCGCCAAGCCCTTGGTCGCGCGGCGGACATTGTATTTGTTCATGCGGTTCATGCCCGCGCCCAGCACGCCGCGCATGCCCGCGGTGCCAAAGCTCAGCTCGGTATAGAACCGGTCCTCGATTTCCTTCTCGTCGTCCCGGATTGCCTCCAGTTCCTTCACGGTTTCCGCGTCTCCCGCGAAATCCTTCAGCCACTGCAAATAGTTTTCTTTGACCGTCATGATGCCCGCCGCCTTTCTGCAAGATAGTAGGTATATTATAAGAGGATTCCGACATTCTGACAAGTGCAAATCTCTTTTCGGTCCGCGGGGCGGGGCGCCTCCGCCCTGCGGGAACGGGGGCCGGGGACGTCCTCTCCTTTTCGCCCCTCCTCCCGCTGCCGGTCTTCCCCTTCGCCTTGCGCGTTCCCGCTTTTCAGGGTATAATCTGCCGGAATTCCTTTGGCTTCAAGGAGGAGAGAAACCATGTTCAATCCCGGCCGGATGATTCTTTCCCTGCAGCAGTCCATCAGCCAGGCGATCGTCGGCAAGGAGGAGGCCATCGAGTACGCCCTCATTGCCCTGCTCTGCCGCGGTCACGTGCTGATCGAGGATGTGCCGGGCGTGGGGAAAACGACCCTCGCCAGCGCCCTGGCCAAATCCCTGGACTGCACCTTCCGCCGGATTCAGTTTACGCCGGATCTGATGCCCTCGGACATTACGGGGTACACCCTGGCGAATTTCCAGACCGGGGAAATGGAGTTCCGGGAGGGCGCGGTCATGAGCCAGATCATTCTGGCGGATGAAATCAACCGCACCAGTCCGAAAACCCAGTCCGCCCTGCTGGAGGTCATGGAGGAGCATCAGGTCACCGTGGACGGCGTTACCCATCCGCTCCCCCGGCCCTTTATCGTCCTGGCGACGCAGAACCCCGGCGAATTCGTCGGCACCTATCCGCTGCCGGAGGCCCAGGTGGACCGCTTTTTCCTCCGGATTTCCATCGGGTATCCGACCGTGGAGCAGGAGATGGACGTTCTGGAAAGGTATTCCGGCTCCGTCCGGCCCATGGACGCGATTACGCCCATCTGCACCGCCCAGGATATCCTGGCCATGCAGGAGCAGGTCGCGACGGTTTACTGCTCTCCGGAGGTGCGCAATTATGTGGCGGTCCTGGCCGCAGCGACCCGGAAGGACGCCTCCTTTCAGCTGGGAGCCTCCACCCGTGCCGCCATTGCCCTGATCCGCGGCGCCCAGGCCTGTGCGCTGCTGGATGACCGGGATTTTGTTCTTCCCGAGGATGTGCAGCATATGCTGCTTCCCGTCTTTGCCCACCGGATGGTGCTCAGCCCGGAGGCCCGCATGAAGGGCGTTCAGGCCGAGGATGTGCTGGTCCGGATCATGCGCAGCACGGAGGTGCCGGTCCGGCTATGAGTTGTCATATTGCGCTGCCCCTGGGCTTTCTGGCCGTCTTCCTGGCGGCAGCCCTGGCGACGGGCAGCCCGCTCCTGCTCCTGGTGGCGGTGCTGCTGACGGTGGGGCTTCTCTTCGGCCTGGTCAGTGTGCTCTGGGCCGCAAGGACCCTGCGCCTCTCCGGGGAGCTCGACAGCCGGACGGTGCGGCGCGGGGAGGCCGTCCGGCTGACGCTTCAGATCCGGCACCGGGGGCTCCTGCCCATCGCGCCGGTGATGCTGGAGCTCAGCGACGGGCCCGGTCTTCCTGTCCGGGAAATCTGGCTGCGCGACTGCCCCGGCAAGCGCCAGACCCTGGTGCTCCCCTTCCGGGCGGATCACATCGGGGAGCTCGCGCCGGGGGTGCGGGCCTGGTGCGTCGAGGATCTGCTGGGCTTCTTCTCCGTGCGCAGGGCCGTGGACGATGAGCCCTTCCGCCTTCTGGTGCTGCCCACGGTGTTCTCCACGGATCCGCTCCCCCTCGCGCCGGGGGATCCGGGCAGCGAAATGCTCGCCCGGGCGACGGAGGATCTGGCCGCGCCCTCGGATATCCGGGATTATCAGCCCGGAGACCCGCTGAAGAAGGTGCACTGGAAGCTTTCCCTGCGGAAGCGGGAGCTTCTGGTCCGGAAATACGACGAGCCGATCCTGCGGGAGGTGCTCGTGCTGATGGACTGCTCCGCCCCGCCCTCCCTGGGCCATCCGGAGGCGGAGGCGGATCTCCGGGACGCGCTTCTGGAGACCGCCGCCTCGGTTTTCGCGGATCAGCTGCCCACGGATCTGACCGTCCATCTGCCTCTCTTCGGGGCGCATCCCGCGGAGCTGGAAAAGGCCATGGGGCTGCCCCTTGCGCTGGAAAGCCTTGCCCGGGTGGATTTCTCCGAGCCGGACCGTTTCGAGAGGGTGCTGACGCTGGAAAGCCGCCGTCTGCGGAAGGTCGGCTGCCTGGTGGTCATCTCGGCCCGCCTGAATTCCGCCCTCGTGGATATCATGACGCGCCTGCGCCGTCTCGGTCCCGCCCTTCGCTTTTATATGGTCACCTTTACTCCGGAGGATCCCGCCCTGCTGTCCCTGATTTCCCGTCTTCAGCAGAGCGGCATCCAGGTCTCCTATGTCCGGCCCGACCGGAAGAATCCCGCTCTCTGACGCTTTCGGAAAGGAGAAATCTCAGGCTCCCATGCGTGCGCTGCTGACTGAAAAATGGCCCCGGCTGCTTCTGACGCTGCTTCTGGCCGCCGGGCTGCTGCTTCCCCTGCTGGGGATGCTGGGCGCTGCCGTCCCCGTGCTGCCCTGCCTTCTGCTGCTTCTGGCGGAGGCGCTGGCGCTGGAGGCGGTCGGTCTGACGCGCCGCACGGCCCTCTGGGGCAGCCTTGCGCTGGCTCTGACGCTGCTGGTCTGGGCCTTTTCCGCCCCCGGCTCCGCGCTGCTTTCCGATCTGCTCCGGGCCTTCACGCTGCAGGTGACCGGCGTTCCGGGAGCCCTTCCCCTGGTTGCCCGGGAGGCATCCCTGGTGCTGACCGCGCTGATCACCCTGCTCTCCTTCCTCTGCTGTCGGAAAAGCGCCGGCGGCCTGGGCGCCGTCCTGGCGGTGATCGCCTCCCTGCTCCTGCTGTGGCTGGGGGATCGGCCGGATCTGCTTCCGCGCCTCCTGCCCGCCGTTCTGGCCGCGCTTCTGCTTCTGCTGATGGAGAGGCATGAGGAGCTCTCCCTTCCGCGGATTCTTCCCTGGGCGGCCGCTGGCCTGCTCCTGGCCTTCGCGCTGACCCCTCCCTCCGGGCTGGTGCTGCCCGCGCTGAAGGAAAGGACGGACGCGCTCCGCCAGAACGTTCTGGACCGGCTGTTCTTTACCGAGCCCCGGGACGTGTTCTCTCTCTCCTCCGAGGGCTATTATCCCCAGGGCCTTTCCCAGCTGGGCGGACCGGTCACTCCTTCCGACCGGCCGGTCCTGCAGGTTTCGGCGCCCCGCGCCGCCTATCTCCGCGGAGCCATTCTGAACGCCTATGACGGCCGCTGCTGGAGGAACACGCTGGGCGGCCGGCGCTATCTCTGGGATGCGCGGGGCCAGACGGAGCGGCGGGCGGATCTTTTTGATCAGCAGCTTCCCTCCGGCAGCCTCTCCTCCGCCCTGACCGCGGAGTCCACCCTCTCCGTCCGCATGCTTGGCAGCGGGACCTCGACGCTTTTCGTTCCCCAGCGCGTCCGGGAGCTCCGGGCCGGCGGGGAGCTGGTTCCCTATTTTACCGATTCCTCCGAGCTCTTTGTGACCCGAAACCTGGAGGAGGGAGATACCTGGTCGGTCTCCGCGCCGCTGATGACCGGCGGGGATGCGGGGCTCGGCACGGTGGTGGACGCGGCGGCCCGGGAGGAGGATGACCGTTACGATGCCCTTCGGGAGATTTACACAGCCCTCCCTCCGCATCTGGAGGAGCCGGTCTGGCAGCTCGCCGCGGATCTGACCGAAGGCCTTTCCTCTCCCTACGAAAAAGCCCTTGCCCTGCAGAATCACCTCAGCCGGAATTACCGGTACCGTCTGGATGTCCCCTTCCAGCCCGGAAACGTGGATTTTGTCACGAATTTCCTGTTCAATACCCGCGAGGGGTACTGTACCTATTTTGCCTCCGCCCTTACCGTCCTCTGCCGGATGGCGGGTTTGCCCGCGCGGTACGTGGAGGGCTATCTGGCCGAGCCCGGCCGCACCGGCGAGGCGCTGGTGACCGGGCTGAACGCCCATGCCTGGACGGAGGTCTATTTCCGGGGCTTCGGCTGGCTCACCTTTGATGCCACGCCCCACCGGATCGGGAACAGCGAAACGGATTCGGATCCTGCGCAGCCTTCCGTTTCCCCTGTTCAGCCGGAGACCCCGACTCCTTCGCCGGCCGCGGAATCGGAGGAAAGCGAGACCCCGTCCCCGGCCGTCTCTCCCGATCCGGAGAACAGGCCCCCGGAGGGCGCCGAAAGCTCCGCCGGTTTCCCCTGGATCCCGGCGGTTCTCCTGCTCGTCCTGCTGCTTCTCCTCCTCCTTCTTCTCCGCTGGCGGCTGACGGATCCGGCCTTCCGGGAAAAGCGTCTCCCGGAGGAGGGCGGCCGCTTCGAGGTCTGGCTTGAGGATGCTCTTTCCCGTCTTTCCGCCGCGGGCTTCTTCCGGGCTTCCGGGGAGACGCTGATGTCCTTTACAAGACGGTTGGACGCGGAATCGGGCCCCGGAGTTCCCCTTTCCGAGCTGGGAGAATGCGCTTCCCTGCTGCGGTACGGAAGAGTCCAGGCCCTGCCGGAGGATACCCGGCTGGCCCGGGAAACCGCCGGATCCCTCCGGCGCGCGCTGCCCCGCCGGGCCCGGCTGATCTACGCCTGGCGCCGGCTGCTGGGCCGCGGGCGCGCTTTCTGACGCCTTGCGCGCCCGCGCGGGTTGTGATAAGATTTTCCCGGATTTGAAGATTTTTGACAGACGAGGCGGCCATGATGCGTGAAAAGAAGAAGGGGACTCTCCTGACCGGCCTGTTCATCGCGGTCATGCTGCTTTTCTCCGCGGTCATGGCCGTTTTTGTGCCCCTGCGCTCCGGGCTGAATTTCTCCCTGGAGGATACCGCCCGAAGCCTGGAAACCAGCCGGGGCCGCGAGCGGAAGCAGCAGGCGGAGTATGACGAGGTCACCGCCGAGCTGCCCCGGGTCCGGGAGGAGCTCCGGGAGACGCAGCCCCGGGCGGAAGCTGCCGCCGAAGAGGTCAAACGGCTGAAGGAAGTCCGGAAGCAGCTCCGGGCGGAGAAGAAGGCGCTGGAGGCCGCGGCCCGCACCGGGGACGCGGAAGAATCTCCCGCGCCTGCCGGAGAGGGCGTTCCTGAGGCGCCCGCGCAGGAGGCTCCGGACGGACATGCATCTTCGAAGGAGGAAATGCCGTGAGCAAATTCATGAGGCTGCTGCTCTGCGCCGCGGCGGTATCGGCCCTGGCCGTGGCCTGGTATCTGGGGGAGGGCATCCTCCGGGACCGGCAGAAGCTCCGGAATCTGAACCGTCAGCTTTCCGAAAGCCGCGCCGCCTGGGAGGACACCGCCGAAAGGAAGGAGGCCCTCCAGGAGGAACTGAAAACCGTAACGAACGCGCTGAAGGAGGCCCGGCTGACCCTGGAGGAATCCGACGCCCGCGCGGAGGAGCTTCGCGGGGAAATCGCGGAGCTGGAAGAGGAAATCGCCCGTCTCCGGGAGGAAGGGGCCGCGGAAGCCCCGCCTGCCGCTCCGTAGGACAGGGCTCCGGAAAAAAGCTGCCCGCGCAGCATTACCTGAAAATGATCATCGCCCGCGCTTCGGCGCGGGCGATGCCTTTATGTTTCGGGAATTTCTTTTTCGGCTTCCGTGTCCTCGTTTTTTCTTTCCGCTTCCTGTCTCTCCTTCTCCAGCCAGACGGACAGCACCGCCACGTCCGCCGGGTTCACCCCGGGGATCCGCCCGGCGGCGCCGAGGGAAACCGGCTTCTGCCGGGCCAGCTTCTGCCGGGCCTCCAACCGGAGTCCGGTGATGCTTTCATAGGGAATGTCCTCCGCCAGCCGCGTGCGTTCCGCGAGCCGGGCCCGGCGGATCAGCGCCTCCTGCTTTTCCAGATATCCGGCATACTTGACGGAAATCTCCGCCTGCTCCGCGGCGGCCGGGGAAACCTGCTCCCAGCTTTCCTCCATCTCCGCCAGATCCCGCAGACAGATGGCCGGGCGCCGGAGCAGCTCCTCCCCGCTGAGGGACCCGGCGGTCTCCGGCTGCCCGTGCTTTTTCAGGAAAGCTCCCAGCTTCTCCCCCGGGGCAAACCGGGTCGTACGCAGCCTGCGCAGCACCTCCCCGGTCTCCTCGCGCTTGCGGCGCATGGCATCCAGCCTTTCCGGGGTAACCAGCCCCGCCTCCGCGCCGATCTCCGTCAGCCGGAGGTCGGCGTTGTCCTGCCGCAGATACAGCCGGTGCTCCGCCCGGGAGGTCATCATCCGGTAGGGTTCGTCGGTTCCCTTGGTGGTCAGATCGTCGGTCATGACGCCGATGTAGGCCTGGTCCCGGGTCAGGATCACGGGCTCCCGCCCCTGCAGGCCGAGGGCCGCGTTCATCCCCGCCAGCAGCCCCTGGGCCGCCGCTTCCTCGTATCCGCTGGTTCCGTTGATCTGCCCGGCGAAGAAGAGTCCCCGGAACCGCAGGCTCTCCAGCGTCGGCCGCAGCTCCCGGCTGTCGATGCAGTCGTATTCGATGGCATAGGCCAGCCGCGTCAGCTCGCACCGCCGCAGCCCCGGGATCGTCCGGTACATGCGCCACTGCACGTCCTCCGGCAGGGAGGAGCTCATGCCCTGCACGTACCATTCCAGGCTGTTTTTCCCCTCCGGCTCCAGAAACAGCTGATGCCTTTCCTTGTCGGCGAAGCGGACGATCTTGTCCTCGATGGAGGGGCAGTATCTGGGCCCGATGCCGTGGATTTTCCCGCTGTAAAGCGGAGCCCGGTGCAGGTTTTCCCGGATGATCCGGTGCGTCTCCTCATTGGTCCAGGTCAGATAGCAGGCATAGGTATTCTCCATCCTCCGCCCCTGGTTCATGAAGGAAAAGGGCACCACCGGCTCGTCCCCGCGCTGGATTTCCATCTCGTCAAAATCGATGGTCCGCTGATCCACCCGGGCGGGCGTCCCGGTCTTGAAGCGGCGCAGCTCAAATCCCAGCTGCCGCAGCCCGGCGCTGAGGCTGCCGGCCTGCATCAGCCCCTGGGGGCCTCCCTCGTGGCTGTGCTCCCCGATGATGATCCGGCCCTTCAGATAAACCCCCGTCGCGACGACCGCGGCCCGGCAGGGAATGCGCATGCCCGTCTCCGTCGTGACCGCGGTCACCCGGCCGTTCTCGGTTTCGATGCCGGCGACCTCTCCCTGGCGCAGCGTGAGCCGGGGCTGGGTCATCAGCGCCTTCCGCATCCGGTTCTGATAGGCCTGCTTGTCCGCCTGGGCGCGCAGGGCGTGCACGGCGGGCCCCTTGCCCGTGTTCAGCATCCGGCTCTGCAGAAAGGTATCGTCAATCGCCAGGGCCATCTCTCCGCCCAGCGCGTCAATCTCCCGCACCAGATGTCCCTTTGCGGATCCGCCGATCACGGGATTGCAGGCCATCAGCGCCACGCCGTCCATGTTGAGCGTCAGCAGCAGCGTATCCATCCCCATCCGCGCCGCCGCAAGCGCCGCCTCGCAGCCCGCGTGCCCGGCCCCGATCACCACAATATCCGGCATCCGTTTTTCTCCTTTATCCGACGGGGACGGCCCGGAATCCGGACCGTCCCCGAAAGCTTCTGTCTCGTTCTCTGATCATTGCCCGAAAAGCCGCGCCTCTCAGGGCTGTGCGTACCAGTACGGGGGAATCGGCGTCACCCAGGGATTCTCCGTCTGCCACAGCACCTGAGTGGGCGGGATGAAGCGGGTGAAGCTCTGGGTCGGCCGCTGCTCCTCCGGGATGTTCCGGGTGTATCCCTCCAGATCCCGCCATCCGGTCACGGTCACCGTCACGGTTCCGATCCGCTCCGTGGGCTGGACGTAATCGCCGAAGTCAAACATGTAGTGCTCCGAAATCCCTTCCGGCGGAATCTCCAGCCGGTACATGCCCTCGAAGAAATTGCTCACCCCGTCCGCGTTGCATACCAGCGGCTCCCCGGCGGCGTTGAAGGTCTCGACGGTGAAGTAGACCCGGTCCACGCTGAAGTCGCTGCGGTTGCGCAGCACGAGGCGGATGTTCTCCCATTCCATGTACAGGTCGTCCACCACGATGGCCCGGTTGAAATCCGCGACGCGGATCTCCGCCGTGTCGGAGAAGCCGCCGTCCTCGGTGACGCCCGTCAGGGTCGTCCGTCCGGGATGCCAGCCCCGGACCCGCCCGATGTTCTTCTGATCGGAAACGGACGCGATATAATCGTCCTCCAGGGTGAAATGCACGTTCTGATTGTTCGCGTTGGAGGGCCGGATGATCGCCTTGACGTTCAGGCTTCCGTCCAGCTGAATATGGTAGACGTCGTACTGGATGCGCACGCCCTCCACCGGCTGGGTCACGGTGACCCGGATCTGCCCCCGGCGGTTGGATCCGTCCGTCGCCGTGGCGGTGATGACCGCCGAGCCACGGGTCAGGCCGGAAACCAGGCCGTTGGCGTCCACCGTGGCCACCTTCCGGTTGTTGGAGCTGAAGGTGACGTCCTTGATGGTCGCGTCCGCCGGATACACATGCCAGACCAGCTGTGCCTGCGTCTGCACGGGCAGGGACACCGGTTCGTCAAAGGTGATCTGAGTGACCCGCTGAATGATCTGAACGGGAACCTCCGCGAAAACGGAGGGATTGCTCTTGCTGGTCGCGGTGATGGTGCATTCTCCCCGCCGGATCCCCTTGACCTGTCCCGACTGGTTCACCGTCGCGATGTCCGGGTCCGAGGAGGCCCAGACGATCCCCTTCTCGTTGGCACTCTCCGGCAGCGCGGTGGCGTGCAGGTAGCCCTGCTGGCCGGTGGCCAGATTGATTCCGCTCTCCCGGATGGAGACCGAGGTCACCTTCTGGGCCACCGTCAGCCCGATGCTTCCGGACTTACCGGATCCGTCCGCGGCCTCCGCCTCGATGGTCACGGTGCCCTTTTTCTTCGCGGTGACCAGGCCGTTCTGGTCCACCGTGGCGATGCTGTCATTTCTTGATTTCCAGGTCACGCTCGGGATGCTGGCGTTCCCGGGCTCGGTATCCGCCTGCAGCTGCAGGGTTTCCCCGGCGTTCACGGTCTTTCCCTCCGGGGAGGACACGGTCACCCGGGTCACCGGCTGAATCACCAGCACATGATAGGTCTGGGTCACCTCCGGGTTCTGGGCGCTGGCGACGGTCAGGTCGCATTCCCCGGCCTGAATGGCCCTGGCGGATTCCCTTCCGGCGTTCAGGATCCCCTCGTCCGAGGAAGAGAACACGACTCTTTTGCTGTTCGCGTCCGCGGGCGTGCAGGTGGCCCTCAGGTCCATGGATTTGCCGGCCGCGATCACGATCACGTCGTACTCCGTCTCCTGCCGCAGCAGGCCGCTGATCTCCGGATCCGAGGGCGTATACACCTTCAGCCGCTCCGTGTTCAGCGTCACCCGGGTCACTGGGCGCAGCACGTTCACGGTCAGATTCGCGGTCCAGGACCGCTTTTCCGTGGTGACCGTCGCCTGCACGGTGGACTTTCCCTTCTGGATCGCGGTAATGGTCCCGTCCTCCGCCACGGAGACGGCCTTCGGATTCCGGCAGCTGTAGGTAATCGTCCCCTCCTCCGCGGGCTTTCCCTCCCGGATCAGCGGCACCTGCGCCGTCTGACCCTCAAACAGGTCGATGGACTTCTCCTCAAACCGGAATGCATCCGCCGCCAGCGCGCCGGGTACCGGCAGCGCCAGCACCAGGATCAGCGCCATCAGCAGCGCCGCGGTGAAACCGGATCTTCTCATGTCGGGTCTTGTCTCCTTTCCAGCCGGGTATCCTTAAAAAAGAGGCGCCGCAGCCGGCGCCCCTCATCAGTTCTCAATGCGTTTCCAGGTAGGATCGAACCAGCTCCTCGATAATCTCGTCCCGCTCCAGGCGGCAGATCATGCTTCTCGCGGAGTTGTAGCTGGTGATGTAGGTCGGGTCGCCGGAGTAGATATACCCGACCAGCTGGGTGATCGGGTCGTAGCCCTTGGCCTGAAGCGCCCGGTAGACATACATCAGAATGTCCTGCGCCTCATTGCCCGAATCCTCGATGGGCTTGAATTTCATGGTCTCAAATCTGTCGTCCATAGCCAACCCTCCGCTTCTCCAGAAACATGGGTGTATTATACTCTTTTTTTCCCGTTTTGAAAAGAGGAAAATCCGGAATCAGAGCTCAGGCTCCGGCCTGCACGGCGGTCAGGGCGACGGTGTTGACGATATCCTCGACGCTGCACCCCCGGGACAGGTCGTTGCAGGGGCTGGCGAGCCCCTGCAGCACGGCGAAGCATTCCGCGCCGCCGATCCGCTGGGTGATCTTGTACCCGATGTTGCCCGACTGCAGGTCCGGGAAGATCAGCACGTTCGCCCTTCCGGCCGGGAGTTTAACAGTTGACTGACACCAAAATCGCTGCAAAGCCTTATGGGGCTTTATTTTTTTGCAAA